>MKUW01000016.1 GCA_001899005.1 Chloroflexi bacterium 44-23
CCATGGTCAATGTGTCCCATTGTACCCACATTCAAATGTGGTTTACTTCGATCAAATTTCTCCTTCGCCATTCTAACACTCCTCGATTTTAATAAATGTCTCTTTCGTGGTGTAAATTCGGCAAAAGAGCCCTCAATGAGACTCGAACCCATGACCTCGCCCTTACCAAGGGCGTGCTCTACCAACTGAGCTATGAGGGCTTGCCGTTCTATGTCCATTCCTCCCGAGGGAGGTTTTTGGCCTTAAAAAAAAAGCCAGTGGGCAGTGAAGGATTCGAACCTACGAAGTCATCTGACAGCTGATTTACAGTCAGCCCCCTTTGGCCACTTGGGTAACTGCCCATTCCAGTATCTTTACCGAACCGTTGCTGGCTCGTAAGCAGGTTTGTAAAACTACAATCCCACTCACCAACCTGCAACTGAGCCGACGAAGGGACTTGAACCCTTAACCTACTCATTACAAGTGAGTTGCTCTGCCGTATTGAGCTACGTCGGCAAGTAAATTGTTAAGTTACAACCACTTGCGCGGATTAGATTATACCATAGCCCCGCCTCCAGGCAAGGAAATAGGCAATTAACCGCGAGGGAAGAGTCTATCAGAAACACTGCCCTGAGTCAAGCAATTTGCGGGTGGCGGGTGACTTGTGGCATGTGGCGGGTGGTGAAAATTATAAGCGCTCGAAATGATACGGAAACCTGCTGTAAATAGAAGTCCTTAAGATGGCACGATCTTTAGATCTGGTGAAATCGAGCACAACATCCATCCTACAGACCAACCAATCAACCAATCAACAAATCAACAAAACAACCTGCGTACGGGTAGATTTTAATGAAAGAAACTACCTCTTATCGCAGCAGTTTTCACTGTTTTTAAAACAGAATAAGGCGGATTAATGCATCCTCAGGTATAATCAAAGCAAGCCAATTGGAGGTTGCATGGAAATTTTTTGGTACGGTCATTCATGTTTTCGCTTTACAGAAACCGGTTTTGCATCCGTTGTTACTGACCCGTTTGATTCAATCTCAATCGGAAATGCACCCCTCCAACTAAGTGCTGATATTGTCACAATCAGTCACAATAAACCTGGGCATAACCACGTGAGCGCGATTAATAATGATGCATTCATTATTGATGGTGCTGGTGAATATGAAATCGGGGGCGTCTATGTCATCGGATTACAAACCAATGGCCAATTAAAAATTCCGGACCCTTCAGAACGTAATACGCTTTACATCTTCGATTACAATGGCATTAATATCGTCCACTTGGGCGGTATTGACCGTGTTCCCACTCAGAACGAAATTGAGGAAATTGGCACCGTTCACGTGGCGTTGGTTCCAATCGGCGGAAGTAATTCATTCAATGCAACCAAGGCTGCCGAGGTTATCAGCCTGCTCGATCCAAATATTATTATTCCAATGCACTATATGACCGAACACTCTTTGATCAGGTTGGATCCTTTAAATAAGTTTATCAACGAGATGGGGCTTTCCAACGTTGACCCCATTAGTTCATTAAAAATAAGCAGCGCCCGGGTTCTGCCCGAAACAACCCAGATCGTGGTTTTGGAACCACAAATCTGCAAATAGGAGCTGAAAATGTCAGTAAAATTGATTATGACTTGGGATATCGCTCCGGAACACGAGCAAGAATATTTTGAATTTGTTGTTCGGGAGTTCATTCCAGGCGTACAGCGTCTTGGTTTGGACTTACATGATGCCTGGGCAACAGTTTATGGTGAACGTCCCCAGATTCTAGTTGCTGCTGTACTCGATTCTCTCGAAAAGGCTCATAGCATTTTGAACTCAGCTGAATGGCAGAGCCTGCATAACCAGTTAATGGATTTCGTGATTAATTACGAACAAAAAATTGTGCCTGTCAGCGGCAGTTTCCAATTTTAATCAGCCATGTTGACAGAGTTCAGCCAATCCTTGCTGGATTGGTACCGCAACAACGCCCGGCAATTACCGTGGCGAAACCATCCGGATCCTTATGCTGTGTGGGTCTCAGAAATCATGCTGCAGCAAACCCGCGTGGAGACAGTCATCCCATTTTATGAACGCTGGATGCAGGCTTTTCCGACACTCATCAGTCTGGCAGAAGCTGATCAACAACAAGTATTAGGATTATGGGAAGGCCTTGGTTATTATAGCCGTGCTCGTAATATGCATGCTGCAGCCAGACGTATGGTCGCTGACTTCAACGGCCAGTTGCCAACTAATCTCAAAAAACTGCAAAGCCTGCCGGGCATAGGGCGCTATACAGCTGCGGCCATCGCTTCGATGGCTTTCGGCCAGGATGAAGCCACATTGGATGGCAATATCCGCCGCGTATTAGCACGCGTTTTCAATCTTGAGATTCCCGCCCGCTCACCTGAAGGAGAGCGAACCCTTTGGCAGCTGGCAGCTGAAAACATGCCCCCCGGTCAAGCCGGTGATTACAACCAGGCATTGATGGATCTGGCCTCCAGCATTTGCCTCCCGCGCAGCCCGCGCTGCCTGATTTGCCCATTGAAAACACTCTGCCAGGCATACGCTCTGGGAGTACAGGAAGAAAGACCGATTCTTCCTGCCCGAAAAATGACTCCTCATTACGTGGTCACTGCTGCCATCATCCAACAGGATGGCCTGGTGCTGCTTGCCCAGCGTCCGAGCAATGGCCTGCTTGGCAGTCTGTGGGAATTCCCAGGCGGCAAGGTAGAGATGAGTGAATCCCTGACTGATTGTCTAAAAAGAGAAATTGAGGAAGAATTGAATTGTACTATTTCTGTAGATGAACCATTTGGGGTCTACCAGCATGCCTACACTCATTTTCGCATCACCTTGCACGCTTTTCTATGCAGAATCACGGCAGGTGAAGCGCAGCCAATGGAAGCACAGCAGATTGTGTGGGTTTCACCTCGGGAATTGGCGCAATACCCGATGGGTAAAGTCGACCGGCAGATCAGCGTACGCTTACAGGATAAAGGAAACATGTTGATCGATTGTTTATAATTACAGATTTCACGATTCACTAAGGGATTTTCTGCTGATGGTATGGCGTTCGAAACGGGATTGGAAGTCAATCTAAGAAAACCCGCCAATAAATTTCTCTTAAGAAAGGCCTTCACCCTGGCTATACTCTATTTGCCTGCCTGGTTATAATTAAAAGAACACCACCCGCTTCGGCCGGGATTAAGAATTGGTAGGTTTAATGAAAAATGTAGATCAAGAAAAAAACCGGGAACAAATGTTGAGTAACCAGATCATCCGGCGCGGTATAAGTGATGCTCGCGTTTTGGATGCCATGCGTTCAGTTCCCCGCGAAGAGTTTGTGGTCGCAGGGGATGAGAATGAAGCTTACCAGGACCGACCCCTGCCGATCGGCCATAATCAAACAATCTCACAGCCTTACATCGTAGCCTATATGACTGAACAGATTCGAATCCAACCTGATGATGTCGTCCTTGATATCGGCACCGGCTCGGGATATCAGGCTGCCATTTTAAGCCGGCTGGCAAAGCAGGTTTACACAATTGAATACGTGCCGGAACTGGCGAAAAGAACAGCCAAATTGTTCGAGCACTTGCACTACGAAAATATCACTGTTATTGAGGGAGATGGCTCAGGCGGATACCCTGAACGCGCCCCCTATGACGCTATTCTGATGGCAGCCGCCGCACCAGGTATCCCTGAACCGCTCGTAGAACAGCTTGCCCCTGGCGGGCGACTGATTTTGCCGGTCGGGGGTAGCGGCAGCCAGATTCTGAAATTGATTACCAAAAACACACAAGGCCAGGTGAATACTGAAAATTTAATTTCGGTTGTATTTGTGCCTCTGCGCGGTGGGTTAGGCTGGCAGGATGAGGAGTGGCGGAGCCTATGACGAAATTATTGCGGCAAAGCCATTAGTAGCTATTCAATCTTGCTAAAACAATCCCACCGCGAAATATTCGCCTGTACGCCAGGCATTCAGCCAAGAAAAGTTAGCCGCGTCAGCAAACTAGAAGAACGGTGACTACTCATAACTTAACGATGCGATGGTTTGGTGCTTTCGAAAAGCTCCAAACCACTGGTGCATTACGAACTAACTTAAGAAATAAAATTGCAAAAGGCTTTCTTCCCGAGGGATATTATGATTCTTTCACGTAGAATCTCTCGTTAGGACGAAGCATCCGGGAGACAATTTTATTCTGTAATAACATATCCGTCGCGGATGCCTCACCCATCAACCGGCCACTTCTCATAACATAAAGGTGTGGTGCATTATGAACGCACCCTACGCCTTACCAGTCTTGTGTGATGTTATTTCGTTTTCGAATACAGCCTCTCGGCGGAATAGCCGAATCTCCTAACAACATGGCGGAGCAGTTACAATTATTTAATCCAATCATTCAAAATGCAGCAGCTGTTTTCAATGCATACGCAAAGTCTTAACCTGCACATTTTCTTCACCAACCATCTTCTGTAGTTTTCGTAAAAGTTCAATGCAATAGCCAGTCGTGTCATTCGGAAAATCGAATTGGTAAGGTTTGCCATTCTCTAAAATTAACAACTCAAAGTGATCACGACCGTGATAAGAGCGCAGTAAACCGATCACGCGTTTCATTCTCAAATTGCCAATATCACTTTCATTAAAGTTCGTCCGCAGAACGATGGTGATCATTTTAAGTTCAGGCTTGTCGCTCTCGACTTGGAAAATTAAACTTTCCAGAGGAGCCATGACCAATGCACGCTCGATCATTTTATTTAGTGGAGTCTTTTGCACATCACTGGTGGCCGCACCTATATTCGGCGCCATGATTGCAGATTCCTTTTCAACTCCTTTTTCAATTTTCTCTGCATTTATTGTTGCAGCCAAATGGTAAGCATCATCCAGCGCTTCTGCCTCTAATGGGAACCAATCTTCCGGAAAATCTGGCGGCGGCGGTATGTCATCATCGTCATTGGATGCATAAAACGCAAATTCGGCATTGGTTGCTTGCTTTGGCGCGGCTTCACTGGTCTCGAGCAAAGGCAAGTCCTCTAATTCTTCTGATTCATCTTCTAGCGAGCTTTTATCAATCAGGCTGGGCTCATCATCGCCACCAAATGTGAATTCATAACCAAAATCCTGATCATTATTAGTACTGGTCGTTGAAGTTGGGGGTTCGCTTTTTATTTCTTTGCCATCCAGCAATGGCTCGCGGATGGAATCAACCAGGATCTTGATGTCGTTGCCCTGATTATCAATTTTTCCTTCCACAACAATAATACGATCCAGTTGAATCAGATCGCGAAACCTCTCCCAAACTTTTGGGAAAACCACCAACTCGATCGGTCCCTGTATATCTTCAATGGTAACAAAGCACATATCCTTGCCAGTTTTGGTCTGCAAACGCCGGAAACGATTGACCATGCCGCCAACAACAACATTGGATTTGTTCTTAAGTTCCAACAAATTACCTGAATGATGACTGATTATATTTTGTAGTGCCGCTTTATAAGGTTGCATCGGATGGGAAGAAACGTACAAACCGATTAATTCTTTTTCCCATTCCAATTGTTCACGGGTTTGCGCCTTGGCAACTTTCGGTAGAACGATATCTTCCGCAAAGCTATCGACCATGCCAAAAATGCTCATTTGACCGGAAAGTGCAGCTTTGAAGTGGCTGGCTGAGATAGCTGTGATGCGATCGAGTGCTTCCAAAATTGCACAGCGATCTCCAAATTGATCCAGCGCACCCACCTTCACCAAGCTTTCCAATGCACGCTTACCGACTGTTCTAAGATCGACGCGATGTAGGAAATCATTGATCGTCTCGAATGCGCCACCATCCTTGCGTGCATCCAGAATAATCTGCACCGGAGCCTGGCCGACATTCTTAACAGCCCCCAGGCCGAAGTGGATTACAGCTTTACCCTCTTCTGTATCTTCAATCGTAAAATCCCAATCACTGGCATTGACATCCGGTGGTAGAACTTCAATGCCCAGATCCCGGCAATCCGAAACATAAAAAGCGACTTTATCAGAGTCATTCTTTGAGGCGGATAACAGGGCGGTCATATATTCGACAGGATAATGATTTTTCAGGAATGCCGTTTGTACGGCAATCATACCGTAATCGGCAGCATGGCTTTTGTTAAAACCATAGCGCGCAAAATTCTCCCAATCGGTGAAGATAGCTTCGGCGGTATGATGATCCAAAACACCACCATCGACCGCGCCCTGGATGAATTTGGCACGGTGCATTTCAATTTCTTTGGCCTTTTTCTTCGAGATAGCCTTTCGCAAGCTATCTGCTTCAGCGGCAGAGTAACCACCCAGCTGCATGGCTGCCATCATCAATTGTTCCTGGTAAATGGCAATCCCATAGGTTTCATTGAAGATCGCTCTCATTGAATCGTGACGATAGCTTATATCTTCTTCCCCGTGCATGCGCTTGATGTATTGGGGAATAAAATCCATTGGTCCAGGGCGGTAAAGGGCAACCATAGCGATAATATGCGCCAGGCTTTTGGGCTGCATCTGCACCAGATAGCGGGTCATCCCCGTACCTTCCAGTTGAAAGACTCCGGCTGTATGGCCGGTGCCAAGAAACTCAAAAGTTTCGGCATCATCCAGAGGAATATTCTCCAGCGAATAATCGATCCCGTGACGGGCCTTGATCATCGCACAAGCACGCGCCATAATGGTTAATGTTGCCAGACCGAGAAAATCGACTTTCAACAGCCCCAACTCATCCAGGTGCGACATTTCGTATTGTGTCACTGTTTTAACCGGTGTGTCTTCCGAATTATTGGTTGCGCGGTGTATGGGCACATAATTAATAACCGGCTCATCGGTGATGACAATGCCAGCCGCGTGGGTGCCTACATTGCGCACCACCCCCTCCATGTGCTGGGCGGTATCGATCAGTTCCTTTAAATAGGGAGTCGAATCATAAAGATCTTTCAGGTCTTTCACCTGCTGTAAAGCCTCGGCGATGGTAAACGGTTGGCTGGGTGTTGATGGGATTAACTTGCTGACCTGATCCACCTCCGAGAGGGGGACATCCATCACCCGACCCACATCGCGGATGGCAGCTTTTGCACCAAGCGTGCCAAAGGTGATAATGGCTGCTACCTTGTCATGACCGTATTTGTCAGCACAGTACTTAATTAAATCCGAGCGGCGGTCGTCCTGGAAATCCAGGTCAATATCCGGCATGGAGATACGGCTGGGATTCAAGAAACGTTCAAACATCAAGCCATGGTCCAACGGCTCCACAAAGGTAATATCAAGACAATAAGCCACCATCGAACCAGCGGCCGAACCGCGCGCGTTATACCAAATGCCCTCTTTGAAGGCATACATGCACAGATCCCAGACGATTAAGAAATAGGCATCGAAGCCCATATTATGGATTACACCCAGTTCGTAATCCAGGCGTTCACGAACTCGAGGATCTTGTATCCTTTTGCCATATTTACGCTGCAGACCAGCTTCGCACAGTTCGCGCAGGTAAGTTTCAGCTGTAAAGCCTGCTGGTACATCAAAGCGCGGCAGGTGATATCCCTTGTTGCTCAAATCGACATTGCAGCGTTCAGCAATTTCGATGGTATTGTTTAATGCCCCCGGAATATGGCCGAAGAGGGCCTGCATTTCCTGGGGGGAGCGCAGGTAATATGAATCGTCATTCATCCTCATGCGGTTTGGATCGGTCAATAAAGCGCCGGTTTGAATAGCCAGCAAGATATCTTGATAGCGCGCATCACTCTTTTCAATGTAATGCACGTCATTGGTAGCCACAAATTTAGCATTATAGACCTTGCCCAATTCCAATAAGAGCTTATTGACACGCCGCAGGTCATCGATGGGATGATCTTGAAGTTCCAAAAAGAAGTTATTCGCGCCAAAAACCTGGTAGTACCAATCCAGTCTCTGCCTGGCCGTGGCAATATCGTTCTCACGCAAAGCCCGTGGAATCTCGGCGGATAGGCAGCCTGAGGTGGCAATTAAGCCCTCGGAATGATCAGCCAGGAATTCGTGGTCGATGCGCGGATGGTAATAAAAGCCATCCACCTGGGCAGCACTTGCTATCTTTAAGAGGTTTTGATATCCGGTCTGATTCTCAGCCAGCAGCAGCAGGTGAGAACTATACTTATCCAGACGGGCATCCTTCTCATACATGCGCCGCGGAGCCATATAGCCCTCCAAACCGATCAGAGGCTTAATCCCCTCAGCATTGGCAGCGTTAAAGAAATCGATGGACCCGAACATCGTACCATGATCGGTGATGGCTACAGCCGGCATGCCCATTTCTTTCACCCGTGCAACCAGTTTTTTTATATTGCTGAAGCCATCCAGAAGAGAGTAAACGGTATGGACGTGTAGATGAACAAACGACATTCAGCGGCTCCGGTTAGGATTGGATAAAATCATGATAAGGAATCGAGCGTAAGAATTCAACTCAATGGTGCGACATTTGCATTCCGTTTTGCATCACCCTGATTGGATAGCAGGTACAGAAAAGATTATAGCACGCAACATACAGGAATTGTATGCACTACGGGCACCCTCACTTAAAATTAGCGAATCTTTAAGGCAGCCACTCTCTTTTTTAACATAAGTAAATAAAGGCTCATTCCAGCCGCAAGATCTCTTGAAACCTGGCTGTGGATCACCAATATTAATAAGTGATTGCCCTATCTGGGAAAATAGGTGATTACGAAAATTTAAGAATTCCGGTTTTCGGTTTTGACCCTTCGGTAGAATGCGCAGGCGGGGTGCAGTAATTCATATTCCTAATCCAGAAACACGTTCTGGATGAGTTCGGCATGGGCGTCGATCGTCTGATCATGTGCCAGTAAGGGCGAGGCAAGAACAATCTGTAAGGGCGAGGCAAGAAAAAACTGCAAAATCAATCCCAATTCCTTTTGCCTCGCCCCAACATCCCTCATAGCCTCGTCCCAACCCTCATAGCCTCGCCCCAACATTCGACCCCACAAAGCACCATCGCCGATCTATCCGTCTGAAAGATTATGACTACAGCCAGTCCGGCGTCTATTTTGCAATTTCCGTATAGCAAACCGGCACATATTGGTGCGACCAGCTTTTGATTGAATATAAACCGATTTTTTTCCTCGTGGAAACGCTTACTGCTAACTTCCAGCAATAAGAGTGACTTACAGCCAGTTTACTTTTTTAGCTGCCGAGCTGCTTCTTGCAACGCTAATTCATCAGAAGTTTCGGCGCTAATCTTAATCCCATGCGGAATTGGTTTCCCATCAAGATCCACATGAATAAAAGTTATAAAGCCATTGAATACTTGCTCGTTTTGGACCTCCATCCGGACAAAGGCAACCAGGCTGGTCCTTCCCGCCAGGACAATTGCACTCTCCAGACTGACCACATCGCCTTTATTTACCGGTCGCTTAAATACCATCTCATGAATTTGTAAACAAACAATATTCTCTGGCCGAGTCAGCTTGGAAGCTGCCACAAAACCTGATTCTACGAACCACTCCGCTGTTCGACCGGCATACAAAGTACCATGATGATTTAAATCTTCTCCTTTTACAAGCCGGTTGGTAGTGTAATGAACAAAACTCATTCTCTTCCCTTTCACAATTTATGAAAAATATAATATCTGCCTTGGAATTATAAACCATTAGAAAACAGTTAACTTGCTCTTGATTAATGGCCTTACAAAATCTGCTTCTGTTAATTCATTCATTGTTAATGTCACTCTTCCCATAGGGTGACATTTTCCCTTACCATTTTCAGTGTGACATTTTCCCTGAACAATAACAGAACGGAGTTCATTCCTCGACAAAATTTTCTCTCTCGATTAAACTCAATCAGGCCATTTTGCCCGGAATCAGGAATTAATTTCGATGCTTTCAAAACTGTTTCAAGACCACCGGTTTTTTACTGTTTTCCTTAAGATCGCGATCCCGATCACCATTCAACAATTTGTAACCTCTTTCACCAACCTTCTGGATGTATTGATGGTTGGGCAATTGGGTGAGACAGCCATTGCTGCCCTTGGCCTTTCGAACCAGGTCTTTTTTTTATTAATCATCATTATTTTTGGGATTAACAGCGGTTCTGCCATATTCACTGCCCAGTACTGGGGTAAAAAAGATATTTATAATCTGCGGCGCGTAATGGGAATTGGCCTATCGCTGAGTTCAGCTGTTGCCATCTTTTTCACGATCGCTGCCATGATATTTTCAAAGCAGGTGCTTGGCATCTACACCGAAGATAGCGCGGTAATAAATTTAGGCAGCCAATACTTGCGGATTGTCGGTTTCAGCTACCTTTTTACAGCAATTTCAACGTCTTTCGTGGCAGTTTTGCGCAGCTCTGAAAATGTGCGGTTGCCAATGACCGTTTCCATTATCACACTCAGTCTCAATATGGTGCTTAACTTCCTCTTAATTTTTGGCAACTTTGGTTTTCCAAAAATGGGTGTTGCTGGAGCCGCATTGGGAACATCCATCGCACGTTCTCTCGAATGTTTTCTGATCATATTTTTCTCCTACCGGATGCGGACTGCAGCTGCAGCGCGCTTGCATGAGCTGAAATATTCGCTTGAGTTTCTAAAAAAGGTTTTAATCATATCTCTGCCGGCGGCTATCAATGAGTTTTTTTGGTCACTGGGCATCACCACATACAATGCTGTTTATGCCCATATTGGCACCGGTGCCATTGCGGCCATCAATATTAATAGCACAATTGAAAACATGTCATTCGTAGTTTTTATTGGGATGGCCAATGCTTGCGCCATTATGATTGGCAATCAGATTGGTGCTGGCAATGAGCACCTGGCCTTTGATTATGGCAAACGGTTTCTCATTCTAGGTATTTCAAGCGCTTTCTTGATCGGAGCCGTAGTAATTTCTCTGCGACCGGTGGTGCTTTCCCTCTATAACATTCAACCGGAAAATTATTTTTTTGCCTTCACTTTATTGTTAATTTATGGCCTTACCATGTGGATTCGTGTCAGCAATCTTATTCTTTTCATCGGGATTTTAAGATCTGGCGGCGATACCCGCTTCGCGTTGCTGGTTGAAATGAGCTCAATCTGGCTGATCGGGGTACCGGCCGCCTTTATCGGTGCTTTTGTTCTAAAGTGGCCAGTCTACGGCGTTTACAGTCTGGTGCTCCTTGAAGAAGTCGTAAAGCTTATTATTGTAATACCACGCTATTTTTCGAAAAAGTGGATTCACAATCTGGCTGCTACGGTTTATTAAGGATATGCCAGCGGATAAAAGAAATTGTAGCCACAGGGTGTAATATTGCTTTCCATCAGGCTCATTTCCAGACTGAAGCCACGCGTTGCGTAAGCGAATCATAATGGGCACAATTCAACATAGATCGTCCACCGAGCTGATAAAATGGGGCTTTCATTGCCATTTTAACCACTAAATAAACATTTTCTTCTTTAATCATTTTGTCAACATCCGGGAAAAACTTAACGTTGGTTTTAGATACTCTCAAGAAGATGATCTATTTTTACAGCTTGTCAGATGTTACAATTCCAAGGGCTTCTTACGTTTTGTTAATTTGAGTCAGTCTTATCAATTCACCTTATAATAAGGTCACTCTTAATCAGATCATTCACTTTATTTATGAAAACTATCTGGAAAATCAATCCACTATTCTTGTTATTTCTGCTAATTCCTTTGTTGGGTAATGCTTGCCAACCAGTTAACCTGGAACCACCACTTAACCGAAAAACGCCACTCTTCGAGTACGCCACCGACTACGACCGTCGTCAGGCTGCAGTCTCAGCCGCCCGCCAGCTGGTTGCCCAACGCGTTCAGGGAACAGTCGATGATGTTCTAATTCTGTCCGTCGAACCTTACAAATGGAATGACATTTGCCTGGGTTTCCCCGCACCCGATGAGATTTGTCCGGATGACCAGATCAATGGCTTTCTAATCATGCTGAGTGCCAATGGCCAGTTGTTTGAGGCCCATACCGATTCTGATGGAATCAACGTGCGCTTCAGTGTATCAGCAGCAAGTTTTGAATCGCCACAAGAAAAAGCAATTTTGCTGCTCGCCAGGCAATTGAATATCTCCCCAACTGAAATACTGGTGCAATCGATTGAACCTGTGCAATGGCCGGATTCTTGCCTTGGAATTGGTGGCTCCGGCAGCTGCCTGACTGTGATCACACCCGGCTTTCGCATTATTCTTGAAGCTCGCGGGCAACGCTTTGAATATCACAGCAATTCCGATGGATCACTTCTATACGGTGGTATCTCACCAGCAGAAATGCCCAGCAATAACTCCTCGGACCCATTGAGTGAATACCTGACCCTCAGTATGCAACGCAGTTATTTTACCAGTACCATGGTTGAACAATTATTGATCAGTAGTGATTATTCTACAGTCATCAGCAATAATGAAGGCTTACAAAAGAGTGACATTCAGCTGACGCCCAGTGAAATTGAGCAGCTGGCAAACTGGAAAGCCAACTTTGCAGACAGCACTTTTACGATCCGCGAAGATAATGCCCAATGGCAAGCCACAGTTCATCTTTACGGTCAGGGGGAGGAAGCACTACCGGATTTTGGGCAGGAAATTTTACTAAATTTTGTATTGGAAATCTACGCGCGTGAAGCCAACCCAGATACCAAGTGAATGAAATGCATCCTGCCGTGAGCGGATATGATAGCAGCAGACAGCAAGCCAGGCTTCCAGGTAATTGTCGATGAGGTAGAAAGCGGATACGAAGCTCGGATTGGGACGATAAAGTAAACACTAAATGGACTATCAATCTCGCGCATGAACGATTGCCTAGCCGAGATTCAAGTTAGCAATGCCTAGCGCTGGCAGCCTGCTTCGCATGCGTTTTTGAAAACCAGGCTTCGGGTGAGATGAGAGAATAGAATGCAAAAGCAACTTTACCTTAATTCAAGATGAAACCTGGTTTTGGACTTTTTAAAGAGTTTATTAGGTGATTTAAAACAAGAAACCTGGTTTGTTGTTGAGCGACGTTCACGTTTTCAGCGCAGCAAGGATTGCAGCCTGACTCCAATCCAGACTTCCAGGTAATTGGTGGTGAGGAAACCTGGTTCGAAGCGTCTCTTGCGAATCACAAGACTTTTGCCTTAACTTTCAGCGAATCAAAACTCAGACTTGCTCCACAAGCGGATCAGCTGGTAGAAAAAAACCACCATCTTGCCCATACTTTCAACGCTCAAACGCTCATCTATGCCATGCATGCGATTCAGGTCGTTTTTAGTGGAGAGATAGGGCGTAAAACGATAAACTGCCTGACTGACCGGGGCGTAATAGCGAGCATCAGTGGCTCCCAAGACCAGGTATGGTGCAACCGGAATGCCGTCAAAAACTTGCCGTATGGTTAATGCCAGCAATTTATAGGCAGGTATATCCGTATCCGAAACTGGAGAAGCTTCCCAATAGCCACCTACCATCGGTTCAAACATGACTTTTTCATCCCCAATAATCTTACGTACTCGTGCACATACACTTGCAATCGTATCCCCCGGTAAGAGGCGCATATTGACAATCGCCTCGGCACTATGCGGCAATATGTTTTCCTTCACGCCAGCTTTGAGCATGGTAAGCGCAGTCGTGGTGCGAACAGAGGCATCGGATTGCGGATTGGCTTCCACCATTCGACGCACGATCGGCCCGAAGAACCATAAATTGGCAAACACAAATTGCATCCCAAAACTGGCTGCCGGCCCTAAGTGCGCATAAAGCTCCTTCAAGGCTTTCATGTGAGCCGGCTGGGGGTTAGCGTCCAGTTTGGCAAGGGCACGCGCCAGCCGCCCAATGGCCATATCTTTACCCGGCATGGCAGAATGACCCGGGGTGGATTCTGTATGCAACCGCAAGGTGACGTGTCCCTTTTCAGCAGTTCCAACCAGAGCAACCGCACCGGTCACACCGGGCAAAATTCCCTCAGTGATGGAACCACCTTCATCCAGCATGGCGGCCAGTTCTATCCCTTGCTCCTGAAGATGAGCTACAATTTTGGCTGCACCTTGCTGCCCGCCAATTTCTTCATCCTCCCCGAAGCCTAGCAGTATTGTTCGTTCAGGTTGGTACCCTTCCGCCAGCAGCTTTTCGACCGCTTCCATGACAGCAATCATTTGCGATTTGATATCCATCGTTCCGCGACCCCAGATAAAGCCATCCGCAATTTCACCCGAAAAGGGTGGATGGGTCCAGGCATCCAATGTTTGCTCATCGGCGGGGACGACATCCTGATGGGCGGCGAACAAAACCGGCTTCAAGGCGGGGTTTTTGCCGGGCCAGGTAAACAATAGTGTTGCGGTGCTAATAACCTCTTTACCCAAATTTTTGTGTATTAAGGGGTAAGTTCGTTCAAGCAAACGATGATATTGCATGAATGGAGCAGAATCGATCCCTTTGCCGTCTTTTGAGATTGTTTTAATTCGAATAGCAGCCGAAAGGTGCTGGGCTATTTGCTCAAGATCGACTTCAATATCTTCAATAGCTTTCACTGCCGGAAAGGATTTATAAGTACGTGTCGTCCGAATCAGCATTAATGCTGCCAAAAACAAAATAACAACCACCACTATGATTACAATGTTTAGTGCCATTTTGCACTCCCTGGAAAAAAGTTGGTTTTTTTAAGATCAGGAGATTAATCAGGTAGTACCCAAAGATCAGCTTCACTTAATTGTAAGTCAAAGATCAAATGTTTCAAGTCATCCTGTCTCTCAGCTTCCATTTGCAGCACAACAGCTTCAACATAGACTGGTAGATCGCGAGGTGACAATACAACTGGTCTGAATTGATAGCTTTCCACTGAAATCGGGATCGGAGGAGTTCTTAACAATGCTGTGGATCTTTGAATTCTTTCAACCGGACCCATCTCAAATGCGGGGATAAAGAATTTGTGCAGATTCTGCCAGAATTGCGTCAATTCTTCCTTACGGTTAGCCGGCAGATGTGCACCCTGAAATTGTACGCTTACTTCCAGCACCCAGTAAGGGCAGCCGGGTGAGTCTTCATGAGCAGGCTGTTGGTAGGAGATCATTATTTCTTTCAAGGTTTTTTCCTTGTTGAGTAAAATTCCTTGACCGCATTGGCCGCATTTCCAGGCATATTCGCTTGAACCGGCTGTTATCGGCGTATCACAATGTGGACATCGAAGGGCAACCAATGAGACACTTTGCTTCATTTTCTAAATTTTCCCCTTTGTATGACCCGATCGAGCAATTCGCGCGCTTCACGCGGTAAACCGATTTCAAATCTGGCAGATTTGAGAGCAGTTGGCTTATCCCGTTCAAATTGATAGTATGCTCCCTGACGAAAGATGCACCAGCCTGTATACATAAGCAATAATCCTGCTACAAAAAAAAGCACTAATAAAGGTATTGGAAATTTATTCTCAAAATAAAAAAGCAACACCGGCAGATCGATGGTCACTATGGCGCCCAAAAGAAACCCGAGCACTAAAGCGGCAGCTCTATACGTCACACTGCCTGGTGCCTTCCCGTAAAGCACATCCCCGCTGTTACCATCCACAACTACCTGAAATACTTGCCCAAGCGCTACATAACGCACAACCCACAAAGGATAATAAACCAGAGAAAGTTCTGCTTTGACAATACGCACTAACAGGTGGCTTTTTTTGCGCATGGGTACCTCCAGAGATACCTGCGCTGCTGCCAAGGCCTCATCTGGAGATTCGACCGGTTCAAAAACCATACCAGAGCGAACCAATTCGTCAACCGGAAAAGGCTGTATGGGTTGATCAGTAAGATCCAGCTGATTAATCCCAAATTCACGTACATCGCAGGCCGCCCGATTCCAGATAATTCTTTCTGCTTGGTGCTTTTCTTGAGTTACGGAGCGCGTTTTTTTGCCAATATCCAGGCGCAATGTCTCCCCTGAGATATGCCAAAAGGGGATGTGAACCAGAAAAACTTCACAGATCTTTGCCAGCCGATGCACTTTGCGATCGATCGCTGGTGAACTGGCTAAAAAGCGTTGCCAGTGTTGTAGTGCTTCTTCCTGGTTGACCTGCACAGCCAACCGGTAGCGTGCCAATCCGTCAGCGCCTTTCACAATAAAACGTAAATGGCAGGATGAACAAATGACAATATGTTCTCCCTCCTGAACAGGGTTTGTATTTCCGCAACTCGGGCAAACCAGTTGCTGGCTCATGGTTTGCCAGCCGTCCTTTTTGCCAAAAGAAATAATGGCACAAAAGCAAGCCCCGCCAGCACTGCAGAGATGAGGATTGCGATTCCGGTAGCGTTATTTCCAAAAAGAGCAGCCAATACAGGAATTAATGCAAGGCCGAGATAAATCAATGCAACCAGGCCGGCTATTCGAAGGTATGCCCCCTCGCTTTTCATCGGGTAAAAATTGGCAAACACCTTACCCGTTCCAGCCTCCACCACAGCACTGTAAATTCGATCCTGATAATTGTATTTGATTATGAAAATCGGAATATGGACTAGGAATGTTTCCAGAGGAACCCCAACGATCTTCTTTTCAGTAAGCCACCCAAGAGCAGCCTCCAGTGGGACACTTGGCAGTGCAGCTTCCAGCCCAAGATCCCGGTGATAGGGTAATAAATCACTGGCTGAAATCTTCAGATTCATTAATTCAGTCACAGAAATCGCCCGGGCAGGTTTAAGCAGGATCGTTTCGCCATTCCCTGCCATCTTTACACGAAAATACCAGATTGGAAGAAAGAGGAATTCAGTACTTAATCGTCGTGCCTGCTGATCCAGGTCTTTTACTGAATGACTGTCAGACATCCAGCGAAAGAGCGCAGCGTTCGCACCATCTGCATCCAGCGCAGGGCTGACATAATAATGGAAGACAACCTGGTTTTCATCAATATAAATAGATGAATCACAGAATGGGCAGGTGATGAAAACCTGGCCTTCATATGGTTGCACTTGAGTCCCGCATTGGTTGCAATAAGATTTTTGTTGTTCAGACTCCATACAGGGGCTGATTATAGCATGTCATTTTTCCAGACCAACAAACGCAATAGGATATGATGTTTTCCTGATAGTTCTTTAAACTGTGCATTTCTTATTTAAAAGCTGAGCAAGTGCATACAATTAATATGCACAGGCATAAAATGTACGGATGATGATCATCATTGCTTCAGGGTAGTTTGCCACTTTGCAAGGGACGAAAGCAAAATTATGATTGAATCTATGGAAAACCATCAATTGATTCAATTTTCTTTCTTTCAAGGCTTATCCGACCTGGAATTGGATCAGTTGAAGTCTATGATGGAATTTTGTTGCTTGCCGGTAGATATGGTATTATTTGAGCAAGAGACACTGGCAAATTTCATTTACATTTTATTGGAAGGGGAAGTGGGCATCGAATACAAGCCCTATGATGGCCCGCCTTCGATCATCGCTCGTATTCTTCCCGGGAATATCTTTGGATGGCCCGCCTTCGATCATCGCTCGTATTCTTCCCGGGAATATCTTTGGATGGTCTGCCGCTCTCAAACGCAAAAAATATAGTACCTCCGCCCGAACTTTGACAACATGCAGTGTTTATCGCATCGAAACTCGGAAATTAACAAATTTATGTGACCAATACCCTGCCATCGCCCACGTCTTTCTTGATCGTTTGGCAGGCGTCATTACTGACCATTTTGAAAGCCCGGGTGACGATATGGCGATGTTGTTACGTAAAAGCATGGTAGGTAAAAACGAATGCCAGGAAGGAAATTCTTAAATGACAACCAATACTGAATTTACTATTGAAGAACAAATGCGCGGTTTGATTGAACAACTGGATGCATATATTGAAACCTATCACGGCGGGTCAGTGGAATTTGTTTCATATCAAGACCAACAGGTGAAAATCCGTTTAGGGAAGGCCTGTACAGACTGCCCATTAAAGACTTCCACTGTTAAAGGTTGGATTGAAGGTACATTTAAGCAATTCTTCCCGGATGAGGTAAAATCCGTCGTAGCAGTGTGAAGTGATAGCTGATAGCTGTCTCTTATTCCAAGAACACTTCCACATGTTCGCCATCATCATCATCGTAGACGTCAATGATGCGGCCGATGGTGCCGGATTGAATAAACTGCATCAATTCAGCTGAATTGAGACCTTCAATCGTCGGTGAAAAACGTGCACCCATCTTGAAGCCTGCGTTGACGACACTGATTGGCAAACGCACGTTTACGCGTGTTTTGCCGCTATCCGTATCCGTTACTCGCACCCGAAAGAAGCGTGCTTGGCGTTCGGGATCGACAATATCTTCCTGTGGGTTGGCCGGAGAGGGTTGCTGCACAGATTGTTCAATGGAATCCAGCAAGCGAATGCCATCTTCAGCGTTGATAACTCCGTCCTGAATCATTTGTAAGATGCGCAAGCGTTCTTCTGAAGTAGCCATTTAACAATCTCCTGATCTTATACCTGGATTGCTTTGCGAGCAAGCTGACTTTTTTTATTGTAACATGTCTGCTATTGATCTGGAAATGCATCTATAAGCTACTGGCAGTTTCTTCCCATTTTCGAACAGCACGCCGAACCAATTGCTTTACTTCAGCATCAGGAACAGCATCGATACCTTCATAAAATTGCTGGCCGATCCAGACAATTACTCCACGGTTTACCATTTCGGAAAGACGTATATTGCGCTCTTTTAATCCCTCCCCCTCGAGAATATCCTGCAGAATATCATCCACCTGTTCTACAATGGTCAATTTACGGAAAGGCGCATCGCCAGCGACCATAGCAACTTTTGTTTTGACTCCATCGCTCTTGCTGGTATTATTTTCCCCGGAAACCGCCTGCTTAATTTCAGGCGATTCTTTCACCATTTGCATGTCCAACCAGGCAGCACTTTCACGCAAGGCTAACTGTAAGCGCTCTTTTTGAACGGCGCTCAAACTGCTTGAATTTTCATGCCAGAGACCATCCATCAAGATCAACAAACGGCCGTCTTCTTTATTGCGACCAATGGTGAAATCAAACTCGTTTTCATCTTCAGCCTCAACCACTCCCAGGGTCTCTTCAGATACAACTGGCTCCAATTCTTCGGCAAGTTCAGGATCAATTTTTAGTAAAGGCTGGGTGTGGGCTACTTCGCGCGCTTCTTTCTGGTTATGAACGGCATCCAGGATAAGGTACATGATTAACGCCCCGAATAATACGCCACCCAGGGCAAAAACCAGCAGAACAGTCAAACTAATGCCACTCGTAACCATCATCAACCTTCCTCTTAATCATCTCCGCCTGGCAACATGCGCTGGCAGTTTGGACAGATATGTGTACCACGCTGACCTACCACTAATTTTTCTATCACTGTACCACAATTAGGACAATTTTTTCCATTTTTTGCGTACACATTAAAGCTATTTTGAAAACTTCCACCACGGTAGACCCAATCAATACTGGCACCATTACGCGCAATACCCTGCAAGAGCTGTTCCCGAATGGCAGATAATAAGTCGGCGGCCTGCTGGCGATTCAATTTGGCAGAATTTTGGAGCGGGTGCAGCCTGGCCTGGAAGAGGGCTTCATCGGTGTAAATATTCCCCATACCTGCCAAAAAAGATTGATCCATCAACAAGGGCTTGAGCTGGCGCTGGCGTTGCTTCAGGCGCAAATAGAATTCTTCTTCTGTAAAGGACTCATCCAGTGGTTCCGGCCCGAGACGATCCCAGAGCGGAGCAGGATCTGACAGCAGCCAGATGCGTCCAAATTTACGGGGATCGGAAAAAACCAATTCGTAGGGATGGTCGAAGGAAAGGCGCAAGCGATCATGTTTATGCGCTTCTGTGCCAAGCGGCTGCACACGTATATCACCGCTCATGCGCAGGTGCAATACCAGGTGATGGCGTTCCAACTCCAGGTCAAGGAATTTGGCGCGCCGCGCGATCACGCGTACCTGCTGGCCAACGATTTCTCGCAGAAAAGTAGTTTCATCCGGCACGGCCAGCGCTTTGGCCCAGTAGATATCCGCTTCGGTGATATGCCAGCCGGGGATGGCCGGTCCTTCGCGACCGCCTTCCTGCAATGCCCGTCTGATGGTCTCAACCTCCGGCAGTTCTGGCATCTGCCACTCCTATTCGTTAAACATTTCGCCGACGCTGCGACCCTCGTTAGCGCGTCGAATGACTTCTCCGATCAATTTTGTGATGGTTAATATCTTTAAGCGCCCGGCCATGAACGCCTCTTTTTCCTTCGAAATGGGAATGGTGTCAGTGGTAATATATTGTTTCACTGGCAATGCTCCCAGGCATTCAGCCGCATTAGAGGAAAGGCTGGCGTGTACAAATGTAACATACACATCCTGAGCGCCATTTTGCTTGATCAGATTAACAGCCTCAACAATCGAGCCGCCGGTATCGACCTCATCATCCACCAGGATGACATCACGACCTTGCACCGAACCAATCAGGTTCAAAGCCCTGGCTTTCGAATCGTTGCCCGCGCGCCGTTTTTCAATAAAGGCCATCGGCACATCCAGGGCAGCCGCATAATTTCGACCTTTTTTTGCAAAGCCCAGGTCGGCGGTAACAACCACAGGGTCCTGCATGCCTGGTTTCAAATTCTTGAGATATTCGAGTTGAATTGAAAAGGCCGAGAGAACATCACCCGGGATCGAGAAGAAGCCCTGTATCTGGCCAGCATGCAAATCCATGGTGATGTAACGATCAGCACCGGCAGCCTGGATCAGGTCGGCCACCAGGCGGGCGGTGATAGGTACCCGTGGCTGATCTTTCTTGTCTGAGCGAGCATAGCACAGGTAGGGGATGACGGTGGTAATGCGCGAGGCGGAATCCAGGCGCAAGGTCTGCACCAGGATTAACATCTCCATCAAGTTGCGGTGTACCGGCGGGGAGGTAGTCTGGATGACATAGCAATCCTGCCCACGCACGCTGCTGTGCAGCTTGACGAAGAGGTTTTCATTGGGGAACTCAACGATATCAGTCTCGTTGAGCGAAAGATGCAAGTAATCGGCAATTTTCTGCGAGAATAGCGGAGTTGAGGTGCCGGCATATAGTTTGATGCCGCCGTATGTCATTTTCTCACGTCTGCCGTGGCTGGTATAAGCCATTTTCCACTTTCCTTTTAATTCACTAAAGTTCCAAGCAAGCCAGTTGTTCTTATGGCTGCAAACGATTCGGGCCGCGGAAGAGGTAAACTGTCTCGCGGATGTTGGGCTGCTTGAGCATGACCATCAACAAACGCGAAAGCCCCATCCCGTAACCACCATGCGGCGGGCAGCCGTAACGGAAGAAATCCAGGTAATACTGGATCAAATCCGGTGATAAGCCCTTCTCCTTCGCTTGCGCCACCAGCACATCATAGCGATGCTCGCGTTGAGCTCCGGTCGTGATTTCCAGCCCGCCGGCGATCAGATCAAAACTGCGGGTCAGGTTTTCACCTTTTTTCATATGATAAAAGGGACGGATCGCAAATGGCCACTCGGTGATATAAACAAAATCACTGCCGGTGGTTTGCTTGATGTACTCTCCAACAGCCCGTTCTGCACCGGGGTCGAGGTCATTTTTCTTTTCGGGCGAGAGCTGATAACCAACTTGATTCAGAATTTCATGTGCCTGAACCATGGTCAAACGCGGAAATGGCACCGCAGGTACTGCCAGTGTAAAGCCAAAGACTGCTTCAATCTCGCTGCCGTGCACATCCTTGACACGCTGATAGGCATACTGCAGCATGCGCTCCTGGTTGGACATGACATCCTCTTCCGAATCAACCCAGGACATTTCCATATCGATGCTGGTGAACTCGGTCATATGGCGCGAAGTAAAGGAAGGATCAGCACGGAAGACCGGCCCGATCTCAAAGACGTTTTCAAAACCGCCAGCCATGGCCATCTGTTTGTAGAATTGAGGTGATTGTGCCAGGTAGGCTTTGGTTTCAAAATAAGCCAGCTCAAACAGTTCTGCGCCGGATTCGCTCGGGCTGCCCATCAATTTGGGGGAATGAATCTCCATGAAGCCATTCTGAATCCAGAACTCGCGCAGCGCCATCTCCATGGTGGTCTGTACGCGAAATAAGAGCAGGTTTTCCGTGCGGCGTAAATCAATCGAACGCCAATCCAGGCGGTAATCCAATGCCGGCAGGTTGTCCTTATCACCAAAAGGCTCAAAGGGCAGCGGATTTTCAGCCAGGTTGTCAACCTGCAAAGACTCCAGTTGAATTTCCAGGCCGCCTAACTTAACCGAGGGGTTATCAGCCACCTTTCCTGTGATCGTCAGCGCTGATTCGGTCGTGAGGGTTGAAACCAGGGCAGCCAGATCTTCATCATTCGGCTTCCAATGGGTGATCTGCACCATGCCGGTACGGTCGCGCAGCACCAGAAATTGAATCTTCTTCTGGTCGCGCAAAACATGCAACCAGCCTTTAATCATAACCGTTTCGTCAATATGAGAGCGTAAATCACCAATCACCGTGCGTAGCATAGATCGTACTCCTATCGTTAAAGTTTCCAATCAAAGTATATCTTAAGGACATTTTTAAGTCACGAAGAAGAGCGTCTGGAAAATGTGGAAAGGAGGGGAAAATGAGGTTATTCTGTATTCGATAGGAAGATAATTTGCAATTTTTAAAGACGACCTGGATCCGTAATTCTGCCCATTTTTCTTATCCTATTTTCTCAAATTGGACTAACTTAAGGAGTTGAGCAAAAATAAGGGGTGGATATTTATATTAATGTGACTCGTTTGAGGTCTGATTCCACAAAGGATAAATTTCAATGAATCTTTCATATTTTTTCTGGTAATACTTAGCCATTTCTTTATTTGGAAAAAAAGTTTTTTTAGAATGATTTCTCATAGAATTTTTTATGTCTTCTTTTGTTATTGAACCTGAACCAATCGCAGCAATCATTGCGGCGCCAAAGGCAGAAGAATTTTCCATATCGGACTTAGTAATTGGGAAATTTAACGTATCTGTCAGCAACTGCATCCAGAAATCAGATTTCGTTCCTCCGCCGGATGCAATCATCGTATTAAACTCTATTCCAATATCGATCAGAATATCAAAACAGATCCGCAATGAAAAACACACACCTTCCATTATTGACCTTACAATATCACCCAAATGATTATCCATTGATAAACCCAAAAACATGCCGGTTGCCTCAGGATCCATATAAGGTGTTCGCTCACCGTTAATGTGGGGCAAGAAAAACAATTTTGGTGATAATCCTGCTTTTGACGCGATTTTAATGAGATCTTTTGTTTGTAAATGAGGAAAAAAGTTTTGGCGAAACCATTCCATTGAATCCCCGGCTGACATTATTGCGCCCATGCTGTACCAGGAATTCGGGAATAAGTAATTCATACAATGAACTCTGCCTTTAGAGTCAATTATTGGCTTATCTGACAGACCAATAATATTTCCACCGGAAGAAATACCAATAGACAATGTTCCTTTGGAATCGATTCCTTGGCCAAAAGCTTGAACTGGTGTATCTCCGCCTCCGATATAAACATTAATAGCGGGTGATAAACCTAAATCTTTAGCAACATCTTCTTTAAGCTTTCCTGCATTAAAAAAACTACCCTTAACTTCCGGCAGTAATTCGTTTTTCAAGTTGATGAAATCTAATATTGCTTGGCTCCAAACACACTCATTTACATCAAATAATCCTGTAGAGACAGCATCACTGGGGTCGCTATAATACGTTCTAGTTAATTTAAATCTTAAGTAGTCTTTGGGAAGAAGAATTTTGAATGTGTTTTTGGAAATATCTTTCTCGTTTTCCATTATCCAGAGCCATGATGGTAACGTAAACCCGGATGACAAAGGATTGCCTGTAATTTTTATGTAGTTATTTGCTCCAAAACCATTATAAAAATCTGTAACTTGGCATTTCGATCTTTGGTCAGACCAGATGATCGCATTCCGAATAAAATTCCCTTCTTCATCAACGAGAACAAGCCCATGCATCTGACCGGTAATAGAAATACCTTCTAAGCGTTGAATATTTATATCTGATTTGTTCAATAAAAGTTTGATGGAAGTTTTTAAAGCTCGGTACCAATCATCAGGATTCTGTTCCACTTTAAGTGAACTTGGTAAGATGCTTGGGTAATTACAAGACGCAACTTGAATTATGTTACTCTCAGGATTCCAGAGTACAGTCTTAACACATGAGGTACCTAAATCAATTCCAAGAAACAACTTATCCATGATCTATCATTGTAGTAAGTATTTAATTACACGAACATTCGAATATTCTTAAATAATCTGGATTCAAGTCGTGAGTACGACAGACACTTCATAGAATACCTCAGGAGGAGTTAAATAATCAAGCCATGTGCGAGATCGATGGTTTGCGATATGACGAATAAAACGAATAACTCGAATTTTTGCTGATAATCATCAACCTTCAAAATGGTCATTGGTGCGTTCAAGAACGCATCAATCGACATCTCTCCGTATCCTCTTAACCGGGATAGAGGATTTGGAGCACCCATTCCACGATGAAAGGAGAACCTGAACTTCTGCTTTGAATCGGCGATATATATGCATACATGAATGCCTATATAAATTATAGCCAACGTTCATTTCTGAGAGGAGTAAAACTCATTAATTGAGGCATCCCTCAGCTGCAAAAGAACAAGTCTACGCCTACAAGGATAAGCTCTTTGAACGCATCTTTTCAAAAATAATTTGATAACAATATGCGGCTGCCACCCCGGTGCGTTCATTCGCGGGTATAACCACCTGCTTTAACCTCCAACCATTATCCGTTTCTTCTATGATAATCTCCTTCCATCTTTTAAAAGTATTATCCAATTTGGTTTTAAAATCTTCTTTTTTCAATGGAACCTCAACAAATTTATATTCATAATTCATTTTGGCCTTCCGATACTTTTTCCGAAACCTTCTGGGTGAATCCGTAAAATGAAATCACTGTCTAATGAAGAGTATGGTACACCGGCAGTCACAAATCAATCTGTTTCCGTAAATTTTCCACTTGCCCCTGGGCTTTTTCACCCTTTAATCCTCTTACGCTGAAGCTGAAATCGAGTATCATTAATCCAATCATGACCACTTCCATTCAATCAGTCGAGATCATTATCCCGCTTTATAACGAAGCCGAGAGCGTAGCGGCTTTCCACCAGCAGGTCTGCACAGCCATCGCCGATTTGTCGTATCGCTTTCTCTTCACCTATGTTGACGATGGTTCCAGCGACGGCACGGCCCGCATTCTGGAACAGCTGCAGCAGCAGGATGCGCGCGTCCGCATCATCGAGCTGAGTCGCAATTTCGGCCATCAGGCCGCGCTTTCAGCCGGGCTGGATGCCGCCGATGCGGACGCAGTCATCACAATGGATGGCGACGGAGAGCACCCACCGGCGCTCATCCCGCAAATGCTGGCTCAGGCTGAAGCCGGTTACGATATTGTCATCGCCATGCGCCAGGAAGACCAGCAAGCCTCCTGGGTCAAACGCAGCACTTCAAGCGCCTTTTATTGGCTGATTAACCGTGTTGGGGATACTCGCATCATCCCGGGTGCAGCCGATTTTCGTCTAATTACCCGCCCGGTACTGGATTCTCTGCGCCAGTTCCACGAATATCATCGCTTTTTACGCGGCATGGTAGCCTGGATGGGTTACCGTAGTATCAAGCTGCCTTACAGCCCAGCCCGGCGGATTGACGGAAAATCCAAATTTACTTTTAAAAAGATGTTCTCACTGGCCAATCAGGCCATCTTCTCTTTCTCATTGGTGCCGCTCTATTTTGTCATTTCATTGGGCGGTATCTTTTTATTGTTAGCGCTCGCTGAGGGCCTTTATGTGTTGAGTTTTTGGGTGAGTGGGCAGCAATCCGGTCTGGCCCCCGGCTGGAGTTCGTTGATGTTCGTGCTGCTGATCATCGGCGGCACGATTATGATTAGCCTTGGTATCATCGGGGTGTACCTCGGCTATATCTTCCAGGAGGTCAAACGCCGGCCGGTCTACCTCGTCCGCCGCACCCTGGGGCGTACCCAATCCAGTCAACCCCCACTTACTCCCTAATGTTTAAGAAGTTCTCAGATCGCTTTTCCCCGCTATTAGCCTTTCTCAGCCAGCCGCCAGTCGTACTGTTAGTGGTCAGCTTGCTGACTTACGGCATTTTCATCCCGCTGCTCAAGTTTTTTTGGGACGACATGGCCATTCACTGGATCGCGAATGTGTACGGGGTAGAGGGATTGCAACGCTATTTTTCAACCAATCGACCGGTCTGGGGCTTTTTCTATCAACTCAACTACAGCCTGCTGGGAGATTCTCCGTGGTTGTGGCAGATCTTTGGCATCTTTTGGCGTTGGGCAGCGGCCACCAGTCTGTATTATTTTCTATACCTGTTCTGGGTGCGGCGCAAAGAGCCGGCTCTCTGGGCTGCTTTGCTCTTCTTGGTCTACCCCGGTTTTGCGCAGCAATCAATTGCCATGGTCTACGGGCATTTCTTCCTGATATTGACTTGTTTCTTTGCCTCGATGGCGCTAACTGTACTGGCACTGCAGTCAAGCGCTCGGCAAGCTTTCTGGCTGCATTTTCTGGCAACCCTGCTGGCGGCTCTCAACCTTTTTGCGATGGAGTATTTCTTCCTGCTCGAACTGCTACGACCACTCGTGATCTGGTACGGGACAGCCCACCAGATTGCAGATCGTAAAGCTCGTATCTTTCGCACCCTTCGTATTTGGGCGCCTTACGCGCTGGTATGGCTGGCAGCTGTTATCTGGCGAGTCTTTATTTTCAACTTTCAGACTCAAAACTACCAGCCGCAAATGCTGACACTCTTGCGCAATCAGCCATTGAGCGGGCTCTGGCAGCTGCTGGTGCTGGCTGTGAAGGACGTCTACACCACTCTGATCGTAGCTTGGGGGCAGGTTTTCCAGTTCTCTTCATTTGTTGGTTTTGGGCGCAATTCCCTCTTAATGATTGCCATCTTTAGCTCTCTGACCCTGGTGTACCTCTTTCTGGCCTTTTCCAGTTCGCATTTCAAAACTGGTTGGGAAGTGAAACCAGGCCGCGTATGGCTCAAACCTGGTCTGATTATTGGCCTGACCGGCCTAATTTTGGCTGGTGTTGCCTTTTGGCTGACCGGGCTGCCAGTCAATCTCGTTTTTCCATTCGACCGGCTGACGCTCCCTTTTATGCTTTCATTCTCGCTGTTGTGGGTCACCTTTTTCTATGCTTTGCCAATCAAACGCCCACTGCGCAATACGTTGCTGTCCATCCTGGTGATGCTCGCCTGTGCCCACCAGCTGCAAACCGGTGTTAAATTTCAACGCGATTGGGATCTGCAGAGCCGTTTCTTCTGGCAGCTCACCTGGCGCGCACCCACAATTGAACCTGGCACGGTTCTGTTTGCACATGTGCTGCCAATCACCTACTCGAGCGACAATTCGCTCAGTGCAGCCCTCAACTGGGTCTATGACCCCAGCGGCGTCAAGGGGGATGGGGCTATCCCTTACATACTCTATTACCCATCCATCCGTCTGGGCGGTTCGCTGGGGACCTTGCAGCCAGACCTAACAATTCATCACGATCAGTTGGTTGGTTCTTTTGAAGGGAATACCTCGCGTTCACTAGCTCTGACCTACCAGCCGCCGGGCTGCCTGCGCATCCTTGACCCTGAAATCGAAGCTGATAACTGGATGGTGCCGCTGCAGGTACGTGAAACACTTGACCTGGTCAATAACGACTTAATTCTGCCATCCCCGCAAGCCAGACCACCTGATTTTTTATACCAGCCCGAGCCTGAGCCAAACTGGTGCTATTACTTTGAGAAAGCCGATCTGGCGCGTCAATTTGGCAACTGGCCAGAAGTACTGCACCTGGCAGACCTGGCTTTTGTTCTGGATGATCAGCCCAACGATCCGGCAGAATGGATGCCGTTCATTGAAGCGTATGCCCACAGTAGTGATTGGCAAACAGCTGTTTCCTTGGCTGGTAAATCCGCGCAGATCACGGAGGTCATGCAGCCGGTATTGTGCCGCCTGTGGCAGCGCATCGAGCGCGAAACGCCAGCTTCCAGCGAGCGTGATCATGCGTTAATGGAAATGGAAAAGCTTTTGGACTGTAAGTTAACTGCTGATAGCTGATGGCCGCTTCGCGAGCTCATAAGAAATTTTACTATTGGACTTGTAAACATATTTCAGGACGAGTCATCTCTTCCTGTCAGCTATCAGCTATCAGCTATTTACTTTCTTTATCATGACAAAAATGCCATCTTCCTGTAGAATTAACCCGAAATCAACAGGTTTCCATACTTGTTCTTAAAGGAGCAAAATGAAATTTCTCATCACCGGCGGCGCCGGTTACATCGGCAGCACAGTCGCCTCAGCCCTGGAAGACAACGGCCATACCCCCATCATCCTCGATTCGCTGGTCACCGGGCGCAAGGAGTTTACGCGCAGGCGCACCTTCTACCAGGCTGACATCGCCGAGCGCGCGGTACTGGAAAAAATCTTCCGGCAGCACCCCGATATTGAAGCGGTTCTGCACTGCGCCGCCCTGATCGTGGTACCGGAATCGGTTGAGAACCCCTACCAGTACTATCACGAAAACGTCGCCAAATCGATGGAATTGTTTTATAACCTCAACCAACTGGGTTGTAAAAGGATAGTATTCAGCTCCTCCGCTTCTATTTATGATCTTGTACCCGGCTTCATGGTCACGGAGCAATCCCCGCTCAACCCGGGTAGCCCGTATGCTCGCACCAAATTTATGATGGAAATAGTCCTGCAAGATTTTTGCAGCGCCTATGGGATGCAAGGTATTGCTTTGCGTTATTTCAACCCGATCGGTGCCGATCCCCAGATGCGCTCGGGCATTCACGTTCAGTTCCCCAGCCATGTGCTTGGTAAACTGGTTGATACTGCCCAGGGGCATCTACCGTACTTTCCAATTACAGGAACTGAATATGAGACGCGGGATGGTACCGGTATCCGCGATTACATTCACATCTGGGATCTGGCCCGTGCGCATGTGCTCGCTCTGACCGGTTTTGACGAGGTATTTGCGCGTGCCAGTAATCCAGATAATGGCTATCTGGCCATTAATCTGGGCAGCGGCCGTGGTGTCACTGTGCGCGAGCTGGTACAGGCATTTGAAAATGTATATGGGCAAACCATCAACAAAAAAGAAATGCCCGCGCGCCCCGGTGACGTGGCCGGTGCTTACGCCAATGCCGAAACAGCCTTGCAGTTACTGGGTTGGCAGACACAATTGAGCGTAGAAGACGGCATCCGCGATGCTTTGCGCTGGGGGCAAGTGCGTGAAACCATGTTGAGTTGGGCAGCGACCGAAAGCGATGATGATCACACACAATAAGTGACAATTGACCGATACACATCCCGCGATTTGTGATATTCTAATCATGGTAATTTATTAAGAGTAAATCCATCTGCAATGGATGAAAGGATACACTTATGGCGCACGTGATTATTGCTGATGAATGCTTGAGCTGTGGAGCCTGTGAAGCAGAATGCCCGGATGGCGCAATCGCTGAAGTCGATGGTTACTTTGTGATCGATCCAGCACTGTGCCAGGATTGTGGCAGCTGTGTGGATGTCTGCCCCAACGAAGCTATTCACCCTGCATAAATAATCGAGGTTGTTCGGATCAATGGGCGGTTTGCAAAATCCGCCCATTTTTTATTTAATGGGGGGTAGCTCGTAGTTCGTAGTTCGTAGCCTTATTGTAAATGTCCTGGCATGGACTCCTTGATTTTTTAGTTATGGATTTGTTTTGTATTTTTTTCGTGTATTTTGTGTGTTTCGTGGTCAGTAAAAATCCGAGAGATTGTTTCAAACGGTCCTTCCCGGAGGGGAAATTGCCAGCAGACTTGCATACCCGAATCTCCGAGAGGAAATCGGCTCAACTCTTGCCTTGATCAGAGTTTGTAGGTTGGGCATGTTTTGCCGGCCTATACCGTAAGATGCAAGGCAACATCACCATTGATTCGATTGGGAAGCTGAGTGCCCAACAATTCAGTTCGGAAAGAATTGGTTGTATTTGCAATCCGTATCCGTCGGAGTGAATTCCTTCTAATTCATGTTGACTTCCGGCATAGATTGTTGGGCATGGCTGCATTCGGTGCCCTTATCCTTCCGGGAGATAATGCAAACGGAGGATTCTGTCAGCCGGACATGCCCAATCTACAATTTCATTACTGGCGATGTAAGAGCAAGGAGCTATGAACGATGAGCTAAACCAATATAGAACTTGTTTTCCACATTAAGTGAAGCTTATCCACAGTTTTGACATACTTATCCACACATACATGAATAATTCTATTTTCCTGCCTAATTTTATCCACCCGCTTGACGTATTTCTCCCTTTATTCTCCACACATGAATAGCTGATTTCTCCTACATTCTCCACCGTTCAGAAGCCTTTATCCCCGCATTTTTGCCAGTTTTCAACTACTTTTCCGTCGATTTATCCACAATCGATGCACAGTTATCCACAGATTTCAGGGGGTTATCCACAAACCCGTCATTTACGCAGTGTCTAAATGAAGATCGCACCAGAAGACTGATCATCCAGGGCTTAAACTTAGGCAGTGAAAATCTCGCTTAGGAATCTTCACTGGATACCCAGGTTGAGCCGCCTGAGAAAAAGAACTACCCGCCCTGTTGCTTAAATAACAGCTTTTTGAAGCAACTTACTTAGAACAAAGCCGGCTGGTCACTCGCCTGCGAGTTTTCATAGCCCTCATCCGCAGCCAAAGCCGGTGACTTCGCGGCAGCTACCGCCAGACGGTCGGCGCGTTCATTCTCCTTGTGACCGGCATGGCCTTCCACCCAGATCACCTCCACCTGATGTTTATCAAGCAAACCTACCAGCTTCTGCCACAGATCCGGGTTGAGAACCTTGCCGCGTCCACTTTTTCTCCAATTCTTGGCCTGCCAGGTCTTGACCCAACCCAGGTTAATTGCTTCACTGATATAACGTGAATCGGTATACAGTTTCACGCGGCGCTTACCTTCCAAGGACTGCAAAGCGGTAATGGCGGCCAACAATTCCATGCGGTTATTGGTCGTCAGGCGATACCCCTGTGAGAGTTCTGTGCGATTACCGCCATCAATAAGCACCACCCCATAGCCCCCGCGTCCGGGGTTACCCGAGCAGGCACCATCGCTATATATTTTCACAATTTCTGTTTTAGATGGCAAACTTTCCATCCTCATTTCAATTTATTTTGACCAATTGTACCTTGCCTGCGGCTTTTGAAGCAATAACCTTGATTTTCCAATATTCCTATAGTACCCTTTGTCAATATCTCTGGAAAGCAGCCGGAATCACATGCGAACTTTTGAAATTACAATCATTGTCATATTATTCATTTCGATCTTACTGCGTGCTTTTCGCTTGGAAAAAGCCAACTGGTTAAACATGCTGCCGTTATTGAACCTGCTTGCCATTACCTACAATTTTATGATTGAGGGCTGGCGCTGGCAGATGATCCCTCTCTATCTGATGGCGCTGACCTTTGCCGGGTTATCAATTCGCCGCATTCAGAACCCGCAAGAATATAGCCGTCTGCGGCAGACTGTGATCAGCTTACTGCTGTTGTTAATATTCTCAAGCTTACCCTGGGCACTGCCGGTTCCGTCCTTTCCCACCCCGCCAGGACCGTATCCGGTCGGGACACAATCCTTTTACTGGGTGGATGAGACACGAATGGAAGTCTACAGTCCTGTAGCGGATCAGGTTTATGCCGCTACCCCATCCAAACCAACCCGGGTGATGGTACAGGTCTGGTACCCGGCCGTACCCGATTCGGGCGATGGACTGGCACCTTATCTGCCAGACGGTCTCCTGGATGCACACGCACTATCTACTACATTCGGCTTTCCAGACTTCTTTTTGGATCATTTTTCGCTGTCCAAAACCAATGCACTCTTAAACGGCCGTCTGGCGACTTGCTTTGAACAGTGGCCGGTGCTGGTCTTTTCACACGGCTGGCAAGGTATGCGCTACCAAAATACGGCTCAGATGGAAGCGCTTGCCTCACAAGGCTTTATTGTCTTTGCTCCAGAACATGCTTATGGCGCTGTCATCAGCGTCTACCCGGATGGTACTTACACATTAAATAAACCCGGAGCATTGCCCAAAGATGTCAGTGACGCAGAATACCAGCAGGCTGCGCTCATACTGGGTGATAGCTGGGTAGGCGATCTGCGTTTTACTCTGGATCAAATGCAGCTGCTGCAAGATGGCAGCATCCCGTCCATTTTCAGCGGACATCTTGATCTGGCTAAGCTCGGCATGTTCGGGCATTCCACCGGAGGCGGGGCAACCATGCAAACCTGTGCTATCGACGCACGCTGCAAGGCAGCTTTTGGGATGGATCCCTGGCTGGTACCTTACAACCGCACTCTTCCGACCCAGGCCGTCCCACAGCCGGCCATGCTCATGTTCAGTGAAGGTTGGGAAAGCAAGGCGAACCTTCCCCTGGTAGAAAGCTTTTGGCAAGCCTCACCAACAGGTACCTTGCGTGCCACGTTGCTGGGGGCATTACATAACGATTTCACGGATATGCCTCTCTTTTCACCGGTGGCATCTTTTTTCGGACTCAAAGGATCAATCAAAGTTGAGCGCGAGATTCCGCTATTAAATGATTTTCTGTATGCATTCTTTCAAACCCATTTGCTGGACCCTGCTTCCAGTCTTCTACCGCAAGCAGAAAGCAGTTATCCTGAAGTGCAAGTGATCACCCGTTAAAATCGACGGTAAGCTTTACCTGATCCAGGAATAATTTTGAACTTCCTTGCAAAGCCCCTCATATTTTGGGGAGAACCAGGCCTGTATCTCGATAAACTCACCCGGGTTGTTACGAATATCGCATGGATTTCTGCCCTGCTGCGCCAAAATAGGTTGGAGAGCCAGGCGCAAGTCATCCGAAAGAACAGGCGGAATGAGAACTATTAAATTTTCCTCATCTCTGATTCTCTCTAACCAAATTGGCGGAATCTGAGGGGAATCAATTTGCAATTGTAAATACTGGGTTCGGGAATCTGGTAATTCATAAATATCCTGGAATGTATACAACCATCCCAGATCGAAATTCCCTTGAGACAGGATCAGATAATTCTTAAAATCATTAGGCCGCGCAGCTACATGCGGAGCATCTACCTGCAGTAAATGCAAAATTGTAGGTTCAGAATCGTATATCAGATATCGTTTCTCAAATATTTGGGTTGATTGAACAATATTCAACAAAAAGATTCCCACCAGCGCTATGCTCAAACCATAAGAAAATATTTTTCCGGGTCTATTTGTGCAGGATGCAAATAATCGAATCATCCAATCGAGCCCGATTGCAGCAAAAATTACATAGAAAGGTAAGACCTGGAACATACGAGTTAGAGGGGGTAAATCAAATTGATGGATAGTACCCATCGTGATCAACACAAAGAAGAATGAAATCACCAGGAACTTCATAAAACGGTTGGTTCTCAGGTTCGCAATAGCTAATAAAATGCCGGGAACGACAAAAGCACCAGACAATGGGTCCAGGTAGCTTGAGACCACATAATGGCTCTCACGAAAACTCACCAAATGGCCAATAAGCGAGTAGATTAAATTGGAGGCAAAATGCTCAGGTAGGGAAGCTCCTAAGTAAACCCATACCTTGCTTCCCACAAATGTACCCAGCAACATGTTGTCATAATAAGCAGGTTGGAATAATATCGGAATGAAAACCAGGAATAGCCCCAGAATTGTTTGGCTATACATCCACCAATCACTTTTAGTTTGAGGTGGGTGATAGATTAGTAACATTAGCAATGGTAAGGGAAGAAAGAATAAAGCTGCAGGAAAAGAATAAAAACACAACCCCATCAAGACGCCAAGGGCAAAAAACCATGGCAAACTTTTGTTTTTAATGGTCCGGCCAGTCGCCCACAACACTAGCGAGCCAATGAAAAGAGACTGCAAATTACTATATCCAACCTTACTAAAAGATATTAGATAGGTTGAGCAGGATAACAATAAAACTGCAATAAAAGCCAAACGCTCATTAAGAAAGGTTTTGAAAAAATCATATAACAAAGGCAAAGAAAGTAAAACCACCAGAATCCCACTGATATGCCAACCAAAATGGTTTTTCCCAAAAATTGCCATTCCAATATATTGAATCAAAGCAGAAAAATAGCTGAAATTTCCATAGACCGCATCAATTCTAAAAAAATTGGCGCTTATTTGAAATATATTTTGATTGGAAATAATATTGAATGGGTAATAGAAAAAGCTATACTCATCTCCAATTTTTGAAAAGTGCCAGGAGTTCATCTGATAAGTCATCAATATCAAACCAAGTGTAATAATCCAGTAAATCTTTCCCAGTTCCTTAAATTTAATAATGATTAAAAAGATTGCCATTCCTAACAAAATATAATTAACAAAAGGAATGAAACGGTCAGTAGACTGCATAGCACGAATAAACAAGATTAACGCAAGCTGAGTAAAAAGAAAGGTCCCATACAGAGCCCATTTATTCTTTAATTGCGACCAGCTCGCTAACAGCCATTGCTCCAGGTTAAGATTCTCAGGTAGAAGGAAAAAAAGGTAAACCCCCGCAATCAAAAAAAGTTCAAGTCCGGGCAGACTATCAGAAATAAGACAATAAATGATTTCTAGTACCAATCCTTCCACTGCCAGCACCAACAATTTTTTACGACGATTGGTCAATCCATTCCGTTTTTCAATATGAAGGTCTGGTTCAGGCAAGAAACGATCTTTAATTTCGCCCTGAAAAGAACTTGAATAATTTAAAATTATTATGGCAATGATTATAAAAGAGAAAACTACCCAAAAGATATAGCCAGGAAGGGCTGTCCGACATAAAAAATCAATTTTACAGATACTTTCTCTGGAATAATTTCTAAACCCCTCAACTCCCCACCACCGGTCCAGTGTAAATAGTAAAGAAGGCAATAAAGTGAATAGAATTAAAGGTATTAATAAGAGAACCAATTTAACTTTCTTCTCACCCTTATAAACCACGTATCCTTTCTCGTAGTCAAGTTCGCTTTGGAGATTGCTTAATTGATTTTTAAGTTTTCCTATCTCTTCTTGAATTTTTCCAAAATCTGTATCTGCCATTAGGATTCCCCTATCAAAATCGGTCACAATTGATATTACGTTCTATACCAGACCAACTTTTAAGTCAACACAAGTTGAAATATTGTTTCTGACTTGGTTCCAAGTTGCTAAAACTCAAGGAAAAATGGTAAAGAAATCATTGCTTAAAGGTAAATTATTGCCTTCTTCTGTGAATTGTGCATCTTTTATACCAAAGGAGCTTGAATCTCGTCAGTCACAAATTTATTTGGATCTCAGGAACGCGAATTAATCATTATTAATGTATTGCTCTGGAATAAACGTTGCCATTAAAATTGTATAAATACCAGATAGATAATTGATTGCCAACATACTGGCTTCTCATCCCAGGTCTGAAAATTGGTAGAATAGGGGCATCCAGGAGTGGAAAAATACATTCGCAAGCCAATTTTCCGGTGATTTAATTATGAATACATCGGGAAATGTGCCCTTCATAGGCTGACGGGCTGGCTGGAAGCTTCCCGGGGAGCTAAACTCCCTGTGTTGATACAATCGGCTACATAGTAGAAATAAGCCAGCCTTAGCTTGGGCACCTACAGATATCTCGTTTTCATCAGCACCCTCAGGAAGCGCAAAGCTGGTTGTCAGCACTTTTGATTGACAATAAACAAGTCAAAAAACAAGTAGACTTCGCATGATAACATGCGTAAATGGAAGAGAGCCAAGAACCGGTAAATCTGCTCAGTAGTCTTCTGCTGGATTGGAGGAGTTTTTTTGGCTGACCTCATCTAAATCGGGAGGATTTACAGAGAGATTTCTACGGCCTAATGTTAGTTTATTAAAAAGGCTTTTGCGTGTGCAAAGCCAATACAGAGGAAATCTGAGATGCGATTCGAAGCTTAGCAAACGCAAACCACTTGATCATTAGTGTGAAATCATTTCCAAAGTATCAACTTCTCGTATCAATCGCACACCCAAAGCATCTTCAGCCACATCAAGGTCATATTGTGCCTGTTCTCCCAGCCAAAATTGGGGGGAATTTCCAAAAAAGCGGGCTAACCAGAGAGCTGTATCTGCTGTGATGCTGCGTTTGCCTAAGACAATCTCATTGATTTGGCGAGCATTCACACCAATGTGAACCGCAACACGATTTTGGCTAAGTTATAATGGTTTTAGAAAATCTTCCATTAATATTTCGCCGGGGTGAACTGGCGCAAGTTTTTCATTCATGATTTGACTTCCTTTCAGTGGTAATCCGTGATTTCCACATTTAATGCATTTCCATTATTCCATTGGAAACATATTCGCCATTGCTCATTTATCCTGATGCTATACTGACTGCGTCGCGAACCGCTCAGTTTTTCCAAACGGTTGACAGGGGGAATACGCAACTCATTGAGAGATATGGAATTATCCAGCAGGATTAATTTGCGTAATGCTACCCTTTGAATTTCCACAGGTAATTTACGTGACCGCTCGCGATGAAATATTCTTTCGGTTCCAGTCACCCCTCATTACCTCTTACTCCTTACCCTTTACTCTCTCTTAAAAGAAAACCTTGACCCACTTGAGTGCTTTTTGCTTCCAGGGTACACGATGGGTGACTCCACTCTCATGTGATTCCTGTAATTTTTCACGGTTGGCCAGGTACCATTGATAATTGCGCACCATGGCTTCCTGATTGGAATAGACCGGCTGATAACCCAATTGCTTTTGTGCTTTTTCCACCGAGACAAAGGAATCCTTGGCTGCCGTCTCATAAATCCACGGGTAAAGCGGCGAGAGTTTGAGCGCATCCAGAATACGTAACACCAAAATCACCGGGCCGGCCGGGAAGGTGACAATGCGCTTGCCAAAGCCGGCTTCGTCCAGCACCGCCTGGTAATCCTGTTTCATGGTGGTAAATTCGGTGGCGGCAATATTAAACGTCGTATTGACCTTTTCTTCCGGCAATGTCATGCAGGCTTCAATTGCGCGGCAGAGATCCTCAACATCCAGTAGCTGGTAGCGATTATTACCATTTCCAATCATCGGGAAGTTCTTACCATCGCTGGCCCATTCATAAAATATCGCGAAGACTCCCAGCCGTTCGGGGCCAACGAAAGATTTTGGACGCAGCACTGTCACACATAAACCCATATCGCGCATTTCCTGACAGGCCGCCTCAGCTTGAATCTTGGCTTTGCCATATGGGCCGACACCTATCATCTCATCGGTTTCGTACAATGGATGATGATCGGGGACGCCATAGACGGCAGTCGATGAGATATGGATCATGCGCTGAACACCCAGCGCCTGGGCAGTCTGCAGCACAAGGCGCGTGCCGGTCACTTCGGTGGAATAGATTTCTTCGGGGGTATAAAGCGGCAGCGCTGCTGCGGTGTGAATGACCACATCCGCCCCGGCCATGCTACGACGCAAGGCAGCTTCATCACGAATATCGCCCTGCAGAAATTCAATCTGATCCCGTTCAGGATAGTCAAAATCTACCAGATCAATTCCGGCTATATCTGTATAGCCTTGCTGCAGCAAAAAGCGTACCAGATTGATACTTAAGAAACCACTGATTCCTGTGATGTAAATCTTCATATTGACCCAGCCTTTCCAGCTTATTGTTTCCAATTATACTCACAAACCTTGCAAGGTTGGTAGCAGGTGGCGGGTAGTGGGTAATGAAGATTTCACCGCAAAGGCGCAAAGAACGCGAAGAAAGCCAGCTTTTGGATGAAGCAGTTGTAGGTTGGGCAAGTTTATTCGGCCATTACCTCAACATGCACGGTAACTGCGCTGCTGATCAACATCGAAAGCTGAATGCCCAACACGCTTGTGTGCATCAGGAACGAATGAGAGATGATTGCAAAACCTGCGTGTCTTGAAGATCACTTCCATTCCAGAGTGAACTCTCGTGATGATAACAAAATATATGTGTTCTCAGCCCTGGATTCTGCAATTGTTAGTTTCCAAATTTGATTTACCTTTTCGTGTATTTTGTGCGAAGCACTCGTAGTTTATTAAGATGTGCAAATAGTGGTATATACCCACCCCGACGAGGTGACTCTAGAATATTTTTCATTGTATTTACGCTTTTGCGCTTTTCGTGGTTTAATAGCCATTAAGCCCAAGGAGAGCATACATGGACATTCTGACCTTAATGGAAGAAATTCAAGCAACAGCCCGCACCGGTCTGGCATTCAGTTCCAATGAATACGATCGACAGCGGTACCAACATTTGCTCACATTGGTCACCAATCACTATGCTGATCTGCTGCAACTTCCCGAAAATGAGGTATTAAGACGCTTTCAGGCAGAGACCGGCTGCATCACACCGAAGCTGGGTGCCGACGCCGCCATTTTTAATCAAGCTGGCCAGATTCTCCTAATGGAGCGTGTCGATGGCAGCGGCTGGTGTCTGCCGTGCGGTTGGGTGGAAGTCAATGAGACCCCCGCAGAAGCAGCGCTTCGCGAAGCGTACGAAGAAACCGGTTTGATTGTTGAAGCAGTACGTTTGGTGGGAGTCTACAGCCGTAAGGCTGGCTACGAATACTCCCCCCACAGCATGACCGCCATCGTTCATCTCTGCCATGTGATTTCTGGTAGCCTGACGCTCTCACATGAGGGTAAAGCGCTACAATACTGGGCCCTGGACGCAGTCCCGCGCTGGCATGCGAGGCATGAACTCTATGCCCGTGATGCCTGGGCGTGTTTGCAAAGCGGTGCCAAGTGGCAGGCTGTCTCCCAATAAAATTACCAATACACTCGAAGAAAGCAGATTGAATAATAAATTCGGAGTGAATAATGACATCATTACGAGTTATCAGTCGAAAAATATTTTTAAGCGCACTATTATCCGCAATACTCGCCAGTTGTTCCAGTGGAATCGCCACGCAACCCATACGGGAAGCGACATCCACAGTGGCAGACACAGACACAGCAATACCGACGAGTCTGCCTTCCGCCACTGTTCGACCCGCCACCATCACCCCACTCCCGACCCGTCCAACGGCCACCATCTATCCACCCTACGATCCGCCCGCCGATTGGCCCGGTCAGCCGTTACCTGGCTTTCAGGTCAGCTTGCAGTATCCACCTGGATGGCAAATCCAGACAAACGATCCAGCCCCAATGGACGGTGAAGGTATCATGGTCAACAGTCGTTGCAATGCCGGAGAAGGGCAGAATGCGGTCTGCACACTGGAAGCCAATCGCCTCGAGTTATATGGCAGTTACCCTGCGGTAAACCTTTGGAACTCGAATAATGGTTTTTATGGTTGTGCAATTCTACCCTCTTCAGACGCCTCTGCGCCAGAATTGGGCACCTTGCTGGCCTGGTATCCTTACTGGGTTAAGCAAGACCGGATCTTGCAAATTGAGGCACCCATAGATTTTCTGGTAGCGATTGGGCGCGGTCTGCAATCCGATCTGGAATACACACCGCCTACCGGCAACCCTGACCTGGTGCCGTCGGATTGCTATTTGAATAAACAAGCGCCGAAGCAATCTGCAATGGGCGGTCTGAATTTAACCACCTTTCGCCTGACCAGCAGCGCCTGCTATCAGAGCTTAAATGTTGAATCATTCGCGACCTTACTGCCCAAGGAAGCTGCCGAGGGTCGCTCCGCGTTATGGAACGCGCAAGGTCAGGATCGCGAACTTCTTAATCAGCAATTAAAGCAATTTGGATACCAGATTCATGACAATATCTTGTATAAAGAGGGTGCGCCGCAGACAAAATTACTCGGTTGGGTAGGCGCGCCTCTGATCAACGCCTCACGAAGCTGGTTTATTCTGCCCATCACCGATAGCAGTGGCTTTCCCTTTACAAATTTCTCCAACCAGCCTCTCCCTGCTGGGGAGGACCCGGTTTTCTATTCCAGCCTGGGTTATGTGCCACACTTTGCCTTTCTGGAAGACGATCTGCTGTGGGTTCAATATGACATACACCACCTGACACCGGTTGGCGCACCGTCCAGATTGCAGCTTATGCGCAATGATGAAGTCATTTTCACATACAGCCTCCTGCCATCCTCCCCTGCCAGTGGACCTTTGCGCGGCCTCAACACCTGAGATGGGCACTGGTATCTGGAAGTAAGTGACGTCCTCATTCGGGATGGTGTGGTACTCAACCAGGAACTTGGTTACAGCGAAATTTTCGGCTTTCGGATTATCAATGAACAGCCCTTTTATTTTTATCGACAGGGTAGCCAAATTTATGTTTCTTACAACGGTGTCACAATACCAGGACCCTACCAGCAGATCATACACGAACCCTCTTGCTGTTCTGCTGGTCTGACCAATATGACTCTAGGCGAGAATGGCCTTGGCTTCTTTGCCGAGCAAGATGGCTACTGGGTTTACGTCATTATTGAAGGATAAAACTGCGCTCCGTCATACAAGCTGATATCGCCAATGAGGATTCCACAAAGTCATATTTTTTCATCTCAGAAATGAAAGTTTTTTGACAATAACCTCGCCCAGCCCCTGAGCGGGGCACACCCCTCTCCAACGGCTTGGAGAGGGGCTGGGGGTGAGATATTATTAATTCGATTTTTCAGACGCCTATATATGAAAAGTTTCAGGACCAATAGATAACCATTCGTCTCATTCGCTTATTCGTGCGAAGCATTCGTGATAAAAAAAACGAGAAAGAACACAAGCTATCTCTTAATAAATTACAGTCTCCCAACCAATTCCAGTTGAATATGGTTAACGCCCGGTCACCGGTTTCCAGGCTGGCCACCAGCCCTTCGCAAGGGCTATACTTGTGCCATCATAAACATTCACCAACACGATTGCAGGGTCTTCATAAGGGCCAACCACTACCAGCACGTCTTCAGAATCTGGCGACCAGTGAATATCGAAGATACCGCGTTCTTCAAAGAAATCTTCAATTTGATTTTTTGATAACTGAATAGTTTTCAAGATTATTGGGGGATCATCGACCAGGGCTTCCGTTACTTTAAATAAGACGTAATCGTCATCCGCAGAGAAACTCGGATCGGATGCATAATAGCCATCCTCTGCCTCAACCAGCACTTTCTCGCCTTCATCAAAGCGGTCATTAATATAGATGCGTTCGTCACCACTGGAAACATAGGTCAGGTCATCGTAAACGAGCGTTTCTCCATCCTGCGACCAGTCATAATTGCCCAAAGGACGTTCCCAACTAGTATACTCACCGCTTTCCAGTTCCACATAAGCGAAATTTCCACGGCCTTCCATGTAAATGACTTCATCAAAGCTGACAAAGCGGCCATCCGGCGAGAATTGGACCCGGACGAGTGAATACGATTGAGGTTTAACCAACTCAGTCACTTGCCCTGTGTCAACATCAATAGCGAGAATTCCCCTGGCCAGGGTTTCATCTACTGCACTGCGGCTGATAAAATAAGCCGGGTCTGTCATCAAACTGTAAGCAATCACATGCGTACCAGGCTGCCAGGCAAAATTAGAGAGTTGCGATTCCGGAAGAAGGTTGCTGCTGGTGCCAGTGATCACATCAAAGACAGTTATTCCAAAAGTATATTGTTGTTGATCACTTAATTGGGTGATCTCGGTGCGTTTAACCGCCAAATAGCGGCCATCACTGGACCAAGCCGGGTCGCTATATCGCACAGCGGATTTATCAACCGAGATCATTGGCGACGAGCCATCGACGGTCAGCACCTGAACTTGCGCGTTATTAACGTTGAGCAAGAACACATTGCCGGTAAGATCAATGAAAGCCACCCAAGATGGTTGCGGTTGCGGGGTATCTGTGGGTGTTGGTTGGATGGTTGGTTCCATTGTTGCTGTAGATGATTTCGTAATTTCTGGGGGAACTGCTGTTGTGGTCACAGGTGACTTAACATCGCCTTCCGACTCAGGTGTTGCAACTGGGGTACATGCGCTTAAAGTAAATAACGTTACAATCAGAATGAGCAGGTATCTCTTCACTGGGGGCCTCTTTCAATTCTCTTTATTTTAAATGACGCTTACTTGGTCAAAATAGTTCCTATTTCACCTGAGGGGGTGCGTGTTGATTGGCTGTGGTGACGGAATAAGCTGAAAAATCTGCCACGGGGTTGCCCACAAGTAGAAGACCAGCAAAATAACAAACCATATTACCCCCAATGCCAACGGATATTGCCACCAACGCTGTGGCAAGACGGCTTGCTTAATCCCATCTCCAGCCAGCAAGTAGGGGATCCCCATAAATGAACCGTAGACGAGAAACACGTAACCCCAGAGAAGCAAGCCTGCCGGTAGACCGGCTAAACCCTGGTAGAAGACCGCTCCATTTTGTTCAAAAAAAACCCCAAAAACACCCTGGATGATAAATACCGCCGGTAGCGAAAATCGGTATTTGCGTATTAACAATAACCAGGCTAGACCGCTGCCAAGATAAAAACCGGTGGCCAGGAGGAGATTATAAAATAGCTGCGGGTGAAACAAAGCTGGTTCTGTTGCCCCTGCTAAATAATTGTTATACCAGGCCAGCACCTCGGTTAACCACCCGCTCGCCAATACCAGTAAGAGAAAAAATAACCAGAGCGGGAAATTAATGCCACGGATTGCAGGTGATAATGATGCCCCACTCAGGTAAATTATCACAAAAATGGTATAGATTAACAACATGGTATCTGCCGGGGATGTCATTAATCCTAGAACCGGCAGAAAAGCGCTCAGCATCAGGAGGAGCTTTCTCAAGGTTTTTCGCGAGAATTTAGGCAAATATTTTTTCCTTTTCCCTTAATTGAAACAGAACTTTGCCGAGAAAACAAACTAACGCATCAAGCCAATCATTTGTCTCGTAGGGTAAGGTTGTAAAAATCCCAGAGTGATACCTCTGGGATTTAATCTTCACTTGTTTGTAATGGTTATTCCTGACGCTTAAATGCCTTCCCCGGCTGCCAGGGGGTTCCCAATAATGGCAAGACCCAACGATCAAGCCCCAACCATCCCGCCGACTTCCAGCCTAATATTAATAGAATTGCAATCGTAAATAAGACTGGATTGGTGCTGGCAGAACCAGCCATCATGAAATTCCAATTAAGAAATCCACCAAAGAAAGCGGCAATTCCGGTAAATATCCCCAAAACCAGGGCAATTCCAATCAATAGCTCGCCAGCCACAATCAACTTTGCGAACCAGGTATATGCACCTTGATCCAATAAGGATTGAAGAAAGACACGATACCATTGAAAGGTAATAGCCGGCCGGGCAGGCGCTTCAGGAATCAGAACTGCATGTTCCCAAAAGCCCTTTAAGGCTTCGCCGGTTTTGGTCCAACCGGGGTTAGACAGCTTGCCCAAACCGGATGTAATCCATGAATAACCTAGATAAACACGAACAATCAGCCAGAGCCAGGCTAATTTCGGGCTGTTGAAGAGTGCATCTGCGATCGGCGGATCTGTAAAGTGAACAGGTGTTATTGTTTGATCTTCTTTGGTCATTTCAAATACTCCTTACAAAAATTATACAATCCGATATCGGATACTATTTTCTGGCTTTTGGTGCACGGTTGGAATAATCCTTTGCAGGCCAGGCCAATCCTGTCCATAAACCCGTATATCTGATATTCATGGTTATTTTACTCCTTTTAAAGCACGTAGGAATAGATTTGTAACAGGATGCGAGGAAGCGATAGCAATTGATCTCCGGAATAGATGGAACCTGCATGACATGCGCCTATTTTATCTACCATTCATCTTTACCGGACACATGCAAGCCTGTTGGGCACTCAGCTTTCGATGTTGGTCAGCAGCATAGTTACCGTGCTTAATGTGGTAATCGCCGATTAAACTTGCCCAACCTACAATTGCTCCATCCAAATGTTGTCTTTCTTCGCGTTCTTTGCGTCTTTGCGGTGTAATATTCAATTGCGCCTGTGCGAATAGCAATCATCTCCCATTCG
>MKUW01000017.1:0-45611 GCA_001899005.1 Chloroflexi bacterium 44-23
CAAACCGATCACTTTTTCTGATTCAACCGCGGCCAGCACTCTCATAGAGTTTTCATAAAAAGGTTCTCTTTTCTGTAAAACATCCAAAATGATGTTCAGGTCAATTAAAACAGAAATTTTACTGGCCATATTTCTCATCAAGATGTTGATGATAATCTTCTAATTTGACCTCAGGGGATAAAGAACCACTCAATCTACGGACAATCGGCGCATTTTCCACTCCTGATCGAAATGGAATCCTGCACAAATATGCTTCGATTAATGCGGTCAGGGTTGTATCGTTGTGCATGGCAAATTCTTTTGCTCTCTCAATAACATCCCGCGCAATCCGGACAGTTAATTTTGTTTGGTTCATATTCAACCTCCTGCCGTACATAGTACATTAATTGTGTACGGCTGTCAAGTGCCTTTTTTGATTTCTCCACTGCTCATTCGATATGCACAGCACACCAATGGTTTTAATGGAGAGAATCCCCCTTTCTACTCAACATATAACTGATATGACATTCAAAAAAGAAAAACTCAAGTTCCATCTGCCTGTATCAGTCGCTTTTCTGTCAGCCTGCTTTGCGTGAGAACTCAGATATATGCTGCTTACGGCAACCAGAAAAGGCGGGGGATGAAGATATAGTCGTCCGAGGTGGTAACCATCGGCAATGCAAGCATCTCTACTTTTTTCGCCAGCGGATCTATTAAAGCCATTTGTACCTGATAGCCCTGATCATTGGATAACGTGCTTGAAAACAGTATCCAATTGCCATCCGGAGACCAGGTCAAACGGGCGCTGATTCCCTCCAGTTCCGTTATCAGAACGGGTTTCCAATGCGGGGCCTGCAATATTAGAACTTGATTTCCGAAGTTGCGTCCGGAATAATCACTTCGGATTTGGCCCAGCAGCGCCAGACGATTGCCATCCGGTGACCAGCTATAATCAACCGGAATGTCACCGTCAAGATCAACCCAGTGGACCGGTGTATTCGCACCGTTCTGTATCCCCAAAGCTGGACTCTCCTGGTGTTGATTCGTGAAAGCTAAGCGTGTGTGGGATCTGTCAAAAACCGGGTTGGCAGCTTCGCCCAGGTCGCTGTACCCCCCTGCCGCCGCACCATTGACGAGCACTTCTCCCCGACAAAGACTGCCGGAGTTACAAGTGCCCTGTAACCATGCAAATTGCTGCTGATCATCAGCCCACAAAAGTTCGACTGATTGATCCTGCAAGAAATCCGCAGCTTGTTTTACCTCACGGCCTGAAAATTCTGCCTCGATAACACGCATGCTGCCGCTGGCATTTTCGATCCAGAAGATCTGGCTCCCATCCGTGTTCCAGATAGCCGGAGACAAGCTGTGTTGATAGAAAGCATTACTAAGTTGAATCGGGCTGCTGCCATAACGGCCAGCCAGGAAAAGTTTACTGCCTTGATTCGCCAAAATCCAATTACCATCAGGAGATAGCATTTGAATTGCATAGCCTTCTCCGAAGATAGTATTGATCTGCTGATTCAGCAAATTGAAATGATAAACACCCTGATATTGGTAACTTTCGCCCTTTCGCAACGCGATTGAGAACATGATTTGCTCAGATCCACCCATCGGGGTTGGTCCGGCAGTGGCAGTCGGCCAGGCAGTCGGAAGGGGTATTTCGGTCGCCTGCAAGGTCTCGCTTGGTAGCACAGTTGCCGTTAAGGTGGGACTCAACGCTGTTTGTGTATCAATCGCAACTGGAATAATTGTCGGGGAAGGTTGACTCTGGCAGGCGGCTAGCAACAATATCAATGCCAACCAGTAAAATCGTCTACTCAGCCGGGTTGACATAAACCCACATTTTATCGAGAGTCTCCAGGGCAGTGAAAGAACGATCTGTCCAGGCAAAATAGCTGATATGAAAACCATCATTTCGTTCAGGATCCATACCCTTATTGGGCAAAGCCTGAGCAGATCTCCAGAAGTTCCACAATGGGATATCGTATTCATAGGCCAGTTTGGCGGTCATCAAATTGAGAGAATTATCACCTTCGATGTTGTCCGCTTTGGTCGCTAAAATGGGTACAACGCCATGTTCAATCAGGGTTTCAATGATCGTACGCATGTAGCTTTCATATTTTTCAGTAGTACGCCCCTGCCACCAATATTCCAGGCTGACAATCGCAAAACTGGGCTTGTAAGTACGCAACTCGCATTCAACCGGATTCTCACCCGGTTCGCATACCTGTGGATCAGCCCACATGGGAGAAAGTACGGCAGCGGCATTATATCCACCCTTGACAGCCATGCCATCCCGGTTAAAAGAACCGTTAAACCAATCGATGGTCGCTTGTAAATGTTCACGGCCTTCGCGCAGTTTGTACCAGCCGGGCTTATCGAAAAGACCCATGAAGGCGTCACGCACATTCTGGCAATCACCGATCTTTGAGAAATGGCGCGGGTCATTACCCAGCGATTGTCCGAGTGCATAAATTTCAGCCACTCTGCCGGTCGGTTCCGGCACCACCGGCCACTCCATCCATTTTTCGGGTAGCAGGCGCGTATCGGGTGTCGAAGTTGGTGAGGCAGTTGCAGTCGCGGGAATGTCAGTGGCCGGCAGCAAGGGTGTATCGGTTACAGGTATGACAGTTAGGGAAGGCTTCACTGCGATGGTTTCAATTGGCAACGAAGTTTCGGTCGAGTAACTGGATTGCGCTACCGGGTTGCAGGCTGCCAGGGTGAAGGCCAAAATGAGCAGCCAGTAATTTTTTGTCTTCATAAGTTCAGTTTCCTGTCCTCAAATGGTTGGGTTTGGTTTACTTAATTGTCAAGTTTAAGCGAAATCGGCCGATCTTGCAAATTGATGTTGCAAGAAATTCGATCCAGGCAACTAATTGATTCGGTAAAGCAACTTTTCTCTAATGAAATACCAGTGTAATTGTTGAAAAGCCATCTACGTTTGGAGTATTTTTTCTCCCTCATCAAACAAAATCAGGGATATAGGCGTGCTTTGTGAGTAGCTGTGGCCCTACAAAATTCCCCCGGATTCCATTTTTTCCTATTTTGATACTTTAATGGAAACTGGTTTTAACTGATGGATAACAGTCATTGCGAGGAGTGCGCGTAACGCCCGACGAGTCAATCCTTTCTTATGCGAGAAAGATTGCTTCGCTACGCTCGCAATGGTGCGACCATTTTATGATTATCAACCATATCACGTTTCAATCCAATCCCTGCGTCAATCTTCGGTCGAATGCCATCTTTTACTACCTGCCACCACCGGCATAATGCGGCCAGCGTGTCAACAACAACAAAGCCGCCCCTAAGAGAAAGAATCCGGCACAATATATATAGATCAATTGCAGTGAGATGCGGCCCATCAGCTGATAGGCGATAAACGGCCCACTCATGCTGCCTAGATCGCCAAAAGTGGCAAACAGCCCCATGATCGATCCGCGTTGGGATTCGGCGGCCAGGTCGCCTAGCCAGGCAATCAAAACTGCCATATTCGATCCGGCGCTGAAAGCAGACAGGGTCAACCCAATCATCATCCATAGAAGGTTTTCAGCCAGGCCTAAAAGAGCAAAACCCAATGCTCCGATTAACAGACTGATTAGCAGCACGCCAAAGCGCCCTAATTGGCCATCTGAGAAACGCCCAAAGAAGGGACTTGCCAGAGCTGCTGCCAGAGAACGGTACCCGAGCAATATACCGCCCACGCTGGCCAATCCAAGCTGCCAATTCCCCAAACTTAAACCGGTTCCAAATAATTCCTGCGCTCGCAAGCTCAAGGTCGAGAGCGCTACCCCTTCCCCAGTAAAAAGGGTAATAGCAAATAGAAAAAAGATGACCCAAATATCTACAGGTAACGTGCGTAAAAGCTGCATGGAAGGATATAACCCTCTCACGGAGAATTTATCTTCCGGTATTCCATCTTTTGATACTCTTTTTGGTATCAGAAAAATGGCGAATAAAAGGGCAATCATGGTAATCGAACCACCCAGCAGCATGGTTTTCTGAAAACCTACCTGGTCAACCAGCAGACCACCCAGCAATGGACCGGCAGCCAGGCCGATCATGACCCAGGTATTATATTGACCGGAATAACGACCGCGGTTATGGCTGGAACTCAAATCGATCACCAGTGCCATTCCGCTGATGTTGATACACATCCAGGCAACTCCCCAAAACACGCGCATTATTAAGAATGGCCAGAATCCTTGCACGAGGCCATACCCGCTCGTAGCGATAACGGCGAAGACCAGCCCAGCGATCATAAAGCGTTTCCTGCCCCAGCGATCCATTAATACACCGGCAATCGGGCTTCCGGGAACACGGATCAAGCGGTGAACACTGAGTAATATGCCCACGTTCGCGAGGCTTACACCTACCATCGCAAAGTGAGTTGGTAGAACGGCGAACAGAGTTAAGTCTCCAAACAAAGATAGGCAAACGATCAGGCCAATCACGTGCACCTGTATATTTTTACTCATGGAAAACGGCATGCTTTATTGTACGTTAGATGTTGTTGATTGGTTGATTTGAGGAATGTTGGTTTGTTGGTTTGTTGAAAAGTTGAATAGTTGGTTTGTTGGTTTGTTGATTTGTTAGCTTGTCGGCCATTTATTACCAGCTGTTTGATTATGTTTTTTGTTGAATTGAAAAGGGAATAGGTTTGGAAAGGTATTAGCGATTGCCCCAACAAGGGTCCACGGCATAATCTTTATTATTTGTTTTCTTAGTTTTTTTGATATTGGAGTTGTAAACATATTTCAGGACGAGTCACTACCCGTTACCCGCTACTGGCTACCAGCCGCACGCGTAGCGTCCCACACTGCCTGAAGGACTTGCAGAGCGGTCAGGTTGCGGATTGGCCAGGCGCGTTTCATGACTTTGGCATCATCAAAGCGATTCGGCCCCCATGTCAGATGCGCCTTATCCTCCTGCAGCCCTTTATCCGGCAAACCCTGTAAAGCCGACCAGAAATTCCAGAGTGGCAGGTCATACTCGTAAGCCAGCCGGGCGATAACGGTATTGATGGCATGATCGCCTTCAAGGTTGTCCGCTTTGGTAGCCAGCACCGGCACAACACCGGCTGCCAGTAAGCGTTCAATAATCTGGCGCAGGTTCTTTTCAAATTTGACTTCATCCCAGGCATCATTGGTTCCCAGAGTCACCAAAGCAAAACTGGGGTTCATGATGCGCAGCTCACAATCCAGGGGGGTTTCGTCTTTGTCGCACTGCTTTGGGTCAGCCCAAAAGGGAGAAAGCACCGAGGCAGCGCTGAACGAGGATTTGGCAGCAACACTGGTGCGCCCAAATGAGCCATGAAAATGATCCAGCAGGGGCTGTAACTGAGCGTATTCAGTTGCTATCTGGTACTGCGGGTCATCAAAATCCCCCAGAAACCAGGTCGGTGTGCTTTCGCAATCGCCAACTTTCATAAAGGCTGCCGGATTGTTCCCGCGGCTGAGCCCGTTCTGATAAACCTGACGCATAGTTTCGGAGAGTTGCGGCACTACCGGCCATTTCTGCCAGTCTTTGGGCTGCAAGCGGGCCATAATCGTCGCTGAAGGGAAAGCCTTAACGGTTTTGTTTTTTGCCGGAGTTAATGTCGATTCGGCAGTCAAAGACCTTTCAGTCGCCGTTACGGTTGCTGACGACACCTGTGGGGCGTTGGTGGCCTTCTGAGCGACGTTCGTGTCCGTCGGTTGAAGTTGAAGCGGGTTAGAAAGAGATGTACAGGCTGCCAACAGAAACGTCATCAGCAGTAGCAATGGAATACCCACACATTTCATGGGGTTTCCAGAGCACGCCGGACGGCATCAATGGTTTGCAAAGCGGTCAGGTTGCGGACTGGCCAGCCCTGGCGCAGGTTTTTGGTATTGCTAAAGTCGTTTAAGCCATGTGTCAGGTGGAACATATCGTCTTCCAGCCCTTTGCGCGGAATATCCTGAACCGCCCGCCAAAAATTCCAGAGTGGCAAATCATATTCATACGCGATCTGTACGATAGCACGATTGATCTCGTAATTGCCTTCCAGGTTATCTGCCTTGGTGGCCAGAATCGGGAGGGCATTATGTGCTAGGACGGTATCTACAATCCTGCGCAGGTGCATCGCGTAGCGGGCCGGATCGCCGTTCCACCAAGCCTCCATGCTGATCAGCACCACAGAAGGTTTATTCACGCGCAATTCACAATCGATCGGGGTTTCATTCTCGCCGCAAAATTCTTTATTACTGAACCAAGGGTTGAAAATGGTAGCCACATTGAAGCCGCCGCGCACCGAGATACTTTGGCGCGACCATGAGCCGGCATAGTAATCGATGGTCGCTTGCAGATCTTGATATTGCTCGCCGAGCGTGTAGGCGTTAGGGTCATCAAAAAGCGCCAGGAAATAGGTGTTGATATTCTGGCAATCACCAATCTTCGAAAAGCGCTGCGGGTCATTGCCGGCAGCAATTCCGGCAGTATAGATTTCACGGGCTTGCTGGCTGAGTGAGGTTGGAAAAATTGGAAAATTCTGCCAGTCGTTGGCAGCCAGGGTGGCGGTTGGCTGAATCACGCGGGTGGGTATAGCTTTAATAACCACTGGGGCATCTGTTAACGGTGGAACTGCACTGGCTGTTGGTATAGTAGTTGGTTTTGTCTGGGAATTAAAACTGTTGATTGGTGTCAAAATTGGCAGGGTTGACTCAATCGTCCGGATAGCCTGCGCATCTGCCGAGGCACAGGCACTCAGCATGCTTATGGAGAGTAATACAACGTAAAATACGAAAATTTTCTTGGCCAAATAAAGCTCCCAGCTAGGAATGAATGGTTGAATTAAACCATAGTTTTCAGAAGATGAAAAACATGAGCATTTGAAAATCTAACCATAAATAGGCTAACACCAAAAATTGCCCAACCGGCCAACAGCAACCCAAGATATTCTACCACCTCAAAGTAAATTATCATCGCCTCAATCTACAACGAATATGCATCTAGCAAAAGTGTTTGGTATTATCAGGGTGACGACCAATGATGTATTCAGGCTGGCCTCTGCCCTAGTTAGCACTAAGGAATGTATCCATGAATAACAATCCACCAACAACTTTGAGAGGCATCATGAATCCATCCAAATGCTATGATCAAACCAGGTCGGGATCCAACGGGCAAAGACCAGCCCTGCCCCCACATTGGAAAACTTGTGCATGCGGGAAATATGGCGACATTTATCTCTAAATGAATAAAAAGCCAGTAATAGATTTGAGAATCACGATAAATGCGTTCAAATGCTATGATCAAATCAAGTGCAGATTGGTGGGATAACCGCACGGTTACCACTACGCATGCTTGACACGCTTAATCCAAAACGCTAATATAAAGCCATGGAAAATACGAAAAACACAAAAGTATTATCACCCGAGCAGAGCGAAGAGCTGCTCAAAATTTTAATAATTCGTTTTGAGAAAAACATGAATCGTCATGCCGACCTTAAATGGGCTGCACTGCAAACAAAGTTGGAAGCAAACCCGGGAAAACTGTGGTCGCTCAATGAAATGGAACGTAGCGGAGGCGAACCGGACGTCGTTGGATATGACAACAAGACAGACGAATACATTTTTTATGATTGTTCCAAGGAAAGCCCGGACGGACGCAGGTCACTTTGTTACGATCCTGAAGCCTGGGAATCACGCAAAGCGAATAAACCCGCTGATAGCGCGATGGGTATGGCAACCGCAATGGGCATTGAGCTTTTAGATGAAGAACAATACCGTCAGTTACAGAAATTGGGAAATTTTGATACGAAAACATCCAGCTGGATAAAAACACCCACTGACATCAGAAAACTTGATGGTGCTCTTTTTGCTGATTATCGTTTTGGCAGAGTCTTCGTATATCACAACACGGCGCCCTCCTATTATTCGTCCAGAGGATTCCGCGGCTGCTTACGAGTCTGAGCATGCCAAAGACATTTCAGCAAGAGCCAGCTTAATTTCCGCTTTCTCTACACAGGGTCTGCATCACATTTCCTACCAGCCGTTGTGCAAATACTAACTCCCCGGCCGGTGTCAGATGGATGGCGCTGTTCGTAAATTGGTGTGCATCGACCCAATCCCAGGCGTCCACCAGTGCGATATTGTGCTGGGCAGCTGCTTGTGCCAGGTCCTGGCGGTATTGGTCATAGGCCCAGCGCGGATAAAAGTAATTGTAGCGCACGTCGCTATTTTCCCCAGCACTGATCATAATCGGTTCGTTGACCACTAATAGCGGCAACTGTCCAAGCATGTCGCTTGCAGCCGGCAGCGCCTGATAGAGAAGCTGATTGCGTTCCATTTCAGGCGGGTTGAACTGGTAGAAACTCTCATCAGCTTCCAGGTCCCAGGCAGCCGGTGTGAAATGCGGATAAATCTGGTCAATCCCTGTGGCTGCATATGGAATGGCATACAGCTGCAGGCGGATCCAATCCGCGATGGCACGCCGGCGACCCCAGAGCGTGCGCTGCCAGAGCGAATTATTTTCGGCTGGCAGCACGAGCGGCAGGTTGAACTGATTAACCAACGTCTCGATCTGCTTCAGATTGTTGGCTGCCAGCGGCGATGCCAGCTGTTTATCAAGCGGGAAAGCCTCCAGCGTGGTCGGCCACAAGATTGCATCCGGCTGTTCCTGCAAAGCACGCTGCAGCAGCATTAAATCTTTGCTGACCGAGATGGTCGGGTAACCCAGATTGAAGAACTGCATTTGTTTCTGACCACACTGCAAATTGAGTGCGTTGAGCTGACCGGTCAGGGTCTCTTCATTAGTAAGCAATGTGCCCCAGGCAGAGGAATCACCCAGCACAAACACCCGCACGGTCGTATCCCCACGGACAGGAGCACTGACTTCATGCGATGCAAACATGGCTTCCAGATCATACAGGCTGAAGTTATATGCCTGCTGAGGCGTCTCTCCAAAAGGAAAACGCTCACGGCCGGGAACCAGGCTGTTATATAATGAAGGCTGATGAGCACTACTCGCTGTTGGTAGTGCTATCAGGATAGCATTCAATACCAAAAAGAGGACCAGGGCTTTCAGGATGACATTGCGAAAGAACTTAAAATCCATTACGAGCCAGCCTCCATCTTAACTACCCAACCCAAATAAACGGGTAAAAACGTTCAATGAAAGTGGAACACTTGGCAGGGCAAACCAGATCCAGCCCAGAGCGACAAAGTGAAAAGTGAGCACAGTGTTAAACGCATCCAGGCTGCGCTGCATGCGAGTATGAGTCTGTAAACGTGAAAGGCGCGGTTTGACCCAATCACTAAAACGGTTGTTAACAAACAAGCCCAAGCCGTGCCACAGCCCCCACAACACAAAATTCCAGGCAACACCATGCCAGAGCCCGATTAAAATCATCGTGCTGAGCTGGGTAATCAAAACAATCCAGCCAACATTCAGACCACGGTATTTGCTGCGCAGGCTGCGCGTAAAGGGATTAAAGAAGTAAGCCCGGAACCACTGGGTTAGCGTGATGTGCCAGTTATTCCAAAATTGGGTCAGGTTAGGTTTGAGGTAGGGCCGGTTAAAGTTATCGGGCAGGGTAATACCCAGCAGCTGCCCCAGCCCAATGGCGATATCGGTGTAACCGCTGAAATCAAAATAGATCAGGAAGGCGTAAGCATAAACCATCAACCAACTAAAACCGGTCGATTGGAGCTGGCTTGCATTTTGCGCGTTGAGTGCCAGTAAGGCCAGGCTATCAGCCAGAGCGAATTTCTTGAAGATACCCACCGTCAAACGGTAAAAGGCCTGCCCAAGTTGGGGTGAAAACGGCAGCAGCGGTTCCTGCAAATCCTTAATAAAGCGCGGCAGACGGTCAATCGGCCCGGCACTGAACGCCGGGAAAAAGATGACATAGGTCAGATAATCTTGCAGGCTGACTTGCGGCATACGCCCGCTCATGCGATCACGCAGCGTATGGATCAGCCGAAAAGCGACATAGGAGAAACCCAGCCAGCGAATATCGAGCGGCGATGCACTGGCCAGCGACTGCCCCACCAGACTGCGTAAGAAGGTGCTGCCGGCCAGGGCCAGTGGCGGAGTTTTTAGAATCACAAACAAGGTCAGCAAAAAGATGATTCCAATCATCAGCCAGGCTTTTTTAGCGCTGCTGAAGCGGGCGATCAGAATTACAAATACCAACAAAATGGCAGTTCCGATCAAGACTTGCCCGAACTGCGGGGGTTTGAGGCTGCCAATCAGTTCCGATAAACCCAGGTAACGCGTCAATGCGATCAGTAGAATAGTCAGCGTGACCAGCGTAAGTGTAATAAGGTTGGATCGTGATTTTTTTTGATCCGGCTCAGCCGTTAACAGCCAGGAGCCAATTGTGATAAAAAGCGTAGCCACCGGCATCCAGAAATCAAGGAAGCGAATTGATGTGACCGGCTGCAGCCAGAAAATAACCAGTATGGAAGCCAGCATCAAGATCAAGCCACGTGATCTCGGCCGTAACCCCAAGCCAAAGCGTAAAACAAGCGTGACCAGGATCAGAATCAGCAGGTCAGTCAGCAGCATTTAGAAACCCTGATAGATCCACAACGGGGTGCTATCGGCCGTCAACACAATCACCAGCACGATGATTAAGAACAAGCCAAATGCCCAGCGGTTCTCTTTACTCCAGGCTTTGTGAAATAATTCAGATAGATTTAGCGGTAACCGCATACCAGCCACTCACCGGCCGATTTCGTCATTTCATAGGTGCGCGTGTTGAGGTCAATCTGGGTCTTTTCTTCATTATAAGTGGTCAGAATTTTTCCGCTGCATTTTACCAAAGCGATATCCCCATCGTTCCCGGTTTGGGAACAAGAAAGGTCTTGCAATTCGGCTTGCACCGCCATAAAAGAATCGAGCTCAAGCAATGCGTTTTCTTCCCAGGAGGCACACGAGAGTGAAGACATGCGGTCGCCATCCCCTTCGACCAGGGCGTTCAGATACGCCTCGGCGGCCTTACCCGCCCCGGCGTCTCCAGAGGGCTTGCAGGCGGATAACACCAGCGTGGAAAATAATAGAATGGCGAATAAAAGGGTCATTTTGCGCATGTCAAACTCCTCCAGGACAGTAAATCGATGCAGAAATTATAAACGCAGGCGGGAGCAATGGCAAGAAAAAAGTGAACCGTTGCGAAGGGAGAGAGAGAAGCTGGCAGCTGATAGGCGATAGCTGACAGGCGATAGCTGACAGACGGTAGCTGACAGGCGATAGCTGACAGGTGATAGCTGACAGGCGATAGCTGACAGGCGATAGCTGACAGACGGTAGCTGACAGGCGATAGCTGACAGGCGATAGCTGACAGGCGATAGCTGACAGGCGATAGCTGATAAGTTGCAACTGATAGATAACTGTCATTGCGAGGAGGGCGTGTAACGCTCGACGAAGCAATCTTGTTTTATAGAGAAAGATTGCTTCGCTACGCTCGCAATGACAGGGTTATTTAGGTACAAATTTTTCCTTACTACATGTGAGATCTCTCGTAAGGGCGAAGCATCCGGGAAACCATCTCATCCTGTGAAAACACACCCATCGCGGATGCTTCGCCCATGCACCAACTACTGATAACATAAAGATTTGGTGTGTTAAAAACATACCCTACGGCACGCCTGCATTGAGCATTGGTCTGTAAGAAGGGGAATGCTTGAATTTTTTGACCCTGAAAAATAGTCTTGAAAATTCAGAACGATCGTAGAAAAATCACCACCACTCATCTGCACATCTTTTTGCATGGACAGCAATGACGCGACCAGCTTATTAGATATTGAACCGCAAAGACCGCGAAGAACACTAAAGGCCTATCGATTATTAAGGACGACGGAAATGCTAAAAGATGAACAGGTTACATAATATTCAAGCTTATCAGGTATCCCCTAAAAATATCCTCCGAAAATAATGGATTGATGGTGCCGGCTCTGTGATCTTACACTCCCTGGCTCACCTCGCAGCCACCATCAATTGCCCTCGTCCGGCGGCTTTGGCGCGGTACATTGCTGCATCCGCCTCTACCAGCACTTCCTGCCCTGTACGGCCGTGCTCCGGGAAATTGGCTATACCGGCGGAGATGGTGACGTTTCCCAGGCGAATACCCTGATAGTCAATTTGCATGTCGCGTACTTTATCAATCAATTGTTGTGCACGCAGGCATGTGATCTGCAAAGGTGCGCCGGGCATCAAGAGTATAAATTCTTCGCCACCAAAGCGGCAGGCAATATCCGCCTCTCTGATGTGGTCTTTTAATAACAAACCGAATTCGTGCAACAGCACGTCCCCAGCCGGATGGCCGTGTGTATCGTTGAATTCCTTGAAATGATCAATATCCATCATGATTAAACCAACCGGTAACCCCTCGCGTTCAGCCCGGCGAATCTCGCGCTCGAATGTCTCTGTCAGATAGCGACGGTTGAAAAGGGTGGTCAGTGGGTCTCTAATTGTTTCTTCGCGCAGTAGTAGCGCAACTTCGCGCAGTCGTGTGTTTTGCTGATCAATCTGCAACTGGTCACGATCGCGAACAATGTTCTGGATAATACTGAAAATCGAGGCGAAGAAAACGAAAATGATCAGACTCGGCCAATTGATGGTCTCTCGGATGGGGGTCAAAAGGGCGACAAACACTAAAGCGGCAAACTGGATAATTGAAATAAGGATGGTATAAAGTGGACGTAAAAGAAAACTTGAAAGTAAAATTGGTAAAAGGACATAATTAAGAGGCACGAAGTCACCTTTCATGATAGCCGGATCAAGCCAGGCTGATAACCAGGGGGCGAAAAAGGCGAAGATGAGTGTGATGCCAGCCGCCAGCCGATAATGGCCATAGCGATTAAGCATAAAAGTGCCAAAAATAAAGACCATGAACAACGCCAGCAAACTTCCATAGACCAAACGGCGCACACTGCCAGCAGGATTGGCAAGGAAAACGACCAGTGCAGTCACCACCAAGATTACCATCATAACAAACAGCAGCCTTGATAGGAGATTGGCTCGGCGTTCAATCGATGGAGACAAGGAAGCGGGGATGTGTGTCAGCCAGCGCAGCAACTTGTTTAGCTCCCTGTCTGGCCGTTTGTTTTGTAAATTGGTCATTAAATTAATCAATTCTCTGGAAAAAAGCAAGCGAAAATTTTGTGAAACTGATTATACCTTATCGAATCCTGAAAAAAAAGTGGGGTTATTTCGAAAAGGGGTAACGCATGGTCTGGCTCATCAAAGTCATTCCCGGCCGCAGCGGATGAGGGTCACCCCATTTGAGAAAACCACATCTTTGATAGAGCGATTGCGCAGCTGAGTTCCCTACGGACACATCCAATTCCACATAAGTGACCGCATGCGTTTCAGCCCAGTGCACGACTGCATCCACCAGTTGCTTCCCCAGCTGAAGCCTGCGGTAGTGCGGTTCAACCCACATCTGGAAGAGATGGGCGACAAATGGAATCGCCGGATCGATATGTCCCCAGGCTAATCCGGCCGGGTGAGCATCCACCAGCCCCAGGAGGGGCAATTCCAGGTCTGAAGCCAGTGATTGGCTAAAACGATTCTGCCATTCGGAATCAGAGCGCGTCTGAGCTTCAGCCAGTGTGGTGCCAAAGGCATAAGGTGCATCAGCCAACGCTCGCAGGCGCAACTGGCGATAGAGGTGAGTTTCAGTGGGCAGGAAGAGGCGAATTGCGATATCGGGCATGCTATTTTCCTCCGGAGGTAAACAATGACAAAGATAACCACTCATATGAACGCCGCTACAAGACGATATTATAAACGACGAAGACCATTGGGCGAGCATGGTCTGGTCGATTGATCCGGCAAACGTGAAAAATGATTAAGAAGCAATTTCAGAGCGGTTGCGGTGCTGTCGACCACCCCTACATCGTCAATCTCAAACCAAATTCACTTTAGTGCGCAATTCCTTCTTATGTTGGATGTACAAACTGTTCTCAAGATGAATCACTTTTTGCTATGAGCCATCGGCTGTAAGCGTTTGGCAATCACTATATAATTAACCACGATGAAACGCTCTCTGCCCTGGTACGTCTACCTGATCTTCATATTAACACTGGCTGCCCGCCTAATCCCGGGTGCGCGCACGATCGATGATGCTTACATCACCTTCCGCTATGCCCGTAATATCCTGGCCGGTAATGGCTTTGTTTACAATCCGGGCGAGGCGGTTATGGGTACCACCACTCCGCTATATACCCTGCTGATGGCAGGCCTTGGACTGGTCAGCGGAGGTGTTGAGGCACCTTTTGCAGTGCTGGCATTGATTGTCAACGCCCTGGCAGATGCTTTAACAGCAGTACTTTTGTGGAGGATCGGAAAGAAGTGGCAGCAGGAGATGGCCGGAGCCGCAGCAGGTCTGCTGTGGGCGCTGCTGCCTTACAGCGTCACCTTTGCCATCGGCGGTCTGGAGACAAGTGTTTACATCCTGCTGCTAACAGGCTGCGCGTACTTTTATATCAATGAACGGATTGCACCGGCAGCTTTGCTGGGTAGTCTGGCTCTGCTGACGCGCCCGGATGCGCTCATCCTGCTGGGGCTAATCGCACTCGACCATCTCATTCGCATCTTGCGCGGCGAGCAAAAGCTGCGCTGGCTGGATTTGGCTGCTCTGCTGGTGCTGCCAATCATCTGGTATACATTTGCTACGCTGCAGTTTGGGTCTCCCATTCCGCATTCCGTTCAAGCCAAACTGGGTGCTTACCAACTCGATGCAACCGAGGGGTTGGTGCGCTTGATCCAACACTATGCCACGCCCTTCATGGCCCAGGAGTGGTTTGGCCCATTGCTGGCGATTGTTGCGGGCCTGTTGATTTACCCGGCTTTGTATGCGATCGGTGCCATCAAAATCTGGAAAACCGAGCGACGCAGTCTGCCCTGGCTGCTCTACTCGTGGTTATACCTGGCTGTTTTCGCGCTTGCCAATCCGCTCATCTTCCGCTGGTATCTTACCCCGCCCCTGCCGGCTTATATCCTGATCATTCTGGTTGGCCTGGCCAGCTTTTTACAGGAACTATGGGGCAAGTTAAAAGTCCAAAGCCGGGTTTTAAAAACTGGAATTAATCTAACCCTGTTACTCATTCTACCGTTCGCCAGCCTGTTGAGTGCCTGGACTGTGAAACCTGATCATGGCTTAATGCGGCCCGCACCGAAGATGGCCTGGTACCAGCTTGAACTGCTCTACCGGCAGGCAGCCGAGGACGTAAAGCCGCTGCTTGAGCCGGGTGATACGCTGGCAGCCGGTGACGTGGGTGTGCTCGGCTTCTTTACCGGCGCGCTCATTCTCGATACGGTCGGGTTGAATTCACCGCAAGCGAGCGAATACTACCCCACCGATCCTGAATTCTATGTCACCAATTACGCCATCGCCCCCGACCTGATCATCGACCAGCAGCCGGAGGTCGTCGTTTTCCTTGAAGTGTATGGGCGGCTGGGTTTACTGCAAGATCAGCGCTTTTTGGCGCACTATCATTTGTATGAGAAGCTTCCTACCAATATTTACGGTAGTGACGGAATGTTGATTTATGTGAGGAATAGCTCGTAAATGTGCTTCCTATGTCCAAGGAGTTAATTTGCTGCGTATTACCCGCCCTTTCGAGCGGATAATACGCAGCATTACTCAAGCTTAATCTTTAACGATCCATTGACCCTGGCCGCCCGATCCATCCAGGCTTTTGCGAAGCTCGACAATAACACCTTCCAGCTCTTTACTCGTGTCAAAGTAAGCCCATCTCGAACCAACATGAACTCCGGTTCCACTGGCAATGTTCTGAATACCTTTTGCCTTGAGATCTTCCACCCTCTCGTCAAAGTCGGGAACGGTTAAGCGGAAATGGTGCAAACCCGGGCCGTGTTCTTCGAGAAAGTCGCTATAAATGTTTTGACCTTCAAGCGGTTGGACAATTTCGAGCTGAGTATTACCGATCGTCGCAAATCCCAGCAGCAGCTTAAAATTGCCCGGCTCGCCATGGTATGTGGCCTCAGGATCAATCCCTTCTACAGGCCATTCCATGATGCGAAAGTCTTCAATTCCTAAAAGCTGTTTTAGGGTTGCAACCATGCCATGCAGATCTCGAACTACAATTCCGATCTGATCCACGTTAGGTTTGACCGAAGTGGAACTTGTTTCAGCCATAAAATTACCTTCCTGATTCCTATCTATCTAAAGAATTGCCCGTTGTTCATCCGTCGCGTAATTGATCGGGATGCCCTGCTCTTTTTTCTCAATAAAGGCGTTGGTAACTTTGATCACTGCCGCAGCAATATCATCCAGGTCTTGTTTCTCCAGCAATGGATGCACGCTCGCCAGCCAGAACACTTCATCGCAGGCTTTTTCTGCTACCGGGCAAAGCCCTTTATAATACTCAACTTCTCCCTCATACCACGGGCATTCAAATGGACACTTGGTGCCACCATAACCGGCTTTATTGACAAACAAAGGCTCAAGATGCTGTGGAATCATCCAGCGAGTCGTGCTCAAATACTTAATGTTATAGACGCCTTCTGATGCCAGAGCGACTGCAAAATTAAGCATATCGGTTCCCAGTACTTCCGGAAGCAAACGAATAAGGAAGTAGAAATAGACACGCTCACCCCAGGGAGATTCGGATGGCAGGACGATACCGGGACAGTCAGCCAGCTTCTCTCTGAGATAGTTTGCATTCTCGGTTCTTTTATGAATCAGATCCCAGGCACGGTGCATCTGCTGGGTACCGATAGCAGCCTGCATGTTGGTGATGCGGTAGTTGGTGCAGGGCAAATCAAAGTGATATTTTGAAGCAGGTCCCAGAGAGCGACGACGTGCGAAATCCTGATAACCCCACATTTTTTCATACAGTTCTGTATCGTTGGTGATAACAAAACCGCCCTCGCCGGTATTGGTAATTTTGCCGGTGACGGTACTGAATACGCCTACATGCCCGATTGTGCCAACTAACTTACCCTTATAGCGAGCACCGAGTGACTGGCAGGCATCTTCTAAGACATATAGATTATGCTTTTTTGCCAGTTCCATGAGAGGGTCCATATCAACCAGTGAGCCAGAGATGGTCACCGGAATAATCGCTTTGGTGCGCGGGGTGATCTTTCTCTCCACATCTTCCAGGTCAAGCGTCAAATGAACAGGATCGATGTCTGCAAAGATCGGGATGGCGTTCTGTTCCAGCACAGCTGTATCGGATGCCACGAAAGTGTAAGGGGTGACGATGACTTCATCCCCCGGTCCAATGCCGAAGGCAGCCAGGGCAATATGGAGCGCAGTCGTTCCGTTGCTGACCGCAATCGCATGTTTGACGCCAAACCACTCTGCAATGGTTCGCTCGTATTCGACAGTAGCTTCCGCACGGCGCAGCTTTTTCGATTTGGCGACTTCCATGAGTGCATTAAATTCTTCTTCTTCGAACACATCAGTTTCTACGATAGGATTTCTGCTGCGTACCGGGTTACCCCCATCTATAGCTAGTTTTTCCATGATATGATATTTCTCCTTTTCTCTTAGTTTTGGTTGATACTGATCACTTTTTGAAAAATTTTTTCAAAAGTTCAGTAAGTTGCTTTTATTTAAGAGGTCATACATCTATCAGTTTGTGGAGCTGAATTTAAAAGACATACTGCAGGATTTGATGGAGATGTCAGACATCTATCGTCGGAAGTGATGTCTAATTGGCAGTATAGCATCAGCAAAAAGGTTTGTCAAGCCATTATCCTGTTCATTATTTGATTGATTTGTACAATATTCTGGACTTTTTATGAGCAAAATCAATTTTCTTATTGACAATTCCAGAAAAATCGCTATTATTGTATTGAGCGATGTCATACATTAGGGTCAAAAGCCATGGATAATCCACTCAAATCCCAACCATATGTTCCAATCAATGGAGACGACTACGATAATTCCTCCCTCGCACAACGGGTGGCTGAACAATTACGCAACTTGATTATGGAGGGGACACTCGCCCCGGATTCCCAGCTCCCTAACGAACCGGATCTCTCCACTTTTTTAAGGGTCAGTCGCAGCACGGTCAGGTCTGGTCTTACTATCTTGGAACAAGCCGGGTTCATTCAGCGTCGTTGGGGGGTCGGCACGTTTATCTCTAAGAATCCTCCCACCTACAACAATCTAAATATCAATTCTGGCGTGACTCAGCTCATTCGTTCCTCTGGTGCCGAACCTGGCTTTGTGGAGTTCCTAATTTCAGCGCGTCCTGCCAGCGAACACATCGCCGGCCGTCTCTCTTTGGAACCGGGTGATGAGGTTGTAGCCCTGGAACGCGTGCGAACGGCAAATGACCGCAGAGTCGTCTTCAGCCTCGACTATATTCCCAAGGCATTGTTTCGTGATCAGGGGGCTGAAATTCCTCTCACTGAAGTTGAGAACTATCTTGTCGAACACCAATCCATGTACACATTTTTCCGTGAACGCCTCGGCATGGAGATCCACCACGGCATCGCCCGCATTCGCCCATTAGCGGCCGAAGCCTATATGGCAGAGAAACTTGCAATCCCCTACGGCAGCAGCATTCTGAACATCGAACAGGTCGATATTGGAAATGATGGTGAACCTTTGGCTCTTTCAGATGAGTATTACGTAGCCGATGCATTTACTTTCTACAGTTATCGCTCTAACTAAAAACAGGAAAAAATCTGAAACATTATAGGAGAAAAATCGAATCATGACTGACGAACCAAATATCCATCCACGTAAAGATTTGCAAGATCGGGTAGCCCTGATCACAGGAGCTGCTTCAGGTATCGGATTGGCCATCTCTAAGAGACTTGTCCAGGAGGGAGCAAAAGTCGCCCTTTGGGATTTTAACGTTGACAACTTAAATAAAGCAAAGCAATCGTTATCCCAAATCACCGATGAGGAGCGCATTCTCCCGGTTCGCTGTGATATCACGAAGGAAGACGATGTAGTTGCCGCGATGAAATCGACAGTGGATTATTTTGGCAAACTTAATATCGCCGTGAATAACGCCGGTGTCTCGGTCAGTGTACCGTCCGATGAATGCACTCTGGAGCAATGGAACTGGGTAATGAACGTAAATTGCACCGGCAGCTTCCTGGTTTCACGTGAGGCTATCAAGGTTTTTAAAACCCAGGCGGATGGCGGAGTATTGGTATTCAATAATAGTGACAACTCGCTAAAACCAAGCAAGCACTTTTTAGCTTATAACGCCTCGAAAGCGGCCGTTCTTCACATGGCACGTACAATAGCAAATGAATTTGGGCCTTATAAGATCCGAGCCAATAGCGTTCTCCCAGGAGCAGTCTTCGGGGGCAGCAAGATGTGGACGCAAGAGCTGCGAGAGGCACGTGCCAGTATTCACGGCTTTCACCCGGATAAATTGGAAGAGGAATACAAAAAGAATAACGCGATGGGTGTCATTATTGACCCAAGTGAAATAGCAGAATTGGTTGTATTTCTCGCCAGCGACCGCTCCGGAAAGATGACCGGTAACGCGTTAGTTATCGATGGAGGCGGTGTAGGCGGTTTTGTACGCTAATTTTTTGTTTGATTTTCAATACACTCACCAACATGGATAAAACTGGAAAGGAAGAACATAAATGATGTTAAATGAACTCCGGCAAGAAGTGTATGAATCACTGATGGAACTACCGAAGAACCACCTTGTCACCATGCATAGTGGGACAGTGAGCGGGCGCGACCCCCAATCCGGCTTGATCGTGATAAAACCGACTGGGTTCCGCTATGACAAACTTACACCGGCTGATTTGATTGTAATGGACATCGATGGGAAATGTATTGAGGGCGACCTGAGACCATCTAGCGATACTGAAACACATCTTTATATGTACAAGCACCGTGCGGACATCCATGGTATTGTTCACACCCATTCACCTTTTGCCAGCATTTTTGCTGTATTGGGCCGGCCAATCCCACCCGTTATGACTTCTGCAGCATTGTTGGGTGGCGAGATTCCGATTGGCGGTTATGCGCCGGTTGGTGGTGAAGATATTGGTTCTGAGATCATGGCCAAGCTCGGGTCCTGCTCTGCCATTGTCATGCAGAACCATGGTGTGTATACGTTCGGGACAACAGTCTGGAAGGCAACTGTCGCTGCCGTTGAGGTGGAAGATGTGGCCAAGATCGCGCATTATGCCATGCTGCATGGGAATCCGATTGTTCTTACGCCGGAACAGGTAAAGGAATTTCAGGAAATCTATGCCAACTCTTACGGGCAAAAAGAATAGTGGTTAAAAAAGTTGATGCTAAAAACTCAAGTTGATTAAAACCAGATATTAAGCAATATAAGTATTTATCATCCCTACCGTTTTAAAGGACAAATCGAATCGCATGCAGAATTTTGATACAAACCCGCTGGGCATATATGAAAAAGCACTTCCTGCCAGCCTGTCCTGGAGTGAACGATTGTGCCAGGCAGCAAAGGCCGGGTTTGATTTTGTTGAGATGTCCATTGATGTTACTGATGAGCGGCTGGCGCGCCTGGAATGGACCTCGTCTGAACGACTGGCTCTGCGTCATACAATTGAGGATTGCGGTGTGCCGATCCTGACAATGGGCATCAGCGGTCATCGCAAGTTTCCCTTGGGCAGCTCCTCACCAGATACACGTAAAAGAGGTCTGGAAATCCTTGAACAGGCGATCCGGCTGGCATCCGATCTGGGCATTCGTATTATTCAATTGATGGGCTATGACGTTTATAGTGAAAGCAGCAATACCACCACACAAGCACGATTTCTCGAAGGCCTATTTCAGGGTGTTGGCTTGGCCAGCGCTGCAGGTGTCATGCTGGCACTGGAAAATGTGGATGTCGAGACGGTCAATTCAATTGACAAGGCTCTTCGCTTCGTACGGGAAGTGAATTCACCCTGGCTAAATGTCTATCCGGATATGGGCAATCTGGTTGCTGCCGGGTACGATCCGGTCGAACAGCTTAAACTGGCTAAAGAATACCTTGTGGGAGTCCACGTGAAGGACGCTCTCCCCGGCGAGGTGCGCGGGGTGATGTTTGAGAAGGGAACTGTCCCGTTTGACGATGTTTTCCAAACTTTGGCCGAGCTGGATTTTTCCGGGCCAATGGTGGTCGAAATGTGGGCTGACATGGATCCCACCGGAAATCCGTTAAAGGCAGTCACTGAAGCACGCCAGCTTGTCCACCGTCTGCTGCAAGAACACCGCATTGATTGATTTGAAAGAATATTAATTTTAGAAACTCTTTATTTATAAACATAGTTTTTACATTAGAACTGGAGGCATTCATAACAAAATTCCGCCGAAAACGTAATTATTCACCATAAACATCTAGATTATTTTGGAGGTCTACTCATGGAAAAAAAACTTACAATACTATGTGCATCGGCACACCCGGATGATATCGAGCTTCAATGTGCAGGCACCCTGATCCGCTACGTCAAAGAAGGTCACAAAGTTTACATGGCCGTTGCCGCTACCGGCAATGTTGGCTCCAAGATTCATACCGGCCCGGAGATCGAAGCCATTCGTGCAAAGGAAGCACAAAGAGGAGCTGATATAATTGGCGCAGAGTTGATCATGTTGGATTTTAAAGACGGCGAAGTCTGGTTGGATAATCCCACATGGAAAACCTATGTGGATTTGATTCGCCGTACAAACCCGGATGTAATTCTTACCCACGAACGGGATGACTACGTTCATGATCACTCCAATGTCGGCGAGAATGTTTACAGGGCTGCCATCTGGGCCAGCACAGCCAATATCCCTGACACCAAATACGAACCAATCAATCATATTCCAACCATTTTTTACTTTGAGCCGCTGGGCATGAGCCGCGTAGCTCCCGCCGATCACTATGTGGATATCACACAAGAATATGATCAGAAAATTGAGGCATTCAAGCAACACGAAAGTCAGCATGGCGATTTTCTTGAAAAGCAATTTGGCATCAAAGATTGGTTTGAATATGTAGAGGCGATGAATAAGTTGCGTGGCTTCCAGTGTGGATGTAAATATGCTGAAGCCTTCCGCGTCGTACAAACCTGGCCGAACCACAAGCCATATCGTCTTCTCCCCCCTGTCCAGTTCGCCAGCAGGTAATAAGCTATTGGAGCTTGATATTTCATGTCTAAAAAGCTAACCGTTCTTACAGCCATAACCCATTCAGACCATCCGGAAGATTTTGGTGCATTGTTACCCATTAATCGCAAAAAAGGTGGTGATAAGGTTTATGTGACCATCGGCTGTAGCGGCTGCTCAGGTTCTGAGAACCATGCCGGCGCGGATGTTGAATCAACCCGAGCCGTTAAATCTCAACTCGGCGTCGATCCCCTTGACGCCGGGTTGAGTATAATAGACAGAAAATTTTTTGATGTCCGGCTTGCTAACACACCCAGGGAAATACATGTGACCCTCATCCATCGCACAAACCAGCAGAGAGTAATTGCCCTTAACAGAGGCGATTATGTTTAAGAACATGCGAATGGCAGTGAGCAGGAAAGCCGAATTATAATCCTGGCAAGTATTGCGAACATCTCGGGTAACAAGTATCCCCTTTTAATCAATTTTGACCCATATTCCGTTCTGATATTACGGAGAACCCGTAAAATCCCACAAATGTAATTTAAATGCGCTGGCTGGCCTGCGCGTAACAATCCTATTTATTAAAACCCCAATTTCTTTATTGAAAATCAACTCAGGAGGCGTGAGTGACCTTAAGCGAAAATATACTGGAACTTAGGAACATAAGTAAAACGTTTCCTGGCGTCGTTGCGCTTAAGAACGTAAGCATGGAGGTTCGAAATGGTGAAGTACATGCCTTGCTGGGGGAGAACGGGGCAGGTAAATCCACACTTATAAAGATATTGAGTGGGTATCACCAACCTGATCCCGGCGGAGAAATGATTGTTGCCGGTAAGGCGGTAACATATAAATCTCCCAAGGATGCGATTGACGCTTCCATTCACACAATTTATCAGGAATTAACGCTCTGCCCGGATATGACAGTGGCAGAAAACATCGTCCTGGACAAGCAAAGCCAATTTAAAGGCTTTTTACAAAGAAAAAATGAATATACTGCCATTGCTGCCAAAGCATTAAAAGACCTGGGCCAAAATGAAATTAACCCAAACTGGAAAGTACGGGATCTTTCAATTGCGCAGCAGCAGGTTGTAGAGATCGCAAAAGCTATCACGTCCAATGCAAAAATCGTCTTGATGGATGAACCCACATCCTCCATATCTCAAAATGATGCGGACAAGCTTATGGATATTATCCGCGGCTTAAAAGCGCATGGAGTTGCAGTCATCTACATATCTCACAGGCTGCACGAAATTGGCGGCATCGCGGATCGAATCACCGTGCTTCGGGATGGCGTTCTGGTAAGTACGGTAAACAACTCAGATGTCACCGAAAATGACTTAATTACAATGATGGTTGGACGCGAATTAACCAATGTATATCCCAAGAGGGATGTTCCAATTGGAGATGTGGTTTTAAAAGTTGAGAACCTGGCCAGTGGTGAAATATTAAGCGGGATCTCCTTCGAAGTCCATAAGGGCGAGATCTTTGGTATCGGCGGCCTGGTGGGTTCAAGGCGGACCGAGTTGCTGGAAGCACTTTTTGGAATGCGCCCTATAACGGAAGGAAAAATCTTCCTGAATGCCGAGGAATTTAATCCCGAGAACCCGCGTCAGGCGATCAAGCACAAAATGGCATTTGTCACCGAAGATAGAAAAAAGTCGGGACTGGTGCTATGCCTGCCGGTTCACGAGAACATCAACATGCTCAATGCACAAAAACCGACATTCTTGGGTTACTTGAATTGGTCCAAGCTTAAAGAATCTGCAAATCGTCACCAGAAATCTCTCAACATCCGGATTAGTAGAATCGAGCAAGTAGTCAGTTCGCTTTCGGGTGGGAATCAGCAAAAGGTAGCGCTTGCCAAATGGTTGGATTTCTCTCCGGATGTGATCATCTTTGATGAGCCGACACGCGGCATTGATATCGGCGCAAAAACCGAGATTTACACAATTATGGGTGATCTTGCCGCACGTGGCACTGCGATCGTGATGGTCTCATCTGAACTACCAGAACTTATTAGTGTGGCAGACAGAATCATGGTTATGCAAGAAGGCCATATGAAGGGCATCATCTCAAAGGAAGATAGTACCCAAGAACGAGTGATAAGCCTGGCTACTCAAAAAACCCCATAGCTGCTCTACAAAATAATTGGAGGAATTATAAATCGATGCAAACACAAGCCAACCCTGTCCAGACACCCAAAACCACTTTCATGAAATTAATCATCAAATATCGTACCATCATGATTTTACTCGTGCTGGTGGTCATATTTACCTCACTCAAACCGGTATTCATTCACCCCTCAAACCTGCTCTCAATTATGAAAAATATGAGTTACGTGCTCATAGCGGGGTTGGGAATGACTTTCATCATCACACTGGGCGGCTTAGACCTTTCAGTAGGCTCGATTGCAGCTTTTGTAGGTGTTGGTTTCGCAATGCTTGTAAGGGGTGGCTTAATGCCTGCCATCCCGGCCGGGCTGCTTGTGATGTTAGCAGCCTTGTTCCTCGGTTTTTTTAATGGTTTCGTTTCTGTCAAAGGAAAGATCGAGCCATTCCTGGTGACTCTGGCTACAATGAATATTTTTAGAGGGCTTGCCCTCACGCTTACAACGGGCAGGCCGGTACCGATCGTGATACCCTACTTTGCAAACCTGTTCGGCAATGGGCGCGTCTTTGGGATCATACCCACACCAGTAATTATTTCAATGGTCGTATTTGCGGTTTCCTGGTTCCTTTTCACACATACAAAATTTGGTTTCTATGTACGCAGTATCGGAGGAAATCCGGAAGCAGCACGGGTTGCCGGAATTGACATAAGTTTGGTCAAGATCGCAGCTTACACGTTGAGTGGCTTATATGCTTTTATTTCCGGTTTGATACTGGCTGCACTGATGAATTCCGGCCTCCCAGGTGCAGGAACCGATCTTGCGCTGGATAGTATCTCCGGCGTTATCCTTGGCGGAACAGCAATTTCTGGTGGGGTAGGTTCAATTTGGGGAACTTTGGGAGGCTGCTTGATTATTGCAGCGCTTAACTCCGGTATGGCACTGTTAGGGGCTCAATTTCATGTGCAAATATTGGTTAAAGGACTTGTCATCATCCTGGCGGTTTTGATGGACAATGCGTTCAAATCCAGACAAAAATAACCGCGTTCCGCGAATGCTGCCGATAAAAGCAGGCGGAATATCAAAAGAAAGGAGGCAAAAACTTAATATTGTTCGTCTTTGTGTCGAGGGTTCTCGATCATCGAAACCAAATCCAAAAACAAAAATAGAGGAGATATAATGAAACAAAATAAAGGAAATTCATTGAAGAAAATAGGTCGCCTTGCATCACTTCTGCTGATTTTGGCCCTGCTGGTCCCAGCATGTGCACCGGCTGCGACCCAAGCACCCGCAGCACCAACGCAACCGGCTGCCCCGGTGGCAACCTCAGCTCCAGCAGAAGCTACCACGGCACCGGTTGAGGCAACCACGGCACCAGTTGTTGATGAACCTGCAGCTCCTGTGAATCCCAATGTACCCGATTTCACTTATGTGGGAGATCCAGGAACTGTTTATGACCTGAATGGCTGGTACGGGGATGTGGGAGTTGACGCCAATGTAACCATCAGATCTGCAGGCGCAGTTAAAGTTGCTGATGAGATGACGACACCAATGCCCAAAGCCAATGAAAAATACACCATCGGTTTTTCTGTTTACTACACGGTTGACGAAGTCGGTTCCATGATTTTGGAGACCATGAAAGCTGCCGCAAAAGATGCAGGTGTTGAACTCTTAGTCAATGATGCCAATTACGACCAAAACGCTCAGAACCAGGCGATTGAACAATGGATCCTGCAAGGCGTGGACGGCGTTATCCTCGCTCCGTGTGATTTCACCGGCGTGAAGACGGCCCTCGATGCGCTTGAGGCTGCCAATATCCCAGTCGTTGCATTGAATGCACCTCTGGCTGGTTCCGTAGATGCACTCGTTATTGGTGACACTGTCGAACAAGGCACGGTCGCTGGCGAACTGCTTGAGAAAGCCTTGCTGGATACTGATAAAGGAATGGAAGGTTCAATCGTCTATCAGACGCTGCCCTTCGTTCACCCCAATGCCGCAACTCGCGCAAAGGGTTTTATCGATGTCTTCTCAAAGTACCCGAATATTAAAATCGTCGAATTAACCGGCATTTCACCTGAAGACCATTACAAGGCTTTTGAAGGCGCTATGAAGGCTAATCCCGACATGATCGGCGCTTGGGGTCTCTACTCCTCAGCCACAATTGGTATGATGAATGCAATGCTTGCTGAAGGAAAGACTGACATACTATTATCATCTGTTGACCAAGATAAACCTATCCTAAAAGGTATCTATGATGGTGTCATCGTTGGTACTTCAGCTTACTCTTCCATTGCACCAGCAAACTGGTGTATGAGCGAGATGGTAAACTTGCTAAACGGTGCAGACATCCCGGGTGTTGTCTTCTATGCCACCATGGCAGTCACGAAGGACAACGTGGAAGAAGCATTTGCGCACTACTATCCCGGCAAGACCCTCAAAGATTACATGGAAGGCAAAGTCCAGTAGTTTAATAAATATTTGAGGCGGATTGCGGACGACTGCAATCCGCCTCTCCGGATTACAAAACCAAGATCTTTACAAAGAGTAACTGTCATTATCCGTATGGTTTGGCCAGCTATGATTAATGCGCTTCAATAACCAAGTGCCGGCATGGTCTGGAAAGCAGCGGATAAAGCGTGAAAATCGGGAAAAACAAGATTTTGATAAGACAATAAAAGGAGATGATTATGCCAAATGGACAAACAAATTTAAAAACCCGCCAGCTTGGTAGTACTGATATGTTCATCACCCCCATTGGGTTTGGGGCATGGGCGATCGGTGGAGGTGATTGGGTATATGCCTGGGGACCACAAGATGACAGTGAATCCATTACAGCAATTCATCATGCTCTGGACCTCGGTATCAATTGGATCGATACAGCAGCCGGGTATGGTCTCGGTCACTCTGAAAAAGTAGTAGCAAAGGCCTTGAACGGAATGTCCGAGCGTCCCTTTGTCTTTACAAAGTGCTCTCTGCCCTGGAATGAGCGGGGCGAATTTGTTGATTCTCTCAAAAGAGATTCTATACGTAAAGAGTGCGAAGGAAGTCTGCGGCGACTTAAGATCGACGCGATCGACCTGTACCAGATCCACTGGCCCAGACCAGACGAGGAAATCGAGGAAGGCTGGGCTACGCTGGCTGAGTTGCAGCGTGAAGGTAAAGTCCGCTGGATCGGAGTTTCCAATTTCAGTGTATCTCAACTGGAAAGAGCTTCCGCCATTGCACCTGTTAATTCTCTCCAGCCGCCTTATTCACTCGTCCGCCCCGAAGTGGAGATTGATATCCTTCCCTATTGCCGGAAGAACAATATCGGCGTGATCGTTTATTCGCCCATGTACTCGGGCTTGCTCACCGGAAAGATGACAGCAGAACGAATTAAGAATATGCCGGCTGATGATTGGCGACAGCATGACGCGGAATTTAAGCCGCCAAAACTCGAGAAAAATCTGCAATTGGTCGAAAAGCTTGCCATTTTCGGCAAACAGCATGCAGTGGAGCCAGGTGTGGTGGCGATTGCATGGACACTTCGTAATCCGGTCGTGACAGGTGCGATTGTCGGCGCACGGCGTCCCAGCCAGGTGGACGGCACTTTTCCTTCGGTCGAATTTCGACTCTCACCCCAGGAAATTGAACAACTTGATGGTATTCTTACCGGCAAAACATAATTCATTTGTATCATTTCAAAAATTATGGGCAGAGTGTTTTTCGGCTACCATCCCTCAATCCCGTTGTATTGAAAAGATACATTGATTTGATGTAAATGATTGAAAATTATAGATCAGCAATGTAGTGAATGGAGGTTTTTGATGGATTGTTTGCTCGGTATTGACATCGGCTCGACCAGCATGAAAGCGCTCGTCTATGACTTGGAGGGAAATGTCCTTTCCCACGCCAGCCGCCCGCAAGTCTCAATCGCCAATGACACCGCTCACCCTAACTGGCAGGTCTATTTACCCGAAAATATCTGGGATGGTATCGCCGCAGCCATACGGGAGGCAGTAAGCCAATTGGGGCCTAATAAACGGATCCTCGCTGCTGCTGTGACCGGATTGGGTGCGGATGCTGTACCACTGGATGAAAATGGTGATCCCCTTTATCCTTTTATCAACTGGTTATGCACCCGCACAGTACCGCAGTTTGAATGGTGGCTGGAGAATGTTGGCCTTGAAAAAACATTTCAAATATCCGGATGGCAGCCATTTGTTTGGAACACAGCTTTGCGCTTCATGTGGTTAAAAGAAAACGAGCCAGAGATTGCTCAACGTATAAGAAAATGGTTGATTGTTGAAGATTTTGTCAACTATCAGCTGACTGGAAAATACTCCACCGACTTCACCGACGCATCTGCCACTTTGCTGCTGGATCAACGCTCGCTTACATGGTCGGATGAATTATTATCAATGACCGGGCTGGATAAGGAGCTCTTACCTAGACCGCAAGCAAGCGGGAGTTTTATCGGGGAGGTGACCGCAGATGCAAGTGAAAAAACAGGGCTTCCCGTCGGCACGCCTATCTTCCAAGGTGGGCATGACTACTTGATCGGGGCTCTGGCCGCTGGGGCAATCCAACCCGGCTCTATTTTGGATGTAACCGGTACCTGGGAATTGGTGCTTACACCTACGTTCACGCCTCGTTGGACTGGTGAGATCCGTAACCTGGGTCTGACGGTAGAAGCACATGCTGTCCCGGGCACTTATTGTATTTGGGGAGGAGGGACAGCCGCCAATATGCTGGAATGGTACAAAGACGAATATGGTTTCCTCGCTCGGCAAGCGGCAGGCGTTGGACAGGGCAATGTGTGGTCGAATCTTATGCAAGAGGCACAAAGTTCAGCGGCTGGCGCCAATGGGGTCTTTTTTCTGCCCCACTTTAATGGTTCTACCTGCCCCAACCTTGACTCGCGTTCTCTGGGTGCATTTCTTGGCTTAAACGACACAACCACCCGATCAGACATGCTGCGCTCAATAATCGAAGGACTGGACTATTCCTTCCTGGGTATGTTAAAGGCTGTGGAATTAGGCTCCGGGCAAAAAGCCGAGAAAATCACTGCCATCGGCGGTGCCGTTCGAAATGATTTCTGGATGCAGAATAAAGCAGATGTTTCCAATTGTGTAATCGATGTACCGGAACTGGAAGAAGCCACCGCCCTCGGAGCAGCCATGCTGGCTGGAACCGGGGTTGGTGTTTATCAAAATTTGGAAGAAGCAGCAAAAAGGGTTTATCGCCCTGGAAAACAATTCGAACCTAACACAAAGCTGGTTGCTCTATACACCGAATTGTATGAGATCTACCGCGGAATTTACCCAGCGTTAAGTGGAATTAACACCCGCATTTATAATCGTTTTCGGGCTGGATAGCGCCCTTTAATTTTTCTAAAATCATCAATAATAATTTGACGTGGTTTCAGGTTCAACTGAAAACCTGAGATCCATCATCAGCATTGAGCGATTAGGTGCAACAAAACCTAATCGCTCATTCCTGACTCTACATTTGATGGTTGATGAATTTTTTGTCTGAATTTAATATCTGATCTTATAAAAGCATTCCGGTATTCCGGCAATTTCACTTCTAGCCATAAATATTCCTCCAGCACCGGCATCAAAATCCGGGTCGCCATCGGCCAACCAGAACCTGGAGGTTGCTACATAGAAGTCCTTCATGTCATCACCAGCAAAACCTCCACAGCAAATATTTTTGACTGGGAAAGGAATGCTTTTAACAAACTGATAATTATCCAAATTCCAGACTGTTAACTGTTTATTCCCGCCCCAGTGGCAGACGTAGATGTTATTTTGGGCATCTACAGAAACGCCATCCGGCATATCATCAAAATCGATGACTACTTCCGGTACTCCGCTGGCACCTTTTTCAATGGAATAGTCGAAGCGCAGCAGCTTTTTATAATACGTATCAACTGCGTAGAGACTGGTGTTCTGGTTATTGAAGAAGATTGTATTGTATTGGACTAATTTATCAACCAAAGTGATAACGGTTCCATCTGTATCAATCATGTAGAATTTCCCGGTCATGATTTCGGGGTCAAAATTCGGCTCTGTAAACTGGCTTGAAACCGAACTTGTGAAAATTCGACCAACAGAGTCACAGCGCGTATCATTGTACCGAAATTGTCCGGTATTGGGTTGAGGAGCGACGATTAAACTCAGTTTTCCTGTCGGGAAATCCAATAACATCATTCCATCCGGCACGGCTACGAGCAAGCGGTCTACATCCGAGGTTGGAATAGCTGCCCCGATATGCGAGCCAGCCTTTACGGATTCATCCATGCCGGTTAGAGGATCATAACGGTGAACCATTCCATCGAAAAGGTCAGTCCAGTAAAGCTTTTTGATTCGGGGATCCCATATGGGAGTTTCTGCCAGCACTACCCTGGAATCTATTGCCAGCTTGAAATTCATTTTACTGCCTCCGTTATTTTCTCGTTTGATAAATTACTTTAAGAAACACTACTGGCCAATATCTCCGGGTATTCAATCACTTTGGCAAGATCGTTCAGGAATTTGGCAGCTACAACGCCATCAATAACGCGGTGATCCGCAGCGAGTGTAAACGCAATGATTGGTCTTACAGAAATCGTATCGTTCTTATCCACAACAACCGGTTTTCTAATGCTTGCACCAACAGCCAGGATTGCCGATTCGGGAGGGTTGATCACAGCCCTGAATTGTCGAATATTGTACATTCCCAGATTTGAGACTGTAAAGGTACCTCTTTGCACATCCTTTAACTCGAGCTTGTTTTGCCTGGCACGTACACTCAGGTCATTGATTCGTTCTGCGATCTGAGAAATGGAAAGCAAGTTGGCATCATGAACAACCGGGACGATAAGGCCGCTATCGATCGCTGTGGCGATCCCAATGTTAACGTTCTTCCATAGGTAAATGGAATCATTGGCCAGTGATGAATTGATATACGGGTTTCTTTCCAGTGCCCAGGAGATAAGCTTCACCAGAATGGCAGTCATTGAAACTTTGACAGTCCCTTTCAACTGAGCAGCCTCATTTAAATGTTTCTTCATGCCTTCCAACCTGGTAACATCCACCTCAATCGTTTCGGCAATGTGAGGCGCCTCTTGAAAGCTGGCCTGCAAGCGTTGGGCAATCTTGAGACGCATGCCAATCAATGGAATTACTTCTGCCGGGCGCTCATTAGCAGCCTGAGAGCTTGTCAGCGGTGTCGATTTAACATCCTCTGCTTGAATTCTTCCGAATGGCCCGCTGCCGGTAACAGTATCAAGAGAGATTCCGGTTTCACGAGAAAGTCTTCTCGCTGCCGGGGTGGCAGCTATTTTGTCAGTTTTTATATGTGAGATCGTCGCTGCATTTTTGGTTGCCGCAACATAAGCCTCAACGTCTTCTCTGGAAATTCGATTTCCCGATGCAGGGACAAGAGCGATATCAATTCCCAATTCGTTGGCAACCCGCATCGCCAGAGGACTTGCAGGAACGGACACTATTGATTGTTGATGAGCAACCAATACTTCAGAGGCCGCTTTATCATCTGCGGGTTTAGCAATATTTTCCGGAATATCGGCAAGGGTTTCACCTGGTTTGAGTACATATGCAATTACTGTCGCCACAGGCACAACATCGCCTACCTGGTATTTCAGCCCAACCAGAGTGCCGGTTGCGGGAGAGGTGACATCAATGGCTACTTTCTCGGTTTCGACAACCAGAACGGTTTCATCCTGTTTTACCGGATCACCTTCTGATTTTTCCCAGGAAAGTATCGTCGCTTTTTCCTGGTCCATATCCACTTTGGGCATAATAAACGGAATAGGCATTTTAATATTCACCTTTCAATATCGCGCGGATCTCACGTTCAATATCTTCTTCCTGAGGAACAGCAGCCCGTTCGAGATCGCGGTTGTACGGAATAGGCGTATTTTTACCGGTCAGCCGGCGCATGGGTGCATCGAGGTAATCGAAAGCCCGGCTGGCAGATACCACAGCCATAATCTCACCCGCCCAACCAGCGGTTTCGCAGGCTTCGTGTATGACCAATAGTTTGCCTGTTTTTGTTACAGACTCGATAATTGTTTGCTTATCCAACGGGACCATGGTTCGCAGATCTACCACCTCTATTTCAATACCCTCAGATGCCAGTCTATTGGCGACAGCAATTGTCTTGTGCACCATGATCTCATTGGTAACTACGGTAAGGTCTTTCCCTTTTCTTTTCACGTCAGCCACCCCGAACGGAATGGCATAATCCTCTTCCGGAACTTCACCTTTCATCTTATAAAGCAGCTTATGTTCAATGAAACAGACTGGATTAAGGTCATGCAGAGCCGTGGTGAGCAGGCCTTTTGCATCATAGGGAGTAGAGGGTGTCACGACCTTGAGCCCGGGAAGGTGCATCAATAAGGTTTCAAGCGATTGAGAATGCTGGGCTGCGGCACCAGTCCCCGAACCACCTGGCATGCGAATGACTATCGGAACGGTCGCTTTTCCACCAAACATATAATGCATTTTGGCTGCCTGGTTACCAATTTGATCCAGTGTCAACAGGATGAAATCCATAAACATGATTTCCACTACAGGGCGCATATCAAGCAGAGCAGCGCCAATGGCTGCACCTATGATGGACGGTTCGGAGATTGGTGTTTCGATAATCCGTTTCTCACCAAATTCATCCAACATGCCGTGAGTAACACCAAACGCACCACCATAGCGGCCAATATCTTCTCCGATGATGAACACCCGTTCATCACGTTTCATTTCTTTCCATAGAGTTTGTCGAATAGCTTCGAGATAAGTGATTTCAGGCATATACATACTCCGTTACTGTTGATGGGTCTGGGTCAGGTGAAGCTTCAGCAAAAGCAACTGCTGCTTCGATAACCGCAAGGGCTTCGTTGTTGATTTCATCCGCTTGTTCTTCTGTAAGTATTTTGTTTTCGACCAGTTGCCCCTTGAAGCGCGCGATTGGGTCTTTATTATCGCGCCAATCATCGATCTCATCTTTTGAACGGTAGAGGTTCCGATCGCTTTTTGAATGGCCGAAATACCGGTAAGTTTGTGTTTCTACGAATACCGGACCATTGCCCGAGCGTATAAATTCTGCAGCATCACGCATGGTTTCATAGACGGTCAAAAGGTCATTGCCATCAATGTAATGCCAGGGAATGCCATATCCTTCCGCCCGTTGTGAGATAGGCAATTTGGCGGTTGCGCGTTCAACTTCCATCGACATGCCGTATTTGTTATTTTCACAGACATACAAAACCGGCAGTTTCCAAAGAGCAGCCATATTGAGGCTCTCATGAAACACACCTTCGTTTGATGCTCCATCGCCAAAAATGGCGATACAAATCTCTGAAAGCTGTTTCATCTGGATTGCCAGACCAACACCGAGAGAGTGGGGAATGCCACCACCAACAATACCGTTAGCGCCAAGGTTATGACTGGAAAAGTCGGCGATGTGCATTGATCCACCTCGACCTCTGCAAAAGCCAGCGTCTTTGCCAAGGAATTCAGCCATCATTTTATTAATGTCCGCTCCCTTGGAAATAAAATGACCGTGACCACGATGATGATTAATCAGATAATCATCACGTATGGTCGCGCGGCTAATCCCGACCGCTACGGCTTCTTGGCCGGCAGAAAGATGCATTGTGCCATGGACTTTTCCCATAGCATAGAGTTTATCTGCCATATATTCAAATTGCCGGATGAGGGACATGGTGCGGTACATATCGATAAGTTGTTCATTAGACAATTTCAGTCGTGAAGCTTTGGCTACAAATGTTTCTTCTTTTTGCATAAATTCCTCTTTGTTTGTATTGTTTTATTTTTCAATAGGGTTGGATGCTAAAATACTTCTGGCTGTAATGCTATCGGTTACAAGGACGTTCACCAGCTTTGAATGTAGCGCACCAATAATTGCATTAACTTTTCCTGGTCCTCCAGCCACACCGATGCGAATGGGTATTTTTACTAAATCATTAAGTTGAATGGTGATCAAGCGCCGCATAAAATCATCGCAATAGGGTTTGCCATTTAGTTTATAGAAATTACTGGCAACATCACCCACCACTCCTAAATTTACAAGTTTTTTGATTTCTTCTTCCGGTAATAATCCTGCCAGAAAGTAGCTCGAATACTCGATTTCGGTTGTGCCAATGCCCAACAAAGCGATTTGAATTTTCTTTCCCAATTCGATGGTCTCTTTAATTCCCCTGGTTTCCATCATCGATTGAGCGATCTTACTTGATTGGCAAAGGTAAGGGGCGTTGATGAAATAGGGATTGCCGCCCAGTTTGTTCGCAAGTCGTTGAACCAGCGCATGACCATCATATTCTGCGTTCTGTGCACCCATCGCACCGACAAGTTGAACCACTTTACCCGGATATTTTCCTGTGGATTCAACAGCATCTACGACAGCGCTAATGGTGGTGCCCCAAGCCAATCCCAGAATGGCATCAGAGGTTAGATAGTGGTCTAAAACTTGGGCCGCAGCTTTTCCCAATTCGATTAAAAGTTTGTCATGGTTCGAATTACGAATTGAGACCACATATACCGTTTCAATCCCATAAATGCTTCTTATCGCATCTTCAAGGTCCTGTTCGTATTGGATAGGTCGAATAATCCTTATATCTACAATTCCCCGATTACGGGCTTCGGTTAACATCCTTGAAACCATAGAACGTGTGACACCAATCTGTTTGGCAATTGCAGATTGGTCTTTTCCCTGGGAATAATACATTTCAGCGACATCCGCCAATAGACTTATTCGGTTCATGTTAGGTTTTTCTTCAGCCATTTTAATCCTTGAAAATATCACGAATGTGAATGACTATTCACTGATGTGAGTATAGCAATCTTCATGAAATAAGTCAATAGAATTGATGGTATGGATTTATGAAGCCTGAATGCCCAACAATTGCGGCGAGGAGCAATTCAAGAAGCGGCATATTAGCGGCTTTTAAACTAGTTGCCATTCAACCTGCATGATCCTGGTTGAGTATATCGATCATATTGAAGGCTGTTGGGCACTCAGCTTTCTTACGATCATTATTTCAAGATCCCTATGCACCCAAGTTGCGTTTTTGCCGGACTTGCCCAACCTACAAAAAATCACTCCCCAGCCTTTCAACCAGCATAACCAGGTTTATGTCGATCCCGGGTTAAGGCTGTTGGGCACTCAGCTTTCTTACGATCATTATTTCAAGATCCCTTTGCACCCAAGTTGTATCTTAGCCGGACTTGCCCAACCTACAAAAAATCACTCTCCAGCCTTTCAACCAGCATAACCGGGTTTATGCCGATCCCGGGTTAAGGCTGTTGGGCACTCAAGCTTCCTTACAATGGTTTTTTCATGGTAACTTTGCACCCAAGTTGTATCTTTGCCGGACTTGCCCAACCTACAAGTGATCACAATCCGCTAAAACATTGTCGTTAAGAGCAGCACCGCGATGATCACCACAAAGGCACTGAAAAAAGGCAGGATGATCCAATAGGCGAAGATCAGTAATGGGTCTTGCGGGTCTTTCTTAAACAGCCGTTTGGGCTGACGTTGAGTGACCTGAAACGGTTCTGCCGGCTGGGCATTGCTGTAGAATTTGCGTACCTGCGAGCGTTGCCGCTTCTCATTACTGGCAACAAAGAAATAGAAAAACACCATGAAGGCCAGAATGATAATCGTGATTATGATTGCTTCGCCTAACATTGTGTTTATTACCTTTCTTGGTAAATTGGTTGGTTAGTTACTTTGTAAATTGGTTGGTTAGTTACTTTGTAAATTAGTTGATTAGTCACTTAGTCACTTAGTCACTTAGTAAATTAGTAAATTGGTCACTTAGTCGCTTAGTCGCCTAGTCGCCTAGTCGCTTAGTAAAGTAGTAAATTAGTAAATTAGTAAATTTGTAAATTGGCCACTTAGTCAACTCATTAACTCATTAACTCATCAACTAATCAACTAATCAACTAATCAACTAATCAACTAATCAACTAATCAACTAATCAACTAATCAACTAATCAACTAATCAACTAATCAACTAATCAACTAATCAACTAATCAACTAATCAACTAATCAACTAATCAACTAATCAGCCAACCAACTCCTGCTTATATCCATTATATCCATTTTTAAGGAAAGCTTGGGTTTCATGGCGAAGCAGAATCACCCGATTCGGCCAGGTATTTTTCGCGGTTGGCAAGGCGTGCATTCTTGCCGCTGGAGGTTTTGATCATCCAGCCGGCTGAGACCAGATAGACATTCCGCAGCGCCACCGCAGATCCACGCGTGATGGCCTGGCGAATATTATCGGCGATCAGCTGTCTTTCTGCGATATCTTCAATATCCACCTCCGCTACGATGACAACATCCTCGGTTCCCTTGTGCTCATCAAAGATGCCAAAAGCGCTCACCCTTCCGGGATGCACACCTTCGACCTCCATGGCCAGGATTTCGAGATCCTGGGGGTAGATATTTTTGCCTCCCACGATGATCAAATCTTTCTTGCGGCCGGTAATAAATAGCTCTCCTTCGGCAAGATAGCCAAAATCGCCGGTCAGGTAACTGCCATCCGGAAGCATGACAGCCTCGGTTGCATCCGGTCGATGATAATAGCCGGTTAACATGCTATTGGAGCGTACCACCACCTCCCCCACTTGCCTCTCAGGCAGATCCTGCTTTTCTGAATCGACTATGCGAATCGAAACATTGGGGATGGCTTTCCCGCATGAAACCATAAGCAAACTGGCGGCCTCATCCTGCGCTGGAAGAGCAAGGTTGCGAGTCTGCAAGGCATCACGATCGATTTCGTCCACGCGTAGAGCAACTCCTGGCGCTGTTTGGGTGACGGCAAAAACATTTTCAGCCATGGCATAACTAACCGCCAGCGCCAGAGGGTTGAGCCCATAGGGCTCAAATTTAGCGATGAAGGCTTGGTGCCCATCCGCCCGCACTGGTTCCGAGCAGTTAATGATCGCCCGCCAGCTGGAAAGATCCAAACCGCTCAAGTGGCGGTCCCTTGTTTTTTGGGCACAGAAATAATAGGCAAAATTAGGCAGCCAGGTCAGGCTGCCTTTATAAGTAGAGACAGCCTGCATCAAGCGCTGCGGGCTGCGCACCCAGTCAAACGGTGACATTAAAACCAAATGGTTGCCGGCAAGAATCGGCATTAAGAAGCCGGCGATCAAACCCATATCATGATAGAGCGGCAGCCAACTGACAACCACATCCTGATCGGTCTGGGCGATCGCCACCTTCAAGTTGGCAAGCTGGTTGAAAACTGCCTGGTGCGAGAGAGCCACGCCCTTTTGCAAGCCCGTTGTGCCGGAGGAATGCTGTAAGAGCACAATTTCCTCTGCAAGGCGGCTACGCCCTCCTAATTGACTGAAATCCGGTCGTACAGGTGGTAATGCTGAATTCGAAAGAATCACCTGCCGAACACTGTCCTCTGAAGAGAGTGCTGGTTGGATTTCTTCCTCGAAAGCCGGATAAGTCACAATGGCAGCAGGTTTGGTGATCATTATCAACGCTGCCAAGTCCGCCCGGTAGCGTTCCGGCAACAGTTTTTCGGTCAGGAAAGGCATGATGGCCGGAATAGCGCCATGCAGCACAGCCCCCCAGAAGGCGAAGACCAGATCGCTGCCATGTTCAAGGATCAAGATGACCACTTCGCCTGGCTGGATGCCCGCGCGTTGATAGGTGCCCGCATAACCGGCTGCACCTTCGATCAACTGTCGATAGGTCAGGGGCAGATCATCCTGACCGGCGTGCTGTAAGGTCAAAATGCGAAAATCAGGCTGCTCGTGATAAGCCTGCCGCAATCGTTCGAAAAAAGTTGTCATCTGCTGCATCACTGGCGAGACTGGATCAAGGCAGCCAGCTCATTCAAGGTATCGAAAGTTTCAGCGTTCAACTCAGTGTCATCAATTTGGACACCATAATCATCCTCGATCATCAAGGAGAGATCAACCAGGCTGAATGAATCAACCAGGCCGCTCGAGATCAGTTTTTCGTCTGCGGCGATGGTACGCGCAGGCTGCTTCAGGATTTCACTGGCAATCCGTTGGGATAATGCAGAAATTAAGTCTGTGGTCATAATACCTCCATGATTACAATCAAAGCGTATCATATCAAAAATTAGGGGTAAAGTGTTTCCAGGCGGGCGATCGCCCGCCTAGAAACACTTCTCAACTCCGTTTTATTGAAAAGATCCGTCAAAACTCTATTTTACCCCATGAGAGTCGGAGATGACGGGGAATTGTTGATGGAGAAAGGTAAGGAGTAATGAGTAAGTTCGACCTTTATTCGCCGATTTTCCAGCCGTTTTTCGCCATCATTTTCCGCACTTCCAGAAGTTGTTCTGACACTTTTTTAGAACTCTCGCGATCATTTGCCAGCGCCATCATCAATGCCCCAACCACCGGCGGCACATCCAGCAAGATGCCCCTGGCGTTTGGCAAAAGCGCTTGCACTGACTGCAGGAAAACATTTTGGTAGAAAGGCGAGTGCTGTAAAAGACTGCCACTCAACACCAGGTCAAAAGGCTGCTCATCAATCTCCATCTGTCTGGCTACTGCCAGCACGGAAAAGGCCAGCTCATCCGCATTTCTCTGCACAACCTTCAATGCCATTTCGTCACCATCTTGAGCGGCTTGCAAAATCAAAGGCGCGACCGATGGTGATAATTGATAGCGATCACGAATGATGCCTTCTAATAAATCAGCCAGATCAGCCGCACCAGTCAGGGCCAGAAAAATATCTTCCAAGCGGCTGCTGGCAGAGCCTGGCAGCCAACGCAGCGTCCAGGCATAGGAAAGCTGCTGGATAGCCAAAAATACCAATTCACTGGCCCCGCCAAACTCACCATTACGGAGCGAGTTACCGGTAATGCGACCGCTGCGGCCATCATGCCAACGACCGCGTACATTATTACCGGTGCCGGCTGAGGCTGCAATACCCTCACCAACAGTACTGGCAGTCCAAAGGGGCAAGAGGCTATCATTTTCCAATCGAAAAGGACAGCCCAACTCCAGCTTCTCGATTCCCTCAGATATGGGAGCTCGATCGCTTTCCCAATCAAAACCGGCCACACCAAAACCTGCGCCAAGGCAAATTGATTCCTCTTGCGGCAGCTGTGCTTTTGCATCATTTATAGCTATGCGCATTGATTCAAGCATGCCAGAAAAACCTGCCGATTCCGGGTTACCACCAGGACCCACACCCAAACTGAGCCGGCCAGAATCCATATCGGCCACAAGCGCATGTGTCTTGCTCCCCCCTACATCCACCCCTAAATAGAATTTCATCTTTGGCTCTATTGAAAAAAAACGGGTAAATAAGGTCGGTTAGTTTGCAACAGATCTTGTAAGACTGCGTCTACCTGATCATCTTCAGGACCTAAAGGATGATTGACAAGTGCCCGAAAAGCAGCTTGATAATCACCATGCACCGCGGCTTCAATAGTCAATAACTCGTAGCTCTTAACCTGCTCGAGTAAGACATAGTTATACAGAGGCAGTGGATCAATCGGCAGCGGATGTGCACCCGTCCGGTCAATTCTGCAAGCCAGCTCCAGCACCCAATCCCGTTCCCAACCTTTGATCATACCATTGTGATTGACATTGACAATATGCGTCTCATGCAGGTCGTTAAAGTGGGCATTTATCAATTGGGTAGCCACGGTAGAGTAATAGGCCCCGCCGCGCTTCATCAGGCTTTCCGGAACCTGATCATTGTGCAAATCGCGGTAATACGCCAGCAGCTCTTCTTCAATCACCAGAACCTCTTCAGCCCGCGATGGCGGCCAGTTTTGCTGTTGATCCAGTTTACGTTGTTTGTTATAGAAGTACTCCAGATAGTAATTTGGGATCATGCCCAAACGGGCAATAAAATCCGGATCAAAATCAGGCACCGCCATGCTGCGTAATTCATCCAGGTAGGCAGCAAAAACGCGCGGCCAGACATCTTCGCCATTTAATTTAAAACCAAAATACCAGGTCAGATGATTCAAGCCCAGGGTGATAATCTCTGCCTGCCCGGCAACATAATCAACACCATCCTGTGCGGAAAGCTTTTTCAGGATCTCCATCTTGGTGGTGAAGGCTGAATTGCAAACGCCGATACTCTTTATGCCGCTTCCATAGTGATTAAGTGCCTCAGTCACCAAGCCTGAGGGGTTGGTGAAATTTACAAGCAAAGCCTCCGGTGCCAATTCACGCATCTCAGACGCAATTTCAAGAATAACCGGGATTGTTCGCAACGCTTTGGCCATACCGCCAACACCGGTTGTTTCCTGGCCAATCAATCCATGCCGCCTGCCAAGGTATTCATCTTCGCGGCGGGCTGCATTATGCCCCACGCGCAGTTGGGTGATGACATAATTGGCGTCCCGAATCGCCGCTCGACGGTTGTCAGTGAGATGTACGCTAAAAGGCTGTCCGGCAGCATTCACCATGCGCTGTGCAAATTCTCCAACGGTTTGCAAACGGACGGCATCGATATCCATCAGCCACAATTCACTGACCGGCAAATCTGACATGCGTTCCAAAAACCCACGCACCAATTCCGGCGTATAGGTTGATCCCCCACCAATCACAGCTATTTTTAACATGCTAACCTCAATTGAATGCGAAGGCTGACCAATTAATAAAAACTAGTTAGCCGTTTGTAATTAATGAAAAAGTTGATTGAACCAGGTATCTACATTGCTTGTCAGCGCATTAGCGCCGCTAACCAGGTTGACTGTCACCAGAATAAAGATGATGATCAAAGCAAAGATGACCAGACCACCGGCAAAATCCTTGGCAATGGTTTTAAAGATCTTAGTGAGTATCCAAAAAATAAACAGACCTGCCAGCACAATGATGACATACCAGATACCAACCGTCATTGGCAAACCGAACAAATAGGGTGGAAAACGCATTTAGGACTCCTGGAACAATAAATCGGAATTCATGATAATTATAACAACGGAAAGATTTTGAGACAATTGTTTGTTTGGTGATTTGTTGGTTAGTTGGTTACCTGGCTCTCCCACGGTAAAAAAAAGAGAGGGATTGGCATTTTAAGAGATAAATGGTTCGCTTTAATCAATTATTAACTACTCATCCATATCTTTTAATATTTTCTTCGGCCTCACGCACGAGTTCCTGATTCCCGATATAGAGGGCAGTGCGTTGGTGCAAAGCATGCGGTTTAATCTCCAAAATATCCTGGTGACCGTTAGAGGCATAGCCGCCGGCTTGTTTTACAATAAAGGCCAATGGATTAGCTTCATAGGTCAGGCGCAACTTTCCTTCCGGTTTGGACACATCCGCCGGATAATAAAAGATACCGCCAGCCAACAACGTACGGTGAAAATCAACCACCAACGAACCAACATAACGCATCGAGATCGACCTGGTGGTATTGGTCATTTCCTGTAAATAGCGGGTAAATTTTTGCACACCTTCACTCCAGCGCGTATAGTAGCCCTGATTGCAACTATAATAGGTTGGAATTTTAGGGATCTGGATATTCTCATGTGAAAGCAAGAATTCGCCAATCGAAGGATCGAGGGTAAAACCATGTACGCCTTCTCCAGTCGAATAGACAAACATCGTACTGGCGCCATAGACGATATAGCCAGCCGCCACCAATTTTGACCCGGGTTGCAAACAATCTTCAATCGTACCCGCTTCGCCTTCCACACCCAGACGTTGGTAGATAGCGAAGATTGTGCCCACACCGACGTTATAATCGATGTTGGATGAGCCATCCAGTGGATCGAACATGAGCACATACTTGCCCGAATGGTATTCCTTCGGGATGGGAATGATGTGCTCGTGCTCCTCTGAAGCCATAACTGCCAAACGACCGGTATGGTCATTAAGCATGTACATTGTCTCATCCGCCAGTTTATCGAGCTTCATCACTTGCTCTCCCTGGATGTTGATCCCTCCTGTTTTGCCCAGAATCTGTGCCAGGCCGGCACGTGCCATTTGACTGGCAATCATTTTACCGGCAAGGGCAATATCATACAACAGACTGGTCAGTACACCGGTTGCTTCAGGGTGAAAACTCTGCTGTTCCAAAATATGACGCTCAATCGTAATAATCGTGTCGATATTCGGTGCGAATGGAGAACTCGCCATGGTTTGTTTTCCTCCGGATGGGTTTTTTTGCAAGGGAATAGGCTCCCAATGCTGATTTAATTGTAGCGGTTCCGTTGAAAAATTCCAAACCAAAAGCAGCAATGAAATTGATTAATTTCATACTACTTCATCGAAAACGAGAACTGGCAACTAGAACTGTCTCTTGACGAACGAAAGGCAAAAAATACAACGACTCAAGGTTTTAAAAACCTTTTTGGGAGTGCCAGACCCACCGGTAATAAAGGTGACATTTGCATTATGATTTGAGCATCGCCACCGCCAAACAGCCTGCTTGGCGGGTTTCAGAATTAACTTCTCATTAAACAAAAACCTGGGCAAAAATTACCCAGGTTCAATACTCCATGATAATTTGTTATGCTACGGCTTAATTTCGAGCAGTTCAACTTCGAAGATTAAAGTAGCATTTGGTGGGATGGAAGGCGGAGAACCCTGCTCACCATAAGCCAAATTCGCGGGGATAACCAGCTGGCGTTTCGATCCAACTTTCATATTTGCCAGACCCTCATCCCAACCGGCGATGACTTTGCCCTGCCCGAGCACAAAGGTTAGGGGCTGTCCGCGATCAACTGAGCTGTCAAACTGAGTACCATCTTCCAACCAACCGGTGTAATGCACCACAATAGTTTGACCACTGCTGGGCATTTCGCCGGTACCTTCGACCAGATCATAATATTTAAGACCAGTCGGTGAAGTAATATAATCCTTTTCCTCAACTTTGGTAGGAACTGCAGGCGGCTGGACAGAAATTACTTGAATTTCCATCACGAGCGTGGAGTTGGCAGGTATGTCACCATATTCTTGCTCACCCAGTGCCAACGCTGGCGGAATGATTAGCTGACGTCTGCCCCCCGCCTTCATACCCAGCAAGCCCTCTTCCCAACCAGGAAAGACTTCACTCTGGCCAAGTGTGATATTGAGTGGAAACTCTGCTTCAGATTGACCGATGAAGACAGACTTATCTGGGTTCTGAACCCACAAGGCATAGCTATTTGATACATGGTAATGCTCGAGGACTTCTTCACCCTGACCGACCACAATATCATAATATTGCAATCCACTATCGGTCGTGGTCAATTGATCTGCGGCAACCGGCATTGGTTGCGGAGGTTGCTCAGCCTTAATCAAATCCATTTCTATAATTACCTGAGAATTCGGCGGCACCATACCATAGCCAGATTCGCCAAATGCCAGACTCGGTGGAATTACAAATTTGGCTTTACCCCCGACCTTCATCAGGCCGATGCCTTCTTCCCAACCGGGGAGCATACGGTTAAGGCCCCAGATGGTTGAACCCGGTTTGCCACTGGTATACGTGTTTTCCAGTTCGGTTCCATCCGCCAGCGAGGCAATATAGTTCATGGTGACAATATCACCCTTGCCAGGGGCATTGCCCACACCTTTTTTAATTTCTAAGAATTGTAAACCGCTTTCAGTGGTTATAGCGCCTTCAAGCACGATTGGTTCCTCAACGTGAACTGTCGGCGTGGGAATCACAACTGCCGGGGCAGTAATTGCCAGGGTAGGCACTCCGCTGGATGTGGCAGTCGCATTGCTTTCACTGGATTGGCAAGCCGCCAAGGAAAATAACAACGCCATAACAGCCAGTAATAACCACAGTAATTTTTTATTTTTTAATAAAGAAATTTTCACTTAATTCTCCTGGATTTTGTTAATGGAACCAGCTGATCATAACACATTTTAATTGAAATGACATGATGATCAGCGTGGAAAGCCTTGGAATTGAAAAAGAAGGTGTGGAAAGATTGGTTAATGAATTAATAAATTGAGGATTTTTAATATTTAATTCCGGACGGTTAAATGCCAGGCATACATAATTTTGAATATAATAATTTTGATCATCAGACCTCAATATTTTGTATAATATCAGTTCAGCGTGAGCAATCGACTAAAGAAACGAGATTAGTATGGCATCTGAAATTTACTCTTACCTGCATCCCGCTATTGAGCTACGCGCCTTGCGGCAAAAAGGACGTTTTGGGCTCTTCGCTACACAAGAAATCCCGCCGGGCACTCTCCTGACGATGTGGGGCGGCAAGGTGGTCAATAGCCAGGCTTATGCGCAGCTTTCTCCTTTTTTGCGCACACACGGTCTCCAAATTGAAGATGATCTCTTTCAAGTGCCACTGTCCCCAGACGATCCGGCAGATTTTTTTAATCATAGCTGTAATCCGAATGCTGGTTTTAACAGCCCAATTTCATTGGTGTCTATGCGTGAGATTTGCGAAGGCGAGGAGGTTTGCTTTGATTACGCCATGAGTGAGGATAATCATTTCGATGAATTTACTTGCCAATGCGCAGCTATTTGCTGCCGTGGGGAAATCACCGGCAAAGATTGGCTTTTGCCTGAATTGCAAAATAGATATAACGGTTTCTTCAGCCCCTATTTACAGCGAAGAATTGATGGACAATCCGACTCTGCAAAAAAGGAAAGTAATTAGAGAACCTAATGAAATGTAACCACGAAAAACACAAAATACACGAAAAATTGTCAAAAATGGGATTTTGGTTGACCAGGAAAAACTCGAAATACATGAAAAGGAATAAAAAAGAAAATTTAATTGACCACGAAATACACAAAATACACGAAAAATAGTCAAAAATGGGATTTTAGTTGACCAGGAAAAACTCGAAATAAATGAAAAGGAATAAAAATAGAATATTTAGTTGACCACAAAATACACAAAATACACGAAAAATAGTCAAAAATGGGATTTTGGTTGACCAGGAAAAACTCGAAATAAATGAAAAAAAGAGATTTCTGAGCTAATAGCATGCTTCAAAGGGCAATTCTTTCAATCGTTGCTTTGGGATAATGTCCAAAATTTACCAATAAACCAAGGTGGTATCCAGTTGCTTTAAGATAATTAAATACCTGAGCTCGGTGTTCTCCCCCAATTTCTTTTATTGCTTTAAGCTCAACAATAATCTTTTCAAAGCAAACAAAATCCGGTTTATAGATTTGTGTTAATGGTTCATTTTTGTAAATGAGCGATAACGCTACCTGGGCTTGAAAAGGAATTTGGCGCAAGGAAAATTCCTTACTCAGGCATTCCTGGTACACCTGCTCCAGAAAACCGCAACCCATCACGCGATACACCTCAAAAACCGCCCCTTGGATGGCATAACTTTCTTCTTTATAAATGATTTTCCCATTTTTTTCTAGCGGTGTTTGAATTTTGCGCGGTTCGAATCCCATTATATCCCCTTCGTTAATTTCTTGTTCATTTTTCCCATCGACTAAATGCTCAAAAAAATCCCAATCTTAAATCTTTGTTCGTGTATTTTGTGTGTTTCGTGGTCAGCTAAATCCCAATCTTAAATCTTTGTTCGTGTATTTTGTGTGTTTC
>MKUW01000017.1:45795-86524 GCA_001899005.1 Chloroflexi bacterium 44-23
TGTATTTTGTGTGTTTCGTGGTCAGCTAAATCCCAATCTTAAATCTTTGTTCGTGTATTTTGTGTGTTTCGTGGTCAGCTAAATCCCAATCTTAGATCTTTGTTCGTGTATTTTGTGTGTTTCGTGGTCCGTTTCGATCTTTAAATCTCATCAACAAAAATAACACTGCTCAAATCATGACCGATGACCTGGCTAACTCCTTTATCGTCGAGGATAAACTGAATACTAAAATCAAGCGGGTTGCGGGATAATACACGGATATGGCTGCCGGGGCGTAAACCCAGCTGACCTAAGTGCTGGAACATTTCTTCCTGGCTGGCATGTACCCGGCGAATGATTGCATCCTTATTTTCCTTTAATTCTGCCAATGGAATAGTGGTGCTGAGTGGCATGCTCAGATCACGGCCTGGGATCGGGTCGCCATGTGGATCGAACTGCGGGTCGCCCAGCAGGTTAGCCAGCTTGTCTTCAAAGCGTGGAGAGATGACATGCTCAAGCTCATCAGCTTCAGCGTGCACATCCTCCCAGTCGTACTCCATTACTCTGGAAAGGAATTCCTCCAGTAACCGGTGACGGCGGATCAGTCGTAGAGCTGCCAATTTGCCTTCCTCAGTTAAGCTGACCCCATAGCTTTTTTGATAATCCACCAAAGCAGGCTGCAGGCTGGATAATTTCTTAAGCATGCTGGTGACCGAAGAAGGCGCAACCTGCAGTGCCTCAGCCAGATTCAAAGGAGAGGTTTGCTCATTGTTGAGCGTCAGCGTATGAATGGCCTTGAGATAATCTCCCACCGAGCGCGAGTATTGTGTATTCACATAAATCTCCTGACATCTTTTTTCACGGTCTGGCCAAAATCTTTTTCGTTAATGACTTCCTTCCCGCAATAATTTCTCAATTAAACCCACCCAAGCAGACGCGCGATCGAGGCTGTTATAAACGTCACCAGAAAAGCGGTGCCAAGGGTGATTACAACACTCAAAACAGTCCATTTGGTACTTTTGGTTTCTTTATAAATAGTCCAAATCGTAGTGCCGCATGGGTTGTGCAACAGAGAAAATAACATCAGATTGATGGCTGTCAGCATAGTCCAGCCATTGCCATCAATCAACAAAGCACGAATCTCGCCGAATCCGGTAATTTCTGTCATCATCCCAACACCGGAATAAACCATCATCATAGTCGGAACTACGATCTCATTCGCGGGAATGGCAATGATATATGCCAGCATGATGACACCATCCAGCCCCAGCAGCAGGCCAAACGGATTGAGAAAATTGGCAATTTCGCGTGCCAGGCTGACACCGTTAATATTAATATTTGCCAGAATCCAGATTAAAGCTCCTGCCGGAGCAGCCGTTTTGATTGCCCGCCACAAAACAAAGATGGTGCGATCAATCAGCGATGTGTACAAAATTCGGCTGAAATTTGGTTTGCGGTAAGGAGGCAATTCAAGGGTAAAAGCAGAAGCTTCTCCTTTTAAAACGGTCCTGGAGAGAATCCATGACATCAACAAGGTAAAGAAGACACCGATCAAAACGACCGCAAGGACAGCTCCGGCAGCAATAAATGAAGATACCGTTGGTGAGAAAGAGGCGGCTACAAAGACCGTCGCCAGCATGATCAAAGTCGGAAAGCGCCCATTGCAGGGCACAAAATTATTGGTCAGAATGGCTATCAATCGTTCACGCGGTGAATCAATAACGCGGGTGGAGATGACACCGGCTGCATTGCAGCCAAAACCCATGGCCATCGAAAGTGCCTGTTTGCCGTGTGCTCCTGCCCGTTTGAAGAGCCAATCCAGATTAAAGGCTACACGCGGCAGATAACCCAGATCTTCCAGAATCGTAAAGATCGGGAAGAAAATAGCCATTGGCGGCAGCATGACTGCAATCACCCAGGCCAATCCCCGATAAACGCCGTGCCAGATGAAACCGGTAAGCCACCAGGGAGCTCCAATACTGGTGAAGAGATTGGCGGCTTGATCTTCTATCCAGAAGAGTGCCGTGGCGATCATTTGTGAGGGAATATTGGCAAAAACAATGGTCACCCAGAAGACCCCTGCCAGCAAGAGCAACATAATCGGTAAACCAGTCCAGGGAGATGTTACCAACCGGTCTATTTTTTGATCGAAATCCCATTTCGTATTGCCAACCTGGTGAACTGCACGGCCGCTGATGCGTGCGGCTTCACTGTAAAGTGATTTGACAATTTCATCTCGAAAACCTTCTTTTAGCTGCGGGCGCAGACTTTCGGCTTGATCGAGTATATCCTGGGCAGTAATGGATGGTATTGTCATCTTTGCTCCTTATTGGCGGCCGGCGACTGCCATTTGTTTGCTGAACTGTGCTTCGGCGCGCTGCTGCCCGCTGACTAGCTCCGCTACTTCACCGCTCAAAATGGCTTGTTGTACACGGTCATCACCATCCAGTAAGCGAATAGCCAGCCAGCGCGCATTTGGAATCGCAGGATAAAGGTGCTCGATCTGTGCTGCCAATGTCCTTACCGCTGCTTGATACTGGTCATTACCTTCCATGCGCAACGGTGAGGTGAGAATATTGCCTTCAATCACATCCGCGACGGTTTGGAGTAATGTTTGCATACCCTCGCTGGTGCGCGCAACGATCGGGATCGCCGGTACACCCAGATCTCGTGCCAGACTGCGAGTGTCAACTTCCAGGCCTTTCCGGCGGGCTTCATCCATCAGGTTGACTGCGATAACCACCTTATCGGTGATCTCCATCACCTGCAAGGCCAGGTTGAGATTACGTTCGAGAGCGGTTGCGTCAGTCACTACGATCGTGCAATCAGGCTGACCAAAAAGAATAAAGTTGCGGGCCACCTCTTCATCTTGTGATGCAGACAGCAAGGAATAAGTACCGGGCAGGTCAACCAGTTTATATTTGACAGATTGGAACTCATAACCGCCCTCAGCGCGTGTGACGGTTTTTCCGGGCCAATTGCCAGTGTGTTGTTTTAAACCAGTCAGGGCGTTGAAAACGGTTGATTTTCCTGTGTTGGGATTGCCAGCCAGGGCAACCACCCGGTCAAAATTATCAATCTTTAAGCCCATTTGCGCCATTTGTGTATGGGCAGGGCAGGTATCACAGGCGGAGGTAATCATGTTTGTCATATTATTGATCCTCTATTGATATAATTGTGGGCGTACAAGTATTTGAGCGGCTTGTTCTTTGCGCAGAGCAATCAACGTGCCACGTAATCGGTAGGCGCGTGGATCGCCAAAAGAATTCTGTAATTCAGGAAAAATCTCGGTACCGGGCGTAAAACCCAGGTCTAAAAATCGGCGACGGGTAAAACCCATACACTGATCATCCAGGCGCACAATTTCAGCCTTTTGGTTATCTGCCAGCTCACCAAGCGGGATGACATCTTCATCCACAATTGCCGTTTCGCTGCGCTCACTTACAAATACATTGGCTGCTACCTGAGGAGCCAGAGTGAATTCATCCTGCCCATCGGTCAGTACCAATCGGGTAGCGTTGCTTTCCATTACGCGCATAACCTGTCCTACCTGTAAGCCGGCTGCCAAAATCTGTGCAAAAGCCAGAGGCGGTTCATCTTCCAGGTGGACTATCTTTACAATTTTGCCTTCCTGCCATTGCGGTAACGGGCTGCCTTGATCGTGGGGTCGAAAATTACCACTGGCATTCGGAATCGGATCCCCATGCGGATCTTGTAATGGATGCCCAAGCGCAGCATCCAGAGCATTCACTTGGGCGACAGTCATGCCATGCTCGCGCCGGTGCGCCATCGAATGTACGTTTTCCAATGGCATCAAGGCTTCATCCGCCAGGTAACGTTCCCAAAGGCGATGTGCACGCACAACGTGTAAGGCCGATTTTTCACCACTGTGAGTAAGCCGGTAATTACCCTCTTGATTCTCAATCAGCTGCTGGGTTTCCATGCGTTTGAGCAGATCAACGGTACGAGCGACCGGTTGCTGCAAACTGGCAGCCAATTCAGCGGCACTCAATGTATGCCCGCTTTGCTGTCCGCCAAAGAGATATTTAAGTGTGTCTTCGAGCTGTTCGCGTTGGCGTGCCTGGCGGTATTCCTTAAAGCGTGCCAGCATACCTCTGCGCGGGAAAAAAATCAAAAGCAGTAAAAGCAGAACTGCACTGCTCCAGAAAATTATTGGAAAGAGATGATCCATGATGAATGCTCCGTTAGATATATATAAATTATTAATTAGATTAGTCTAAATTATAAAGCATTATTCCAAAATTGCAAGGGGTAATTCTGAGGAATTTACACTAACCGATTGGCCAGTGGGGTAATTGGCCGTTTGGGGAGTCTTTCGCTGGGCTTCCGCTCTTGCCCTTGACAGACACAAATGGGTCATTTTATACTGGAATAACAAAATAAAAAGATAGGAATGTGTGTTTTTTGGCAAAAAAGGCTCCGGTTTGTTTTGAATTTCCCCGGCATGAGCGCCCCCATCAAGGCGGGTAAGTAGTTCGCTTACCTGCAGAGACCGATACTTCTCGACCACGGGCGCCCTCATGCTGCCCGTGGTGTTTTTTGCCAGTTACCAGTGCTTTTTTGTAAAGGCAATAGGAGTTCATTGACGTAAGATTGTCATTGAGCATACTGGCAAAACCGGATCAAACAAACCAACCAGCCACGGGTTCACCCATGGCTGGTTTTCTATTTAATGATGTTTTTTGCTGCAAGGCTAAAAACAGAAAGTAAATGACAATGAACACTCATACCTCTACCTGCCAGGGCACCGTAATTGGCAAGAGCAAGGCTCTCTTTGCGGTTATGGTGGCCGGGCAGATCAGCCACAGCCAGCTGGCACCCACACTGGCTAGATTAATTAAGAATGAACTAGATTTACCAGCGATTGGCGACCAGGTCTTGCTAAGCACACAATCGGACGGTCAATACCGGATTGAAAATATTCTTGCCCGCCGCAGCTTAATTTGCCGGCGAGCAGTCACTGGTAAAGACACAGGCCAGCCTTCAGTACAGGTGATCGCAGCCAACATCGATCAGCTGGTGGCTGTGATGGCTACTTCCCAGCCTGAGCTTAAATGGGCAATGCTGGACCGGTACACAGTGATGGCCGAAGCACAGCAAATTGATGTATTGATCTGTCTCACCAAGAGTGATCTTTTCGAGCAATTGTCCTGCCATGAACAAGCTGCCTTCCAGCATCGTTGTCATCTCTACCGGCAGTTAGGCTATCGATTGTTATTTTGCAGTGTCCAAACATTGGCGGGTATTGCTGAAGTGCAGCATCAGCTGCAAGGCCGCACCTCGCTGCTATTGGGAAAATCGGGCGTGGGAAAAACATCGCTCCTCAATGTGCTTTTGCCGCATCCCGGAAGGAAAGTAGCTGCGGTAAATCAGGTCACAGGAAAAGGTCGCCACACCACTACAGCACTTCAATGGCTCACAATCGATGAAAATAGTGTGGTAATTGATACCCCCGGTACGCGTGAACTGGGCCTTTGGGAGGTCACAACGGACGAATTAGACGTTTGCTTTCCGGAGATGCGGCCACTGCTGGGTCAATGCAAGTTTCGCCTGGGCTGTCACCACATTGAAGAACCCGGGTGTGCCATTCGCAAAGCAGTAGTGACCGGCAGTATTGATCCCTATCGTTATCAAAGTTACTTGAAACTAATGGAGGAATGGCGATGAAACAGAATGTGGATCTCGCCTTTGAGAAAAAGTATAAATGCAGTAACCGGCATTATCTGCAAACCCAGGGTAATCTGCGCGCTTATCAGAAAAGTGAAACGTACCAGCGCCAGGTTGGTTTTGAGTGCCTGCATTGCAAGCAGAATGTCGCTTCCCAGGCACTTTACAGTGGCGTCAACAACCGCAATCACTGTCCTTATTGCTTGTTTTCCAGACACGTTGACCTTTTCAAGGCTGGCGATAGACTGTGCGCCTGCCGTGAAAGCATGCAGCCCCTGGGGCTAACCTTTAAAAAGGAGCGCAAAAAATATGGTTCACCATTGGGCGAATTGATGCTGATTCATCAATGCACAGCATGCAAGACCATTTCAATTAACCGTGTTGCCGCGGATGATTCCAATGAGCGTTTGCTTGGCGTGTTGATGGCAGGGCAAGATCTACCAGAGCTTATCCGACGACACCTGACTGAGAGCGGTATTCTTGTGGCCGGAATTGATCAGTTGGATCTGGTAAAAATGAGGTTGTTTGGGACTGCAGACAGCCTATGTTGATCATCTCAAAATTTGATTTTTTGCCAGCATGCAAGGCGCAAAGCCACTTTCCGCTCTTGCTCAAAACAGCTCTTTCAGCATACAATAGAGCTTGTTAAGATACCTCAAAAATACATAGGCTGCCCATGATACAGATCAAAGCCCAATCCATCTACACGCCTGACCGCGTATCTACACAAGCATTTATCAACATTAAGCATGGCAAAGTGCTTTCAATTGGAGAACCCGCAACAAGTGACTCCCTGACCGTTTATGACTTGCCCGATTATTCTTTGGTACCGGGCTTCGTAGAGTTACAAATTAATGGCGCTTTTGGAGTTGATTTCACCAATACACCGGACCAAATCTGGCAGGTTGGCCGCCGTTTAATCGAATTAGGGATCACCACTTTCTTACCGACCATTATCACCTCTCCACTCTCTGCCATAACCAATGCCATGCAGATCTGGCTATCTGGCGCACCAATCGGTTATAACGGAGCGGCTATCCCTGGTTTTCATGTCGAGGGGCCGTATCTCAGCCTGCAAAAGAAAGGTGCCCATCGCCAGGAGTTCTTTCGCAAACCCACCCCGGCCGAAGTCAGTGAATGGATCCCATCCAATGGAATCAGAATGGTAACATTGGCACCTGAACTGCCGGGAGCGCTAGAAATAATCAGCATACTTTCCCAACGCGGAATTCTGGTAAGCGCTGGTCATTCGAATGCCAGTGCAGAACAGGTGCGGCGGGCGATGGAAGCTGGAATAAGCGCCGGAACACACATTTTCAATGCAATGGGTGCACTTGACCATCGTGCTGCCAATCTGGTATCCGTTTTACTGACGGAGGATCATTTGAAAGTTGGACTGATCGCGGATGGAATTCATTTGGCGCCTGAAGTGGTAAAAATCGTGCAGCGCTGCAAAGGGAAAGGCAACATTTTCCTGGTTTCTGATGCCATGGCGGCCCTGGGTCTTTCGCCCGGAAAGTATCAGTTGGCCGGTCGCGAAGTGAATGTTAATGAGACAACCGCCCGTCTGGAAGATGGCACCCTGGCCGGCAGTATTTTAACAGCGACTGAATCATTACGAAACTTTGTAAAGTTTACGCAATGCTCATTCGAAGAAGCGCTGCAATGCTGGACGACCACACCGGCTGGTATGCTTCACTTGGAAAATGGCGGACGCTTGACGATCGGCCAACAGGCCGATCTGGTTGCACTGGACGATCACGGCCGGGTAGCCGGTACAATGATCAAGGGAGATTGGGTTTTTATCGCTCCTTGGGCAAAGATTGAAGAAAAGAGAATTAATTAAAATGAGTTTAATATCCGAAATTCATGAACAACCGCAAATTTTACAAAATTTATTTGATAGCCAATCGAACGAGATAAGAAAAATCGCCGAACAAATCAATGCCTATAACCCGCATTATGTCTTTTTGGCTGCGCGCGGTACCTCTGATAATGCCGGGCGTTTTGCCAATTACCTGTGGGGAGCGCATAATCATTTTCCATTAGCCCTGGCAACGCCTTCGCTTTTCACTTTTTATGAGCAACCTCCGCATCTGAAGGATGCACTGGTTGTCGGAATTTCCCAATCGGGTATGTCGCCAGACATTCTGGCAGTCATCGAAGAAGGCCGCCGGCAGAAAAGCCTGACTCTGGCGATTACCAATGCACCCAATTCGCCTTTAGCGCAGGCAGCTGATTTACACATCAATATTTGTGCCGGCGAGGAAAAAGCAGTGGCTGCTACCAAGAGTTACACAGCGCAATTAATGGTAATCGCCATGCTTTCGGCTGGTCTGAGCGCAAACCAGGCAGATTGGAATGATTTGGCACGTGTGGCAACCTGGGCCCAGGAAGTGTTGGATCATCCTCAACAATTAGCAGATTACGCTCAGCGTTATACTTTTATGGATCGCTGCGTGGTATTAGGGCGTGGCTACAATTACGCGACAGCCTTCGAATGGGCACTTAAGTTAAAAGAGCTGACCTACACCATCGCTGAGCCATATTCTTCAGCGGATTTTCTGCACGGTCCTGTGGCGATGGTTGATCGTAACTTCCCTGTTTTGGCTGTGGCTCCCCAGGGAAAGATTTTCGAGAATATTCTGGATGTAATTAAACAGTTAAAAGAAAAGCAACAAGCTGAGTTGGTGGTGATCTCCAACAATCCTGAAGCGTTGAAGATCGCAAACATCGCCATTAAAATCCCAGGCGCAGTGCCGGAATGGTTAACCCCGATCATAGCCATTATCCCGGGACAGCTATTTGCCTACCATTTAACTGAGGCACGCGGATTTAACAGCGAATCGCCTCGTACGATTAATAAAGTAACCAGAACACATTGAGAATAATCTGACAGCTTAACAAGACCTTCCATTCTACTGGAAGACAATTAGCCGGGACTGAGTCAGAAGAACCGGTAATTTTGATTTAATCTGACCCGGCACCAGACCTGGAATACCTTAATCAGCCGGGTTTTCTGGGAGCAACAATTAACTTTGTGGCTTTTTTCATTTGACTTATCCGTCATTAATAGATAAAATATAGGACATATATTCTATCATTGATAATTGAAAAGGAATGCCGCCATGCCTGATATCGATATCCAAATGCTTACCGCCATTGAAAATGCTATCTATGCAAGCAACTTCGAACTGGCTTCCGAATTGTTAGAGCCTATGTTGACCAGTCAGCCAAATGAACCTGCCTGGTATCGTCTCAAATTAATGGCCGCTTGTGAGAATTTTCGACAGAAAGAGATTGAAAAATTAATTGCCAGCGTCCAACAAAAGTTTCCGGATTCAGCCGTGAGTGCTTTGGCGGACTCGTTAACACCGGGAATCTCTGCCCTAAAATATACGCGCAGATTGAACAAAGCCATACGTTTGGAACCAAAGGATGCTTTCCTGTTCTACTTGAGAGGCCGGAATGCCATCAACCAATCTTCATACATAAATGCACTCGCAGATTTCAATGAATGTCTGGAAATTAACCCGAATATTATCAAGGCTTATCTCTTACGGTCTGAATCGCTTTCCCACATTGGGTTTCACAACTATGCTTTTCGAGACCTTGTTACCTTCTGGAACTGGCAACCACCTGAGAATCCCCAGCCATTAATGGCAAGAATGTTATTTGAATTACTGTACTGCATCTTACCCAATAATTTGAAGGTTGGATCATTGGTTTACGTCCCTGAAGGATTTGATTTAGAAAAAATTCTTCACGAACAAAATATCAGCAACACCATTCACATTGAACCGCTGCAATTGTTTAGCATCTCAGCGAACCGCTAAATATAGACCAAACCATTGCTTGCAGATTTACCACTTAATTTCTGTGTATGCGTGTAAATTCAACCAGATTTATGCGGGCTTGTGGAAAAAAAAGATGAACCGAATCCGCAGGCAAATTACAATCCAGGCTTACTATGAGGGCTGCGATTATTCTTTATGTTGTTCATTTTCCCCTCTCCCCAGCTTACGCAGCAAGTCGCCAAGCGCAATTTGTTCCTCGGTTGTTAACACACTGAACTGTTCCTGGATGGCAAGCACGTGATGCGGAAAGAGCCCTTCGATCAAATCCTTTCCGGTCGGGGTAAGAAAGACTTCAATCATGCGTCGATCCACTATGCTGCGCTGGCGTTTCACCAGGTTGCGTTTTTCAAGGTTATCGATGACTGTGGTCATATTGGAATTGCTTTTTAATATTTTTGTACCAAGTTCATTTTGGGATAACGGGCCAAGATGCATTAATGCCTCCAACACACCAAACTGGCTGATGGTGAGAGACTGCATGCTGGCAGCATTACTCAGGCGGGCCTGGATCGAATCACTGGCGCGTGTGAGTTTGATGTACGTATCAAGCGCAATCATTTGGTCCTGTGTTCCTTTAAAATGGGTTCCCATAAATTTACCTCCTGATCGAACTTTTTGATATCGAAATAATAACAAATTCAAGGAAAATTGTCAATTAATAAAGACAGAATGCGGGTTAAGTATGGATTAAACGATTATTTAATCGTCGGAAGCATTGATCATTCTCGTACTTCCTCAATCTTCATCACAGCTGCACAAAATGACACGCGTTCGATCTTCACGTTCAAGCCGGCTGCACGCATTTGTGGCAAATCGACTTCTTCCATCCAGAAATACTCTTCATCCCAATCCTGGGCATATTTCACACCCGTATCTGTGCGGGCAGCCTGATCCGTAAAGACCAGGTCTCCGATGACCAACTTGCCACCTGCCTTAAGGTTCTGCCGCAGCAGGCCTTGTATGATCCGTACTTTCTCTTTAATTGGGAAGTGATGAAAGACATAGGCAGAAACAATGTGATCATATTGGGACACCCCCACTGCGCGCACATCCTGTACCCGAAAATCGATGGCCGGATACTTTTGGCGCGCAATGTTAATCATTGCTTTTGAGAAATCAATTCCGCTTACCTGGCAGCCGAAGAGCAAAAAGTGTGCTGACAGATTGCCGGTACCACAGCCCAGATCCAACACCGATTCCCCTGGTTGGGGATGACAAAATGCCACGATCGTCTTCAGTAAGTCTTCATATCCTTCAAATGGGTAACCGCTTGCCCGCTGGGTTTCTGCGTCATAGCTGCCAGCCCACTCATCAAAACTTTCAGGAGGAAATTGCATATTCATTGATACCTCGAAATCCATCCAATTATTTTGATTACAGCCGTCGAGCAGGCTTTTTCAAGTAGTTGTTTCTACCTTTTATTTGCATAGTTTTTTCTTCTTTCCAAGTCTGATCAGCAGTGGTAAGATCAGTAGCATGGGTTGGGGCAAACCAATTTCGCACAAACAAATACTGTTTTTTTTATAATTGTAATCGAATAAAGAGGATACCTGCATGGGCTCGACGTACAGTGTACCAAGCAAAAAGAGAATATCTATTCTTTATTTCTGGTCTTTCGTCACACTGGGACTGACAACTGGATTGCTTGGGCCCAGCCTGCCCTCGTTTGCATCCAATACGGGCAGCACACTGCGTCAATTGAGCAATCTTTTCTTGCTTTCCTCTCTCGGCTACATGCTGGGTTCATTCGGGGTCGGATTGTACGTCAACAAGGTCAAAGGACACCTTGTCCTGGCATTATCATTGACCTTTATTGCATTGTTCGTGGCATTATTACCCATAATCAAGAGCCTATGGCTTTTGGTAGCCATCTTTTTTCTGTTGGGTATCGCTCAATCACATCTGGATGTCGCCGAGAACATGCTATTGATCTGGCTGCATGGCAGCCAGGTGGCCAGTTACATGAATAGCTTGCATTTTTTCTTTGGATTTGGAACGCTGATTGCCCCTTTACTCATCGCGCAGTCCTTAAGGCTAAACAACTCTATCACGGGAGCATTCTGGCTGATGGCAGTCTTAATGGTGCTGCCGGCCCCCTTCCTCTTACGCCAGCGATCGCCGACTGAGCCGGTGCTCAAATCCGACCAGGAGCAGATCCACACCCAGAAATCTTCTATCTTATTGGTCATGTTTCTGGTCGGGATGTTCATGGGTTTCGTTGGTGCCGAGGTCACTTTCGGTGGTTGGGTTTACACTTATAGTCTAGATCTAGGAATGACAACTGTCCAAACAGCCGCGTATCTGGTTGCAGTCTATTGGACTACCTTTACCCTGGCGCGGTTGCTGGGTATCGTTATTACCCGTTGGATCAGCATTCGAACATTGATGTGGATTGATTTGCTCGGTAGCCTTTTGGGTATCTGTGCTATGCTGATCCGGCCAAATTCAGTGACATTATTGTGGCTGACAACCTTTGTCTTTGGGTTCTTTATCGCCACCTCTTTTCCCGTTGGCATGAATCTGGCAGAAAAACTGGGGGTAATCTCCGCCAAAGTAACCAGTTGGTTTCTGATCGCAGCCAGCCTGACCTCGATGATCTCGCCCTGGATAGTCGGTCAATTTTTCGAAAGCTGGAGTCCATTGATCGTTTTATGGGTCGTTTTGGTAAATCTGGCTATCGCAATCTTGTTTTATATGCTTATCTCAATGCGAATAAAGGCGCTGAAAACCGCCAGTTAGAGGGTTGTAATGACGGGACCCCGATCCGGTTGACCAGGACCCGGACTCAAAAATAAACTGGCCGTTAATTACCCTGCTTTAGTTTTTATCAACCCCCCGTTCTAATTTGATGCGTTAATTTAGACAGACGACAACTGATTGATAACTGTCATTGCCGGGATGGCGCGTAACGTGCGACGAAGCAATCCCGCGCGCATGCGACAGGATTGCTTCGCTGCGCTGCTCATAACAAAAAGCAGTGCTGGTTTGGCGCGTTACGAACTAACTTGAGAAAAAAGTCAAAAGGTTTCTCTTCCAAGAGGTATGATGTCTCTTTCATGTCAGATCGCTCGTAAGGGCGAAGCATCCAGGAACCAATTCCCTCCTGTAAAAACACACCCATTGCGGATGCTTCGCCCATCAGCCGGCTGATGCTCATAACAAAACTCAAACGTTGCACCTTAACCTCTCTCGCCAATGGGCTCTCTAGCTCCAATTCACTTCGGTCTTTTCGACTTGGTTTAGCCTACCCAATTTACCAGTTTGGTATTTCTGCTTTTGAAGACACTTTGCGTCATGGGATGGTCTCGCAAAGACAGCCATACCAGCAAAGGTCTGTAAAAAGGGGAAAAGCTTGAGATTTTTGACAGTGAAAAAAACCCTGTAAAATCAGAACGATCGTCAAAAAATCACCGCCGTTCACCTTCATTTCTTATTTGTGGTGGACACTATTAGCTCATCATTTGACATTTTGCATCACAAATACTATTATCCAGAATAATTATTATTCTCTTTCCGAGGTATCGTGATGATCAGGACGCTCTATCGTAATGGCAATGGTAAAATTCGCACCGACCTGCCGCTGGAAAGCGTCAAGGATCTGTTAGCTTTAAAAAGCGGTACTTTTTGGATTGATATTAGCGGAGAGGAAGTGGCTGTTTCGGAACCAATCCTTCGCGACATCTTTGACTTTCATCCGCTGGCAATTTCTGACGCACTTGAAGAGTCTCATGTTCCACGCGTTGATGATTGGGGTACCTATCTCTATATCGTCCTGCATGCGCTTGCTTTTGATCAGGATCAATACGAACCTTTGCAAACCAAAGAACTTGATATCTTTCTGGGCAAGAATTATCTGGTCACATACCAGGCAAGAAAATTGGAGGTAGTTGACCGAGTCTGGAATATGGTGCAACGCGATGAGCGCTTTTTGGATAAAGGCGTCGATCACCTCTTTTATAAATTGTCGGATGACTTGATCGCAGATTACCTGCCGTTGGTTGATCGGATGGATGCGGTCATGGACGAAATTGAAGATCAGGTATTTGATCAGCCTTCACAGTCTCTGTTGGAACGGATTTTCCGCATGAAGCGCTCTCTAATGCACTTGCGGCGCACGCTTGCGCCTTTGCGGGAGGTCTTTAACAAGCTGGCTCGCGGTGATGACCAGGTGATTGACAAAGGCGACCGCGTCTTTTTTCGTGATATTTACGACCATTTGGTGCGGCTCTACGACATCAGCGAAAGCCTGCGAGACCTGATGGGCAGTGTTCTGGACACTTACCTGTCGGCGATCAACAACCGCATGAATGAAGTCATGAAAACGTTGACAATCATCACCACGCTCTTTATGCCGCTTTCATTCGTGGTCGGGTTTTTTGGAATGAATTTCTTCATTCCCCCCGAGCCGATCGGTACGCTGGTAACGCGCCCTGTTTTTGTATGGGTTTTGGTTGCAATTGTAATCCTGCCGCTGATCATGTTCTGGTGGATGCGGCGCCGTAAATGGATGTAAAAGGTGGAGGCTGTCAAGGCTGCCACCAAATTAGCCCACTATTTTGTTTTCACTATCTTGATACTTCAATTAAAACCGATGGCAACTCATGGATAACTGCCATTGCGCGACCAATTTATCAGGGCTCATCCAACAACTCTACCGCATTAACATCGGCAAATGGATCCAGCGCCAACCGGAATCAAGCAAGATTTCAACGTTGTCTATTCCAAAACGGGCTCCGGCTGGCAGATTTTCGGCAAGCCAGGTCAGATCCAGCACATCTACAGTGTGATCAAACGTCAAATCAAACCGGTAACGGGCTTGCGGAACTTCGTATCCCAGGTCAGAAATAGTGATTGCTTCACTGAAGGCCGGGTAATCCCAACCCGGATACCTTCCGGGATAAGCCTGTTTGCATTCGGGCAAATTACAGAAGGTGGTATGCACCAGCGCGGTCGCACCTGTGAGACCAAACTCAAACAAAGCAGGCAGACTTACCCCTGCTTCGCCATTCCCCTGCCAATCACCCAGGATGAACAGGTCAAAATGCACAACCAGACGCTTATGCCCTGCCAGCGGATCAATTAGCAGCCGCACAGTTTGTGAAGCGGGATACTCACTCTCCAGGTAAGCTTCACCGGACGGTGAGGACACCAACCGGCTGGATTCCCATCCGGGAAATAATCCATCGTCAAAATTATCGCCCGTGATGAGGCTCTTGTAATCTATTAAAACACTGATTCCATCCACATTATCGATTGGATGTATTTCAGGCCAATTTGGATTAAGTGATTCGATCTGCGCAGATGTGGCCATCTGTTCCCCTACATTTCCATTGACCATGCCGCTGACTCTCAGGCTGAGGCTACCCAGGGCCGGAAATGAATTAATATCACACTGAATGTTGTCCGCTGCGATCAAGCAGTCATCCAGCCCGCTTAATTGCAGTCCTTCCCAACCAGCCGCAGCTGTTGGCAGGGTGATATCAAGCCGTGCACCTGGTATATCGAGCGGGGTATGGTTACTCAGCACATAATCAAAGTAAAAGCGGTTACTTTTTAGGGCGGTTGTAGGGTGTGCCGGTACAATCTCAACCTCGAGATCAGCACCGGTGACCATCAACTGGTATGGGAAGTCGCGCACCAATTGCGGACTGGAGGAATCTTTCCAACGGATTACGAACTGGTAAAGCGCGGGATTGGTTGGCGCCCCATACGCCACCACACCTGCCGGGCTGAGGGCAATATCATCCTCCAACGTGATGCCTACCGGCAAACTGCCGGAAACCACACTGGCCTCGTATGGTCGCACACCACCCTCGGGATTAAAGAAATGCTCCCAGTAATCATAAACTACGCTTTCGGTCGAACTGAAGGGAGAAACCACAATTTGTGGTGCAACTGCATTGGGATTATCCCCCCAGCAGGTAATTTCATCCGCGCTGCGAATGGCGCAGGTGTGATTGCCAAAAGCATCCAGGGCAGCATACCCGCCATACGGCACCTTCAACTGTCCAGCATCCCCTGCACCCCAACATTGAAGCAAGCCGCTTCCATCGATTGCGCAGGCATGCTGATCACCTGCCGTGATACCCGTGAAGTTATCGCCCGCTGGAGCCGCAAGCCGGCCATAGGCGTTATCACCCCAGCAGGAAATTTCCTGGCCATTTAGACCACAGGCGAAGCTATCACCGATGGTGATCGAATCAAAGACCAAATCAGGTGCGGCGTCAAGGCTCAGGTTGCCCCAACACACCGTCAGCCCATCCGATTTGCGAATGGCACAGCTTCCCTTGTTACCGCTGAAAACCTTAAGGTATTGCCCTGCCGGAGGATTACTCTGGCCACTGTCATTTTGACCCCCACACTGTAGCTGACCGGTAAGATCCAGAGCACAATAATGGTTTGCACCCACCGCCAAATCTCGAAACTTGCCATCGATCAGGCTTACGACACCGTCCTGACGGCAGAGGATATTGCCATCCAGCTTGAGTCCACACGTCAGGTCTGTGCCACTGCCAAAACGGGTATACAGCCCGCTGAAGATTGTTGGCTGGCAACCTGCCCCCAGACAGCCAAGACTCCCATCCGGGCGATGAATGTAGGTAGCCTCATCGCCAGTGACAACGCGGGATGTTTGCACGAAGGGGATTATTTCCAATGCATACGGGCTGGTCGAGCTATCTGCCGGCAAATAGCGCTCGTCGCCACTATAACTGACCACCAGCGACTTCGTTCCAGGCGTGGTGAAAAAGACAGTACATTCTGCGCTGCCAGCCACCAGCGCTACCTGGCAGACCTGGCTAGCACCAACCGTTACCTGCACGGTTCCGGTGACCGGATCGGTGAAGTGGTTATTGGCTGCTGCAACTACGCCAAGATTGATGGTGATCGCTTCACCCGTTTGCGGGTTGGCGGGTGAGATTGATTGAATCTGTGCAATGGAATCCCCTTTGACACGTTGTGCAAATTGAAAATATTGCATCAATGCCGGTGACCGGTCGGATTCAACTATGCGTACGCCAAAATTATAGTCATTACCCTCTGTGGGCGTTCCTTGTAAGCTTCCGCCGGAAGTTAGTAATAACCCGGATGGTAAGCCCCCATCCGTACTGAAGCTGTAATTTCCGCTGCGCCCGCCAGCGGCGGTCAATATCCCAGACCAGGGCTGATTGACTTGCAAAACCGGTAAGCTGGTTGGGTTCACATTGATGATGGGTGCCTGACCCTGACTATTTTCACCCCAACATTGTAAAAATGTATCGGGCGTAGTCAGTGCGCAGGTATGATTATTACCGGATGCGACCATTCCAAAACTGCCAGCATTTGCTTGCGTTTGATCTCCCCAGCAATGCATTCCACCGGTCGCATCAATCGCGCAAGCCTGACCCTCACCAACGCTGATCGAAAGGAAACTGCCCGAGGGCACACCCGCACGGAAAGCAGCCGTGCCGCCCCAACATTGGATACCCCCACTGGCATTGATACCACAACTGGCATCCCCGCCGGCACTGATGGCAAGGAAGCCCGCACTGGCGGGAGCTGAACTCTGACCAAGGTTATTGTTCCCCCAGCAACGTGGCGTGCCATCCATCGCCAGACCGCAAGTGTGCTTTGCACCGGCATCCAGGGTTTTAAAACTTATGTTGGGTCGATTATTTTGCCCGAAACTGTTATCCCCCCAACAGTCAACCCGATTGTTGTAATACAGCGCGCAACTGTGCATTTCCCCAGAGGCAATGGCAATATAACCATATGCCACGGGACGCGAGGAAATCAATCCATACCCATTCCAGCCCCAGCAATTAATACGGCCGCCAGCATCCAGGGCGCAAGTATGTGAATCCCCGGCGCTGATTTGCTTCATTGTGCCTATCGGAGCCTGTGCCTGCCCGGAATCATTTTTACCCCAACAGGCGGTAGATCCGCTGCTGTTGATTGAACAGCTAAACTGATTTCCCGCCGTGATCATCGGGTTGATAACAATTGGTGTAATGCGGGTGGTGGTCGTAGCAGGAGCACTGGGAGTGTAGAATGAATCGCCATCATAGACAGCCGATATGATTTGAGATTGACCGGATTCTCCATAAAAGACCTGGCAGGATGCCTGCCCCACACCCGAAACTTCCGTAACGCTGGCTGTACAGCTGACATTCTCGCCGCTGACCAGCGCTGTACCCGTAATGGTGACCGTTCCCGTTAACGCCGGTGCGGAAGCTCCGCCCACCTTGGTCACCCGTACGGCCACATCCACCGGCGAGCCCACCGGCACATTCGTGTCACGACTGAATATGGCGATAGCCGTTAAAGGGGATTTGACTGTTTGTGAATATGCCTGTGACAGACTGGCCAATTGCAGCGGGTATGGAGAAGTTCCACTCTCAAAATGTTCCGCCAGGTCAAGAGTGAAATTAAAAGTACCCACGACATTCGGCGTGCCACTTAATTCGAAACCTGTCACACTTAATCCACCCGGCACGCCAGCGCCAGCACTAAGTAGATAGGGTTCTGCACCCCCAAAAGCCGTAAAAGTTTGGCTCCACGCCAGATTGAGCGGCAAATAGGCTGAAATCGAGCGTGGTGTCAGGGAAAGGCGCGGGCTTTGTCCGCTGCTATTATCCCCCCAACATTTCAGGAACGGGCCGCCTGCACCGGATTTAATCGCACAGACATGAAAATTACCACCACCTAGCGCTGTAATTCCTTCCACGGGTGTAGCATTGACAACGGCATCATTGGTGCCCGCACAGGTTACCGTGCCACTCCCTGTTAAACTGCAGGAATAATTGGCACCCGAGGTGATCTCACTCACAGCGCTGGAGAAGGGAATGTTAATCGACGGCGTCCCCCAACATACAGCCTGGCTATCGCTTTTACGAATTGCACAGCTATGGCTGGTACCCACCGCAACTTTTTTGGCAGTCAAACCTAATGGAACATTCAATTGACCGGTAGTGTTCGATCCCCAACAGCTGACTGCTTCGGACGGGTATGCAATCGCACAAACATGAGTACTGCCAGAACTTACGGCACGCACATCGAAAACCGGAATAAAATTAACGATATTTTCCGGCATTTCGCCCCAACAATGCAGCTTGTGACGGGTATCCACCGCACACACAAAGTCATCTCCGGAACTGATATGAATGTAATGGACAGTTTTTCCATTGACCGAATTGGGTATGGTAGCGGCGTTGATAATATCCGCAGAATCACCCCAGCAATGCAGCGTGCCTTCTGAATCGATCGTGCAGGTATGGTAACCTCCGGCGCTGATTTGGTGAGTGTTACTCGTGTCAGTGGATATATCTGAGAGGATATTCCCCATGGAATCCTGGATTGTGTAAAATTTATTGGAACCCCAACAATCGACACTGCCATCGACTGCCAGCATGCAGGTATGCCTTCTTCCCGATGAGAGAAGATTGGTACGATCGGATGCCAATAGTGTAACTTCACTCACGGCCGAGGATGCCGCAAAATAAGTGGAACCGTTAAAATTCGCCTGTGGGTGAAGTAACCCGCTGTTAATGAACCGTAAATAACATTCGCCCTGGCCGTTCTCATCCAGTGTAGCGGTGCAGGCAGGGCCAGATGGCACACTGATGGCCACGTTTAATGCGGGTGAGATTGGCAGCATGACACCTTGCGGCTGGTTAAGGTCGATCACTGCCCAAACATTCTCCCCTACCCGGTAATCCCCAGTCGGATGAGCGGACACCAACCGTATCGATACAGCCGTGTGAAACATGACGATATAGGTATGGTTTAGCGTGACACTGTGCGCAGTCGGGCTGGCTGAATCTTGAACGCGAATGCTGATTGGATAGCTGCCACTGGTCGTGGGTGTCCCACTGAATGTAGCGGTGGCAGCATTGAACGTCAGCCCGGGAATATTTCCGGAAACCAAACTGTAGTGGTATGCACCAATCCCACCGCTGGCCGTCCAGGTGTTGGTCCAAGTGTCGTTAACAAACATCTGGCTGCCCCAGTTACTGGAGAGACTTAATGGTTCCGCCACCACAAAGGTATGATTGACTGTGACGGTTGCGGGTGTAGGGGATGAATCGGTTACACTGAAGCTGACCGGGTAAGAACCTGGTGTAGCCGGCATGCCGGCATAGGTCGCTGTTGGATTTCCATTGGTGAAACTTATTCCTGGAACATTTCCGGACACTAATTGATAGCTGTAAGGTGTTTGGCCTCCACTGGCCTCCAGGGTCAGACTCCAGGGGTCTCCCGGATACATCTGTGCGCCCCAATCCGGATTAAAAGTTAACGCATCCGCCTGTACGGGGGATACAGATAAGCTCATCCATCCAATGAAGACTGCCAGGATCAAAAAACGTACAATCCCGCTCAGGTTAACATCCCGAAGTTTCTTGTGAGCAACCATACCTACCCAACTTTCCGTACTAATGCACCGAAATGAGAACTGCTTCCACCACAATCCGCCATTGATAACTCTGGGTTTTTTCACTAAACGACTTACAGGTAATCAATGTCAGATAGGCTTGATCTTGATGTCCCAGAATAGAGAGATCATCCGGCTTGACCTTTTTAACATCCCGAACTTCAAAAACCGATGTACTGCCATACGCAGTCACCTCAATTAGATCACCCCAGCGCAGCTGCTGGAGATCTTTAAAGGGTCCGGCGCTGCCATCAGCCAGGTAATTATGTGCAGCCAGAACTGAATTCCCCTGCCAACCCGGGAATGCTGTGCCATCCAGCCAACCAGCTTCGTTGGCCAACCAATCGGTCAGCCAACCCTGATCTGCGAGTGGGACGCCACGAATCGGAATGGAGATATTAATGCGTGGAATGTTTAATGTAACACCTGTTTGTTGCTTGTACGGGGCTGGTTGAATTTGCAAGGGTGTCACTCTGCCAGCCGCAAAACCGGTATCCGGCAGGAGCGGTGTATTATCATAAACGCGCAAGGTCAACACTTTCTCATAAGTCAACCCGGCCGGGTCAATTGCCATTACGCGAATACTGAGATAACCCAGGTCGAGCGGAAGGCTGCCAAAGGCAACCAGACGATTGCCATCGATCCAGAAAAGGTCATTATGATCAGCGCCAACCCCATCCACCAATACAAACATATGGTCTTCGTCAACATTGGCATCTACAGCGCTAAGGGTGGCCACACGCGTGTTTGCGCCTAAAAAGGCATTCACACGCGCCGGATCAACCAGTATGTCCGTGGGGGGCACATTCACACGGTGCATGACCACATCGGAGCTGCTGGGCTGTAATTCGATATTGCCATCCATTTCCCCGGCATAGGAAGCATACACAGGTTGCAAGTGGGGAGAAGTAATTGTAATGGTGCAGCTGCCCGCTTCCACGGTTGCGCTGCAATTGCTCTGCGGTCCTATCACAGTCACAACCCCTGCTGAGGGGTTACCGTCAGGCGACGTGACGTTAAACGTAACTGTCAGCAGGTCGCCAGCCAGTGAAGGCTCAGGGCTGATAGCGGTAATGCTCGTAAACGTATTGGAGGCACTCACGCGGTGTGTCTGCGGGCCTGAAATTTGCGGATAGGTGGCGTAATCACCGCCATAAGCCGCGCAGATTGAAACATAACCATCCTGGGTAAGCGGCAGGGTGCAACCCCCCGCGCCGGTTGAATCCAGCACTGTACTGCAAAAGTCTGTGGCACCGGCTGCCGCAGGAGCCAGACAGGTCGCATCACTGCGATAGAGCACCAAGCTACCGGAGGGAATCGGGCCAGCGGAAGATGCCAGAGCACTGGCGTAAATGGAGCGATTCACAATGGAGGGGTCAGGATCATCCTGTGTAACCACTACTGTCGGATGGTGCTTATCCATGACCCGGTGCATGATGCGCGCAGAAGCACCGGGCAGAATCTGATCCACCCCCAGGTAAATTGCCTGAAAAGGAATGATGGATGGTGTATTAAAGGTGAGCTGACAGCTGGCCTGGCCGGCACTGTTGAGAATCAGGTCACAGACCTTTTCATCTCCGGAGCGCAATTCAAGGCCACCGCTGGTGACCGGGTCTTCGCCATTGCGCAGGTTGACGCTGACTGTGAATGTAACCTCCTGTTCGATATATGAAGGGCTGGGAAGCGGTGCGATGACCACATCAACCTCATACGGCCCGCTCTGAAAGAGCTCGGATGCTACTACCTTTCCGATTGGGAGCATGGCGCTGATGGCTAACAATACCAGTACGGCCCACAGCCATACGGGGGGTCTCCTGAGATATTTTCGTGGATAATTTCTGCGCATGTTTTTTCCTCCCGGTTAATTCCACAAGAACGGTAAGTAGTACCAATCATACAGGGCGTGATAGTAAATTTTTGCTTCCACATTATCCAGCGACCAGGTTTCGCCGGTGAGACCATCCAGATTGACGCCGTAAAAGGTGGTGCGGAAAGTCTCTTCACGGTGCTCGCGCGTATAACAAAAATCATAACGGGCATCATTGGCAAGACCGTCATTATCAAAATCGCCCAGAACGCGGGCTCTTTGCTGAGCGGCAAATTCGCCCTCGCGGTAATTCGCTGGAAATGACTGGCTGAAGCGCGCCTGATTAGAAAAACTGCTGACTACCAGACGCGTGTCATTGATGTAATTTGCCCAGATATCCGGACCGATAATCGGAACCGGTTCCACCTGCACATCCGGATCAAGGAATTGATTGCCATCCCAGGCACCCATCACATACAGTTGGAAACAGATGTGCACACAATCATGCGGCGGCAGGTCTCGGAAGGTGATGGCAACATTATCGTTGCTGAAACGCCCGAGGGTCTGGCTGGAAGTGGGAGAAGGCTGAAGGTCGATATGGCTCCACAAACCGTCATCCGCGCTGATTTCAAAATCATTGTTGTAATCTATCGACTCCTGGATCACGATCGGCCTAACCTGACGGTTGTTCTGCGGAAGATAGTCCTGATCCTCCAGATCGACCGTAAAAGCAAGCTTACGTTCTACGCGATAATCCGGTATGCGAGTCGTCGTGTAGGTCACCAACAAATCGCGGCTGCTATCGGCCGCAATACTGCCCAACTCGCAACGCACTCGCTGGGCATTTTGAGAACAATCTGCCGCATTAACCCCAGCGATACTGACAAATTTGACATTGCTATCCAGGTCCAGGTAGAGGACAACATGATCGGCAGCCTGGCGTGACCAGTTAACCACTTCCACATTCATGGTAAACTCACCGGCTGCAAATACAAACGGCGGGATTTTGCCCACCACCACCTGCAAATCTCGCAATAGGCTATCCACCAGCGGCACCTGACGTAAAACGCTGTTATTGTTGTGCGTGAAAATCATGTTATTTTCAGGCCCGGCAGCCAATTGCGCTCGTCCCTGGCCTTCGAAAATGCTCGGGCTGATAGCCAGTTCTTGAAAATTCTGCGGTACTCCCAGGGGGTGATCAAACCAGCCGATCGATTCATTACCCAGCAGCCAGATCTTGCCATCCACACCCAGAGCAATATCCACAAAGGAACTGCTGAGCGTGGCGGGAATGGAATAGCTGCTAATGGTACCGCTGACAGGATCCAATTGCAAAATGCGGCGGGCATTATCCAGCAATATCCAGATAAAGCCATCCTGATCACGCATCATTTCTGTCGGCCGGAAGGCAACCTCACCGGTTGGAATGCTGGTCAATTCTCCAGCCGGGCTGATCTTCCCCAGTGTGCGCGTTCCCCAGCCGCTGAACCACACGTTCCCAGCGGTATCAGTCACGATTGACATTGGGCGTGTACCAACTGGCAAACCAACTGTGGAGAAATCCCCCCACAGCGTCACAAACCCAATTTTATCAGCATTGAATTCGGTAAAAACCATTTGGCCATCGTGGGTAAGGGTGATCTGTGTGGGGTCGGCATTCAGATCATCCAGCCGGTATTCACTCATTTCTGTTGTTGGAACTCCGCCCGTGAAAGGCGTGATTTTGGCAACACTGGCATTGCCTTTCTCTGTAAACCAGACGGTCTTGTCCACTCCGATGACAGCATCGTAGGGCACAGATGCAGGGGTTGGAAGAGTTATCTCAAATTGGCTTAAGGGGTCACTGAAAAAGCGGATCGCATTGCCATTCATTTGTGGTACCCAGTAGGCTGCCCCCGGACCATACACGACCGCACTCGGGTAGCTGCCGTCCGGCAGGCTGGCCAATTCAGTGATACTCGGGCTGCTGTCAGCCTGGACCAACCCGCTAAGCGTCAGTAGAAGCGTGGCAACTATCACAAGTGAGAATGACTTGATACCTTTTTGGGCTTCAATTTTTGTGGAAAGCTTCATGACGGGTTTCCTCATCTCTGTCATCTCGCTGGTTAAGGCCGCAGGTCCAGCTCAACCGGCAGATTAATGGTTGTAGTGCTGCCAGATGTATCCGTAATCAACAATTCCAGTCGATATGAGCCATCGGGGGGCGGACTGGCAGGGGCAAAGATCCAGGGAGCATTCCACAAATTGTCAACCAGAGCTGCCTGAGTAATCCCCAACAGCGTTGAACCATCCCAGATCTTAATCTCAAGCGAACGTACCGCCTGTGGTGCACTGACAAAGCCCTGCAAATTAAGGTGCATGATGCTGCGCTGGTCTGTGTAGGTCAGAACATCGTGTGCAAGCCAGGCACTCATCAACGCAGATGTTCCCGTCTTCTCCTGAGTATCATCTAACAGCGGCCAATCATTGGCAGTTTCCAGTATTTTCTCCAACCTCGCGGTCTCCGCAGCGGAATCTGGAACAGGATTTGCATTTCCACCGTTAATCAGCGGTAAATAGATGCGGAACGGATACATTGGCTCATACCATTCCGCGCTGCAATTGCCAGCGGAATCGCAGGCACTCATTCCCGCCTGCTCATAGAGCGGTTTTACACCCTCACAATGACCATTGACACGGTAAATAGCAGTGTTGGGTGCAATTCCACCAGCCAGCAGCCACGAACTGTTGAAATATTCCAATTGGTAGGTTACCGATTCGCAAATATTCTGGTGAATACTGGTAATATCCAGCATGGTATCTTCAATCACGAAATCATAAGCGACAATTGTGTCGTCATCCGGATCGATTTCGGTGCGAATTATACTCAGTCGCGGTGGATAGCTATCGACGGTCCCGCCCCATTGCGTCATTTGTTTCTGATTGGCCATGTATTGTCCACCACCATCCCAGGCGCGCAGGTTGACATCAAAAGAACCTTCAAGACCGTAGGGCACTGTGGCATTCCAGGTGACCCGCTTACCGCTATTCTCAAGATGCGTGGGTTTCCATGACATCTGATAGAATGCGAAGATCTCCTCGGCAGAAAGCGCACGAGTGAACAGAGCAACCTCATCCAGCGTACCGTTCAGCCGCTCACCCACCGCAAAGCTCTGATTGGAATAGGGTGTGATTCCAGCCAGGCTCTCATCACTTAGCACCTGTACGCCATCCACATAAATCCGGTAGGTCTGGCCGTCAAATGTGGCTGCAACCAGGTGAGCGCGACCAAAAGTGAAGGCAGCGGCTGCAGTCCGGACCGAGAACCAGTTATAGCCATTTCCAAAACCTGCTTGGAGAGAGCCATCCGGCAGCAATAACAGGGATGGATAACGCATTTCCGGGTTTTCATCAAATTGACTGAAAATACCGGCTTCCGAGGTAAGTGCATCAACATCCACCCAAGCCAATTGCGAGAATTGAGAGCGGTCAAGGTTGAGACTGAAGTGATCCTTCACCACCAGCTTCTCGGTTCCGTGGAAAGTCAGGGCATAATCACCGACAATGCCGGCGCTGACTTTATTATGCAAGTCACCGCTGGCTGTAATCAGTTGGGACAGCTGGTAAAAACCTGAGCGTTCTTCCAGCCAATCCCCATTGACCAGAAAGTCATCATCGACCGATAGGCGGTAGACATACTGGTACGCCGAATACTGCTCGCGCATTTCTTCAGCGGAAAGCGGGCGGCTGTAAACCACCAGCTCATCCAGATCTCCCTTAAAGCTGCCCACCGGTGCCAGCCCAACGTAGAGGTTTTCATCCATCACCATCAGCGGGCTGATGGTATCACTCACCAGCGCCTGACCATCCAACCACAGTGTGCGCACCTGCGTTGCAAGATCGTAACTGCAGCCCCAGTTGTGCCAGCCAGGTTGATCAAAGATCTGAGTGCTCACCAGGTCGCGGCCACCGAAACCACACACCATCTGATTGTTGGCATTGAAGCCCAGCAGGAGACGCTGGCTGGCCATCGCGAGTGGCCCCTGCCACAGAATTGGGTCATTGCGGTTGGCCGCCTCGCGATTCGCCCATACGGAAATCGTGAACGAGCGGTTGGCCAGGTTAACCTGCGTGCCCAGGTTGATATACTTGTTATCACCATTGAAGTAGAATGAGCCGTTTTTGTGTCCGAATGGACCTTCCATCGGGCAGTCTGCGGTCTGACATTCACCTGCAATCTGGAAGGGGGAACTATCCAGATAATAGCGGACGGGCGCATCGACATCTGGAATTCCCTCTGTTCCGGCTGGGATTTCTTCTTTGTCAAGAGGAAGCCAGATCAGCAAATCATGCGGGTAAGGCTCATTGAATAAGTAGGATGCGTTCAATGCAGAATTGATTGCTACTTGAACCTGATTCACATTGGTTTCTGCATCTATTCCCTCTTCGGTCATATACATCAAATTGAGTCCGGGAATGTCGCTGGCACTGCCACCAATCATCACCTGGCGCAGTGCGAATTGATCCACGGCTTTACTGCCATCCAGGGTCTGGATAACATCCGTGATCGGCATGCTGCTTTCGTTTAAAGAGCTTTGCGGTGCCGTGGCATCAAAGAGGAAGTTGATATTAATCTCGCCGTGATTGCCGACAGTATCGTCTGCTTCCACCACCAGGGTTAACTTTCCTGTAGGTTCGCTTTCGGGGAAGAAGAATTCCAGCGACCAGTTGTAGCCATTTGTAACCTTTGTAAGCACCGGCTGCTGCTTACCAGAACCGATCAGCGCGCCATATTGGTTGTAAACACTGATAGCCACGCTGTTAAGATTCAGACCGCTGCCTGGCAGGTTGTTGCTCAGGATTTCATCCTGAACGCTTCCGTACAAATCCAAGCGCCAGTTATTTTCCAATTGATCATCCTTAACAGCCGGCACCACCTGTCCTTCAACCAGGTTGGCGGTCAAGCGTGGACTGCTGTTATCTACCAGAAGATGATACGGTTGCGAAATAGTCTGATTGCCAACCGCATCAATCGCGCGGTATATGAGCGAGTAGGTACCGTCGCCCACCTGCGGATCAAACGACGGGCAAAATGAGGTGCCACTGGCCGAATCCATGCAAAGCGGTGCCAGATAACTGAGCGGTGCATCCATATTGACATGCGAAACGGTCATTTCAAGTGCGCTGATTCCGGCAGTTAAATCGGTGGCTTCTACATGCAAAATTCGATCCAACTCAGATACATAGGGGAAGTCGGGATCAAAGGAAATCAGTTCCACGGAAGGATTTTCCGCATCGATTTGCATGCTGATTGATTGGCGCTCTTCGACATGTTCCATCTGATAATGGAAACTTTCGCGAACATCAATCTCGTTCAACTCATATGCAAAAACCGCCACTTCATCCAGCAGACCGGCGAAGCCTCCGTTCGTGAGCGTGCTTGCCGAACTGTTGCCAAGCTGCAGTCGCCCCAGGCCATTGACGAGGTTGCTGCCCGTCAGACCGGCGCCGCTCGAATCAAGGTAGCCATTAATATAGAGCTGATAGGAATCCGCTGTACTTGATCGCCGAACTACCAGAGTCACCTGGTTCCAGACATTCATCACCAGCCCTACGTTCGAGTCGGGCGGGCAACCTGCTGCAGAGGTGCCATTCCGCACACACAGATTCATGCTGTTGGGAGCAATGGCAATATTGTATTTAATTTGAGAATTATTTAAATTCCAGAGCGACCAGAGTGATTGAGGATGCTCAAGAGTATCAGTCGGTTTGACCCACACGGAAATACTGAAACCAGTTGCCGTTGGAGAAAGCTGAGTCTGGCGCAGGCTGAGCATATCATTCGTGCCATCAAATGAAACGGCGCGCCCAAGCCGTCCGGCTTGATCAGGTTGCGGACAACGATCTCCACTGCAATCCAGCATCCAGTCGTACGGAGTGGCATCTTCGAATCCACTGACGGATTCCTTCTCATCCAGATGTGCCAGGAAGAGCGGCGCACGATTCAGCAATTCCGCAATTACTTTCACATCCTGACTGTAGCGGAACACACGCACATCATCCAGCTGGCCGGAAAGATAGTCCCGGCTGGCTTCAGCTGCCATACCCAGGCTGGCAATACCCAGACCGGATGCTTGCATAGATTGGCCTGATAACTGATTGACTACTACCCCATCCAACCACAAACGGGTAGTGCCGTTATTGTTGCTGTAAACAACATGATGCCATTGGCCATCGGTCAGCACCGCGTTCCGTGAGCAGACTTCGGTTTGATTCACTTTGGAACAAACATTTCCGCCGCGTAAATATATCTGATTGAGCACAGTACCACCGTTGTGACGCAAACTGTACAGGCCGCAATTGGGACAAAGCGTATTGACCCACAGCGACACCATATAATCCTGTGTCGTTGCAACCGGCACTGTAATGACATCGTCCTGACCATCAAAGCGCACTGCCTGATCGATCAGGCCAATTGTTCCGGCAGCCGGGCAATTCTCTCCAGTGCAAATACCATCGTCCAGTGTGCCCAGAAAGGCTTTATTTTCAAACGTGTCGGCAGCAGGACGTTCATCCAGCGGCAGGCGGGCTGTAATCGGGATCGCATTGGTCTGGTCATATACCATTTCACCATCGATTGCATACCGGAAGACCTGAAATTCATCGATCTTGCCAATAAATTGCACCGAAGGCCGATGTAGCTCATAGGTAAGGCGCCCATCGAAGCCATCACTCAAGGAAGCTGTTCCAGTCCCGGGCCAGGTGTTCCAATAGAATTTAACATCGCCACAATAATCATCCGCACTGGTACTGTCTTCTTCCATGACCACATAACGGACACTAGAGTAATCAGTGATGGTATCCCCATGATTTACATACTTGCTGTCACCATCTTCCATATCCGTCTCACCCATCACCGAATGATAGTAACTCCCATTTCGATTCTCGTAGATGTACGGCTCGGCGGCACTACCTGCATCGTGTTCGTTGTCCATATAAAGCGTGCCAAGATAGGTATAGTAGACTGAACTGGAATGCCCTACAAAGAATGTGCTGCGGCTGGCGGGTGGTGCGGTAAAAATATAACTATCCACCAGATCGGAATCACGATAGAGACGGTATTCGTAGCCGCCGGCGCCATTGGAATTCAACGTCACCGTGATGTGATACCAGCTATTGTTGCTTAATATCGCGCCAGATTGCTTCCACAATTCTGCAGAACCGGTTCCATAACCAAATCTTAAATAAGCACCGTTTCTTTCCAGTGTCGGATAGGTATAATTGGGATCATTTCGTTCGTGTTTTCCAAAGATGCCCTGCCAGTTGCCACTGGTATCGGCTTGCGGGTAAATCCAGACTGAAAACGTAAAGGCTCCGTCATGCATATCCAGTAGGGAGTTGCCATTTACCTGGACAAAACCTGTACTGGTACTGGTATTAGGGTAAAGGGAAGATCCACGGATGGAACTGCTGGAAAGCGTAGGCGCATTGACCGGCACGCTGATGGATTGATGGTATTCTGAACTATCTCCAAAACTGCTGGTTTCCATTTGCATGTCAAGCACCGGACGCTCAGCCAGCCGGTTGATATCCAGAATGGTTAACGGGCGGTTGAAAATTCGCAGATCATCCAAAATGTAATTTCTACCCTGTGGGCTGCCACCTGCGACCAGGGTGTCATCTGTTGACAACGCGGCTACACCGGTCGCCTGCGCAACACGCGAGCCATTCACAAAGACCGCCAATACCTGACTGCCGTCATTGTATTGCACCACCACGTGATTCCAGGCTCCCCCGGTGATATTGCGGCTGGTACTCAACGCCAGCGAACTGCCGTTCATGTAAACCTGGGGCCGGAAGTTAGAGCCGGTCGGTACCAGGCTGATGCTGAAGCGGTTGGCAGCTGTTTTCAAAATGGTTAAATTGCTGGTCGAGCTTGCGTCTGGTTTGATCCAGAAGGCAACCGTGATGCCGCGTTGCAATACATTAAGGCTGCTGAGAGTGGGCAGCGTCAGCGGTGTATCCTGGCCCTGATTAAAGCGTACAGCATTGTTGAGCATGCCGCTGACACCTGCCGTCGGGCAGCTGCTGCAGGTGGCATCCCGCAGAGGCATATTACCGGAGGCATCTGTAAATTTAACAGCGCCGGAAGTTTCATTAAACTTTAACCATAGTTGGGCAAAGTTCGACTCTGTCCGCCGGTCAACAATTTGTGCCGAAGCAACCTGTTCAAGGGTCAGTGGCTGAGAAACATTCCAATTTGGATCAATTTGTAAAGTTTCTACATTGGTAAGAGTGTTCACCCCGGTTACCACCGGATTATCCGGGTAAAGCACAAAGGTGCGTGGCAGAAGTTTGCTGGCCCAATCCAGAATTGCCTGATACCCTGCGACCACGGTGTGCAAGAGCCCGTACGCAAAGCGGCTGTTGAGCAGGTTTGTGACCACAGATGTGTACTCAACCGTCTCTGCAGGGCGAATAAAGGTATCCTGGTAGTTATAGCGATGTGCCATTAAGCGGGAGGAAATAAAACCCGCCTCATCCAGGCTGACATCGCCCAGTATGTGATCAAAGATCTGTACTTCATCCAAATATCCCGTGAATGGATTCAAGGGACCACCACTCTCCACCAGACCGGCACCCAGCGTTAAAGGCGGAGCGAGCGTGTCACTGGCGAAAACGGTTGTGTTTTGCCAGGCACAACTACCCTCCTGACAACCATCTGCCAGGTAGCCATCAATATAGAAGCGTGCTTGCGTGCCATCGAAGCTGACTGCCAGGTGGCTCCAACGATCCGCCGCTAACTGAGCTGTAGAGCTGACCGACCGGTCTGCACTTGTGAGTTGCGGGTGCATGCCGCTCAAAGAAAGGGTAAATTCTTGAATGTTTCCTGCCCCTTGTTGCCACTTACTGATTAACGTACCATCGCCGGAGGGATAAACCCAGGCCGCTAGGGTAAAGTGTTGATTATTAAGGAAAGAAATCTGTTTGCTGCTGGTGGGTAGATAGAGGAAGTCATCGCCGCCAAAGTAGACCGAATTTAAGTAGCGGCCAGTAAATCCGCTCTGTGGGCAGTGATCTTCCTGGCAGAAGGCATCAAAACCAAAACTGGAATCATCAGCAAAAAGCGTTGTGCCGCCACGCTCATCCAAAGAAAGCGCCACAATCGGAGCGTCCATCTCGCGGTAGCTGAGTGAATAATCGAGGATATTGGCTTCCTCGGGTACCTGAGGGTTAAACCCATAAATTCTTTCTTCCAGATCGCTGATCCCATCCAGATCCGAATCGGCTGCCAAGGGATTTGGATATACCATGGTTTCTTTCGGGGAACCATCGGCGTAAAAGCCATATGTGTAAAACCAGCCCTGAACTTCTTCGAAGTCGGTCAGACCATCCCCATCCGTATCTTTGCGGGTTGGGTCGGTTTGAATGAGCAATTCAGCCAGGTCGTATAAACCGTCCTGGTCTGTGTCGAACAAGCGTGGGTCAGTACCGAAGACCGTTTCAGAGTAATCGGATAGACCATCATTATCGGTATCGAATGACGAATCATCCGGGTCATTACTATATATCAGTTTGTCTCCGTCCGCATCGCGCAAGGCTGGGAAATCGCTATCCCAGCTGAGTGCAAAGGTACCGTTTCCTTTTGCTTTTAAGGAATAAAAATCATCCAGAGTGTCCGGGAAAACATCCAGCGTCAGGCTTTCCCCCACAGAAACATTAAAAGTGGCTTTTTCGGTTCGGATATAACAGACCGGAATTGGAAACGGAATGAATGGGAAAATGGGCGGAATGACCCAGCATTCTTGCACGGGCAAGGCACTACCTTCGGCCAAGTAGACAGTGGGATCCTGATTAATGCCGGCGGCAGGCAGAGGAATACTATACCCACTGGTACCGGCAGAAAACTCATACGTCCACTTATCGGTTCCGGCAGACTGCCACAAATTTTTCATGCTGCCACGGCTGAGAGAATCGTGAATGTCTTCTTCTGATGGGTTTAGTTTGTAATCAAAGGTAGAAGTTTTGGCATTGGCGTTACTATATTGCCAGAAGTAGGCAGCTGCTTTCCAGTCAAAGGGCACGTCAGAGAGCGTAATCGTATTGCGAATACCCATATTAACTTTAAGTTTATTCGCACTGGTTATACCCAGCCGATCATCCTGGTAATCAGTAGCCACATTCGTAAACTCAATCCGATCACTGTTATCATAATCTACCAGGTAGGTGTTGCTATAGATGAACCAGGCAAAAATCTTGGTCACCCAGCCAGAAATACCGATACAAACATAATCCTTGACAGTATCTTCGCCTTCGCGGTCATACACGCCAAAAGCATAACAAAATGAGCTGATAATCGCATCGATGATCGCCACAATCCCGACGATGATCGCGCCGACGCCGGTACAGGCCAGAGCTGCCATCAGAATGATTAACATCGTGGCTGCAATGGCTTCTGCCAGTGCTGTATTAAAGGCCAACGAGCCAAAGCTCATCCCACTCGAAGCCCAGGTGTAGATAAAGACGCCCCAGGTGATGATGCCAGCAATTACGGCCCCAATGATAGTGGCTTTCTGTGCGGCGGATGTGATTGCCTTGGACGCCCGCAGCAGTTCGATGGCGCCTTTTATGGCCATGATCGAAAGGACAATCGTCAACACGTTCATGCCGATCATCAGTATTTTCATCATGATTTTGCCCGCCGCCGATTCGGGTTCAGCCAGTGCAATCACCGCACAGGTAATGACTGCCACCACAACCACAACCACCAGGATCCCAAAGGCCACTTTTTTAAAGAGGCTGGTTAAATGTTTGGTGATCGGCGCTGCTTTTTGCTTGAGTCCATCCCCGAGCGCCTGAAAGAATCCTTCCACTTTTGATATTTTGTCACCGGCATAAAAATTGAGCCAGGCAATTGTGCAGCGATCCAATCCGTTCAACACCACCTCGGCAATGGTTTTGACAATTTTGGATAAGGCCGCACCTTTGCGTTGCAAGGAGAGAAAATCGCTGTAGTAATTGAAATCCGGTAAAGCATTCGGGGATACCTGCGGGGTTCCATTAACCCCGGTCAGACCCAGTATCCCCAAAAAAAGTGCCTGGTAATAGTAACGCAGCATGTAAATCTGGCCATCGATGATATCGCGTTCAACAACATCGTCACTGCTCGCCTGAAAATCTTCCAGGCTGCGCAGCCTGGATTCAAGCAGGTCCAGATATTGCTCCAACGGTGTGCTTTTCCAACTATCCTGAACATACTGGTAAGGTGCCCAATTGACCATGGCATTGGTCACCAGCGCTACAGCACCAAGGTTAAAGGTGGTCAACCCGCTGCTGACGGTGGCTTCACCCATGCCCATCGAGCGCTGGTCATATTGGCGCGCGAAGAGCAGGTTGGCGGTGGTATAGCCTCCATCCGTGACCGCAGTGGGAAAGTACTGCGCAAAGAGCTGCTGCGCCTGTTGAGTGCTAAATTTGTATGATTCATCAAAGTAATCATACTCATACGTCATCACCTGCAGCAATCCGGCCTCGATACCCCATAACTGCTCTGCTCCGGTGCTGTAAACACCATCCTCGCGGTCGAACCGCTGTGCGATCTCATCCAGATCAAAATCATCACGCCCGGCCAGGAAACTGCCCTGTAAACCGGAGCTCAACTTCCAGAGCGGATCATCAAATGCCGGTTCAAGATCATATTGTGGGTCTTCAAACACGACCGCCATGCGCGTGCCATGATCTTCCACGACCTGCATACCTGTCATCCGGAAGCTGTCATCATAGGAGTGCACCACGCGCGGCACATCCGTGTACCAACGTTCGGGTTTGTCTGCATCGCACCAGGGCGTGGTTGTACTATCGACATAACTTTCGGGCATCGGTTTACAAACATCTGTCAACATATTGATCAGCCAGACCATGCGAACTTCCATGTTGCTGCTATTGAGACGTCCCTCCAGATTTTGCACCGGTAATTGACCCGAAAAGGCAACCGGCTCATTGCCGCTCACATCCGTTACCATATTGAGGGGCATATAAGTCAGCACATTTCCATTTGTGTCATCACGCACAAAGCCACCATAGGCATCCACCATGCTGGTATCAATGACCTGATCGACTTGATTGGCATGCGGATGTGAAGGCACGCTACAGGCCAGCACTTTATCTTCTGTCAGGTTTTTAATTAAAAACACATACTGACTAGCAGCAATATTTCCAAGATGAATATTCATATTCAGGCTGTGGTCGTTATGAATCTGACCCAAATACGTCTCTCCCGAGTAACGATCACAATTACCGCTGCCATAATAAAGGCGATAATCAGCGGATGGAGCCTCTGTCAGCTTCACTTGTGAAGGTATACCCGAATTGGGAACCGGATGGGTAAAGGTTAACGTACCGCTCAAGTTGGCGTCGGATATTGTGCTTGAAAATTGATTGGTGAAAACCAGAGGGACGCTGTCTTTGATCAAAATTTCCAGCATGGGCACCAGACGCATATCGCCATTGGCTGGGCGTGGATCGGCAGTCAGCTGCGCCGAGGTTAACTGGTCTCCATAGGCACTATCGCTGCTCCTCCGCTGAATCTGGCCATCCGTATCCTTTTTTGGCCAGTCCAGCACATTCAGGATATAGGTCAGGTGTTTGGCATTGGTAGGGCGTAACTGGAAATCCACAAAAACGGGTAATCCGGGTTCCACTCCGCGTATACTCATCTTAAAAGGTGAGCTGCCGGAAAAGATAGTCTGCGGCCCTGAGATCGGGTCAAGATCAACCAGAGTGGGCACACCATCGTTATCATCATCCGTATCAAAAATATCGGGAATACCGTCCCTATCGGTATCGCGGCATACACCGGCCGTGGTTGTATCATCATCCAACACGCGCGCATCACATTCGACACCATCCAGCAAATTGTCATGATCAGTATCGCGATCCATTGCATGGGAATACCAATCCCCTGAATATTCTTCCGGCGTGCTGGCATTGCGATAATAGAAAGCGTTAATCTCATCAAAATCACTGATGCCATCATGGTCGCTATCGACTTCACCAGGAGAAGTGCCTAATTTAATTTCTTCTCCGTCACTGAGGCCATCCCCATCCGTATCATAATTATTGGGATCCAGGATGGTGATGTCAAAACCACTTTCATAGGCATCGGTCAGCCCATCCAGATCGCTATCCACATCGCCGGCCTCGCCCACTTCATCAGCCAGCTGACGTAAAGAGCCCGCCAGCGAAGAGCTGAACCAGCCTTTCGTGAGCGCTATCAGCTGCGTAACCTCAGCGGAGGCACTGGCAGCACTCAAACCCGCACGCGGATCTTGCGAAGGGTCCCAGTCACTTTCATAGAGCGTCGCCCGCGCTTCTTTCTCCGCGTCCTTTTCTACCTGTGCCTGGTTCTGGGCTGTTTGCTTTTGTTCCAACTCGCGCGCGAAAACCACGTTCTGATGGCTCTCCCAGAGCGGGGTAAACACAAACAGGGCAATCATCAAAATGGAGATGCCGATTTGCACGCTTTTACGGCCGGATTTCAGCAACAAGAGCGCCGCCAGGCAAACAAACAAAACGGAACCGGCGCTGCCGATTAAGATGTTCTGCCACTCAGCACCGCTTTTTAATAATCCGAGACTGCCTGCCACTGCGGCCAACGGCAAGCCGGCAACCTTTCGCTCTGCCGAAATGTCACGGAAATCGGTTTTGATCAATGCTTCCACGCGTTCACCGCTTTTCTCTTGCGGCATCTGCATCTGAACCTGCATGCTTAACGGGTACCCATCCGCCCCAATCCAGATCTCGCCGTTGGCGCGCATGTTGCGGTACATCTCCGAAATGGAAAGTTGCATATTATGCGGTAATTTGCCGGCGCGCTGATACTCTGCGGCCATTTGATCGCGCATAAAAGCGGCAAAGCGATTTGAATCAATATCAAAGCGATAATGTCCAACTTCCACTTTTGCAATTACGCCATCAACGCCCGGAACTTCCCGGCTTTCAGTGTTGATCCAGCGGATATTATCTGCAGCCTTTAAGAAGGAAGAGAAGTCGTTTCCCGGCGCAAAGCTATCGGTCGAGAAACTATCCAGGCTGACCCATTCACTTTGTTCAGTACGCCCGTATGCCTGTCCGGATTCCACGCGAATTTCGATTGCATCCTGTCGTCTGGTAATATTGTTATCCTGTTGATATAAGCGCATAAAGATCTGATTGTTAACCAGATCGGTGGTGCCATCCATCGCATAGACCTGGCGTTCGGATGATTTTCCAACATTGGTCAGGGCCGGGGCCGGGTGCGTGGTCTGCTCAACCACCGTCGAAAAGGAATATTTTCCCGATGCTTGAAGATTGATCCAGGCTGTTTCCACCTGGCGTTTGGGAGAAGCAGCGGAGCTTATCTGCGGCAGCAGTAAGGCAGCTATCATAATCCCGGTCAGCACAAAACCTAAAATTCCCGCCAACAACAAACGCCGCGAACCCATTTTCTTAAACATGGTACTTTCTCCGCTTATTTCCGGTATATGCATGCAAACCTGGCATAATTCAGCCAAGTTTTTGTTGAGTTGATGATATTCAATTGGATAAAAATACGAATAATAAATTACAAAAGACAGAAATGTCTATTTCCAATTATACGCCTGAATACAGGGAAATTAATCACCAAATGGCAATAAATTTGTTCGTTTTTACGTGGAATTTATGGGGGAATACAAGCTGACAGCTGACAGCTGACAACTTAACGCTTTTGTAGAATTGGGCATGTCCAACAGGAAAGATCGATAGTTTGCCAACATACATCACTGGCAGATTCCATTATTTGCTGAGTGCCCAACAGGTTTGCCCGCGTCCGGTCAGATCCGTGGTGGTTAAAGGGATTAGCCACCGGGATTCTGCGCGAAAGTAAATGAGTATACACATGAGAAAACGTTGGGCACGTGGGCGGTTGTGGTGATTGACGTTTATCTAATTGAGCGGTTGAGGATATGTTCAGACGGACATGCCCAACCTACAATTGTGACCCATAATTTGTGATACACCGCGTCCCATCGAAGAAAATGCACAAATTTCTCGTAGGGGTAGGGCTTGCCCCTACCCTGATTTTTCGATGTCCGAAAGGACGACCACGATTTGTGATACCTCGCATCCCATCGAAGAAAAAGCACAAATTTCTCGTAGGGGTAGGGCTTGCCCCTACCCTGTTTTTTCGATGTCGGAAAGGACGACCACGATTTGTGATACATTGCGTCCCATCGAAGAAAATGCACAAATTTCTCGTAGGAGTAGGGCTTGCCTCTACCCTGTTTACCGGCGAAGGAATAGGGCAAGCGCAAGGCTTGCCCCTACCATATTTTCCGGCGAAGGATTAGGGCAAGCGCAAGGCTTGCCCCTACCCAATTTCGCGATTTCGCAAAAGGACGATCACAATTTGTGATACCTCGCCCCCCATCGAAGAAAATGCACAAATTTCTCGTTGGGGTAGGGCTTGCCCCTACCTTATTTTCGATGTCGGAAAGGACGACCACGATTTGTGATACACCGCGTCCCATCGAAGAAAATACATAAATTTCTCGTAGAGGTAGGGCTTGCCCCTACCCTGATTTCCGGCGAAGGATTAGGGCAAGCACAAGGCTTACCCGCAATCGTGAGAGTGACATATAATAATACCAACGCTAACCAAATTCAGGAGGGAATTGCCATGCCGGTACCCGAGATCATCCATCAACTCGTCGACCAATTCAGCGCCAATCGTGAGGCTTACCGATCGGGGCGCTATAACGAGGCCCAATTACGTCAGGAATTCCTGAATCCCTTTTTCGAAGCGCTGGGTTGGGATATGACCAACCGCAGCAACTACGCCCCCCAAAACCGTGAAGTAATCCACGAGGATTCAATCGAAATCGAAGGCGGATCGCGTGCCCCGGATTACTGCTTCCGGCTCGGTCAAACCCGCAAGTTCTTTGTTGAAGCCAAAAAGCCGGCTGTGGACATCAAATACGACATCCACCCTGCTTACCAGCTGCGCCGCTATGCCTGGAACACACATCTGCCGCTCTCGATCCTGACCGATTTTGAGGAGTTCGCGGTTTATGACTGTCGCAACAAGCCCAACCCATCCGATAGTGCTGCCACTGCGCGCGTACTGTTCATCAAATACACGCAGTATGTTGAAAAATGGGATGAAATCGCCGCAATCTTCTCGCGCGATGCCGTCTGGAAGGGTTCTTTCGATAAATACGCCGCCGATACCAGCCCCGAGAAGGGTACCACCGAGGTGGATGATGCCTTCCTGGAGGATATCGAATCCTGGCGCACACTGCTGGCGCGCAACATTGCCTTGCGCAACCCGCAGGTGACCAACGAACGCCAGCTTAATTTCTCGGTACAAATGACCATCGACCGCATCATCTTCCTACGCATCTGTGAAGACCGCGGTATCGAGGCGGAGAACCAGTTACTGGAGATGAGCAAGGGCCACGAAATCTATGCCCGTATGGTAGAGCTCTTCCAGCGTGCTGATCTAAAATACAATTCTGGCCTGTTTCACTTCAAAGCCGAAAAAGGTGAGAGCAATCATGCTGATCTCTTTACCCCTTCGCTGGCGATCGATGACCGCGTGCTGAAAGAAATTATAAAAAGTCTCTATTACCCCTGCCCCTACATCTTCAAGGAGATCCCGGTCGAGATCCTCGGGCAGGTCTATGAGCAGTTCCTCGGCAAAGTGATCCGCCTGACGCCCGGTCGCCAGGTCAAGATCAAGGAGAAACCCGAGGTGCGCAAAGCCGGCGGGGTCTATTATACGCCCAGCTACATCGTCGCTTACATCGTCGCCAACACAGTCGGCAAGCTGCTGGAGGATAAAACGCCGGATGCAGCCAGCCTGCTCAAGATCGTTGACCCGGCCTGCGGTTCGGGGTCCTTCCTGCTGGGAGCCTTCCAATACCTGTTGGATTGGCACGAGAAGTGGTATTTGGCGCATGACCCTGCGAAGTGGGTCAAGGGCAAGAAACCAGCATTAATCCCGCAGGAAGGTGGCAGCTGGAAGCTGACCACTGCCGAGAAGAAACGCATCCTGGTCAACAATATTTACGGGGTGGATATCGATGCCCAGGCAGTCGAAGTGACCAAGCTGAGCCTGCTGCTGAAGGTTTTGGAGGAGGAGACCGGCCAGCTCAGTTTGGGGTTGGAACGCGTGCTGCCGGATCTGGGTGAGAATATCAAATGTGGCAATTCGCTGATCGGCTGGGATTATTTTGAAGGTCAGTTGGTAATTAATGAAAATGAAAAAGAACGTGTAAATCCCTTTGATTGGCAAAAGGCCTTTCCGCAGGTATTTACGCGGGGCGGGTTTGATGCCGTGATTGGTAATCCGCCATATGGGGCTGAATTTCCAGGACATACAATCGAGTATCTTAAGAATGAATACTTTACGTATGTTTGGAGGGGAGAAAGTTATCTTCTTTTTGTTGAACGTTCTATTCGTCTTTTGAAGGATCAGGGAATGTTCGGCTACATAATACCAGATACATATTTAAACCTTGGATTCACCAAAGTGTTAAGGGATTTTCTCTTGCAGAAATCGCAATTAAAAGAAATTGTTGTTTTGCCAAGATTAGTGTTTTCCGGTGTATCTGTTGATACGACGCTTATATTTTCCAAAAAACATGAATTATTTGAAGGAATAAACTCAAGTGATGTTCATGTGAGGGTTTTTGACAAAAAAGTTATGATTAGTAATTTACTTCAACCTTCTAAGATATTTGAAGTCTCAACGAACATATGGCATAAATATGATTCATTTTTAGTTCAAAGCAATATGAATGAAATTAATTTGATCTCTAAAATCGAGGAAACGGAAACCACACTATTAAATCTCTCAGAGATTTTTTATGGTATCAAAGTTTACCAAGTAGGAAAAGGGAAACCACCTCAAACTAAATTGATCCTGGATTCCAAACCTTTTACATCTAATAATCAAGAGAATGAAAATTTCTTTCCTTTTTTTGATGGGAAGGATATTGGAAGATATAAACTACTTTGGCTTCGGAATAATTGGCTTCAATATGGCAAGTGGCTTGCTGAACCACGAGTACCCGAAAAATTCGAGGGCGAAAAATTATTAATTCGCAAAATTGTTGGTCGGACTTTAATCGCTACATATATTCCTGAGACTTCTTATTGCAATACATTACTTTATGTATTAAGAATTTCTAACATAAATATTTTTGGTTACAAATATTTATTAGGGGTTTTAAATTCAAAAATGATGGGTTGGTATTATCGTCACAAATTCCAAATTAATTCTACAGATACTTTTCCACAAATATTAATCAGGGATTTACTTCAATTTAGAATAGCGATTCCAAATAAAAATAATCATAATCATATGGTCGCTCTGGTCGAGCGCATGCTCGAACTGCACAAGCGCACGCCGCAAACCCCGCACGAAAAGGATCGCCTGCAGCGCGAAATCGCCGCCACGGATGCCGCCATTGATCGCCTGGTGTATGAGCTTTATGAGCTGACCGAGGAAGAGATCAGGGTTGTGGAGGGGGGATAATTTGTAGGTTGGGCATGTCCAACTGGAAGGATCGATCGGTTGCCGACATACTTCACAGGCAGATTTCATCATTTGCTGAGTGCCCAACAGGTTTGCCCGTGTCTGGTCAGATCCGTGGTGGTTAAAGGGATTAGCCACCGGGATTCTGCTCGAAATTAAATCCGTATGCGCATGAGGAAATGCACAAATTTCTCGTAGGGGTAGGGCTTGCCCCTACCCTGTTTACCGGCGAAGGATTAGGGCAAGCGCAAGGCTTGCCCCTACCTTATTTTCGATGTCGGAAAGGACGACCACGATTTGTGATACACCGCGTCCCATCGAAGAAAATGCACAAATTTCTCGTAGGAGTAGGGCTTGCCCCTACCCTGATTTCCGGCGAAGGATTAGGGCAAGCACAAGGCTTACCCCTACCCTATTTTCGATTTCGCAAAAGGCGACCACGAATTTGTGAT
>MKUW01000018.1 GCA_001899005.1 Chloroflexi bacterium 44-23
AGGTGCTTCGGTTTCTTCTTAGCGGTTTAAAAAATTAACAGGCTCTCTTTACTTTCGTCTTCCTATCACTCTTCAATTGTTAAGGTGCTCCTGTTCTGAAGGACTGCCCTGAAACAAGCGACAAAAACACCGATGCTGTCTCAACGTTTCTTTTGTTGGCAACATCGGCTATCAACAGCGATGTTATGCGGGTTTTCCTTCACCCTGTTCTGTTATTAACGGTCTTTTAATGATAACCAGATCGCCCAGTCACAGATTGGGATAACTATTGTAAACCCTTATATTTGCTCTGTCAAGGGACTTTTTGGCTTTCTTCAAAATTTTCCCTGGCATTTTCAAGCCCAGTATTTCGGGGCGAGCACGAGTCTTCTTACAGGATATTCGTTTTTGAACGATCCATCAATTCTGATAAGATCGGGCTGCTTAAATTCTTGCAGCGGTCGATATTATACCGCACCGTTCCATCCTGTCAAGTGGCAATGGCGGAAAGTGTTTTTGTTTACAGCACTCCACGAATGCTGTAAACTTAACATCGTTTCCCAATAATTGGCAAAACGAAACCGGAGGAAAAAACCACATGTTTAGACTTAACAGGCGTTTTTTTATCTACATCGTTCTGGGTATCGTCTTTGGGGTAATCGATTGGTTTTATCTGGATTGGTTGGCGCATATTTCATGGGGCGCACTTGGGCAGTCGATCTTAGTTGTGCCCATTATTTTGTTCATGAATTTCGGTATCTGGTTAGTTCCTTTACTCCCGGTTGTTATTTTTGAAGTCAAACACTCAGATAAGTTGTTTAAACCCATGCTGGCCGGCGCACTGACCTGGTGTTGTGCCATGGTTAGCTATTACACTTATTACGCGGCATTACTCTCACTCGGAAAATTGATCAACCTTGAACATCTCAATATATTTGGGGTGAAATATGAGACTTTTTGGGCGGAATATTGGTCGATGTTCAAAAGGGTCATTCTCAATCAATTTCTGGAATGGGTTGTTATCGCTATAATTGGCGGTGCTGCTGTAGGTGCTTTGGCTTTCAAAGTCTTGCACAAAAAGTTCTATGCTAATAAGGAAGGTTATGGCTTAAAACTGTAAATAAGGTATAAAGAGATTTTAATGGATAATGCCACTTTTCAATGAAATTTTTCCAATACCCTTGCAATTGTTTATTTCATCTACAATTTCCCCTTCATAAACATTTCAATCATGCCTTGAAAGAGTAATTTTGGCAACAAACATAGAGAAATAAATCGAATATTAGTCAATTACAATCAAAGCTACTTGAAGTGAGTATATTACCGAATAATCTCTCAAACCGTCAGCATACAGGTAACGAATGCCGCCTTTCCATTTATCAGGCTAGTTTCGTTCAATTTTCTGCATAACGATTTACCGGTAGTTATGCAAACTGTTGTTCCTTCTCATCCTTGCGAGCCAGCAAATGCGCTGTGGAAGCTTTAAAACTGGCATAGAGCAGCATCCCTGCTGTTAAGTCCATCTCTATTGCAGACGAACGCGTGATCAATGCTACCAAAGGGAATCCACAATCCAATATGACCCGCATCAACGGGCCTTGGGGTATGAGCTCTTTGATTTCACCTTTTAATAAATTACGTGAACTTGTTTTTCCGGCAGGTATCTGCTGAACCAGGGTGATATCTTCAGGCCTGAGAATTACGAACACTTTTCGACCGACAGGTACTTCTGCAACCACCTCCACCTGGAAGCCGTCACCGGAAACGACTGCCAAACCATGCGTGTTGGATTGGACCACCCCGGGAATGATCGTATCAACACCGACAAATTGGGCTACTTCCAAATCGGCTGGTTGTGTAAAAACCTGATCTGGCCTCCCAATTTGTCGGATCCGGCCGGCGATAATGATAGCCACCCGATCACCTAACAAGAGAGCCTCATCAAGATCATGTGTAACCAAAAGGGTAGTTACTTTATTTTCACTCTGCAATCTTTGGAAATCGCTGATCAAACGAACACGGCTGGGAGCATCCAAGGCACTGAAGGGTTCGTCAAGGAAAAGGATTTTCGGATCCGCAGCCAGAGCTCTCGCCAGGCTCACCCGCTGCGATTCACCTCCTGAGAGCTGGCGCGATTTACGGGAAAGCAGTTGTTCGATATTCAATTGGTCGGACCAGTATTTTACACTTTGCTTGATTTCACTTTCATTTTTTCCCCTAAAACGCATACCGGTGCCAATATTTTCTCTAACTGTCGTATCGAGCAAGAGCGCATCTTGCATAACCATACTAATCTGGCGACGGAATTTTAACCTGTCACTTTTTCGGATTTGTTTTCCCTCAAAAAAAATTGTACCCTCGGTCACTGGCAGTAACGTGCTTAAAGCCATTAAAAGGCTGCTTTTTCCGGCACCATTTGGTCCAATGACCGCCAGGAGTTCACCCTCTTCAATCGAGATGTGCTCTACAGAAAGAACTTTTTTCTGATTACGCACTAAAGTAATTTTTTCCGCCTTCAGAATAGTTGCCATAGAAATTAATTCAATCCGAAGAAGTTGTGCGTTGCTGGGCAATTGTTAAAAAGAGGTTAACCATATAAGCCAATCCTAACAAGATCAAGCTAAGGGCGATCGCAAAGCCAAAATTACCTTTGCTATTTTCAAGCACAATGGCGGTGGTTAAGACTCGTGTTTCGCCCTTTAAATTTCCTCCAACCATCATGGAAGCACCAACCTCGGATATAACGCTTCCAAAACCCGCCATTAAGGCTGCCAATAAAGGCAAGCGTGCCTCGCGCCAAAGTAAAATTACCGATTGAATCCGGGATGCCCCCAAACCCATCAACTGATAACTCAAACGAGGATCCAGCTGTTGTAAAGTGGAGGTTGTCAGGCCAGTTACCACCGGCACTGAAATAATAAATTGGGCGATAATGATCGCGGTTGGCGTATACATCCAACGCAAATCCCCCAGAGGGCCACTGCGCCATAGAAAAATCGAAACGGTAAGCCCTACCACCACTGGCGGCAAGGCCATTCCGGTATTAATCAATGAAACCCAAAACTTTCGGGTGGGAAATTTTCCAAAGGCCATCAGGGTGCCAAGCGGCAACCCCACCAGTAAGCTTAAAAAAGTTGCAAGACCTGAAATCTTTAAAGACAATAAGGTAATTTGAAAGACTTCCGGATTGCCATAAACAATTAGCTGAAAAGCCTGTTGAATTCCTTCCCAGATCCATTTCATACATTAAAGTCCCAAACTGGCCGGGTCTTTCCCCGCATCAGGGAAGAACAATGGCGCTCCATATTCTACGACACCGAATTCAGAGATCAGCTTTTGCGTTTCTGGCGAAGTCAGGAAATTGGCAAACGCTTTGGCGCCTTCCACATTCACTTTTGGCCATTTATCCGGATTGACAACAATAACATGATAGATGTTTAGCAAAACACCATCACCTTCTACCAAAATTTGCGAGTCAATCGTCTCTTTTAGTGCCAGGTAAGTTGCGCGGTCTGTGAGGGTATATGCATACTTCTCTGAGGCGATGCGAAGGGTATCACCCATCCCCTGGCCAGTTTCAATATACCAATCGCCTGCGGGCGTGATTCCGGCGGTTTTCCAAATTGCAAGTTCTTTTTTGTGTGTCCCCGAGTCATCCGCGCGTGACACAAAGGGAACTTTTGCTTCAGCAATCTTTTTAAACGCATCTGCAGCTTTTCCCATTCCTTTAATTCCAGCCGGATCATCAGCCGGACCACTGATAACGAAATCATTGTGCATGATCAAATCACGCTGTGACCCAAAACCTTTATCCATTAATTCTTCTTCTGAAGTTGGTGCATGAACCAACAAGACATCTGCATTGCCTTCTTCCCCCATCGCTAAGGCTGCACCGGTGCCAACTGCAACCATTTTAACTTTGTAACCTGTTTGCTGCTCGAATATGGGTAACAAAACATCCAGCAAACCGGAATCACGGGTGCTGGTCGTTGTAGCCAGAATAAGTTCTGTAATAGCCGGTGCCGGGACGGATGTTGCTGGCACTGCAGTAGCCAGAACGGCAGGTGCTACCGGTGTAGCTTTTGGTGCACAAGCAGAAAATGCGAACACCGTAACCAAAAGAATTGAAAGGGCAATTAAGTGATTCTTTTTGTACATTATCCTCTCCCGTGTATCAATTGTAAGGGTTCAATTATACTCCAAGAAGAAAAATGTTTTTCTTAATTTCGATAATTAGAGGATTTGTTGTTGGTTGATTTGTTGTTGGTTGATTTGTTGTTGGTTGATTTGTTATTGGTTGATTTGTTATTGGCTGATTTGTAATGCCTAGATTAGTGGTTCGTTTTCGGCGCGCCTCGCGTGACGAAACGAAAT
>MKUW01000019.1:0-174995 GCA_001899005.1 Chloroflexi bacterium 44-23
ATCTTTAACGGATCAGCAAACATTCAACACAGGATCCTATGCCAGAATTTGACTTCAATTTCGAAATACCCTTACCGCAACGACCACCCCAAATTCCCCAGGAGTGGATCTTGATGGTTAACCGCCTGCACCCGCTCACGGCGGCAGTCGTCTGGCAGGTGCTGACCAGTACTGTCACGCCGGCCACGATCACATTGGCGCGCAATTCACCCGACCTGGGACGCTTTTTGCTGGTGGGGATTGTCGCCGGTGGAAACCCGAACGACTGCGAAGAGGTCACGCAACTGGCACGCATGGAGATCGATGAAATTTTGAGTTTGACCCTGCCCGGTTATCAGGCTCGCAAAATTATTCAATAGCTGCCATGCGGAGCGGGCTGATAGCTGATAGGAAAAGACAGCTGACAGCTGATAGGAAAAGACAGCTGATAGCTGATAGGAAGAGAAAGCTCATAGCTGATGGGAAGAGAAAAAAGTCAAGTACTTCTCCCCGCACATGGTGTATTCTTTACGGGTTTATACTTTAAAAGCTATCAGCTATCAGCTATCAGCTATCAGCTATCAGCTATCAGCTCGCGAAGCGGCTACCAGCTCGCGAAGCGGCTATGAGCTACGATGCCAATGCATGCAGGGCTTTGATGGTGGTCTGCAAATCTGCTTGGGAAACGACCAGGCTGATGGAGACATCGGATGAACCGTGCGCAATGGCGAGCACATTGATGGCGCTATCCCCCAGGGCCGAAAAGATTTTTCCGGCCACGCCCAGTTTATGGCGCATTTGCGGGCAGACAGCCGTGACGATGACCACATCTTCACTGGCTGAAATACAGTCAATGTTGCCACGTTCAATTTCGCCGGCCAGGCTCTCATTTAAGGCTGCCAAAACGGCCGTGCTGGCTTCGGAGGGAATGGCAAAACAGAGCGATTGTTCTGAGGAGGCTTCGGTGATGAGCGGCACGGTGGCACCGGTGCTGGCGACTGCGCCCAAAATGCGGGCCGCCACGCCCGGCACGCCCAGCATGCCACGCCCGGCCACGGTGATCAGCTGCACGCCGCGAATGGCAGTGACGGCCTTGATGACGGCCCCATTTTCAGGGTCTAGCATGCGCTCGCTGATGAGGGTGCCTTTATGGTGCGGGTGAAAGGTATTCAAGACGCGCAGGGTGATGCCGGCTTCCACCACCGGCTGGATGGTGCGGGGATGCAGCACTTTGGCGCCAAAATAAGCCAGCTCGGCCACTTCGCGGTAGGAAAGCTCGCTGATGGTGCGCGCCTCCGGCTCCAGACGTGGATCCGCGCTCATGACCCCATCCACATCCGTCCAGATCCAGACTTCAACCGCATTGAGGGCCACCGCCAGGATGGCGGCCGAATAATCCGAGCCGCCACGCCCGAGGGTAGTCGGAATGCCTTGCTGGTTGGCGGCGATAAAGCCGGTCACCACGGCCACCTCTCCGGCCTGGAAGACCGTTTCCAGGAGTGCCTGCGCTTTAATAAATGTTTCCGGCATGAGCGGAACAGCGGCTTGAAAATGACTGTCGCTGACGATCAAGCCGGTCGCATCGATCGCCCGAGCGGGGATCCTGCGCGCTTGCAGCCCGGCCGCGATCACGCGCACGATCAGGCGTTCACCCAGCCCTACCACGGCGTCCAGGGCACGCGGCGTGGCTTCGCCCAGGACCGCAATGGCCTGCACCAGGTTGGCGTAGCCGTTGATGAGGGTCAGCAGCTCGGCCCAGACTTGTTGGCGCTCGTCCGGGTTGCTGACCAGGGCGGCCAGCAGGTCTGCATGACGCTCTTTGATCGCGGCCAGTGTTTTTTGAAAAGGTTCCAAATTACCGGCAGCCGCCTGGCGCGCACTTTCGAGCAGGGCATCGGTCAACCCGTAAATTGCGGAGCTGACCACCACCATCTGCGGCCAATCCGGGCGGGTCTTCGTTATGATCTCCAGCACCTGCCGGATGGCGGGTGGGGAGCCAACTGAGGTTCCCCCAAATTTCATCACCAATGCTCCTGATTGCTGCTGCATAGTTGCTCCTTAACGCTGCCAGCCGGCCAAGGCCTGCTGCAGATCGGCGATCATATCGGTGCTGTCTTCCAGGCCGAGCGCCAGCCGCACCAGATTGTCCTGAATGCCAATGGCGGCTCGTTCTTCGGCACTGATGGAGGAATAAGACATCAAAGCCGGTTGGTTTACCAGGCTTTCGGCGCCCCCCAGGGAGGGTGAAATATACGGGATTTTAAGCAGATCAATGAAATGGCCGGTTTGTTCCAGGTTGGCACGCATGGTGAACGAAATGACACCGCCAAAGCCTTTCATTTGCGCTTTTGCGATTGCATGATCGGGGTGAGAGGTCAGCCCGGGATAAAAGACCTGCTCGATTTCCGGCTGCTGTTCCAAAAAGTGGGCCACCGCCAGTGCGCTTTCATTCTGATGACGGACGCGCAGCGCCAGGGTTTTTAATCCGCGCAGCAATAAATAAGCGCTGAAGGGGTCGGCGATGGGACCGAGCGTGCAGGAAATATCGCGAATCGATTCCAGGTCGGCCGCGCTGCCGATCACCACCCCGGACAACAAGTCGTGGTGGCCTCCCAGGTACTTGGTGCCGGAATGGACGACCAGGTCAATGCCATAATCGAGGGGGCGCAGGTTGAAAGGGGTGGCAAAGGTGCTATCGATCAGGGTTTTGATGGCGTGTTTGCGGGCGATATGTGCGATGCGCTCGACGTCCAGCACGCGTAAATAAGGGTTGGTGGGCGTTTCGGAAATGATCATGCGCGTATTGGGCCGGATGCTTTTTTCAAGGGTGTCGAAATCGTTGATGGCAACCACCGAGCTTTGCACACCGAATTTCTTCAGGAACTGGCGGCTGAAATCCCGCGTCCGTCGGTAGCAATCATCGGTCAGGATGATGTGATCGCCTTGCTGTAAAAAAGTGAGCATGGTGAGGGTCATGGCAGCCATGCCAGAAGCCGTCAGGAGGGCTGCCTGTCCATTTTCGAGTGCCGCCAGGCGCTGCTCGACGGCCCGAATGGTTGGGTTGCCATAGCGGCCGTAATCGAGACGCTCGGAGGGAATTTTGTTGTTCTGATCAGAAATAAAGTGCTGGATGTCGGCAAAATCATCAAAGACGTAGGTGGCCGTCGGGACAAGCGGGTCGATCAGCGTGTGGTAAGGCTTGTGGCGCACTTCGCCGGCGTGGACGGATTGGGTTGAATCGCAGTTTTGGTTGGCTTCAGTCATGGGGGTCTCCTCTGCAAAAAAAACAGGCTACCGGGAGGGGCAGCCTGTAATGGATCAAAAATGGAGAACGTTAAGAAACGCTCAGCGATCTGGCAACTGCCCGCGAATGTCCATTCGGCATCAACATCGACATTAATCGATTGGTGTCGGGGATGAGAGATATCAGTTCACGGGTGGATGTGCCATTCATATCAGCCAGTTTAATGGAGAAAAGCCTGGAAGTCAAGAAAATGGGGGAATGAAGTGATTGGGGGGTTAGTGGATTAGTGGATTGGTGGATTGGTTGGTAGGGTGGGTTCGCTTTTGAACCCACCATTTTTATAATTTCGCTAGCAGCTCGCGCAGCGGCAACAAGCGCAGCGTAGCAGCTATGAGCTTTCTTTTCCTATCACCTATCAGCTTCTTTTTTCTCTTCTCTGCTGCCATCCTCATAGCGGGCAAAGCGCCCTGCGGAGCGCGGGTGGACGTTGTCGTCGCGATCCCACGGCCAGCCACCGAATTGCGTATTGTGGTAATCGACCATTGCCTGTTGAATCTCAGCGCGGGTATTCATCACAAAAGGGCCGTATTGGGAGACCGGTTCATCGATGGGTTTACCTTGTAAAATCAGGAAAAAGCCGTCTTCTTCGCCATTTTTCAAGATCAGGGGTAGATCAACCAGCAAGTCAACCGAATGCTGTGGGGGAATGCTGACACCGGCCACAGACAGGGCATCGCCGCGGAAAAAATAAAGCGAACGTGACAATGGCTGGCTGGCAGCGGGCAGTTGCCATGTGGCTTCGGGCTGCATCTGCACCAGCCAGATACCCACCTCGTTAGCCGGGTCGGCTGCCCAGGAATCGGGCGCCGGCGGCAGGGCGTGGGTTCCTGCCAGATTACCGGCAATGATGGTGATGCTGGTTTTTCTTCCGGCCTCATCTGCGACCGTGACGACAGGGATATCCTCCGCCCACAGCATCTTGAAAAAAGGCTGAGCGAATTTGCTGGCAGCAGGCAGGTTCAACCAGACCTGAAAGAGCTCCAGGGGATTGGGCTGGTCTTGATAGAGCAGAGGGAACATTTCGGCATGTTGCAGGCCGCTGCCGGCTGTCATCCACTGCACATCGCCGTTGCCATAGCGCCCGGCGGCCCCATTGGAATCGGAATGGTCGACGAAGCCATTCAGCACGATGGTAATGGTTTCAAAGCCGCGGTGGGGGTGTGCCGGGAAGCCGGGCACAATGCGGCCATGATACATACGCCAGGGATTGGCGGCATCAAAATCCTGTCCCAGGCTGCGCCCGGCTAAAGATGCCTGCGGGCCAAAAGAATCGTTGCCGGCTGGGTAGTCATCGTGGTGATGGGCACAAAACAAGAAGGGATCGTTCGTCTCCCATTGAAAGCCGAGCGGCTTAATGTTAATAATCGATTGGTGGTACATGCCTGCCTCCGTAAACTTTGAATTTCTTTTTCCATTGTAACGAAATGCGATGGTGAAGTCTACTCCCCGTTAAAGGTCAGGAAAGGGATGACATCAGCGACCATCACAATCTGACCGGCTTGTCACAACTACTCAGTCCTTGAGTATCCAGAAAATGAAGTCACCCGGTGTCACGACTTTCGTTGACATTTGTAACGGATCAATTGAATCACTTCGTATGACATGTTACTATTTATGTTAGGGAAATAGGACATTTCATTGTATATTGCTTCGCAATTTCCATCGGCTTTGCATAAAAACCCAGTCAGTAAATCAAATACACTTCATACTTAAGAGAGATTTAGGAGGCGTTATGTTAAAAAGATCACTTGTTATTAATGGTGTTAACAAGCTTTTGATTGTTGACCCACAAACCAGCCTGGCAGATGTTCTACGTAAACAATTGCTTCTGACTGGCACAAAGGTTTCATGCAACGACGGACATTGCGGTGCTTGTTCCGTAATTTTGAATGGAAAGCTAACTTTGGGCTGTATGACCAAGATGAGTCGCGTGCCGGAAGGTGCCGACATCATTACGATTGAGGGCATCGGCACACCGGAGAAAATGCACCCGATCCAGCTCGCTTTTACATTTCATGGCGCGGCTCAATGCGGCTATTGCACCCCTGGTATGATCGTTTCCGCCAAAGCCCTGCTGGATTCCAACCCCAGCCCTACTCGTGAGGAAGTGCGATCCTGGCTGACCCGCCATCATAATGCTTGCCGTTGCACCGGGTACAAACCGATCGTGGATTCAATCATGGATGCTGCGGCTGTCATGCGCGGTGATAAGGATAAATCCGAAATTGAATATGTCATGCCTGCGGATGGCAAGATTTGGGGCGGATCGATCCCGCGCCCAACTGCCATTGGTAAAGTGACCGGCACGCTCGATTTTGGGCAGGACCTTGGCTTGAAAATGCCGGCAGATACGCTCCAGTTGGCGTTGGTTCAGGCTAAAGTCTCGCACGCCAACATCCTCGGCATTGATACCAGTGAAGCCGAAAAGATGCCTGGCGTCCACAAAGTGGTCACCCACAAGGATATCAAGGGCAAGAATCGCATTACCGGTTTGATCACTTTCCCAACCAATAAGGGTGATGGCTGGGACCGCCCGATTCTGTGTGATACCAAAGTCTACCAATACGGTGATGCCATCGCGATTGTTTGCGCAGACACGATTGAACAAGCCAAAGCAGCCGCTGAAAAAGTCAAAGTTGACCTGGAATTGCTGCCGGCTTACATGAGCGCTCCGGAAGCCATGGCTGATGATGCCATTGAAATCCATCCCGGCACCCCCAATATTTATTTTGAGCAAAAAGTCGTCAAAGGCCCGGATCCGAAACCCCTGATGGAATCTGCTCCGTTTGTGGCTCACGGCAACTACTATTTGCAGCGCCAACCCCATCTCACGATTGAATCGGATATGGGTTTTGCTTATTATGATGATCAGGAGCGCTTGACGATCCATTCGAAGAGCATCGGGCTCTTCTTGCATCTTTACATGATTGCCCCGGGCCTGGGTGTGGAACCCGATAAACTGCGCCTGGTGCAGAACCCGGCTGGCGGCACCTTCGGGTATAAGTTCAGTCCGACCATGGAAGCGCTGCTCGGGGCTGCCTGTATTGCCACCGGCAAACCTGTTTATCTGGAATATGACTATCAGCAATATATGCAATATACCGGCAAGCGTTCACCGTTCTTTTTTGATATCTCGATGGCTGCCGACAAAGATGGCAAGATTATTGCCATGGAACATGAATACTTTGTGGATCACGGCCCCTATTCTGAATTCGGTGACTTGCTGACCCTGCGTGGTGCTCAATACACCGGGGCCGGCTACAACATTCCTTCCATTCGTGCCCGCGGTCAAACGGTTTGCACCAACCATGTTTGGGGATCTGCTTTCCGCGCATACGGATCACCGCAATCCTTCCTGGCCTCTGAGAGCCTGGTGGATGAGTTGGCCGAAAAAATCGGTATGGATCCGCTCGAATTCCGTTATTTGAATGTCTATCGCCCGGGTGATACAACCCCAACCGGCCAGACGCCGGAAGTATTCAGCTTCCCCGAGATGCTGGATAAATTGCGCCCCTTGTATAAAAAAGCCAAAGAAAAAGCCAAACTGGAATCCACCCCTGAAAACAAAAAAGGTGTCGGTGTCACAATTGGCCTGTATGGCTGTGGTCTGGATGGCGTCGATGCAGCCGAAGCGGCTGTTGAATTGACACCCGATGGCGTCACCGTCTATGCTACCTGGCAGGATCATGGTCAGGGTGCCGATATGGGTGCACTGGGCACGGCTCATCAGGCACTGCGTCCCTTAGGACTTTCCCCTGATCAAATCCATCTGCAATTAAACGACACCGCCACGGCTCCCAATGCGGGGCCTTCCGGTGGCAGTCGCAGTCAGGTGATCATTGGTAATGCAATCAAGGATGCCTGCGAAAAACTGATGGCTGGCATGAAGAAAGCGGATGGCGGTTACCACACTTACGAAGAATTGATCGCTGCCGGTTTACCGACCAAGTTTATCGGCAACTGGACTGCCTCGATGAATTCCAATTGTGATGAAAATGGCCAGGGCAACCCCTTCTCCGTTTACATGTACGGTGCCTTTATGGCTGAAGTCAATGTCAATACCAAGACCGGCAAGACAACCGTTGAAGGTATGACCTGTATGGCTGATGTTGGCAAGATCAACAACAAACTGGTGGTGGATGGCCAGATGTATGGCGGCGTCGCGCAGGGTATCGGGCTGGCCTTATCTGAAGACTTCGAGGATATCGAGAAGCACAGCACCATGCTTGGCGCCGGTATCCCCTTTGCCAAGGATATTCCCGACAAGTTCGATATTTACTACTTCGAGAATGCACGTGACAATGGTCCGTTTGGGGCAGCCGGTGTAGGTGAGCTACCGTTGACATCCTCGCATGTGGCGGTTATCAATGCCATTTACAATGCAACGGGTGTGCGCATCCGTCATTTGCCTGCCCGACCAGAAAAAGTGCTGGCTGGCTTGAAGGATTTACAACCCGCCTGAAATACTTTCTAAATCACAGGGGGCGGTCCATCACCGCCCTCTGCTTTTATTATGTTCGTCGCCGCGAAGAATGAGATTGGTACTTGAAAAATTTCTGAGAATCGCGGATTATTCAATTACGGGAGTTTCTATTTCATGGATCAAAAAGAGCTGCGCGAACAGGAAAATCGCTGTATACAAGAACATGCCCCTGCCTGTAGTGCAACCTGTCCTGTGCATGTTGATGTACGTGGTATGACCCTGGCAATCAGTAAGGGTGATTTTGAGTCGGCTTATCAATTGTACAGAAAAAGTGTCCCTTTTCCGGGTATTGTCAGCCGCATCTGCGCGCAACCCTGCCAGCCTGCCTGCTTGCGGGTAGATTTGGGCGGTGCAATTGAGATCGCCGCCTTGGAGCGAGCCTGCGTTGAATTTGCCCGGCCGGACGAGGAAGCGGTCAAACTGTTTCCGCAAAAATCAAAAAAGGTGGCGGTGATCGGTGCCGGTATCAGCGGATTGACTGTGGCGCATGACCTGGCTCGCAAGGGATGGCAAATCACAGTCTATGAAGCCACTGACCGCATCGGCGGGGGCTTGTGGCAAACTCCGCCGGATTTGCTGCCACGCGATGTAATCCTCCGCGATCTGGATTTAATCGAGAAAATGGGGGTAAAGATCCTTCTCAATACCGTTGTTGGCCGTTCAGGCGGCAATGGGCACAGTACCTTTCTTGGCCGTCTTTTAGATGAATATGATGCTGTCTATTTGGGCATTGGCCCGCTTATTAACGATATACCCGATCTGTGCCTGGATGATAGCGGTCAAATTGCCATCAACCCTCTGACATCACAAAGCAGCATGGAAAAAGTTTTTGTGGGTGGCGACGTGCTGCGTGTTTCTGCGCAATATCCTTTGCGTGAAATTCCGCATTCCGCCATACTTTCCATCTCAGAAGGCCGGCGGGCAGCCCTCTCGATTGATCGCATGTTGCAGAAAGTTTCCTTGACCGCAGCCCGCTTCATGGAGGGGTCCTACACAACCAAACTTTACACCAACACCAGCGCCATTCAGGCTGAAAGCCCCCTGGAACCCACTCAATTATTGACCTTTTATGAACGGGAAGTAGCCGAAACCGAAGCTGCCCGCTGTATACAATGTGAATGCATGGAATGTGTGCGCGTTTGTGAATATCTGGAAGAGTACAAAGGCTATCCAAAGAAGTATATTCGCGAAATTTATAACAACCTCTCGATCGTAATGGGAACACGCTTTTCCAACCAGTTCATCAATTCTTGCACCCTGTGCGGTTTATGTGGGGAAGTCTGTCCAACTGAGCTGGATATGGGCGTGGTCTGCAAAGAATCGCGTGCCATCATGGTCGAGCAAGATCGTATGCCGGCTTCTGCTCATAGCTTCGCATTAGATGATATGGCCTTTAGTAACAGCCAGAAATTTTCATTGGCGCGTAATGCTCCGGGAACAACCAGCAGCGCTTATGCCTTTTTTCCAGGCTGCCAGCTGAGCGCATCCTACCCGCATCACGTTGGTGAAGCCTATGCATTTTTACGCGAGGTTTTTCCGCAGGAAGGTGTCGGTCTGATGCTGGGCTGCTGCGGCGCTCCAGCTGATTGGGCCGGTCGCAAAGATTTGCTGGCTGATACCCAGGCTCAATTTCTCGATCAATACGATGCCCTCGGTCAACCGACAATCATCCTGCCGTGCTCCAGCTGCTATCAGGTGTTTCAGGAACACTATCCCAACGTGAGGATTCTTTCCTTCTGGGATGTCTATGATCATTATGGCCAGCAGCAGTTTCCCGAGGCTGCCTTTGCAGGGGAAGTGGCAGTACACGACCCGTGTTCGACCCGCTATGAAGGTCATATTCAGGATTCCGTTCGCAATATCCTCCACAAATTGGGTGCAGCGCTGCAAGAGCTGCCTCTCAGCCGTGAAAAGACTGAATGCTGCTCATATGGTGGCCTGGTCTGGCTGGCTAACCGGCCATTAGCGGATAAAATTGTACAGAGGCGTGTGCAAGCCAGCCCTGTGGATTACGTTACCTACTGCGCCATGTGCCGGGATTTCTTTGTCAGGGCGGGTAAACCCAGCCTGCATTTAATCGATTTGATTTTCCAGCCACCCGGTTCGCCCATTGGCAGTTTGAAATCGGGGCCGGGCTTTTCGCAACGTCACGAGAATCGCTGGCATTTAAAAGCGAAATTTTTGAAAGAATTGTGGGGTGAAAGTATGCCTGAAAAAGAAGAATACGAACAAATAAAACTAATCCTCCCCTCTGATGTGCAACAAATGGTGGAAGAACGGCTCATACTGGTTGAAGATATGCAGAAAGTGATTGATTATGCACTGCGGACCGGCAAGCGTATGGTTCATGCGGCCAGCGGGCACAGCCTGGCTTATTTCAAGCCAAATACCGTCACGTATTGGGTCGAATACACTCCCCAGGAAGATGGGTCATTCCTGATCCACCGGGCTTACAGCCACCGTATGCAGATCGGCAAAGAGGAGCAGACATGAGCAACTATTTTGATCTCTCTGCTTATGAAGGCTGGGTTTGCGGTGATTGTGGCGTTGCGCTGGTGCCAGGTAAAGTGGATATCGCTTATATGGGCAATTCATTCCCTGTCGAATTGCTAGTCTGTCCGAAATGTGGTCTGGTACTCATTCCAGAGGAGCTGGCTCTGGGAAAAATGAACGAAGTGGAAAAAGCCCTGGAGGACAAGTAGTTTGTCACACTGTGTTTACGACCATCCGGTTTGGGTAGTAGACACCGCGAAACAAATGCACCCAGGCGGCAATACGCTTACCCACCAGGCATTGGCTGCCTGTCAGTTTGATCGACATGACAGAGCTTTGGATCTTGGCTGCGGCTCCGGAAACTCATTGAAGTTACTTTCCGAGATGTTTGAGCTTACCTGCGGCGTGGATCTTTCCCGCAGTTTGCTGTGCACAGCACAATTGCAGGAGAGTAACGCGTATCTTTCGCAAGCTCAAGCTGAAGCACTTCCGTTTAAAAATGCCAGTATGGATGCAATCTTATGCGAGTGCACACTTTCTTTATTCGCGGTAGACGAAGCCCTGACAGAATGTGCACGTGTTTTAAGAGCGAGTGGGATGCTGATAATCAGCGATCTTTACATCCGTAATACAGCCGGGCAGACAGCTTTGCAGGCTTTGCCGGGAAAAACATGCCTCAGCCGGGCGATGCCCCAGTCACAGATTGAAGCACAGGTACAGCAAGCTGGCATGAAGATCTTACATTGGAGCGATTACTCACAAGCCTTACGCAGTTTTCCCGTGTGCAATTTAATCTCAGCCACAGGCGTTGATCCATTTGATCTGCAGATCGCAGCAGCACGCGCGAAATTAAGCTATTTTCTATTGATCGCCCAAAAGGAGGGATGATGGAAGAACAAGAACATCTGATGCAATATCGACGGGATGGTTTTTATTGCAGCCAAATCATCATGCTGGAAGGGCTGAATCAAATGGGGAAAAGCAACCCGGATTTGATTCGCGCAATGCAAGCGCTTGCCAATGGGCTCACTCATAATGACGAACTGTGCGGGGCGCTGAGCGGGGGTGCCTGCCTGTTAGGCTTATATGCCGGCAAAGGCACGGCCGCCGAGAATGAAGACCCGCGTTTGATCATCATGGTGGAAGAATTGGTGACATGGTTTAAAAGCGAATATGGTCAGCCGTTTGGCGGAATCCGTTGTGACCAGATTCTGGCGGGGAATCGTCAAAATATGATGACACGCTGTCCGCTAATGGTTAGCGGTGTATTACAGAAAACAAATGAAATCCTGGTGGAGAATGGGTTTGATCTGTATGGCATCGAAGAATGACAGATATATTAGCCCAGACTGAGAGTGTCTGCCCAAAATGCCTGGCGCGCATCCCGGCTCAACGTGTGCTTGACGGAGAAAATGTATATCTGGAAAAGCAGTGTGACGTGCACGGCAGCTTTCGCACTATTATTTGGCGAGGGAGACCGTCCCTCAGCGACTGGCAGCGGACAAAGATTCCAGCGTTCCCACAGTACCCTCTGCACGTGGCAGAACGTGGCTGTCCCTATGATTGCGGTCTATGCCCGCATCACCGCCAGCAAACTTGCTGTGTATTGTTGGAAGTCACCCAACGCTGTGATTTGAATTGCCCCCTCTGTTTTGCTGATTCCGGCAAAACGGATGCCCAGGATTTATCATTAGATGCTATCGCAGCATGGTACCAACGCTTGCTGGATGTAGGTGGGCCATATAATATTCAACTTTCCGGTGGTGAGCCCTCGCTGCGCAACGATTTGCCAGAGATTATTCGCATGGGGCGCGCGCTGGGCTTTAATTATTTCCAGCTTAACAGTAATGGTTTGCGCCTGGCGAGAGATTTTGATTACCTCAAGCGCTTGAAAGCAGCCGGTTTGAACTCCATTTTCCTGCAGTTTGACGGCACGCATGACGAAATCTACCGCAAAATACGCGGACGGGCTATTCTCCAGGAAAAAATGCGTTTGATTGAAAATTGCGAACGATTAAATGTGGGCGTCATTTTGGTACCGGTCCTCATCCCCGGCGTTAATTTTGATGATATCGGCAACATTATTCGCCTGGCACTTGAGCATATGCCCATCGTACGCGGGGTGCATTTTCAGCCGGTCAGTTATTTCGGCCGCTATCCGCAAGCTCCCTGTGATGAGAGCCGCATCACCATACCTGAAGTCATGCGGGCGATTGAGGTTCAAACACAAGGTCTCATTTCCACGTCACAATTCAGCCCACCAACCGCCGAACATGCAACCTGTTCATTTCATGCCAACTTTGTGCAGATGAAGGATGGGTCGCTTAAATCTGTTCGCAATGAACCGGAGCCTGGTAGCTGCTGCCAGCCGATTGATGCTCTGGCGGCCATTAAATGCTCACGTCAGTTCGTGGCACAATACTGGTCAGCCGCTGATCGCTCGGCGCAAGTGCAATTGGTTGCCGATGATGGCTTTGCAGCCTGGGATGAATTTATCGAGCGTCGCCGTACCCATACCTTCTGTCTCTCAGCAATGTCTTTTCAAGACGCCTGGACCCTTGACATGGAACGTCTGCGCCAATGCAAAGTACACATCGCCAGCCCCAACGGTATGCTGGTGCCTTTTTGTGCGTATAATCTCACCAACCAACTTGGAGAAGCTATTTACCGCGGTCAGGTCGGTTAATGAAAAGCAGTTGGAGTTTTGAATGGCTGTGCTTTACAGTGAAACCCGACAGGATTCCTATATGCAGTTAACCCCGCTTGAACCCTGGATTGCTCATAAAATTGGGCTGACAGGACAGCAGCTCGATATTAAAGCATTGCAGGCCTGGCAGTTAAAAAAGTTGAATGAAACCCTGCATCTTGCTTCCCAGAAAAGTATTTTTTACCGTCGCCATTTGCAGGGATTCCCAAATGAGCTTGGTTGCCTCAGTGACCTGCAGCAACTGCCCCTGACGAGTGCAGCTGATTTGCGAGCCAATCCTTTGGCGTTTGTGTGTGTTTCACAGGACGAAATTGCACGGGTGGTCACCCTACAAACCTCAGGCACCAGCGGTTTGCCCAAGCGTTTGTTCTTTACCACGGATGATCAGGAACTTACCACCGATTTCTTTGGGGTCGGAATGGAAACCCTGACAAAGCCTGGAGATCAGATATTGATCTTGCTGCCAGTTGAAAAACCCGGCAGCGTGGGTGACCTGTTACGGCAGGGACTGCAGTGCGTGCAGCGAACCCCAATTCCCTATGGGCCGGTACGTGATCCGCAGGATGCGCTTATGCAAATCGACCGGTTGCGTATTGAATGCCTGGTTGGATCGCCATCGCAGGTGCTTGGCCTAGCTCAGCGTTGGGAAGCAGGTATGCATCGTCCGCGCAGCGTTTTGCTTTCCACTGACTATGTGCCGCAAGCCATTCTGAACACGCTCGAAAATAGCTGGGGCTGTCAGGTTTTCAACCACTATGGCACCACTGAGATGGGGCTGGGCGGTGGGGTGGATTGCGAAGTACGGCGTGGATATCATTTGCGTGAAGCGGATCTCTATTTTGAGATGATTGATCCATCCAGTGGAAAGCTACTGCCTCCCGGTGAATATGGGGAAGTGGTATTCACCACTCTCACCCGTCAGGGTATGCCCTTAATTCGCTACCGGATGGGTGATCGTTCACGCTTTATTCCTGGGCAATGCCCGTGCGGCACACAACTGAAAACACTTGAACATGTTAGCGGGCGTTGGGAGGGTTTTCTCACTGTTGGGGAACAGATTCTGAGGCTATCAGATTTGGACGAAGCCCTGTTTGCTTTGCCCGGGCTGCTGGATTTCAAGGCTACCTTGCAAGGCAGCCCAGGCCAGGAAGAATTACTGATCGAAGCGATCTGGGAGCACGAGGTTGAAGACTCGAACGCCGCACGCTCACTTTTACTAGAATTACCTTCATTGCAAAGTGTGGATGTCCGGATCAGTCACCGTTATGAGCCCGATTATCCTGGCAGCCTCCAAAAACGTATAATTCACGACCTGCGCCACCAACTGCCGCTGTAGGTTGGTTCTTGGGCCGTGTGAAATTCATGAATAGCACAACCTCACTGCTTACAGCAGTAGAAATATTGTCAGAATTTCAGATCTAAAAGTTGACAATTATTTCTTCGGCAGGATCAGCCTGCTTGATAGCTACATAGGGTTGGTGCAATTTCAATGGTTCGCGCTGCTTGTTGCGAATGCGCAAATTGAGTGCTTCGACAAAGACGGAAAAACCCATCGCAAAGTAGATATAGCCCTTGGGGATATGTTGGTGCAGGCCTTCTACGATCAGGGTGAAGCCGATCATTAACAGGAAGGATAACGCCAGCATCTTAACGGTTGGGTGGCCCTCGACAAAATTACTGATGCCACCGGCCACGAAAATCATTACGATAGCAGCAACGACTACAGCCGCCACCATGACAGCCAAATGGTCAACCATGCCGACAGCGGTGATGACCGAATCCAGTGAAAAGACCACATCCAAAAGCAGCACCTGGAAAATGACATTCCAAAACATCGCTTTGACTTTGGCGGAAGAATGGCCTTCAGAACCTTCTAATTTCTGGTGTATTTCGAGGGTGGCTTTGCCCATCAAGAATAACCCACCTACCAGCAGGATGATATCGCGTCCGGATATTTGAAAGCTAAAAATTGAGAAAATCGGCGCAGTCAGGCCGATGATCCAGGATAATGAAATCAGTAGCAAGATGCGTGTGATCACTGCCAGGCTAATCCCAGTCGTTCGGGCACTGGTTTGCTGCGCGGCTGGAAGCTTGCCAGTCAGAATGGAGATAAAGATGATGTTATCTACACCCAAGACGAGTTCAAGGGCAACCAGGGTAAAAAACGCAATCCAGACTTGCGGGTCAGACATCCATTCCATGGCGATTTCTCTCCTTTTGCAGTACCAAACTTGCTGATATTTATTTTATACGGAAAAAGCCGCGATGGGAATTTATTTATAATATTTAGGGAAAACACGGCTTGGTAAAAGAATAAATGCTTAATTCATAAAACCTTTTCATTCTAAATGAAAAGATTTATTTAAATGATTTTAGCAACAATGAAAAGATTTATATGGATGATTTCATTGACAATGAAAGGATTTTAGTATATGATTTCATTATGAATGAAAATGGATGGAAAAGTCGGTGGTCTTTTGATCAATTGCGTGCCATGCTGTTGGAGCAATTTGATGCTTTTTGGGAGAGGGAATCTGGAATTCAGCGTTCAGCATTGGCAACTGTTGAAAAAGCGGTTTCTCTTCCCCACGCTGTTATTATTTCTGGACTACGCCGTGTGGGTAAATCTACCTTGCTGCTTCAAATTGCACATAAAATCGGTAAGAATAACTTTTATTATCTAAACTTTGAGGATGATCGTTTTATAAATTTTCGAGCTGAAGACATGGACGATCTCTATCAACTTTTTGTAGAATTTTTTGGAGTTCGCAAGATATTTATTTTTGACGAAATTCAAAATGTAAAGGGCTGGGAACATTTTGTGCGCAGATTTATGGATCTAGGCCATAAATTTTATATTTCAGGTTCAAACGCATCTCTATTAAGTAAGGATTTGGGCACTCTCCTTACTGGCCGATATGTTCCCATTGAATTGTTCCCGTTCTCTTTTCAGGAATACCTCCAGTTTAATAATCAAGCAATACCTGATCTCATGCGAATGAAGACAAGTGATCAGGCACAGCTTAAACATGCTTTAGGGGAATACCTGATCCGAGGTGGCATCCCAGATGCTTTGAAATACCCTGAGATACCTTTAACACGTACCCTATATGATGACATTCTGTATAGAGATATCGCTGCTCGACTTCGAATTGATTCAATTGAATCACTTAAGCAATTGGCTTTTTTTTTAATCAGCAACCCCGGGGCAATAATATCTTATAACAAGCTTAAAGAAAGGTTTAAGTTAGGGAGTGTAAATACTATTTCAAGTTACATTGCGCTGATGGAAAATAGCTGGCTGTTTCTAGTCATCAATAGATATGCATTTTCGGTAAAAAGGCAGCTGGTGCTACCCAAGAAAATCTATAGTATAGATACCGGTATGGCGGAGACTGTTGGATTTCATTTTTCTCCCAATACTGGCAAGCTTTTAGAGAATCTCGTTTTTCTTACTTTGCGGCGGAAAACCAGTGAGATCTATTATTATGCAACAGCAGGAGATTATGAAGTGGATTTTTTCCTCCCGGAAGAAGGCTTACTAATTCAAGTTGCCCAAAATCTTGAGAAGGACGGAACCCGGGAGAGGGAATTCCGCGCTTTGGCAGCAACGGCAAAGGAGCTGCGTGTGGAAAAAGCAATCATTCTCACTGACCACAATGAGAATGATGTTGTTGTAGAACAATTGCCGGTTCAAATACTTTCGGTTAGCGAGTGGTTATTAAGCGTCTAATAAAATAAAAAGTTTCATAAATACTCAGTCTTTCAAAACACGGTGTCGATGCGAAGCAATGCTCATAAAATGAGCATTCAACTTAAAAGGGATTGCTACGCCCTCAAAGAACTAGAATGGTGGCTTGCGATGACAAGGCGCAGTAGTTGCGATATTCGATTCTAAAATTGGCGCTAAGGGAAACGGATGTCAGGATATGCCTTTTGCAAGGCTTCTTGATTCGCGGAAATGATGTAGATCTGCTGGCGCCCAATCGAAGTGAGTTGCTGTTGGGTGGAAAAATCAAAGAAACCACGATCCGGGCCACGAGCTCGGATCACAGAAAGAACAGTTTGGTTGTCACTGGCGTTGACCACTACATAGGCTGTTTTGAATGGGCGGTTGCGTGCGAAAATGTCTCTGGATAGTCCATATTTGGCAAAGTAAAACCACATGGGAGCATCGTCGACGGCTGTGATGACGACCACATCGCCAGGTTGAAGATGTTTTTGAAGGAAAAGAGTGGCGCGCTCCATTTCGCCTATGTGTGGGCGGCTGACAGGGTATTGCTCAATATTATAAAGGATACCACCGATCAGAAAAAAGGCTCCCCAAAATAGCATTAGAATGAAAGCCGGTGATACTCTTCGAGTATGTGGCTGCGAATTTCGCTGCTGTTCAAAGACCGTTACCAAACCTACTGCGGCCCATATGCCAAGCAGCGGCAGAAGAAATACCCAGGTGCGGGCGAGTACGTTCGGTCGTTGAACAGCTACCAGCACAACAATGGTCACCATGCTGACGATTTGCAAAGGAATCTTTTCATTTGTGATACGGCGATAAAAAATCAAAGACAAGCCAAACCCAATAATCAAGATAAGGCCTGTAAAAGGCCACAACCCTCTGTTAATCAACTGCCAGGCATCCTGAAATCTGGATAAAATAACCTGGTTGTATGTTTCTTTCGAGAGTGCTTCAACATAAGGGTTGGCTAACAGGCTGCGAATTCCCCAATTACGAAAAATGGGGATATAGAATGCCAGGCCAAGGATGGCGGTTAATGTTCCGCCAATTAATGTCCTTTTTATCAATGCTGCGCCGTGATATTCTGAGCCATAATCCCTGATCAGCCAGGCGAGCGCCAGCCAGATGTAAAGAATTGCGAGCGGATAGACCATAATTGGCAGGGTATAAAAGCCGAGTGCGCCTGAGACGATTAATAACAACCAGGCAGCCAGGTTGTTATGGCGTTTTACATAGGTACCCAGGATGAAGGTTAATAAAGTGAAGAACGCCATTAAGGTGTAACCGCGCGCATTGACCGAATAATCGATTAAGGCGGGCAGGGCAGCAATTATGATGCCGGCCAGCCAGGCGCTTTTCAGCCCATACCAGCGCTTTGCCAGTAAGAATCCGAATGGAGCAAGCAGTATGCCAAAAATGAAAGCGGGCAAACGTACTGCCCATTCATTAGCTCCAAAGAAGCTGTAGGAAATATGCAGCAGGAGCGTATGAAAGACGTGGTTATTTGGAAAATGATAATCCGAAAGACCGTTATGTAAAGGTTCAAAACCAAAGATAACAGCCGTGTAGGCTTCATCGTGTTCCATAGGCCGCATAATCAGAAAGATCCGCAACGCAATGGCGATTGCAGATAAAACCAGCATGGCGAGGATTATTCTGCGATCGCAAAATTGCCGGAAGGCGCGCAACAGTCCGACCCAATCACAGCGGAAGCGTCGTAGAATGTCCGGAAGATTGCTGAGTGAGTTTGAAAGATATGCACGCAAACGGCGCCATTGAATCAGGCCGCTGATGCTTATCAGCGCTAAAAGAGCAGCGCCGGCCAGGCCGGGTATTCTCAATTGTTGGTAGCGCAGCAAAGTGAAACTTTCCAGCTGTCCATCTTGGACCAAATGGTTTGCCCAGCTGGCTGCCTGGGTGTAGGGAAATAAAAAGAGAGTGAAAATGACAGCACTCGCCAGAAGCAAGCATATTAATGAGGCGATCATCAAAGTGGAGATTGTGAGCTCAGAAAATGTCTGTTTTAAAGGTTTTTTTCCCATGACTTTTTTGATTGTACCAATATTCGTACTATTTCAAAAATTTGGGGCAAAGTGTTTTTTAGCGGGTGATCATCCGCCCAAAAACACCCCTCAACCCCTATTTATTGATAAGATATCAGCCGAATTAAAAATTATCGCTAGTAATTAACCACAAAATACACGAAATACACGAAATTCACGGAATTAAGAAAGGGAGGAAAGGGGCGTTCGCTGTGCTAAAAAAAGGCTTTGTTTCAGGTCAATATACTTTGTCATCAGCCGGTAACCGAGTGAATGTCAATCCAGTCAATATTGCTTATTTGCAGTGTAACTCTATGTTCGGAATTTGATTGGCAAGATAGTCGCACGACCGGTGGAGACAACATTTATGAATTAGGCGGTCGGGAAAGTTCTTCGCAGATTTTTTGGCCAAACAGAAGGGAAGCCTTGGGCGCATTGGCCGTAATGATGTTCCCGTCAATGGTTACGCCCGGCCCGCTGTAGGTGGTCCCCAATGCTTCAATTTCTGCCGCCTTTTGGCCGGAGACCGTCGCGTGCCTGCCTTTGAGGATTCCAGCGCGAGCCAGAATGACTGGCGCAAGGCAAATAGCCGCAACTATTTTTTTCTGTGATGCCATTTCGCGAGCGATCCTGTGCGCATCGGGGTTGTCAAACAGCCTGGTGGCACCGCCGCCGCCAACAAATACAACGACATCAAAAAGTGCCGTGTCGATATCTGTCAGGATAATCTGTGCTTCGGCAAATCCCCCGCGGGAACCAGCGCAACGACCCGTACGCGTGCTGGCTATTATTACCTGATGACCTTTGCGTTCAAACTCCTGCAAAGGTTGGAAGAGTTCCTCATCCCGAAAGCGTTCATGAGCGATAATCATTAAAATAGAAGACATATCACACCCTTGGGAGAGCATCGCGAATATATATTTGCATCTGTATATAGTATAGACGAAAATTGAGTCTTTTCAAAAATGAGGGGCAGGGTGTTTTTGTGAAACTGCTATACGTAGGGTATTCCGTTTTGGTAAAATACAATTCAGAAAGATGAATTTGGGTCCTGATCCTTCTGCCAGGAAGAACTTTTACAGAAGGTTTAATTTTGCATCCTGCTGCATGCCGGAATTGCCTGGTTTACAGCAGACTGGTGGTTCACAGCTTCTCAGTTGGCACTCTCTGAGACACATGCATCCACGTAAATAGAAAGGATCGCTTTCTGAATTTGCGGTCGGCTTCAGGTACTCAACCTTGATTTGCCAGTTCATATTCCAGGGCATAAAAATGGTCCTCGCCGCTGATCTCGATCTGCATGCTGCTGGAGATGCTTACCAGCGCCACTGTGCCTGAATCCGGGACGATTTAGAATGTCAACCGTTGCTGATCGGCGCTCATAATGCCATTATGCTGCAGGACAAAGCTTCCCACCCGCCCATTAAGTGATCCGCTGCCTGTTCAATGGCAACTTAACCAGCTGACTCTTCGGTGGTAGTCATGACGGCTAACATCTCGCCCAGTTGGTCGCTTGCAGGTCGCCAGAAAAAGTTTTATCTATTGATATGCGGCTCAAATTAATGCCATCCTGACCTGGCGCATATGATTTCTGCGGTTGGGTATTGGGGTTAAATGTACTTTTTGCGATCATCCTGTCTCGATCATGTTTGTTTGACTGTATAAAGCATTTTACACTTTATTGATCGGAAGAAAATTAGCTCTATTTAACTGATTAATTTCAAACGACATTCAAATTTCTTGTAAATTTGTGAGTATTTTATTCCATCTTGGGCTTTATTCAGCCAGGTCAATTGCTTGCATCACATTCACCACGAATGCGGTCAATGAAACGAATTCGGCGAATGAGGCTTGAGGGCTGTAAATAATTTATTGGAAAAATGGATGCCTGATTTGATTCACTGTGGTAAAAGGCTTTGTTTCGTATCTCCTCACGCACGTTTTATTGAAAAGAAACATTATTTCTCTAGTAGAATTAGCGCAAACAGACGAGAGGTGTGGATGAGACAAAATACAAAGATCGTATTGCTCGGATTGGGTAAGGTAGGGCAGGCATTCCTTAAACAGGTACAGGAGTATTCCAATGATTTCTCATTCAGTGCGCTGGCTGATAGTACCGCTTTCATCATGGGTAACCCTTTGAATGAAGAACAAATCAATGACGCAGTCGAACGCAAACGAGGCGGGTCAGGGCTGGCTGAATTGGACAATGCACAGCCATTACATGATACAGCCCGGGTTTTCAGCGGCAGAGCGATTGTTGTTGATACCTCAGCCGCACGTAGCTTAAATCTTTTTCCTGCCTTAACTGCGGGTTGCAAGCTGGTATTTGCCAATAAAAATGCACACAGTGCACCCTGGGCTGAGGCAAAACCGTATTTCAGTCCTTCAGTTGGGTACGAGGCGACCGTCGGTGCCGGTTTGCCGGTTATTGCCGCCATCCAGACCCTGCGCGCAACAGGTGACAAGATTACGCGCATCGAAGGCGTGATGAGCGGAACGCTCGGTTTTCTTTGCAGTCAACTCGAAGCTGGTGTGCTGTACAGTCAAGCGATTCAAACAGCCTTTTCTGCTGGATACACTGAGCCCGACCCCCGTGATGATTTAAGCGGATTTGATGTGGCCCGCAAAGCACTCATTTTGGGGCGCACGGCCGGTTGGCCGCTGGAGAAATCCCAACAAACCGTTGAGCAGTTGTATGATGAAGGCCTCGCACGACTTTCAACTCTAGATTTTTTCAAACACATGAGCCGAATGGACAACGTTTTTGCAGATTGGGTCAAACGGGCACATGAGCAAGGCAAAGTGCTGCGGTATGTGGCATCAATTGACCGTAACGGCAGCCAGGTGGGGTTACAGCGGGTGGATGTGCACAGTGCACTGGGTAGTTTGCATGGCCCAGGCAATTATTTTGCCATTTACAGCCAGCGTTATGCCGAAATTCCGCTGGTGATCACCGGCCCGGGTGCGGGAGTGGAAGTTACCGCAGCGGGTGTATTTGCGGATGTGCTGCGCCTGGCGGCGAGCTGACAGCTGTTAGCCAATAGCTAATAGGAAAATCTGTGTCGTCCTGAATTGTAACGCCCTGAATAATGTTTACAAAAAAAAGAATGAATTACACCATTTGCGAAAGATAAACTTTCATAGATGATAATTTCTAAAAAGATGGATAAGGAATCTATTAATTTGAGAAATTGGTTTCTTGTCTGGATGTTTGAAATGTTTGTTTGTTAACAACTAATCACCAAGCCAACCAATCAACAAATCAACTAATCACCTAATCACCTAACTTCCATATTAATCATTTCCCGGAACTCATTACCCAATCCCCCAATCTGTGGTTAAATAAGAGACTATTGCTTTTTTCAAGGATTACATCATGCGAAAAATTCCCGTATCAATTCTGGGTGCCACCGGGGCTGTTGGCCAACGCTTTGTTGAATTGCTCATTAATCACCCTTATTTTGAGATTGTCGCTCTGAGTGCCTCTGAGCGCAATGCAGGCAAAACCTATGCAGAAGCCTGCAACTGGGTTTTGAGTGGTTCCATGCCGGAACAGGTTAAGCGAATGAAGCTTCTACCGGCTACGGTTGATCTACCCGGTCGCTTGGCTTTTTCTGCCCTCCCGACAGGCATCGCACACGAAGTGGAGCCACAGTTAGCAGCCGCAGGCGTTACCATCTGCTCAAATGCTTCTGCTTTGCGTCAGACACCTGGCGTGCCATTAATCATCCCCGAAATCAATGCCGAGCACCTGGCAATGATTCCCTTGCAGCATAGCCAGATGGGCTGGAAAGGTCTGGTGGTCACCAGCCCTAATTGCACCACCAATGGGATTGCAATGACACTCAAGCCGCTCGATGATGCTTTTGGGGTGGAAGCCGTTTTTGCGACCACCATGCAGGCTATTTCCGGCGCGGGATATCCCGGAATTCCATCTTTGGATATTCAGGATAATATTGTGCCTTTTATTGCCGGTGAAGAAGAAAAGATTGAAAGTGAAACCAACCTGTTGCTGGGAAAATTGATAGACGGTCAACGCGTGGCTGCCAATATTACGATCAGCGCGCATGCCAATCGGGTAGCGGTGATGGATGGGCATACGATTGCATTATCGGTAAAGCTGCGCCACAAAGCCAGCCCGAGCGATGCCTCCATGTCTCTTTCAGACTTTCGCGGCAGCAGCCTCGTTCAAGGTTTGCCATCTGCACCTGCGCAGCCCATCATTGTGCGCAGTGAACAGAACCGCCCACAGCCGCGCCGTGATCGCGATTCTGGCGCCGGTATGAGTGTCAGTGTCGGTCGCATTCGGCCCTGTAAAATCCTGGATTTGCGCATGCTGACCGTGGTACATAATACTGTGCGGGGGGCGGCTGGCGGATCAATCCTTAATGCGGAACTGCTCTGTGCCATGGGCTATCTGGAAAGTGTATGAAAACGCAAGGTCTCGGTAACCTCTCACAATTTCTTGGCAATCGAGTAGTCTATCGCAATCTGATCAGCCAGGATCGCAATCTGCCCGGTTTTTCCGATCTGGCCAGGGAAATAGGTCTGGATACCCATAAATTACCACGTAAGGCAGATCCCGCTTATGGGCAGGTGATTGCTTTACTTTTACAGAAAGCACAACAGATAGACCAGCCTGGAAAGAGTTTGCGATCGCTGGTTTTCATCGGCGATACCCGTCTGAATGACGGCAGCGCTTTTGCCAACATCGCCAATGCCGGCAGGTGGCAAGCGGCTGCCTTCATTGGCAGCGAAAAAGATCAACCGGCTCAAATAACGCGCGATACGGGCTTTGACCTTGCGCTTTACAATGCCAATCGTTGGTCGCTACTGAGTGAATTTCCGCAGATATGCCGCCAGCATGGCATTAATCTGGATCAAACCTGCGCAGTGGTGTTGGACCTGGATAAGACATCACTGGGTGCCCGCGGGCGAAATGATAAAGCCATCGATCGCGCCCGTACGCAAGCAGCGGAAGATGTGGTGCGGGCCATCGCAGGGGAAAGCTTTGATGTGCAAACTTTTGACAGGACTTATCAGCGTTTCAATCAGGTGGAATTTCACCCATTTACCACGGATAATCAGGATTATCTGGTTTACATAACCCTGCTGGCGGTGACGGGAGTCATTAATGTTGAAGAGCTCGCCAGTGAAGTGCAGACTGGGTCGTTGCGGGCGTTTGGTGCCTTTGCCAATAAAATTCAACCCCGGCTGCCACAGCTGCCTGTTTCGGTTCAAAATGTGCAGGCGGAGTTCTATAATAGCCTCCAGAAAGGCGACCCGACTCCCTTCAAGGCTTTTCGACGGCAGGAGTACCGCAACACGGTCACAGCCATGCAGGTTCCTTTGGAAATAAACGAGGCTATGCTTACCAGCACAATTTGCATAACTCAGGAAGTGCGCGAATTTGCATTATTATGTAAACAAAATGGCTGTTTGATGTTTGGTCTTTCAGATAAACCGGATGAGGCCTCCCTGCCGCCACTTGATTTGGCCCAGGAAGGATGGCTGCCTTTACACCAGGCTGCCATGCTGGCGGTTTCAGTGCCATGATTCGACTCGGCATGACCGATTGCCCGTCCGTCAGGCGCCTGTTGGAAAGTGGGCAACTGGCACTCGACTATCTTGAAGTACATGGCCCGTATCTCGAAGCCGCCCGCCAGGTGATGCCTGCCCGGAACATGCTGCTGCACAACAGCCTTTACCAGTGGTCACTGGCACACCCGCTTGGGCTGGCTTATATGGACGCTGCCCGATTGACGCGTGAACTCCTACGTTTGGCAGCTTCACCCTGGTACAGTCTCCATTTGGGGTTTAGCAGTGCACAGGTTGATTTCTATGATGAAGCCATGCAGGCTTTAACAGAGGTATTGCCTCGTGAAGTGGTTTTGAATCGCTCTTGTTCAGTGTTGCAGCAGCTTGGGCAGGAAATAAAAATGCCATTGCTGGTTGAAAATCTGGATTATAACCCCACCGGTGCCTATGAATATGTCTGTGAACCGCTATTTATCAAGGAAGTGCTTGAACATACCGGAACTTATTTATTGCTGGATCTGGCCCATGCCCGCGTCAGTGCATATGCCTTTGGCATACGGGTGGAAGATTATATCGATCAGCTGCCATTGGAGCGGGTGCGCCAGATTCATGTCAATCGCCCGGGTTGGCACAATGCCAGGCTGGTGGATTCGCACCTGGAGCTGCAAGAGGATGATTATGTTTTACTGGCGCGGGTATTGGAACAAACTCAGCCGTGGGCGATTACTTTGGAGTATAACCGTGATGAGTGTATCATCGTTGAGCAAATAGAGCGATTACGCGCCATTACACAAAAAAATGGTGATAATTCTAAATGATTGTTACCAGGGTCTGGGCAGCGGCCAAAATGCGCGTAAACGTCTAACCCGGGTTTACAAGACTTATTCCAGCATATAGCCATAACCGCGTACGTTCACTATCCAGCGCGGGTTGGCCGGGTCTTCCTCGATCTTATTGCGCAATGACCAAATATAACGCCGCAGAACAGTCGAATCTTCACGGCGATATTGCCCCCAGACTTTTTTGGTGAGTTCTTCCTCAGAAACCGCCTTGCCATGTCGCCGGGCCAGAATTTCCAGCAGGCGAAACTCGGTCGGTGTCAGGTTAATCAGGTCGTTTTCCAGGCGAACTTCGCGACGATTGAGGTCGATGATCAGTTGATCTACGATAATGACATTTTCCAGTGTACCTGTGCGGCGTTGCGCTCGACCCAAAACGGCGGCAATGCGCGCGGAAAGCTCAGCGAAGCTGAATGGTTTGGTGACGTAATCATCGACGCCCAATGAAAACCCGCGCAGTTTATCCGCTTCAGCAGTTTTACCTGTCAGCAAAATTATTGGAATGGTAGAGAGTTCGCGCAGACGGGCAACCACTTCCCAGCCATCCATACCCGGCATCATTACGTCCAGCACAACTATTCTTGGCTGTTCGCTGTAAGCCTTGCGTAGTGCTTCAGTGCCGCTATTGGCAGTCACGACTTCAAACTTATCGCTCAAAAATTCCGATAAGAAGGATAAAAGTGTTTTATCATCATCGACCAGGAGAATTTTATGTTTCAATGGCCTGACTCCCTGCTTTCATAAATTGTAGCATAATTGAAGAAATGTAATGCGGAGGGCGTTCGAAGTTCTCAGGATTAATTTCCTACCTTATTACTTCTGACCTGTTACTCTTCACTAATCACTTTCTTTTCTACTTTTATGATTGGCAGCCTAACAGTGAATATTGTCCCGTGCGGTCTTGCCGTCTCAGCCTGGATTGTGCCTTCCATTGCTTCTACGAATCGTTTGACCATATATAAACCCAGGCCATGACCATAGACTATTTGTGAATCTGTCATGTTAGCACGGTAGAAACGTTCAAAGATGAAGGGCAGAATCTCAGGATCAATTCCGGGTCCGCAATCTTCCACTTGAATGCATACCTGCTCGTCCTCTGTTGAGCTTGTCAGAGTAATTGCACCTTCCGGTGCGTATTTAATGGCGTTGTCCAGCAAGTGGAAAAGGATTGAATGCAGTGCTTTCTGATCTGCCAGTATGACAGGGGCCGGGTTGCCAATCTGCCAGAGAATGCGCTCACCACCAACTGCCTGGTCAAAGTATTGTTGCAGGGAAGAACAGGCTGTCTGCAAATTTAACGGCTCCGGGTAGAGGGGCAGCCGGTTGGCATCCAGGGCAGAGAGATCCAGGATTGTCTCGGTAAATTTGGAAAGTCTCAGAATTTCGGATTGAACGCGTTGTAAGGTGTTTGCAACGCGCTCCGGCTGCTGGTTAGGACTGGCTAACAAAAGCTCAATACCGCCGCGAATATTGGTGAGCGGTGCACGCAACTCATGTGAAACCAGTGAAACGAAATCGGATTTCAACTGATCCAGCTGCTGCAGAGTCTTATTTTGCTCCTCAAGCGTACGGTAGGCTTCCTGAAGATCGAAGGTCTTTTCATTTACAATTTGCTCCAACCCGCTGTTGAGGCGTTCCAGTTCATTACGTGCATTTTCTACCTGATCGTATGCTTGTATCAGATCCGCCTGCTGTTTTTTCTGCAGTCGCAGATCGTGGGCGGTTCCTGCATAGGCCAGGTGTTGGCGGTAACCAGCCTCAATGGAGCGCAGTGTCAGCAATACTGGGATAGGTATACCGCCCGCCGTATTAAGAATCAGTTCACGACTGCTGTTATATTTTTTAAGGGGTCGGTTATGGTTCAATAATTGCTGCAGCCAGGCTTCGTCTTCTGTCTGTAGCCGCAGGTATTGATGTAAGGGCTGACCTAAAAGCGTATTGGAGTTCATTTCCAGAATTTCTAAAAAGGCGCTATTCACCAGCCGCAAACGGCCTTGTTGATCACAAACAAACGCCGGCTCCGCGATGCTGTTCACCAGACGGGCATATTGTTCCATCGCGTTTTCACCGGCTTGAAAGCCCTGGCGTACCAACAACCCCAGACCTAAAATGGCAGTGCCCCACAGGCTAAGCGTATCAAGACGTCCATTGAGCTGCCAATTGATCAGCGCGTACCAGCCCAGCAAAAGGATGGACACGATGGGTAGCATGGATTGGCTGCGTTGGAGTGCACGATTGATGATTGCCGGGCGTGAAAGATGTGGGTGAGCGGCGTATATATAAATAGCGATCAGGATACACAGGTTGCCTACAACCCACCCAAGATCAAGCACCGTTCCGGCCGTGTAGTTTTGCGCATTACGGATTTGAGATATGTAGTTCATATCACTGAAAGAGAAGGCCAGGATGGCTAAAAAGGACCACAACACGGCTGCGCTGAGCTTTTCAACCCGGTTGAATAGAAATATATTTAAAATAACGACCAGGGTGACCAGATCAACGAAGATGAAGACCAGTATTGAGGAATCCAGGTTAAACAGTACACCGGCCAGCGGTTGTACCCAGGCTTTCCACAAGAGCAAAACCAGTGCGATTGAGGTCAGCAAGGCGTCGATCAATAACCCGTTGATGCTCAGTACCGGACGGAGGTGGCGTTGGAAGCGGCTGATACCGATCCAGATCAATATGGCTGCCAGAAGGTATGCTGCTCGTAAAAAAAGTGCCAGCCCGCCAGTTGAAGAAGGAAGAAATGATAGCAGGTGCACGCTGTTGAGTAGAAACCAGATACCAAGCCCGGCTGTGACCCACACCCAGGCAATTTTTGTACGATTATTCGCGCTGTGGCGGGAAGCCTGCCAGGCCAGATAGACAGTCAGGGCAGAAGTAAATATGATCGTCAGGTTGCCGATCCAAAACCGTTCGAATGGCAGATCCTGCCCACGTAAAAGCCAGAAGGAATAAAGAAACAGAAAACCAGCCATCACCAACAGCAGGGATGCGAGACGGATTTTCGGGAATAGGCGGGTTTCCATATCTTGATTGTACACAGTCACCAGAAGCGCGTCAATTAATCTTTTTGAAATTGCCTTAATAACAGGTACTTTTCTTACTTCTTCTAAAAGTAGAGACAGATTGTTTATAGGCGGGTGATCGCCCGCCTATAAACAATCCTTAACTCTGTTTTAATGAAAAAAACTACTTTTCAAGCTGATTAGAATAGCGTATGATAGAAAACAAAGTTGCAAGCGCTATTGTTAATCTCTTTCAGCTTTTGATTCAAAGTGGGCTGATTGGTAGCAAAGAAGGAGAAAAGAAGATGTCATATAAAAAAACGATCCTGGTATGCATGATAGTTACCCTTCTGGCAGCCGGGTGTTCTGTACTTCCACGACTGAGCGACAAGGCGGTGACTGACTTGCCGGAACCAACCCTCAAATTAAGCGAGCCTCCACCACAAGCAACCCAATTACCGATTATCATCACAGCCACCCCTAAGAATGGCGCGGTTATAGAAGCTTCCGCCACCATTGCTGCATCTGAAACGTCGACTGCATCCACGACTCAGGTACAGCCGCCTCCTCTTGTGGTCATCACGAATACGCCGGTCATCATACCTGCCACACCTTCCTCACCTTCTTCCGGCCAGACAGTGAAGATCTTCCTGGTTGCAATTAGTGATAATGGTGTCTCCGGAAAGAAATTTGGCTGTGACGATAGCCTGGTGGCTGTCGACGTATCCGTCACACCGACGGTGGCAGTATTACGAACGGCTTTGAATGAACTACTATCCATCAAAAGTGATTATTATGGTCAATCGGGTCTTTATAATGCACTCTACCAATCCAATCTTGAAATTGATAACCTGGGTTTGAAGAATGGTCTGGCCAGCATTTATCTTAAGGGCAATTTGGTTTTGGGAGGAATTTGTGACAATCCCCGCGTGGAAGAACAGCTGCGTGCTACTGCTCTCCAGTTTTCCACCGTTAGTGAAGTGGAGATTTTCATTAATGGCAAACCACTGGCAGAGGTGTTGTCGGAAAGAGGCTAATTTGTAGAAGTTAGCAATCACCAGTAAGGTGTAACGAGTTTAAAGTAATGGGGTTATTATTTTGGTCAGGCAGATACGATGCAGCGAATTTCTTTTTAGCTCATTACTTGTTACTAATTACTTTTGATTATATTTTCCCAAATCCCTTTCTTACTGGTGGCTAACGCATATGATTTATTTATGGATTGTCTCCTTCATTTGGGCTTTTTCATTCGGCCTTATTAAGAACAAACTTGCCGGCTTGGATGCCAATTTTATTGCGGCAGCTCGTTTGGGAATCTCTTTAATCGTTTTTTTACCCTTCTTACGGTTGCATGACATTGCGAAAAAGCAGAAAGCACAATTAATGCTGATCGGTGCGCTGCAATATGGAGTGATGTACATTGCCTATAACTATGCCTTTCAATATTTGCAGTCGTACGAAGTTGCTTTATTTACTATTTTTACCCCCCTGTATGTTACTCTGACTAATGATGCCATCCACAAGCGTTTGCACTGGCTTAGCCTGGCGGCTACCGTTCTGGCTGTAGTGGGCACTGCCATTGTCCGCCGCGGCGGCATGTTGCAATCTGAGCTGTGGGTTGGTTTTTTGATTATGCAAGTCTCCAACCTGACGTTTGCTGTTGGGCAGATCTTCTATAAAGAAGTGATGACCACTATCCCGGCAGTGAAGAATATTGATCTGCGTGTCTTTGGCTTGCTATATGCCGGCGGCTTTATCACTGCGGCAGCCTCCGCCGGATTGTTCACCAGTTGGTCGGGGTTCCATATTGAAAACAGCCAAATATGGATACTATTGTATCTGGGTGCAATTTCCTCCGGTCTGGCATTCTTCCTGTGGAACGTTGGCGCGCGGCGGGTGAATGCCGGTACGCTGGCCATCTTCAATGATCTCAAGGTTCCATTAGCGGTTGCCGTTTCTCTATTTGTTTTCAAAGAAAAGGCCAATTTGCTCAATCTTCTGGTTGGGGGTGGGTTGGTGTTGGCCGCCCTGGCGCTTAACGAGTGGTGGGCTGGACGTCAAAGGAGACAGGATGTTCAATTGGCCGCCGGGGAACCTCAAGGGTTGTAGTTCATGCGGTAGGCGTAGGCTTGCCATGCAAGCTTGCAATCAAAAGCTCGCTTATCTGTTTCTGGTCCAAAGCCCATTTGTTTTCATTTCAGCCCACAAATTTGTCGTTTTTTCCTTTCCCGAGCGTTAGGGATCGTCTTGAATTGTGTGCACACGTAGTCTTGCTCAAGGAATGGCGACAGCTTTGCAGACAGCTGCCAACACCGCTTCGATTGTTGTAATTGCCGCTTCACTTTGAACCCCCAAATCATGCCGCTTCGCAATCGAGGCTGCAGTATCATAGCTGACCCACACCTGTGAATCTGCATCCTCCCATGCCAGAACTTTCACCGGCAGGTCAAGACCGGCTATTTGCTGGTCGAGCATCAACACCGTCCCAACCTTGGGATTGCCAAAAATGAGAAGTTGAGTCGGGCGCAGTTTCATGCCGATGTGCATAGCGTTCGCTGCATGATCAATGCGAGCAAAGACCGTAAAACCTTTGGATTCAGCAACTGATGCCATTCGATCAACTGATTCGCGAACAGGAAATTTGCTTGCAATTGTGACAATACTGTCTTCTTTCATTTATTCCTCCTAATGTCATATGCTGTGGGTTCTTAATGGATAAGCTTGGTTAACAATTAGCGGTGCACGTGCTGGGGCTGGGAACAGCGATGTCGCATGCGTGGGAAAAATGATGGATTGGGAGACCTTGGGATTGCCCGGATCTAAGGTGGCAGCGGAGTGCCAAGCGAGGCATCATTGCCAGATAGAGTACAGTCCCGAAGCCGTGACAAAGACTTGTGGCAAAACGCAATCGATACTCGAATTCTGTGCGCACATCTTGCATGATTTCTTTTAAGTCGAAAGCCCTCTGCTTTTTCTTTAAAATTGATTGTTAAAACTTACATTATCAGAAATATTGTATCTTTTCAATAAAACGGGGTAGAGGAGTGTATTTAGGAGGGCAATCGCCCTCCTAAATACACTCTGCCCCTAATTTTTGAAATGATACGAAATATTCGTTACTTTCAACACTGGAATGCATAGATGAAATGCACATAGAGTATTCTTATCCTACCAGTCATCAGGTCAGCCTTTAGGTTGCGAGCTACTGCTCTTGGTCTTTGGTGGTGAGGCAATCCCCTTAAAATTGAATGCTCGCAAAACAGGAAATTGTTCGCAATGACTTTGTTTTTAGGAAAACCGAATAGTTAAGAATTTCCACTCTATTTTTAAAATTTCATTGATGGCAGAAGAGCACGACGCAAAAAACTGGTGGTGTTTTAAACACTTTGATAGCCTGGGTCAACCATTTTCGTTTTACCTCCACATCGACGCTGCCAATTATGATCTGAAACGAGCGTTGCAAGACCTGGGTAGGTAGCACCCATGGGTGGAAACATGAACGATTACGCCTTACATATCCAAGAAGTCTATTGAGTAAAGCCATAGTGAGTATTATGATATTTGGTACAATAGAATAAAGGAAAAATGATATGAATCGCTCAATAAAAAGGACGCTTTTCTTGAATACTGCCTGGTTTTGGTTGGCTATCGCAGGTACTTTCGTTCTTGCGGGTTGTGTTGCAAAAACTCCGCCCTCTGACTCGAATAATGTGGTTAGCATGCCAATTGAAATGTTCAAAGCCTCGTCGAATTGTGCCGCGTGTCATCAAGGCATGAAAGACAGTTTCGGAAATGATGTGTCCATTTATCCTGAGTGGCAAACCAGCATTATGGCGAATGCCGCACGTGATCCTTACTACTTTGCCAGCGTGCGCATGGAAACTAAGAATTCCCCACAATATGCTGAAGCTATTGAGCAAAAATGCGCTACCTGCCATGCACCTATGGCAGTCTTTTCCAACATTGCATCTGGTGAAAAGTCTCTTTTATTGGGGCAGCAGGGAATACTTGCGCCAGAACATCCACTTTATGAGTTGGCAGTGGATGGGGTTTCTTGTACCGTTTGCCATCAGATTCCAGTAAACCCGGCAGATAATTTGCGTCATAGCGGCGATCTCGCCATAAATCTTGACCTTTCTGCACTCGAACGTCCGATTTATGGCGCATTTCCCATCACTGAGCAGAATGCTGCTATTATGAAAGCTGCATCTGGATATACAGCTGTGCAGAGTGAGCACGTGCGCGAATCAACCATTTGTGCTTCCTGCCATGAACTTTATCTCAACTTCGTCCAGACAGATGGTACGATGAGCACAGGCGAAGATCTGTTTTATGAGCAAACCCCTTACAGTGAATGGCTGGCTTCTGACGTTTCCGAGAAATCTACCTGCCAGAGTTGCCACATGCCCGCAGCCGATGGCGCCGCGCCTATTTCTAATATTACACCGGATAATCTGGTTAATCCTTTTGCCCGACACACCTTTAGCGGGGGAAATGTCTTTATGCTCAATATTTTTAAACAATTTGGTGAGGAACTGGGCATCCCGGGAAGCGCTAGCGCACTTGATCAACATATCCAACGGACAGAGGAGCTTCTGCAAACTGAGACGGCTAATGTTTTTGTTTCTTTGGTTGAACAACAAGCTGATACCATCACATTTAAGGTGGAAGTTGATGTGCTGACCGGACATAAATTTCCCACCTCTTTTCCTTCAAGGCGGTCGTGGTTGCATGTCACTGTCAGCGATGCAAACGGGTTGGTCATTTTCGAATCAGGCGCTTATGATCAGACCGGTAAAATCTTTGGTAATGAAAATGACGACAACCCGCTTGGCTATGAACCTCATTATGAAATTATCTCGGCACCCGATCAAGTACAGATTTATGAACCAATCATGAAAAATTCACTGGGTCAGGTGACTACCCTTCAGATGCAAGCTGCCGGCTACCTTAAAGATAACCGCCTTCTGCCAAGCGGCTTTGACAAGCAAAATCCACCACTCGTATCGGCTGTGATCGGGAATGCTTTGCAGGATCCAACCTTTACCGGCGGGAGCGACAGTCTGACCTATCAGGTGCAGACCGGTGCCGCACAGGGACCTTTTACCGTGCAGGTGGATTTACTTTATCAATCGGTGGGTTACCGTTGGTCGCAGAACGTGCTGGATAGCCAGACTGATGAAGCGCTAACTTTTGGACGCATGCTCAAGCAGACCGGCAATATCCCGGTGAAGATTGCCTCTCAGACAATAGAGATCGAATAAATCGCTCTTGATGCACGCAGGCATACGACCTGTGTGCAACCGCCTGCCTCATACAGATTGGTTAGCCCAGCCTGTTTTCCAATTGTTACGGATCATGAAGTAACCATTTCTGGTGCATAGGGCAGTGGTGAAACAAGACATAGACCCGTTTATAGGAACTCACAACGGACTGAACAATTCGGAAATCGGATTGAGTGGCCAAATGTGTCCTGGTTTGGATATTTTCAACTTAAACAACTCCTGAATTTGGCTCACGCCACATCGCAAATCACGCTGAAACCATAATCTATTTGTTAGCAGATTCTTATAGATCGAGAGCGCGCAGGCCGTTCATGCCCAGGATTAATGAAACTTCGCCGCCATGGTTCAGATCGTGCTCCAGCACGTGGTAGATGACCCAACTGCGCGATAGCTCCCATGTCTGACCATCCCATTCATCCGGAAATGTCTCGGCACGATCGGCAGGTGTCCAGCGTAGCAAACGCGATTCCATGAATTCCCATGTCTCTTCAAGCCCGCGTACCATTTCCATAGCACTACGGTCTGGTGAATCACGTTGGCCCCAAAGAATATATTCGCTCATCACGCTGTCAGGATCCTGTAACGTTCCGCTGAACCACCCGGCCCGAACTGAAATAATATGCTGGACAATTTGCCCGAGCGGCCACATGTGCGGAGCGGGTTGCAGCATGAGTTGTTCATTCGTTAGGGGGGCGATGCAGTTTTGCAGCTTACCGTTATAGGTGCGCCAATTCTCATAGATTGTATCTAATGTTGATTGAGTTTCTTCCTTCATCAATTCTCCTCTTAAATCAATGATCTACCTGTGATTTGTGAAATCGAACACGACGTAACAGCTTGCATGAGCTGTTATTCACCTTAAAGTAGAAGATCGTCGTATATCGGCGGTGCAAGGCACCCTAGAGCAAGCATTGGCGTCATTCAAGTGCAGCCAGAAACTCTAATGTCCTCTGCAACAGAAGTGCGGATGCCTTCGCGTCGTACGAAGGAAGTGAGCTATCGGCAAAGTAGTGCTGGTTGCCGGGGTAGAGAAAAAGCTGCCCGTCTTCGGCTTCCTTGATGAGATCGCGGGCAGCATCGATATCACCCTCGCCCACGAAGTACGGATCAGCATCCATGCCATGGATTTGAACAGGCACACCCTTCGGCCAGGTCTGTCCAAACTCCGAAACTGGAAGACAGGAATAGAAGAGCAGTGCCCCTCGTGCGCCGGGTCGGGTTTGCGCTAGCTTTTGAGCCGGGATGACGCCCAAAGAGAATCCGGCATATACCAATTGCAGGGGAAGCGCTTTAACTGCCCGTTCTCCACGAGCCATCACTTCGTCAAAACCAATTTCTTTGACGAATCTCATGCCAGTCTCAATGTCATCGAATGTGCGGCCATCAAAGAGGTCAGGCATATGCACGATGTGCCCAGCCTGGTGCAGATCATCGGCAAATACTGCAACGCCCGGTGTTAATCCCTGTGCGTGATGGAACAATACTACCTCTGCCAATTTCATGCCTCCTTTTTCCAATTGTTAATAATGTGCGTTGGTTATTAATTATATGATCTCTTGATAGGCTGCAAATAGAGCGTATAACCAACCAAATGTAATTGCTTCCACCACAATAACAATTAATTATTTCAAATATGGCGTCTCAACCCTGAATCCTCAAAACAACCAATTATCAACCAAAAATAACCACTTATCGAAAATCTGTTGATGAATGCTCTTAATTTTTTGTATACTCTTTCCATCGCGATGAAAGGAATGAGCATGCAGATTGAAATTAAAATTGATGATCAGTACGATGATCTCAAAATTCTGATTCTGGCCAACAAGATGACCGATCAAGTCAACGAGATTTTCAATAAGCTGTCTGAAACCCACCCGATTGTATTGACAGGTTTCAAAGAAGATTGTTTGGAGATACTAAAACCTGAGGATGTCATTCGCATTTATGGTGAGAATCAGAAGGTGATTGCCCAAACAGATAAAAACGAGTACTTCCTCAGGCTCAGACTCTACGAAGTGGAAGAGAGATTGGGGAAGAATGGGTTTGTGCGGATCTCAAACTCGGAGATTATCAATTTGAATAAAGTAGTCAAGATGGACATGAACCTGAGTGGAACCATATGTGTGCGGTTGGTTGGCAACATTTCTACGTTCGCTTCCAGGCGATATGTTTCAAAAATTAAACAAGCATTAGGAATAGGGTAAAAAAATGAAAAAACAAATTATATCCAGGATTATCATCGGTTTCCCAGTGGGTGTTTTGATTGCGTACGTTATCTCGATTATTATTTCATTGTTAATCGGGAAAGGTCAATATTATGCCACTGAACCTTCACTGATTGTAACAGCAGGCAATGAAATCAATGCGGTTCTTTTGCAATTTGTGTTGGCTGGAATTTATGGGGCTATCTGGGCTGGCAGTTCAGCAATCTGGGAGAATGAGGATTGGAGCCTCTTAAAAATGACGGTTGTTCATTTTCTGATCACATCCATTAGCACCTATCCGATTGCTTACTTTACTCACTGGATGGCACACGATTTGGCCGGTATGGCAATTTATTTTGCCGTCTTTATTGGCATCTATGCGAGTGTATGGGCCGGGTTATATGGCGTATGGCGAAACAGGATTAAGCTTCTCAATGCTAAAATTCAGGAGGGAAGTAAGTAAATATGGAAGAAAGAAAATACCTGGATGCTAAGTGGCTAAAGGTGAGTGAAATTTCCCCACTTGTCCAGTGCGCTTTTTACTCCTATTATGGTTTTGTCAATTCTGACTGAATAGTTAATAGCGCATCGTTATCTCTTACCGCATCAATCCTTACATAATCTCCCGAAAACATAGTTGTGCCCATATCTGTAGGTATCCCACTATCTTTTGTCTCAATAATTGCTATGTAATTTTCACGAAATCTTGGGTCAGCATCAAAATTCGATTTTCGATCCCAGAAACCATGCGTATGGATGAAAGTTGGTTTCAGCTCATCAAAAATATAATCATAAAAAACACTTTGATTCTTACCCATGTTTAGTGCAATAACCTTGTCGGTCAACCCTGCAAGATCATATACTTTTAGGTGAGAATAGTACAGTGTACCACCTAGATCAGGCGCTAAAATGGAACCATTTTCAATACCCATTGCTGTTGCATATTCATTAAACCGATAGCCGAAATATTCTGCAACTTCAGAAAATGGAACGGTGGGAGATTTCGCAAAATCACAAGAACGAGCAATGAATGAAGCAGTACTAATACTGGAAATGAGAAATATCAGTAAAAATATCATAGGTCCAGTATATTTTTTCAGTTTAGTATTTTCATAAACCATATCACTCGTAGAAAATAAAAAAATGTAAAACAACAAAAAAAATGGTGTGGCAAATCTAAACTCTCCCATCCAATCAGGAGGAAGCAGAAAATAGATAGACAAAGCAACCAGGATTGTGATTGATAAAACAAAGTAAGGTCGTGTAATTCGTCTTTGAATGACTAAATAAATTAGCAAAGCAAAAATGCCAATTATTATGTATTTGCTCATTCCAAGAGAGATAAGTAAGCCTTGTAATGCCATCATCCATATACGAGGATATAGGAATAACCCCGAACTCTTCGCATAATAAGTGTTTGGAAGAATATCTCCAAAATAAAAAAACCTGAAAACCAAATAACTCCCAAATACTAAAAGGAATGTACCAATATATATCCAGAGGGATTTTAAAGCTTCTTTGGGCTTATTTTTACCCTGTATTAAATCAATGAGTAGAAAAAATGGGAATATAGCAGCATAGATAATTCCATCGGGACGAGTTAAAGCGCATAAAGCGGATAGAATTGAGATTGTTATTATTGATTTTACCCAGTTGATTTCACCCCTACTATATTTAATGATATGCCACAAAATTAGGGAAATTAGAAATACATATAGCGGGTTTTCCAATCCTGATATTGTCCAAATGACAAAGGAAGAGTTCAATGCCAGGAGTATTAACACAACAAATGTGCCTAAGTTAAAATGTTTTGTCATGGATGCCAGTATTTTTTGGACAGTTATAAAAGAACCTAAAACAAGAACTAAGCTAATAATCTTTGGCGTTAATATTGGGTTAAAAACTTTTAACAAAAAGAATGGACTCAATATAAGCACCCATGTGAAATTAGAAAATCCTTCAACCGGATTCATCCCTGGTTGAGAAACGAGACCATTTCCATGCGCAAGATTTCTTGCATATGCAAATGAAATACCAGCATCATCAATAATCCAGTCTCTGAATAGCAAGGAATGCAACACAAATAGCAAAAAAGGTAAAGCCACCGGCAACCAATTTTGATATTTATATTGACCTAAGATTTTGCGAAGCATTTTCCCCCTTACGAAAAGTACCTAAAGATTGATGATACGTGACCTCAATCTATTCCAATTAAACCTGAAAGCCAACTTCCGTTAAGATTTTACACTGCAATACCGCTTGACTATTTAAAATATGAAGCTCTGCACAATATTAAAAATATTATACATCACAAGCGTTCGAGACCCAAGTATCGATTAGTGATCACCTGACTCCAAAACTGAGAAAATTAACTGGCCAGATTTACGAAACATTCTGTCGGAAACATTATTCTTATACTCTGAAACTCTTATTAACGGCTGGAGTGAGGAAATGTTTTTCAACATTAACAAATAAGCAGATCTTTTGAAAATAATTTTTGACAGCTTGCATGGGTGCGACCAGTTTATTATCTGAATGATAGTCAATTTATTAACGTATTACCTCATTTGATACTTCAATTGAAACCGATAGTAACTGATGGATAACTGTCATTGTGAGGAGGGCGTGTAACGCCCGACGAAGCAATCCTGTCCTATGCGAGAAAGATTGCTTCGCTGCGCTGCTGCTGCTTATAACTTAACGATCTGATGCATAACGCACTAACCTGAGAAATAAAATTGTAAAATGCTTTTTTTCCGAGGGGCATGATGATTCTTTCACGTGAGATCTTTCGTAAGGGCGAAGCGTCCGGAGAACCCTCCCATCCTCTAAAAACATACCCATCGCGGATGCTTCGCCCATCAGCCGACTTAGGCTGACAAACTCATCATTTTGTGTCAGGTTGGTCCATCAAAATGTAAATACTCGAAAGAAATAGATAAGCAAATTATCTTTTCAAAAACTACGGTAATCTTATTATTCCGCCATTGGGTGGGGCAACGACCCACCCTACCCACCTCAAGTGAAACCAATGACAGCACAATCAGCAAAGGTCTGTAATAATGGGGTATGCTTGAATGCTTTGGCGGTGAAAAATAATCTTGTTGAATCAGAACGACCGTAAAAAAACGTCATTCATCATCAGATCATTTTGCATGACCTACAATGGCGCGACCAGCTCCTCCAAGAGATCTGCTGTCTTTTTGAGCGCTGAGTCAAAACTTACTCGCAATGCATAATCCTGGCATCTTTGAAGCATGATATGGTTGTTCAGCAAAAAATCCAGCTTAACCATCAAATTGCGGGTGGTAAATTGTCGCGGTAAAAGCATATCCCCAAGACCCAGGCGAGAGACACGGTAGGCATTATCGGGTTGATCGTTGGTCAAAGGCATGATCAACTGTGGAATTCCAGCCGCGACTGCCTGTGCCAGGCTACCAATTCCACCAGTATGGATAAACGCTGCTGCCTGCGGCAGAAGTTGATCGAGAGGATAGAATGGCAAATGAAGAATATTGTTTGGCATTTGGCCTATGAGCTGGCTGCCATCGCGGGTGAGTAAAATTGCTCTTTTACCCAATTGCGAGGAGACCTGGACGGCGACCGAGAAGAATTTTTTAGCAAATGGTGCGGCAGTCCCGGCAGTGAACACCAAAGGCGCATCGCCGGCTCGCAGAAAAGCATCCATTATATCTGCATGAGGGGTTGTTGTCTCTGGTGGAGCGATGAAGCCAGTACAGATGGTGTTTTTCGGCCAATCGGCCTGTGGCGGGGCGAACCACTCGGGAAAAAGACAAAGGTTTAACTGGTCGGAATATAGATTGTTCTGGAAAATACGCCGGACAGGTGGCAGGTTATTCGCTGCGCGAAATTCGTTAATGGCCGGTGCGAGCAGGGGATCTATCAATATGGTATCCAATAGCCAATAATAAAGTGAAACCAGGTTTGGTGGCATCCAATCAGGAATGGGTGTGTTTCCCAAAACAGGCGGGGCGTGTTTGGATCGCAGCAGGCTGGGCTGGAGCTGAAGGGTGGCAAACTGATACCCATAACTTTGGTGGGCGATCTGTCCGGCAAAAAGCAACAGTGGTGAAACGATCAACGTATTTTTTGGGGAAAATGAAAGGAATATATCTAATAAAGGTTGTAAGAATGGAATAATTCCCTTTTTTACAATTACACCAAACGCACGCGTTGGCTGCCAGAACAATGGGTCTGTGGTCAAGTCAATGTATTGCTGTTCACTGCCTAAAGGAATGAAGTTGATTTGGGCGGCTTGTACCGGACCTCTAAAAGTCGGGTTGGCAATGATAGTACAATCATGACCTCGCTCTTGTAGATAGGATGACAATGTAATTAATGGGTATACATCCCCGGCGCTACCGAGGGTTGGAAATAGGATTCTATGCATGCAAACCGTCCTCGCTGAAAATTTATTATAAGTAAAAATTAGCCGGATGGCGAACTATGTTGCAGGGTTGGAATCATAGAATATTTTAGCGTTCGTTTGGTTTGAAAAACTTATCGATTTTTTATCGAACAGTTGAAGCAAGCTTTCAATTCTGTAAGTTGAGTGGTTTGAACCACTTTTCTTGTTTAAGATACTACTCAGATCATATTGGTAGAAAATTAAAAACAGAAATAAGGAGCAAATTATGCGCTTAAGTCGACCAATTCTTGGGTCACTGTCGGCCATACTTATTTTATTAGCGATATTCACATTTAACGTTCAAGCATCGGGTATTGACATGCGATACCTTCTGGCCGAAACACCTTTTTCAATATTTTTGCCCATGGTACGCAGTGGTGCCAGTTCATCACCTCCACCTCCTTCGCCATCACCAACATCACCGGTTCCCACCGTCACCATTCTTCCCCCGGGCGGAGGTATGATTATCAACCACAATTCAATTGGTTTATATGACCGGATCCCGTCATCTTACCTAAGGGCGGCTGAAGCGATCAAATTTACCTTTATGGATCGTTCCGTTGGTGCTAACATCGATGAGGGTATTGGTTGTCTGGCAGCAGTTTCCTGGGAAGCAAGCAATTCTGCCTGCCGGCGGGGTTATGTGGATGCCAGTCTGACGAATTGGGTGACCTATCCAAACGGAAATTTACCGATCCCGACAGTGATTACATTCCCTGGGGGCAACAATCGCAGCAATATCCATTTTGTTTATCACGAAGGCACCTGGGAAGAAGATCTGAGTTATTTCATCCAAAGTTATCCTAATTATGCCAATCAGGATATTTTTTCCTACCAGCACAATTATTTGCATGTCGCTGCTGGGTCCACCATCGATGATGTCTACTTTGACCCCAATTACCGTGGAACCAATATTTATGACTTGGAGGCTTTGGAAGACCGCTATCCCAATAAGACCTTTGTCTATTGGACGGCTTCACTGGCCAGAACGATTGGCAGTGCCGATGCGCAATCCTTCAATGACCAAATGCGCAGCTGGGCTGCTCAAAATGGCAAGATCCTGATCGATATAGCCGCCATTGAAAGTCATGCCCCGAACGGTACGGCCTGCCGCAATAGCCAGGGCTACGAAATCATCTGCAAGGATTACACTACCGAAGCCAACGGCGGTCACCTGGGCAGTGTTTCCGGTGGCAAGATCCGTATCGCCAAAGCCATTTGGGTTACTCTGGCACAAATTGCCGGTTGGCAGCCCTAATTTGTATCCATCGCTAATAAAGAGTTAAGACAGTTAAGACCTTGAGCCAGGCAAACAACCTGGCTCTTTTTTTGATGCCAAATAATGCCGGACTGGTACGTTATTTTGAAAACTCGCCCGGGAGTTCGTATGATGAAATTAAAAAGGAAGGAAGAAAAAATGGCGGAACAATTTTTAGAACAGGAAGCCGAACGCCGTCTGGCTATTAACTTATTTAACCATGTGTGGACATTAATGGACCTCCTCGAAAGAGATCAAACTCAAATAGATGAAATGATTCATGCCGTGCATGCTTCACGTTACCACTGGGGAAATGTTGGAACGGTGCTGGAATCTGCGCGGGGAGAATGGCAAATATCACGCGTTTATGCCGTTTTGGGGCGAGCCGAGCCGGCGCTTTATCATGCCAGGCGAACTTTGCAATTATGTCTCGAGAATGGAATCGGTGATTTCGATCTGGCTTTTGCCTATGAAGCCATGGCGCGCGCGCTCAAAATTGATGCCCGGGGAGAAGCTCCCGAATCAGCCCATTATCTCTCTCTGGCATATCAAGCGGCTGATAACATTAAGGAAGCAGAAGATCGTCAGATTATTCTGGGCGATCTGGCCACGCTGGCAGATTGACCTTAGTTCATTCCGAGATGAATATCCATGGATTCCATTGCCAATCATCCGGAGTTCATTTTGCCTGAATGCTTCCGAGTGCGCCAGGCTATGGCTGTTTATGAAAAGTCTGGATGCCGGAAAAACCATGTGCAATCAGGTATCGTTGACATACATTGGTAATCACAGTTATTTTTTGCTCAGCAGGAAGGTGAAACACGAGACATATTTTTTTCGTTTATTTCAGCCTCTTTCTAAACAGAAGAAGCTGCCTATGGCTGCCCGCTTAATTTCACCAAAGTAGAATTGCCTAAATAGCCTCATTAATACTGATAGGCGATTCCTATAAGGTTTATGGTTGATTATTTTCACCCTTTTTTATCTGGGTTTAATCAACTGGTTGGAAGCGCTGAAAGACCACACCGGTGGGGAGTGCCTCACATTCAATCAACTTCAGATTAATGCGCTTCCCTTCGGGAAATAAGCGTTTGCCACTTCCCAAGACGAGCGGATAGACGTGTAACCCATATTCGTCAATGAGATTATTTTTCACTAAAACATGAATTAGTACGCTGCTGCCATCAATGGCAATATTTTTGCCTGGTTGTTCCTTAAGCTTATGCACTTCTTCAAGGACATTCTTTGAAATAAGGGAGGAATTTCGCCAAGCCGCTGCGGATTTTAAAGTGGTCGATACCACCACTTTATTCATACTGTTCATTAAATCCCCAAAAGGATCTCCGGGCGGCATCGGGTCAAACGCAGCGCCGTGAATTTGCCATGTTTTTCGCCCCAACAGAAATGTGTCGGTTTCTGTCATTGCTTCAAAAAAGCGTAGGCCAATTTTATCATGCCAATATGGCACTGTCCAACCGCCTTGTGCGAATCCGTCATCTGTATCTTCATCGACACCACCAGGCGCCTGGATTACGCCATCCAATGAAATAAATTCATACACGATAAGCTTTCTCATGTTGCTCCTTTTTACTCAAAACCGAGCGGAATATTAGTAATGATTTCCGCTTTTATTTTTGAGAGAAGATCATTAAAAATAGAAGGCGATAAAAATCTTGTCTCTAATCCCGCTGGAATTTTCCGTTTTATTTATTAAAAAATTGGTCTCGTGGTCTAAAACTGGTTTTCCTATCCTTCCTGAAAAGCCTCTTCCAGCTCGTGAATCTCGATTTTTGTCATTTTGAGCATCGCCTGCGTCACGCGGTGAGCGCGCTCGCGGTCGGGGTCATTGAGCATTTGACTGAGGGCAGTCGGCACAATTTGCCAGGAAACGCCGAATTTGTCCGTCAACCACCCGCACTGGCTTGGCGCACCGCCATCTGCGATCAGGTTTTCCCAAAAGTAATCGACTTCCTGTTGATCTTTGCATTCCACAAAGAACGAAAAAGCCGGGGTGAAACCAAACTGATGGTCTAGACTGCTATCCATGGCAATCAATTCCTGGCCCGCGAGCCGAAAGCGGGCGTGTTTCACATTACCGACAATATCTCCTTCGCCTTCTGCGTAGCGATCTATTTGGCTGATTTTGGAATCTTTAAAGAGCGAGGTGTATAAGCGCATGGCTTCTTCTGCCCGGCCGGCTTGTTGACCGACAAACATGAAGCAAGGCATTATTTTTTGCGATTGCCGTTCCAGATTCAATTGCCAGGAAAGTCCGAATTTGTCCGCTACCCAACCAAATTTCTCACTGAACGGATATTGTCCAAACTCCATCAAGACGAAACCGCCTGCAGAAAGTTTTTTCCAGAGGGTGTTGATCTCGGCTTCATCCTGGCAGGTGACAAAAAAGGAATGGGCAGGAGTAAAGGAAAAATCTGGTCCACCGTTGAGCGCCAGAATTTCCAGGCCGGCTAATGTGAAGCTCAATGTCAGCACTTTTTGATGCATGTTTTCGCGACCATCTTCCAAATAATTTATTTCGCCCATCTTTGCGTTCTGAAAGATGGAGGTATAAAAATTGGCTGCTTGTTCAGCCTGATCATCAAACCAAAGAAACGGATATATTTTTTGCATCTTTTCCAATCCTTTTTATTAATACCAATTATCTTGATTACCAGAGGGTATCGCTTATTAGTTACCCAAAGGTCAAGTGATTAAATGGATGGATATTATAATTATGACGATTTTAGTGTGAATTATCCAATTAAATCAAGTGCATATATAACAAGATCTTACAGTTGTCCGCGGTGGGGTTTGATTATTATGAGCTGCTGGTAATTGGCTCCGGCCTCTCAGACATCTGAGAATATTCTAAGATTGTTTGAGCGCATCTTGGATTGCTTGAGAGATGGAAATACCTGATTGTATCCACGTGAAACCGCGGGCACGCAAGTTGTTCAATATTTTTGTGGGTAGATGACAATATTTTCTAGCCATCTGTGCTTGGCAATGGTCACAGGTTAAATCCAAATAACTTGTTTACAGGGCAAGCATACGAGTTATGTATGGGTTTGTCTTTCCGTCTTGGGTATGAGCGTATTACCAGGGGTAACATCCGCAATGCAAAAGCCATCAGGGAAACGTTGACAAAAAATGCAGCCGCCTTGATCGACATCGAAAATAGGGTAAGGGCAAGCCTCAAATCTACGAGAAATTTACGTATTTTCATCGATGAGACGTGGGGTGCCCCTTGTGTGGAGGGGTGAAGTATCTCAAGAATACGTTTTTATTTCATCAATACTGGATGCAACCTATGCGAATATCATTTTGGAGATCCGCAATGGTGCGATCAGTTTATCGGAAAATGAGCGGGAAATAAAATTCGTACCCTTTTCCATACCAGACGGAATAACGCACGTCATTACCGGCTAATTTTCCGTCCAGTGGAGTGATCTTCAGATAGACTGTCTGTGTGCTGGTGGGGGTATATTTATACACTACTGATTGACCATATCCACTTGAATTGACCTCTTTCAACAATGTGGTCGTGTTGCTGGCGTAGAGCTGAGTTTTCATGGCGCTGGTATTACCCAAGGCGGAAATCATGAAGAGGTACTCTGTACCGGCAACGAGATTCATTTTTACCCAATCAGTATCATTTATTCCACAAAAATTGTGGATCTGGGATGAAGCGTCTTTGGTCAGACTGCTGGCACCGGAAGCATTATTGTCCGCAGTTTCATAGCTATCCGGAGCGCAGGTGGTGATCGAAGTGCTGGCTTGAGCACTGTTTGGGTAACTTTCAATGTTGTTGTTGTTATCGATAGCGCGAATGCGGAAGCCATAATTTTTTCCCAGCTCACCGAAATAATTCATGCTGGTTTGGCTGCCGGGAATATTTGTTTGGAGATCTGTCCATGAGCTGCCATTAACCTGGTATTGGAGATCGTAGTGATCAATTGTGCCATCAGGATCACTTCCGCTCCATTGCAGCGGGATCAGGGTACTGCCACTGGTTGCGGGCAATGGTGCCAGCTGGCTGGACGGGGTGCTGGTATCAAATCCAGAAATAATGCGCATACTTGTGTTTTGGTTGTTATTATTGTCAAAGGCTTGGGCGATCAAAAATCCGTTTAAGACCGGTGCATACGCAACCGGATCGAAAGTTGCGGTCCATCCATCAGAACCATTACTATCGGATCCCAGCAAGATCCAGGAACTGTTGCGGATATCAGCATTGCGCCAATAGAAATCAACTTTTTTGATCCCTGTCCCGATATCTGTGGCCAGAGCTCGCAAAGTAAACGCAGTTTTGGGGATAAACGCATTTTTAGGTGATTCGAGCTGCACAATGGGTGGTGTTAGATCCGAGCCACTAACTTTAAGCGTGTAGAAATGGCTGCTGCTGCCAGCCCGGGGATGATCCCAGGCTTTGACCATTAGATAGTATGTATCGCTTATTGAAGGTGAATAATAAATCTTTGAATCGCGCCGGACCGCGTACTCTTCATCGTCATTATCCAGTATTAATCGGCCTTGACTGTCGTACAAGAAGATGTAAGGGTCAAGTTGTGAACCGATGTCTTTGGCATCAATATCAAAAGTGAGTTGTTCTCCAGCGGTGAGATTTAGGCGATAATAATCAACATCTCCGCCCGGGCAAATAAACGCGCTGACTTGCGAGCCAACCGCCAGCGTCGATGCCTGGCTAATGTTGTTGTTGGGTTCGCTATCATTACAGCTAATCGGGGCAGTTTTGCTGATCTCGACATTGTCTATAAACCAGCCATAACCGCCATTGTAGTACTGATCGACAATATCCAGGTGAAAGCGCAGGCGAATGGTTTTACCGCTATAAGCTGATAGGTTAATGATTGGACTGGTGAGCCAGGCTTTATCGGCATCCATGCCGAGTTGAAGCAGGTTTTCAAAGGGAGAACCATCGACAGAAATCTGCAGCCAACGTTGATCCCAGAAGGGGTAAAACGATTCGGTTTCATAGTAATATTCAAATTTGAGGTAATAGCCGCTACTGGGAATACGAATGGGGGGAGAGGTTAAATCACCGCCGCCGATATTGGGATCCCCCAGGTTGCCGGATCCGGCAGCCGGGTTGTAAAGGTCATTAAATAGCCATACTTTTGAGCTGCGTGAATTAAAGCTAACGTCTGCCAGGTACCACATGGGTACACCCAACCAGTTTTGGGCACCACTTTGGAAATCAAAGGTGACGGGAGCGTTTACGAGCGTGTTATTGCTCAAATTGGCCGCTGAAATGGTGAACGAACGGCTGGCTTCTTTCTCTCCGGCAGAATTGCGCCCCCAAATTTTGACTGTATAAGTACCGGGCAGTAATGAACCCACTGACCAGGCGCTGAGTTTGGTGGCGGCCAGGTCTTTGTTGAGCGGCCCGCGTAATTCACCCCGGAATGAAGTTGCCCCGACAGATGAGAAATTAATAACGTAGGATTCGCTTTCCACCAAAACCGGCCGGCTGTAATCGTTAAAGATGGTGTCTATGGTGGGGGTGACTGGCTGGGTTGATCGTGTTACAACCCGCATGGAGGAAACCATATTGGCATTCAAACGGTTATCACGCAGATTAGCGTCATTTTCTTCAAAGGCCTCGCTGCGCCCTCCGCCATCGTCGTAATCGAATAACAAAGCGCGAACATTGCTGCCAACCATTAATGACTCAACATTGTTATCGCCGAGAGTGCGTAAACTGGCAGTGGAGTAATAATCACCGATGCCGAACTTTTCGCAGATGCCCTGATAATTTGCTTCCGAGTAAAGCGCGACCTGATCGGCAGTGGGTACGCAGGCAGGGGGTTGAGTTTGAGTACAGGCTGCATTGTTGACAATGGTGCGCACGCCTGTCATTCCGCCTGGAATGATATTGCCTTCCAGGTCATAGATGCGGGCAGCGATATCAACCGGGCCATTGGCAACCCCGGCTTCACACAAATTGATATCGCCCAGGAAGGAAGTGCCGCTTAAATCCGGACCGATCACCTTCCAATCTTTGCCCATTTCACGAGCCAGGATTTGAACCTTTTGAATACCAAGATCATCACGGGCCCAACCGCCTACTAATAGGCTGGTTTCGTTGATCTCCTGACCGTGAACAGGCATGAGCAAATCACCGCTGGGTGGGTTGGCACCCATATTGCCGGAGGTAAAAAGGTTATCGGAACTGGTGACGCCAGGAATTTTGCGCATACATTGGGTGCCATAATTTGGAAAGCGGTTGACCTCATCGCAGGTGCGCGGGGTGCCATCGTTAATGGTGACATCATCAAAGCGGATATCAACAGAATTACCCCAATAACTGTTTGGATTGGTATGAACATGGAAGTGCAAATGATGTCCAGTGCTTGCACCGGTATCATCTGCATTACCGATGAATTGGCCTTGTACTACGCTGGCCCCAATAGTTCGCAGCGCTTGTGGCACAGTATTTTGTGCCATATGCAAATACAACTGATAGGTAGTGGGGTTGGTTGATTCATCTTTAAGAATAATATAATTAAAACAACTGGTTTCATAATTGGGACAGGTGGTGTTTAGCTTCCAAACAGTGCCACCGCGCGCTGCCAATAGCGGGAACATAGTGCCATCTGCAAAATCATAAGCATAGCGACAGGAAGTTTCCGAGCAAGAATTGTAAATAAGGAAATGACCGATGCTGCCGCTCAGACGTTTGGAAAGGCCACCGGCCCAGGGCAGCTTGTAGCCACGGTAAACAGTTTTCACATCCTTACTTAACGCATCATCCGGCTCTGCATACCGCAGTTGCATGTCATCACTCATTAGTTCCGCCGGCAAGTTATTGAATGCTTCTTCCCAGTTTATATCGGCTTGCATGGTGATATCCCAAGGTTGGGTTCCATCTGCGAGTGATTTCTGACTGTGATCTACTTTTGCAATGGCCAGACCTGGTTCGGCGGCAATTAATTCACCCGTTTCAGGGTCGTGCAGTGCCAACCACAGCAAAGCGGTTTGACCATCATCAGAATAGATGACGTGATCAATAACCGGATTATAGATGATAAAGGCCAGCACTTCTCCGCTGCCTTTTGCTCCGGAGGAGACGCTTTTTTCGAAGGCACGTGCCAGACCAGGTTCAATGATTTCACGCGCGGGAACTGATTGTAAACCCGACTCAGGCGGTGGATCTGCAGCCTGTGCTTTTCCAGGCGGGATTATGAGAGAAACTAAAACAATAATGATTGTCAATAATCTGGTGATGTTACGCATGAGCCTTCATCCTTCTCAGGTTTTCTGGCCAAAAAAACAGCCATTGATCGGTGTCAACTCGCTACTAGTTGCAAGTACTATGCCCGATCAAATCAGTGTTAACTCACACACAAACAAATCCAGATCAATTGAAAGTTCCATGAGACTTTTCTTATTATTCTCATCAATTTTTAAGAGGCGTTGAAAAATAATTTTCAGTTGCTCTAAAGAAAAGCGTTGGGCTTGTTTTTCTAATTTCTCTGCGACAAACGGATGCACTTTCATACTGGCGGCTATAGTGTTGCGGTTTCCCAGATCGATCAATTCACGAGTTTGCAAAAGCAATCGAAACTGACGGATGATCATACCAAAAACGCGATAGGGGTCTTCCTGATCCATGAGCTCATGCAGAAGCTGCAATGCCAATGGCTGTCTGCCTTCAGCCATGGCATCTACCATATTGAAAATGCTACTTGGGGCAACATCAGCCACCAGCTCTTTGACATCATCCAGCTCGATTGCACGCGAGAAATTGACGTAAGTAAGCAGCTTGTTGATTTCCTGGCTGGCGAGCTGTGTGTTGGTACCGACCAGATTGGCCAGTTCACGCGCCGCATCAGGTAAGATCTGGCCGTTTTGCCGCCGCACTTCTTCAATGATCCAGGTTTGCATTTGAGCGGGAGCCGGCAGGGCAAATTCCCGAGAGAAGACAACATTGGCAGGTTGGCTATCAGCCCATATTCGAAACCAATGGCCTTTTTTGAAATCTTTCCAATCCTTGCGGTCCAATTCGGTGGAGACTACGATTATTAAAGCGGTGCTGGCTGGCAAGCTTTGTATTAGTTGGAGAAAATTCTGTGTGTTTTTCTCACCTTTTAGTTGCTCGATGGCTTCAGTTAATATGACTGTACGGCGGTTGACCAGAAAAGGCATGGCAAATGCAGCAGAGCGGATTTCATCAACACTGGCTTTGCTTCCCAGGCGGGTGATGTTTAAATCCCCAAGGGTAGCATCTTCATAATGGGCGAGCATTTCTTGAACTGCCCTGGCCATCGCATAGTCATCATCCCCGTAAAGGAGATAAACACCTGGTTTTTTCTCACTGGATGCCTTGGAGGGATTCATTGAAGGATCTAATCCGAAGTTAATACCCGATGAGCGGGTGGATTTCTCTCCATAAAACGCTGCACCTCGGTCAAGTGTAAACTGCCGAGCTGCGACTCTGTCGTTACCCATTCCTGCATTTTTGGTCCTAACGGTTGGGCGAAGATTAAGCCAATTGTCACCAGTGAAATAATATTGGGCAGACGATCGACACGATCCCGCCATGTTTTCGGCATACTGAGCGTTGCTAACCACGCGAATAAACCGCCAATAATGCCAGAAGTGACAAAATTGGTGCCGCAGTTCGGGTGAATGGCAAGCGAATGTTCACCTGACATTAACCGCTTTCGTGCTTCCTGAGCTGCCTGAATCAGATCTTCGGAATCGACTTGACCGATTACCCAAAAACCAAAAGTTCCTGAAAGACCCGCAAGGCGGCTGGCTTTATTTTGTTGCGCCAGAATTTGAAGCGTGGCGTGTTCTAACGCGTGGTTGCGGCGTATACGTAAGATGGGTCCCCAATTTAATAGCATTTTTCCAATATTCATTGATTTTTCCTTGATTAAGTTGTCATTCCTTTATACCAGAAAATACAATAAACGCCACTCCCTATTTTTGTAAGGGGTAATTACCTGTCAGCAGATGGTTGATAGGTAAAGGTATGTTGCCCTGGATAATGCTCAGTTCGCGTAAGTGATGCTATTTCCATCCAAATGATCGCCAGGCTTGAGACGACAGCCTCAAAAAGAGCAGGATGTGGGAAGAACTGCTTATCAAGTTCGATCTAAAGGAAAGACAGGCGCAGTGATGGTGAGCGTTTAATAAGAGATTGGGATGCAACTCGAAGCAAGGCTGTGCAGAGGCCGGATCATTGCCTTACTTTTCTATTCTACCTTAGGGGTTAGAAAGATTGTGCGTTGTTTTGTTCGTTCTGACGACCTATAAAGAAGTAAAGAATTGGACCAATCACGCTAACTGCAATGATGACAATCACCCATAACCATTTTGGTCCATTTGTTTGTTTACGTTTAATTAAATCAATCAAGGCAGCAAGGAACAAACCAAAATGGATGATGATAAGGGAGGTTATCAGGGGATGTATCCTGGGAATTAGGGCAAATATATCCAGATTCATAAGTGCTCCTTTGGTGATTTTTTCCGACAAGGAAGACCAGATAAAACCTGATAATGTATTATCCCAGCAGATTGAAGCCAACACAATTCTACTTTGATGCTTTAATTGAAACCGATGGCAACTGATGGATAACTGCCATTGCGAGGAGGGCGTGTAATGCCCGGCGAAACAATTCTGTTCTATGCGAGAAAGATTGCTTCGCTGCGCTGCTGCCGCTCATAACAAAAAGCAGGGATAGTTTGGTGCGTTACAAACTAACTTGAAAAAAAAGTCAAAAGGCTTTCTTTCCGAGGCGTATTATGTCTCTTTCACGTGAGATCTCGCGTAAGGGCGAACCATCCGGGAAACCATTCCATCCTCTAAAAACACACCCATCGCGGATGCTTCGCCCATAAGCCGACTGCTGCTCATAACAAAACTCAAACGTCGCAACTTAACCACTCTCGAAAATGGGTACTCTTGCTCCAATCCACTCCGGTCTTTTAGATTTGGTATTGCCTTTCATTTTACCAATTTGTTATTTCTGCTTTTGATGGCGCTTTGCGTCATTGGATGGTCTCGCAATTACAATCCAATCAGCAAAGGTCTGCAAGAAGGGGGAATGCTTGAATTTTGGGGATTGTTGATTCTGGCTGAACAGAGCTAAGCTAGGAAATATGAATCAGAAGAGAAGGTCTATGCCTTTTTGCTCGTTTTTATCCCAATCCGGGATAGTGTTCCTCACGATATAAAAAGAACAAGCGTTGTGGCCCTGGACAAACGCGGTTGATGCTTAGCAGAGGGTTGTTAACGCATAACAATTTAAATTTTGATTTCCAATTAGATGCTGCTTGCTGGCGCAACGACTAACCGCTAGCGTGATACCTCGACAAGTATGTGACGCGCGACACTGTACTCGAGGGCCAATTCAGTCTCTTCTATCTGGATCGTCATTTCAGGCCGGGTGGAAAGAACCCGGATTGTGCGCCCAGTAAACAGGCCATAAGCATGCAAATGCTTGCGGACTGATTCACTTAATTCGGGCATTGCCACGATGCGAATGGATTGATCTTGCTTAATATCGGCCAGTGTCAGCATTCGATCGGAATGCTTTCTTTTTGCAAATCTTAATTTGTTCTTCACACAGTTTTTTCTTTCAGAAATTTAGATAACCAGCGCGCCCAACTGGAAGCGTATGGATTGACAGCCTCGGTACCGCAGTTGGGGCAGCAGACCATTTTCGCTGATGAGGGGTCATCTTTGGCACAGCCGCTGTGAAGAGGACAGCGGTTGCAGCTAGAAAATTCAGTGGGTGAAAATTTTGTCCCACAAGCAACGCACGAGAGAATAATTGTGCTCATCCCAGCCACCCGGTATAGGTTAGAAAGCGTTGTAATAAGCCTCCCACCAGAACAGAGAAAGGAAAGATGAAAACAATCATGGCCAGGCCTTGCTTCCAGCCGCGTTCCTTGACCATCATGAACATGGAGGCAATACAGGGAACAAAGAGTGTAATTGTGGTGATGGCGACAACCATTTGAAGTGGATTGAGTATTCCATCACTGCGCATGACGAATAGACCTGTGGCGGCAAAATCACGGCGCATAAGGCCTAATAAAAATGCGGTGGCCGCTTCGGAAGGAAGGCCCAGCCAGTTGACTACCATTGGTTCCAGTGCTTGAATTATTTTCGGTAGAATGTGAACCTGGTCGAGAACAAATAAAAAGAACGTACCAATAATAAATAAAGGCAGTGCCTCTTTGACATACCACTCCAGACGTGCGGCTGTCTTGATTAAAACATTGCTTACGACCGGCATACGCAAGGGAGGTAGTTCCACTACCAGCGGTTGGCGCTCCCCCGGCATAACCTGAGCGGCCAGCCAACCGATCAGGAACATGACCAGCAGGACGACTCCCAACCAGACCAGCGTGCCAACAAAGCTGATTCCGGCTAACAAGCCCATGACTACTCCCAATTGTGCGGAACATGGCACCGCCAGCGCCAGCAGCAGCGTTACCAGAATTCGATCGCGTTTGCTATTCATGATGCGAGTGGTCATAGTGGCCATGGTCACACAACCCAGTCCGAGTACCATGGGCAGGACAGCCTGGCCATTCAGCCCCATCCACGAAAAAACGCGGTTGCTCAGTACTGAAAGGCGCGGTAGGTAGCCTGAGTCTTCGAGAATACCAAAACTGATAAAGAAAGTTACCACAATTGGGAAGAGCAGCGCCAGCGCGTAAGTCATTCCCATTGTCCACAAGCCGTACTGGCCAAAGAACAAATCTCGGAAGAAAGGCCAGGGAATTAATTCACCGACTTGGCTGGTCAACCAGGGATTAATGATGCCGCTAAAAAGGTCTTTCTCGATCCAACCAACCAGCGTTCCGGCGCCAAAAACGCCGACAAACCAATACATGGCCAATAAAACCACTGCCAAAATGGGCAATCCCCAGAGTGGATGAGTGGCCAACCGGCCAAGCCGTCCGCTGATTGAAAGTCCCTGGTTAATGTCTTTCTGGCTGATTTGATGTGCCAGCGAATCTACAAATTGCTCGCGCGTGTTTTGAATGATATCTTCAGTGGGGTGTGAAAGGTTAAGCTCGAGGTTAGTACGCAGATCTACGAGTGCATTAAGCTGCTCTGCTGATAAATGGCTGGAGAGCCAGACAGCACTGACACTATCGTGGCATAACCAAAAAAGTGACAGAGCGCGCTTTGAAATTAAGCTTTCCGGCAGGTATTCCTGCATTTTTGCCAGCGCATCTTCGATTACCGGAGGGTATTGCACCTGCAATTTGCTGGCCGGGACATATTTTAATGCCAGCAGCAAATCGCTAATTCCACGGCCGCGCGTGGCGATGGTTTTGATCACAGGAATCTCGAGAAGACGGCTTAGTTTACCAGCCTCAATTTGTAAACCACGAGACTGGGCTTCGTCAAACATATTCAAGGCCAGCACCAACGGCACTCCCATTTCAGCCAGTTGTACGGTCAGGTGTAATGTTCGGCGGATATTCTTGGCATCGCCAACCTGAATGACTGCCTGGAGATTTTCATCCAACAAAACCTGTGCGGTAACGGCTTCGTCTTCGCTGCGAGCTGGGAAGGTGACAATACCGGGTGTATCGATGACTGGAATGTTCTCGAGGGCTTTAATATTGCCATGTGAAAGTCCAACGGTTGTGCCTGGGTAATTGGAAACCACGACGTAGTGCCCTGTTAGGCGGTGAAAAAGAACCGATTTGCCCACATTGGGGTTGCCAACCAGGGCAATTTTGCGGTTCGGGAAGACTGGTAATTGTGAAGATACTGCAACTGCGCTCATATGACTGTGTATTCTTTCTTTTCAGTGACTGGTGATCATTTTAATTCACGGCAATCTGCACAAATGCCATAAAGAATCAGGCTGGCGGATTGTACTACTGCGCCGGTAGAGTCTGAGAATTGAGCTTTGAATTGCTCCACTTCGGGGGCGGAAAACTCGAAGATTTGACAGCACTCCTGGCAGCGAAAGTGATAATGGTCGCTTTGAGGAGGGTCAATCATAGCGTCAAATCGTTCCTGGCGGCGGTCATCGTCAAAAACGAGCGGCGTGACCAGCTTAAGATCAATCAACCAGCGTAGGTTGCGGTAAACGGTTGAGAGATTCAAGCTTTCATCATATTGACTGGCTGCCAGATAGATTTCTTCAGCGGTGGGGTGGCCGGGCATGGATTGCAACAATTCCAAAATCAGCTTGCGCTGGCTGGTCATGCGGCCGCCTTGCAGCTTCAGGATCGATTCTGCTTGTTCGATTAGTGTACTATTCAAGGGATCTCCACGTAATGATATTGCAAGTTATTTGCAATAAAGGATTTGTCTATTTTATAACTGAATCACCTCGGTGTAAAGTGATTAATGTCATGAAGTTACAGATAGTTGATGAAAAGGCAAAAATCAGGAATTTGACTTAAAACGTAAGGAGGTGATGGGTTATTAGGAAATTAGTTGATTTTTATCTTTCAAGGGAGCATGTAACTTGACATTGCGAGCTTTGACGCAAATCCTGCAGATACCAAATTTAGACTGAATTGGCCAAATTATTTTTCGTTGATACTACTCAGCTTTTCTGCCAACGATGTTTTTACCACGCCATTAAAAAAACAAGAACTGTGGCTACTCATAACATAAAGATGTGGTGCGTCAGAAACTAACTTGAGAAATAAAATTGCAAAAGGCCTTCTTCCGGAGGGGTATTATGATTCTGTCGCGTGAGATCTCTCGTAAGGGCGAAGCATTCGGGAAACCATTCCATCCTTTAAAAACATACCCATCTCGGACGCTTCGCCCATCAGTCGACTACTTCATAACAGAAAGATGTGGTGGTTTGGTGTTTTACGAAATCAATAAACCATTGTTGCTTTCGTAAAGCACACTACACCTTGCCTGAATTGTGCAATGTTATTTCATCCTCGAATACCGCCTTTCAGCGATATAGCCGAATTTTGCAATGACATGACTGTAGTCACTATTTAACAATCCTGCGAGTTACAGGCTACAAGCCTACCCATAAACTATCAACTAAAAACTACTCACCAATTATCTAACAACTAATCAACGACTCACCTATCAACTATTCTTATAGCCTCTCAAAAGCCGCTCGATATATTCATCATCTTGTTGGTTGACCTGGTGTAGCTCGGGAATCAGGTCAAACTGTGCCACGGTCTCTTTGATACCCTGATGGAAAGGAATGATGGCCTTGAACTGGGGCACATAGCTTTTAATTTTGCTGTTATCAAAGATAACGCTCCAGCTTTTATCCCCGCGTAAAGGCCCCAGTAAGTCCGGATCCAACTCAATCAGACGGTCCGAAGAAATGTGAACCAGGTTAGCCTGTACGCCCAGGGCGGATGCGATCGCCTCGTAGATATGATTCCAGGTTAGAAGTTCATCGGAAGTGATATGGAAAGCCTGCCCCAATGCGCGCGGGTGGCCTAATAAACCCAGGAAACCAATGGCGAAATCGCGTGAATGCGTTAATGCCCACAAAGAAGTGCCATCTCCAGGAACGATGACCGGTAATCCGCGGCGCATACGAGCCAGCATGGTGGAATTGCGCGTAGCTCCGACCGGAATAGGCAGCAGCCTGTCATAGGTATGTGAAGGCCGTACAATTGTGACCGGAAAACCTACATCGCGATAATTTTGCATCAACAATTCTTCACAGGCGATCTTATCGCGTGAATATTGCCAGAAGGGGTTGTGCAGCGGGGTTGATTCGCGAATGAGGATATCAGTCGGGGGTTTTTGGTACGCGGATGCAGATGAGATAAAGACAAATTGTCCGACACGATCACGAAATAGATCCAGATCGTGTTGGATGTTGGCTGGTGTGAAAGCAATCCAATCCACGACCACATCGAAACTCTCATTTGCCAGTAACTCCTGCATCGCAGACAAGTCGTGAAAATCACCTTGCAGCCAACGAGCACCGGGCAGATCCACGTTTTGCTGGCCACGGTTAAGCAATGTCAATTCGATACCTTGCTGCAATGCCAGACGGCTGACATTGGTGCTGATAATTCCTGTTCCGCCGATAAAAAGAACTTTCATGAGAACCTCCACTATTAAGGACTATGTTAATTGTACGCGATTTATGAATTTGATCCACAAATGGCGATCAAAGCATTCAATGCCTGGACTTCGTACGTGGGCTGGATGGAGAGTGTGTTGGGATGTCTGTGCGGGTTAAACCAGCAGGTATCCAAGCCGTAAGCCGCTCCACCAGTGATATCGGAGCTGAGGCTATCCCCGATTACCAGTACTTCCGAGCGGGCTGGCTGGCCTATATGTGAAAAAACATGATCAAAGAAGCCGGCAGCGGGTTTGGAGACCCCGATTTCTTCAGAGATGAAGACATGATTAAAGAAACGTCCAATCGGAGAGAGCGACAGACGTGAGCGCTGCACGCTGGATAGGCCATTGGTGATCAATGCCAGATGGTGAGATGCGGCCAGTATGGTGAGTGTCTCCAGTACACCGGGCAGTAATTGCACGCATTGCCCAAGCTTGGTCAGATACACACGGCTGAAGAGATCAGCATCCGGTGGGAGGTTCAATTCTTTAAGCAGGTCATGAAAGCGGACATTACGCAGATCTACCAGGCTGATGGTGCCGGCTTCAAATTTCTGCCAGTAATGGTGATTAATATTTGCATAGACTTGAGCATAATTCGGCAGGAAAGGGATCTGGAAATGCGCAAACACCACTTGTAAAGCATGGGCTTCGGCCGCCTGGTAGTCGAAGAGCGTGTCATCTGCGTCAAAGAGTAACCAGGGATATTTGTGTGCATTAGAAATGGCAGGCATGGGGTAATTGTACATGTTTTTAAATGAGACAGTGCGGTGAAGATGATACGTGAAAATGATGAAAAAGGTGTTTTTTGGTTGTGTAGGTAGCGCAAAAACTTAGTACTTTTCACAATTATCCGGTTGACTTTTTCTCAATACCTTGTTAATATAGAACAAAGGTTCAGCAATCAGGAGGTCCAGGATGGACACAGTTTCATTCGATCGCGCGGCAGACTTTATTTGGCGCAACGCACGTCTACTTGAAAAGTATCGTTTTGCTTACCATTTTCTGAATGGGCCACAATCAGCGGTTCTGGCCTGCCTGCGCTCGTATCAGAATACTGATGGTGGTTTTGGGAATGCGCTTGAACCGGATAAACGTTACCCCGGTAGTACCCCTATCGATGTGGCCACAGCTTTTGACATTTTGGATGAGGTTGATAGTTTTGGCGATGAATCGGTTATCCAGGCCTGCAATTTCCTGCAAACGATCACCTCGTCGGAAGGGGGCGTGCCATTCACACTGTCAGCCGTCAACCAATACCCACATGCAGCCTGGTGGGGAACGGAAGAAGCAGATCCACCGGCTGCCGTTAACCCGACCGCGGAGATATGCGCCTTAATGCTTAAAAACGACGTTCAGCACCCCTGGCTGGAACAAGCCGAGCTGTTTTGCTGGCGCAATATTCCCTCCCTGGAAGCAAGTTTTCACAACCTGATGCCAGCCATCCATTTCTTGCAATATGCCTCTGATCAAGCTCGAGCAGCTGCCATGCTGGCGAAAATTAAAGCTGATATTTTGCACGAGGATTTGGTGGCTTTTCAGCGTAATGAAGGCGGTTATGTAAAATTTCCGCTGGATTGGGCGCCATCACCTGAACACGCTCTGCGTAATCTTTTCACAAATGATGAAATTGAGGCTGATCTGGATGCATTGGAAGCCAAACAACAACCTGATGGAGGTTGGTCTATCAATTGGGAGCCAATCTCGCCAGCGGTGGAGTTAGAGTATCGTGGAATTGTGACTTTGCGTAATTTATTAACACTGAAGGCATATAAACGGATTGTTCTCTAGCCATTGTCTTTCTCATTAACAATAGCTGGGCGAGCCAGAATCAGCCACCTGGTGATTGTTTATCTCAAAATTTGTATTTTTCAATAAAATGGGGTTAAGCAGTGTTCTTGTGCGGGCGATCGCCCGCCTAAGAACACTCTGCCCCTAATTGTTGAAATGATATCAAGATTTCTTAATAATTTGTCTTTAAATCCATACCCTCATACAGGTGCCCAACTTCTTCTTCGTAACCGTTAAACTTCAAGGTTGGACGTCGTTGTAACTCCCCTATTCGCCGTTCTGTATCCTGAAACCAGCGGGGATGGGGCACATCCGGGTTGACATTGGCGTAGAATCCATATTCATTCGGTGCGGATGTATTCCAGAATGTATCGGGCTGCTCAGCGACCAGCTCGATTTTGATCAGCGATTTGGCACTTTTAAACCCGTATTTCCAGGGTACAACCAGACGGATGGGTGCGCCATCCTGTGGGGGGAGGGGTTTGTTATAAAGCCCGGTTACAATTGTGGCCAGTTTGTTTTGGGCCTCGTCCAAACGTAAGCCCTCTTGATAAGGCCAGGGAAAGTTAGCCTGCAGGCCCGGCATCTGCTTTGCATCAGCCAGGGTCTCAAAGCGCACATATTTCGCTTCCGGTGCCGGTTCAACTACATCCAGCAATTTACTGAGTGAAAAGCCGACCCAGGGAATGACCATTGACCAGCCCTCCACGCAACGCAGGCGATAGATGCGTTCCTCCTGAGGAAATTGACTGAGTATATCGGCCATGCTTAGAGTTTGTGGATTATTTACCAATCCATAGATTTCTACCTGCCAGGGGTCAGTCTTGAAGTCTTTCGAAAGCGGTGCCACTCTTTCTTTAGAAAAAGAGAACTCATAATAGTTGTTGTAGTTGGTGATCGATTCGTAAGGGGTCAGCACATCTTCCCCGGCTGTCGTCTCCCCCACAATCATTGCTTCTTCTTCGGGGGTAGGCGTCAAACCGGGTGCACAGGCAGCCAAAATAGAACCGGCCCCGAAAGTTGCGGCAGTCTTGAGAAATTGCCTTCGGTTCATATAAAGCCACTCAGGTGTGATTTCGTTTTTATCAAATATTTTCATAGGTCATAATCCTTCATTCATACAATAATTGTAACTGCACAATATTTCTAACAACAAAGTCTATTGTGAAGCAATTTTCTATTTCAAGAGCAGCACTCAACTTGACTGAGATTGCCTTGGCATCAATGAACAAGATTGATGACTCACAATGAACCCGCTGGGCAGTTACCATAATTATTCAATTATTAATAGTCTATCGGCAAATTCTTACCAAAATATTACGTAATCAGTAGAAATAGATTAACAATTTGTACACGGCAAACTGAAGGTGATACGCGTACCCTTGTGCGCCTGACTTTCAGCCCAAATGCGGCCGCCATGGGCTTCGACAATGCCACGTGCGATTGCCAGGCCTAATCCGGCACCACCGGTATTTCGGCTGCGGGATTTTTCACCACGATAAAAGCGATCAAAAACGTAAGGTAAATCTTCGATTGTAATGCCTTCACCGCTGTCCTCAACACACACAACCACATTTTCTTCCTGACGGGCAGCGTTTACCGTAACCGATCCTCCGGGCGGAGTATGGCGAATGGCGTTGCTGACCAGATTATTCAAAACGCGCCCTACCCGTTGTATATCCATGTTAACCGGATCACACTCGCTGTCAGCCTGACCTTGCAAGTTGATCTGGTGCTGGCTCGCCAGCTGCCGGAAAGACTCGAGCGTATCTGAAATCAGATCGGTAATCGATCCCCACTCACGATCGAGGGGAATGCCGCCGGCATCCAACTGTGCCATCTGGAATAAATCGTCGATTAAGATTGATAACGACTGGATATCGCGCTGGGCTGTGCGTAAATAACGTTGTTGAACCTGTGGATCGTCGGCCACACCATCCGCCAGCGCTTCAACGATGGCACGCACTGAAGTAAGCGGGGTTTGTAAGTCGTGGCTTACCCAGGCAATTAAATCCGATCGCAGCTGTTCAAGTTCTTGTTTTTGATTGGCAGCATTTTGTAATTGCGCCGACATTTGGTTAAAGGTGTTGCCCAGTAATGAAATTTCATCGCGTCCTTGCACTTCGACCCGTGTCTGTAATTCCCCGGCAGAAATACTGCGAGCTGCCTGCTCAAGTGAACGAATCCGATCAGTCAACGCGCTGGAAAGAAAGAAAGCCAGCACCATCGCCATTCCTCCGGCGAAGATGAGCAAAATTGCCGCCAGGAGCAGATCGTGCTGACTGGCAAACATGAGCTTGGCAGTTAGAAATACGTTGAAGAATGTCAGAATGGAGGATAAGGCCGAGCCCCCCAGAAGTACCCAGCGAATTGACGGGCTGCGGTTGAACCAGCCGATTCGGTAGAATAAATATCCCAGTACAACCGATATCACTGCAGTAATGCTCAAAAACAAGCCCATCTGGCGCAAATCTGTGGCTGGTGGGCTCATAATCAAATTGAAAATCAGTAATGTCAGTAAAATGACAAAAAGTACCCCTAATATAAATCGCAGCGGTGGCGAAGCTTTCCTTTTTGCTATCATTTTTTCACTCTCTTCTTTTACGGCTCAAATTTATAACCGACTCCCCACACAGTTTGGATATAGCGTGGTTTGCCGCAATCAGGCTCAATTTTTTCGCGCAGGCGACGAATATGGACTGTCACCGTTCCAGGATCAATGTATTCTGCCATACCCCAAATGTTCTCCAATAATTGATCACGAGTGAAGACCTGCCGAGGATGGCGGGCGAGGTGCCAGAGTAATTCATATTCTTTTGCGGTCAGGCTGATTTCCTTCCCAACCACGCGCACGAGCCGTGTTTGCGGGTTGATGCTCAGATTCTCATATGTAAGCGTTTGTTGTGTTTCGGCGGAAGCAGAGCTTTGTGTTCGCCGCAAGACAGCCCGGACACGACTGACCAATTCTTGTGGGCTGAAAGGCTTGACCACATAATCATCGGCGCCCATCTCCAAACCGGCAATGCGATCGGCTTCGCTGCGCCGGGCGGTCAACATAATGATGGGGACATCACTGCGATCTCTCAGCCAACGTGTAATTTCAAACCCATTGATCTGAGGCACCATAATATCCAGAACGACCAGGTCGGGCAGTTGCTGCTGGAGTTGTTTGAGTGCCAAGGCGCCATCACCAAATGTCTGTACCTGGAAGCCTGCCCGATTGAAATAGAGTGAAACCACCTCCGCGATGCTGGGCTCGTCTTCAACTAACATGATTTGAATTGATTTCATACCTGCGCCTTCCCCTCCCTGGAGATGGATTTAAATGGGTCGTAAATAAATAGTCATTCTCACCTATTAATATAACGGCAAAAGGTTAAAGGCGGGAAACAAAAAGATTACACAAATCTTACAAATTTCCATGAAAGTTGTCAGAAATACTTAATCCTTTTGATAAAGATACGTAACCTTTGCTCGTCACAATAAAATTATCAATTCAAAATAGAGGAGGACAAAATCATGAAAACAAGATCAGTATTTCTTAGTGCTATTCTCATCTTAATACTGGCTGCCTGTGCCCCTGTGGAAAGACCCGCAAATGAAGATGTAATGATGGATAAGAGCACGGCAACAATTGAAACCATGGTGGATGAGCAGCCGACCGACGCTATGATGGAAGAAAAGCCAATGGTGGAAGCGACTGAAGATTCCATGCATACCGACGATATGACTTCCGAGAAAAAGAGCATGCCAGATGAAGATTCTGCCATGATGGATAGCCCGGCTTGGTTTGATACTAAATTTATCAATGTAACCAGCGGCGAAACCTTCAAGATTTCCGACTTTAAAGGAAAAGTTGTGTTGGTAGAAACCATGGCCACCTGGTGCAGTAATTGTCTCAAGCAGCAGAAACAGGTTAAGACGCTGCATGAACTGCTGGGTGAAATGAACACAGATCTGATCAGCGTTGGCATCGGCATTGATATCAATGAAGATGCGGACATGCTTAAAAACTATGTCCAAAAACAGGGCTTTGATTGGTATTACAGCATTGCCACCACCGAAGTGGCAAACGAAATTGGTAATCTATATGGAACCCAGTTTCTAAACCCGCCTTCGACTCCTATTCTGCTAATTGACCGAAGCGGCACGGTGCATGTTCTACCATTCGGTATCAAAGATGCGGCCAGTTTGAAAGAGGCTGTTTTGCCCCTGCTGGAGGAAAAGATGTAACTGGCAGCCCACTGATTGAAGCGGGCGCATCCCGGAATGGCGTGTGAATCGTCCGGGTTGGAAAAATGCTAAGGACATTATTATGTTTGAAACCATCATGACTTCCATTTCACTCGGCTTGCTGGCAACTACCAACCCGTGTGTACTGCCACTCTACCCTGGCTTTTTGGCTTACCTGAGCGCTGACCAGGAGGCGCTCCATAATTCCCGGCAGCGTTATTTTCTGGGTTTTTTCGTTCTGGCAGGTGTTCTGTCCATGATGCTGGCCTTGGGTGCGTTGATTGCCGCTCTGTCAGTTTCGATTGGCAGCGTATTATCTATTGTGATTCCAGTAGCCGATTTACTAATTTTTATCTTGGGAGTGATGATGATCGCTAACATCAACCCTTTCAAGCAAATTCCTCAGGTCAACATTACTATCCTGAAACACCCATTTGCCAATGCTTTTGTGTATGGATTATTGTATGGCCCGATCACCCTGCCCTGCTCAGGCCCACTGATAGTCGGCATTTTTGCTTTTTCATTCACAGCGGCTGATATGTGGAGTAAACTGGGCGTCTTCTTCTGGTTCGGGATCGGCTTTGGTATTCCCCTGCTGGTGCTCTCGCTGCTCTCTGGCGCAACTCAGCGCTGGATCACGCGAAAGTTTGCCAGGCACTCACGCTTGATCAACCTGATTGGGGGATTGCTGCTGGTTGGCGTGGCCATCTTTGATCTGATTTCAAATCGCGAGCTGATCCTGGCATTTTTGGGGTAAAAAGGTATTTTGAACCAATAAACAACACAAAGTATGCTGCCGGGGGATTATGTGGTTCGGCCTGTAAATTTATGAGTTACTAATTTGAAAACTACTGGGTTTTCGGTAAAAACCTCTACGCCCAAACTTCTGCTTTCATTTTTCTTGATTCATTTTTATGTCGGGGTTATATTTACTTGGGTTAACTTATTATGAACGGTTATTTACCCTGCAATAATCTCGCATACATTTGAATGCACAAGAGTGAATTTGATGGCAAAATTGGAAAAGAAGTTTTGATTCTGGGTGAAGATTACAAAAATGGGAAACGGATCAATGGACCATGCTGCAGGGGTGTATGACCATACTTCCTATAAAGCAACACCACGGCCATACACCTTTACAAAACGACGTCACAGACATAAGCCCTAAAAAAAGACCTAGTAGATTTTATGGATAGCCAAATATCTGGAAACCAAAATTTACATAGAACCGAGAAATTAAGATGACAGAAGCGAAGCAATCTTTTACTCATAGAATCAAATCTCTACCCCGCAATGTCTGGGCAGTCAGTTTGACCAGTTTTTTTATGGATATCTCCAGTGAAATGGTCATTAATATTCTGCCCTTATTTCTTTCCAATGTGCTGGGGGTCAAGACCAATGTGATTGGGTTGATCGAAGGTGTTGCAGAAGCGACTGCCAGTATATTGAAACTTTTTTCCGGCTGGCTCTCCGATAAAATTGGTGGCCGCAAATGGCCGGCAGTAATTGGCTATGCTATTTCGGCCCTTTCCAAACCGTTTTTCTTCTTCGCGAACAGCTGGGGAGCCATTGCAGGCGCACGCTGGGCAGATCGAGTTGGTAAGGGCATTCGCACTGCTCCGCGTGATGCGCTGGTGGCTGATTCGATCCAACCGCAGCAACGTGGCATTGCCTTCGGCTTTCACCGGGCTGCCGATACGGGCGGTGCGATGCTGGGGTTAATGATTGCACTACTGGTCACCTGGCTGGCACAAAAGCAATCAGTTGATCTTTCAGCAAATACATTTCATACGATCGTATTGATCAGTATCGCTCCGGCGATTTTGGCGGTGATTGCCCTGGCAATTGGTACAAAGGATGTCAAACCAAAAGAAGGTGTGGAAAGGCCTAAATTCGCACTGAAAAGCCTGGGCAAACCCTTTATGACCTTCATGTTAATCGTCTCCATTTTTGATCTGGGAAATTCCTCCGATGCTTTTTTGGTTTTAAGGGCACAGGAGCGGGGGTTGAACGTGTTGGGCATTTTGGGCATGTTGATTACATTCAATTTAATTTACACGCTCATTTCCACACCAGCCGGGTCACTCTCCGATCGGATCGGACGGCGCAAACTCATTATCGGCGGTTGGTTCGTCTATGCAGCCATCTATCTGGGCTTTGGACTGGTTCAAACAGCCGCACAGGTTTGGATTCTGTATGCGATTTATGGACTCTATTATGGGCTGGCCTATGGCACGGCAAAGGCTATGGTGGCGGACCTGGTACCGGTTTCCATGCGCGGGACAGCCTATGGAACCTACAACGGTATCTTGGGTCTTTTGGACTTTCCTGCCTCGCTGATCGCCGGGATTCTCTGGCAGGGTGTTGGCACCTGGCAAGGTTTTGGTCCCTCCGCCCCATTTTTCTTTGGAGCCGGTCTGGCCTTGATCGCAGCGGTGATGATGTGGAGCTGGAAACCGCCGGTTGCTGTCCAGGCATGAGCTAATTAGTATCTCTTTGGGCAAAATATCCCATCCTGCTTCGTAAATCTGGGCGTAATAGCAGTTAACACCTCCCAAACTTACAGATTTAAGGCAAAATACCCCCTCAACCTTACAAAAATGCAAACTGGTATGATCTTGCAACTATAAGAGTACCCAATTCCAAGAAGGAAACTCTTATGACCGTTTTACCGCATCGCTACCAGTTGCAACAACTTAAAACCGATAATGAACTGGAAACCTATTTGGGGGTCTGCCGGGAGATTAGTGAAGCGCAAGCAGCCATTTGTCTTTTGGCAAATCCCGAAACAATGGTCTTTCAATATCATTGTGGCGTTAATGTGAATCCCCGAATTGGAAAATTCCCGGACGAATTGGCTTGGGAAAGTATGAACCTTGATTATTTATTGGTGGAGGATGGTTTGGCCTTACGTGACCTGGCGCGCTGGTTAGACCAACCGGTAAAGAATGTGCTTTGTGTGCCAGTGACCGATAAAGAGAAGACACTTGGTATTATTTTATTAATCAATCTAGGCACGACCGCAAAAATTGGTTTGGTTCAAAAGATGGCGTACTTGATGGGTAAACAGCTTGTTTCCGGTTACCAACTGCAAGAGAGTAACCGCTGGTCAAGCCGTTTGCAGCAGCTCTTGGAGTTTATCGGCAACATCAGCTCTTCGCTTGACCCGGACCAAATTTTACGAATGCTGCTTGAGCAGGTTTCCTTGCTGCTGGACGCCGAAGCATCTTCCCTTTTTCTAAGCGATGAAGGTAGTGGTGATGCGGTATTACACATATCATCCCGCACAGACCATCGCGTGGTCGAGAACTTCCGTGTTCCCCGCGGGAAGGGTTTTATTAACCAGGTGCTGGCGAGTGGTGAAACGATTGTAGTAAACGATGTCAACCATGACAAACGTCACTTTGGTGGTCTGGATGCCATCTCGAACTTTGAGACTCATTCGTTGCTGGCAGTCTCCCTGAGATCTCACCGCATTGAAATGGGCCGGCAGCGTGGCAGCTCGCGCAGCCGCATTATTGGCGGTTTGGAAGTCATTAACAAGATGAATGGTGAGTTCAACCAGATGGATATCACGCTGGCCGAGATTTTCGCCGGACAGGCGGCCACCATTTTACAGACTGCAACCCTTTACCATGAAATGGATGAATTATTTATGCAATTGCTTGAGAGTTTAATGAACGCCGTTGATGCCAAAGATCCGTATACCAAAGACCATTCCCGTTCTGTATCGGAATATGCTGTGGCAATTGGAAATGAGTTGAATTTGCCGGCAGAGATAATTACACAGTTGCGTTTGGGCGGCTTGCTGCATGATGTTGGAAAAATTGGTATCCCTGATAAAATCTTACGTAAAGAAGATGCCTTGACGCGTGATGAGTATCACGAAATTCACCGCCACCCGCAGATTGGATACCATATTCTTGAAAAAGTTAATTTTATGGGTCGCGACGTGCTTAAGGCGATTATTGAGCACCATGAGCGTCTGGATGGATCCGGATATCCCTTGGGATTGCGCGGGAATGAGATTTCACTGGTTGGCAGAATTGTGGCCGTTGCGGATGCCTTTCACGCCATGATCTCAGACCGGCCCTATCGCCTGGCCAAAGAACCCGAAGAAGCTTTTGAGCAACTTTATCATGATGCCGATAAAATGTTTGACCGTCATTGCATTGATGCATTGCACCGTATTTTCGATCGCGGCTTATTGAAGTTTGAAGTCAATCGTTATCTATATAAATAAACCTGACCGACTGTGCCTAGTTCAAGATTGGTTGATATGGGGGGATGTGTCTGTTGCGTTTGCCTCAATGAAGGCTTGACTATATTCACGCAGAGAGAATCTACAATCGGTGAATTAGCGTTTACGGTCCTTCTTTGTCTATTACTTAAGATTAAAATGACAGAACCAATTGCTGATATTAACTTCTTAATTCTCTGTCAATTCCCCATCCATTAAAAACTGATTCTTAAGGCGCATAAAAACCTGCACCACATCCGGATCAAATTGTGAGCCTGCATTTTTCTGGATGTACTCGATGGCTTGCGCCACAGGCCACGGGTTGCTATAGGGCCGCTTGGAAGTGATTGCATTGAAAACGTCGATCACGGTAAAAATGCGCGCAATCAGAGGAATTTCCTTGCCTTTCAATCCCTTGGGATAACCCGATCCATCCCAGTGTTCATGATGGTACAACGGAATGTCGAGAGCGGGGCGTAAAAATTCGATTGGGTAAAGTAAATCGTACGCGTGTTGCGGGTGTTTTCGCATTTCGATCCATTCTTCTTCATTTAATTTTCCAGGCTTTTGAAGAATAGTGTCGGAAACCCCCATCTTGCCAATATCATGCAGCAAGGCCCCGCGCTTGATGTGGGTTAATTCTTCTGAGTTACGAATGCCCATCGCCTGTGCCATGATCATGGTCCATTGCATAACTTTTTGACTATGTTTGCCGGTGGTTTGGTCGCGAATCTCGAGTGCTTTCGCCCAACCTTCAATTGTGCGGTCGTAAGCAAACAGCATTTCACGGTTCGCTTTCTTGAGTTTATCAATCAGCTGGGCATTTTCCAGTGCAATTGCTGTTTGCTGGGCGAGTGCTTGCATAAATTCCAGCCAATCGGAATTTTCATTGATTGTGGAACGTTTGTAAATTTCCAATACACCCAAGATCTGCCCTTTGGCTTGGAGCGGGACTGCATAATAGGATTCAAAATGCTCAGCCTTTAGTTGCAGGAAAAATTGCTTCCAACGAGCTGACTGGGCGATGTTTTTTATTAAGACAGGCTCATTACTGATCATAACAAGTTCAGCCGGACCCGGATAGCCGGCAACAAGTGATTCGCGTAATTGGGGTTGTGCAAAACCGAGTCCATGCCCATAATCAATCACAGCGGAGCCCTCATTTGAGAGAAGGATATCAGCCGCATCTGCGTTGGATTGGTTCACAATTTGACCCAGTAGATACGCCATGATGCTTTTTGCATCAAAATTACTGGTAATCATGCGGTCAATTTCGCGCAGTGTGTTCAGGCGCTGTAACTGACCTTCCTTTTGCTCACTAAGTAATTCCCTTTGAATGGCATAGGCAGAAATTTCCGCCATGGCGCTAATAATGCGTACATCATCATCATTCCAGGGGCGATTAGCACCGGCTTCAATTACGCCGATCGCCTGATCATCAACGATCATAGGAGCGATCATCACGGCAGACGCTCCGCCGGCCAGATGAATGAGCACTGGCCCCGGTTCTATATTAATATTGTTGTTTATGTATACTTTTTTATTGTTAACCACCCAGCCGGCTGCACCTGTACCCACGTCCAGATGCAAATTGGAATGATTCTTAAAACAACCAAAGCTGGGAGAGTAAATCAACTCCTGGTTCTCATTGTCCAGAATGGCCATTGAGACGCCATCTGCAGCAACCGCATTGAGAAAATATTTTTGAATGATTTGATAGAGTGCTTCGCGTTTGTGGATTTGCCGTAAAGCTTGTGCCAGATCAAGAACACTGGTCAATTCATGTTCTCGCTGGCGCAATTCAATTAACTGATCATTTAATTGGCGTGTGCGATCGGCAACTTTTGCTTCCAATTCTTGATTAAGTCGTTCAAGTGCTGCTTGTGCCCGTTTCTTTTCAATTGCCTGGGCAATCTGGGTTGAAACAAATTCCAGAAGTTCGAGATGGTTGTGAGAGTATTTAATTTCATTTTCGTTATAGGTCTGAACGGCGAGCATACCAATGGTGTTATCTGAATCCGTTTGAAGTGGAACTCCCAACCATTGATGGGATAGTTCTCCAGTTGGAAGAACACCCTCTTGCTTTAGAATTCTCTCCCAATCTTCGCGCATTAACATGACTGCTTCACCCTTACGAATAACATGTTCAGTCATCCCATTGCCCGCCTTACGAGGTTCTGGGTGTGGGCTAAACTCGTCATAAAAATAAGGAAATTCAACAATATCAGTCTCTTTGTCATACAGAGCAATATAGAGATTGCGCGCTGGAATTAACTGGTTTACTACACCGTGAACGAATTTATAAAGGGCATTCAGATCACGTGTGGAACTGGCTGCCTCTGAAATCAGGTAAAGCGTGTTTTGTAATTTTTCAAATTGCTTTCGAGCACTAATATCAAGAATTACGCCTACCAGGCCTGCCGGTTTATCATCTTTGGATGTATAAGAGGCTTTGTAGAAAACAACATCATGCAAATCGCCTTTTATCGTTCGAATTTGGGTTTCATACGTCTGTGAGGATTTTTTCTCCAATAACTCCTGGTCGGAGATATCCAGGATCTCAGCCTGATCAGCCGGCCAGATTTCATGGGTATACTTGCCAATTAATTCATCATTCTTAATATCAATTAAAGCTTCGTAGGCTTTGTTACCGCCCTCATACTGGCCGTTTTTATTCTTAAAAAACAATGGAACCGGAATTGTATCCATTACCAATTGCAAAAATTGTTGCGACTGGGTCAGTTGGGCAGTGCGATCATTTACTCGATTTTCGAGATTTTCGTTCGCAAGCTTCAGTTCAGCCTCGGTTTCTTTACGATCGGTGATATCAAGAATATAAAAATAATACTCCACAAGCATTTCGTTGTTGATCTGATGGATGTAAGTAAAATCATAGACCCAGCGCACCTGGCCATCTTTGGTCAGAATGCGATATTCTTCACCTATAAATGCATTGCCATCCACAAAATTTAATTCGCCATACTTAAAGACACTCTTCTGGTCTTGCGGATGAATGATGCTTTTGTACAAGCGCTCTCCCGAAAGAAATTCGCGAGGTGAATATCCGAATTGATCAATATTGGGAGAGACATAGGTCATTGTGGATTGTTCGTGGTTTTCGACAATCAACTTCATGACGACAACCGGGCCAAGTGTGAAGAGCTCTCTTTCCTGGTTGAGCTTTTCTTCTGTTTGTTTGCGCTGGATTGCCATAGCAATCTGAACGGATACAAAATTTAAGATATCTACATCCCGTTGCGTGTAGCGCACATTCTCTGAATAAGTCTGTACGACTATACCGCCTATGATTTCACCTTTCACAGTTTTAAGCGGGATTCCCAACCATTCAATCGGCGTGCTGCCTACCACACTGACTTCGCCCGATTCTGAAAGTTCTTCCATTGCCTTTTTGTTGATTAGTAGTGGTTGGCCCAAATGCAAGAGGTATTCCGTTAATCCACGTCGTACTTTACGATCCCTGGCTCGTAATTTTTGTTTTTCAAGAATGTCCAAATAATCTCGCTCATCAACATAGTAAGGGAAACTAATAAATTCCGTTTCTTCGTCATAAATGGCAATAAAAAGGTTGGGTGTGGGAATAAGTCTGTCAATAATCTCATGCACAATCTTAAACAATGCCGGCAGATCGGTGGCCTGGCTGGTTGCCTGAGAAATTTGGAAGATGGCTTTTTGCAGCGCCTCTGATTCGAGCTGGCTGCGTGCATCTGTCAGTGTGATGAGAGAGTAGGGTGTGTCTCCCCAGATAATGCCCTTTTCTGTGTATTTTACAATTTTCGTTCCACTTTCATCGTGTAGTGTCAAAAGTGCCTGTTCCAAAGCGCTATTGGGCAGCACCTCAATCGCTAAGGTGCTGAGGTTTAATTTGGCAAAACAGTTTTGATTTCCAACAAAATTTATCTCGGGAAAAGCGGCACCCAGAAAAGAATCCGCAGATGTAAGCCATTCACGCAGAGTGGCATTAAAGTAACAGATTTTGCGATCATTATCTAATATCAAAATCGCTTCGTCAAACGCGGCATAGAGAGTATCAAATAAAGCCGTTGGGATTGAAATGAGGCTGTCAAGTGTCATTGATTTGCGGATCCGTCATTCCGTTTCGAATAAAATTGTTCGATTACGCTGCTATTCTATTTTACGACCGACTCGTAAAATGAAAGCTCACCTTACAAATTTATGAAGCGATAAGCTCCATTGAGTGCATAAAAATTTCAAAAGCGTAATGAGTAGGTTGTGCTTCCCATTAGTTGAATTAGTTGCAATTTTCATGCGCACTATAACCCTGAAATTCCCATTACAGAAGACTTTTTAAATATACAGTGGTCGATATAATGACAAATTTAAAAAAATTCGGGGCAATCAATTTCGATTGCCCCTTTTGAAAGGTGTAGCTGAAGAAAGGAAGTTTCTAACGGCGGAAAAGTCCGATAATAAACAGCAATACTACTGCGCCACCAATGGCTACCAGTAAGCTATAAAGGTTGAATCCAGTTACTCCGCTTCCCCCAAGAGAATTCATAATAAAGCCGCCAATTAATGCTCCGACGATACCAACAACAATGTTTGCTACTGCGCCCATTTGAGCATCGCGACCCATAATTTTACTGGCAATCCAACCTGCCAAGGCACCAACAATGATCCAAATTATAATGTTAAGCATAATATTCTCCTCTTCCGTAAATCTGTTTTAAATCTGTTTTCGACTTTTTAAAAGTATAAGAGATTACCGGCCTGGCAAACAACAGTAGATTGCCCCATTTCTTCTGCGGAGTTTCCCCCATTCGAGATTCGGGTAAAGCTTAGTTGTTAAGGGGATAGATTGAGTCGGATTCACTGCTTTCAGTTATTTCCGGTACTCTTTGTCCGCTACCCTGTGATCAATGGAAACACTTCACTTTTTCATGAGTGGATAATAATTTCCTGAATGACCTAGGTTGGCCACCGTAAGGGCATGTTGTGCATTCAGCAAACGGGAAACCATTTGGTTGAGTTAGTTTGCAGACAAAGGTGATGGACTTGCCCAACCTTCACAGGCGGGTCTGGTCAAGAGTAGAAACGAAGAGGTTCAATCGTTCTTTTTACGGTCTAGGCCAAAAGTTTCACTTCTGGTTTTTTGTTGTTAAAAGAATCGAAATCTGAAAAACTACCAAACGAAAAGGAGGGTAAAATGAACGAATAGAATATCCCTTGAGGTGCGAATGATCATCGAAATACTCCAAACCATTCCTTTTTACAATTTTTTGATTAAGGCCAAACAAAACACGTATGCAGCAGATGGGCCATTAATCAGGTCCAGCCGGCCTGGTTCAATCGATTTGGCATACACTGAAGAGCCTTTCCGTTATCTTGATTCTTATTTTGGCGGTTTTCAATTTATTGGTGAGGAAATGGTCTGGTATCAAGAAAAGACGGTTTGGGGAATGAATTATTTGGGGCACATATTGGTGGAAAATCCACCCGCTGATTTCGCACACTTCTTAAAATCAGCGCTTTTACAGGTTCCCCAGGAAATGCCTTACCGCGGTCCGGAGGAATTTGTAAGTGGAGATTTTTGTTACACTTGCAGCGTAGATGGTTCCATAAATTGGTTTCGAGGGAAAGAATTTGTTTTTTTCAATGGGCAAAAGATTTACCAGCTTTATTTTCATGGCGGTGAGGTTCGGAACTGAACTGAATAAAAGTTCTTTATTTAGTTGTACCGATCTGTATTGGACCATAATTTAAAAAAACCGAATAATTTCTATCTCAACTTCGTTTAATGAGTGAGAGAGGATAAAAATGTTCTGGGATACGGTGAATAATGACCAGGCAAACGAAGCTGAAACAATTGAAAAAGCAAAAAATGGTGACTTTGACGCATTTTCTGTGCTTGTATGCTCACATCGGGAGGCGGTGATGAACATGGTCTACCGGATGTGTGCAGATCAACAATTGGCTGAGGATGCCACCCAGGAAGCATTTATCCGCTGCTGGCAGCACCTGTCACAATACCGGACCCTCTCATCCTTTCGCGCCTGGCTATATCGAATTGCTATCAATGCGGCCTATGATTTGTTGCGCCGTGAAAAAGACAACTTCAATATCGATGATTTACAAATCAGTGAGGAAAGTAAAGTGGAACAAACTGTGGAACAACGCCAGCACAAGACGAAATTGCGACAAGCGATATTGCAGTTGCCACCTGCCAGCCGGATTGTGATAATTTTGCGCGAGTATGAGCAGCTCAGTTACCAGGAAATTGCGGATATTCTTGATATTCCGATTGGTACAGTAATGTCCCGTTTGAATTACGCCCGCACCAGCCTGTTAAAGGAACTGGCACCACAACAGGAGGCACAATGACTCTCGATCACCCCGAATGGTTGGATGCGTATTTTGATCAGGAATTGAATCCGATTCAAACCCATATTGTCGAACAACACCTTATCTCGTGTGAGCAATGCCGGGTTTATTTGGAGGGTCGTGACAATTTGCGAAAAGAACTGCAATCACTGAGTGGCATTATCAGTTCCAAAAGCAATCAGCGCTTCCTGGATGAGATCAGGTTGCGAACACAAAGACGAGGAGTTGAAACTATTCGAATTCCTTTAGCAAAATTGCTCTGGTATCTGGTTCCGATAACATTGCTGCTGGCATTAAATGTTTTTCAAATTTATGGCTGGTTTACCGGTTTGGTTGATCTCATCCCAGGCAGCAGCCAGTTTATTGTCACAAGTCTTTTACGGCTTATATCAGCCGCAGATGGACTTTCCTGGCTGCCGACTTTGCTCTTCCCAGGTGGTAATTTATTTGGAATTGCAGCACTTTTCCAATGGAATTTTCTTAACCAAATTATTACTGTGGCTGCATTGGCTGTGCTTTATTGTGTGTGGATGGCTTTATGGTTATTGAAAAATCAACGCCAATCTTTAAATCTTTGAAAATCTTTCATTTCAAAAATTAGGGGCAGAGTGTTTTTAGGCGGGCGATCGCCCGCCTAAAAACACTCCCTAACCCCGTTTTATTGAAATGAAACAAAATCTTTGTGCTCTGGAGGTAAGAATGGACTACACAAAAATTTTAAAACGTGCCTGGCATATTTTATGGCATTACCCATCTTTGTGGGTTATTGGCTTTATTCTGGCTTTTGTAGGTGGTGGATCTTCCGGAGGGAATCCTTCCGGTCAAACTTTCTACCGCTTTAACCAGAATGACTTTCGTAACGGGAAGGGATTTCCAGATGGACGCAACGGAAACTGGCAGCGGATTATTGAGCGCATCAATACCTATATGGACACGCACTTTGGTAACATAAATGAGAGTGTAATCCTGACCTGGGCGATTGCTGCCTTTGTGGTAATCATGCTGATTGTAATTGTTTTTACCATTCTGAAATATGTTGCGTTGGCAGCTCATTTTCGCATGGTGAATAACCTGGAAGAGACCGGAAATAAAGTGTCATGGTCGAAAGGCTTGAAAGGGGGCTGGTCCAAAGCTGCTTTTCGTTTGTGGTTGATTGATTTGGTGGTGATTATACCAACTACATTGACTATTCTGGTTCTATTCGGCTGCGCGGCTATACCGTTTCTGCTTGGAATTGGCGCGGGTGACGCTGCCACTGCGGCAGGTATCATTGCCTCGATTGGGATCGGTATGGTTGTGTTCCTGGTGATCATCATCGCTGTCACGGTCATTAATCTCTGGCTGCGTTTTGCGCATCGAATTTGCGTTTTGGAGAATAAAGGCGTGCTGGAATCACTCAAAAATGCCTGGTTTGTATTACGGCACTCACTAAAAGATATCGCATTAACCTGGCTGATCCTGGTGGGTGTTCGCATTGCGTTTGGGATTGTGAGCATCCCGATTGTATTGGTACTGGTTGGAATAGCCGTTGCAGTTGTAGGCGGTTTAGGATTGGGAGTGTATGCGTTGGGAACGCAGATTTCGGCCGGTTTGATCATTCTGGGGGTGGTTTTGATGATCCTTTTGTTAGCTATTCCGATCACATTTGTTAGTGGCCTGGGTGAATCATTTTTTGAGAGTACCTGGACACTGGTTTACCGTGAAATCAAATTACGCACGACTTTGGCAGCAATTCCTTCTGAAAGCGCGGTCTAATTTTTTTGTACGTCATTCGGAACAGGTTTTCTGTTCATTGCCTTACCGGCAATTTTTGGAACGAAGATCCATTTAATATTGAAAGAGCAGCTGCTATTGACCGGCAGCTGCTTTGGAATTTAATTTCTTATTAATCAAAAAGACTTGGTAAATTAAAAACGTAGACTAAAAAACGATCAAAGAAACTGATAGTGCCGTTATTTTTAAGCCAGATGAGTTCACTTTCTTTGACAGGAAACGCAATCGTTTCGTCAGGCAAAAAAACAGCCTCTCCAGTGAAAATATCCTGGTAGCGTTGATTTCCCCAATCAATGACAAATTGACCATTATTCGTCACCAGGAAGAACTGGCGTGGAATCGGTGTTCCTTCAGGCATTATAAAATTATACTCGATTAAGCTGTTACGGGCGTATTAATTAATTGCGAAAATTTTGTCTCTTGCAATTTTTTCACCAGTTCGGCCTGGGCATCATACCAAATCGGCTGAAAAGCGCAATCTTCCCCAAACTGGCAGCCATCCTTACTGGTGGCGCACTCGTTCAAAGAGATTGGCCCATCAATAGCTTCAATGACATCTAAGACCGAGATCTCATCGACGGAATGTGCCAATGAGACCCCGCCGCGTGCTCCGCGGGATGTGTAAATCAAACCGGCAATCGATAATTGTGAGATGATTTTTGCCAAAAAAGAAGGTGGAATTTGCTCGCTCTCGGCAATCTGGCTGGTAGCTGTCCTTTTGTCCTTATCAGCCTTTGCTAAGAACAACATTGCTCGCAGTGCATAATCAGCTTGTCTTGTTATTTGCATGGTTCAGTCCTTTAATTGTCATTTAGGGTAAAAATTGTCTATATTATACCTATGAGTGTATTGTACAATATTTATATAAACAAGTGAATATGATCATCCTTGATAAATGACATTTATTAACGATTAAGCAATTATATTGTATTTTTGACCAACTTGAATGGATTTGTCTAATTTATTAATACTTTTGCTAAAAACTCGCCCAAAGAATCATTTTACCCGCTGCTGGCGGGTGAGAACTCAAAATCTTACAGCCGAGTTTCCTCGACACGAGTCCTTTGCCTGAGTATAATCCTGGTATGAACGAATTTGTATTTTCAGTACCTATTGTCGTCCGCTATGGTGATCTGGATCCGCAGTGGCATGTCAATAATGCCCGTTATCTGACCTATCTGGAACAAGCGCGCCTGGCTTACTTGATGCATCTTGGTCTGTTTGATGGCGAAAATTTTTTTGATATCAATCTGATTGTTGCTGATATTCATATAACTTACCGGGCTTCCATCACTCTAAAACAGGATGTAAGAGTATGGATCAAGACCCAGACGATTGGGAATAAAAGCCTGACCTTTGTTTACGAAATACGAGATGAGAAAAGCGGACAGGTCCTATCGACAGCTGAATCGGTTATGGTAGCCTACGATTATCATCAGCATAAGACCATTCCCGTCTCTTCAGAATGGCGCCAGGCAATTTCGAAATTAGAAGGAAAACAGTTTTAAGATAAAGAAATCACAGCAGAGTTTTTGAAAGGGACTATTATGAAACTACCTGCAGTCGATATGGATTTTTTGGTAAGATTCTTAACGGATTTGCTTAATATTCCCAGCCCAACCGGGTTTTCACACCTGGCAATTGATTTTGTTGAGCAAACACTGCAGCCTTTCCCTGCTGTATCCTGCCGGCGCACGCATAAAGGCGGCCTCTTGGTGCGTTGGGATGGCGAAAGCGCAGACCATCCGCGGGCGTTAACTGCCCATGTGGATACTCTGGGTGCTTTGGTCAAGGAGATTAAACCAAATGGCCGGTTGAAACTCAGCAAGCTTGGCGGATTTGCCTGGAATACTGTCGAAGGAGAAGGCTGCACGATTTTCAAATTTGATGGGGGTTGTGAGCGTGGTAGTATCCTCTTCTGCAAACCCTCAGTGCATGTGCATGGCCAAGTCGTAGGGGATACAAAACGTGAGGACGCCAACATCGAAGTTCGGCTGGATTTTGATACCAGTACTGCCGAAGAAACCTTGGCTGCGGGCATTTCTGTGGGGGATTATGTCGTCTTTGATGCACGGGTAGAAGTGACCAATGGTTACATCCGCAGCCGGCATTTGGATGACAAAGCCTGCGTCGCCAACCTTGTATCTGCGGTTAAAAGTATGAGTGACGCCGGAATAAAACCTGCCCAAACCACCTACTTGCTGATCAGCAATTTTGAAGAGGTTGGGCATGGAGCATCCAGCGGAATTCCGGCTGAAGTGGAGGAACTACTCGCTGTTGACATGGCTGCCATTGGTGAAGGGCAAACTTCAGATGAGCATTTCGCATCCATCTGTGTTAAAGATTCAGGCGGGCCGTACCATCATGGCTTTAGCAGCCAACTGCGTCGATTGGCTGATCGTTATCAGATTCCCTACAAAGTAGATATTTACACCCATTACGGCTCGGATGGGGGCGCTTTCTTGAGGGCGGGCGGAGATGTGCGCGTAGCACTGATTGGCCCCGGAGTGGATGCTTCTCATAATTATGAGCGTACCCATCTGGATGGTCTGCTGGCGACGACCCAGTGGGTGATGGCCTATTTGATGGAGTGAGAAATTCCTGCCAGATCACTGTAATATTTCAAATATCTAGAATCAAACAAAATAAAAGAAGATGAATTCTTAAATGCAACATGATTTGCAAAAAATGATCAAAAAGTGGCGGGAATTAATACTGGGAGTTTTTGAATACCGCGACATAATTAAGAATTCTGAAGCATGAGCGTTAATACAAGTTTCTTCAATTCGTAAATTCTGATATCTTATTGGCATCATTCTCCTAAAAGGGGAAACATCCTCGAGGGTGGCTAAAAAAATGGATTCATAGAAATGGCGTTTATATGTGGATTTATGATTTCTTGATTTTTTATCAAAGCGGAACATTAATCATCAATGGTATTTCTCCATACCAGGTTTTTGATTTTAACAGTCCAATTTTTCTGGCTTTATTTTTTGCTCCTTTTTCACTGCTTCCAGCCCGGGCGGCTTATGGCGTCTATCTTCTTGCAAATATCTTCTTGGCGTGGAAGTTATTGGGGAAGAAAATAATCTGGGCGTTTCTATTTTTTCCCTTTTTATTCAGTTTATTTGTTGGACAAATCGATTTTCTTCTCGCTGCGTTATTATTAATTGGGTCGCCTTGGGCTTTGGGTTTGGCATTAATAAAGCCACAAGTCGCAATTGTGGTAGTTCCATGGTTGATTATGCAATATAAGAAATCTGATTTTTTAAAAGGGTTAATATCAGTTTTAGTTTTCATTGGCATCAGTTTCATTGTTCAACCAAGTTGGGTCTCCGAATGGCTTTCAACCAAACCGGAATTTGACTTTTATTCAATGCACGCCTCAAATTTCTACTGGCTTATCCCAATGAATTTGATTCAACTGAGAGCCAAGCTCGCAATGATTTTGCCTTTTATAATCCTTCCTTTGGGTTTTCTATTGGCAAATCGTAAACTTTCGTGGACTGTACTTCATTTGTTTGCTCCTTTAACAAATATATATTCTTCATCGGTCTTACTTGAATGGATCGGACCCATAGAGTGCCTTATTTCCTGGCTAGCTGTATTGATTGTGAAAGGAAATATCCACACAGGTATGCCTTTGTTTTTCGTGGGGATCAGCATTCTAGTGCGAGAAGCTTTCCAAATGAAAAAGGAAAACCAATCACCCCGCTCGCTTTTTGTTAGTTTTATGAATAAACCATGAATATCGCAAAGACATTCTTCATCTTTAAGAGACTGGCGAAACCCTGGATGATCACGGCAATTATTGCTACCGGATACTGCCTTTTGGTGCTTGCACAACATTCCTGGGATCCGATGTCATTTGTTCTACCAGGCTCTCAATTTAGTGGCGGTCTTAGCGAACTGGTAATGGGCTATGACGGCCAGTTCGCTTATCAAATTGCGGTTAATCCTGCGGATGCTGCCCCGTTCTTAGATGTACCGGCCTACCGCTATCAGCGTATTCTATACCCGATTCTCACATATATTGTCTCATTAGGAAATAAGGAAACCATCCCCTGGATGTTAATTGTGATAAATCTCCTCAGCTTGGTGGCGGGCACGTTGGCAACCGAGAAAATATTGAAGGATCATGGTTTCTCCCGCTGGTATGCAATCGTGTATGGTTTATTTGCTGGCCTTCTGATTTCATTGCGCCTTGATTTAACGGAGCCGCTGGCTTTCGCGTTAGTGCAATGGGGAGTATTGTTAATAGGGCGCGGAAAAATTTGGCGGGGTTTGCCCTTATTTGCCCTGGCTGCACTCGGACGTGAATTAACCGTTACTTTCAGCTTCGCCTGTTTTCTCTACCTTTTTTTCAACCGTCGCCGAATTACCAGTGTTTTGTGGGGGTTTTTGTCCATTTTGCCTTTTGGATTGTGGCAGGTTTTTTTACGGGTATGGTTGGGAGAGTGGGGAATCCGATCTGGCGGGAATGCGGCTTCACCATTCGAAGTAATTCCGTTTCGTGGTTTATGGCGAATACCAGTAACCGACACATATATCGGGTTATTCCTTATAGTGATAGTTGTCTTAATCGCTTTGCTACCGGCAGCCATCTCCATATTTGTTAGCGCTCGTAAGCTGTTTCGCGGTTATTTTGGATTCGGAGTCTTCATTTTGTTAATCAACGCGCTTCTTTTTCCATTTCTGCCGACTTCCAATTTGTTGAATATGGCCGGTTTGGTGCGGACAACCATCGGACTAATGATTGCTGTACTCGACTATGGGGCACTGGAGCAATCCAAAAGAGCACTCAATTATGCCCAGCTATGGCTGTTATTGTTGTTATTTGGCGAGGGATTGATTGCTTATTATTGATTCTCTGGCGATTCATGGTAAGTCAGACGCCAAAGACAATAAAAGAAAAACGTTTTCCGCCGCCGAGGAGAATGTAATCATAAAAATTAGCTGATCCAGTACGTAAAGTTGAACAATTTATTATCAGATCGAGGACCTGTTCTTGTATTCTTAGTATCCATTTCCCTTTTCCAAACATTTATTTGATTTTTTACTTAATGGTTGGTGTGATAAAGTTTTACGCCACCCAAATCCACCAGTAATTCAGTACCAAAAAAACAATGTTGATTGATACGCCAAAAGCAAAATATAGAATCTTATAGATTTTCTTTGTTATAAAGATTGCCTGGCTTATAAAGATAGGAAAAACCATCAACAAATAGCGCATTGTACTGATCATTAACGATTGATCATCTACCTTGGATATTACCAGCCCCAATGAAAGCCAAGCGTAGATAATTATTGATATTGGGACTATTTTTGATATGCGCAGGAGAAAGTAAACAGAAAGAAACATGGTTAAAAGGGATAATATCTTAACAACGGATAACGTGTAATCGGGTGAAACATTTCGTCCGAAAAGAGCAGTTAGATTTCCCCAAATACCCTCCCATGGAAAGCTGAAATGTTGTCCCCAATTTGTGTTTAATGTAACCCAGGGCCACTCTGAGCGGATTCCAAAACGAACATGTAGACAATATAAACCGTAAGCAAATGGGGCAATGAGTGAAGCCGGGAGAAATTTTAGATAATTTGTCTTGCTGCCGGATGGTCGATAAAATAGATACCCATCTACGAGAATCGGAATGATTAAGAAAACTCCTTGAACGCGTGTAAGTGCGGCCAGACCGCTTAATACGCCTGCCAATAGCCACTTTTTTTGGTGTGATGCATAAAATACACCCAATGTGAAGGCTAAAAATAGAGGTTCGGTGTAGGGAGCCATAAGAAAGAATGAAGTAGGAAACAACAATAAATAAAAAATACTGTTTTTAGCAATATCTTCGTTTAAGATTTTCGTTACAAATAAATAAAATAAAACCGTGGCAGCTATGAAAAATATATTTGAGACAATAATTGCTGCCAGTATAGGCGGTTTAAATATGAAGCTTACCAATTTAATTAAGAAAGGATAAAAGGGAGGCCAAACCGTATTGTAGGATTCAGCCGAATACCCTTCTTCAGCGATCTCTAAATAATGGGTTGTGTCCCATCGAAACCATGGTTCGAGAAGGTGGTGGCTGATGAATCCGCCATTTAATAATTTATAATCGACCGCCTGTGCATATTCTTCGTTCGGGGAAACTGAAGGTGATTGGAAAATTCCTATCAAAAGAACTAGGCTTGTAAAAATGCGAATTCCAATAAAAATGAAAATAGCAAATTTTATAGCTTTCTTAAGCGTTATATCCACATCTTTTCCTTCAATAATGGAGCGATAATTCATAAACACTTTATAAACGTACTAACAGAAATATTGTATTTCAGCTTCTTCTATTAGACCAACTGCTTTTGCAATTCAATTTTCCCTCGAAAGGGAAATTTCAGATATTTTCTTCGACAAAAAAATTAATAAATTTGAGCGCTGAAAAGTTTTAAAACCCTCCCTTTTTACCCATTTCTAACAAAACTCTAACGCATTAACGCTCTAAACCTTCATATTTATACTCGACAAGCACTTAAAAGCTGGTAGAATCGTGGTAAGAACGAGAAATATATGTTGATGGGATTTCAATCCCGTTGGATAACGATTTGACGCCTGTTAACAAAAATTGTGGCAGAACAGGCGTTTTTGAAAACAGGAGGTTGCCATGGCTGGAATGGATCGCTTTACCCAAAGGGCACGCAGAGTGCTTAGCCTGGCTCATCAAGAAGCAGAGAAATTGCAACAGGATGCTATCAGCACCGAACATCTTTTAATGGGGCTGATCCGCGAAGATGGCGGTGTCGCCAGTCGCGTTTTGCGAGACCTGGGGCTTGAGCCTGAACGTATTCAGGAAATGATTGAACGATTGGGTGGCAAAGGAGAATCAACGGCCAAACGCCTGGATCTTACACCCGGTGTGCAAAAGGTCTTGGAATTGGCATTTGATGAAGCCCGCCAAATGGGTCACCATTATGTTGGAACTGAGCATATTTTATTGGCATTGGCCCGTTCAGATGAGGGGCTGGCCAGTGATGTCTTAAAGAAATTAGGAATTTCGCCCGAGCAAATTCGGCGCCAAACCCGGCGAGTGTTACAGGAAGGCGGCGGTACAACCGCTACGCCTCCCAAGACTGGTTCTCGTTCAAGTTCGTCTGAATCACGTGCGGGACAACCCAAGGCCGATACGAAAAAAGACGCAAAAACACCGCTAATTGATCAATTGGCTACAGATTTGACCGCTCTGGCCGAAGAAAATAAACTCGACCCGGTCATTGGGCGCCAAATGGAGATTGAACGTGTCATTCAAATACTGGCACGTCGCACCAAGAATAACCCGGCTTTGATTGGGCAGCCAGGTGTTGGAAAAACAGCCATTGTGGAAGGACTGGCGCAGCGAATTGTTGATGGTGATGTACCTGCTCCGCTGCTCAACAAGCAAGTGCTGCAACTGGATGTTGGCTCATTGGTGGCCGGCACCATGTATCGCGGTCAATTTGAAGAGCGCTTGAAGCGGGTTATTGACGAATTAAAAGCTTCCGGAGCCATTCTCTTTATTGATGAGTTGCATATGTTGGTGGGCGCTGGTTCTGCCGGCTCGTCTGTAGACGCTGCCAATATCCTTAAACCTGCTTTATCGCGCGGCGAGTTGCAGGTAATCGGTGCTACCACCCTGGATGAGTACCGCAAACACATTGAAAGCGATGCTGCTCTGGAACGACGTTTCCAATCGATTACGGTGGAAGAACCTTCGCAGCCCGAAGCGGTCGAAATTCTATTGGGCATTCGCAATGCGTATGAAGAACATCATCGTCTTATTATTTCTGACGAAGCCATTGATGCTGCGGTGAAACTTTCGGCTCGTTATGTCAGTGAGCGTTTCCTACCGGATAAAGCCATCGATTTGATCGATGAGGCTGGTTCACGCGTGCGCATGTACAAAAGCAGTCAGGCGAAGGAAACCAAACAAATTATGACTGAATTGCGCGAAATTCGCCAGAATGAAGCACTTGCCAATGAAAATAGCGATCCTGATGAAGAGCAAACGCTCATAAATCATCGCGAAGAGCTGGAGAACAAGTTAGATATCCTGCGCAATGTCTGGGATCGCGAGAACTGCCCCATTGTCACTGCTGATGATATCGCCGAAGTGGTCGCCATGTGGACCGGTGTGCCAGTCATGCAAATGGCTACTGAAGAATCCGAACGTCTTTTACGCATGGAAGAGGAATTAAAAACTCAAATTATCGGCCAGGATGAAGCCATCGAAATGATCTCCAAAGCAGTACGGCGTGCGCGTGCGGGTCTAAAGGATCCGCGCCGGCCGATTGGTTCCTTTATCTTCCTGGGGCCAACCGGTGTCGGGAAGACAGAGTTGACCAAGGCCCTGGCTCGTTTCATGTTCGGCAGCGAAGAAAATTTGGTGCAGCTGGATATGTCGGAATTTATGGAACGGCATTCTGTCAGCCGCCTGGTGGGTGCTCCTCCAGGTTACGTTGGATATGAAGAGGCGGGTCAATTGACCGAAGCGATACGGCGCCGCCCATACTCAATCGTTGTCTTTGATGAGATTGAAAAAGCTCATCCTGAGGCGATGAACATGCTTCTGCAAATTATGGAAGAAGGACATCTCAGCGATGCTCGCGGCCATAAAGTCGATTTCCGCAACGTCATTATCGTGATGACATCCAATATCGGTGCGGATGTGATCAAACGCCAGCAAGGATTTGGTTTTTCCTTGAATGATGATGAAGATAAATTGGAAGAAAGCGCCTATGATGAAATGCGCAAGAAGCTGCTTGAAGCTCTTAAACGTGTATTTCGACCGGAATTTATCAATCGTGTTGATGGCGTGCTAGTCTTCCGTAGCCTTACTCGCGAACATATCCGCGAGATTGTCAATCTGGAGATTCACAAAGTCTCACAGCGTCTGCATGACCATGAGTTGAGCATTGAGATCACCGAGAAAGCACTGGAAAAACTGGCTGCGGAAGGTTACGATCCCGATATGGGTGCCCGACCGCTGCGCCGGGTCATCACCAACCGGATTGAAGACCGCCTTTCGGATCAACTGCTGGCCGGTGACTTTAAGGATGGTGATCGGGTGGTTATCGATTATGATGAAGAAAATGAAGTGTTCGTTTTTCATGCTGGAAAACGGGAAGCCGATGAACAGCCTGAAGAGGAGCTGCAAGTAAGCCTCTAATTAAGAAAATAAAACCGCTGGCACCTGCTGGCGGTTTTTTCTATTAAAAAAGTTACCTTTTCAATAAAATGAGGTTGAGGAGTGTTTTTAGGCGGGCAATTGCCCACCTAAAAACACTCTGCCCATAATTTTTAAAAAGATACAAAAAAGACTATAATAGAACTAAATTTCAATAATGGGAGTATAAGATGGCCAAACCCGAAGTACGCTATGTTTGCCGGTCTTGTGGACGCGTTTCGGCGCGTGCTATGGGTCGCTGCCCACAATGCGGTGAATTTGATACGATGGAAGAAGAAGTCCTGCTGCCTGAAGCGCCTTCCAACATTAATAAAAATCGGCGCGGACTAAGCATACAATCCCAGCCTGTGCGTCTTGATGAAATTACGGGTGGTGCTGATGACCGTTGGCCGCTTTCCATTATGGAGTTTTCGCGCGTTCTTGGCGGCGGGATTGTGCCGGGTTCAATCGTACTGGTCGGGGGTGATCCGGGTATTGGGAAATCAACCCTCTTGCTGCAAATGGCAATGGTGATGGCTGGCGGAGCAGAAAATGGCCGGGTTTTGTATGTATCGGGTGAAGAATCGGAAAAACAAATCAAAATGCGAGCCATGCGTTTGATCAACCATCAAGAATCATCGCAAAAACTGCCAGATAACCTTTATTTGGTAACGGAAACAAACCTTGATATTATTTTTCAGCATGTTGAAGCGGTAAAACCAGACTTATTAATTATCGATTCAATCCAGACAGTGTACATGCCGGTAATCAATTCTTCGGCCGGCTCAGTAACCCAGGTGCGCGAGAGTTCGTCGCGGTTGCGTGAGTTGGCAAAATCGAGCGGGATTGCAGTCTTTGTGATTGGACATGTTACCAAAGAAGGTGTCATAGCCGGACCGCGCGTCCTGGAACATATTGTTGATACTGTGCTTTACCTTGAAGGTGATCGCTACCAGGCTTTCCGGCTTTTACGCTCGGTCAAAAATCGCTTTGGGGCTACAGCGGAAGTCGGGGTTTTCGAGATGCGCGGAAATGGGATGGTGGAAGTATCCAACCCATCTGAGGCTTTTCTGGCTGAGCGCATGGTAAACGCGCCGGGTTCAGCTATTGTGGTTACGATGGAAGGAACACGTCCACTCTTGGTGGAATTACAGGGTCTAACCAGCCCGACCCAGTTCGGGAATGCCCGCCGGACACCGAACGGAGTTGATTTTAACCGGCTTCTACTGGTAGCAGCTGTGCTGACACGCCGGGTGGGAATTCAACTTTCAGAGCAGGATGTGTTTATTAATGTAGTTGGAGGCTTGAAAATCGATGAACCGGCCGCTGATCTGGCGATTGCGGTGGCGATTGCTTCTTCGATGAAAGATATGCCTGTGCGGGCAGATGCAGTTGTACTGGGTGAGATCGGTCTTTCGGGCGAGCTGCGCTGGGTGAGCCAGTTGGAAGCGCGGCTTAAGGAAGCTGCCAAGTTAGGATTTAAAGCAGCTATTGTTCCGCGCAGACTGCGCAGATCGGAACCTTGGCCGCAAGGGATTCAAGTGATTGAGGCGCGTTCGTTACGTGAGGCCATCCAGGCAGCATTGGTCAGCCCTCAAAACTAGGATGATTCTAGTCTTGCAGATCATGTAAATTGGTGTGTAAGTGATCCTTGTGGAAGGCTACTCCGCAAGCAAGACTGGTTGTTTTGCTCTAGCCACATATATGAACTTTGAGAATAAAAATTGTCGTGCTTAATTTCTGATCAGGTCAATGGCCGGCAGCATATACTTCTGCTTTAGACCGAAACCTCATTTTCTGAGAGGGATTGACTGGCGGGCTTAGCCCATAAAAATGCAAGCAAAACAATGCCACCAATTGGAATCAGCAAATAAAACAGCCACCACCCATTCTTGCCAGTTTCATTAAGCCGCCGTGCACCTACTGCCAGGAAGGGCAACAGGATGAGGATCATGATGATAGCACCCAGATTTTCATTTAGATAGGTCATGGCGGATGCGACTAATGCTACGAAGAGTGTAAACCACCAAAATTCAGATCGAGATGCATATCCGTTAAAATCAGCATATTTATTGAAGCAAACTATTATAGATTCGAAAAATGTCAGCGGTTGATTTGTGCTGTAGTTGTTTGAAAATTGTGACCTTTTCAAGTTAAGCTCCTTGACTTTTGATGAGATTGTTTCCCTTAACGATTTCACCCAATTCCATGAATCAGGCTGGTCTATATTTTCAGTCAATTTTTGGGTATTTGCAACTGTGGATTCCCCCAGTTTTAAGATCAATTCCACTCGCGATGCTACCTGAAATTTTCTGAAAATGTTCTTAAGGTGGAATTCAACCGTGCTTTCAGTAATATGAAGAGTAGCAGCAATCAGTTTATTGCTGTTGCCTTGTAATACCAGCTTGACGACCTGAGATTCGCGTTTGCTCAAATTTATGGAATGGGTCATTGAGAATTTCCTTTTAAATTAGACCTTGGAATTGGATTCCGGAGATTGCCAGTTCAGGATCGTCGACCATCGTAGCATAGGTTGGAACAACCTGTCAAAAAACCTGGATGAAGTTAAGTATCAGCTAAGAGTTACGTGCTTTTTTGCCGAAATTTAGCCATTATTTATTCGGTGAGACTACAATATAATAAATTAATTATGTGAGGAAGTCTATGCTGCGTCAACGATTACAACTTGCACTAATACATATGGCAATTGCCATGACACTGGTTCCCATAAACAGCACCCTCAATCGGATAATGATCAAAGAACTGGCGATTTCCGCCACGCTCGTTTCCATTTTAGCCGTACTGCCGTACCTTTTCTCCCCCATACAGGTAGCTATCGGTGTCTTTTCCGACCGGCATCCAATTTTTGGCTTAAGGCGCACCCCCTATATTTTCTTGGGACTACTCTTAACTGTTGCAGGTCTGGCATTGGCTCCATCAGTGGTTTATATTCTCCCACAAAATTTCGGCCTTGGGTTGCTTTTATCCGCACTTGTTTTCGGTGCCTGGGGGATGGGTTATAACCTGTCCAGCGTTTCTTATCTTTCACTGGCTTCAGAACTCTCTGGTGAAAAAGGCCGATCGCGGACGATTGCCGTAATGTGGTTCTTTATGATCGTTGGTATTATTGTGACCGCTGCAGTGTTAAGCATGCTGCTCGAGACCTATACACCGGAAATTCTGCAGAGATCATTTCATTATGTGGCCGGAGTTGCTTTGTTATTGGGTTTGATAGGGTTGTTTCGCCTGGAACCTCGCAAGCGGCAGGATGAGGTCAGCCAGGTGGTTGAAGACCGCACACCCTGGAAGGTGATGTTGAAAGAAGTGTTTGCCAGTAAACAGGTGCGGGCATTTTTTATTTACCTGACTGTCCTGCTGGCGGCGATTCTTGGGCAGGATATCTTACTCGAACCTTATGGAGCGGAAGCATTTGGGCTTTCTGTTCAAGCAACTACACGAATCACTTCCATTTGGGGTGTGTGTGTTTTACTTGCGCTGGTTTTCGCCAGTTTTTTGGAACGCTGGATCCCCAAGAAACGAGTTGCCCACATTTCTGCGTGGTTGGCGGCGGCAGGCTTTTTGTTAATTTCGCTCAGCGGTCTTCTCCATGAAAGCAGTGTTTTCTATACTGGGGTCTTATTTTTAGGTCTGGGGACCGGGGCAAGCACAGTTTCAAATCTGTCACTCATGCTGGATATGACAACTGCCCATGTAGGATTATTTATTGGCGCATGGGGTGTGGCAAATGCATTATCACGCTTTGTGGGCACTTTGATGGGTGGCGTCGTTCGTGATATAGCCACGCATCTATTAAACAACGCTGTGCAGGGATATTTAATCGTGTTCGTGTTGGAAATGATCATGATGCTGGTTTCAATCGTTCTGCTGCGCCGTATTGATGTTTCCAGTTTTCGGAAAGAAGTCAAGGCCCTTGATCTGGGCGAGCGTGTGGCCTTGATGCAAGAAATTGAAATTTAGACAATTCAATCTGTGTTCAGCGATTGTAGTGATCTAATCATTTGTTGGAATCACACAGTTGAAAATGGTTTGAAATCGTGTAAAAAATTATACAAAGCCAAAAATTGCTTGATTAATTTATTTAATTTATTATAATCATTCTAAATTTAGAATGATTATAATATGGTGAAAATAATGAATAAACTGATCAATTCCTTAATAACTGCTAATTTGCGTCTCACTCCCCAAAGACTGGCAATTTGTGAAATGCTTTCCGCCAGTGATGAACATCCCACTGCTCAGATGATTTATGAAACCTTAAAACTGCAATATCCTTCATTAAGTCTGGCAACGGTTTATAACACATTGGATTATCTGGTACGTGCTGGTGCCATCAATGCGCTGGGAGAAGCCGGCGATGACGCAGTGCATTATGATGCCGATACCAGCGCCCATGTCAATCTGGCCTGTACGCGCTGTAACAGGGTAATCGATTTCCCGTCAGATCATATTCGTGAAGTAGAACAAGAAGTGATGAAAAGTTCTGGATACCAATTAATGGGTGCTCGGGTAATGTATTATGGGCTTTGCCCGCAATGCCAACAAGCAGTGCGCGGAATGGAGGTGGCAGCGTGACTACTGCAGATGACCTCAAATCCATTAAATTACCACCGGAAGAAATACGCTGTACAACGGTATTAACCGATACATTGGAGGGTTATTCCGGCATCCGGGAAGCGCGATACGATATTAACAGCACTCAATTAAAGGTAGCCTTTGATCAACGCCTGATCTCACCGGAAAGAGCCAGACATATTGTGCGTGAAGCCGGTCGAAAAGCTGGTGCGCGGGTGATGAGTTGTGCCCAAAAAGGGGATGAGGCTTGCGCGGAGTGTGCCTTGGCCATGTCGCATGGTTTGCTGGAACACTACCAAACCATCTCCACTTTGGACTTGGATGAAAGTATTTTCCGGCAGGGGGTGATCAATTTGCGTGTCAATGACTTGATGACCCCTGATGAAGGTGTTCTGGCAATGACGGAAACAACTTTCAGACCTCAAATTCAAGATCTGCCGCGGGTCCCAAAGATAACCCGGCGCCAGTTGGAAATTGTATTCACAACGATTACGCTTTTGGCGACTATTTTTGCCTTTGTTGGTGGGCGTTATGCCTTTCCAGCTCCCTTGCAATCCGCGCTCTTTATCATCGCGTTCTTGTTTGGAGGCGCATATGGTTTGTTGGATGGAATCAAAGCGGCCTGGCATGAACACAAGCTGGATGTCAATTTGCTGATGATTATGGCTGCTGCCGGAGCGGCGATTGTCGGTCAGCCGTTGGAAGGTGCAATTCTATTGTTTCTATTCTCGCTTTCAAACACTTTGCAAACTTTCGCGTTGGAGCGCAACCGCCGGGCGATTGAAAAACTGCTTGACCTGCGCCCTCCCATGGCAGCCGTACGGAGAGGTTCCAGAATTACCATGCTGGCAGTCGAAAAGGTGCTAATTGGCGATATCGTCCTGGTGCGCCCAGGCGAACGCTTCCCGATAGACGGTCAGATTACTCTAGGGTCCTCTGAAGTTGATCAGGCGACCATTACCGGAGAATCTGTCCCAGTACATAAGGAAGTAGGCGATGCGGTCTATGCCGGCACTGTAAACGGCAATGGTGCGCTGGAAGTCCGCACACAGCACCTGGCAGAAGATACCACCTTGGCGCGCATCGTCCAGATGGTGGAAGAAGCTCAGAATTCACGTGCGCGGACACAAAGTGCACTGGATCAATTCGAGCAGGTATATGCCTGGTTTGTTGTTGGCGGGGCTGTATTGCTTACCACTATTCCTTACTTTTTGATGGGCAAGGAATTTTACCCCAGTTTTTATCTGGCAATGACCTGGCTGGTGGTGGCTTCTCCCTGTGCTTTGGTCATCTCTACCCCGGCCAGCATTCTCTCGGCGATTGCCAACGGCGCTCGCAACGGGGTGCTCTTCAAAGGCGGCGTGCATTTGGAAAAGGCAGCTGGTTTGAAAGTGATTGCTTTCGATAAAACTGGCACATTAACTTTTGGGCAACCTGCGCTGGCGGAGCTTTTTCCATTCGAAGATCTAGCAGAAAACGAGTTGATTCGACTGGTTGCCTCTGCAGAAGCACGTTCAGAGCATCCGCTTGGCCAGGCAATTATCAAGGAAGCAAAAGCGCGTAACCTGGCAGTGCCTTTATCAACCGAATTTCGAGCGATTCCGGGTCAGGGGGTGGAGGCGACCGTTGAAGAATTTCGGATTTGGGTTGGTAATCCCAGGTTTTTCAGCGAGAGAGGTATACAAATTCCTGCTGTGCTTGAACAAAGAATGCACGCCATGGAAAACAATGGGCAAACGGTCATGCTGGCGTATACACCTCAAAAATGGCTTGGGTTGCTGGGGGTAGCTGACATTCTACGACCGAATGCCCGTGAAATCATCCAGGCTCTAAAAGCAGCCGGCATTGAACGCACAGTCATGTTGACCGGTGACAATGAACGGGTTGCCCGGGCGGTCGCCAGCCAGGCCGGTGTTGATCAGGTACATGCAGCCCTTTTGCCGCAGGACAAAGTTCAGTTGATCGAATCGCTGCGCCAGCGCTATGGTGAAATTGCAATGATCGGAGATGGTGTCAACGATGCTCCTGCGTTGGCGGCCGCAGATGTTGGTATTGCCATGGGGGGTGCCGGTTCTGATGTGGCTCTGGAAACAGCCGATATTGTTTTGATGTCCGATGATCTTACCAATCTCCCGCACGCCATTCATCTGGCGCATCAATCCAAGAAAATAATATGGCAGAACCTGACGTTCGCATTAGCAGTCATCGTTGTGTTGGTTGTGAGCGCTTTTGGGCTTGATCTGGCACTTCCGCTAGGTGTGGTTGGTCATGAAGGCAGCACAGTGCTGGTGGTGTTAAACGGCCTGCGACTGCTGGGGTTACGAAAAGTTTGATATAGTCTATAATTAGACTCGCGATACAAAATAAAGATCAAAAGAAAATAGTCCTCGAGTTAATTCAAGTAGGGCTATTTGCCTTTAGAAGAGTGCTTACTTAGCCACCATTTTCATCACCATTATTAATTGGTGATGATAACGACCAAATTTATATATTTGAGCCTTTGGTCAAGCTAGCAATCAGGCTTTTGACGCAATCTATTTAATGTGAGAGAATATAGTATATTTTTTCACAAAGAGACAGCACTAGTATTGAAGGTGAATGGAATGCCGGATAAAAAATTATTGTTGAATAAACAAAGCTTGCCGTTTTTGCAAATTTTCATTGCCATAATCATTTTGATCGGACTGATTGTCTTTCAGCCTCAACCTTTGGTGCAAGCTCAGGAAGGCAATCACCTTGTCATTTACATGTTTACGGGGGAAGGCTGCCCACATTGTGCGCAGGCGATACCCTTTTTTGAAAAAATGGCACGTACCTACCCGAATATTGAATTGCGATTGTATGAAATCTATAATATACCGGAAAACGCGGAAAAGTTTATGACCATGGCCGCTGCCTATGGCTTCCAACCGCAGGGTGTACCAACTATTTTTATGGGGAATAACCATTGGGAAGGCTACATTGAATCCATGGCGCCAATGTTTGAGGAGGAAATCAAACGCTGTCTGGCGGTTGGTTGTCCGGATGCCGGTGCTGGTATTATCGTTCCCGTGTCCACTCAGGCCAATCCCATAACTGTTGAGGAAACACCTTCCCCGATACTACCTGATAATCAGCAAAGAACAATCAAGCTGCCTTTGATTGGAGAAGTGAGCCTGGCCAACCAATCTTTGACCGTGGCTACACTCTTGATTGCTTTTGTTGATGGGGTCAACCCATGTTCCATCTGGGTATTAACGATGCTGTTAGCACTTACCCTGCATAGCGGGTCACGTAAACGCGTATTGATTATTGGGTTTGTGTTTATCTTCATTACTGCTCTGGTGTATGCACTTTTTATCGCCGGACTGTTTACCTTCTTAACATTTGTCAGTTTCATGACCTGGATTCAAGTGGTGGTTGCTCTGGTGGCGCTGGTGTTTGCCATCATAAACATTAAGGATTATTTTTGGTATAAGGAAGGTGTATCGCTCACCATTTCGGATGACAGAAAACCGGGTATTTTTAAAAACATGCGTAAGGTGATGAATTCATCCCAATCTGTCTGGGGAATGATTGGGGCGACGATTGTGCTGGCTGCGGGAGTCTCTCTGGTGGAGTTTTCATGTACTGCCGGGTTCCCGGTTTTATGGACAAATATGCTCGCAGCACAAAAAGTAACCGGCATTGATTTTGCATTACTGCTGCTTCTTTATATGCTTGTTTATCAAGCTGATGAATTAATTATTTTCCTGGTCGCTGTTTTTACATTAAAAGCTACACGCCTGGAGGAAAAACATGGCCGTATATTGAAATTAATTGGCGGTGTATTAATGTTTACCCTTGCCGGAGTGATGATTATACGTCCCAGCCTTTTGGGCGATTTAAGCAGTGCGTTGATCATCTTTGCACTTGCTTTCGGGTTAGTGGTCTTAATCTTGTTGCTTCATCGCCGGGTTCTGCCCGCCATGGGAATCTATATCGGGACCGAGATGGAAGATAAGCACAATCCGAAAAGTAAAAAAAAGCAACCTGATCACAAATAAGCTGGTCGCGCAATGACAGTTATCCATCAATTGCCATCGGTTTCAATTAAAGCATCAAAATAAAAAGTGCGGGTGGATTGAGAGAAAATATGCCTTCAATCCAGAGACAAGACTATCAATTGCATGAATAATACTATTTGAGAATATTCACAATTTTTTTCACTTTGATTTCTGAGCAAGATAGATATAATTAAATTAACTTTCCCAATTATTTATCCACCAGGAGTATGGAATGAATACAGTCAAAGATATCCTTGAAGAAAAAGGAAACCAAGTTTACTCGGTTGCACCTGACGACAGCTTGCTTAATGCTCTCAAGAAGATGAAGAAACACAACAGCGGTGCTCTTTTGGTTCTGGAATCTGGCAATGTTCGCGGCATCATTTCTGAGCGTGATTTTGCGGGAAGAATTGCAGAGACGGAAACCTGTCCATTGGAACAAGAAGTGGCGCAGTGGATGACCCGTGACGTGATTGTTGTCTCCCCAGACATGTTAATCAATGATTGTATGCAGCTCATGACCAGGGAACACGTTCGTCATTTACCCGTGATTGCAAATGGAGAACTGGTAGGCTTAATCTCGATCGGCGATGTTGTGCGGGCGGTCATAAGCGATCACCAATCCACGATTTTAGGTTTGGAAAATTATATTTTGAGTCAAAATTACGCACTTTAGTACGGACATTTCGTGGAAAAAGGGCTTGAAGCGACTACGTCTTTCTAATTAGTGTTTCCGATTTCAATTTAAATGAGCTTATGGCTTAACGGAAAGCCATTCTTCCGTTGTATTTAGCTTGCATAGAATTATTCGAAGGAGGAGAAAGCCAACCGGTTTGCTCCTCCAACCAAATAAACCCAACCAGGCTCACTTGCTTGAGTATATGCCAAGATCGCCTCTGTTATTTCTTAATCACCTGCCGAACAACAATGGCATAGGCCCCGCCTGGGTGTGCATTGGGAGGTGACTGATCAGGTTGCTGTAGTTTCAGGGGTGTTGGTTGGCGGAATGGGTGTACTGGTTGGCGGAACCGGTGTAGCGGTAGGTATCGGTGAATTTGTGACAGTTGGATAAAGTGTCTTGGTAGGCGTACTTGAAGGTGCATAAGTTGAGGTGGGCAGCGGGGTATTAGAAGCTGTCGGCGTAGGGGTTATTGTGGCTGTCTTTGTCGGGGAATTTGTAGCTGTTGGTACGGCTGTATCACGATCAGTTGGTGTTGGAGTTGGTGTTTTTGTGCGCATGCGGGTGGAGCTGGGTGTGCTTGTAATTGTTGAAGTTCCTGTCGCTGTTTGATTGGGTAAAGGTGTCTTGCTTGGCGTAGGAGAAAAGGTTTCTGTGGCCGTACTGGTTTCGGCAATAACAGGTAAAAGCGTGGGGGTTACGATGGCAGGTAAGGTTGCTTTGGGTTCATTGGTGACAATATCCCCAATAAATATTACCGGTAAAGTCGCTGTTTTTGTTTTTGTGCCAAAGGAATAATTACTCAAAACCAAAGTGGTCATCAGGCACAATAGAATAATTACAGCGAACACGCCAGAAACCAGAAGGACATTACGGCGGACACCCGTGCGGGGGGGTGGCTCGTCCTCAGCATAGCTGTTTCTAAGAAAACTGTCTTCAGCCAAATCATCCGTCAGTAAAGCTGCGGGAGCTGCTTTAGCAATAGAAGACGCGGGTGGTTCGCTTGTATCAATCGCTTTAATCGGCTGGAAGATTGATGCTGCTGGGGCCGGTTTGCTTTCTTCAATGGCAGGAGGCTGATTGTATTGCATGACCTTGGGCAATTCCAAAGGCAAAGGTTTCTCAGGTTCTGTAAACTTGCGAGTTTTATCTTGCCAGGGGTTGGTGTCCGACAAGAAATCTGACAGATCAGGCTCGTAATTTAATTCACCTGTTTGATGCGGTGATGGCTCAAGAAAAATACTGGGTTCGAAATCAGGTGTTGCCGCTTCCTCTGCCCCATCGGAGTCCAAAGGGGCGGTTTTGGGTGGTCTGGAAAAATCGTCAGGTGAAGAGATTGGTTTTGTGATCCTAATACCCGCGCGGTGCAGAATGCTTGACTTGGGTGCGCGCAGATCCACTACTTCATTGAAATCGGGAATATCAGTAGCAATGAATGAGCCATCAAAGCCTATAATGGCGCCAGTGTGGCCGGTTCGTTCCGGGGCGGAAGGATCGAAGGTGCCATCTTCAATGAATGGATTAACAGATTGAAATAACTCGTCTGTCCCGTCAATTTTCTTTTTAAGTTTATTAATTGCCATATTGACAATTTTCGAATCGGGGATGTTTTGGGCGCAAGCGCTCAACACTTTCAGGCGATCATAATCGGATGAAAAAGTTTCAGCCAGCCAGATCCAGGCCACTTCATTCTGGGGTTGGTTACGGATGATGTCAAAGATAATTTGCCGCGCGTCATCCATTTTTTCCGCGCGAATCAAACTAATGGCTTCGTGCAGCAGTTCTGATGCCATCACCACTCCCTCTACACACAGATATTATTGCGTAGATCAATTATCCATCATTTATTTAATTACAGCAACATCATTTTGGTCAGGTCGTTAAAAAACACCTATCAAATTTGCAAAGGTTCCGGAATTTTTGGATTTGAGCGAATTACATCGTATCAATCCCATAGTAATTTTGATGTTTACGCTATCAATTTAAATATACATGATATCTGTAACCCTGAAAACACAAATTGATCACGCGCCTTAAGTGCTCATAATCGTTATAATGATGAAAGGATATCCGCGTTTGGTTTTTTCATTGCAATTAATTTTGAATCGGGCACGTTTACGAATTATTTAAATGAGAAAACTACCATAGGATTATTACCCATCAATTTAAGGAAAAGGGAAAAATGGCAACAATTCTAAAAGGTAAAGATATCATCGAAGTAAAGGATTTAAAACTTGAGCATCTCAGTCTGATATTGGAGACGGCTCACCGCTTTGAAACTGTCATGGCATCCGGGGGACGACTTGACAATATGTCCGGTAAGGTGATGGCGACCCTTTTCTACGAGCCTTCCACTCAAACACGCCTGACGTTTGAAACAGCGATGTTGAAATTGGGAGGAAATGTTGTCTCAGTCACGGATGCCACTGCCAGCAGTTCTGCTGTAAAAGGAGAAACTCTTTATGACACCGGCCGTATGATAGATGGCTATGCTGATCTGGCTGTGATTCGGCATGTCCTGATTGGCAGTTCAAAAGAGTTGGCTGATGGTGCCAGTGTGCCGGTCATAAATGGAGGTGATGGATCCGGGCAACATCCCTCTCAGGCGATGATGGATTTAATGACGATCCAGAAGGAACGTGGACGCCTGAACAACCTGACTGTCACCATTGCCGGAGATCTGAAAAACAGCCGAACTGCCCATTCTTTAGCCTGGCTGCTGGGGAAGTACGGCCCGCGATTTTACTTTGTATCCCCTCCGGAATTGGGCATGCCTCCGGAAATTACCAGCGCTTTACGGGCTGATTACATCGATGTGTTTGAAACGCATGACCTGGTGGATGCAACCAAAAAGAGCGATGTGCTCTATATGACCCGCATCCAGAAGGAACGCTTTAATGATGCCCAACTTTACGCTCGCTTGAAGGGCACCTATATTGTTAACAGCCAGCTTATCGAACAATCAAAGCCTGGTATCACAATTATGCATCCACTGCCGCGCCTGGACGAAATTGACCGTGAGGTGGATAGTTATGAAGGTGCCGCTTATTTCCGACAGGCAGCGAATGGTGTCCCTATCCGAATGGCGTTGATCGCATTGATCACGGGTTGTGAATAATCTAAAATGACATGCGTGTTTAAGGAGAAGTAAATATGATCGAAAGTTCTCTTTTTCAATTCGAAATTATCTCGCGTACCACAGTCCAGGCTAAGAAAATTCGTTGGAACTTGACACCTCCTTTGCTGTACGAGGAAGTCGTTCGGCGGGGTGAAGCGATGATCGCCGAGAATGGACCACTGGTGATTTATACCGGCAAGGCTACCGGGCGCTCAGCAAATGATAAGTTTTTCGTCAAGGAAAGCTCCAGCCAGGACATGGTATGGTGGGGAAAAATTAATAAACCATTTGATGCTGCTAAGTTTGAACTTCTAAAGGCCCGTATTTTGGACTATCTCAGTCAGAAAGAACTATACGCTCAGGATTGTTATGGCGGAGCTGACCCCGATTACCGTTTTCCCGTGCGAGTGGTGACAGATACTGCCTGGCAAAGCCTGTTTGCTTACAACATGTTTTTACATGCCGAAAATACCACGCCTAAAGATTTTATCCCTGAGTTCACCGTACTGGTGGCTTCCGGTTTTGAATCCGAGCCAGAAATTGATGGCACCCGCTCAGACGTGGCTGTGGTAATTCATCTGGGACAGAAACTGGCTTTAATTGCCGGAAGCCGCTATGCGGGTGAGATCAAAAAAACCGTTTTCACTGTCTTGAATTATCTTTACCCGCTCAAGGATGTCCTCCCGATGCACTGTGCCGCCAACATCGGACCGGATGGACATTCAGCGCTGTTCTTTGGCTTGAGTGGCACTGGCAAAACCACCCTTTCAGCAGATCCAAGCCGGCGATTGATTGGTGATGATGAGCATGGCTGGAGTGAGCATGGCATTTTTAATTTTGAAGGTGGATGTTACGCCAAAGTGATTAATCTTTCTGCGGAGGAAGAACCGCAGATTTATGATATGACTCAACGTTTTGGCACCATACTGGAAAATGTGGTCATTAACCCGAATACCCGTAAAATTGACCTGAATGACGAAACGATCACAGAAAATACGCGTGCTTCTTATCTGATCAGACGGATTGCCAACCATGAACCGAGCGGAATGGGCGGGCATCCGCACAATATCCTCCTTTTAACTGCAGACGCGTTTGGCGTACTGCCTCCGATAGCGTTGCTGACACGTGAACAAGCCATGTATTACTTTCTATCCGGTTATACGGCCAAGGTAGCCGGCACCGAGAAGGGCATCAAGGAGCCGCAAGCAACGTTTAGCGTCTGCTTTGGCGGGCCTTTTATGGTCCATCACCCCATGGTTTATACCCAATTGCTGGGTGAACGGGTTCAGCAACATGGCAGCCGCTGCTGGCTGGTCAATACCGGCTGGACGGGCGGCCCATATGGGGTCGGCTCGCGCATCAAGATTCGCTATACGCGCACAATGGTAGACGCCATTCTAAATGGCAGCTTGGATGCGGTTGAATTTGATGCAGATCCTGTATTTGGGGTTCTGATTCCACGTAGTTGCCCGGGCATACCTGCTGAAGTACTCCAACCGCGTTACACCTGGCCAAACCCTGAGGATTATGATGCGCAGGCTAAAAAGTTAGCGAGTATGTTTGTAAAAAACTTCAGCCAGTTTGCAGATGCGGCTCCGCCGGAAGTGCTGAGAGCGGGTCCAATTATTTAATATTTCGTTACAAAAAATTCACTTGTTGGTTCTATTTACAACATAAAGCAGTGTGGATTTGGTGCTTTACGAATGCACCAAACCATTGGCGCGTAAGAACTAACTTGAGAAATAAAATTGCAAAACGTTTTCCATCCGAAGAGTAACATGATTCTTTCAAGTGAGGTCTCTCGTAAGGGCGAAGCATCCGCGATACCATTCCATCCAGCAAAAACATGCTCATCGCGGATGCTGCGCCTATCCGCCGACTATTTCATGACATAAAGGTATGACGGTTTGGTGTGTTCTTAATACTCCAAACAATTGCTGCTTTACAAAGGCAAAGACGCCTTACCTGGCCGGCGAGGTGTCACTGCCAGCACTGCTCTGCGTCTGGCAAAATATTTTAATATGTCTCCAGATTTTAGGATGAATTTGCAAATGAGATGGAATATCTATTTCGTTCTGCAAAAAGAAGCAGATATCCTGGACACTACCGAATCGGTTCATCGAGTTTTCAGAGGAATATTTCTTGCAAGCTTAGGTGCTTGCAATTTGCAGCGTTATAGGCTAATCTATAAGCGTAGCTTGGAAACGAGCGTCGAATAATACAATACCTGCAATTGGTTAAGGAGTTAAAAATGGGAGATAAAAGTCCAAAGAATAAAGAGAACCGTAAAAAGAAGAAAGAAAAGCAAAAGCAAGTAAGCAATCCGGTCATTCCTACCAAGAGTGACTCGAAGAAATAAAAAACGCCGAAAGCTAGCCCCGGGTCACACCGGGGCTTTTGTTTTTAATTTGTACTTGGATAATTTGTTGATTTGAGCTTAGTTGCAAGAAATTATCGCCACAAACTTTAATCATGGAAAATGTGAAATACGGAATGTTATGAAAATACGAACATTCTAATCATCCGTGATAAAAAACGGAATTCTACCTTTAAGGAAGTTCGCGCAGATTCTACCCCAGTAAATCCATCTCTTCCTGCGTTAAAACGATATCTGCGGCAGCTATATTGTCGGCCTGATGCTTCGGGTTGGTGGACATAGGAATGGTGATCACGTGGATTTGGGTGGTCAGCCAGGCAAGTTCGATTTGTTCAACGGTGGCATCGTAGGATTTAGCGATTTTTTTGAGTACTTCAATTTTCTTGCCGTCTCTATGTTTCACCGGACTGTAAGCTGTTAACAACAAGTCATTTTCCTGGCAGTATTTAAGCACACCGTTTTTCTGGCAGGTACGATCTGATAAGCTGTATGAGACTTGATTGGTGAGAAGCGGTGTTTTACTCAATTCCATAGATTGTTGCAGCAGCTGTAAATCAAAATTGCTGACCCCCAGTGCACGCACTTTGCCTTCTTCTACCAATTGATTGAGACCTTTAAATGTCTCAATCAGTGGGATACCTTGCCCCGGCCAGTGAATCAGATAGAGATCGAGGTAATGCGTGCCGAGGTGTCGCAGGCTGTTTTCACAGGAGCGCAACACGTCTTCATAGCGTAAATTTTCCGGGGAGACCTTGGATGTGATGAATAGCGTTTCACGTGGGATTTCCATTTCCCGCATTACTTTTCCAAGCAGTTCTTCGGTGTGACCGCCGGCATAAGTTTCAGCGGTATCAAAATGAGTATAGCGCAGTTCAAAAGCCGAGCGTAATGCCTGTCGCGAGGTGTGATCGCTGGCTGGATCAGGTTTAGCACGACCGCCAATTCTCCATGTGCCAAAACCAATTTTCGGTATTTCGAGGTCGTTTATGTATTCGTATCTCATGGGTTTATTATATATTAACAGTTAAAATAAATGATCCTTTTTGCACAAGCTCGTGAAAATTTTATGTAACTATTATCCTTTCAAGGAAGAAAGCCACTCACGTACCCAGATCAAGGCATCAGCTGGGGTGCCAATGCTTAAGCCACTTTTCTTCGCTACCTGGAGATCATAAATGAAATGTTTTGTGTTTAGCGTGGCCAGGAAATCAACTTGAGCTTGAACAGCTGCGACTTATATGGGTACATCTGCCAGGTGTCTTATCCAATCTTTGTGTTGATTTACCTGTTCCATGGTTGGATCGCGAACAATGTGGATATTTGCTTTGAGGATCATTTCACGTGTGTAAGGCAGTGCTTTCGGCACTTTTTGTTAAAGGCATTAAGAGCCAGGTGGATACAAATACGAACTTAGGGAAGAATTTTCAACACCAAAGTCTACTCTGAATTTAAACGAAAAAGGCCAGTAATTATCTGACCTGACGGTATAAAAGGCGGGGAGGGAGGGATTCGAACCCTCGGTCGGGCTTTACACCCGACAACCACTTAGCAGGCGGCCCCATTCAACCACTCTGGCACCTCCCCAATATTCAGTTTTTAGCGGAGAGAGAGGGATTCGAACCCACGGTGGGTTGCCCCACACCTGTTTTCAAGACAGGCGCCTTAAGCCACTCGGCCATCTCTCCTGGTGGGCTCAAATGCTCCCAGCGCTTCAAGATTCTATCATAAGAATGGAGGTGAGACAAGAATAGCGGCCGAATAGCTTCTGATCGTGGAGTCCATTCTTTGAAACTAGGGATGCTTTATTTATTACGAGTGGAGATGGGTTTCAGTTTCGCGGCGTAGAAGCTCGCGCTTGCGCTCTTCTCCCCAGCGATAACCAACCAGACTGCCATTTTTTTGAATGACACGGTGACAGGGAATGACGATAGCCAATCTGTTTGCCCCACAGGCGTTGGCGACAGCTCGCACGGCTTTTGGCGAGTTAATCCGTTCGGCAATTTCTGAATAGGTGCTGGTTGTACCCGTTTTTATTTCTCTCAACGCATTCCATACCTTTTGCTGAAATGGAGTCCCACGCATGTCGAGCGGTAAATGGTGTTCGGAATGCGGCGATTCTACGAGGGCAAGCACCTCCCCCAGATGGTCTGTAAAATTCGCGTTTTCCTGGCGCATGACCGCGGTTGGGAAAATGGTGTGTAACCATGAAATGAGGGCTGACTCGGAATCTCCGAGCGAGATGGCGCAGATGCCACGCTCATTTTCGGCTACCAGGACGGAACCCAGGCTGCTTTTACCGATTGTGTATTGAATCTCATTTTTCATGGAATTCTTCCTTTTGAAAGTTATTTATCACGAATATCACGAATAGACGAATAGCACGAATTATGGACCATTGACAATGCGAATATGCTCAAGTCGTTTCGAACCGAAATTTAATAAGAGTCCCAATCTATAGTTGCCTGCTTTTAGATAAGAAAGTAATTGTTGCTTGAATATTTCGTTTATCCCTGCCACTGCTTTCAATTCAAGCACAATTATATTTTCGATCACCAGATCTAATCGATATTCTCCTAAAACCACACCTTTATATTTCACAAGAATGGGTTTTTGTTCCTCGGCAAAAATGTTGTTTCTTCTTAATTCTTGAATGAAAGCAGCTTCATAAATATTTTCAGAAAATCCAGGTCCGAGAGTGTTGTGGATCTCAAATGCGATTTTTATCAAACTGTATGATAATTCCGGATAGAGGACTTTCTCTCCGACTGATTTCTCAATCATAATTAATCCTTATTCGTAAAATTCGCCCATTCGTTTCATTCGTGATCAATTCTTCTTATTTCACCACAAAACTGATGGTCTTGGCCGGAATATAAATCACCTTGCGAACAGTACCGTTTTGCAGATATTTGCTGACGCTTTCAATGGCGCGAGCTTTTTCTTCAACACTGGCTTGTTCAGCATCCCGATCGATCATCAATGTACCGCGTAATTTGCCATTAACCTGAATTGATATCTCAACGGTATCGTCTTTGATCAGGTGAGGATCGACCTCCGGCCAATCAGATGCGTGGACACTTCCTTCGCCACCCAATTTTTGCCAGGCTTCTTCTGCAAAAAAAGGCGCCAGCGGTGCGATCGCCTGAACCAGCATGCGCAATTCGACAGGATGTACTGAGCCACCCTGATCGCTTATCCCATTTAATGTTTCCATTAGTTTCGCTACCGCGGTGTTAAATTTAAAGTTCGGGTAATCGCTGCCGACTTTAGCGACAGCCTTGTGGATTAACGCCTTAATGGGCTGTGACGTGGATTGTTTGGTACCAGCTTGTGTATCGACCAATTTCTCGAAGCGCTCCAGGAAGCGCTTGACACCCCGTAGAGCACGTTCATTCCAGGCCATAGTGGCATCAAACGCTCCCATAAACATCATATAGCAGCGGGTTGCATCCGTACCATATTCATGGATAAAATCTTCCGGCACAATTACATTCCCATGACTTTTACTCATACGCTGGTTGTCCGGCCCTAAAATAACACCGTGAGAAATGCGGCGGTAATAGGGTTCGGGGATATGTGAGGGTACGATGCCTAAATCAAACAGAAACTGATAAATGAAGCGTGAATACAAAAGATGCAGGGTATTATGCTCATCGCCGCCAATGTAAACATCAACCGGCATCCAGTATGCCAGTTTTTCTTTATTGGCTAATGCATTGGGGTTAAAAGGATCGGTATAACGCAGGAAGTACCAATCCGAACCTGCCCAGTTTGGCATGGTATCTGTTTCACGACGGGCAGGTCCTCCACATTTAGGGCAGGAAGTGTTAACCCACTCGGTGATATTTGCCAACGGGGATTCACCCGTATCGGTTGGTTCATATTGTTCCACATCCGGCAAACGAACAGGCAGGTCTGCTTCGGGTACAGGTTGCCAGCCGCAAGTTTCACACAGGATCATCGGAATGGGTTCTCCCCAGTAATGCTGCCGGCTGAAGATCCAATCTCGCAAGTGATATGAAACTGTGGCCTCCCCAATACCTTTTTCGCGCAGCCAGGCGATTGCTGCCGGGATTGCTTCTTTGACCGGCATGCCATTGATCGGACCGGAGTTAATCATTATGCCTTCCTGATCCGGATAAGCTGCCTTATCGAAGTCCCAACCGGAAAAAGGCTGAATGATTGGACGAATTTCCAAACCAAAACGAGTGGCAAAATCCCAATCGCGTTGATCGTGGCCCGGTACCGACATAATTGCACCGGTTCCATAAGTGAGCAACACAAAATCCGAGATCCAAACCGGGATAACTTCTCCGGTGGCCGGATTGATGGCAGAAAGGCCACTGTAAACGCCGGTTTTCTCGTAGGCCACTTCCATGCGTTCCATGTCAGATTTGGCGTGGCTGGTTTCAACATATTCTTTTACGCCCGGGTTTTGCAGGCAGTATTCCTGAACCAGGTGGTGTTCGGGTGCCAATACCATGAAGGTACAACCCCACAGCGTATCGGGTCGAGTAGTAAAGATTTCCAATTCTTCATCCAGGCCAACCAACTTGAACTTAACGCGTGCCCCTTCGCTGCGGCCGATCCAATTGATTTGGGCAGCTTTTACCTTTTCAATAAAATCGGTTTGCTCCAGTCCGTCAATCAAACGGTCGGCATATTCAGTGATGCGAACAACCCATTGGCTGATCCGCCGGCGTGTCGTGGGAGATCCACAGCGCTCACAATTGCCGTTGATGACTTCCTCATTAGCCAGTCCGACTTTACAGCTGGGACACCAATTGATAGGCATCTCTTGTTTGTAAGCCAATCCTTTTTCAAATAATTTAATGAATATCCATTGGGTCCATTTGTAATAGGAAGGATCGGTTGTGTTAACGATTCGCTCGTAATCAAAGGATAAACCAAGACGCTCCATTTGAGCTTGAAACGTAGCGGTGTTTTCACTGGTTACATCCTGAGGTTTGCGGCCGGTTTTTATGGCGTAATTTTCTGTAGGAAGACCAAATGCATCCCAACCGATGGGGAAAAGTACGTTTTTGCCTAACATTCTTTGGAAGCGGGCATATACATCCGCTCCTGTAAATGTGAAGGCGTGACCTATGTGCAACCCAGACCCGGAGGGGTAAGGGAATTCGGCCAAAACATATTTCTTTTCGCGTTTGTCAAAATCGATTGCGTGCCTGTGAGCCATAGCATCTTCCTTAATGTGTATATTTTTTACTTTTTTCCAATTGTACTTGAAAAGCAGTTTTATTGGGTATCGGGCACGTGCTTTGAAGCTTACTGACTTCAATCAAAACATAGGTTCTTTTCAATAAAACGCTGCCTCTGATTTTTGAAATGATACAAAAAATACAAACTTTTGTTGTACTTGATTTTATTTGTATAATGGCATAGAGGCAGCTTAATAGTTTGACACAAATGATGAGAAAAAAGTCTTTGGCTGATCTCGCTGCTACATTTTGTGACTTAGATGACGTCGTTGATTAAAGCTGGCTGTGAAACAATACTGACTCTATCAAAATTTATTAAGCAAAGCGAAAGTGCTTGAATATCATGAATTACGTTTATTTATCACCAGAATTTCCTCCCAATTATGCAGCTTTCATTCAAAATCTGCGTGAAAATGGGGTCAATGTTCTAGGTATCGGGATTATGGCGTTTGATCATTTGAACGAGACGGTTAAGCGTAATCTTACCGAGTATTACAGAGTCAGCGATCTACACAATTACGATGAATTGTTGCGGGCAATGGGTTATTTTATACACGGGTATGGTAAGCTCGATTTTGTTGAAAGCCACAACGAATACTGGCTTGAGACTGAAGCCAACCTGCGTACGGATTTTAACATTCCTGGCCCAAAGCGGGATACGATCGCCTGGACCAAGCAAAAATCAAAAATGAAGCAAATTTATACTCGAGCTGGCATCAAAGTGGCGCGTGGGCGCGTCTTAAAAAGCCTGGCAGAGGCACAGACTTTTGTCAAGGAGACAGGCTTTCCTGTCATAGCCAAACCGGATAATGGTGTCGGTGCTGCGGCAACTTTCAAGATTGGCAATCAAAGCGAATTGCGCTCGTTTTTTGAAAACCGACCGCACACGGATTATATTTTTGAAGAATTTATTAAAGGTGATATCTTTTCTTTTGATGGGCTCACCAATCAAGAAGGTGAGGTTATTTTTTATACGGTGCATGTGTTTAACAACGGTATCATGGAAACAGTCAATCAAGATGACGATATTTTCTATTACTCTTTACGTGAAATACCCGAGCAGATCCTTGAAACAGGAATGAGGACAGTAAAAGCCTTTGATGTGAAAGCACGCTTTTTCCATCTTGAATTCTTTGAAACCGCTACAGAAGATATTGTTGCTCTAGAGGTGAATATTCGCCCACCCGGTGGGTTCACCACTGATATGTTCAACTATGCCCATGATTATGACATCTATGCAGAGTACGCAAATATGATCGCCGGCGAATCTTATCGTCCTCCTTTGGAATGCCCTTATCACTGTGCCTATATCAGCCGTAAAAATCATATTGCTTATCAGCTGACACATCACCAGGTTCTAAGTGCTTTTAGTGAATTAATTGTTCAGCATGATCCCATCAGCCCAATATGGCGTAATGCTTTGGGTGATTATGGCTATATTGTTCGCTCCCCGGACCTGGATCAGATTTTGAGTGTGGTAGAGCAGATTCAACAAAAGCGGATTGGAAACAGATGATGGAAGCAGAATATTTCAAGTGGTTCAGCCATTCTCTTAATCAGGATATGGAATTAAAGGTGTATGGATATGGTGGAAAACCGATGCTGGCATTCCCTCCTCAAAGCGGCCGTTTTTTTGATCTCGAAAATTATGGCATGATTTCAGCAATCCAACCCTGGATTGATTCCGGAAAAATCAAAGTTTTTACTGTTGATTCGGTAGACAGCCAATCCTGGGCAAATTGGGATGCTCACCCCGCAGATCGCGCTCGCCGCCATGAAGAATATGATCGCTATATCATGCAAGAAGTGGTGCCGTTTATCCGGCGGCACGGAGATGATAATTCGCAAAAATGTCTCGTCAGCGGCGCAAGTATGGGCGCGTACCATGCCTGCAATTTTTTCCTGCGCCACCCAGATGCATTTGACTGGGTTATCGCGTTGAGCGGCATCTACAAGTTGGATATGTTCATTGGTGATTATATGGATGATCTGGTTTACTTTAATAGCCCACTGGCTTATCTGCCTGGAAATGAAGATGAATGGTATTTACAGCAATATCAGGAAAGCCAGATCATTTTTTGTGTGGGTCAAGGCGCATGGGAAGATGAAATGCTGGCAGATACCCATGAGATGCAGAATATTTTAGAAGAAAAAGGAATTCCATTCTGGGTAGATTATTGGGGACAAGATGTCAACCATGATTGGCCCTGGTGGCGAAAGCAATGGCCGTATTTTCTCGGGCACCTTTTGGGAGATAAATCCAGTTAACCACGCTGATTTCGGTTCGCAAATGGTCTAAAATCTCAAGGGGCAGGGGCGTTAGAGAGAGATTGCTTAATCCAATTAATCAGGCGCTCATCCCAACGAAAAACTTCCATTTGCTGATTCATATTGGGTATGAATTCCCAATCATGAATTAATAAATCTTCTGGAGGGTTATAAAAGTGGATGTCGTCGCTTTCCAGATGGCTAAGTAAACAAAACACCGATGAAATTTGGGCCGGTGAAGCATCAGTTTGGAATGAGTCAATCAAGCTGGCGTAGATCTTTGGCAGGCGCACAATTGTGGCGGGGTTCTTTAATTTCTGAAAAATACCCTTTAAGACAATTGTTTGATTTTCAATTCTGGCAAGATCAGAATATTTTGAGCGCACCCTTGCAAGAGTCAGCGCTTGTGCTCCATCCAGGAACTGCTTGCCTGCGGGAAAATAACTTGAGGGGAGATCATCAACATAAGTAGGCAAATCGACTTCAATCCCACCGATTGCATCGATGAATCTCACAAAAGCTTGAAAATCAACTACCAGATAATTTTCACTTTTTACGCCAAAATTCGATTGCAAAGTAGCAGCCAGTGCTCCGGCACCAAATCCTGAGCCTTCAAAATAATTCATGCCGGGAGAGCCAAAGAAATAGGCCTGGTTAAGCAGCAAAGGTGCAGGCACCTTGTCTAAACCGGGCGGTGGATTGACCAAAGTGGCGCGTGGTAAGGCGACTACATTGATTTGCGGGTTTTCAAAATCAATGCGGACGATACGGATCACATCAGCCAGGCCATACAAATATTCGCTGTCGCGTTCATCAATGCCAACACCAAGCACCTGCCATTGTGATACATTTCCACAGACAGCATCTTTGCTGCCAATGCCGAGGGGTATCCGTGAGAATAGGGTATCCAATAGTGTATTCCCTTCGCCATAAATTTGATCGACGGAACGGCCATTCAATATATTCCGTATGGGTTGGCTATTGAAGGGACTGAACCAAAAAAGCAAACCACAGATACAGACAAAAGAAAGCAAAAAGACCAGGAAGATCCATCTTTTTCTTGATTTTTTGTTGGGTTCTAAATTATTCAAATTATTCCTTTCTGTGGCTATTTTACTCGATAAGAATTCCGGATTAATTAATTGGAACGGATATGGTTATACAGACCAATCTTTTTTAATTCTTGTTTTGAATTTACCAACAAAATGCAGTGCTGACCGCACGTGAATTGATGGCTGATCTCGTTTATAATGACCATGAGACAATTGAAAGAAAACGGATGCTTAAGGATCGCGATGGAAAATAATTCACACCAGCTTGTTCGATCTTTACGGTGGGCAGCGCTGCTAGCTGTGGGTGAGGCTGTGATCGTCTTGGTGGTTTTGCTGACCATTGAGGCAGATCCTAAGAATGCTGCCTTCCTGGGTTTATCCTGGAAGCGCTGGTTGCTTATCCTGTTTGCGTTTTCAATTATGGTTGCAGAGATCAACCTCTTCCGCCATCCTCAACGATTACAAGTGCTGGCTGACGCATTTTTGCCGGGTTCGCCATTAGTGCGCAGAACTGAATTGTGGGGCGCAGTCGCAGCCGTTTTATTGTGGCTGGTCATCTGGTTCCCGCCAGAGCGCTTAAAAACCTTGCAAGATAATTATGTGCGTCTGCTGCCTGTATTGATCCTGGTTTTGGTTATTTCATTGCAATACTTTCTGGTATTGGAAAGCACATTACACAGGCCGATAAAATTGACGATCAAGCAATTGTATTCTGCTAACCGTAAAACGGCCATAGGGTTGGCATTGATCATGCTGGCAATCATCATTGTTTTTATGGTCCTGCGATTAACAAGCTTTCAAGTTGGTACAGAATCTACCCTTTCGTTCCCGCCCAATTCAATTTTGACCAGTTTACAAATTTTTTCCGGTTGGGTACTGTGGCGGCTTCTGCTTTTTTACTTTCCCGGGCTCACCGGTAAAAATTTAAACAAACCCCGCCGGTTCGCTGCAATATTTCTTGTCATTTGGTTGGCTGCTTTTGTAACATGGATGCAAACTCCGCTTGCTTGTGTCGAAGATCGTCCAGGACCGTACCCCCCGAATAACGCTTGTTATCCGCCTATCGATGATGCAGTGTATAGTATCGGGTCGTTCTATGTGGGGCTGGGCGAGGGTGTCTACAATCAATGGCTAACCGATAAACCACTTTATCAAGTTTTCATGGCAACCGGTCAGGCTATTTTTGGAGAAGAAATTGACCGCTACATTATTTTCCAGATTGCTGTGTTAGCGCTGATACCGGCAGTTATATTTTATCTTGGAGCCTTAATTCTTAAGTTTTCGGGGTCAGGATTATTGGCTGTTTATATGATTCTAAAAGGTTTTAACGAAATTCGTCTTTACCCCAAAGTTGCCGGAATGAACGTTAAGATTGAGAACTCGGAAGGATTACTGACTCTTCTAATAATTTGTGTTGCCATTTTTCTTTTCCGTTGGCTGCAGAACCCAGACAAAAAAAAATGGGCCGTTCTTACGGGCGGCATGTTGGGTTTGAGTATTTTGGTGCGCTTCAACTCATTGGCATTAGTGCCATTAATTTTAGTGCTTTTTATTTGGATTAGTCGCAAAGCCCGGCAGCCGCTTTTCAAAGGAGTTGTTTTTTTTCTGGTAACCCTCAGCCTGACTATTTTGCCCTGGTTTGTAACTGCGCGCAACGCAAGTGGGTCGAGTTATTACTGGATTAAAATCCGGGATGTGATTGAATTACGTTTTGACAAAAAAAGCTCACAACAACAATCAACCCAGCCTTACATGGCAAGCCCGGTACGCTCGATGGCATTGGCGGCGGAGACGACTACTGCCGGCCAGGGTTTTTTATTCCATTTCCTCAACAACAGCTATAATGCGATTGCAGAAATGCCCATAAATTTAAGATTCCTCTCCGGCAACGAAATCACAAGCCAGGATTTGTGGAAAGTAGATCCTCGCCGCCCGATCTGGTTGGTAGATCTTTCTCCTGGCAATTTGATTAGTATGTCGCTCAGTCTGATGTTAATCTTGGTGGGGATTACCCTTACATGGCAAAAATTTGGTCTGGCTGGGATTAGCCCCTTAATTCTTCAAGGCAGCTACTTCATTGGAAACGCAGCAGCGATGACCTCGGGAGAACGATATCTCTTGCCGGTAGGTTGGGTCACGATGCTTTATTATTGCATTGGTCTGCTGGCTGCAATTAACCAAATACAAAAACTTTTCTGGACAGGTGAGGTCCAGCCGTTATTTGCTAAAAATGCGGCTTTGCAGAATGGGAAAAAAGCGAGCAGGTTTAATGAGCGGCCTTTGGTGATCATACTCTGGATGGCGATTTTTGTTCTAGCCGGCTCATCCACCTATTTGGTTAACTTTTTACCAAAACAATTGGCAGTGGAAACATCAGACCTGCTGCGCGAGGAAACCGGCCGGATGTTGTTAAAGCTAAACCTCTTGACAAACCAGGAATGGAATAGTTTTAAAAGCAACCCCGATGCGCTGATTGTTTCCGTGCGAGCCTATCATCCGCGTATCTATCGAAATGAGAGGTTTGCCCCAGGCATGGAATTCTTTGAACTGATGGGTCTTGGCCGCGATTATGTCTATGTGAGCCGGATGATAGCCTTTAGTAAGGTGGGATATTTTACCGCAGGCAGTGACGTAACCCTGGTAGGCTGCAAGACAGGGCAGGAATCAGTCTGGAATTCCGAACACATTTTTATGAAAACCAATGTAGTTATTCAAAACAATAATGAAAAGCAAGTAATTTTTAGCCAATTGCCGGATTGGTCATGTGCCCGTCCTTAACGCACCAGTGAATTGTAAGTGCCAAATGGGGGGTGCAAACTAAATATTAAAGCGGATGTTAAGAATATCTCCATCCTTAACCGGATATTCTTTTCCTTCTAAACGTAGTTTGCCTTTGGCTTTGACTTCATTCATACTGCCGGCAGAAATCAAATCATCATAAGCAACCACTTCAGCACGAATGAAACCTTTTTGGAGGTCACTATGGATCACCCCGGCTGCTTCTGGAGCAAAAGCACCGCTGCGCACAGTCCAGGCGCGGCATTCATCCGGTCCAACCGTGAAAAATGAAAGCTGTCCGAGCAGATCATAGGAAAGCTTAATCATGCGATTAAGGCTTAATTCTGTAATATTGTATTCAGCCATGAATAGTTCAGCATCTTCCGGAGAGAGTTGGGCCATCTCCATTTCGAGTTTTCCCTGAAGATCGACTAACAGGCTGTGGCGATGCGGATAGTTAATTTCAGGGGCAACCTGTCCCTCGGCAATGTTGAACACAACCAGAACAGGTTTGAAGCTCAAGAAACCAAAACCGGAAAGGCTGCTCGCTTCATCACTGCTGAGATCCATGTCTCGTAAAGGGATTTCCTGATTTAATGCATTTTGCATCTTTTCAAATAATCCGATTTCACGGTCGATGGTAGCTTTATCTCTCCCGGCGCCTTTGCGACGTTCATCTGCCAGACGTTCAAGCTTGCGTTCCACAACAATGAGGTCGTTAAGAATGAATTCGGTATCCATGGTTTCCAGGTCGCGCGCAGCATTTACATTTCCACTGACGTGGGGAACATTGTCATCTTCAAAACAGCGTACCACATGAATGAAGCCATCCATTTGGGTGAGCTGGTTTAACAGGATTCCGGAAATACCACTCTTGCCTGCACTACCATCCAAACCGGCAATATCTGCATAGGTAATTTTGGCATAAATGGTTTTTTTGGGGTTGAACATGGCAGACAGTTTATCCACACGCGGGTCTGGCACATCAACAACGGCGGTGTTAACTTGAACACGCCCAGCGGATATTCCGGTGGGAGCATCACCGCGTGTGACAGCATTAAAAAGTGTAGTCTTGCCGCTTTGAGGTAAACCGATGATGCCGAGCTTCATTGAAATCCTGTACCTTGACCCTTCCAAGAATCTTGGATATACTAAGCGCTAGTAAAAAGCCGAAGTGGCGGAATAGGCAGACGCGCACGACTCAAAATCGTGTACCCTCGGGTATGTGGGTTCGATTCCCACCTTCGGCACACAAGATTATATCATAGGCGTCATGACCTATCTGAAAGTTGACGATTGCTCGTCAACTTTTTAAATGCCAATTAGATAGCATAAAAAAGCAAAATGAGGCTATAATTTAAAGGTTCATTTGATAATATAAACAACTATTTGTCACTACAAATTCTGGAATGGGGTTAGAAATTGGTTTGTTTTACAGATGCTTTCCAAACAACGAATGAGTCTGCTTAATCTGCCTTTCATCCTTTTATTATCACTATCCAGTATATTCGCGCTGATGTTTGGATGGGTCTCATTTAGAACCCGTAAAACCATGCCAGGTGGAATTGCCGTAGCACTCATTGGGTTGAGCGTTGCTATTTGGTCATTGGGATATCTCATTGAAGTGTTAATTCCTGGCCTGGCTGAAAAAATATTTTTCGCAAACCTGAAGCAAGTTGGCAGTGTTCTCCTGCCGGCAGCGACCCTCGTTTTTTCATTACGCTATTCCCAGTCTGTCAAGTCAGTCAGTAAATGGTTAATCTATTTTTTAACCATTGAACCGCTTGTTGTTCTTTATTTCTATTGGAACAATGCGGATTACAGCTTTATGCGTATCAACACGCACCTCCAGCAGATTGGTTCCTTATCATTTCTTGATTTTCAATTTGGCCCAGGACTATATTTACATTTTGCTTATAGTGCGGGCATTACGATTGCATCTGTAATATTGCTCTTGATCCGTTATTTCAAGAGTGAATCTGTCTTTCGTAAACAGATTGGTTTTATTTTGCTGGGATTATTAATCCCATTTACAGGGACTTTTTTGACCTTTATGGGCATTATTCCCAAGCATTACGATACGACCCCACTCCTTCTCGGTTTTAGTTTTCCTGTCATGGCGCTTGGACTTTTCCGCAATAAATTCTTTTCTTTAATTCCAGTGAATACATTAGCCATTTTGGATCAGTTACCGTTTGGCTTGGTTGTACTCGAGAATTTGGAGCCTAATCGCATAATTTCAATTAACCCGTATGCACAGAAAATTTTGAATACTGATCAATCGTTTGCATTGGGGAAACCATTGAGTGAGTTTATTCCAGAGTGGACAGAGAAACCCCATACAGAACCTGATCAGGTTGTATTTCCACTCAGTAAAAATGGCCATTATTTTCAGGTGAATGCCTATCGCGTTTCTGTTGCTGGAGATACTTTGGACAATTGGATGATTCTGTTCCATGATTTAACTGACCAGCAGGAAACTGAAAAAAGATTACGCGCCAGTGAAGAAAAATATCGCCTGTTAGCCGAAAATGCATCCGATGTGATTTGGACAATCGACCTGAATGAACGTTTTACGTACGTGAGCCCATCGATCCAAAAATTGCGTGGATATTCTGTTGCCGAAGTGTTACAACAATCCTTTCAGGAAACATTGACCTCAGATTCAAGACAGGAAATTAAAGGTGTGCTTGATGAACTACGCAACAGCATCCAAAAAAATATTCCATTTGATCAAATTCAGACATCCATTCGCAACCGATTTTTTCTTGAACAAACATGCAAAGATGGAACAAGCGTTTTGACGGAAGTGGAAACAAGTTTGTTGTTAAATGGTGGAAAGAACGTTGTCGGTATTCAAGGTGTTTCACGAGATATAACCAAAAGGCGACAATACGAAAAAGAATTGCTGGCAGCCCGCCATCAAGCGGAGGAACAAATCAAGCAAACAAAAGAAGCATTGCGCCGTGAACAACAGCTCCACACCATTACCCGTACCATTTCCAGCAGTATGGAATTGGATACGATTCTTTCCGATCTTCTACGCCAGACTCTGGAAATAACTGATACGGATGAAACCCATTTGGGTCTGCTGGTGGATGAAGGCGCATACATTCATTTTCAATATGGGATGAATCGCGAAGATAGTTTTATGATTGATCAGAAAATTGAACGTGACCTGCGCTATCTTTCCTGGCAAATTGTCGATCGCCGCAAAGGTGTGATTGTCGAACGCTTGCAGATTGAATCATTGGATGGTTATATCGCCCATAATTTTCTGGAAATGGGTGCAACAATTTTTATGGGTGTACCGGTCATGTCTGGTTTGACGATCATGGGGGTTTTAGGTGTTTTTAGCAAAGAGCCGGATCGAAAATTCTCGCAGTTTGATCTGACCATGATGGAATCAATTGGCAGTCAAGCAGGCATTGCAATTCAAAATGCTTACCTGTTCGCGGAAGTGAATCAGCTGGCGGTGACCGACCCCTTAACCCGTCTCTATAATCGCCGCTATTTCTTCAACCTTGCGCGGGTAGAGCTGGAACGGGCACGGCGCTATTCTCATCAGCTATCCATTATCATGATGGATATTGATCTTTTTAAACGTGTCAATGATACGTATGGCCATCTGGCTGGAGATGAAGTTCTGGTAGCACTAACCGAATGCATACGCAACAACCTGCGTCAGGTTGATTTGGCAGCCCGTTACGGTGGCGAAGAATTTGTAATCTTATTACCTGAGACTGATATCGTCTCAGCCACCACCACTGCGGAGCGCCTTTGCCTCGCAATTCACGACCTTAACGTGCCTTATAATAATGCGCTCATCTCTGTGACTGTCAGTGTAGGCGTCTCTAGTTTGCAAGACCAACAGATCACCGATATAAGCAAAATGCTGGATCAGGCAGACCAGGCACTATATAAAGCCAAGATGAAGGGTCGAAATCAGGTTGTAATTTGGCCGGAGATTAATAAGGGCTTCGAATTAAAGTAAAAAGCGTGTACGTTCATCTTTGCTGAGCTGTTCGTAGATGGTATTTAATTGGTCGCGATTTTGGGCAATAAACGGCACTGTCACTGATAAAAAATTATCTGCACTGCTTAGTTTGGTTTGAATCAGGTCTAGATCCAAATCGATCACATGATTCGAGACGATATCAACCACAAATTGGCGATAATTATCAACGTCATTACCGATTGCTTTCAACGCTATCAGGCATGGGAACGCAAATACTTCTTTTTCAGGTTTATCTGAACTCATATTCACCTTTCTATCTTCGCAGATTTGAGTGTAGCATGGAAGTGGATCAGGAAAAGAAATTTGTATAAAAACAGCGCCACAAAAATTGTAACGCTGTTTCGTTGGTGGCAGGGGGTTCCACCAACAGGAAATATTTTCTGCAATTGAGAATCAAGGAGGAATCATCCAAGGCTTTAATCAAATAGCCAAAACCTATAAAAAGTATATTCATAAGAGAAAAGAAAGCAAATGAAAATCGTGTAAAAATTTGATGAAATTAATAAAATGGGCCATAATTTGAACTATCCCTCAGACTGGAAATTTTAGGATACTCGATGTATACTTTTTACAACATGATGGTGTATTCCCACTCAGTTCAGGCGATACAAATACCACGCAAAGAAAAATATGAATAGAGGGTAGCAAATGAAGGCATCGGTCTCGCAACAGGAATTGGCACACGGTTTAGGTATAGTCTCCAGAGCAGTATCCCAGCGCAGTACTTTGCAAGTTTTGTCGAACATTCTCATTGCGACCGATGAAGGGCGTCTGCGGCTCTCCGCGACGAACCTGGAACTTGGCATCTCCTGCTGGATAAATGCCGTAATTGAAGAAGATGGAGCTATCACGGTGCCTGCGCGCACATTTTCTGATCTGATTGGCGCGCTCCCCAACGATCGTGTTGAGCTCATGCTTAACGAACGAACCCAAACGTTAAACATCAAGTGCGGATCCAATGTGACCGACATTAAGGGAATCGATGCCCAGGAATATCCGCCCATGCCGATTCCGAAACTATCCGAAGGCGTTGAGCTGAATGTGGTTACCTTTAAAGAAATGATTCAACAGGTCGCTTTTGCTGCTTCAGCTGATGAAGCTCGTCCGGTATTACAAGGAGTATTGACTCAGTTAGAGGGTAATAAAATCACCTTGGCCGCTACCGATGGGTTCCGCATTTCAGTTCGCTCCGATTCACTGTCTGCTCCAGTTGAAAAACCCATATCCATCATTGTGCCAGCCAGGGCTATGACCGAACTGGCACGCATTGCCACTGACGGCAATGAAACAATTACGATGAATATCCCCAGCGGGCGCGGCCAGGTCATCTTTCACTTAAAAGACGCAGAACTTGTCTCGCAATTAATTGAGGGCAATTTTCCGCCGTATGAGGCCATTGTGCCACGATCATTTAAAACGCATACAATCATCTCCACACCGGCTTTTGCAAAAGCCTGCCGGCAATCTGAAATCATTGCGCGAGAAGGTAACAATATTATTCGTTTACACTTACAACCTCACCCGGATGGTCCTGGAGTAGTTGAAATTTCATCTCAGACTGAAGAGACAGGCACCTCCGAGGTACAGCTGGACGCTAATATCGAAGGCGATGGTTTATTAATCGCTTTCAATGTCAGCTATCTGCGGGAAGTGCTGGATGTAATCAAGACTCCGAATGTTATCCTCGAAACGAACGCCAATAACACCCCGGCGACGATAAAACCGATCGGTGAAGAGGGCTTTACTCATGTCATCATGCCGATGCATTTGGGGTAGCGGGTAGATCGAGCTGGCAGCTGCTAGCACACAGCCGAAAATAGATTTTGAGAATAGCGCTCAAGGCCGAGAGAGGGGTGGTAATAAGAGATGGCCGGGAATATCCCACCTATCTATAAGCTTTTTACTGGCTCGGGTTCGGGTTTGGAAAAAGGCACAAGGTCCAATCCGAGCTTGAGGGTTGTGATCAACGTGGCATTCTTGCAAATGAGAGGCTAGGTGAAAAATCCCCCAATCTCGGCTAGGAACTATTCGATATGAAAAAAGGTAGCGCACCTTAATCGCAAAGCTCGAAGCCGAGATTGGGGTGGTAATAAGAGATGGCCGGGAAAATCCCACCTATCTATAAGCTTTTTACTGGCTCGGATTCGGGTTTGGAAAAAGCTGCAAGTCCCAATCCGAGCTTGAGGGTTGTGATCAACGTGGCATTCTTGCAAATGAGAGGATAGGTGAAAAGTCCTCAATCTCGGCTAGGAATGACTTGATTGACGAGTTAAAGGACTCTCAGGTGTCTCCAACGCATCCACAGCTGATGTGAAAACCGGGAGGCTCCATGATTTTTTCTCTCCAACTCAACTAACTAACCAATCAACAAACTAACCAGTCAACAAACTAACCAATCAACAAACCAAGCCACTATCCAAAGCAACCATATATCCCTATCCTTCCCATTTTCTCTTCTCAGAAAATACGATAAGATTAGGTATAAAGTAACTACTCAGTCTTTGTAAGAATAGTGGCATTGCGAAGCAAATTTTTGTTTTACGAGCATTCAACTTAAACGAGATTGCCACGCCACCAAAGACAAAAACGGTGGCTCACAATGACATTTCTGAGAAGTTAAAATATGGAATAATATGGGAAGGATTATTGCCTGAATGACACTTAATTCCAATTCGACTGATCGTCTGCTATCCATCTACCTGGCGCTTGGACAGTATCCAATCCTTAGCAGCCGAATCCGTGCCAAGATGCGACGGGAACTTTTTGACCGTGGTGTAATTCAACCCCAGGTCTTTGAAAACCGTGTTCGTGAAATGGCGATTCTGGCACAGGAGCGCGAAGGTATTCAAGACCCCTATAACGAAGAAGCATCTGAAATATGGGATTTGCGCATGCAGCGTACCCGCGACCAGTTGACTGACCTGCTCTTCAGTCATCAACTTACCTTTGAAGATTTTGAAGCTGTTACCACTGAAGTTTTGTCGGAACGAGGTATCAATCAGACTGAACAACTTTTCTTGATCAATCCCGAGCTTGCGCCGTTGGAGATTGTTTTTGAGCAAGCTATGATGTATGAACACCTCAATGCAAAAGATCGATTAAAGTATGAAGCTCGCGTACAAGAAACCAAAGTGGTGTTGATTCGCACGCTGATTAGTGATCAATTGCAATACATCAATATTGCCAAAGAATGGTTCACGTTCGGGGATTTGCTCGATATCCGCCGCCGCAAGATCGGCGCAGGAAAAATAGGTGGCAAAGCTGCCGGGATGCTGCTGGCTCACCGCGTGCTGGCTGATTCACCTGATTTCAATTTACGCTCATGCATGGACTCACCTGAATCTTATTTCATTGGCTCGAATGAGTTTTACACCTTTATGACAGTGAATTCCTTGAGCAATTGGAATGACCAAAAGTATAAGACCGAAGAAGAAATGCGCGCTGAATATCCGTCCATTGTGAGAGAATTCCAAGCAGGTAGTTTCCCTCCTGATATTTTGGACCGTTTACAGACTTTGCTGGTTAAAATTGGCCCTAAGCCGTTAATCGTACGATCTTCTTCCCAATTGGAGGATAATTTCGGGACTTCATTTGCGGGTAAGTACGACAGTATCTTCCTTGCAAATCAAAGCAACCTGAACCAAAATTTAAAAGATCTGACGCGGGCAATTGCTACTATTTATGCTTCGGTCTTAAACCCAAATGCCCTGCTATACCGGCGGGCACGTGGGTTACAAGACTACGATGAGCGTATGGCTGTTTTAATCCAGGAAGTGCAAGGTGAGCAGTTTGGCCGCTACTACCTGCCACACGGTGCCGGTGTTGCCTTCAGCCGTAACACCTTCCGCTGGGCACCGCAGATAAAGACCGAAGACGGTTTCGTCCGCATGGTTTGGGGATTGGGAACTCGTGCGGTAGATCGAGTTGGGAATGACTATCCACGTGTAATCGCGCTCAGCCACCCTCTCTTGCGACCATCCACCAACCCAAAGATGCTCAGGCAGTACTCCCAGAAATATGTTGATTTGATTGACCTTGAAACCAATTCTTTTCGTACCCTTCCGATCGGAGAGGTGCTAACAGCCGACTATAAACCTTTACGCTACATAGCCCAAATGGATGCTGGCGGATACTTCAACCCGATTCGTAGTCGTGTTTTGGATGGAAGCACCAACAACCTGGTGGTAAATTACGATGAATTTATCAAAAGAACCAATTTTGCCGAAATTATGCGGGATATGCTGAATGTGCTCGAAAAAGCTTATCGCCTACCGGTAGATGTTGAATTTACGATTTCGATACAAGAATCCAAACTTGGCAAACCTGAGTTCTGGATTAGCCTGGTGCAATGCCGTCCACAATCGCAGTTGATGCCCACAGCCCAGGTGCAAATTCCAAAGAAGTTGCCTGTTGATGATTTAATCTTTGAAACTCATTTTGTCGTGCCGCATGGTATGGTTGATAAAATTGATTATGTGGTTTATGTGCCGCATGTGCCTTATTTCTCGCTCAAAACTGAAACCGAACGGACGACCCTGGCACGTTCGGTTGGCAAGGTAAACCAATTGCTTGAAAAGGAAGCGTTTATATGTGTTGGCCCGGGGCGATGGGGCAGTTCTAATTCCGATTTGGGAGTCGCCATTGAGTATGGGGATATTTATAATGCGCGAGCACTCATTGAACTGGCCGGGGCAAATATTGGTCTGCCACCCGAGCCATCCTTAGGGACGCATTTTTTCCAAGATTTGTTAGAATCACAAATTTACCCCCTGGCTATTCCGCTGGATGACCCGGAGAATCATATCAATGCTGCTTTTTTCGACGATTCTCCGAATTGCGTCAGCGAATATCTCGAATTGGAACCGCAGATTCGCGCGGCATTACGTTTGATCCGTGTGGCAGATTTTCGCGCCGATCATCACATACGGCTCTTAATGGACGACGATGAAAACCGGGCTGTCGCGTATTTGGTAGCAGACGGGGATGAGAGCTAAGGCTTAAAGTCTGGACAAGCGGGAAGGTCGCCGTTCTGCGGGGTCATGGTTTCCCTTGTCGCATAGGTGCTGTTCCAAAGTATATGGCATTTCAAACCAACTATCGATATTTTTCCTTCTCGTGTAGCATGTTTTGTTAGCCAATTAAAAAGTTCAAATTTTTCAAATTGTGAGATAATTAAATCGTTAAAAACTCACCCTACAGAGCAAATTAATTTCAGCCATTTAATTAGCACACTCCGTCCAGCAGATATTCTCATTTTTCCAGGAAAAAAATATGCTTCCTAATATTATCTCCAATTTTCTGGTGGTTGTCGGTTTGTTGATTTTGATTGTTGCGCTGGTGCCTCTCTATCGGCTGATTAAGCTGTTGCCTCCTGGCCGGATTCGACAAAATTGGTACTGGCAATCCGCTTTGATCATCCTGTTCATTGGTGGGTATGTCGGTTATGCAATCACATTCAGGCATGAATCCAGTCTGATTGTACCTGCTGTATTTTTCTTCGGAGCTGTTTTTGTCTTAATCACCATTAACCTCTCGCTGCAGACTGCGTTGGATATTGGTCGTGTGGTGCGTTTGGAAGAAGAAAACATAACTGATCCATTGATTGGCATCTATAATCGTCGTTATATGGATAAACGCCTGCAGGAAGAATTCCGGCGAGCAAAGCGATTTGACCTGCCCTTATCGGTACTCTTAATTGATATCGATTTTTTCAAACAAATCAATGACAGCTGCGGCCATCCGGTGGGGGATGTTGTCTTGCGTCATTGGGGCGGCCTGATTTTAAGTGCAGTACGAGCCTCTGATGTGGTTGCCCGCTATGGTGGTGATGAGATTTTGGTCATTACGCCAAATGCGCGGGCAGAGGCAGCTTTGCGGTTGGCTGAGCGCATCCGAAAAAGTATTGAAGTTCACAAATTTGACCTGGGCTCTCTAACTGACCCCAAAAAAACGCTGGGCTTTACGGTCAGCATCGGAGTTGCTTGTCTGACGGTAACAATGGAACGATGTGAAGAATTGTTAAGTGAAGCAGACCAAGCTTTGTATTGCGCCAAAGAAGGCGGCCGAAATCGGTCTGTTGTCAGTATTAGTTTACAGGAGGACTGCGTTATGATGGAAAAACAGGAAGACACTAACCTGCCTAAATGATGAACCATTTGGAGCTTGAAAAGTTAAAACTTCCTGTCTAAATATCGATAAACAAGTGCTCATTTTATCTGTCCGAATTCATAATTTCAGGTTTGTATTAATGCTATAATCACCTTCAAATCGTTTCTGGATTTATTTATCGAAATTATTTCCACCTTTATACAACCCAATACTTTTTTTCAATTTCCGAAGATTGCCAAGTCGGAGATATTTAGCTAAGGAGGATTATGGATTCACCCTTTTTGGATACTAAGATCATAGATTGCCATATTCATTACCCCCATCCAGACTTGAGCTCGAATCTAATCAAAATTCTCGACCGGAACCGGATCACAAGCTGCAATATCGTTTGCACCCCGCATTACAATCGCTTGAGCCTGGTGCCGGATGCGTTGCAATTAAAAGCCAATTTTCCGGAACGCGTATATGTGTTTGGGGGATTGGATATTTCCGCTTTGTTCATGCAGCCTGAGACTTGTGGTCAATACTTTGCTGAGTATGCCGAAAAACTGGCTGAAATGGGCTGCGATGGCATTAAAATGATCGAAGGTAAGCCGGATATGCGCAGGAATTTACCCACGCCGGATTTTGACAGTCGAAGTTATGAACCGTATTGGGCAAAAATTGAGGAGATGGGTTTCCCGCTTGTTTTTCATGTCAATGACCCGGAAGAATTTTGGGATAAGCAAAGAATCCCGGATTGGGCGTTGAAGCAAGGCTGGTTTTACGGGGATGGTTCATTTATTAACAATGAAGCCCAGTATAGTCAGGTGATTAATGTCCTGACAAGGTTTCCGAAGCTCAAAATTATCTTTGCTCATTTCTTCTTTCTATCCTCCCAGCTGGAAAGACTGGCCGGTTATTTGGATCGTTTCCCGAACATGCATGTCGACCTTACTCCGGGAATTGAGATGTACCATAATTTCACCCAAGATTCTCAGAAAAGCCGCGATTTCTTTATTAAATATCAGGACCGCATCCTCTACGGTACGGATATTGGCGCAAAAGCGTTGTTGTCTGATCCTTCCGGTGGATTAGATGTGCTGGAAAGCGGCATGCGGATCTCACTTGTGCGCAATTTTTTGGAAAAGGATGGCGGCTTCCGATTTGAAGAAGGACAAGGTTTCTTATTTGGGAAATTTGAAGGAGATTTCCAGAGCATAAACCTGCCAATTAATGTATTAGAGAAAATATATTCGAAAAACTTTGAAAAATTAACAGGTCTGTCCCCCAAACCTTTGAACAAGAGTGCTATTCTGGCTGAATTGGAACGTCTTTCCATCATCATCCCTGCCATGGGAGCGGCGCAACCTGGTATGGCTGTAGATACAAGCGTGGTAGAAAAAGTAAAATCTTATTTTCTTTCGCATTAATTGGGAGCAGACACAATGAAAACAATCAAAAAATGGCAAGAACCGTTATACGGCATCGGCGGCTTGGGCCCAGGCTTCATGTACCAGGTCGTCCTCACTTACCTGTTGTACTATTATCGTCCGGCACAGGCGCGGATTGAAGCGGGTGCACTGGTGCTTGCACCAGCAGCGGCGTATGCAATTGGCATGTTCATCGCACGCGCATTGGATGGGTTGGTAGATCTGCCAATTGCCAGTTGGACGGATAATTTTAGAAGCCGGTGGGGGCGACGCAGGCCTATGATGGTCATTGGTTTGATCCCACTAATCATCAGCTATATTCTATTGTGGTATCCACCTTTCACAGGTTCCAATCTCACGCCAGAAGGCCATTGGGCAAATGCTGTCTATGTGGCGGTTGTCAGTTCGATCTACTTTTTCTTTCAGACATTCATTATTGTTCCTTACCTGGCTTCTTTATCAGAAATTGTTCCCGATGAGCAATCCCGTGTGCGAGTAGCAAGCTGGCAAACCGTATTTAATACAATAGCCTATGTTCTCACCTTTGTAGTTGCACCCATGATGTTTCAAAAATTTGGTGTGCGTGGAACTGCTCTTTTGCTTTTACCGGGCATTCTGACCTTCCTGGGCCCAATTTTCGTAATAAAGGAAAACCCCGATCCGGAGAGCCTCAAACAATCGAAAGAGCGTGAAGTTCCCTTGCTGCAAAGTATCAAGATGACTCTTTCCAATAAAACATTTTTAATTTACATTTCATGTGTTGCCACCTTTTACTTTGGTTTACAGTTTTTCCTGGGAGGAATCGCGTTTATGGGTGTGGATATGATGGGGCTAAAAGAATCGCAACTGGGTATGATGAATGCGGCTGCTTTTGCTCCCGTGCCGATCATGCTCATCATTTTCAATCTCATCTCCAAGAAAAAAGGGGCAAAGTTTGCCTTTCGAATTGCCCTGTTGGTATTCGCATTTGCCATGCTCATATTTGCGCTGAGTTGGGAGAAGTTTAACCTTCCGATCAGTCCTTTGAGCATGGGAATGATTGCCGGTGTGGTTGCCAGTTTCTCGATTGGTGCATTTTTTACCATACCCTATGCTTTTCCGGCTCAAATTGCAGCCATTGATGCCAAAGAGACCGGTAAAGATCGGGCAGGAATGTTTTTCGCGGTACAAGGTGTTGTTAACCAATTCGTTGGCTCTTTGGCAGGATCAATTCTGGCCATCCTACTGGGTTGGAAATATGGTGTCGTGGCCATCGCACCAATTGTTGCGATCACGATGGTGATTGCATTTTTTCTTTTTGCACCTTATCCTTTAGGCAAACCAATAGAAAAATAGAAGATAGTATTGATAACCGGCTTTCAGATGGAACTGGTTATATAAAAACAGCAGCCTTCTGAATTTGGGACGGCAGTTCCATATGCGACCAAGAATGCCTGCTTGAAATTTCGAGTCTGGGTGTTTTTCTGTTCTTATTTATTAAGGCCGATAAGATGGTCGTGCCATTCTGGACTACGCAAAATGATATTGGTGTTGGTTGTATCCAGTATTGAGGAATTTAACCCATATTCTTGTGCTACCTCACCTCACCATGTCCCATCGAAGAAAATTCGCAAATTTCTCGTGGGGGTAGAGCTTGTCCCTACCCTAATTCCCGGTGAAGGATTAGGGCAAGCGCAAGGCTTGCCCCTACCCTATTTTCGATGTTGGAAAGGGCGACTACAATTGGTGATACCCCATGTCCCATCAAAAAAAGAATGCGTATTTCTGGTATGGGGTTATGCTGGATATTTCAGCGAACCTGGTAAAAAAAATGATTTCAATGGCTGAATATTTTTTCAACCGGATACTCTAAATTGTATGGGGTGGAACATACCTTTAAATCATCACCAAGATGTCGAGAATCAACAATTATCTATCAATAAAGATGTGCAGTAAATATTTTATATGGTATTTTCGCTCAATTATTTTTGCATCAGCTTAATTGAATTGCGGAAATAAGGGGATTCATGTTTTCAACAGACTTAATTAGCCCTGGCTCGTTAATTGCACGTAAAAAGCAGGTAAATACGCCTCCGAATGAGGCCCAGGCTGATTTCTTTTGAAATAAGTTCAGCTATAATCATAATGCATGCTTTTCAATCAAAACCATCCGGTCCCAATCCCTGGGGGGAATGATACCCATGCCCGTATTAGAAATTTTCTTTTTTGGTCAGTTTGAAGTAATACAAAACGGTAAAAAAATCGAGCACCCGCTATGGCAAAGCAGGCAGGTTCGTTCAATACTTAAATTTTTGGCAGCAGCCCCGGGCAAACCACTTTCCAACAGCCAGTTAATCGAACTGCTTTGGCCGGGGGAAGATGCGAGCAGCGCTCAACAGCGCCTATACGTGCGCATCAGCCAATTGAGAAAAGTGCTCGAAAACCCGCAAGGACATGAATGGATACAATCAGTGGAGGGTGGGTATGCGCTCGCTTTACCCCATGTCGATGATACCAAAACCATAAAGCAGGACTGTTGGATCGATGTGAACCAGTTTGAAGAGCAGGCAGAATTGGGCCGGGCAGCCCTGGAGGAAAAACAATTTCAAAAAGCGATCGCATCGATGGAGAGGGCCCGGTCGCTTTATCGGGCTGATTATCTGTTAGAGGACTTATATCTGGAATGGACGGTAGGCGAGCGTGAACGCTTGCGAGACCTGTACTTGATTACCTTGACCGAACTGGCGGAAGCTTACGCTCAGACTGGTGCTTACCGCCGGGCGATAAACATTTGCCGCCAGATTCTTTCGGTGGAACCGTATCGTGAAGCTGTTTTTCTGCGTTTGATGCTCTACTATTACTATGCCGGTGAAAAAGGCAAAGCGTTGCAGGTTTTTCAACAATGCGAACAGGTTTTACAACAGGAGCTGGGTGTGTTACCGGATCGTACCAGCTATGAAATCGTCCATCGTATTGAAAGGGGAAATTTGTGGGATCAAGCTGACCTGCCGCATTATCCACCGCCTGCCTTTGAAGGGCGATTATTTGAGGTGCCGTATTCATTGGGGGAAGTTCCATTTTGTGGTCGCGAGCGAGAGTATGCCTGGTTAATTCAACAGTGGAGTGAACCGGATGTCAGGGCGATCTTGCTTGAAGGAGAAGCTGGTATCGGGAAAACACGTCTGGCCGATGAATTTGGCGGGTATGTTGCTTCACAAGGTAAACCCGTCTTCAAATTGCGGGGGATCAATTTGGAAAACCAGCCATATTCTGCCTGGATCAAGTTCTTAATGGAAGAACCCGCCTGGTTGAAAGAGACTGATATCAACACAAAAAGCCGCAATGTGATTCACACGGCAGTCTATGGCGATACGGCAAAGTTTCAAGTCGAACCGCACAGTTTAATGCCGCATCAACCAGCCAATTCTTTACAACTGGGAGAGGCATTGCAGGAATTGCTGCAAAGGATGATTGTCAATGGGAGTCTGGTGTACGTTGATGACGCACATCTGCTCGATCCTAAATCGCTTAATTTGCTTTTTACCTTGCCGACGCAGTTCAAAACTTTATTGGTCTGCCGGACGGAAGAAACTCTGGTTGACCACCCTGTGCGACGATTACTGACAGACGAAGTTTTTGCAAGTTCTTCATTATTATTAAAACCAATTGAACTGAATGCCGTATCCCAATTGTTGGGGAAATTGGGGACTGTACAAATTCCGGATCTGGCAGAAAAGTTGTTTGGGGTTAGCGAGGGCAATCCTTTATTCATCATTTCCAGCCTGCAACATCTTTTTGAAGAAGGTATTCTTTATGTGAATATCATGGGTGAGTGGGAAAGCAGTGGTGATTTTGAAAAAATGCTCTCGCCCAGTTTGGAGCAGATCATTGCGTTGCGTTTGAAACAGGTGCGAAGCCCGGATCGGCGCGTGCTGGATGTGTTGTCCGTCGCCGGCGGGGAAATAGATTATGATATTCTCCAGGCAGTGCTTGAGTTTGAAGAAAGCGCCTTACTACACAACGCAGATACGTTGATCGACCTGGGCCTGCTGGTTGAAGCGCGCATGCCTGGCGAGGCAGAATTAACACTGCCGCATGCCTGTTATCGCGACGTACTCTACCAATCTCTACCGGATTCACGTCGCAGAATTTACCATCGCCGGTTGGCAGAAGTGATGCTGAAATCAGGTAAGGCAACCAGTTTCAATGCGGCTGTTTTGGCGCAGCATTTTTATAAAGGGGGCGCACACCAGGAAGCCCTACAGTTTATGCATCGTGCTGGCGATTTTGCTTTAGGCTTATATGCACCCCAACAAGCTCTCAAGTCTTTCCAAACTGCCCTCGAATGGTTGCCGCCTTTGACCATTCAGGATAAACTAAAACTGGAATCCGAGCTGCGCCTTGGGGTGGCAGAAGCATTGCGCTTAAGTGGAGATTACCCTCAGGCCATCAAATATTATCAGGATGCATTTCCCCAGCTCGAAGGCGAATTAAAAACAGTCGCTGCATACCAAATTCTTCAACTGCGGGTACTTCAAGGCGGCCCACTGAATAGCTTCGATGAATTATCGAATGAATTTGAAGAGTCGCTTGAACATGCCGGGCCAACCTGGGCTCTGGCCTTGTTATATTGGGGACAGGCCTTTATTGCCTTAATGAGGGGAGATCCCTTGGAAACTCGCCATAGAAATGCACGCGGTTGGCGCATCGCACGTGAATTATCTGAGATGGAGCCACCACCTGGTTGGATCTGCCAGCGTGCTTTCACCGTCTTAATGCGCGCCCATAATCAATGGGGAAATTTCCGTACCAGCATGCATTTCTCGAAGCGCATTTTACAACTGATTGACGAAGCGGATCAGTCGCAGGATCAAAATACGCTGGCTGCAGTACATGCCGCTCTGGGTGAATCCTACTTAAACCTGGGTTTATACCAACAGGCGTCTGAAAAGTTCAAAATCTGCTACGATATTGCCCTCAAGGCGAGTGATCCTCGTTTGCAAGGTGATGCACTGATTGGGTTGGGATCCGTTCGACTGGAATGTGGAAATTTTAAAGATGCTGCGGAGAAAGCTCACCAGGTACTTCAGCTTGTCGATCAAAACGTAGACATTCCACGCCAGGTCAATGCCAATCTGCTGTTGGCCGAAATCGAAATTTTGCAGAGTCCAAAGACTGAAACAGTGGCTCTGCTGGAGAATTATTTGGAGCTGGCCAGATTTCAAGATGCCCGGCCGTATCGTGTCCGCATTTTACTGCTGCTGGCACAGGCCAAGATTTCCCGGCAAGAAATCTCCCAGGCACAGGATTACGCGCGTGAAGCGCTGGCAATGGCTGAACACTGTAAACTAAAGCGACAGGTCAGCATTGCGCTGCGACTGTTGGCTGATGTTAAAGGACAGCAGGGTGGTTTTGAAGCGGGATGTAGATTTGCGGAACGTTCAGCTGCCTGGGCTCGTCGGATTGAAGCACCTTTCGAGCATGCGCAGGCATTGGTGAGCTGGTCGGCTATGCATCCGGATAGTGCTCAACGTTTGAAATTACTACAAAAAGCGTTAAGTATCTTCTACAAATTAGGGGCTGAATTTGAAACGGCTCGTGTCAGGCAGCAATTACAAGAGCTTTCATACACACAATAAGATCAGTAAAACATGCAGCTGCCGGATTAAAAGCTAATACCTGACAAACATGCACAAGCAAATACCAGTTTCCCTGCTGTGCGTGTTTTGATCTTGCTGCTGATGTTTTAAGATAGCTGCATTCGAGCAGTTTACACAAGCTAAAGTCATATCCTTAACAGAAAAGATAAAATCTCGATAATGAACAACTTTAAAGCAGTCCATATTCCAACAAGAGGCTTTTATCTTCCAAAATCTGATCGGTACTGCCATCCGCGATAATGCTGCCGGCGTTCATCAACACCGTGCGCGGCGTCAGCTGGCGGGCTAATTCTAGATCATGGGTGGCAATCAGCATGGTCTGGGGCAGTTCTGAAAGTAGTGCGATCAGTTCACGACGCGCGCGCGGATCGAGACCTGCGGTGGGCTCATCAAGAACCAGGATTTGCGGCTGCATCGAAAGCACGCTGGCGATCGCCACACGCTTTTTTTCACCATTACTGAGATGATACGGATTGCGTTGCGAAAATCCGCTCAAGCCCACATCGCACAGAGCACGCTCAACACGCGTGCGGATAGTTTGCTGGTCGAGCCCCTGGTAAAGCGGCCCGTAGGCAACGTCTTCAAAAACGGTGGGCGAAAAGAGCTGATCATCCGGATTCTGAAAGACGACACCCACGACTGCCCTAATTTGTGCCAGGTTTTTCTTGATGAGTGGGAGGCTCTTAACGCTGATTTGACCCTCTCCATTGAGAAGGCCATTCAGATGCAAGAAAAGCGTGGATTTGCCGGCTCCGTTTGCCCCGATCAATGCGATCTTTTCATCGCTATAAACGGTCAGATTGATCCCAGATAGAGCGCGCTTGCCATCCGGGTATGAAAAGCTGAGATCCTTGATTTCGATGATAGCAGCCATATTCAACTTGTACTCAGCAGCGAGAATAGCCACAGCAGCAAGAGCCCCAACAGCCCGGTTGCGATAACCAGGCGCGCACGATTGGTCAGAGGAACGGTACTGCTGGCGGGCAGCTGCCCATCATAACCGCGCGCCAGCATGGCGGTATAGACACGTTCACTGCGTTCGATCGAGCGCACAAACAGGCTGCCGGCCATATTGCCGGTCACACGTGCCCGCCAAAATAGAGTGCCTGCTCCCTTTGCCTTTCCGGGGGCAGCTGCACTGCGGCTGCTACGGGCATGCAGCATGCGAGTGACTTCATCGCTGATCACGAATAAATAACGCCACATCAAGCCAATCACCGTCACCCACAAGCGCGGCAGCTTCATTTGCTGCAGTGCAGTCAAAATATCGGTGAAGCGGGTGGTGGCGGTTAGCAGGATGGCGGCTTGCACAGAAATCCAGGCTTTCAAAGCGATAGTGATAAAGCGCTGTAAGCCAGCCGGACTGTAAAAGATGGTCAAATTTGGCAGAATTTGAAGAGGCAAGTGAGGTGACTTCCCGCTGAAAATAAGCGGAAATGCAGCCAGAAAAAAGGGTAGTGCAATCAGTGATCTTTTAAGCACAAAAATAATTCCCAGATGTGAAATTATTGCAATGCTGAAGGAGACAGTTAAAAAAATAATAAGTGCCGGCCAGGCACCGTCCGGCGTTAAATTCAAGAAAAAGATAAAGGCCAGAGCGAGTATGAGCTTAACGCGGGCATCCAGTTTGTGGATCGGACTGGCTTGTTGGCGATAGAAGTCTTGCAAAACTCAGTCTCTGAGGCGTTCAATTGCTGAGGAGCGTTTTTCGGCCCGGGCGGTTAAGTAAGCTATCGCAAAGACAACCACAATACCTACCAAGCCCGCTATGATGGTTGCCAGGGCGGAATTGGAAATACCCGGTAGTGCGTAATCGGGGATGATGTTGTAGAAGGCTTCGCGCGCGGTTTGCAAAAAAGAGTTTTGTTCTGCTACCCATTCCAGGCCGTCCGGATGACTGGAGGCGAATGGGGACAGAAAGACCAGCAGCACCGCTATCAGACTACCAACCCCCAATATGCCTTTATGGCTGACTTTAGCCTGCCCCTCCGGTTTGAGCAAATCTGCACGGGTTGCGAGCAAGAATGTCAGCGCGCCGGTTGTAATCAGCCCCTCGCCGATACCAATCAGGGCGTGAATGGCCGCCATGGCCGGGATGGCGATGTTGGCGGGCGAAGTGCCGGAAATAGCCAATTGTAACCCGCAGGCAAGCGCAGCCACGAAGATTGAACTCCAGGCAGCTGTGAAGCCACTCACCAGCAGACCAATGGGTCGCTTTTTGATCAGGCGTGCAAGCACAGAGAAGACGGTATAAGAAATAAAAACCCCGATAATGGCCATGTTGAAGATATTAGCCCCCAGCGCTAATATTCCGCCATCTTGAAAGAGCAGGGCTTGCACCGAAACAACCGAGGTCATCACCACAACCGCCGGCCAGGGACCGAGCAGGATGACTGCCAGCGCTGCCCCTAATAGATGTCCGGAGGTGCCGCCTGCCACACTGAAATTCAGCATTTGACCAGCGAAGATAGCGGCAGCCAGTACACCCATCAGGGGTACCTGGCGTTTCTCCAGGGAGTGGCTGGTTTTTCGCAAAGCGATGGTCAAAACGATGGCAGAGATAATCCAAAAGGAGGCTGAAACCCAGACAGAAAGGAAACCATCCGGTATATGCATGGCTGGGGGTGAAGAGGGAGGTGAAAAAAGCATAGTTTCCTCCGGTGGAAGTACGGTGATAAAATGAATAAACTATCAGATAAATTATAATGCATTTGTTTGCAACTGCAATAACTTGCGTTAAATTGAAATAAAGGAGCAGCATGCGCACATCCTCTGTTGATCAAATTATCCTCGAAGTCCTGGCTCAAGAGCATGCACATTTGACATCGCTGCAAATATTTGAAGTGATTCGCGAGCGATTGCCGGCGGTCAATCAATCCACGGTTTATCGGGCACTGGAACGTATGGCCAAGCGTGGCCAGGTTTCCGTCTCAGATATGGGTACCGGATCCGCGGTGTATGAGCTGGTCGCGGACGGTCGCCATCATCACCTGGTGTGTCAGGTCTGTGGCTGCATTCTGACAATAGATCACGAAGAAGTGGGCAGGTTTTTTACGGAAATTGAAGCCCAGAATCAGTTTAAGATTGCGACCAATCATTTGATTCTGTTCGGGGTGTGTGGGGAGTGTGGAAAGAATGGCGGGTAGGGGGTAGTTCGAGATGGAGATTGCTTCGCACCGCTCGCAAAGACAAGGGGGAATACTAATACGAGACTATTACATATTCATAATGAATAACATTCGTTGGCTGTTTAATCGTTTGACCGCTGATGGTTGTCATGAGCAGACCATCCAATGACACAGAGCGTCATCAAAAGAAGAAATAACAAACTGGTAAAAAGGGAGGGCTCCACCAAGTCGAAAAGACCAGGGTGAATTGGAGTAAGAGAACCCATTTGTGAGAGTGGTTAAGTTGCGACGTTTGAGTTTTGTCATGAGCAGCAGCAGGAAGGTGGCAGCCCAACGACGCAATCTGATGGGGTGGAGATTGCTTCGCCCATCAGCCGACTACTCCAGCTCATAGCATAAATGTGTGCTGGTTTGGCACGTTACAACCATATTCTACGACTGGCCTTCATTGAGCAATGTTATTTCATCTTCAAATACCACCTTTCGGCGGTATAGCCGAATCTAGCAATGACTAGAAAGGTGATTTGATGTAGGATAATAGACATTTTTTGTCTATTATCCTAAATGAAAATCAATCACCGCTCTGACCTTCCTGCTATACTATCTCTATGATTGAGATGACACCCTCACTCTCCTTACAAGACGACGAACAAGGGGTCACTTACATTCGCGCTTCTGGGCGAGGCGGACAGAATTACAACAAGCTTTCTTCGGCGATGCAGCTTCGCATTGACCTGTACAATTAGCCATCCCGGCCGGCGTCACACGCTCAAGGATAACGGGCAACTGTTTGGGGACTGCGGTCTGCACTTCCTTGGTAAGGTTTCCCGCCAGACCGAGATCGGAATCAGCCTGTCAGCGGATCAGCAAAGAAAAGGCTACGCTACTGAAACACTGGCGGCCATTTTTGGTTTCCTATTTAATATCATGGGAAAACAGCGCGTTTTTGTTTCAACAGATCCCAACAATGCGAGCACCATCAAGCTATTAAGCGCACTCAGGATGCGTCAGGAAGCGCATTTTCTAGAAAGCTTTTGGTTTAAAGACCGCTGGGCTGATGACCTTATCTTCGGAATTCCTAGTCGGGAATGGCAGACTTCTCACACCTACGTTACGAGCTGACTTGTTGAGCCGGCGAGATGTAGTAACTGTGAAATCGGCACTTTTTTCCAAATTCGACAAAAGTCGTTGTAATTACTTGGTGGGATGGATAAGATAGAAACAAACGGAAATTCTCCGTTTATTATTGCTTGATAAAAAAGCAGTTATTGAGAAATTTGAGGGCAGGTACAGAATGGAAATCACAAAAGACACAAAAATTGCAGATATTTTTGACAAATATGGAGATATTTCCGAAATAATGATAGCGTTTGGAATGGAGGGGGTCTCGCACAATAAATTACGTAATTTTCTTGAAAAGAGGATCACTGTAAAATGGGCTGCTAAGATTCACAAGACCCCATTGGATGAATTCTTGGTGCTGCTTAATAAAGCGGTTGCAAAAAAGGAAAACCAGCCCTTGCATGAATGAGGGCTATGAAACAGCAGTTTATGCGTGAATAACCTGCAGTCCGAGGTACTTCTCAAAACTGTCAAAATCTCGATCACGGTGCAGTAGGCTGTGTCCATTCTCAATGCAGAATGTAGCGATCAGGCAATCGATGGTTTTACGGACGGTATGGCCGCTTTTTCTCAGCGTTCGATAATTCCTGGCGCTCTGGATGGCTAACTGGGTATCCAGCATGTTAACTTGAGCAAATGTCGAGAAGGCTTGCAACGCAGTTTGAAAATCCTGCTCCTCACGAAAGCCTTGCAGGGTTTCCGTCAGAATCAGGTCACCCATCAAAATAAATTCCTGCGCTAGAGCCTGCTCCAGGTAATCCGTTTCCGGGTTGATTTGTCCGTTGAAATAATCGATCCAGACGGAGGTGTCAACGATCAGCATGACGGCCCTGTCTCATTTCATCCAGATCGCCTTCCCAGCGCAATTTTCCGCGTAGTTTTTTTACATTTGTCTGTTCTTGAAGTCGCACGAAGGTCAGCAAAGCTTTTTGGATCACCTCGCGCTTGGTGCGAATGCCGCTCAGCGCTTGGGCACGCATTACAAGATCGTCATCCAGTACAATATTGGTTCGCATAATATCTCCTTGAGTTGTTTATGTGTATATAATACCATAATAATGTGTATTTTTCAATTGGCTGATTGTATCCCGCTAGTGTGCATGATGGTTTTACATCTTTCCGCAGTACGAATAGGGGTTCCTGCTATACTATCCTTATGATCGAGATCACGCCCTCACTCTCTTTACAAGACGACGAACTTGCCTTCACTTACATTCGCGCCTCCGGTCCGGGGGGACAGAACGTCAACAAGGTTTCCTCGGCGGTGCAACTTCGTTTCGATATTCGCAATTCTCCCTCACTTGAATCAGAGGCCAAAGAGCGCCTGAGTAAACTAGCGGGCAGCCGTGTCACCGATGATGGTATTCTGATCATCGAAGCAAAAAAATATCGCACTCAAGAACAAAATCGATATGATGCCACCCAGCGCTTGATTGCTTGGGTTCAAAAAGCGCTGGAGAAGCCAAAAGTGCGAAAAGCCACCCGCCCGAGCCTCACAGCCAAGGCTGCCCGGGTGGGTGACAAGAAGAAACGTGGGGAGTTAAAACGTATTCGCAAGTACAATCCGGATGAGTGGGAGTAACCCATCGTTTGCACGCTTAGCCCGAGGGTGTCTGCGATTAATGAATTGAAATAAGAATGTATCAGAATCCACAAGGTTGCCACTAGCGCACAGATATGCTTTGACGACGCGAATTCGCGATTCCTGTAGCCAGTTGTAAACGGGTGTTGAATAAATTGCACTTCCTCCTCCATGTGAGCAGTTACAATCTAAATTCCAGTACAAAATTTAGTATCATTTCAAAAATTAGGGGCAGAGTGTTTTTAGACAGGCGATCACCCGTCTAAAAACACTCCTCAACCCCGTTTTATTGAAAAGATACAAAATTTATTAATTCAGAATTGCTTGGATGAGGGGGTGTTTTTTCATGGTTCAAAAAAATAGCCTATTGACTTTTCCATTTTCCTGATATACAATCTTGAATAAAGATACCGGTAACGTAAATAGTATCGTTTTAGAATAATAACCGGAAATAATTTGAGCTTGGTTTCTACTACTGAAATGGTTATTGGTCTGTGGTTTGTAGACGTTAAGGTAGTGGAAAAGATGGGTTCAGCATGATTATTACGAGCAGAATAGGCGTTTTCTAATTATTTTTTGGATATATTACGTACCCAGCCAATTATTTATTTTTTATTATCTAATAATTTTCGTCATCTTTCAAAGTGCTCATGAATGTTAGCGGTAACTAAAACAGAGATTTCTTTAAGTTATTACAAGCCTGGCAAGTTATTCTTTTTTAATAATGGAGCTTTCAATGCAATCTGATCCGTGGGTTTTTGTTCGTACAAGGCATGATTTTGCCGCAGATGAAATCATATCCGCCCTTCAAAAAGAAATTCGGCGCAACCATGCTGAAAACGCTGCGCTAATCGCGTACGAGATGTTTACGACCAGTCCTGAATTAGAAGCCATGCTTTGGCGACGGTTGCTGGTGATATCTGTAGAAGATGTGGGTTTTGGTAATCCGCAGGCGCCTGTGGTCATCAATGCGCTTTTTCAAATGTATAAACAGATAGATAAACTTCAGGAACGCGGACTTTTTGCCATCCATGCTGTACGTTATCTTGCTTCCAGTACGAAGGATCGTTCGAGCGACGAAATGTACTCCTGGATTCGACACTCAGTTGAAGAAGGCGGGCTACTCCCGACTATTCCTGACTATGCCCTTGATATGCATACAGCTCGGGGTTCCCAGTCGGGCAGGGATAGGAGATATTTCTTAGAAGAAGCCGCAAATGTATCGCCTGAATTAGAGAATCGCCAGGATGAATACCTGAAGCGATTATTAGCGATGCTCAATGGTCCACTTGCTCAGGTATAAAGGAGTATGATGGCCAGACCTACACTCTCGACAGTTGCCAAGAAAGTTGGCGTTTCTAAAATGACGGTATCAAGGGTGATTAATAATCGCCCTGGTGCTTCACCGGAACTTCGCAAAAAGATACAAGAAGCAATCAAAGAGATAGGTTTTGTGCCAAGCGCCAGCGCCCGAAGTCTCGCGTCCGGTCGAAGTAATTTGATCGGTGTAATTGTGCCTAATATTGTTTCTGAATGGATTATCCCTTTGATATTGGGTATAGGCGCTGAAGCAGAAAACCGCGGTTTTCAAATGCTGCTTCATTCTACCGGTTACGATCAAAAATCCGCCATGGATTCACAGGACTTTCTTATCGAAAGCAACCATACTGCAGGTTTGATCTTCGCAAGCTGGCATATACCAATCTCATTTCCGCTTCATCTAGCAAAGAAGGATATCCCTGTGGTTATTGTGGATGGCTATTCCCGACCGTCAAATCTCCAGTGGGTGAGTACAGACGATCGAGAGGGAGCTGCCTCGGTTGTCAGGCACCTTGTAGAATTAGGACACCGGCGGATTGCTTTTATCGGGGGTGGAGAAGAACCGTACCTCGCAAAAAACCGTTTGGCAGGTTTCCTGGAAGGTTTGGCTATGAACAGTCTTCTTCCTGAGGATTCGACGATTTTACAAGGTGATTTCACTATTGAATCAGGTCGGCGACTGGGTCTGGAAATTCTTTCGATGGCCAATCGACCAACAGCGATTTTTGCCGCAAGTGATCCAATGGCAATTGGTGTTTTACAAATCGCTCATGATCTCGCCTTGTCTATTCCCCAAGACCTGTCAATAGTAGGTTTTGATGATACCCTGGCTTCAACTACCGTGCCTGGTTTAACAACTGTGAAGCGGGATTATAAAGAAATGGGTCGCATGGCTGTGACCTTATTGGCAGATCAGCTTGATGGATTTGTTCAGCAAGGAACGACTGTTCAAATGGACCTTCCAACCCAATTGGTTGTGCGGCAATCGACTGCTGTTCCTTTTTTATTGTCTGAACTTTCATAGTTCGAACTTTTTTAATAAGTGGATCTGCTGGTTTACCATCCGGTGAAATGCACCCTAAGAGTTCCAGTAATACCACTTAAAATCATAGCTCTATCATAAAGGAGAGAAAATGAGATCAAGGTTGTTTCAATTATTAGGTTTGTTTAGCGTGTTGTCCGTCTTGCTTGCTGCCTGTGGCAGCGCCGTGCCTCCGGTAGTTCCCACCGCAGCAGCCGATTCTACAAATCCTGCTGCTACCGACGCACCGGCACCGGTTGCTAAGTTCAAGTTTTCCTTAGTTCTACCTAATCCAAGAGGAGATCACTCATTCATAGATGCTTCTGTTGTTGGTGCCGAAAAAGCTATGAATGAGCTGCCGGTTGAGGGTTCAATCATTGAAAGTCAGGGGATTGCCGACCAGGAATCTGCTTTACGTTCAGCAATTTCAATGGATAACGATATCGTTTTGGCTCTTGCCATTGAACCGGATACTCTGATTAATCTTGCAAATGAATATCCTAATCAAAAATTTGGTGTGCCGTCTGAGTTGTTTGTGGAAACGACACCCGATAATGTTTCGGCCTTCCAAATCAATGTACACCAAGGGGCTTTCCTGGGTGGTCTAGTGGCAGGATCATTGACCAAGACCAAAACAGTGGGTGCTGTTCTTGGTGGTGACTCCAATGGTTTAAATCAATTCTTCTATGCATACAAGCAGGGCGTTTTGCAGGTTTGCCCTGATTGTAAGGTGTTTGTTTCATACTTAAATTTTGATTTTGGTAACCCCACATTAGGTAAGGAAACTGCATTGGGACAGTATGCACAGGGTGCAGACATCATTTTCCAGGTGGCAGGCCGGTCAGGCGAAGGTGTGATTTCCGCGGCTAAAGAAAAAGGCTTGTATGCAATTGGTGTGGACTCAAACCAGGACGATATTGCCCCAGGAACTGTGATCGTATCAGTGATGAAGCGGGTGGACATTACCACGTACTTGCTGGTTAAGAACACAATGGATGGCAATTTCAAACCCGGTTTTAATAATGTCGATATGAAAGACGGTGTGGTCGGCCTTTCATGGGATGTGGGTTCAACAACATTTGCAGATCAAGGCCCCGCAGAAATGACTGCAAAGTTGCCTGAAATTCAAAAGTTGGTTGAAGAGTATCGTACAAAGATTCTAAACAATGAATTCGAAGTGTGCGATGCTATGAACCAGACGGCTGTATGTGATCCATTGAAATAATTTAATAACGCCCTATTTCTTGCCAGCGGTGCCTTTCCCCTAAAAGCACCGCTGGCTTTCCAGAAATTTGTAATCCCCGATTAATGGGAGTTAAAATTTGGAGATTAAAGTAATGGCCCTTGCTGTAGAGATGACCGGGATCTCAAAATATTTTCCATCAACGGCAGTACAAGCAAATAGGGGTGTTAATTTCTCTGCCGAATCAGGTCAGGTGCATGCCCTTGTAGGTGAGAACGGTGCAGGCAAGACCACGCTGATGAATATTCTCTATGGTTTGCACCAACCGGATGAGGGCGAGATCAAAATAAATGGAAAGCACGTGCTTGTACCGACGCCAAATGAAGCTATTCACCTTGGAATTGGTATGGTCCACCAGCACTTTAAATTGATCCCTTCCTTTACGGTAGCCCAAAATATACTGTTAGGGATAGAGCCACACAAGTATGGATTGCTGCGGCAAGGTTACGAAAATGATATGGTTCGTGCACTTGCAGATTCGTTTGGTCTGCCTGTTGAGCCATCGGAAAAAGTGAGTAATTTGACAGTTGGCATGCAGCAGCGAGTTGAGATACTTAAAACATTGCAGCGCAATGCATACATCCTGCTGTTGGATGAGCCAACCGCAGTCTTAACCCCGCAAGAAGCTGACGAATTCTTCAAAGTACTGCGAAATCTGGCTGAACGTGGCAGAACTGTAATCTTAATCACCCATAAATTACCCGAGGTGATGAAAGTTGCTGATCAGGTTACGGTTATGCGCCATGGAGAAGTCATTGAAGTAACCTCTATATCCGATACGAACATCAATAGCCTGGCTCACGCCATGGTTGGCCGAAATATTGTCTTCAATAAAAAGGAATCTCATGTGAGACCCGGAGAGGTCATTGCAGAAGTCAAAGATCTGTTTGTATCCAGCAACAATGGAGCAGCTGCTGTGATGGGAGTATCGTTTCAAGTTCATAAAAATGAAATACTTGGAATTGCTGGCGTGAGTGGTAATGGGCAAAATGAATTGACCGAAGCCATCACCGGTTTAAGGGAGGTTGATAAGGGCAAGGTCTTGCTGGCGAGTCTGGATATCACCAAAGCAGCGGTACATGAACGACGCAAATCAGGTATGGCGCACATCCCCGAAGATCGAATGACGATGGGTCTTAATCTTCAAACCACCCTGGATGAAAATGTCATCGTCAATCAATATCGTCAAAAACCCTACTCCCGCGCTGGATTCTTAGTGGCAGCGGCCATTCGCAAGTTGGCCAACAGCATCATTGAGCGTTTTTCGGTTGCCTCCGCTAAAACTGGAGAAGGAATTGCCACTTTATCTGGAGGCAACTTACAAAAGTTAGTGCTAGGGCGTGAGTTATCCGGAAACCCGCATTTTATTGTGGCAAGCCAGCCAACCCGCGGACTGGATGTCGGCAGCATTGAATTTGTCCACAAATCGCTATTAGACGCCAGCCGGAGTGGCGCAGGCATTTTGCTAATATCGGTCGATATCGACGAGATATTTTCGCTGTGCGACCGCATCGCGGTATTGTATAGAGGTCAAATTGCTGGTGTCTTATCTGCTGAGGACGCTGATGAGCAAAAATTAGGGATCCTTATGGCCGGCGGCAACCTGGATCCGGCGGAAGAGATGACACAGTAATGTCAAAATCAAGTTTCTCAAAAAAGATAAATGTCTTACTGGTCCCTGTCTTAGCCACGATATCGGGTTTGATTCTTTCTTCTGTCATTCTGTTATTGACCAACCATTCGCCCATCCAGGCTTTTTCTGCATTAGTCAATTCCGGATTTAGTTGCAGCAAACTAACCAATTGTAATTTCTTCCAAACGTTACAGTTGGCCACACCGCTCATTCTCAACGGTCTGTCAGCAACTGTAGCGTTTCGTTCCGGCATGTTTAGTATCGGTCAGGAAGGCCAGTTCTTGATGGGCGCGATTGTGGCAGCCTGGTTAGGTTATGCCATCCATTTGCCGCCTGTCATTCATCAGATTGTACTGATAGCCGCTGCAGTGCTGGCGGGCGGTATGTACGCATGGATCCCGGGCATTTTAAAAGTTAAATTGAACATCAATGAAGTTATTACGACGGTGATGATGAACAACATCGCCATCTTATTCATGTCATACGTAGTCAACTTCCCAATGAACGTGGATAAAGGCTCGACGGCACGAAGTTCACCGATTGATATAAGCGCAACCTTACCTACATTTTTCCAGGGTTCTAAATGGGGGGTTGGATTTGTTATAGCGATTGCGGCTTCAATTATTGTATATTTTTACATATGGCGCTCGACTCGCGGTTATGAACAGCGCATGTCAGGGCAATCCCCATTGTTTGCCAGATTTGGCGGCATTAAAACCACTCGGGCTGTCCTGCGCGGAATGATCATTTCCGGTGGGTTGGCCGGCATGGCTGGTGCAATTGAAGTCATGGGAGTCCATCACCGTATCATGCAGGGTTTTTCGACTGGATTGGGCTTTGATGGTGTCATGGTGGCTCTATTAGGACAGACACATCCTGTGGGTGTAGTAATCGTTGGGATTCTGTTCGCAGGCGTTCGTTTGGGTGCGCAAATTGGCCTTCAAACCTTCATGCAAATTCCGCGGGAGCTGGGTGGCGTAATTATTGCGTTGATCATTCTCTTTGTCTCGGCCGACACTTTCTTCAAAGATGTGGTTCAAACCACCCAGAAATGGTTGAATAAGATCTTCAGCCGTTTTAGAAAGGCTTAAAAAGATGGATGGTAGTAACGGGTTATTAATCGTTGACTTGCTTCGCTCCGGCATCCGTCTGGCCACCCCAATATTATTGGCAGCCCTGGGTGGAGCAATATCTAATCGGGCAGGCGTACTCGACTTTGCTCTTGAAGGGAAAATGCTGCTGGGATCCTTCCTGGGCATCCTTGCTGCATTTTGGCTGCATAACAGTTACGGTGGTGCACTGGTGGCAGTGCTTGCCGGTGGATTGCTGGGATGGATCTTTGCTTTTTTCTATCTGAAATACAAAGTCGATCTGGTCATCCTGGCGATAGCGATCAATCTCCTGATTTCAGAAGGCACTGTCTTTTTTCTGCGCACATTTTACGGAAACGTAGGTAGTTGGACGGATGCGAGCATTCAACAGCTTCCTGATATACAAATTCCAATTGTCAAAAATATCCCTGTAATCGGGCAGCTTCTGAGCGGATATAATGCCATCATTTATGCTTCATGGATATTAACCGCATTGCTTTATGTGGTTTTATTCTACACACCTTTCGGACGTCACATTCGTGCGGTCGGTGAAAATAAAGAAGCTGCCAAAGCGCTGGGAATTAACGTTGCGCGCATCCAATACTTTGCACTGATTTTGGGTGGAGGAATGTGTGCGCTGGGTGGTGCTTTTCTCTCCATCGGTCACCTTACCATGTTTACCCGGAATATGAGCAACGGGCGGGGTTGGATGGCAGTTACAGCAGCGTTGTTCGGGATGAATAATCCCATCGGAGTTTTCCTGGCAAGCTTGCTGATTGGTGTTGCCGATGCATTGGCGGTGCGTTTGCAAATGCTGACGACCATTCCGCCAATGCTTATCCAATTCTTACCGAATGTGCTGGCGATCCTGGCTCTTGTGTTGGTTGGTTTGAGAAACCGTGCCAATGTTGCTTTGATTCGGCGAAAATTTAGTTTAAAATCTCAAAAAATATCTGAGGATGGGAAATCGGAGGCAATCAGTTAATGAGCGGATGTGCAGTTTTTTCATATGGTGAAGTTGGGATTGATAATATCATCCAGGTGGCTGCATTACCTTCGCCTGAGCAGGCTGGATTCCCAACCTCAGATACTTATCATATTGGCGGAGCTGCAGCCAACTTCGCCGTTTGGTTAGCTTCCTGGGGAGTTGACACTCGTTTAAGCGGGAATGCGCTTGGTGATGATGAACATGGGCGCCAATTGATGGCGTGGCTAAGCCATTATCCGAAAATGGATTTACAATATCAAGAAGTGGTACCTGGATTGCAAACACCATTTTGTCGCATCCTGGTGACGCCAGACGGTGAACGATCGATTCTCGTCTATGGATACCCACAGACCCCGAAAACCCGGCTGGATAAAAAGATGCTCGCAGATGTACGTTACCTGGCACTGGATTTATACGGCGGAGATGAAAGATTGCAGGCTGCCCGTCTGGCGCGAGAAATCGGTGTGCAAACCGTGTTGAACGATGTCATTTGGCCAGATCATGCAATCCTGAAAGAAACAGATATTTTAATCAATTCGGCTGCCTTTGTGCGCACCGAATTTCCGAGTATTGATGTTACAAAACATGCGCATGAGATGCAGCGTATTTGCAATGGCATTGTGATTACAACGGATGGTGCCAATCCGATATTGATCATTAATCAAAATCAGCAAGATTTTATTATCCAACCTCCGATCGTGAAGCCTGTGGATGCCACCGGTGCAGGTGATGCTTTTCGGGCGGGTCTGGTTTACGGTTTTCTACAGGGCTGGAACTTGCTAAAGTCAGTTCAATGGGCCGCTGCGACAGGATCATCGAAAGTTGGGCGCCTGGGAGCGGTAAGTAACTTACCCGGGATTGATGAAGTGGATCGTCTTGCCGCAAACTGTTTTAATCATGGACAATCTTTCAGGGAATAAAGCCTGAAGGTGGATTCACTGTTTTCATGATTTAAATTATCTCTCAGGTTAACCGGAATAAAGCTGAGATCTACTTGGTTTTTGTCGTACTTCAAGATCGGGTGTTCAAAATGTAAATAATAGTTGCACCTTCAGTTTAACTGCGCTTTGATGTGCGCAATTCGTCTTCCCTGTTGGCGGAGGTCAAGGAACGCCAGATCAAATTGGCCGGTAAGCGTGTTACCGAGGACGGCATCTTGTTGATCGAGGCCAAATGCTATCCTACGCAGGAGCAGAATCGCCTGGATGCGGTTATACGTCTGGTTGCGCTGGTTGAGCGGGCACTCGAGCCGATCAAAATTCACAGACAGACCCGTCCCAGTCGCACGGGTGGGCGATAAGAAGAAACGCGGGGAGTTGAAACGTGTCCGCAAGTACACACCAGATGAGTGGGAGTAAGTTCTTCGCAATAACACAGTGAAGCTGCCATTCTATCCGGCAGCCTCTTAATTCTTCCTTGTTATTTGCTCAAATGTCTAAACCTGATATGGTACTTCCACGATAACCAGCCCTGGTTTGAAGAGCAGAGCGAAACGCAGCAGCAATGCCGTTTGACGATGTAGCAGGTTACCCCACCAGTGACGGGGAATAAACTGGGGTACAACGATGGTGAAGAGTTCGTTTGGTTGGCGATTGGCCATTAATTTCTCCAGGTATTCGATCACTGGCTCCACCAGTTGCCGGTAGGGCGAATCCAGGATAACCAGGCGCACTCCATTCCCATAGGTCTCCCATTTCTTGCGCACTTTTTCTGATTCCTGTGGATCGATGGAGACATGCACAGCGGTAACATCGTTGCTGAGAGATTCAGCGTAATTCAAGGCGACCAGTGATCCGCGGTGTACGCCGGCCAGCAGCAGGATTACACGGTGACGTATGGCGACGGGTTGTGAAGTGTAGTATTCCAGTGACAGGTTTTTTGCCAGACTCTCGTAATGAAAGTGGATCCCCATAAAAAAAACTACCAGCAGGGGAATGATAATGATGATCAACCATGCGCCATCCTTGAATTTGGTCACGCCAAAGACAATCATAACCACGAAGGTACAGACAGCCCCAAAGCCGTTAACGATCATTTTAAATTTCCAGCGCTGATCATATTTGACAATGGAACCATGCTCTTGAATTTCTTGTTCTGCCTTCAGGCGGCCGGATTTCCACCAGCGACGTGCCATTCCAGTTTGTGAAAGTGTGAATGACAGGAATACTCCGATAGCATACAGTGGAATAAGGCGAGTGACGCTGGCCTGAAAAATGATGATCAGGAGGGAAGCCAGCATGGCCAAGGCGACAATACCCCACGAATAGACCAGGCGGCTGCCACGAAAAGTCAGCTGGCGCGGCAAAAAGCCATCCCCGGCTTGCAGCGCACCCAGGCGTGGAAAATCAGCAAAGGCGGTGTTGGCGGCCATGATCAGAATCACAGCTGTTCCCGAAATAAGTGCCAGATAGAGAAGTCCTGTTCCGCTGTAAACTGTGCGAGCTAATTGTGATATCACCGTCTCGCTTTCAGAAGGAATTGCACCGATTTTACCCGCCAGAAACGAGATACTCAAGAAAAGGACTGCCAATATGGAGGTCATCCAGATCAGAGTAATACCGGCATTCTTACTGCGCGGTTCATGAAAAGCGGTAATGCCATTGGAAATGGCCTCAATGCCTGTCAGGGCTGAGGTGCCGGTAGAAAAGGCATGCAGCAGCAGGAAAGGCGTGATTGCCACTGCCGCACCGACCAATGAAAAAGCTGGAGGGTTAACCACTGAACCCAATGAGCCAATCATGAAACGTATAAAGCCGATTGAAACTGTGACCAGCATCGCCACCACGAAGAAATAGGTCGGGATGGCAAAAAGTTTGCCGGATTCTTTTACACCACGCAGATTCATTAACATGACAAAAAAAACCAGGCTGACAGCAATCAGTACGCGATAAGAATAAAGACTCGGAAAGGCGGAGGTGATCTGAGCAACTCCGGAGGAGATCGAGACAGCGACCGTCAGAATATAGTCGGTCAACAAGGCGGCTCCGGCGGTTTGGGCAGGTAGCTCCCCGAGGTTATCACGAGCAACAATGTACGAACCCCCGCCGCCTGGATAGGTGTGAATGGTTTGCTCATAAGAAATGGTGACGATAACCATCAGTGTCACAATTGCCAGCGATATGGGGAAAACGTAATGCAGACCTCCACTGGCTGCCACCGCCAGAATCATCATAATTTCTTGAGTGGCATAGGCAGAAGAGGATAGAGCGTCGGAGGCGAAAACAGCCAGGCCTATTTTCTTGCTGATGGTCTGATGCGGAGCGTCAGCGGTGCGCATAGGATTGCCGATCAGCCAGTCGCTCCAAGTTCTGTGCGGAAGAGAAGGACTGTGTGTTTCATAAATGCTTGTGTTAGTGAGTGTTTCGATTTTCATTCTGTCATAATCTTTTATTCAATGGGATGCATGTTATTCCATGCCAATAAAGCGCCAAATTCAAATGTCAGGCATAGAACGAACAATATTGTCCGCAACGTACCTTGTAATTGCAGGTCGATCTCTACTTCCAATAAAGTAAATAGAGCCATCACAAGCAGGCAACCTGCCCAAAAAGCAAAAAATTTTATCCAGCGTCTGGTTTGGTCACGCCAGGGTTGATAAAAGCCTGCAATCGTTCGAACAGGCAGCTTGAGCTCTTCTTCCAGGAAAACCGAAATGGGTTTCGCGTGAAAGAAGCTGGTTTTTATGAACAGCTCTTGCGGGCAGACCACCAGGTCGCCAGGTTTGTAAAGCTGTTCCAAAGTGGCGATCACCCTGTTTTTGGGGATCACTTTGGTGTGGGTTGAGAAAGCTGAGGGACTGCTGACAGCTTTCATGGTTGCCAGACGCAGAATCATTTGGAGTGTGCGCTCTTCATCTTCTGCCAGGGCGAGATAGGTTACATCACTTGATTCCTGCTCAGCCAACCAAAAAATACGGCGCGCAAGTTTGATATTGCCACTCAATACTTCCGGTAAAATTACAATCAATTTTTTGCGTTCGAGAGTCTCAGTTGCGGGTAGCATACGATAAATTTTGTAGGCCGCATATTTGTTTGGAATCTAATCGGCGCTGCATTTCCTTTCCCTTCAAATATATTGAGAGTATATGGAAATAGCATAAAGAAATCACAAAAAAAGTATGCAGATTTATAAAGAAAATATAAAGAGTTTACCGGCCGGATTTGAAGCGGTAACCGATGCCCGGCTCAGTCAGCAGGATCTGTGGGTCATCCGGGTCGATCTCCAGTTTTTTTCGAAGTTGACCGATGTAGACACGCAAGTACTCGACATGGTCAGATTCCGAAAAGCCCCAGACGTGAGTCAGTATAGCCTGGTGGGTCAAAACGCGGTCAGCATTTGATGCCAGATAGAACAGCAAGCTGAACTCTGTGGCGGTCAGATGAATTTCATCGTCCTCACGGGTAATAATGTGACGTGCCAGGTCAATTGTTATGGGGCCGGCTGTGATGATGGATTTTGTGTTCCCCAGACTTTGTTCTGAATGCCGTAGCGCAACACGAATGCGAGCCATCAACTCTTCGATACCGAATGGTTTGGTCAAATAATCATCCGCTCCCCGATCGAGCGCTGCAACTTTATCCCGCTCATTATCCCGCACGGAAAGCACAATAATTGGAATGCGGGACCACTCGCGCAGCTGCTCGCAAACTTTCAGACCGTCCATGTCAGGCAGGCTTAGATCGAGGATAATCAAGCCTGGTTCGTTGGCAACCGCCAGAGCCAATCCCTGCTCACCATTCGTGGCGGTAATCACAGTGAAATGATTGGCGCTCAATATAGTTTTTAGTGCGCGTAGAATTTGTGGTTCGTCGTTTATCAACAGAACCTTCACATCATTATTCATCACTATTCTCCTGCGGATAGTGTGGCAGGTTGCCATCGAATTCCAGGGGCAGGGTAAAGTGAAACACAAATCGCCCGGGCTGATTTTCTGCCCAAATTCTGCCGCCGTGGGATTCGATTATTCCCTTGCAGATTGAGAGACCCAAACCAGTTCCGGTCACCCGATCGGCCGCAGTAAAACGGAAGAATTTATTAAAAATACGCACCAGATATTCCTCGGGCACAGCCGGGCTTTCATTTTTAACCTGGACGTGAATCTGATTGTTCTCGGCGCGAGCTTGCAGGTCGATATGAGTGCCAACTGGTGCGTATTTAATGCTGTTGCTGAGCAGGTTGGAAAACACCTGACTGATCAGTATGTAATCAGTGGCAATCAGAGGCAAATCCTTGGGAAAATCAATGTGAAGCTGGTAACTTTCAAGTTGTTTGCGCAGCTTTGCGATCACGCCCATCACAATTTCTGAAATGGAATTCCATTTTTTTTTGTGGTTTCAGCGCACCAGATTCGATGCGTGACATATCCAGTAGATTGCCAACCAACGTATTCAATTGATCAGTCTCTTCTTCGATGGTAGTCAACAAATCCTGGCGAGCCTCGCTGGGCAATTCAAAATTGTTGTTGCGCAAGCTGGAGACAGATGCTTTGATAGCAGCCAAAGGTGATCGTAATTCATGTGAGACGGAATTAAGTAAAGAGGATTTTAAGCGGTCACTTTCTTCCAAAATTTGTGTTCGATATTCGCTTTGTACCAGGTGGACTCTTTCCAGAGCCAGAGCAGCCTGGCTTGTGAAAGCTTCCAGCAAACGGGTTTCCTCCGGCGACAAGTGCATATCTTCTCGCCAACACATTATTTCACCCTCTACTGTCCGAGCGGTGAGAATTGCGAATTTTCTGAAGGGGAGGGGCGGCAAAGGCAAATTATCAGGGACAGACAAAGAAATCGCCGGCTGGTCTTTGTGCTCGTTAATATCCACCTGTACCCGTTCAAAATGGAAAGATTCCAGCATTTGGCTGGCCAATTCCTGCGCAATTTGTGTATTATTTTGCAAGCCTGCCAAAGCAGAGATAAGTTCATACATACGTGTGGCTTCCCATTCGCGACGGCGGGCCAACTGAAGTCCCTCGCGCGCGCGACCGATCAGGTTGCTCATCACGACTACCACAATTAAGAAGATGATCAAGGTGATCACATCCTGGTTTTTATGAACGGCAAATGTAAAATATGGCGGGATGAAAAAATAATTGAAAAATAAGAATGCCAGAACTCCTGCCAATACGCCAGATGTCATTCCCCAGAGAACCGTACTGAGCATGACGGGCAATAAAAAGAGCAGTGCGATCAACTGTTTTTCGAGTAAGGGCTCTAACGGTTTGAGCAGCCAGGTCGTGATGATTATCGTGACAATGGCAGCCAGATGACGCAGGAGAATAAGGAAAAACTGGTTGTTGAAAAAATTTTTCATATGATAATGGCCATAAAAATGATTGTACCCCAAAGGTGGAGAGCTTGGTTGGCTCTGGCTGGCTGAGTATCAAAATTGCTGAGGAACTGCGCATCAGAGCAGTGTAGATGATATCCTTATTCTGAGACTGGATAGGAAGATAACGAAGATTAACAGACAGATAAACTAGGAAGTTATGTAGCTGCGATAGTTTGGGATGGTAACCCTTGTGGTTACCATTAGAACCCAAGCTTTGCCCACCTCAAGCCACAGAGTAACCGCAAGGTGCTCCCCTTACCCGAATAATCCCAACGGGTTTTCCATTGCGAATCTGGAGTTTTGCAAAAATTATTTAAATTACTTTTACTAGAAGTTGTTATACGATTTTTGAAGTAATAATTTCAACCTACTTGAGAATAACCATTTCCAATCCACCGCCTTGATGTTGAACTTCAAAGCGGTTATCGTTTTTCAAGTTATCCACCCTAATTGTAAATTGGAAGGGAAAGAGCTCAGGTAAGTGAACTAAGTCCTCGAATGGAATTCCTCCTGATGGATGAGCAAAAAGCGCACAGCTCAGTAACCATCTTTGTAGATTTTCAGAAGACCGAAAATGTCGTAAAAGTATTTTATAATTTTGCTTTTGATCAGTATTGGCAAGTGCCCCCCAATTGGTTAAAGAGGCAAGCATGCGCTCGACGGATCGATCCAATGCGCCTAGATGGCCGTAATCGCCAGCAATTCGATCCTTAATCATCGTTCTAGTAATAATATCTTCAGTGCGACTTATCTGTCCGATAGCTGCCGTAACCTTCCGAAAGATCGGATAACAAAGCAGGGTCATTCCATAATGAAGCCAAAGTCGCTCTTCCGTTGTTGTTAATGTAGGAAATATTAATAAAGCTTCCTTGCGTATTTGGGGAGCACTCTTTTCTGTTTTCACCCATATGGCAGAAAGCACATCAATGGTTTTTCGTTGCGCATCTGTGCCGGTGACTGATCCGGAAATTGTGTTTGATAAAACCTGGCGTATTCTTAGCGGTTCTACATTCTGGATACATAAAGATGCAGTAACGTCCATCCAATCCAGTAAAATTGTTCGGCTGAATCCAATACCTTTGTCCATTACAAGCTCGCTTTTGAAATTTGAATGAGAGGGACGATTACCTCATCGAGTGAAATGCCACCATGTGTAACTACGATTTCGCCACTGAGGGCAAATGCATTTCGCCCGGTAGGCATTAATGCAGTCATTTGATCCGGCAAGAGACCATCATTTTTCCAAAGAATGGTATCTGCAAAAGTCTTTTGAACCTGCAATGCTGCCAGCTCATCCATATAAATTCTGGCTCGTTTTCCGCGCGTTTGTGCCAGTAATCCTTCCGATGGCTGACCAAACCCTGTTGCTTCCACGTGTCCGTGATCGCTGGCAATAAACACTGAATAACCTCGATCTAAAAAGGAGTCAATCAGTTTTTCGAGTGGCAGTGCATTTTGGTCATGAGATGGATCCAGCCATAGGCGCAGAGAGGATTGTTGATCGGCTGCACCAAGGGTGGCATTATGTGTAAACTTATCCGGCGTATCATCGATCAAACACCAGAAATTTACCCTGGGATCATGCATTTCAGGCTGTTGGTCAATTTGGCGGTCATAATTTAGCGGCAACAACTTACAAGCACTTTCTGCAATTCCTTCTCTAGACCAGAACAATTCCCAGGCGCGCGCTTCCGACGCACAATGCGCTAGATCAGTCGCAAAATCTGCGGGGCGAAGACCGGAAATCAAGGCATACCTGGATATGGATGTGATTGTAGGAACCTGGGCAAGTAGATTCACGGTTTTCATTTCCCAATTGGTGTGACGCTTTGTCCAGACAGACTTAATCACCTGCCAATCGGTCAGAGACAATCCATCCAGTACCAATAGAACCACTTGTTTTATTTGACCAAGATTACGGAGGTAGGCAAGATAATGTGGCACGTGATGAACGTGGTGCGGCCGTGGAAGGCGTTGCCCCCCAAGCGCTGTGTAGTTCTTTTTCAGCCAGCTTGCAAAAAGCGGATCCACCTCATAAAAAAGTTTTTGGAAAGCTTCTTTTTGCGTCGAAAGGATAGGAAGATTGGTTTGAGCAGCATAACTGCACAGCTCAGCCCAATCCCGAGCAAATTCGCACCAATTATTCCAGCTTGTTTGAATGGGTGTGTCTGATTTCATTGTGACCAGATGATTTACAAGGTCCTCTAAAAGTGCGGCGAAGCGTTGAACACGCACATCCACATGGGAGATGCCAGGTTGAGCCCAATTTGGGTAACTTTTTATTTCTGAGATTTCCAGAGGTTGAATTATTCCACGGCGGACGAGGCCAGGAACGAGGTCTTGCAATTTTGGATTGCTGTAAAAAGAAACATGGTATCCGGATGCAGGTTCTTCAACTGTTCCGCTTGAGAGGGATTGCTCAACAGATTCCTGCCATTGATGTTGGATGAAATCTACGAAAGCATGAACGTCACGGATCAAAAGGTTGATTTCCCAATTGAGATATATCGGGTAACGTTTCAATTGTTCAACCAGGCTAGTACGCAGAAGCTCTGGAAGAGGTGATTGGCGGTAATGATAGTCATTTAACCAGGCAATCAGCCCGAAGGGTTGGCTTATTGTAACTCGATCTACGTCAAAGACCTCACGCAACAAGTAATTTATGGTTTTTTGCCGGCTCAACATTTCAAATGGTGATTGGCAGGATGCCAGCTTTTCAATTTGATTGGGATTAAGCGTTTGCAGCACAGGGTAGGACAGATTCGGGAAGAACTGGTGTAAGGAAAGGTTCAACCGATAAGCTGGTTGATAAATATCATACGGCATGTCTTCCAAAGCCCCGCTGGTGATGATAATGACCGGATGTTCCTGCGAAAAAGGACGGACTTCTTCCACACGATGACGGAGGACCACCGGGTCACCTTCCTGGATAACTTGGAAGCCACGTTGTACCAACTCCAACATAATCTGTTCACCTCCCAGCAGACGATCAGGATCACTGACCAGTGTGAGAGGGTGAATGTTTTTTGGAAAAAAAGAGAGCAGTTGTTGGTACATCGTTATTCAGTAATTAAAACATCAAGCACATTTGCTAATTTATTTCTCAATAGTTTCTCTCTTTTTTCCAAGAAGCCTGGAAAGTCTTCAAACTTCAGAGATCCTTCTGGAATGAAATGTAATTCTTTGGTGATTGCCTGACTTTCCGGTGATGGGTATTCTTTTTGAAACCATTCTTCAAAGGGATCGGCTGATTTGGCGATGTTTGTTGGCCCTTGCAGTAGTTGTAAGTTCCCCAAATCATTATAATGATCAAGCCAAAGATGCCAGTTTTCCTGAGGGATATTCCGTCTTCTAAGTTCTTTCGAGGTAAATAATGCCTTTGGAAAGATATGATCTACGTGGAATTGTTGATCATATTTTAACCAGGGATATAGAAAACTGAGGACACTGAAAGTATAAGGTTGAGAATAACGATATGCCATCAATCCATCCAACTCGGCAATATCGAACTGCATCGATTTTGGAGACCCTTTTAATTCATTCAAAATTGCCGAGAAGGGATATCCGTCCAAGTTCTCATGGATCACTTTTCTGATAGGTCTTAACACATTATCCGGTTGACCGCCAAAGATGCGTTTTAGCAGGGCAATTTGGAGCCATTTACGCATCCTGGCGCGATCTTCTAAAAACTTATTAGAAGTAATAAAATTTGAAGGGCTGCCAAGTTTGTGAATGTAATATGCCAGGGGAATTATGGCGTAAGCTGAAACAAGAGTTTGCCAGCTATAGCCCCAACTGGATAATAACTTTACAGTCTCATTTAAAGCTGTTGAGATTGGCTCCCATTGTTTTTCGATCTTTTCCATGTTCTCGCGTGTGAAATTGGACACACGAAACTCAATTGCAGGAATATCACTAAGCACAAGACAGGATTTTAATATGAAGTCTTTGGAAAAACTGAACTTCTCGCCAACGTCGTTCAACTCCTCAACCAGGTCATAAACTTCCTTTCGTGCGTCAATTTTTTTCCAGGCCGCTGTCGCAATTGAAAGTAACATGTCTGAATAACTTAAAACCGTTCCACCTGAGTTGACCCTAATAAAAATATTTAGAACCTTATCCAGATCCTGGCTCTCTTCAAGAAAATAGTTAATCAAAGGTTTTTCTTTAATAATGCGAAACAATTCCATCAAAGCACTCGATGGAAATGTGCGCTTATCAGATGTCAACCCCTGTTCAATACAAAAAAACATAGCATCTTGTATTTCATTGAAACCTAAGATGTCATTTACTTTAAACCAGAACTTTTTTTCGCTTGATGATTTTGTTTCTTTTTCCTGTAATAACTTGAACTCGTAGGCATCCCCATTTTCTTCGGGTGGGTTTAGCAGATTCAAGTACAAATGGCGTGTGGGAAAAGCAGAATTATTATTCCACCGCAAATAAGGTTGTTTGCTTGCGTACCACCCTTTAAGGCCAATATTTAGAGCTGTCAGGCGTTGTTGGCCGTCCAAAACTGCAGTAGTAATCTCTCCACCTATCAGGTCAATCGGTTCATTATGGCGGTGGTCACGTTCATGGAAGTGATCCATAAAACGATAGAATTGAAAATCCTTTAAATGGGAAGGCTCAATCTTCCAAAAAAGAAAAGAGCCGATTGGGTAACCACGCATCAGAGAATCAAAAAGTTTTTCTATCTGTTCATCATCCCAGACAAATTCTCTTTGAATTGCAGGAAGCACGTATTTATTCTCTTGCATGCCCTTAATTACTTTTTCAATCGTAATTGGTGTTTCAAAACCCATACCTATCTCCTATTCTCTATCTCTTCCTCAACAATGCACTGTCATAATACATCAACAGGTCTGGATCCTCGCGAAGGACATTTTCAGGTAAGCGCTCAGCGACTTTAACGAGTGTATTGTACTCTTGTCGTTTATAGCAATCTGCAAAGCCGGCTCGTACCGCTTCACTGCGGAAGACGCGCAGCCGGCCGGTGCTCTCAGTGTACTCTTTGAATTCTTTCAGCAGGGAGCGTTGGCGCACTTTTTCCAGATCAGTGGCTTTGTTATGATCGGGCACATACCATTTGCCATCTTCATCCTGCAAGAAGTTCTGTTTGAGCAGTTCGATTAACTCGAGCGGCTGCTCATGTTTGGCGCGGTTCATGACGCGGTTGAAGTCGTTAGTCAGGTCGCCCTGGGTTTTGGGCTCGCCACCGGAGGCTGGATCCAACTGCTGTCTGAGCCAGGTGATGGCGGTTTTTTCATCATTTACGAAGAGCGAAAGCTGGGTGGGTTTACCGTTGTCGAGCACGGCACGGTCATATTCCGCTACCTGTGCGGGCAAAAAATACATACCGTCTCTGGGAATAAAGCGATGTTCCAACCCGGCATAAAATTCTTGCGCGGAAATTGGGACCATCACACCTCGTCTAATATGGAAAGCAACCATTCGATCAAAAAGTAAAAATTCCTGACGTTCAACATTCACAATGAATCCGTCTTTTTGATGATTTAATATCGGGAGTTTGTTGAGATGATAACGAATAAATTCCCATACTCCTTTTTCAGTTCCAGCTATCAACCGGAAATTGTTTTCAAGATTTCCATTTGGTTTGTATGCTGAAATTACCAGATCTTTATCAACTGAACCCTTCGAGGTTACTTGAGTATGGGTCTTTTTCTGTTTATCAAGCACTCTAACATCAGCTACAACAAACCCTGCGAATTGAAGAGCTTCTTGAATTGAATTCCACACTCTGTTTTCTGTGTTATGAAATTCAATTGTTATCCATCGACCTGGTTTCAAAATACGATAAAATTCTTTAAAGCATTGAGTCATTAATTGGTAATACTCAAATAGCCCCTTTTTTTGAGGTTTCCCAATAATTACCTCCTTCTTATTGTTTGTGAAAACGTTGAGCCAAGCTTCCCAAAGAAAATTTAATTCTGAATACCAAATATTTGTACCAAACGGAGGATCAATAAAAATGTAATCAAGACTTTCATTTTTAGCCCCCACCTCGGTGCTGCTATTCGTTAATATAAGAAAATTTAATTTTGAAAATAAGCTTTGAGATTTGGCCTTAACACCAATCTTGAACCTCCCTTTCAGCAATTCAAAAGGGGAAAATTCAACCTGGTTTGAGGGAACATACCATGTTCCTCGACGATGCCCGGCTGTTTTTCCTCCTTCCTGTTTGTGTTCTTTGCTAATCCTACTAATAGCTATTTGATGTTGTTTATTTGCTCGTTGCATTATGGCTGTAATAAGCCATTTAATTTCAGGACTTTGGCTTTTTTCCCATAATGCAGATAGGATAATTAGATTTCTCCTTGTGTAAAAGTGGTGAATGTTTGTTAATCCAATATCATCATTCCTACGACTTTCACCTCCGGGGATCATCCTATCCAAAGGTACTGAATAATTGAGTGATATATTTTTTATTTTCTCAACCAGGGCAAAATCCTTTTCGTCTGGTCTCTTATCAAAGCTTCTCTTGCCAATAAGATAGTTGATGAAAATTATTTTTTGTTTTATGCGGTTAATGGTTTTTTTCTGAGCAGTATCGAATACTATCTCCCATGCATGTCCAACCCGTAAGGCTTGACTATTTTTAGAGGGTGTTTTTGCTAATTTTACTGAACAGTCGGGACACTCCCAATCTGGTCTTACAACGCCTTTAACAGTATCCACAGCGACATCCCAAAAAGCCATTTCCGTATTGCATTGCGGACAAACAAAAACATCCGACCAAACAGTATAATTGATCCTACCCTTGACACGGTTGAGATCGTCGCAATGCGGGTGCCATGTTTCATACATCCAGCCGCATTCTTGTTCCACTTCTTTCAATACCTGTTTGGTTTCACACTCAAAGGAAGCCGCATCCACCGGGGTATTGTAGTTGTAGGCAATAAAGGTGGCTGCCGGCGAGAGGTCGTTTAATACCGCCTTACGCGCCCCCAGACGTGAGATGGCTTTCTTGTCTTCCCAGATTACACCCTTCTCATCCACGCGGTAGCCTAAGGACTCCACCGCTTTTTTGTCGCCGCATAATTGCGCGGCTATGCCGGTCATGCCCGTACCGCAGAAGCCATCAAATACAATGTCGCCCGGGTCGGTGTAGTGCAGGATATAGCGCATGATGGCTTTATGCGGTACCTTGGTGTGGTAGGAATGGGCGTTGTAGATTGGATGGTTTTTGCCTTCGGAGACATCCGCTGCAAATGGCTCGCGCTGGTAGCTCTCTTCCTTCAATCCCAGCTCTTTGCGAATACCTTCTCTTTCTTCCTGCCACTCTGCGATAATCTCAGGAATGAAGGGATTGGGGCAGGCGGTGTAGTAGGGCGGGTCCGAGAGCGCTAAAATATCCTCATCCGTACCAATGGGAAAGCCTTCAATGGCGCGGAAGGCCGGGTCTTTGAGATATTCGGCTAATCGCCGGCGGTATTCCTCACGTTTTGCCTGTTCTTCAGGAGATATCTCGCTGTTGGCATGTGGTAAAAGTTCGGGTTGTTGGTCTGTCATAGAAACACCTTGTTGTTCTCAAATTATTTATTGCGAAGGAATTATTGAATCAGATAGCCTAACTCACGCAAAATCGCCCAGGCATAAGCCGGCCGGTCATCCGCAACCTGTTCGCGATAATCTTTAGGTCCGTTGAAAACCACGCCAGCCTGGATCTTCTGGACAGCTTTTTCCAGGTTTGCGCGGCTGATGGTGTACTCTTCACCTGAACGAACGCGCACAGTTAACATATCTTGCGATGCAGAGCTGATCTGAAAAGGGATTCCGGTTTTGGTCAGCAATCTGGTCTTTTGATCAGCAAGATTTTTGATTTTTTCCCAATTGAGGAGGATCATGGGGCACTCTCCTTTCAACATAAACCATTTCTGCGGAAATGGGGTTTGAATATTTTCATATATCGGTATATAATAATAACAGAGCGGTATCGTAAAGCCTGGTGACCCCGGTCACTCGTAGAGTGTCCTAGCCTTCGCTGAAATGCGGCGGGAAATATTGAAATCAAGGCCCAGGGTGAGCTGCTCGTATTATCCCCCATTGCGGGGGATTTTTCTTTAAGGGTCACTTTGTCCAATCCCTTTCCTGAATCATTTCCTCAGTAATAATTTTAGAAGAAATTAATTCATAAAAACTGGCATTGTCCCGTTCATATTTTTGAAAAAAAGCCCATGAAACGGCATCTACAGCCTGTAATTCCTTTCGGCTGATAGAATTTTCCTGCTGGATCATCACTACTTTCTGAGGTAGATCCTGGATGGATTCTCGAATTCGCGTTTCGAGTTCGAAACGTTGTCGCTCGTTGGTATAACGGCGATCCAGGCAAATATTCACTCGCGGGCACCGCTCAACCAGCATATAAACTGTTTTTGAAACCGCGCGTCGGTAAATATCTTCCATTTCTTCAGGGGGTTTTACAATCATCTTTTGGTCTACAATTGTAGCGAAAATCGAAATATCTTCTTTTGCAATAGCTTCAAGCAAGCGACTAACCGCTTTTTCCTCAAAGTTAGCTGCTTTAATCTCTCCGCAGCTTAAACTTGTGCCATATTTTTTCATGGCTCGTCGAATGGTCAATTCAATTGGCCGAGGTTGCCCCGTACTTAAGAGCGCAACAACCAAAAAATGGGTACCGCCTGGAATGCCAACCGTTCCCGATTCGTCAATGAAAGCGAAATGCATTAAATCTGGCATGAATTATTGATCCAGTGTCAGGCGTGTATTGCCTGCATCATATCCTCGCATTTGTAGATCGAGAAACTGATTGAAACGATTCTGCAATTCTTCGCGGGTACACGGCAGCCCCCCTGTTTTAAGCGTTTGCAGTAACATATCCACAGGAATGGTCACGGCCTGAATGCCTCGCAAGGCTTGAACGGCTGATGCTACAAACTTCGGCGGCAGACTCTCAACTTGATCACCTTGTTTCAAGAACTCCTCAATTGGCTTGCGCTCGCTAGGAGTCATGGCTTCCAGGCTGTGTTGGGCGGTTTCACTGGATAGGTTTGTTTGCAGCGCTTTCCGCCAGTTTTTGAGCAGATCGCTGAGCTTATCATCCAGCATACTAACCATTGCATCCGAATTGGCCGCTCCCCGCTGTTGTGCCGGTCGCAGGTGGCAATAGGGGCAGGTGGGAGAATTAGCAATCGCGCCTTCGTGAAACTCACGGCAGCTAAGTAAACCGGTAAGCTGTTGTTTCCAGAATTCAAAATCACCACTGCGCGTTAGAATCTCAATGCCAGAAAGAGCGCGCATCGATTCAAAGCGCACATCCTGGTATAGCCGTTGACGAAAATCATCTCCATTGGCTGTCAGCACAGATTTGCGGTGCAAGTCGCTATATACCCCTATATATTCCTGTTTCAAGGCGGTCAACTCACGCAAGGCAGCCTGTTGATCAAAATCCGTATCTCCTTTTCCGAAACGCCTGATCGAATCCAGGGTTTGTTTTTGCACCTGGTGTGCGCGCTGGGCCCAGGGATGATTCTCTGGCAGGTTTGCCTGCGCTTCTACCAGGTAGGTAGTGTAGGGTTGCAATTGGTTGACAGCGTCTAATAATTGGTGGGCACGCTTAACTATCAGGCTGTAATCCAGAAATTCCTGTATTTGACCCTGAGAATAGCGCAGGTTGCGTAATTTACCCACCGTGGTGTATTTGTTCAATTCTTCCAGAAATTGTTTGTATCCGCGGATTCCTGGTAGAAGATCCATCACAGATAGTGAATGGTCGGGTGCATCACTGTCTACAACGGTTCCCTTTTCCACCACAAAGGTCAACCGGTCGGTAAAAACGGGCGTATTCCATAACTGAGAGCCTTGTTCCAAACGATTCTGCAGGACCACTACCTGCTCCAATTCAGAATTTACCAAACGTTGTAATTCCACTATGGCAGTTTCGCGCGTGTTTTCGTCACGTACTAATCCTGCTTGCAGACCTAAGCCTTCAAAGATGATAGTCCACAGGTTGATTGGCAAGCTGCGTGGAAGTTTATAAAAACGGAAATTGATGAGATCGGCCATTGAGCGGGTCAAAGCGCGTTCTAAAGAACTGGCATCCAGTTCTTCACGCCCATCCAGATTGAGAGCAATATCCCCGTTATAAACCAATGCCAACAGGATTACCACCACCCATTCCGGTTCCAGTTTGTATTTGAGGTCTTTTTCGACAGGCTGCAATCCCCCATTAATCAATTCAATTATTTCACCACGATTAATCACCTGGCCTTCCGGTTTGCTGGTCAGGAGATTCTTAAAATGTTTGGTATAGAGCGATTCATTTGGGCGAATATTGCCTTGAGCATCAAGAATGCCCAGACCTTCCAAAACTCCTGAGCCTAAATTTGATCCTCGCCCGCATAAACGGCGAACGGCTTCCATGGCACTATTCGGTCGAGCTGACTCTGTCACTGGCTGACTCAAGCGCTGAAATTTAGGATAATTCGGGTAGTGATCCTCAAATTCTGGCGCAAACAAATGTGAGGCAACCATGCTGAATAACTCCTCTAAATTCTGGCTGGCAGTACTGCGCATACGGGTAAGTATGGTTTGAATGGGTTCGTCTACGCCCTGGTAAACAACATGTAATTTCTCAATCGTGTGTTCTTGCAGCCAACGCATCAAAACTCGGAAATAAGTTTCAGCTTTGTTGGCGTACTCCAAACGATATTCTGTGGATTCGTTTGCCATTGCCCGCGCACCGGCATACTGACGGATTTTCGTTTCAAAGTCATTATCCAGCCCGCTCAGGTAATAGATCGTTTCATCTGGCAACTTTTCATCATTCCAGATGCGGTTCAAAAAAGGCGGCAGGAAATAAAGATAAAAATCACGGGGCGGTTGCGCCGTGGTACGCTCATCTGGCGGACCGAAGAACAAATAACCGGGACGGGTGACTTTGTGGTCTGCCCATGGGAGTTCATAGAACCAGATACTGTAACCAGTCAAATAGGTTGTATCACTCAAATTGAGTGCCAGACGTAATGCATCGAAGAAATAGATGTTTAAATCAGATTTATCCATGCTCTCGCCCCGGTCCTGGATTTTTTCATCAAATGGCACAACCTTTTTTAAATCCAAATAATATTGACCGTTTTCGAGGTTGTAGGAAAGGAATTGACCCTGAACCGTTTTCATCATCTCTTTGAGCGCCACCTGAACCTGATCTAGTAAAAATTCAGCATTATTCATTTCAGGGGGTAGTCGTGTGTAGAGGCATAACCCATCGCGCAAACCCTCCGCAGTTTCACCCAGAGGTAAGAAAATGTCATTGGTCGATAAACGTTGCACACTGAGCGCCCGAATAATGCGGATGGCTAAGTCCTTGAGATTGGGGCGGGTGTACGCATTCTGAATCTTCTCCTCCAGAATATTGCTCTTCTGTATCACTAAAGCAATATCATCAATACTACGCAGGCTGGGATCATCTTGAATCAGTTTCCAATATTGATCATATGAGATCAAACCAGGCTGATCGGTTGGCACTTCCCGATCTAAAACGGATCGAATGGCTGTACTAAAGGTTTTTAAGACCTGGCGTTTTTCGGCAATGGCAAGGTTTTCAAAAGTCTCTACGTAGACCGGATGAATTGGGAATAGATCCACAAATTCCTCCATGCGCTCAGCCATGGATTTATAGAGGGGTGCGAATTTGCGTAAATAATCAGTGATGTGAGCTTTTTGGCCGTCTGTCTTTTTGAGTAGGCGTTGTGAAACAACAAAGGTAATGTCTTCGCGCGCAATATTGATTTGCTCAAAACGATCTTTAACCCGGCGAAGCTGCTCTGCCACAAAACTGAAGCGCGGGTTTTCGAACAGCGTCTCTTGTAAGCCGCCCATAAACCGAAATGGACAAGATGCAGCTACTTCCCCTAATTCTCTTAAAAAACCCAGATCGAGAATCAAGGCGCGTTGCTCACGTGTTCGTAGATAATCCAACAGTTCATCGACGATTAACAAAATGCCCATTCCGGGATACTTTTCCTGAAACGCTGCCACTGCCTGGATAATCAGTGTTTTATTATTGTTCACCTGGTCGGCAGGCGGAAAAACAACTGAGATTCCCCAGGAACTAAGTGCGGATTGAAGCTCATCCAACAAGATTTCCCGTAACCCGCGGGTCACACTCCCAATTTCAACTCGGACTACTTTAAACTTACCCGCAAAGTTTATGGCTGCCTCTTTTACCCTTTTATTGGTTAGCTGTTCTCTCAGTTCGGGTCTTTCAGCGACCGCAGAAATCACAGACATAAGGTGGCTTTTGCCAGTACCATAATTGCCCACAATTAAAATGCCTTTGTTATCTTGCGGTCGGTCTAATTGAAGTTGAGGGAAGGCCATATCGATCAGCTTGTTCGCCATAGCATCTGAAATGACATAGGTTTGCACCAGGTTCTTTGCAGCAGATTCTTTTTCAGCATCTCGCAGTTGAATAATTGTTTCGATCGGGGTAAATTGAACAAGATCTCGATAAAGCATGGCTTAAGCTCCTTGTGAGGTAGGAAATTGGCGAATTAAGACGACAGGTTGGTTAATTATGGTATCAGTTATTTTCCAGGTTCGGAAATGGTGGTGCTCCGGAACAGCATAAGAAAGTATACCGGAGGAAAAATTGCCTGGCCACATGACAACTATATGTTTGATCCGTGCAATTTGCCTGAATAACGCAAACGGATCAATTTGGAGCGTTGGGTCAAATAGTAGGTCGGGACAAACACAAAGAATGGGATCATGAGGGTGAGATGCCAGTTTATCCACCATCCAATTTTGGGTGGAACGACTGCGGTCCATTGCGGATATGTTGAGAAGGAAACCGCCCAATTCCTGACTGATGTTAATTACTGAAATATTTTCTTCTTTAATCTTATTAGCAGTTTCCATTAATATTTGAATACTTGGATTGACAAGAATCAAGCAATCAAATAACTCATGGAAAGATGGGATGATTTCAAGTTTTGGCATTTTAGGTAATTAATAAAGAGAGATTCTATCAAAAATTAAAAAACTAAATTTTCTTAAATTTAGCAGTTCGTAAAAAATGGAGAAATTTTTAAGATTGATATAACCTCCCTTATTAAAAGAACTATTTAAGACTCCAGAATAGAATAATTCAATGGAAAAAAATATATATGGATCGACAAATTTATTGTACTCTAAAGCAACGAGGTTTGAGTGGGAAACACAGGTTTTATTTATTATGGACACATCAAATGCAAATTAATGATTTTCAAATCAGTTTTTAAGAGTGAAAGATGAGAGAAGTTTAGTAATTCAAAATTTCCACTTTTAAATTTTATTGATTGAGAATTTAATTTACTTATTTACCCCGAATCCGAGCTAGGAAATAGTTTCCAGGTTTCTTAATTTTTCCCATTCCATTTCATATTACTGCCCCAATCTCGGCTTCGAACTTGGCATTCGTTTCGGGGCTTTCTGCGACTTTGAGAAAGTCGTTAACTGAATCGTTCCTAGACTCCTTGCATTCAAGAAGCGCTCAGTAAGGTTGGGATGAGATTTGCTGCAATTTTGGCAACACAATTTCAAAATTTGGCAACCAGGTTGCCTAGGCGAGCAGGCTGGCAGCGTCCTGGTCAATAAACCAGGTTACTACTCCACCGGGAGGTTGGATGCGCTGAGGGGGCAGCATGCGCGGCACGCGTGCGCCTTCCAGTACTTGCTTTAAGACGGGAGCTTTTTGTTTGCCAGTTACCAAAAAGGCTACCTGGTGGGCGTAATTGATGGCATTGGAGGTCAGGCTGACCCGCTCTGCCGGCCGGCCATCATAATTTGCCTGTACGGGAAAGGCCAAAACAAGGGGATCGAACGGTTCGGTTTGTCCCGGGAAAAGTGAGGCTGTATGACCATCGGCACCCATGCCTAATAAGACCCAATCAAAGGCTGGAGCTATATCGCCAGGTGCAATGAAATCGACCAGGGTTTGATGGTAACGCATGGCTGCTTCTTTGGGATCGAGTGTCCCGTCAATTGGATGGATATTTTCCTCCGGAATGGGGACATGCGATAATAATAATTTATAAGCCTCTCCATAATTACTTTGCGAATCGGTAGGAGGGACGCAGCGTTCATCAGCCCAAAAAACATGTATTTTCTCCCAGGGTATCAAGTCAAGATAAGGATGTTGGCGCAGCAGTACAAATAAACCAACCGGTGTACCTCCACCTGAAAGTACAATTAAAGCCTGCCCGCGTTTTGTAATTGCTGTTTTAACCGCTCCATATAAATTTTGAGCAGCTCCGGCATACAACTCGAATATATTGGGATAAATATGAGTAACTCTTTCGTTCAACCTAACGCCTTCATTTTCTTAATTGGTCGCATGGTGATGTCCTGAACTTAAGTATAACCACCTTCGCCAAGAAAAATATCGCATGTAATAGGTGTGCATATTTTTTTAAAGAGAATAAATTCAGCTGTGGAATGAAACAGTAGGGCGTGCTTCACCAATGCCCATGTTAAATTGATTTTTACATATCATTTCTGGGTTGCCCTGGTATAAAGCGTGCAACTAAGATGGTACGGTTTTAAACGGCAACGCCGATGAGATGAATGCCTGTCTTCGATTTATTTTGGCTTTGCATTTCAAAAATGAAATTGGTGCTGGATGACTCTTAACCCACTTGATCAAAATTCAACAAACCTGCCCGACATTAAAGCAGAAATTGATGCTTTAAATGAAAAGGCATGGCAATTGGAAAGCATTGATCCCCAGGAAGGTTTGCGCTTGAGTAGAGAGAGTTATCAGCTTTCTACCAACAATCAATTCCGTCTGAATAACTATCAAAAAGGTGTGGCAGACAGCTTATTCAACCAGGCCAACTTCAATTTGGACTGTGGTGATTATCATCTGGCACTTGCTCAATCGCTTGAGGCACTTTCAATTTATACAGATATTCATGATTCTGCCCGGCTGGCTATGTCACTACGGACCCTGGCCGCCATTTATTTAAGTATGCATGAGTATAACAAGGCCATGTCTACTTTGCTCAAGGCATTGGAAATTGCACGTCATCTCGATGATCCAATTCCGTTTGGAGAAACCTTAATGACAATGGGCATGGTGTATCTGCTGGCTGGCGATTCATCTCAAGCAATTCTGGAATTCAAAAAAGGCTTGCAAATCTTTCAAACCAGTAATAATGTGAAGCAGCTGGCATACATCTATTGCAATCTTGCCGCAGCTTATAAAGCTGAAGGGGAATTTGAGATTTTCAATCAATACCTGGAGCGCTGCGAAAAAGCTGCCAACCAGATTGGCAGTGATTACATCAAGGTTGATATTTTAAGACAGCGTGGTCAATATGAAATTCAACAAGGCAATCTCGATGCTGCCCATTCCTATTTTCTACAAAGCCTGCAACTTGCAAAAAATCATGGGTATCAAGCGGATCAGGTGGCGTCCTCGATTTGGATCAGCGATATTTATTTTCGCCGCGGAAAACTGAAAGAAGCTGCTGATTTGCTACTGGTTGTATTGGCTCAGGCTGCCAGGAATCGTTATGATGAAGGCAGTATGTACGCCCATCAGAAGCTGTCTCAAATTTATGAGCAGTTAGGTGATTATGCCAATGCCTATAGTAATTTGAAGGTTTATCTGGATCTTGAATTGAAGATTACCAATGAAAAAAACGATTTGAAGTATAAGTCGCTGGAAACAGTCTATCGCACGCAATCACTGCAGAGCGAAGCACGCATTATCCAGAATAAAAATGACCAACTGGAAAAGGAAATTAGCGAGCGACGCTGGGTGGAGGATGCGCTGCGACAGAGTGAGGAAAAATACCGCCGATTAGCCAATATTGATCAATTAACGGGTTTAAACAACCGCCGCTATTTTTATGAGCTGGCTTTGAATGAGTACCGCCGCATAAAACGCTACTATCATCCGCTGGTAATCTTGATGCTGGACATTGATCAATTTAAGAAAATTAATGATCAATATGGTCACCTGGCTGGCGACCAAATTTTGAAAATGGTTGCCCGCCATTTGCGCAAGATGATGCGTGAAGTGGATATCATCGGGCGCTTTGGCGGCGAAGAATTCATTGTGCTGCTGCCTGAGACAAATATAGAACAGGCGATTCCTGTTGCCAAGCGTCTTTTGAATTTATTTTCAAATGCCAGATTTGAAATCAAAAATGAATTGGTTCAAATTACTGTCAGTATCGGGTTGGCCGGGCATGAAGAAAATTTGAGCCTGGACTTGCTGATCAATCGCAGTGATCAGGCCATGCATACGGCGCAAAAACTGGGTGGAAACCAGCTTTCAGTTTGGGAAGAATCGGGGAATTGAGTTAAACGATTATGCTTGGTGGTTTAAGCATAGCTTGCATCAAATAACCAATGCAGTCAATGGTTGCGCTGTGTAAAATTACTCCTGGCAACAGTTGGCTGATTGGAGAGATGTATACCAATTAGAATGGTGAACTTTTCGTTATATCGATAAATCTTGTGAACGGTTTAGCGATTAAAATAATCTGAACCAATCAGTTCCAAAGATAATTGATCCGGCGATTATCACAAAGATTATGACTAATATTACCCCACAGCCGCAACCGGAACAACCGCGACCAAAGCCGAAGCGGCTCTGCAACCAATCAAACAGCTTATCCAATAAGAACAACTTAAGCAGTCCAGCCAGACAGCCACTGCGATTATCCATTATTTTTTCTCCTTCTCTTGCTTCATTATCACAATCTACGAAAATAGGTGTAAAAAGTTGCGAAATCTCATTATACAGCTTCCCTCTGAAGGCAGGCAGAATTGTATTTGGTCAAACGCATGACTGAGTTGTCAATTACATGTAAAATTAAATAGAGAAAAATACCACGGGAGGTTTGAATGGGTAACGGTTTAATTTTTCCGGAAGGATTTATTTGGGGTGCAGCAACAGCATCCTATCAAGTAGAAGGAGCCTGGAATGAAGATGGCAAGGGAGAATCGATTTGGGATCGCTTTTCTCATACGCCAGGTAAAGTTAAAAATAACGATACCGGGGATGTAGCCATCGATCATTATCATCGTATGCAGGAGGATGTTGCTTTGATGGGCGACCTGGGTTTGCAAGCTTACCGTTTTTCCATCAGCTGGCCGCGCATCTTACCGCTTGGTCGTGGGAAAGTTAATCAAGCTGGTTTGGATTTTTATGACCGCCTGGTAGATTCTTTATTGGAAAAAAAGATTGATCCGTTTGTAACCCTTTATCACTGGGATTTGCCACAGGCTTTGCAAGATGAAGGTGGCTGGCCGGTACGATCAACAGCAGAAGCTTTTGTAGAATATGCGGATGTGGTCAGCCGTTATTTGGGTGATCGCGTAAGGCACTGGGTGACGCATAATGAACCATCCGTGGTGGCCAATTTGGGATATCTATTGGAATTGCATGCACCGGGTGTTCATGATGATGATTTGGCAGCTATGCGCAGTGCTCACCATTTGCTGCTTGCTCATGGGTGGGCAGTTCCGGTTATTCGCAGCAACAGCCCTGGTTCTGAAGTAGGCATCGTCAACAATATGAGTTATACACCAACTGCTTCCCCCAGTAGAGCAGATCGTCAGGCACAATTGCACGGCGACAGCTTGTGGGTGCGCATGTATTTTGACCCGCTGTTTGGGCGTGGTTATCCGGCGGATCGCATGCTTGATCTAAAAGAAAAAGGTGTCTTTGATATCTGCAAGAATGACTTGATTCTACCCGGGGATATGGCCAGCATTGAAACCCCCCTGGATTTCATTGGTTTGAATTATTACAGCCGCAATATTATTCGGAGCCAAGCCATCCCGGAAGCTGAAAATCTGCCAGTTACATTGCACCCCCAGCCGAAAGAAACCCTTAATTACACCGAAATGGGGTGGGAGAATTATGCGCCGGGGTTATTGCAGGTATTGGGGCGTCTCCATTTTGAATATCAGGTGCCGAAAATTTATATTACCGAAAACGGCGCAAGCTACAGCACAGCCCCGGATGCGAACGGGCGTATTGCCGATTACGAGCGCCTGCGATATTTACGGGAGCATTTTCGAGTGGCTCACGAGGCTATTGATCTGGGTGTGCCCCTGGCTGGCTACTTTGTCTGGTCGTTATTTGATAATTTCGAATGGGGTGAGGGGTATTCACAGCGCTTTGGCATTATCTGGGTAGATTACGAAACTCAGGAGCGCATTTTGAAGGATAGTGCCTTATGGTACAAAGATGTAATTGCGCGCAATGGGCTGGTAATAGCTGATAATTAACAGCTGACAGTGATGCTTGTTGGGGGCTGTCCGCGGCCCCTTTCTTCCTGCTTTTTAACCAGCACTTTGCGGCAAAGAGTCAGGAAGCCCAGCTTGTTGCTGAAATTTTCGGTTAGTGCTCAGCAAGATGATTAAATTCACTACAGCAATCAAGGTCAGCATTGCAGGTCCAATTTTGCTTAAAAAGACCGGTAAGCTGCCGATTTCATCTGAAAACGGTAAAAGTGGAATGATTCCGGAGAGTAATGCGAATAAATTCCAGGTTCCATGCAGGAAAACCGCTGCCAGGTAATTGCCCAAAAAACGTTTCCAATTTCCGTTATAAAATGCGCTGGCCAAACCCCAGCCTACCAACCCGGAAAGAGTCACATGCAACAAGCCGGTGCCCATCCGGCCGAGTAAAAGTCCAAACCAGCTAATGTCAGTCGGAGCCCCAATTGCCCCCAATGTCTCCAGTGTGGCAAAACAAGCTCCTCCAATTAATCCACCGACGAAGCCCTGAGATGGAGTTAATTTCTTCCCAGCCAGGAACCACAATGCCATTGGTTTTAGCAATTCTTCCAGCATTGGTACTATTAAAGCGATTACCAGGAGACTGCCGTTCAATACCAATGGCTGTTTGAAAAGTTCAGATACGATCTTTTCTGCTACAGCCGGATCCATTTGTGCTTGTGTTAATTGCTGGCTGTAAGCCATAACCTGACGCAATAATTCAGGGTTACCCGTTAGCCAGATGATTATTATAAAGATGATAATTGCGAAAATGATCATTTCAGCGGTCAAAGCAACCGGCATGGTTACAAAGAAATTAAAGCTGATTGCCCCCCAGGTTCGCACCGGAGAACCAAGTGATAGTTTTCGTGCGCCAAAAACAACCAGGAAGATCAGCGGTAAGATGACCAGAGGAAGCACAAAGATGGAATTGAGCACGCCCACCCAACTCCAATTGCTACCAACGAATGTGATGAAAAGGGAGATAAGCCAAACTACCAAACCAGCAAATAATAGTCTATGTCCCAGATTTGGCGGGATGGTGGGCAGATGTTTCCTTCTTATTCTTTGAATACCGGTATAAAGGCCTGGCAGAAATAGAAAACCGACAAAGAGTGATGTCCAGGCTAAGACAAGCAGGGCACTTGATTGTTGCAAAGCTTGCGTGTCTGATGCAAAACTCGTAATCGCGATCAGTAGCAGTACAAACCCGCCCAGGATGCTCGTAAGGAAACCCAGGCTGCTGATGACAACCTGGGCGACGGTGTAAATCTGTGCACGCCCCTGCAAGGGCGACGTTTCAGTCATTATTTTTCTGTGATCGTAATGCTCAAAATGCGGTCAGGTTCCACTTTGGGGCCTTGTGACTGGGGATTAACTGGTGCCAGGTTATTGACGACATCCATGTTTTGAATGACTTTGCCAAAAACAGTGTAGTCACCATCCAGGTCCGGTTGTGCAGCGTAGGTAATAAAGAATTGGCTGCCATTGGTATCAACTCCGGCATTGGCCATGCCCAGGACTCCTTCGGAATCAAACTTAAGATCAGAGATTTCGTTTGCAAACTCATACCCGGGGCCACCCATACCAGATCCCAGTGGATCACCGGTTTGCGCTACAAAGCCAGGCATCACCCGATGAAAGGCGATATTATCAAAATAGCCTTCGCGTGCCAAAAATACAAAACTATTTACAGTCAACGGGGCTTTGTCGGGATATAAGGCAACGATTATGTCCCCCTTGGTAGTTTTTATAGTCGCTGTATACTCCTTTGCCGGATCGATCACCATCGGCGGGCACTCTTTGTAAGTGTGTTTATCGTAGTCGATTAGATCCAGAATACCTTTCAGGCTTTCGTAATCATAGGGCCCTTTGTAAGGTACCCCATTAATTACAATGAAGACCGAGGGTGTACTGGATAAGCCAATTTTATCGGCGGCATCTTTATAGGCTTGATCCACTTTGGCTTGAATAGCACTACTGACATAATCTTGTTTGAATTGATCCACTTTAAGACCCAACTTTTCAGCCAGATCCGTTACGTATTGGTCAAATTGGTCGACCGAGAAACCTTGTGCACCCCATTCTGATTGATTCTGAAAGAGGGCGTCATGCATTTCAAAGAATTTTCCCTGTACACCGGCCGCTTCAGCAGCGCGTGCGGCAGGCATGGCGCGATCATGGATACTGGTTAGCGGAAAATGACGGATTACCAGGTTAACGCGATCTGCAAAGGCAGCCTGAAAACGTTCCAATTCAGGAGCTGCCAGCGAACAGTATGGGCATTGAAAATCGGTATACTCAATGAGTGAAATCTCGGCATTTTTTGAGCCAATAATCCAATCTGAATCACTGGCTGGTGGGACTGGAGGAATCTGGTCCGCAGGAACTTCTGGAATCAAGCTTCGAATTTCACAGATGGTCGGGCTACCTTTTTGAGTAGTCATGTTAGGTCCTGCTGTTGGTTCGGTCACTGCAGGAGTAGTAACAACAGCATTGCTTTTGGGATCGCTACTTTCTGCCTGACAACCGGCCAGTAGCAAGGATGCCGCCAAAACAAAGAAGATTACTAGTTTGATTTTACGCATGGATTATTTTTCCAACCTTTCAAATTGAAATGCGCTTTAAATATTTGCAGCAATGGGCAACCGCTTAATCAACGCATTTTGCAGGTCTAATTGTACTTGATCAAATGATTGGCCTGCATCGATCTTGATCCAACGCTGCGGTTCTGCCGCAGCTAATTCGAGATATCCTTTGCGGACTCTCTCATGAAACCCTATGGCGTATGCATCCAATCGGTTCCACTCACCCCCGCTGTTTCTTCTGCGGTTCAGGCCGGTTTGTATGTCCAGGTCGAACAAGAAGGTGATATCAGGGTAGAGACCACCGGTAGCGAAATCGAGCAGTTTTCGGAGCGTATCAAGATCAACACCGTGGCCATATCCCTGATATGCCATCGTCGAGTCAGCATAGCGGTCACACAACACGATCGTCTTTTGAGTCAATAAGGGCCGGATCACTTCTTCCACTAACTGGGCACGGGCACTGAGAAACAGTAAAATCTCAGTGCGTGGCTGCATGGAAACGTTATCCAGGTTGCTGAGGATGGCGCGAATCTGGTCACCTATTACAGTTCCCCCCGGTTCTCTGGTCGTGAAAACCTGATAGCCCTTGCTGCGCAGCCATTCCGCCAACACTGGCAGTTGCGAGCTTTTTCCGCTTCCTTCCGGACCTTCCAAGGTAATGAACATGATTACTCCCTGAAAATCCGTACACGGCGGTTAGGCTCTTTCCCGTAGGAATGCGAGACCAACTGCGCCTGGCGCGCCATTTCGTGTTGCAAGCGTCGCACAGTGGAGGAAGCGGGCGGGAGATCTGACCAGCGTTGGCCGCTAAGAACTGCCCGGATTGCCTCTTCTGTAAAATTGGATACTTCATCCAAATCGTTTCTTTGAACGCTGGAATCCAGGTTGAGGTTGTAAATTTCAGCCAATGTCTTTTCCATCTGGTTAATGGTGTTTGACCGTAAAAAGTAAAGTGGGATACCCCGTTCTTCTGCTTCAATCAATACCTGCTGACGTGAGCGATAATAGGTACGTAAAGTCATTACCAGGTCGCCCTCTTCCGGATTTCTGGCGATGGTAGCCGGTACATTCAAACGGTTGATGGCCTGTTCCAGGCGATTACGAGCTACCCCATATGGATAAATTCGAATCGGGTTTAGTTTCCCGGTTTTAAATTCCTTGGAAGCATCCGAACCGGAGGCCATATTAAAAGCAGGTTTTTTGTTCGGCATGGGCGTACTATCTGCGCTACGGCGCATGCCTTGGGTCATCGTACTTTGCCGTTGATTGGATAGTTGAGCTGCTGGTTTCTCAATATGGATTTTCTGATTATCGTCACGATAACGAATTTCCGCCGGCATGGGATAGCCGCGCAGGAGAGAATCGACTGCTTGTGAAACATCTGCACGTATGGCCATACGATTACGCTCCTGAATTTCCACCAGAATATCAAAAGTGGGCGGAGAGCGGCGTTCCAGGACTGTTTTTTGAGTGCCACGCCGGCGTGCTTCCTCGTCAGAGAGTGTAACTGATTCGATCCCGCCGATTAGATCTGATAAGGTCGGGTTGAGCAGCAAGTTTTCGAGTGTACGTCCGTGTGCCGTAGCAATTAATTGCACACCACGTTCTGCAATGGTGCGTGCAGCCAGGGTTTCCAATTCGCGGCCAATTTCATCGATAACGATAACTTCAGGGTTATGGTTTTCAACGGCTTCAATCATCACTTCATGCTGCAGTGAAGGTTGCGCTACCTGCATTCGGCGCGCCATACCGACAGCGGGATGAGGTACATCGCCATCACCACCAATTTCGTTGGATGTATCAACAATGATCACTCGTTTTTTTGTTGCCAGGATGCGGGCAGCCTCACGCAGCAAGGTGGTTTTTCCAATTCCTGGCTTGCCCAGTAATAAGACGCTCTTTTCAGATTCGATTAAGTCTTGAATGATGTCAATAGTGCCATAGACAGCTCGTCCCACCCGCAAAGTCAGTCCGACAATATGACCACGCCTATTGCGAATGGCTGAAATGCGGTGTAGCGTACGTTCCATTCCAGCGCGATTATCGGCATCAAAATCACCAATCTTGCCCACAATCGATGCCAGATCAAGGTTATCAATTTCGGTGTCCGAAAGGTTAATTTCTTTTTCCACAAAACGCGCTTTTGGTATTCGTCCAAGATCAAGAACAATCTCCAGTAGATTATCTGCATTGTTTGCTTTATCCAAAGCACTGGCGATGTCAACTGGCAAGATATCCAATAGTGCTCTTAAATCGTCAGTTATTCCTTTTTCATTCATATTTGTAATTCAAATTTCCTTGTGTTTTATCGAATTGTATTTGTCTATCCGTTTTTGTCATTGCGATGTTGAACCTAAGATTCTATCACCAAAAAATTAACCTCGATACTCTATTTGCGAAGAATTCCGGTATCATTTTTATTCCTCAAGATGGGAACGTTGAACAACGGGACTGCTGGTTTTTGTGCTCTGTACTTTTAAGACCGATTGGATGGGATTCAATACAGAGACCCGCTCACGCTGCGTGAGATGTTTGACCATCATCACTTTACGGTCGCTGGCCTCACCCCCCAATGTTTCCAAGGCACTATTAATCCAAGATTGATAATCCCTGACCGCAATATAAATGGGACGATTCGTGCGGCGTTGGATTTTCGCAATTAATGCAGACAAAACTTGCAATGAATTGCGTATATTTGGGTGCACGACCGGGTTGAGATAAAGACCATTTGGCCCGGAGATGATCTCTGCAAAAGCCAATAGATCATCCTTAAAGCTGTAACCATAGCCCTGTATCAAACGTTTATCGAGACCTTCAGCGCCCTGGACCAATGGAGGAACTACTGCGTGATAAAGGCTTTGTGTGGCGCGCGTATCAAATTGCCGAAGAGGTTCCCAGGTGCCGGGAGGAGCTTCCTGGTCTGTTTTGATGGGTGGAATCCTCCAGATTTGCTGATGGGTGAAAACGCAGAATCCGGATAATCGAAAACTTTCAAAGGCAGCTGAATTTTCATCCAACTCGGCCAACAAACGCAAAGCCCCGCGATTGGCACTCTCCCAGGCAAGATTGTCAAGCAGAGCGATCAGAATATCGCTAGAAAGCGCACCTTTTGGAGCCAGGAAGGCCAATCTGGCAGCTTCCTCGCCCTGGTTGAGATAAATTCGTCCTATGAGCGGCGGCCCACTTCTGCTTTCTTTTACCAGGCCGGTGTAGCTGCTAAAGTCCATGCGGAAGAAGCCCATGGCAGCGTCCGGGCTAAACAACTGGCCGGAAGTTAAACCCAGGATACTATCCGTGCATACCATCTCATTGCGATAACGGTAAAGCTTGAAAGAATCATACCAGGCTAGAGGTCTTACTTCGATTGAATCATCTCCAAAAAATATCGGTGAAAACGGTTATCCGTACTCAGTTCTGGGTGAAAAGAGGTCGCCAGCCATTGATCTTCACGAACTGCCACGACTTGATCATCATTGATATAAGCCAGTATCTCCACACCAGGTCCAGTTGTTTCAATCAAAGGCGCTCGAATAAATATTGCTGGAAAAGGTGCATCTGAAGGATCGACTACTTTGAGTGCCGGTACATTCAGATCGATTTCAAAACTTTCCACCTGGCGTCCAAAGGCATTTCTGGCAGTGGTGATATCCATGACGCCTAACAATGGTTGGACGTGACCACTGTTTTTTGATAAAAGAATGGCACCCGCGCATGTACCCCAAACCGCATGGCGCATGGCAAACGTTCGTAAGTCTTCCATTAATTGAAAATCTGTCGCCAACTTACCCATCGTGGTAGATTCACCGCCAGGAATGATCAAACCATCGAGATTGGTGAGCTGATTACTTTTACGCACTTGAATGGTGTTAATGCCCAGGCCGTCCAGCATTTTTTGGTGTTCATCAAAGTCACCCTGCAGCGCCAGAATTCCGATTTTAATCATGTTTCGTTTACCAACCCCGCTTGGCAAGTAACTCATTATCAGCGATGGAAGATATCTGACGCCCAACCATCGGTTCTCCCAGGTTTCGGCTGATCTCTGCCAGCATTTTAGGATCGTTGAAATGCGTGACAGCCTTAACAACCGCATTTGCGCGTTTGGCCGGGTCACCCGATTTAAAAATTCCAGACCCGACGAAGACACCTTCCACGCCTAATTGCATCATCAGGGCGGCATCTGCAGGGGTAGCAATACCGCCGGCAGCAAAGTTGACTACCGGAAGTTTGCCAAGTTTACGTGTTTCGAGCACAAGTTCAAAGGGTGCCCCAATACTTTTAGAGAAGCTCATCACTTCTTCGATCGGCATGCTCTGTAAGTGACGTATATCTCCCAGCACCTGACGGGCATGACGGACCGCTTCTACCACATCGCCGGTGCCTGCTTCACCTTTGGTGCGGATCATGGCTGCGCCTTCACCAATCCGGCGTAGGGCTTCACCCAAATTACGGCAGCCGCAAACAAAGGGGACTTTGAAATCGTGTTTATAAATATGGTTAGCCTCATCGGCCGGGGTGAGCACTTCCGATTCATCAATGTAATCCACGCCTAACGCTTCCAGGATTTGTGCCTCAACGAAATGCCCTATCCGGCATTTGGCCATGACCGGAATTGAGACTGTATCCATAATTTTTAGAATTAATTCTGGGTCACTCATACGTGCGACCCCGCCATCAGCACGAATATCTGCCGGTACACGTTCCAGCGCCATCACGGCACATGCTCCAGCATCTTCAGCGATACGGGCATGCTCAGGTGTGACCACATCCATGATGACCCCACCCTTTAACATCTGTGCTAAACCTTTTTTAACGGCAAAGGAACCAACTTCATTTGACACGTGGACCTCCAAAATATACACGGATAAGTTGTCTTTCTACTCGATTTTACCACGTCACATGATGCTATTCAAATGAAGGGTTAGTGAGGGGGAAATAATTGAACGTGCTGAAGTTTCATGATTGCACGTTACTATCTGATCAAGATGTTCATTAATTTCGTTCGAAAAAGAACGTTTCATGGTATTTTCCTTTGTGCCTGGCTGAGGTTTAAGTTAGAATGAGACTAATTCTATTGGAGCGCAATAGAAAATATCAATCTAAAAAAATATAAATTGAATATCTTTTGAATAAAACGGGGTTGATGAGTATTTATAAGCAGGTGATCGTCTGCTTAAAAACACTCAGCCCTAATTTTTGAAAAGATACAAGAATTGATTATTAAAGGGTAATTATGAATGAGCATGTTTTAATTGGCATAGGCTTGATCGTCATTCTGGGAGTAATAGCACAATGGATAGCCTGGCGCTTACGCTTGCCTTCCATATTAATGCTGCTTTTCTTTGGCTTTCTAGCAGGTCCAATTTTTAATATTCTTGACCCTGAGCAATTATTAGGCGATTTGCTTTTTCCGGCTGTTTCGCTTTCCGTCGGAATAATCTTGTTCGAAGGAGGCTTGGGCTTGCGCTTGGAGAACCTGCGCCATGTTCGCTCTGTTGTTCGAAATTTATTAACGATCGGGGCGCTGGTGACGCTCTTGCTTGGAATCCCGGCGGCGCATTATATCCTGGGCCTCGACTGGCCGATTTCGATCCTGCTGGCTTCAATTCTGGTTGTGACCGGTCCAACAGTGGTAATTCCGTTGATGCGCTTTGTTCGTCCGCGTGGAAAGATCGCTTCGATACTAAAATGGGAGGGAATTCTGATAGACCCATTGGGGGCTATTTTGGCTGTGCTGGCGTTCAACGCCATCAAAGGAGAATGGACTGCCGGCAATTTCATTCCCAATATGATTGGTGGAATGTTGTTGGCGCTTGTCGTCGGTGGTGTTTTGGGAGCTGTGGCAGCATATTTACTGGTATTTCTGCTGGAAAACCACTGGATTCCTGAGTACCTGCATTCGCCAATTTCATTAATCACATTAATGTTAGTATTTATAATTTCGAACACTCTCATAGCTGAGTCTGGTTTGATGAGTGCCATTGTCATGGGTGTGGTAATGGCCAATCAAAAACGTGTGGATGTTGAACACATCATTGAATTTAAAGAACAATTGGGGGTTCTGCTTCTTTCGGTGCTCTTTATTGTTTTGGCAGCCAGAGTTGAAATTGTTGATTTCTTGAATGTGGGATGGTCCGGCGTCATTTTCGTGTTGGCTTTGGTGATAATTGTGCGCCCAGTTTCGGTATGGTTATCCACTATTGGAAGCGATCTGGATAATAAAGAGAAGCTTTTTCTGAGCTGGATAGCACCGCGTGGAATTGTAGCGATGTCAGTGGCTTCTTTGTTTGCATTGCAATTGGAAACGAGTGGTATTGAAGGAGCCAAGTTGGTGGCACCGATTACAATCATGGTAGTAGTTGGGACAGTCTTGATATACTCCTTGACTGCAAAACCATTGGCACAAGCCCTCGATCTGGTAGAAAGGGACCCGCAAGGTGTTCTGCTGTTAGGCGCACATCGAATCGCACGTGCGCTAGCAAAAGCGCTTGATTCGGTTGGTATTACGGTCGTGTTGGTGGATACCAATGCCAATAATGTGCGCAAAGCGAAGAGAGAGGGGCTGCAGGTGTATGAGAATAGCATTTTCTCCGATTCGGTCATTGATCAAATTCCGCTGGGAGAGATAGGTTATATGCTTGCCTTAACCTCTGACGATCAGATCAATGCACTGGCCTGTGTGCGCTTTACGGATTTTCTGTCTAAAAACAATGTCTACCAGCTCCAGCCTCAAAAAAACAATATCTCCGAATCAATGCGCAAGCGCGTTCATGGTCAATATGTTTTTAATTGTGATGCCACTTTTGAATTTTTGGACACTGCTCTCCTAAAAGGTGCTACTGTGGCAATACAACCTTTTCCTGCGAAAAAAGATGAACCGGTTGAAAAAGATATTTCCTTGCCGACCGCGATTGAATTGTTTGTCATTGATAGTGAAAAACGGTTGCACGTGACCACTTGTGACAGCGAAATTAAGAAACAGCCCGGCAATCTGGTTATTCGACTTTTGCTGAAATAGAAATGTCTGGAAATTCGATTGAACAACGAGAATATCTTTGGCAATCTGAATGGAAGATGGTTTATGAGAAAAGTAATGTCTACTTTAGCAACTGATTCCGCGCACGTGCAGCGCGTTGGATCAACTTCCCTGCGCTGGAAATAATTGGTTTAAAGCAAATGGAGATTGAGCCCATATCATGATTTATATTATTGCCATGTGATATAGGGTTAAATATATGAAAGCATCTTCCATTTATTTTGGAATATGGTAAAATAAGGTTCGCAAGTGGGGGCGTGGTGTAGTGGCTAACATGCGGCCCTGTCAAGGCCGAGATCGCGGGTTCGAACCCCGTCGCTCCCGCCAATACAAAGAAACCTCCAGAAATGGGGGTTTTTCTTTATCGAGATCGGAGGCACCCCTTACGGGGTGTAAT
>MKUW01000019.1:175211-381638 GCA_001899005.1 Chloroflexi bacterium 44-23
CAATACAAAGAAACCTCCAGAAATGGGGGTTTTTCTTTATCGAGATCGGAGGCACCCCTTACGGGGTGTAATTATTCGAACCCTGTCGCTCCCGCCAATACAAAGAAACCTCCAGAAATGGGGGTTTTTCTTTATCGAGATCGGAGGCACCCCCTACGGGGTGTAATTATTCGAACCCCGTCGCTCCCGCGAATACAAAGAAACCTCCAGAAATGGGGGTTTTTCTTTATAAAGTAATAAGTGAGGAGTTCTGAGTAATCAGGTGAGAGTTTTTACCGCTAAGGCGCAAAGAACGCTAAATTGAGGAAGAATGGATTTTTCTGAGAAATCCTTAGGAAAATTTGGCGAAGGTGGCTAACGCTAATGCAAAGAGAAATTCGTAATCGCGTCCGGTTTTTTATTGTAAAGTAAAAAGTGACGAGTTCTGAGTAATCAGGTGAGAGTTTTTACCGCTAAGGCGCAAAGAACGCTAAATTGAGGAAGAATGGATTTTTTTGAGAAATCCTTAGGAAAATTTGGCGAAGGTGGCTAACGCTAATGCAAAGAGAAATTCGTAATCGCGGCGGTTTTTTATTGTAAAGTAAAAAGTGACGAGTTCTGAGTAATCAGGTGAGAGTTTTTACCGCTAAGGCGCAAAGAACGCGAAGGTTACTGCGAGTCTGGCTTTGAAGCGGAAGGAGGGTTCAAAGTAAATACCCCTTCATTTTCAACATAGATTAATGGATGTATGCAACTTATATCACGTCGTCGGAATTACAGGTGAAGCCTGTGTAGTTGGTGTTCTCTGATTTTTCAGCGCTAAAATTGCAAAGGAAATTATTAAAAGTGGCGCTGTGATTTCTTCAATACCCAGTGGGGTGACAAAAATACAGAACACGGATGCCATCAAGAGACCGGTAAGCATTGCTTTTCCACGAAATAGAATGAGAATTCCTGTTGTGATTTCGAATACTATCAGGGCAAAACCTAATGGAATGGTATAAGTCGCGAGAATAGTAGAGAAAAACCAGCGGTAAAGGGGTAAAAATGCTCCATTTCCCATTTGGACATATAAATCAGGATTTGTGAGCAAGATAGGCAGATTGACACCCAACGCCATCAGCAGAAAGAAGACGCCGGTTACTTTTTGCCCCAGGCGGGGGTTGAAATAGGCGAGTCCAGCCAACAAAAGGGCAAACGATCCAACAACAGTGAAGGGATTAATAATGTTCATTTTTACCTCCTTAAGAAAATAGAAATTTTGGTATCTTTTCAAAAATTAGGGGCAGAGTGTTTTAAGCCGGGCAATTGCCGGACTAAAAACACTCCTCAACCCCGTTTTATTGAAAAAATACAAATTTTGGAAATTGGAAAACAATAGCTGATAACAGGACTGCGTTGATCAGCACGGCGGCAATATACCAGGGATGCCAGAAGAAAATGAGCATCAATAGTGAAGAAGAAGCTCCTGTGATAATTGCAATTCTTAAATATTGTTCAATTCCTGGAACGTGCAATAATGCCAGACCTGCCAAAGCAAAAGCGAGGGCCGAAACAAGCCACAAAACAATCCCGATCCCTCGGATGAGATTATGGGAGTGCAATACCCTGGCAACAGGCCAGGTTGAGTCAATGTCTGGTCGCCCCCAGGAAGGCCAAAAAGGTGTGTGTAGCTCCCCCGGTTTGGGTAGGGGAACATAGGTCAGACTGACATGAATGAAGGCATGCGCAATGAGAAAAACAGCAATTAAAACACGGGTGATATTTGGGTTCATTTTTCCTCCACTTTGAGTGAAATCAGATTGAGGTTAAGATTCCGAATGATTTCCAGATAACCAAATAAGGCTGCATGATCTGGCACCACTCCAGTTAATTTGAGGGAATCCTCAGAAAGCTGGCTGGCAGTCAGCCCCGCAAACCAGATTTCCCAACTGGGATCCGGTTTTTGTTCGATGATGATTTCGATCTGTAATTGTCTGAATTTCATCGGGCTTATCCTTTAATCAAGAATATAGCCGGAATAATGCGCGATGCCATCTGCCAAATGGTTATAAAAAGGGTTTATTCTGGGTTTATAAGACTGAATCTTTCAGACCAGACCTTTATCTTTCGCAACAGCGATGGCTTCTGTTCGATTTGTAACGTCTAATTTTCTAAAAATGGCGGCTGAATGCGCTTTTACTGTCCCGGTTGAGACAAAAAGCTTCTTACCAATTTGTGGGTTGGTAAACCCGGCGGCCATCAGGCGCAAGACGTCAATCTCTCTTTGACTTAATAACGTCTGAGTGGCTTTTTGTCGATCTTCTTTTTGAAGAAAAGCGAGAAGCTCCACAGCTCCTTCAATCTCAAGGCAATCTGGCAGGATACTTGAGATTGCATCTCGGTCATCGATAAATATTTTCCTGAATCCAGCTGGTAAACCAATCTCCAATGCCTTTCTTATGAGAGGTAAGCTATTCGTGCGAGGAGAAAAGGCCTGAGCTTGGATTAAAAGTGCTTCAATGAGCGTGCTGATGCGCGAAAACCTGCGTGCAGTATTTTCAACAGATCGCAATACGTGCAGTGTTTTATCAGTATCATTTTGGGCCAGATAAATTCGCGCTGCTGTTAGCCGATTGATCTCTTCCACCTCATCGATGTTCTTCTCATCAGGAACGGGTTGGAATATTGTGTTTTCCAGCCACGATAGGACGCTTTTCTGATTGCCTGTTTTTAGAAAGAGTTTCACTCTTGTTGTTGTGATCACAGCGCTCAAGTTTGGGGTGACGGTTCCTTTACGAATCCATTCTTCGGCTTGATCTAATTCCTGGAAAGCTGCATCGTATTTATGGAGAAAGATAGAAATTGCAGCTTTTGTCAACCAGGCATGGGCACAATGATTTGGATTCTGCCAATATTGATTGTGGCGAAGTGCCTTTTCAACATATATTTCTGCTGCGGAGACCATTCCATACTCTAGCATGAGGGACCCATAAAAGGATTCAAGTCGACCTACATAGCCTGGGGCGGAAATCTCCGGAATCATTTGAAGTGTCTGCAGATAGATGGCTTCGGCTTGCTTGAGTTTCCCTTGCTGCCTTAAGACAATTCCCAGATCAGCCGATGCGGTCACGATCGTCCATAGGTTTCGCATTTGATGCCCCAGCCTTAACACTTCCTCAAAATTGGTTTGGGCGCGCAGCAAATCGCCTTGCAAGCGACCGGCATAACCAATTGACCAGTAATAAACACTCTGGACAAAAGCAGTTAGCAGTTGTAATTCAGATTTACTCAACTCCGTTAAGAAAAGCGTTTGAACATTTTTACAACCACTAACTTCTAAGAAATTGCAGATAACTTGTATATCTGTGTTTAGATTCTGTTCATCTACAAGAGTAGGAAAGCTGCGATTTCCAGTTACCATTAATGAATTTAGCAACTCCGCCGCATTAACTATATCCCCTGCAAAAGCAATCGCCCATATTCGCATCAATCCCAAACGGGTTCTCGATTCCAGTAATGCTCTCGGAAGCAGATCGAACCAATTTAATAGCGAGTGCAAGCGACCTTGCTCAAATAATTTGAATGTTGTTTCCTCAACGAGTTTGCCTGCTTTCGAAAATTCTTCACTTTGAATGTAATGCGAAATTGCCTGCTCGAAAAATCCATGACTTGCATACCAATCAGCTGCTTTATTGTGTAGAAAATGCATTGCCGTAGGATCATTCAAACATTGTTGCTTGAGATAAAATTGCAGAAGATCACGAAAAAGATGATGAAATCGAAACCATTCATGCTCAGGATCCAAAGAAAACAAAAAACAATTGGTTCGACACAAATCCTGCAAGATCGTGTGGCTATTATTCAAATCGGTCAAATGATCGCACAGGGATGGATTTAATCGCTCCAAAATTGAGGTCTTAATCAGAAATAACCGGGTTCTTATGTCTAACTGGTCAAGGATTTCTGCAGTTAAGTAATCCATGATGTAGCGGGTATTTCCTGATAATTTTCGAATGAAATCGGCCTTGTCAGCTTGATGCTGAAGAGACAACAGCGCCAGACGAATGCCGGCGATCCACCCTTCAGTTGATTCTTCGAGAATGGTCAATTCGTGTTCATTTAAATTAAGGTGCTGATTGACAAGAAAATTTTCAAATTCTTCACCAGAGAATCGTAAATCCGCTTCTCTCACTTCGATCATTTGGCCTCGCGCTCGTAGACGGTGAAGAGGAAACGGAGGATCTGATCGGGAGGAGAGAACAAGGTGAAAATTGGAAGGCAGGTGTTCGATAAACTCAAACATTCCGGCATGGATGGCAGAGTTGTGGATCAAATGATAATCATCGATCACCAACACCAATTTTTTTTGTGAATGAACCAATTGATTGATTAGGATTCCAGCGAGAGAGGATGAAGATGGAATTTGCGGTGCAGAGAATAAATTACGTATGAGTTCACTTGTGACTGAGCTATAAGGCTCGAGGGAATATGCCAGCACCATAAAAAACCGCTCGAGATTATCATCGCTTGGATCAAGAGAAAGCCAGGCGAAATCAAATTCTTGTGAATTCGACATAATCCAATCTACCACTAGAGAAGTTTTGCCATACCCTGCTGGCGCGGAAAGTAGAATAACCTTCATTCCCGAAAGTAACCCTTTGTTAAGATGATCCAAAAGATGTGGCCGGGCTAGCAAGCCGTCCATACGAGCAGGCGTGATAAGTTTTGTGAGAAATATAGCCGAGGAAGAAAGATTCATTTTAAAAAAAAGAGAAGGAAATGATGAAATATACCTGATTATTCAAAATTGTATTATTTTGTTCAATAATTAGATATTGCGAGGTTTTTGTTTAACCGAAATAAGGTTTGAAATTATTCTTTCTAACGTGGTTATCTTTTGTGAAGAATTAATTGGAAAAAGAAAAACAAAATACTCTTTTATTAATTATATGACATAAACCATCAGGAAACCCCTATTTTATTATGTAGTTTAAGTGGCTTTTCAAAGATAGCAAGCTGCGTTTGTCTTCTCCAGAAGTGATGAGATTTTCTTTATAAAGTAATGAGTGAGGAGTTCTGAGTAATCAGGTGAGAGTTTTTTACCGCTAAGACGCAAAGAATGCTAAGTTGAGGAAGAATAGATTTTTTGGGGAAATACTTAGGATAATTTGGCGAAGACGGCTAACGCTAATACAAAGAGAAATTCGTAATCGCGGGGGTTTTTAGTTGTGAGGAAATAAGTCAGTAAATCTCAGTATAAAGGTGAGAGTTTTTACCGCTAAGGCACAAAGAACGCGAAGGCTACTACGAGTCTGGCTTTGGAGCGGAAGAAGGGTTCAAAGTAAATATCCCTTCATTTCCAATGTAATTTAGTCGGTGTATGCAACTTGAATCATATATTCGGAATCGTTGGTGATACCACTGGTTTTATCAAATTAGCCTCCAATTTGATTCCTCAAGAATGGCAAGGATTGGAAGCTTTTATAATTGAGCTGGCTGCTCACATTCGCCAAACCTCGAAGCAGTACCAATGACTGAGTTACTTCCGATTCCGCCTGGAGAGGAGACGCACAATATCTGTATTTTGAAGATTTCTTTGACCGAGTCTTTCTTATCATATTCCAATTTACCAATCCCAAATTACTAATCAACAATTTGCATATTATTATTCACTAATCAACAATTCACTAACCCCTTGACTTTCTTTCTTTAATCGTTACAATAATTAGAACGTTGGAAAACAAGCAGCTATGAATAATTCTTTATGCACTTTTGGTTTTTATTTTTATTACGGCACTTTTACACCAGTCGCCGTTCTTAGCGCTTGATATACCAGGATTAGAAGTTATCCACAAAGCGCGAGGTCACGGCCTCGGGCTTTTTTGTTTAAGGAGATGTATGGCAATTAAAGCAGTTCGTGGAGCAATTACAGCAAGTGAAAACACGGTTTTGGCAATTCTGGCAGCCACAACAGAATTGCTGCGGGGAATCCAACAAGCCAACCCAACTTTGAAAGCTGGAGACCTGGTCAGTGCTGTATTTACAGCCACCGCCGACCTGAATGCAGTCTACCCGGCAAGAGCTGCCCGTGAATTGGGCTGGGTTGACCTGGCGATGATGTGTGCCCAAGAGATGAGCGTGGAAGGCAGCCTGGCTCGCTGCATCCGAGTAATGCTGCTCTGGGATACTGATTTGAACCCCAATGAAATTATTCATGTTTATGTAGGTGCTGCTGCGCAATTACGGCCGGATTGGTCAAATCATTTTCAGGCACAGCAGGCCAAAGGAGGAGCGATATGATGGTGGTAATGAAAAGTGGAAGTTCTCAAGCGGAAGTTCAACAAGTAATTAGTTTGATTAAATCGTGGGGACTCGAAGCTCATCTTTCCCAGGGTGAAGAGCGCACCGTTATCGGTATGGTCGGAGATACGCGCAAAGTGCAACGTGAATTGTTTCTGCATTACCCGGCTATTGACCGGATTGTTCCTATTTCACATCCATACAAGCTGGCCTCGCTTGATTTTATTCCGAATGCCTCAACATTCCCTTTGGATGGATTTGAAATCGGCGGTGAGGGCATCGTAGTAATAGCAGGACCCTGTGCGGTTGAAAGTCGTGAACAAATGCTTGAAACTGCCCACGCGGTTCGATCAGCTGGCGCTCATGCGCTTAGAGGTGGAGCGTATAAACCGCGCACATCTCCGTATGCCTTCCAGGGGCTGGGCGAGGAGGGTCTCGAGATCCTGGCCGAAGCGCGCGAATTGACCGGCCTGCCCATCATCACAGAGGTAATGGCGCCGGAATTGGTACCATTGGTCGCCAAATACGCTGATGTTCTCCAAATCGGCGCACGCAATATGCAAAATTATGCTCTGCTGCATGCCGCCGGAGAAAGCCAAAAACCGGTTCTTTTGAAACGCGGCATGTCTGCCACGATTGAGGAATTATTGATGGCCGCGGAATATATTCTTTCGCATGGCAACCGTCGTGTAATTCTGTGTGAACGTGGGATTCGAACATATGAAACGTCTACGCGTAATACGACCGATATCAACGCCATTCCGGTATTAAAGAGTTTGACACACTTACCGGTAATTCTAGACCCGAGTCACAGTACCGGCAACTGGAAATATGTGACCGCAATTGCCCGGGCCGGGGTGGCAGCCGGAGCAGATGGAATAATTGTGGAAGTTCATCCTCATCCGGAGGAGGCCCTTTCCGATGGCGGTCAATCGCTCAACCCCAATCGCTTTGCTGAACTAATTTGTCAGATCAAATCCATTGCCGCTGCGGTTGACAGGTCTATGGCGCCTGCAAAAGTGCAAGGCTGCGTATGAAACCTGGTTTTTTAAGTGAAAAAACAATTGCAATTATTGGTTTAGGATTGATGGGCGGTTCTTTGGCTCTGGCATTGCGCAGGCAAGGCGCCAGAATTATTGCTTATGAAAAGGATGCCGAAACCATTGAGTTGGCACGTAAAAATAAGATCGTCGATCAGATATCAAACGAACCGGAAAGCATTTTATGGCAGGCAGAAGTGATTATTCTGGCGACACCTGTCTCCGCAATTCTGGATATTATCCAGCAGTTGCCGAATTGGTATGATGGCAGCCCGCTGGTTATGGATATGGGGTCAACCAAAGTTGAGATTTGTGCGGCGTTGGAGCGCTTGCCGGCCCGCTTTCGGGCAATTGGCGGACATCCTCTATGTGGTAAGGAGCTTTCCTCCTTAAAGTATGCCGATGAACAGCTTTTTCGAGACGCAGTATTTGCATTATGCGCATTACCTTCTACCTTGCCCCAAGATCGGGTATTTGCCGAGGCTATCGTGACATCTATCGGAGCACGACCTTATTGGATTGAACCTCGCTTGCATGACCAATATGTCGCTGCCACCAGCCATGTTCCATATCTGATCGCCAATGCTTTAGCCTCTGTTGTTGCGGAGGAAGCCCTCACATTGGTCGGTCCGGGTTTACGCAGTACCACCCGCCTGGCGGCTTCTTCATTGCAAATGATGGCCGACATTTTTCAGACCAATCGACAGGCAATTCTGGACCAATTAACCACCTACCTGGGCCAGCTAGAGAAGTTGAAAGGCTTACTTGAGCCCGGCCATGAAGACGAATTAATGATTGCACTTAGCAATGGCCAACAGCAATACCAACGCTTTATCCGTAGTGAGGCATAAGAATGAAGTTAGTGGTTCAGACTGGTGATCCAATTCGCGGGACAGCCGGGCTCTACGCTGAAGGAGGGTTCAGATTGCCAGGCGATAAAAGTCTTTCTCATCGGGCAGCTTTGTTTGCCGCTTTAGCACAAGGTGAAAGCCAGGTGGAGAACTTTTTGGATTCAGGGGTAACCCAAGTGCTATTAACCTGCCTGCGGCAACTGGGTGTCCAATGGCAATTGTATGATCGCACACTGATTGTTCAAGGGGGAGGATTGGATTCCTTCTCTGCTAATTCTGAGCCCTTGTTTTGTGGCAATTCGGCTACTACCATGCGCTTATTGACGGGTGCATTGGCTGCCAGTGGTGTCGCTGCGACCCTTGATGGCAGTGCCGGGTTACGCACGCGGCCCATGGATCGGATTGTCATGCCATTGATTGCTATGGGTGTTCCTATTCAGGCTTCAGATCAGAGAAAAGCGCCGCTTCAGCTTTCATTTCGTGATCGTAGTAAACCTTTGCAGGCAAGGGAATTCTTTTTATCGCAAGCCAGCGCTCAGGTCAAGACCTGTCTGCTTTTGGCCGCCCTTTCTGCTGATGGTACGAGCGTTATCAACGAACCGGCTTCTTCCCGCGACCATACAGAACGGATGTTGCGTAGTATGGGCGTCGAGGTATATCAGCCAAATTCCTTAAGTGTGGTGATAAAACCCCCTTCGCAACCTTTAAAACCACTCAGAATAAAGTTACCGGCTGACTTCTCGGCTGCAGCCTTTTTAATTGTGGCTGCTTTGATTACACCGGGTTCTGATGTGTGGTTGACTGATGTGGGTATTAATTCCGGCCGCACCGGCCTGGTGGAGGTTATACAGGATATGGGAGGAAAGCTTGAATTGTTTTATAAAGATAATCAAGCTGGTGAAGATATTGCCGACATACATGTGCAATTCAGTGCACTGCGCGGTGTCAAAGTTCAAGGTGACCTTGTTGTGCGTATGATCGATGAGTTTCCCATATTCGCAGTGGCTGCTGCTGTTGCGGATGGCCAAACAGTGGTGAAAGACGCTTCTGAACTACGGTTTAAAGAATCCGACCGAATTAAGGCCATTGTGCAACAGTTATCTCATATCGGAATTTCTGTGATAGAAACAGAGGATGGTTTTATCATTAATGGAGGTCAGCCAATCAATGGCGGGCAGGTGGATTGTGATGGAGATCATCGTCTGGCGATGGCGATGGCAGTGGCAGGTATTAACTCAAATTCCCAAGTTCAAATTAACGGTGCAGAAATGATAAACGAATCATTTCCTCATTTTGTAGATTTGTTCAACAGTCTGGGCGCAAATATGGCCTGGCAACTATGATTTATCATCTAGGATTATTGGGCTTTCCGCTCAGCCATAGCATCTCACCCAGTATTCACCTAGCAGCTTTGCGATCAACCGGGCTGGTAGGAGATTATAAGCTGTATCCGTTGCAAAAAGGATCCTCATTTGAATACCTTTTAACACGCATGCGTAAGGGTGAAATACACGGACTTAATGTAACGATACCGCATAAACAAAGCATGTTAAGCCATGTGGATTTACTCAGCCACACTGTCAGAATGACCGGTGCAGTAAATACACTCTTAATGCGAGAAGGTCAATTAGTCGGGGATAATACTGATGTGGCGGGGTTTATGACAGATTTGCATGAAAAAATCGGTGGCACTGTTTCCAGACGGAAGGCGCTGGTTTTGGGGGCTGGTGGGGCTGCGAGGGCTGTTGTGATTGGCCTTTTGTCAACCGGATGGCATGTAGTTGTGTCCGCCAGGCAGTCTTTTCAGGCCAGACAGCTTGTTGAGCAATTAAAACCCTGGTCGCGGGAAGGCTACCTGCAGTCGGTCTATCTGGATCCGATCGATTTGAATGCTGAAATAGATCAATGCGACTTGTTGGTGAACGCTACTTCGGCTGGGATGGCCTCTCAATTGCTTATCGATCCGCTACCACTTGCCATCGATTTGCCGAATGACCTGGTACTTTACGATTTAATATACAATCCGCAAGAAACGCTACTAATGCAGCGCTTCCGAAAAGAAGGTAAACTTGCATACAATGGATTAGGGATGTTAATAGAACAAGCTGCACGCTCATTTGAGCTATGGACAGGATTGCCTGTATCCCGCGAAGAATTATGGAAAGCGGTCGGCAATCTGCGTTAACTGAACTGTTGATTCACCAATTGATCCAAAGGAACGTCCGAGTTTGAGGGATTGGGAAGTGAGGGAGATATGGCAATTCAATATTTCACAGCAGGAGAATCACATGGGCCTGTTGTTTTGACCATTCTAAATGGAATTCCAGCTGGATTAGATATTTCACCTGCGGAAATTGATGTTGATCTTGCCAGACGGCAGCTGACTCTCGGAGCCGGTGGGCGCATGCGTTTGGAACATGACAAGGTACAAATTTTAGCGGGAGTCATGGCTGGAAAAACAACCGGGGCACCCATGGCGTTACAAGTTGAGAATCGCGATCATGTTCGCTGGAAAAATAAGTCAATTGCTGCTTTCACCACACCCCGGCCGGGGCATGCTGATTTGAATGGGGTGTTAAAGTTTGGTTACGATGACATCCGCCCAGCCCTGGAAAGAGCCTCTGCCCGTGAGACTGCAGTGCGCGTGGCTGCCGGTGCAGTAGCCAGAAAATTCCTGTCTGTTTTTGGTATCAAGGTAGGAGGCTATGTTACAGCGATTGGCGAAGTTGAAGCTGATGTATCCACATTGGATGAGGAAAGCCGCATTCATCAGGCCAGCCTGAACCCGGTGGTTTGCCCGGATGAAGTGGCGGCTGCAAAAATGATTTTAGCCATTGAGCGGGTTATGCAGCAGCGCGATACGCTCGGTGGAATCATTGAAGTTGTCGCGTTAGGCCTGCCGCCCGGGTTGGGATCATTTATGCAGGCAGATCAGCGGCTGGATGCCAGATTAGGAGCTGCTGTGCTGGGCGTCCAGGCCATGAAGGGGGTGGAAATAGGGCCCGCGTTTGATAATACCCGCCGTCAAGGTACGCAAGTACAGGATGCTATTCAAATTGAAAATGGCCGCCTTGTACGCCTTACCAACCGTTGCGGTGGATTGGAAGGCGGCATTACTACCGGCCAACCGCTGATTGTACGGGCTGCGATGAAACCGATCGCGACCACACTCACACCGCAAAAAACGGTGGATCTGGCCAGCGGAGAAATGAAAGATACGGTATATGAACGCTCAGATTTCTGCCCTGTTCCGCGTGCGGTTGTCATTCTTGAAGCTGTAATTGCCCTCGAACTGGCTAACGCGCTCATTCTCAAAGTAGGCGGCGATTCGGTTCACGAAATGCTGCTTCGTTTTAACAGCCTCAGCCAGGCACGTTTGGAAGACATTCACCTGAAGGGTGGTAATCAAGTCTGGTGGGTAGACTGACATGCTGGAAAGAGATCACATTTTTATCTATGGACCGCCCGGCAGTGGTAAAAGTTATTTGGGGAGCAGGCTGGCACAAATCCTTGGGTTGCCCTTTATTGATCTGGATCAGGAAATTGAACGAGAAGCAGGCGTTGCTATCAGTGAAATTTTCTCCGCTTCAGGTGAAGGGTCTTTTCGCAGACAAGAAAGTGAGCAGCTAAAGAAAGTTAGCCAGTGCGGCAAGGATAGTGTGGTTGCTTTGGGGGGTGGAACTCTGCTGACGGAAGAAAACCAGCAATTGGTTGAATCTAGCGGGCGGGTTATTTGTTTGCACGCAGATGAATCCACTATTGTACGAAATCTGGATAACCATAAAAATACGCGACCTTTGCTGGCGGGTGATTTTCATTCAAAATTACGTATCCTGCTGGAACAACGCGCTGAGCATTACAATCAATTTTCACACGTTGATGTCAGGCAGCGTTCGGAGGACCAGATTCTTAATGATTTACAAATTGAGAGCCACCGCTTTAATATTCAAGGAATGGGCAAGCCTTATGCGGTGCGATTGCAACCTGGCAGTCTGGATCGGGTTGGGAAAATATTACAGGATTCGGGATTGCGTGGCCCGATTCTGATCGTCAGTGATCGGAATATTTATCCGCTTTATGGGCGCCAGGTTGAACTACGCTTGCAGCAAGCAGGTTTTGTCAGTGCTGCTGTGGTGCTTGAGCCTGGGGAAAAAGATAAGAACCTGGCCGCAATCCAAAGGATTTGGGATGGCTGCGTTTCCGCTGGGATGGAACGCGCCAGCACCATACTGGCTTTAGGAGGCGGGGTTGTAAGTGATCTGGCTGGCTTTGCTGCTTCATCTTATATGCGCGGCATTGCCTGGGTGGCCTACCCGACCAGTCTATTGGCAATGGTGGATGCCAGCCTGGGTGGAAAAACGGGCTTTGATCTGCCCCAGGGCAAAAACCTGATTGGAGCGTTTTACGCACCCACGAAGGTGCTGGTTGATCCCAATTGTCTGGCCAGCCTGCCGATCAGTGAGGTGCGCAACGGCATGGCTGAAGTGTTAAAGCACGGCATCATTGCCGACCCTTCATTGGTGGAGTTGTGCCGCAGTGGCCGCTGGCACTCCAATTTAGTAAATCTGCTGCCGAAAGCAATGGCAGTAAAGATTAAGATCCTGTGTGCAGACCCTTATGAAAAAGGCCAGCGGGCGGTTTTAAACTTTGGGCATACAGTTGGTCACGCAATTGAATTGGTTTCGGGCTTTCGGCTTCGGCACGGTGAAGCGGTTGGGCTGGGAATGCTGGCTGAAGCGCAGATTTCCGTGCAACTCGGGCTGGCCGAGCCGGAGTTACCGGCTGAGATTGCCTTATGTCTTAAACAATTAGGGCTGCCAGTTTCAATCCCTGGCGCTTTACCCATTGACGCGATTCTGGCCGCCATGCAAAAAGATAAGAAAATAGAAGGCGGCCGTATAAAATTTGCTTTACCGCAGCGTGTGGGCCGAGTTGACTTTGGTATAGAAGTTGAAATCGAGCTTGTAAGAAGCGTTATCATGCAACTAATGGGTTAATAAAAACAGTTGCCTTAACCAAAAACAATGGCGGAATGATTATGACAAAATCAATACTGGTTCTACATGGGGCAAATTTAAATTTATTAGGAGTTCGTGAGCCTGAAATTTATGGCACGCTAAGCCTGGCAGACATTGACCAACGCTTGCAAGAAAAAGGGAAGGAGATGGATCTGCTGGTCGAATGCCGGCAATCCAATATTGAAGGAGAGTTGGTAGATCTCCTGCAATCAGCGCGAGATTGGGCCGCAGGAGTTGTCTTCAACGCAGGCGGGTATACGCATACCTCAGTAGTCTTGCGGGATGCTGTCGCAGCCATTCAAATTCCGGTAATTGAGGTTCACCTTTCCAACCCGCAGGCACGCGAATCATTCAGACAACAGTCACTGCTTGCGCCGGTGTGTGTCGGAAGCATTGCCGGGTTTGGATGGTATTCTTATGTATTGGGGCTGCAAGCGCTGAGATATCGCTTCGTTATTGCTCTTTAACTGGATTTGGGACTTTCACTGTTCTATAATTATCAGTAGTAGATTCAGTTTTTTCCAGGAGGACAAAATGTCAGCAATGGATAAAGTACTGGCTGTTATTCTGGGAGGAGGGCGGGGAACCCGACTGCAACCGTTGACCCTGATGCGCTCTAAACCTGCTGTCCCAATTGCCGGTAAATATCGTCTGATTGATATTCCGATTAGCAATTGCATAAACTCCGGAATTTATAAAATTGCGGTTTTAACTCAATTTAATTCTGTTTCTCTACACCGCCATATCACGCGTACATATCAGTTCGATAATTTTCATGTTGGCTGGGTACAAATTTGGGCCGCTGAGCAGACGACTTACACGGCTGATTGGTATCAAGGCACAGCCGATGCGGTCCGTAAACAACTATTTGAAATACGTTCGGCCCGCACTCCATTTGTTTTAATTTTGGCAGGTGATCATCTTTACCGGATGGATTATGAGGCCATGGCGCGCTTTCATTGGGAGCATGATGCTGATATTACGGTAGCAGTCCAGCCCGTGCTTGCTTCTGAAGCAGACCGGTTTGGTATTCTAAAACGAAAGCCTGACTATACCATAAGCGACTTCGCTGAAAAGCCCAAAGATCCCGAAACGCTTGCTCGCATGATCAGCCGCGATGACCCGGCCAGGCCATATTTGGGCTCAATGGGTGTCTATATTTTTAAGACAAACGTTTTGTTCGAATTATTGGCGGAAACCAAATCCGATGATTTTGGTAACCACGTGATTCCGAAAGCCATTGGCCACAAAAGAGTATTTGGTTATGATTTTGAGGGCTTTTGGGAGGATATCGGTACCATCCGATCTTTTTACGACACCAACTTGCTGTTAACAGGTCCGGATTCTCCCTTTAATTTCTTTGATCAGACGCGGCCAATTTACTCTCATTCTCGCTTTTTACCAGGCTCCCACGTGGATAACAGTTTATTGAATAACGTGCTTATGACGGATGGCTGTCTTATTCAAAGTGCAGAAATTTCAAGGTCAGTAATTGGTTTGCGCAGCCAAATCAAGCCTGGCGTGAAAATAATTAATACCATCATGATGGGTTCAGATTATTATGATCGTGAGTATCAATCTCAAACAGGATATGATGATGGCACCAATACAAATTACGGAATGCCACTTGGAATTGGTGAGCATTCAAGCATATCTGGTGCTATCTTGGATAAAAATGTACGCATCGGTAAGAGAGTGATTATTAAACCTTTTGAGCGCGGTCAGGACTTTGAAAACGATCTCTGTTATGTGCGTGATGGCATTGTTGTGATTCCAAAGAATACTGTTTTGCCGGACGGAACCCAAATTGGCCCCGATTAATTCCGTAACGAAAGCGAATAAATTAAGTTATACTTAAAAATAGGTAGGAAGAAAAACCTGCCTTTTTTTACGCTAAAAATTTGTACCATTTTAAAAATCAAGGGCAGAGTCTCTTAGGCAGGTGACCATTCACCTAAAAACACAACTCAACCTCGTATTATCGAAAAGGAACAAAAATTTAGGCGAAACTATGCAGCGATAAGGATTAAGAACTATGACAAATGAACAAACTACAAATCCGGCCAAGCTTCAACCTGATGTAAATATTTCATGGCATTCTTTGACTTCATCAGAAACTCTTGAGAAACTGGGTTCAAGGTTGGAACAAGGACTCAGTAATGCTGAAGCTGCCAGCCGATTGGAGCAATTTGGCCCTAATCAACTGGAAGAAGGTAAGCGCACCACTTTTTTGCAGATGGTCATCGGGCAACTGAATAATTTTATCGTCATTTTACTGATTGTGGCTGCCCTAATATCTGCAGTTTTAGGAGAATGGGTGGATGCAAGCGCGATCCTGGGAATAGTAATCCTCAATACAATTATGGGGGTGGTTCAGGAGAATAGAGCGGAACAAGCTCTCGCAGCCCTCAAAAAACTAGCGGCTCCGGATGCTCAAGTAATGAGAGATGGGCATCGCGAAACGGTTTCGTCCACCAAACTGGTGCCGGGAGATATTGTTTTTCTTGAATCAGGTTATTTTGTACCCGCCGATGTCCGCATTTTAGAGGCGGTCAATTTGCGGGTTGAAGAAGCTGCGCTAACCGGTGAGTCGGTGCCAGTACAAAAAAACGAATCCATATTGCTGGAAAGTGATGCCACTCTTGGTGACCGCAAAAATGCAGCTTTCATGGGTACCACCGTAGCGTACGGCCGTGGCCGGGGAGTGGTGGTGGGTACGGGGATGCGTACCCAGCTTGGCATGATTGCTGCCATGCTGCAATCGGTGGAAAATGAACAAACTCCCCTGCAACGAAAACTCGATCAACTTGGCAAAACGCTTGGCTGGGCTTCGCTGGCTATTTGCGGTCTGGTTTTTGTTGCTGGTTTGTTGCAGGGGGGAGACCTCTTGGAAATGTTCATGATCTCCGTCAGTCTGGCGATTGCAGCGGTACCTGAGGGGTTACCGGCAATTGTCACGATCAGTCTGGCACTGGGAATGCGTGAAATGATTAGCCGTCATGCACTCATCCGCCGGCTTTCTTCTGTTGAAACACTCGGTTCTGCCACTGTTATTTGTTCTGATAAAACCGGCACGCTCACCCAAAATGAGATGACTGTAACGCGTATTTGGAGTGATGGCCAATTGGTTGATGTAAGCGGTCGCGGTTACAAACCGGTTGGTGAATTCATGGTTGATGGTAAAAAGATAAACTTGCAAGAATATCAGGGCATCCTGACCACGCTGTGGGTAGGGGCACTTAACAATGATTCGCAGCTGGAAGAAAGAGAAGGCGAAGGCGCTGAAAAATCATACCGGATCATTGGAGATCCAACTGAAGGTGCACTGATTGTTGCGGCTGCCAAAGCGGGTGCATTTAAAGCCAGTTTGAATAATGGCTTCCCGCGTACGCAAGAAATTCCTTTCGATTCTGTTCGCAAACGTATGCTCACAGTCCATAGTCTGGAGCAACCAACGGCAGGTGATATTTCTCCTTTTAATGAGCAGGATCAACATCAGCGCTATGTTGTTGCGGTGAAAGGTGCACCGGACTTTGTATTGACGTTGTGTTCCAGCTATCAAACGCTTGACAATCACAACAAACCACTCGATAGCGCTGCTCAGACTGCAATTCTGAAAGCCAATGACGAAATGACCCGTGATGCATTACGTGTGTTGGGAGTTGCTTATCGAGTGATGGATAGCGTGCCTGATTTAAGTAATAGTGATGAAATCGAAAAGGATCTGATTTTCGTTGGGCTGATTGGCATGATTGACCCGGCCCGTAAAGAAGTACAGCCAGCGCTAAGCCTGGCGCGTGGTGCGGGTATTCGTACCATTATGATTACCGGAGATTATCCGAATACAGCCCGTGCTATCGCCGAAGATATTGGCTTAATGCAAAAAGGTCACCATGTGCTGACCGGTAAGCAGGTAGGCGAAATGAGTGAGAAAGAGCTGCAGGCTGCCATGGATACGACCGACGTCTTCGCACGCGTTTCTCCCGAGCATAAATTGCGAATTGTGGATGCGCTGCGCGCAAATGGCGAGGTTGTTGCCATGACCGGAGATGGTGTAAACGATGCGCCGGCCATCAAACGGGCAGATATCGGAATCGCGATGGGTATCACTGGTACTGACGTGGCTAAGGAAACGGCCGACATGGTATTGACGGATGATAATTATGCCAGCATCGTTTCAGCTGTTGAGCAGGGCCGAATTATTTATTCAAATATTCGCAAATTTGTCTATTATCTGATCTCTTGTAATGTGGCTGAAATCATGATTATCTTTCTGGCGACTGCCTTCGGGCGCTTTTTATACCCATTTGCCACTGAGAAGGTATTATCTCCGTTGACCGCAATCCAGTTGCTGCTGCTTAATCTGGTGACGGACGGGGCTCCTGCGCTGGCCTTGGGTACAGAAAAAGGCGATCCGGATATTATGCTGCAAAAACCACGACCAGTTAAAGAACAAATCATCAACCGCAGAATGGTGAATGGTGTGATTATTCAAACCATAGCAATTACAACGGTAACTCTGGTTGCATTTGGTCTGGGACTTAAACATAATGTAATTTATGCCGAAACGATGGCATTTATTACCCTTGCTGCATCTGAGTTGGTACGAGCCTATACAGCCCGCTCCGAGCGTTATCCAATCTTGAAGATTGGAGTTTTCAACAACAAGTGGATGAATGTTGCCGTAGCTTCTTCCCTCGGCATGCTGCTGTTGATCCTCTATGTGCCTTTTTTCAATGAAATATTTAACACAGTTCCATTGGGTTGGAGCGAGTGGCGCCTGGTAATACCTTTGTTGGCGATTCCTTCGATTGCCGCAGAAGTGGCTAAATATATTGCCAGTTGGCAATATAGAAATTTACCATCAGAAAAAGTGGATGTTGGAACGCTGGGATAAAGCTATTAGCGGTTTGAAGCTCATACGGTGGAGCGGGCAAGGACCAAATTTGGCCAGAGCTTGCTGATGACGACCGGTGCCATAGCCTTTATGGGATGAAAACCCATACTGCGGGTAAAGCTGATCTGTTTCTTGCATCCAGTGATCGCGGGCAGTTTTGGCCAGGATGGAGGCAGCTGCTATGGAAAGTGATCGTTGGTCGCCTTTTATAAGGGCTGTTTGTGGGTTATCAACTTGCGGGAGTAAAAGCGCGTCAATTAATAAATGATCTGATGAATTAGCGGCTTTGGTCAAAGCGCGTGTCATGGCGCAGCGGGTGGCGGCGATGATACCAGTGGCATCGATTTCTTCCTGAGTTGAGAAACCGATTGCCCAGGCGAGTGCAATTTCCTTGATTTTCTCAGCCCAATAATTTCTTTTTGAAGCTGATATTTGTTTGGAATCGCGGACTCCAGACAATAATTCGCAAATATTCGAATTGAGTGGAAGAATGACAACGGCTGCACTGACCGGGCCAGCCCAAGCGCCTCGGCCGGCTTCATCCAACCCGGCAACCCGGCAACTCACTTTTTTATTAAGCTCAAATTCGAAAGCAAAATTTGGTGCAGCTGGAATCTCAAAGGGTTTTCTGGCTGCGCACATAATATCCTCGGCGGGCATTGCGGCGGATCGTGAGCAGATCCAGGGCCATTCTAATTGAATCTCTGACGATGTTTAACCGTGTTCCGGGTTTGTAATACCATGTGATTGGTACTTCTTCAATTTTATAGCCATTTTGCCGTGCAATAACCAATACCTCGGCATCAAATGACCAACCTACCAAGGTTTGAATAGGAAAAACCTGATCTGCCACTTCGCCCCGAAAGGCTTTAAAGCCGCACTGAGTATCTTGCAAACCTGGCAACACTGTAAAGCGTACCATGCTGTTGAAAATACGCCCAATCAAGTGACGGTATTCCGGTTCATTAACTCTTTTCGATTCAGGAAGTTCCCGAGAAGCAATGGCAACATCGTATGTTTGACCATTGGTGGGAACAAATTTGTTTATTTCAGCCACTGGCATGGAGAAATCAGCGTCACAGAATATACGGTAGATACCCGTGGCTGCTAAAATACCGGTGCGAACCGCCAGCCCTTTGCCTGGCATTTTTTCGTTTATGACACGTAAATAAGGCATCTCTGCAATGAAACTGCTGGCCACTTCAAATGTGCGGTCATGGCTGCCATTCTCAACAACGATTACTTCGATCTCGTAGCTTTGTGCATTCACAAATTCTTTTACCTGCAGCAACGAAGGTGGCAGTCTTTCTTCTTCATTGTGCGCTGGAATGATGATCGAAAGTAGGGGTGGAGTCATTAAAATCTGGGTACAGTAGGCAAATAATCAGCGGAAATATGCTCTTGATCGAGACGGATAAATCCATTTTCTTCGAAGGATGCCAAGTATAGAGGTTTTCCGGTATCAAAGGTAGATCCTAATTGATGAATGCGTGTTCCAAGGACAAAACGCTGACCAGCTTTCATTCGTTTGATTAGTTCCTCCCGGTCGACCACGAAAAGATCGCTCCAGATAGCTCCATGTTTTTTATAAATACGCGCCAGACTGAGCTGGTTATTTTCATCCACTCGAATGGCCTCTAAGACAGCGTCGTACTCTTTTTTTGGCATGTTTATTCCTCATTCTCGCTTTCTAAAAAAATACCGTCCAGATGTGCACCAGACGGTTTTTTCAGGTCGGGGTGGGCGGACTCGAACCGCCGACCCCCGCGTCCCAAACGCGGTGCGCTAGCCAACTGCGCTACACCCCGAGCTAAGAGAGTATAATCGTGTTACGTTGAAATCGTCAAGACACTTTCTTAATTCTAATCCTGTTTTCATCTTTTGCAACTTGTTTTTTTTGGCCTTCATGATAACCGGCTGCATGAGTCAACCTTTACCTATTGCAGTCGAACAGCCTGATTTCCAGCCAACAAAAACACACGTGTTCTTGCCCAGCGTCATACCAACATCCACAAGCACTGCAAATCGAATGATCACTACTCCCAGCCCCCTGCCAAGCGAGGCATTTTGCAAAAAGACAGGCGTAATTAAAAACGTTGAAATCCCTTCTCCAACTTTGGGAGAAAAACTGCGCATGCGTATTTATCTGCCGCCTTGTTATCAAAAAGAAAAAGAAGGCGGCTATCCATTGCTGGTTTTGTTACACGGACAGAACGGGCAGGATGACCAATGGATTAATCTGGGGTTGACCAAAGCAGCCGATTCCTTGATTTTGAGCAATGAAATCCCTGCTATAGTAATGGTTTTTCCCTGGGAACGGCTCTATTTACTCGATTGGCGTGAATCACACTTTGGAGAAGCCCTAACTGAAGATCTCATGGCGTATATTCTGGCTGAATATAACATTAATCCAGCGCGCGATCAGCATGCCATCGGTGGAATTTCACGAGGAGCCAGTTGGGCGGTCCAGGTTGGAATGGAAAGCCCGCAGCTCTTTGGTGTGATTGGCGGTCATAGTTTTCCGTCTTTTGGCGGTGAAATTCGCAAACTGCCAGTCTGGATTGAACAATTTGATCCGCTGGGTGCACCTGCTTTATATTTTGATATCGGCAAATATGATCGCTATAAACGTTATTGTGACCCATTTATGGAAGCATTGACGCAGCAAGGGGTTGAGCACCAATATATAATCAATGAAGGTGCCCATAACAATGAATATTGGCAGGAACACATTATTGATTATTTGACCTGGTATGGTAAAACTTTTTCAGGAACGGATCTTGTTGATACACCACGTCAATAATTTGGGCCAGGCAATTTTTTTAAAGTACGCATAAGCAGAAAACTAAAGACGCTGTTTGTTAATCTATGGTTGTTCTCTACTTGACCTTAATGACCAAGCGAAGATTGCAGAAATAAATGCTGCCTTTTCGTAGTGCCCAATTTGATTCATAGGTACCGGCATCCCGCGGAGCGAGCATATCTACGATCATATCGACCGAGTTATTAACATCCACTTCCTGAGGAAGGTCAAAGGCATCAGGTCCTGTTTGGAATCTGGTGCCGCTCATAAACACCAAATCAACACCCGCGTCCCAGCTCTCAGTGCCGATATTTTTCAAAGTCCACCGCCCGTCAAAATCACCACCGGGAGGATACTCCTGGTTCATTCTTGGGGAAGCAGAGACCACAGAACACTGATAGGCTTCGCTGGTAGGGGTGACCGTAGGCGTTTCCGTTTCAGTTGCAGTGGGAGTAGACGTGATGGTCGCTGTAGGCAGGACGAAAGCGGTGTTGGTGGGCAGAGGGGTGGAAGATGGACGCAAGGTTTCCGTAACACTTTCTGTCGCTGTGACCGGCAGCCGCGATGGAGTTATCAACTGTGGCAACTGCTTTAGAGTGGCTGTGGAACTTGGCAACACCAAAACCTCCGGGAGCGGCGGGGGCGAGAGTGGATTTAATTTGGAGTTGGGGTTAAGAAACATGTAACCAAAACCTATTATGAGGATACCCGCAATAAAAAACACCAGGATAGTCAGCAAATTCCATAATCCATCTCTCATTTTGTTTGCATCCTTTTTGTAGAAACTAAGTTTTAGCGGATATATACCAGTATATATTAAATTCTCAATTTGTTAATAGGATAGAGGATAATTTATGCATTAATCTGCTGCATTAAAGCCAAAAAAAGGCCTGTACAGCACTGTGCAGGCCTTAACAGTGAATTAAGAGTGATTATTTAACGGTAATATTAATATTGACGTAGCAGAAACGGTCACTGCCCTGAACCAGAGCCCAGGTAGATTGATAATTACCAGCTGATGAAGGTGCCATCATATCGATAATCAATTCAACCGTATTGCCATTGGTCACAGTGACTGGCAGGTCAATGACATCAAATTTTGTTTGAAATTTTGTGCCACTGACATAGGTAAAATCTACCGAGGATTGATCCCAGGTCTGAGAACCCGTATTTTTAAACGTCCAACGACCATCAAAATCCAATCCCGGTGACATTACTTGATAATTGGCTGGAGAACTGGAGATTATCTGGCAGTTGAGGTCAGAACGTGTTGGTGTAGCAGTCGCTGTGGCAGTTGCCAGAATGGGTGTGGATGTGGGCGGTGCCAGGGTCGGGAATGGAGTGGGCGGCACAGCAGTATTGGTTGGTGGCAAAGCTGTGTTGGTGGGCATTTCCAAAGTGATTGTAGCTACTTCTGTTGGGGTAACGGTTGGTTGCGCTAAAGCTGTTTGGGTCAATTGCTCCTGAGCGGCTTGCATGGCCTGGGTTTGCATTGACTCAAAAACAGCCGTCTCGATTGCGGGATCTGATGTAGGTGTAACATTTTTCGGCAAACAGCCCGCAAAAATGATGATTGCGATCAGTGAAATTACGATCAATTTTGTTTTCATTCTTTTCTCCTGTTTTAGATACTTACTCTATGGTATGCTTTCTTTAAAGTTGAACTTACGTGATAATCTTACTTAATTGTACTGTATTAAGGTCTCCTTCCAAAATAAAGCCGGTTTGAGGCCATAAAAATAGATCTCTGCTTCATGTAGACGCTTGATATGCAAAAAAAGTTTCAAAAATGGCTATTCATAAATGCAATCATCATTCTTCTGATAATGGTGATCGCGGGCTGTGCGTTTAAACCACCATTGACACCCAATGTTGAAAATGAAGATCTTAATTTTGCCCGTTCGCAACTAATTCAATTTTATGATTTTCTCGCACAGCAAAAGTATGATCAGGCAGCAACGCTCTTTGGAGGGGATCTGGATATTTTGCGTGGTTACAATCCGGATCTTGCTGCGGATGACTTCAATATGCTCTTTAAAAGAGCTTGTGAACAAAATGGCTTTCAATGCTTATCTGTAAAACAGATCATTAATGAAGAAATAATTGCAACCAACCAATTTGTGTTTACGGTTGAATACCAGCAAGCTGATGGAAATCTGTTCGTGCGTGGTGCTTGTTGTGGTGCCAGCGAAGAAGAAATGCCACCTGTCAGTCAATTTTCTGTGCAGGTGGAAAGGGTTGATGGGGAATATAAAGTGCTTAGTTTACCACCCTATGTACCTTAGACTCTTCGATAAAACGGGGTTGAGGAGTGTATCTAAGTGGGCATCTGCCCCCAAAAAAACCCTCTGCCACTAATTTTTGAAAAGAATCGAATTTCCAGTCTTTAATTTTTCTGCCGGTTTTTCTAATTGAATAAATGCAGACAACGGATTTGCAGGTGAAAATTTTATCGACTACGTACCTGATTAAATTCTTAAACATTACGTCTTTAAACTGAAAGTTAAGTCTGCTTTTTAGTGGAAGCCAGTGATCTTTAGACAACTGGATTGCTTGTCTTTTTTTTGTGCGGGAGAAAAGCGATGGTGATAAAGGGTCCCACAATTGGCACAAAGAGGGACAGCAGCAACCAGGCAAGGGCATCGAAAAGTGGCAACCGCCTGCGTAGAATATGCAGAATTGCCAGAGCCAGCAGGATTAATTCCGCTGAAAAGAGCAAGAAACGAATAATGTCTTCCAAAGTACTTTTTAACTCCCGTTGGATATATTATAGAGCATTCGCAAAGACTCAGCCAATCAATTTTAGGTGCCAAATTTAGTTAAAAATTCCCCTTCTGTTGTAGGGAAGTACACCTGCAGGACCCACTTGAAAATGAATTGCCTTGGACCGGAGTTGAATAAAATTAATCTATCGTTACCCTCGTGTGGCATCACCCAGAAATCGCGTAGGTTTCATCTGTGAGGTAGGATGTCCATTGCAATTTAATCCCAATAGTGGCCGTATTGCATAAGTCAATCAAGGTTTCGAACTCAGGTTCAGAGGGGAAATCGTAAAAAAATGTTATCTTTGGGAGCTAAATCAAAACAGTATGCCTGGCAATTTTCGAGATGATTTACAAACAAAACCCCCTGGGGTAAGGAAACTGGTTTTAATTTACTTATTCTTTTTCTGGATCCATCATATAATTAAATTAATCGGTCTTAATTGGGTCTACAATCTTTTTAAAGGAAGAATAAATGAGTAACTCATTGGTGGTTTATGATTCTGTCTTTGGCAATACACACAAGATAGCAGTGGCGATTTCGGAGGGACTGGCTGAGCGAGGTACTTCGGTTGTGCGTGCAGTCGTTGAGGTAACGCCAGAGGATCTGATTGATTTGCAGACTCTGGTAGTTGGATCACCTACCCGTGGATTTCGGGCCACACAGGTCATCATTGAGTGGATCAATTCGCTGCCAATCAGCGCTCTGTCAGCCGTAAAAGTGGCAGCTTTTGATACGCGCATCCCTGAGGCAACCATAAAAAGCAATCTCATTCTGCGCTTATTAGGAGGGATGGTCAAGTATGCCGTTGATCAAATTGCGAAGAGTTTGCAAGCCAAAATGGCAGGCGGTGAGATGCCAAAGAATTGGTTCTATGTTGCTGATTCCAAAGGCCCACTGTTAGAAGGTGAGCTGGATCGCGCCTATCAGTGGGGTGAAGAGCTGGCTGGATAACAAAAAGGCGGCCAGCGGCCGCCTTTTTCTATAAGTTGGTTAACTGGATGGGCATATATTGTTTACACCCGCAATACTTCTAACTCGGAACTGATTACCCGTTCTTATATCCAGCCACGCAATTCCATGGCTTTGACCACACGAGCAATGGCAACCATATAAGCAGCATCGCGCATGTATACATTTTCTTTAAGTGACATATCCAGCACAGCCTTAAAAGCGGATGTCATTTTATTATCTTCTTTTTCCAGTACTTCTTCTCTAGTCCAATAAAAATTCATATCATTCTGGACGCCTTCGAAGTATGAAACAGTGACTCCGCCAGCATTGCACAGGAAATCAGGCACCAGGAAAATTCCGCGTTCCTTGATAACGACGTCAGCATCCGGGGTGGTTGGCCCATTGGCGCCTTCGGCAATTACGCGTACGGTCTTGCTGATTTTTTGGACTGTATCGGCGTTGATTTGGCCTTCCATAGCCGCCGGAATAAGCACGTCAACATCTTTACTGATCCAGGCATCGCCATCTTCAATTACATAACCGGCTGCTTTCGCCTTATTTTTATCGATTGAACCGTATTGGTCAGTAATTGATTTCAAGAAATGTGGGTCAATTCCATCTTCTTTGGAAACCGTATAAGAAGCACGGTCTTCACGATCCCAGAAGGAGACGCAGACGACTGTGCCGCCCAGTATTTCGATAAATCCAATCGTTGCATACTGGGAGACATTACCAAAACCTTGAATAGACGCTTTGCATGTGGTTGGGTCCAAACCAAGGTGCTTGAGAGCTTCCCGTACAGAAAAGATGACGCCATATCCGGTGGCTTCCGTGCGGCCCAGAGAACCGCCGTTGCCAACCGGTTTACCTGTGATTGCTCCCGGTGTGAATTCGCCGGTTAGAAGTGAATATTCATCCATCATCCAACCCATCATTTGCGGTGTGGTTCCCACATCCGGTGCAGGAACATCCTGGCGTGGACCGATGTTCTTCCACATTTTCTGAATGTAACCGCGCACCAAGCGCTCTTTTTCACCATTGGTTAAGGTTGCCGGGTCGACAATTACGCCGCCTTTACCACCACCAAGGGGAATGTCGACGACGGCACATTTCCAGGTCATCCAGGTGGCCAGGGCGCGCACAGTGTCAATTGTCTCTGCCGGGTGAAACCGGATTCCACCTTTATTGGGTCCGCGGGCATCATTGTGTTGAACACGATATCCCTGGAATACTCTCAGGGTTCCATCATCCATTCGCACGGGAATACGGAAATGAAATTCACGCAAAGGCCATCGTAAGATTTCACGCACTTCCGGGTCGAGACGGAGCATGTCGGCGACATGATCAAACTGACTTTGCGCCATTTCAAACGCGTTGGTATTTGATGACATAAAATTATTCTCCTGTTTCTGAAAAGATTGATAAATCGAGTATTTTTTAGCAGTAGTTATTCACCAGAAAAAAAATAAACGGACAACTCGGGAAGGGTCCGCTTAAGGGTGCATGATATGTCTGAACAGGAATATCGCATATTTCTCCGCTCAATGATAAGGTTAACAAATTGGAGCGGACAAGTCAAGATGATTAAGCTCTCGTTTATCGAATGTAATCCATCAGTATTGTCAGTGAATTGTCATGCCTTTTCTATGGTATCTGTAATAGCCTGATTAAACGCATTGGGATGCCGCAAGACTGGAGATGAAAACACGGGCAGCAGCGCTGTCTTCCGACAGATATTCTGCTTCTATTTTTGCCGCAAAAGGTCTAGTTCGTCTTTCAAGGCTGCCCGTAAGATGGCAGGGTCGACCTGATTGCGGGTCTTAAGCATCACCTGACCAAAAAACCAATTGATCAGCGATTCCTTTCCTGATACAAAATCGCTCACTGCTTTGGGGTTTTCAGATAGCACAATCCTGATGAGCGAGTTTATTTGCGCTGAGTCTCGCAATTGTTGAAAACCGTGTTTTGCAATAATTTTGGCCGCCGGTTCACCGTTGATCAACATTTCTTCCAAAACAATTTTGGCTGTGGTCTGGTTGATTTCAGCATTGGTCACATATTTCAGCAACTGCGCCAGTTCTTTTGGCTGAACTTTGATTTGAGAGAAAGTTTCACCACTGTAATTTTGCCAGGCGAAGAGTGGGCCGGTAATCCAATTAGCGAGCAGCTTTGGAGAAAGGGATGGGTCTGCTGCAAGTGTCTGCTCAAAATAAACAGATATCTGTAAATCTTCTGCCAGTAGACTTGTTTCTTCTGGCCCGAGCTTATAGGCCGCATGCATTCTCTTAAAACGCGCTTGCGGTAGCTCCGGCAGGTTACTTTTAATGAGTGCGACCCAGGTTGGATCTACTACCAAAGGAGGCAGATCAGGTTCGGGAAAGTAGCGGTAATCATGAGCTTCTTCTTTGCTGCGTTGGGTGGTGGTCTCTTCGGCAGTCTCATCCCAACCAAGCGTTTCCTGCACTACCGCGAGACCGGCTTCTACCAGTGCGGTTTGGCGCAGCACTTCAAATCGAATGGCTTTTTCCATACCGCGGAAAGTATTCAGATTCTTAATTTCCACACGGGTGCCCAGATTGGTTTGACCTCTTGGGCGTATGGAGACGTTGGCTTCAAAACGGATGACCCCTTTTTCCATGTCGCCGCTATTCACTCCCAACTCGCGAATTATTTCGCGTAAGGCCATAGCATAAGCACCGGCTTCTTCCGCGCTATTCATATCTGGTTCCGAGACGATCTCAAGCAGGGACACACCAGCGCGGTTAAGATCAACCAGTGAGAAGGCAGTTTGATCTGCATTGATCACATGGGTCAGCTTGCCGGTATCTTCTTCCATATGTACGCGTTGGATTCGGATCTTTTTTTCGCCAGATTCGGTTTTGATGTTCAGGTGACCGAATTGAGCCAGTGGATGCTCATACTGCGAAATTTGATACCCTTTTGGAAGGTCGGGATAAAAATAATTCTTGCGGGCGAAGATACTGGTCGTTTCAATGCGGCAATCCAGCGCCAGCGCAACTCGCAGGGCGAATTCGACAGCTTGTTTATTGATTACAGGCAATGCACCGGGCATACCGCTGCAGACAGGGCAAACAGCGCTGTTGGGTGGAGCCTGAGTTAAATCGACCACCGGGCAGGCGCAAAACATTTTTGTCTTCGTTTGCAATTCGGCATGTACTTCCAATCCGATAACTGCTTCGAATTCCATTGATTTCCTTTGTTGGGATGGTGAAACGTTCTGTTCGCTGGTCACCAAAAACTGAAATGATTTTACCATGACCGTGAAGTTGATATTCGCTTTGTTTGATGTGATATAAACTTTCCGTTAACAGTACATTCAACTTGAAATGGTCAAAAAATATAGTCGAATGTAACCACAAGCCTGGAAAGTGCTCTCTATCCTCCAGGATATTTTTTTTGATACAATAGATATGGATTTCAGAAATTAATAGGTGAAGGAAAATAATCATTTTCTATTTTCTGTTTGTCTGTAAATAATGTCCTATACCCAAATAATACACTTTTCTCTATATGAAACTATCCAGGGAGGTAGCTTTGCAAAAAACGCTCAAGATTGCAATACCCATGGCAGGTTTAGGAACGCGCATGCGCCCGCAAACATGGAGCAAACCTAAACCATTAATTGCCGTAGCTGGAAAAACAGTGTTGGATTATGTGCTCGAACAATTTAACACACTACCGGAAGGAACCCTTTATAAATTTGTGTTTATCGTCGGCCCGAATCAGGAAGAACAAGTAGCTGCCCACATGCAAAAATATCATGCAGACAAGGATTATTGTTTTGTAGTGCAAACGGATATGCGCGGGCAATCGGATGCGCTCTATCAAGCTCGTCATGAGTTAATGGGCCACCCGGTGTTAATGACTTTCTCAGACACGTTGATTGAGACAGATTTGAAAATTCTAGCTGATCCCGACCTTCATTCGAGTGTATGGGTCAAGCCTGTTCCGGACCCGCGCCGTTTTGGTGTGGCTGTCTTGAATGATGATGGCTTTGTCAGTCGCCTGGTGGAAAAGCCGGATACCAAGGAAAACAATCTGGCGATCGTTGGCTTTTATTATTTTGAAAGTGGCAGTGATTTAATTGAGGCGATTGAAGAGCAAACCAGGCGTGAATTGACCCTAAAAGGAGAGTTCTTTCTGGCAGATGCAGTCAATATATTGTTGGAACGCGGATTAAAAATGCAAGTATGTCAGGTGGAAGCCTGGTTGGATGCTGGTTTGCCCAGTGCTCTGCTGGAGACAAACCAGTATTTGCTGCAGCATGGGCGAGAAAATAGTAATGAGTGCCATTGCGAGGGTGTCACTATTATTCCACCGGTATTCATCCATGAAAGTGCTGAAATTTCCTCATCTGTGATTGGACCCTATGTATCAATAGCTGCCAATTGTAAAATTAAAGATGCGATTATCAGAAATTCTATTGTGGAAGAAGATACGCATGTGGAACGCTTCATCCTCGAAGATTCGATTTTGGGAAGGCAAGTGCAACTGCACGGGCAAGCCTTACGGGTAAACCTAGGCGATAACTCATGGACAATGCGGTGAGCGAGATCGTTTCCTGTTACAGCGGCAGTAGTTTTGCTGAGCACCCCATATCGTTTATTTGGCAAGGTCAAAAACTGGATGTGGTTGTATGCCAGGCCGAAGGCAGATTACCCGAAGGAAAATTCTTTCACGTCAGAGCTTCGGATGGCCGGGCTTATCGCCTTTTTTATCAATTTTCTGATTGTGACTGGACTATTGAGGCCAGATAAAATCAATCACATTTTTGTTATTGTAATTAATTAGGGAGAAATGATGCAATCAATAAAATTTTCTGAACGTGTCAGCCGTTTAAAACCCTCCGGGATCCGTAAATTTTTTGATATTGCCGCTACGATGGATAATGTTATCTCGCTGGGAATTGGTGAACCAGATTTTACTTCACCACCAAGTGTCATTGAAGCTGGAATTCGTGCTTTGCGTGAAGGACAGACCCATTACACCTCCAACGCTGGCATTCTGGAGTTGCGTGAAAAACTGACAGCTCATATCGATATGCTGTATGGCGTCAGCTATGACCCGCAGACAGAAGCACTGATTACTGTGGGTGGCTCCGAAGCATTATATTTGGCCTGTACAGCCATGTTGAACCCTGGAGATGAAGTCATTATTCCCAGCCCATGTTTTGTGTCTTATCAGGCACAGGTTATTCTGGCGGATGCTGTGCCGGTTGAGATTCCTTCGAATATGGAAGACAACTTTGATGTAGATCCGGCTGCGATTGAAGCAGCAATTACTGATCGAACCAAAGCGATCTTATTGGGATTTCCGAACAATCCAACCGGTGCTGTGGCGACTCGAGAACGATTGTTAGAAATCGCTCAGATTGCTGAAAAATATAATTTAATTGTCATCTCGGATGAGATCTACGATCGCCTGGTCTATGGTGGGCACCAGCATGTTTGCTTCCCCGCATTACCGGAAATGAAAAAACGGACGCTCCTATTGGGGGGATTTTCTAAGGATTATGCCATGACGGGTTGGCGGATTGGGTATGCGCTTGGGCCGCAGAATATTATTCAAGGGCTGGTACGGGTTCATCAATTCACTGTCATGTCATCCCCAACCATTGCACAGATCGCTGCCATTGAAGCACTGGCTGATCTGGATGAGGCCGTTGCAATGATGGTTGAGGAATATGATCGCCGTCGAAAGTTTGTTGTGGCTGATCTCAACCGCATGGGCTTGCCCACCTTTGAACCGAAAGGTGCATTTTATGCCTTTCCCAAGGTTAGTGTTACCGGTTTGGATGATGACACCTTTGCAAACAGGCTATTGAAGGAAGAACGGGTGGCTATCGTGCCAGGATCAGCGTTTGGTGCCGGTGGCGATGGTTTTTGCCGCATCTCCTATGCTGCCTCGTGTGATAAGCTGGAGGAATCAATGCGCCGCATTGAACGGATGGTAGCCAGGATTTAAAAGCAGATTGAATGGATAACTGAAAGTGATGGAGGACGGGCATAGCGCGAAAATGAGCCATGCCCGTTCTTTGTCTTTTTCTGATTATTTATTACTTCTTTTTTCTCTCGATATAGATTCTGACTGCCTTGGGTATAAATTCCGCCAGGCGGGGGTCAAAAGCATCGAAGGTCTTTTTGAAGCGCGGGTCGTCATTGTAGCGATCGGCCAGCCCGAGCAGTTGTTCTTCATTGGGACTCCAGAAATTTTGGATGTGGTGATGCCAGCGTGCAATTGCGGTTTGTACATTCTCGGAATCTGCGCCCTGATCAATCGCATCAGCAAGTGCCTGGTAAATCTCATTCCCTTCCGCCAGAATTGAATCCTTTTTTGATTGGCTGTAATTCTTCCACTTTCGATTGGATTCTTTTACGGTTTCAGGGTCATACATTTGTATGGCTTCTTTTTCATATTCTGCTTGCAGTTCTTCAGAAAAAGCTTGAAAAAATTGTTTTTTGTTCATTTTCTTTTCTCCTTGGATGTGTTGAATGGTGTTTTCTACTGTCGCCACCAGACTTTGGAGCCGATGGATGCGTTTTTGTAGCTCTTGCTTGTGGGATTCAAGCGCTTCAACCAAATTGTACGAAGGTTGGGCAAGAATCTGCTTAATTTTTAGTAGCGGCATGTTCAATTCACGATAAAAAAGGATTTGCTGCAGCTGCAAGACGCACGCATCGTCATAATAACGATAACCATTTTCTGCCACCCGGGATGGTTTTAAAAGGTCAATCTGGTCATAGTAGTGAAGTGTGCGCGGGCTGATACCCGCTAGTTTGGAAAGCTGCTTTACCGTTAACATGCCAACAGTATAAGCTATGACGTAACGTTAATGTCAAGGGGGAACTTTGGTGTAACCAGGGTTTCATTTGAAGCCAGGGATGGAACTGGTTAGTAGAAAAGATGAGAAAATTGTCCCTATGGATATAATGTTTCTTAGCGTGTTTGTTATGCGAGCTTTGTTTCTCCGCTAGCAGGCTTTTGCCGAATCTACGACTTGACTGAAAACTCATTACAAAAACCTATCAACGAATTACTACTTTATTCTTCCACCAATCAGTGAGTATAAATGTGCAAGATATCAATTTGCGCAGTGTGATTTTCCCCGTTTACAAAGTCCTTTTTTGGGAATATAATACATCCGGATTTAACACTTAAGACTACCAAATGTGGAGACTATGGAAGAGCAACAAACTCCCGGTGACCGGGATCCTGAACCTGATAGTTGTAAGCCAATTAACTAAGCGAACCCTGGTCTTCTGTTAACGACAGCTAACCGTCTCCAGGGCTGAGCGCCCCGGAGGTGTCATAATGCTGACCATCAATACGGATACAATTTTAGCGCAAATTCAGGCAGCGTTGGAAAAGAATGATGTTAATTCGGCTTTAAAAGTGCTGGAGGATTTGCGCACACCTGATCAGGCAGAAGTCTTTTACGAATTGGAAGATGATGAAAAGATAGCCTTGCTGCCACATCTTGACCCTTCTGTTTCCGCAGACATTTTGGAAGAATTAGAAGATGAAGAAGTGGCCGAACTGGTCAGCCAACTCGATTCGGATAGTGCAGTTCGCATTTTGGACGAGATGGATCCGGATGAGGCAGCCGACTTCCTAGGGGATGTAAGCCGTGAGCAGGCTGAAAATTATCTGGCTCAAATGGAAAACCCGCAGGAAGTACGCCCCTTGATGATTCACGCCGATGACAGCGCCGGTGGCTTGATGACATCTGAATTTATTGCCCTGCGCACCCGTATGCGTGCCGGAGATGCCATCAATGTTTTACGTACGTACAAACCTGATAGCGAAGAAATATATTACCTCTTTGTCGTTGATTCGGAAGACGTTCTCTCAGGTGTGATCGGTTTACGAGATTTAATTATTTCAGACCCGGATGTAATTTTGGGAGAAATCATGGATCCGCAGGTTGTATCCGTCAATGCCGGTACGGACCAGGAAGAATGTGCCCGGATCATTGCCAAGTATGACCTGCTCGCTCTACCGGTCGTGGATAGTTCCCGCAGATTGATTGGTGTTATCACGGTAGATGATGTCATTGATGTACTCGAAGAAGAAACCACGGAGGATTTCCAGCGTTTGGGTGGTGCAGAACCATTAGATCAATCCTATCTCAATACCGGCACCTGGATGATCGCAAAAAAACGTATCGGCTGGCTGCTGCTCTTGTTTCTGACAGGTAGTCTGACCGGTACAGTCATGCGTATGTTTGAAGCAGAATTAGCTGCGGTGGTGGCATTGGCTTATTTTATTCCATTGCTGATTGGTACCGGTGGGAATGCTGGTTCGCAAACCACCAGCACCATCATCCGCGCTTTGGCAGTTGGAGATATGGATGTTTCTGATGGATTGGTATCGCTCTGGCATGAACTGCGCGTTGGTTTGATACTTGGCCTGGGAATGTCCGGTTTTGCGTTTATTCGAGCCATCACCTGGGGCACCACACCCCAATTGGCCTTTGCGGTTGCTTTTTCAATTATTGCCATTGTTATTTGGGCGAATGCCTCCGGTGCAGTACTGCCGTTGCTGGCAGCCAGATTAAAAATTGACCCAACGGTAGTATCCGGGCCGGTCATGAGCACTCTGGTAGACGCAACAGGTTTGTTTATCTACTTTACAATTGCAAAATCTGTAATTGGTGTCTGAAGAAGTGATCACTATGAAAACATATAACCGAATTCGAAAGTAAACAAATGAGAAAGAAAAAACCACCCAGAAAAAGGGACCAATATCCCTTGCTAAGTAGACGAAATAAGGGCTGAATGCTAAGAGAAGCGGCATAAACTTCCAACCGGCAGACAGCCCGGGAGGATGTTTATGCTGAAGTATGATGCAAGCTCTTTAATCGAACAAATCCAGGCTGCCCTGGAGAATAATGATATCCAATCTGTCATACGGATTCTTGAGACCTTGAAATCTGCAGACCAGGCAGATATTTTCTCTGAATTGAATGATGATGAGAAAATGGCGATCCTTCCCCATTTGAACCCGGCCTTTTCAGCCGATTTGCTGGAAGAAATGGAGGATGATGAAGTCGCCGAATTAGTTGGGGGATTACCATCCGAACACGCCATTCGTATTGTCGATGAAATGGACCCTGACGATGCCGCCGACTTTCTTGGAGATATTCCTGATTTTCAAGCTAATGCAATTCTAGCGGGTATGGAAAATCCGGAGGATGTGCGCCCATTGCTGCTACATCCCGATGATAGCGCTGGCGGATTGATGACCTCTGAATTTCTGGCACTGCGCCGCAAGATGACAGCCAGCGATGCATTACAGGCGATTCGGGAATGGAAACCGGATAATGATGATATTTACCATCTGTTTGTCGTGGATGGGCAGAATTACCTGGTGGGGGTAGTCAGCCTGCGCCAGTTGATTACATCTGATCCAAAAGATTTACTGGAAACATTTATGGATCCGCAGGTTATCGCTGTTACCACCGGTACTGATCAGGAGGAAGTTGCCAGACTTTTCGCTCGTTACGACCTTCTCGCTTTGCCGGTTGTCGATCACGATCGCAAGCTAATCGGTGTTATCACCATTGATGATGTGATTGACGTTTTGGAAGAAGAGACTACCGAAGATATTCAGCGATTGGGTGGTGCCCAACCGTTGGAACAAGCCTATCTCAATACCAGCCCGTTGAGGATAACAAAGAAAAGAATCGGTTGGCTGCTGCTCCTGTTTTTAACCGAAAGCCTGACCGGTACAGTTTTACGCCATTTTGAAAGCGAGCTGGCCTCGGTTGTAGCACTCTCGTTTTTTATCCCGTTGTTGATTGGAACCGGCGGAAATGCCGGTTCTCAAACAACCAGCACCATTATTCGTGCTCTGGCGATCGGTGATATTCAAATCGGCGACGCAATCAAATCTCTCTGGCATGAATTTCGTGTTGGCTTGATGCTGGGGGTTGGAATGTCCGCTCTTGCCTTTGTACGGGCCTTGACGTGGGGCTCATCACCGCAATTGGCAGTAACTGTATCCGTTGCAATCCTCACAATTGTGATCTGGGCTAATATGCTGGGTGCTATTTTACCGATTTTGGCCGCCAAATTAAAGATTGATCCGACTGTTGTTTCCGGTCCGGTTATGAGCACGCTGGTAGATGCCACCGGTTTGTTTATTTACTTTTCGATTGCTAAAATTGTAATTGGATTGTAATGGGGACGAAAGGTCTAGAAAAAAGTCAGGGTGCAGTGTTGAAGGTTTTTTTTTGTTAGCGGGGGGTCTCACACCGCCGGTATTATATACAACCATGCGGCTGCGACGATTTCGAGGACATGGAGGAGTTATTTGGCATGTTCGCTCTTGAACGTACCCTGCAATTTTTTTCACCATTGCCCGGCAATTTCCAGCAAGTATGGCAAATTGGAATCTCCAATGATTTGCAAATCCATGGCACTGGCCCCTCGAATCCGTTAAGGTATGTCTATCTCAGGAAAGTAGATGACCATTCCGAATTTTCTTTGCGCTTAAGTTTTCCCAACCCAAGTATGCTAAATAATACCTGATAAGGGTGGCTAGGGTCCTCGGATGCTTTTTCAACCATGTGCTCAAGAGCTTCATTCAACAGGTGAGAGCAACCAATTTCTGCTGCTGACGAGCTAAATCCTAATTAGCACACGCACCTACGGTACCTGATCCGCTTAAAAAATAATCCGTCCATCCAGTCAGGTTAGTGAAAATTGATTTGTAACTATTAAGCCGATTCATTGTTGTTAAGTATGTCGAAAACTTGTACCTTTTCATTAAAACGGGGTTGAGGAGTGTTTTTAAGCAGCCAATCGTCTCTCTAAAAATAATCTACCCCTAATTTTTGAAATAATGCGAAAACTTATTATAAAAAACTGGCACGTTTGCTTGCAAAAAATTTGAATTTTCGTAATATGATGCTATATCTTCTTGTGTAATACCTTGTTGTGAATCGGGAAAGGAACTGTAAATGCTGAAAGTCAAAGAATTAATTCTATTAAAGGATAACCCGGTCTGGACTATTTCACCCGATGAAAGCGTTAGCAAAGCTGTGCAACTGTTAACTGAAAAGAAAATTGGGGCACTGCCGGTGGTGGAAAATTCAAGTGTGATTGGGATCATTTCGGAACGTGACATTGTTCGTGCTGTGGATCGTGAAGGAACTGCCGCTCTCAATTTATTGGTTGAACAGGTGATGATTAAAGAAGTAATTGTTATTTCCGCAGAAACCACTTTGGAAGATTGTATGAATTTAATGACTGATTACCACTTCCGGCATCTACCGGTTCTGGAGGGAGATGAGTTGGTTGGAATTGTTTCAATTCGAGATTTGATTAAGAAAGTACTGCCCCAACGTGATGCTTTGATTGAGGATCTGGAAAAATATATCCGCGGTGGGCATTAAACAATTATAGAAAAATGTAAAAACACATCCATTTGGTTGTATATATGGATGTGTTTTTATTTGCATGGGATTGATTAGAAAGCATCTATCCTCGCACGATTTGCTCAGGCGTTTAAGATGCTTCGCCAGTCACGTGGACTGCCCTAAAACGAATTTTGGCTGGCCTTTTTCCAAGAAGATATTTAAGGCATGTTTTCGAAGATGAGGCACATTACCTCTTCACCTTCCACGAATTCACCCGTTTTTTCAAAACCCAGGCTTAGGTAGAGGTGTTCAGCGGCTTGATTGCCAGGTTCAATACTCAACTTCAGGTCGGAACTTTTAGGACGTTTGCGGATTTCTTTGATGATGGATTGCATGGCTTGTTTTGCATAGCCATGACCCTGAAAATAGCGGTCAATCATTAAGCGGCATATCCAATAACTCTCATCCTCAAGATTAAAGGCATACATCAGAAAACCCACCAAGCGATTATTATCGTAGATAGCCAGCGGAATGCATTCAGGATAAACCTTGGATTCGGCTAATGAATAAAGATTACTGGCGACGTACTGCTGCTGTTCATCACTCACTTCCAGTCTTATTACTGCTTCAAAGTTGGATTTTGTAACCGGACGTAATTCGATGCTCACGGGAATTGTGCTCCTCAAATGGTATTCGAAGGGATTTGCAATTATAGTTTTACCACAATCCCTATTTTTTGGCGCGTAAATTCCTCTATAAGTTTAATATTTCAATAGAAATTTATCCGGCAATTCCATTCTGATACTTTTTTTGAAACCGATAGCAGCGGATGGATAACTTTCATTGCGAGACCATCCAATGACCCAAAGCGTCATCAAAAGCAGAAATAACATACGGGTAAATTGGGTGGGCTACACCAAGTCGAAAATACCGAAGTGAATTGGAGCGAGAGGGCCCATTGGCGAAAGCGGTTAAGTTGCGAGCGGGGTTAAGTTACGACGTTTGAGTTTTGTTATGTGCATCAGCCGGTTGATGGGCGAAGCATCCGCGATGGGTGTGTTTTTAGAGGATGGAATGGTTTCCCGGATGCTTCGCCCTTACGAGAGATCTCACGAGAAAGAATCATCATACCCCTCGAAAGGAAAATCTTTTTGCTTTCTTTTTCTCAAGTTAGTTCATAACGCACCAAACTATCACTGTTTTTTGTTATGAGCAGGAAGGCGCGTTACGTCTGATGAAGCAATCCTATCCTATACGAGAAAGATTACTTGGCTGCGTTCGCAACGACGCACAATCAATAAAGGTATGTATGAAGGCGGAATGCTTGATATTTTTGAGGGTGAAAAATGGCCTTAAAGAATCAGAAAGATCGTCGCAAAATCGCTGCCATTTACTCGCAGATTATTTTGCGTTGCTCGCAATGGCGCGGCCAGCCTATGGGATATACCCCGGCCCGCTGATATAGTCTTCCAGGTGGCTGATGGTTTCGTCGCGATCGTCGATGAATGCTTTGATTACATCACCAATGGAAACGATACCGATCAAGGCATCAGATTCCAGCACCGGCAGGTGGCGGATATTGTAGGTGGTCATCAATTGCATGCAATCCTCAATGGTTGAATCAGGATTGGCTGTGATAACCTCTTTGGTCATGACTTGTGCAACATCCTTTTCGGCCGAAAAACCATCCTCTTGTGCAAGCAGTTTGATGATATCCCGCTCAGAAATAATTCCCACAAGGCCAGAGGAATCAACCACCGGCAAAGCGCCAATATCTTTTTGGGTCATTAATCGTAATGCATCAAATATGCTTTTGTGCGGTTCGATTTGCCAAACATGGTGGCCTTTCCTCTGCATCAGGTTTCGGACTGTGATCATGGCTTCTCCTTGGGGTTAACAATTTGATGTTTTAAGCAAATAAATAACTTATCAATTTTGCTTTGACGAAGAATAGCGGTATGGGAATGCGTAGCTCTTGATTTATCATACTGAAAAAAAGGGGCGGTTTCAAGGAAATGGAGAGGTGAGATAAACGTATTGAGTGAGACGCCTATTGAAAATAGGTTGTGTAAAGTAATTGTGTTATTGTAGCGGCGATCACTACCAGCAGGAAGGTACGAATCAATTTTGTTCCAGAGCGCAAGACCAGTCGGGATCCGAAAAATGCGCCGCTTAACTGACCACCGGCCATAACCAAGCCCGGGATAACCAACACGTTTCCTTGCCAGGCAAAAAAAGTGAGCGCAATGATATTGCTGGTAAAGTTGAGCCATTTAGTGTGGGCGGTTGCCTTTTTGCTGTTGAATCCCATTAAAATGATAAAGGCCAGCATCCAAAAACTTCCGGTCCCAGGGCCAAAAAAACCATCATAAAAACCCAGCAGAAGACCAAAAACCACGTAAAAAATTTCCGGCTTTACTTTTGGCGGTTGATCAAGAGCGCCATTATTTTTCGAGAAAAGGAGAAAAATGAAGGCAGCCAATAAAAGGATTGGAATGACAGTCCGTAATACGTCTGCAGAGAGTTGTTGGATGGTGATTGTGCCGAATGCTGCTCCAATCGCTGTGAAAATGATTGCACCGGCAAGCTGCTTGACCTTTACGAGACCTCCACGGGAATAGTTGAGTGAGGCAGTCAAGCTACCAAAGCTGGATTGCAATTTGTTGGTCCCAAGTGCCAGATGGGGTGGCAGGCCTACTGAAAGTAGAATTGGCACTGAGATAAGACCGCCTCCTCCGGCGATAGAATCAACAAATCCGGCCAGTAAACCGCCTCCAAACAGGACAATGATGATTGGTAGTGTCAATTCCGTCATTAGGGTTTTTAGCTTTCATTGAAAAAATGACAATAACCAACGCATCATATCACCAACCTGATTTGATTGGAAGAGGTGCTTTGTAAGGACAAGTTTTTGAGAAGATAGAAACGAAAAGATAGCAAAGTGGTTCTGTTTGCTTTGGTTTTTCCAAACTTTTCGAACGAAGGATAGGTGACATTGAAAGATAATTAACAGACTTCAGTGTAGGTTGTTTGATGAGCCAATAATGACACCAAGCAAACCGCTGGCAATTTGCAAAAAAGTGAGCGCCCTTGAATTAAGGGCAGCTCACTAAGGGGAGAAAAAGGCTGGTGAAATTATTTAATAAGTGGAAAGCGTTGTAATTGCCGGTACCCGGTCAAACATCCAGAAGGCTAGCGGTAAGCCTAACCCAAGGGTAATTCCTGATACAGCCCAGGCCAGTAAGAGCCAAAGGGCACTGAACCACCAACCGATTAAGATAAAGTAGAGTGCCCGAAGCAGGAAGGCGGGCTGATCTTTTGTGATCGTGCGTGTGACCCAACGACCATTCACCTGCACCAGGTAGCGGTTTCTGCGCACTGGTTTGAGTGTCATAATCTGGGGAATACGATTAAGCATCAGCAATCCCAATGGAAGTCCAATGATGGAAACGACCAGCACCCAGGCGATGGTAGTCCAGACGCCGCCTAACCACAACCCGACGAAAATGAAATAAATGGCCCGTAGCAGAAAGCCCGGTCCGGTCTCTTGTTGAATTTGCACTGTTGACGGTGACATTGGTAATCCTTTCTAAACATGAAGAATGCTTTTCTCGCATTCATCATAAAAGATATACGGAAGATCGCCGGGAAAGTTGTAATTTAGTTTGCCTGGAATTCCTGGAGCGGCTCAAGGACACTCATCTTTTCAAGATTGGCGTAAAATTTGATCATCTCTTTGCCCTCACGGCGCGCTTGGTTCAAAGCGCGATCGGTCTTTTCTACCAGGGTGTGGATGTCACCGCCATCATCGGGCATAAAGGCGACACCGCTGGAAAAAGTAACAATGAATTGCTCGCCATCAATCGCCACAGGAAATTTCGAGCGTTCACGGAAGCGGTGCATTAGATTCTCAAAATCCAACTCCGGTCGAATATCATCAAAAATAATGATGAATTCGCCACCGCCATAGCGGATAACAATATCGTCTTTCCGCTTGATTTGAAGGAAGCGATTTGAGATTTCCAATAAGACATTGTCAGCCTGATTTCTGCCCAGCCGCTCAAGGATGTAGTCAAAATCATCCAGGTTCAGCATTGCAAAAGCCAATCGTTTCTTTACAAACTTTGCGTTTTTAATCGCCTGTTCCCCATATTCAAACAGAAATTTACGATTGAAGAGATTGGTCAGGTGATCAATATTGGCCAGCGTCTTCAGCATTTCGTTCTGATTGTTCAACTCGAGATTCTTATCTTTAATCTGGTAGTATGTGCGGCTGAGATTGCGTACCTGCATAAATACCAGCATAAAAACGATCGCTACGGATGAAATCATCAGGAGATCATTTACATCCTCACCCTTGAAATACTGAATCAGGAAGGTCAGTGGGATGATCATAAAAGAAATGCCGAGGATGTTGATGGTATATTTGTTGGCATCAATGCGCAGGAATAGTTGATCTTCCTTAAATTTTGCCAGTGAGGGGTGCAGAAAAGCCAGGGCAACCAATAAGTAGCCGACCGGATAGAAGAGATCCATATTGGCAATCACACCGATTTCTTTCAGGATGAAATAATTGGAAGTCCAGCCGTATAGTTTGAAATAATTAAGAATTCCAACGATCATAACCAGGCCGGCGGTGAAGATGATATAGATCGAAACGCTTTGCCCGGAGCGGATCATGATGATCAGAGATAGCACAAATATAATCATGGCAACCCCCGCCAGGAAAATAGTCAGTAGGAGTGAATTAACCAGGCCGCTGGGTAAAAGCAGGTCGTCTTTGATACTCACAACCCAGATGAAAAGGCTGGCGGCCGAGGTGATGATTAATCCGTTAACAAAAGTGCTGTATGATATTTCCTCGCGGAACTTCTTAACCATGGAAAGTATTCCCATAAGGAAAAATAGCCCGCCTAATGCATAAAAAAAGGCTTCGAAGATCAAGTCAGTTTGGCCGCCACCCAGGTAAAAAAAGCGGCAGAAGAAAAAATTACCGATAGAATCGAATAGCTGGCCCAGAAAAAGCATATACCAGCCACGCACTGGAAAAGGCTGGTGAATATATACGCCGATCAGCATGCATGTACTGCACATCAGTGCGAATCCCACGATGAAAATACTGTCTGAAACGGGGTTTTGCCCAATAAAGATCTTAATGATGATCAATAACAGGCCTACTACAGCCACTATTTTCCAGCCATTTTCCCGATTAATTTTGTTGGTTATTTGGCGCATAAATTCCCCTCCAGACTCAATCCGCATACAAGGAACTATCGACATATTGAAAATTATTATGCACGAATCTTTGTTGAATAGTCTTAATTATAGCAATGAAGGTATATCATTTCAAAAATTTGGGGCAGAGAGTTTTTAATCGGGCGATAGCTCACCTAAAAACACTCATCAACCCCGTTTTAATGAAGAGATGCGATGAAGGTGTTTAATTTATTCGTCAGGAGGTGAGTAAAGCGAAAACATTAAGTCGTGATTTGTGGTGATTGCAAATGCCAATCGCTGGCCATTTGATATGCATTTGCTATCTGAAAAAGCTGCTGTTCTTGCAAAGGAGCTGCCAGCAGCTGCAAGCCAACCGGCAAGTGGTCACCATCAAAACCGACCGGCAGTGAAAGGCCCGGCAACCCAGCCAGATTAGTGGGTAAAGTAAAGATATCACCCAGGTACATTGCCAGAGGATCATTATTGTGTTCACCTATCCGAAATGCGGTGGTGGGTGCCACCGGTGTGGCAATCACATCCAGGTTCTCAAAAGCCTGATCGAAATCACGCTTGATGAGGGTGCGTACTTTTTGTGCCTGACCGTAGTAGGCATCGTAATAACCTGCTGAAAGAGCATACGTGCCTAACATGATGCGCCGTTTAACCTCCTGGCCAAACCCTGCACCACGACTTTCTTTGTAAACGTCCAGCAAATGCTTTTGATCAGCCGAATAACCATAGCGAATGCCATCAAAGCGTGCCAAGTTGGCGGATGCTTCGGCAGGGGCGATGATGTAGTAGACTGGCAGGGCAAAGGCAGTGTGCGGCAGACTGATCTCATGAATGGAGGCACCCAAAGAACGCATCAGATCAATTGCAGCACGGACTGCTTGTTCAACTGCTGGTTGCATGCCCTCAATGAAATACTCGCGCGGAACGCCAATCCGTTTCCCTTTTAGATCGGTGGGATTGTTATCGTTATAAGCTGGCAAAGGTACAGCGATACTGGTCGAATCAAGCGGATCGTGGCCGGCCATTTGTTGGAAAATGAGGCTGACATCACGAGCACTATGACCAAACACGCCAACCGTATCGAGAGATGATCCATAAGCGATCAGACCAAAGCGCGAGCAGCGACCATAGGTGGGTTTAAGACCGGTGATACCACAGAACGAGGCAGGTTGGCGAACGGATCCGCCCGTGTCACTACCGAGTGCAAGCGGTGCCATATGGGCTGCCACAGCTGCTGCCGAACCTCCGGATGATCCGCCGGGTACGCGCTGCAGATCCCAGGGGTTGTAGGTGGTAAAAAAGGCTGAATTCTCGGTGGAAGAACCCATTGCAAATTCATCCATGTTCGTTTTACCAAGTACCACCATGCCGGCATCCAGCAAACGCTGAACGGTGGTGGCAGTATATTGCGGAATGAAATTTTCAAGAATCTTGGATCCACTGGTACAGCGAATGTCCTGTAAAGCCAACGCATCTTTAATAGCGAATGGCACGCCCAACAGCGGTGATAATTGGTCATCCCGGCTAATCCTGACGCGCAGATCGTCTGCTTTTTTAGCTTGCTGGCGTGCCAGCTCGGGTGTCGTGGTAATAAAGGCTTGGATGGAAGGCTCAAATCTTTCGATCTGCTGCAAATAGGCATTCGTTAATTCCAGGCTGGAAATTTGTTTGGACGAAAGCATGGTGATGATCTGGCTTAATGACAATGCAGTCAAATCCTTCATCACATTTATTCCATAACCGGCGGAACTTTAAATTGATTTTCCACACTGTGAGGAGCATTTTGAAGCGTTTGCTGTGTCGTGAAGCCTGCCTGGGGCCGGTCGGATCGCAGTGGTGCCTGCATGACCAGCACCGAAGAAGTCGGCGAGATGCCAGTGGTATCCAATTCATTTAAACTTGTGGCATATTCCAGGATATCTGAAAGCTGCTGGCGGTACAGCTCAAGGTCGGCTTGTGTGAGAGATAGCCGTGCAAGTTCGGCAATGTGCTGCACCTCTTGGGTTGAAAGTGGCATGAATAAAGCTCCAATGGAAAATATGATCGCTAATTATAGCATCGATGGAGCTCGCAAATCCGCCGATTTTAGCCGGTAGGTTGAGTTTTGATTGAGATAAAAACGAATAGAATTTCGAAAAAAAGGGTTTGGCAAGCTTGCATTTCGTAAAGCGTGTTTATAATAAAAAAACTCATACTTGACAGCATTACGTAATAGTGCTACATTATGATTATTACCACACCTGATTTAAGGAATTAAACCAAATGACAGAAGATGAGTTTTTAATCGGTGAATTAGCACAAAAAACAAATGTAAGTGTGCGCACCATCCGATACTATATCAATCAAGGTTTACTGCCCGCACCTGATTCCCGTGGAAGATATACGGTTTATGATAATGATTATGTTGAGCGAATTCTTTTAATAAAACGGTTAAAGGATGCATTTTTGCCGATCAAAGAAATTCGGGTAATGCTGGAAACGCAGACCAGGGCTGAGATCGAAGAATTTCTAAGAATGTTCAAAATGCAAAGGGCGCAAAAAAATGATGCCCTCAGCTACATTAATAACCTGCTTGGGCATTCCATTTCGGAGCCCTCACAGTCAACAATTCGTTCCAAACCGATGCTGAAGGAAAGTGGAATACCTCCGCAACCCGCACTGCAATTTCCACAACAACGCGAAAGCAGCTGGAAGCGCATTGTCTTGGCACCCGGTGTTGAGCTGCACATTGAGCAACATCAGGCAGCCCGCTATGACAAATTAATCCAAGCCCTTCTGGCAGATTATCAGGTGCGCTTCAGCACAACTGGCAAGCAGGAAAGTTAACCCAATAAGGAAGTCAGATCTCATGTTTTGTTTCGACTGGAGGAAACCACATGGAAACAAGAATTAATCTTCAAACCCAATTTGATGGTGATTTAATTGCCAAAGAGGTACCAACGGAACGCATTTTAGAATTGATTTTAAATGCGCCGCTTAGTTCTGTCAGCAACAGCCGGCCATCCTTGAACCTGGCCGTGGTGATCGATCGCAGCGGTTCGATGCAAGGTGCAAAGTTGGAATATGTCAAACGTGCCGCCGTGCATGTGCTCGATTTATTAACCGAACGAGACCAGGTAGCCTTGGTGATTTACGACAGCGAGGTGGAACTGCTTTCTCCCAGCATTGCAATGGCACCCGGTAATCGAGTCACCCTGACCAGAAAAATTCAACAGGTGACTGCTCGCAGCAGTACCAACCTGGGCGGTGGCTGGTTGCAAGGCTGTCAGGAAGTTGCCCTGGCAGCTCGCGAAGGCGACCTCAATCGGGTACTCTTGTTGACCGATGGTCTGGCGAATGTTGGTATTACCGATCTGGAAGAGCTGGGCATCCATGCCGGCCAACTATTGGAGCGGGGTGTCTCTACCTCAACTTTTGGGGTTGGATTGGACTTTAACGAATATCTGATGGAAAATATGGCCAATCAGGGCGGCGGTCGCTTTTATTTCATTGAAGATCCGGCCAGTATCCCTGCCATCTTTGAACAGGAATTTCAAAGTTTGAGCACAGTAACAGCCAGTCATATCCAGCTGGCTCTGACAATCCCGAACGGGGTTTCGGCCCAGGTATTGGGAAGCTGGCGAAATGAATTAGAAGGAGAAAAGCTGGTAGTTATGCTAGGAGATTTGGCTGCCGGACTCAAACGAGAAATTTATATTCGGTTACTGACACCCCCACAGAAAAAACAGACTTATTTATCGATACCTGTTACTTTAAACGCTCATGACGAGACGGGCCAGTCATATTCCCTCGAACAAATACTGTCATTAAGCTATGCATCACAGCCGAAAGTATCCGCAATGGACCAACGCAAGGATGTCATGGCACGCTATAGCGAAGTGTTACTGGCAGATCAGGCAAGTGAAGCACTTAAGCTGGAACGCGCCGGAGAGCGCGAAAAAGCACGGAGGCTGATGGACGCATCCATCCTCAGCTCTTCTCCGCACACATGTTCCAAAATTCGAGAAGACTACCAGCACCTTTCCGAGCGGCTTGCACGCGGTTTGGACGAGCAGGATCGCAAGGATAGACATCAGGAGGAATACATCCGCAAACAACGTCGTCGCTAGAACCAAATTCTCAATCTTCTCAGCCGGGGATGGTCAGGGGGCAGACCATTCCCGATTTTTTAAATTCATTTCAGTAAATTTTTGCCAGCGTAACTCTTTTTTAGGTACAATAAATGGAAGAGATCTTTATATGGGAGCTTTGCCTATGCCGTCCAGTATCCAAAAATTACCAGAAAGCTTTGAGAGTTTACGCCTCTTGATCCGGGTTCCGCGCCCGGGCGATGGAATTATGTTATTTGAGGCGATTAATGAATCGCATGAGCGCTTGAAAGCCTGGTTCCCCTGGGCACAGGAATTGACAGGCTTGGACGAGCGGGAACTGTTTGTGCGTCAATGCTATTGCAAATATCTTTTAAACGAGGATATGCCACTCGCTCTTTTCTTAAAAGAAACAGGAGTCCTGGTCGGCGGCAGCGGGCTCCATTACCGGGATTCGCATGTTCCCTCATTTGAAATTGGCTATTGGTTACGTAGCGGCTATGAGGGAAAGGGTTTAATGAGTGAAGCGGTGCAAGCCATTACCTGCTTTGCATTTGAGGTGGCCGGTGCCAACCGCGTCTATATTCGCTGTGATATGGATAACCTGCGCTCACAAGCGGTTGCCTTGCGGGCAGGTTACGTGTACGAAGGTCGTATGCGCAACAGTGAAAGAAAAGCCGATAGTGGTGACTTAACTGACATGTTGTTTTATGGAATGACTCGCTCGGATTATGAGAAGGGAAACCAAAAATGAAAATCATTGGTTTGATAGGCGGCATGAGCTGGGAATCAACCCTGGATTATTACCGTTACCTGAATGAAGGAGTCAAGCAAAAATTAGGAGGTTTGCACTCCGCCCCATGCCTCTTATTCTCGGTTGATTTTGCTGAAATTGAAGAATATCAACGGACGACCCGCTGGGACCTTGCCACCGATGCAATGGTGGTGGCAGCCCAACGTCTGGAACGCGGCGGTGCAGAATTTATCATCATTTGCACCAACACCATGCACAAAATGGCTGCCGAAGTACAGGCAGTTGTCAATATTCCGGTACTGCACATTGTGGACGCTCTGGCCGCGGCCATCAAAGCAGCCGGTATTGACACAATTGGCCTGCTGGGTACCCGCTTTACCATGGAGCAGGATTTTTATAAGGGCAGATTGGAAACTTTGCACCACATCCAGGTGCTGGTGCCGGATCCAGCACAAAGGCAACAGGTGCATGACATTATTTATAATGAGCTTTGTTTGGGTGATATCCGCGAAAGCTCCCGTCAGGAATATCAGCAAATCATCGCCTCATTGCAGCAGCGAGGTGCCCGGGGAATCATCCTGGGTTGCACCGAGATTGGCATGCTTGTCAAACAAGCCGATAGCAGCCTGCCCTTATTTGATAGTACCCACATCCATGCCCAAATGGCGGTGAATTTTGCGCTGGGCGAGATGGATGACGGGGTTCTCCAAATTGTTTGAATAGAAAGGCTTAAATGATGACCCTACCAATTCAAGCAGAGATGGATATTTGGCTAAAAAAAACAGCCTCCTTACCGGATGCGATTCTGGAGCTGCCTTGGAAATGGCAAAGTTATGATGAAGGAATTCGCTTTGCATTTTTTCGCTTAATGGAAGAAATAATCACACTGGCAGGCAACCCGGATATATTTAAGCTCGACTCGGAAAAGAATTCTCAGAAGGAAGTTAATACCTACCTTTTGCGATTTCATCGTGCGTTTTGGCAGTTAAAAGCACAATTAACCGGATTGGATGAGGGACTGGCAAATCAGCAGCCTACACCGCAGGACTGGTCTATCCGTCGGACAGCGGAGCATATCCTCGAAGCTGAGTGGATGTTTTATGGCGTTTTCCGATACGGGTTTCATGCAAGTGATCACAGTGAGAATTTGCCATCCGAGAAACCAAATCAGGATTTCATTGATCAACATTTTGATGTGGAAGGTGGATTTCCTCCAGACAAATTTGAATGTTCTTTGGTCGAACTTCTCATGTTTTTTGAAAAGCACCATAGCGACGTACTGTCTGGCTTGAGCAGCCTGAAAGATGATGATCTTGAAAGGTCATTGACATTTTGGGAAGACGAAGCTATGTCTGCTCGATTCCGTTTGATACGGTTTGAATCACATTTGCGCCAACATTTGATTCAAATTAAAAAAACGGCTCATCAATTACAATTTCAGTATTCTGAAGTTCATGCCCTTATTCAAGAGTGTATCTCCGCATTTTCCAGCCTTGATTGGTACCTGCGATTTCCTGAACAACTCAATCTGGAGGTATTGGAAAAGCAATGGGAACAATTGGTTCGACCATATCTTCAAATAACATCTGATGTAGCAGTTTGAGAGATTCTTGATGTGCGTTCGTTTTTGAACGTAACATAGGAATTGGCAACTTAAAAATTAATATAACAGAACCTCACCCCCGGCCCCTCTCCAAACCTTGGAGAGGGGTGACCAGCCTGGGGCGGGGTGAGGCATGTTGATGAAGTATTCAATGGCAAATCAAGAACATAACAAAATAAGAAGATGCTAGACTGTATGTTTGCTTTACAGGCTCACCTCACATGAAATCCTCGCGGAAAATCTGGCTCGCCCTTGGCGTTTTGGCTGCGGCTCTCCTTGTTTTTGTCTGGATCTGGGCCGGCCCTGGCCGAACGCTGTTTACCGATGCACGAGCGCTGACCGATTGGCTGCAGCAGTGGGGTGCCTGGATACCATTGTTGACGATCAGTCTGCACATCGTCCAGGTGCTCGCTGCACCTATCCCAGGTGCAGTCATCGATACGGTCAATGGCTTTCTCTTTGGTCCCTGGCTGGGTACGCTTTATAGCATGATTGGCTTACAGGTGGGTGGTTTTATTTTACTGTTATTGGTACGTCGATTCGGCCGGCCGGCTGCAGAGCATTTTATTTCGCGGGAGCGGTTAAACCAATTTGATGAACGCGTGCAGCGTTATGGCAAGGTTTTTATTTTCTTGATTTTTCTGATACCTTTCATGCCAGATGATATTGTTTTGGCATTGGCGGGGCTGTCCCCGCTCCCAATCGGAGAGTTGTTACTACTGGCCCTGGTTGGCAGGCTTCCTGGTGTGTTTGTGGCGAATTGGTTGGGTTCACAGGCGCCGGAACTGACCAGCGGGCAATGGGTGTTGTTCGCACTCATTTTTGCGTTCTTACTGTTTATTTTCTGGCGATATCATGCATTAGTGGTAGAAAAAATCAGCAAATGGATTGAGATTATTGCTCAACGCTGGCGAAAGAAGGAACAATGACAGTTGAAATACTTGCTTCCCGCCCTGCAAGCGGAAAAACGGAGTGGCTGGTGAGTACCATTCAAGAGCAATACCGTAGCGATCCGCATGCTAAAATTACGGTGATCTTGCCCGCATATGCTCAGGAACAACAATTTAAGCAACGCCTGGTGCGCCGGGGGGGCTACTTTGGTATACAGATTCTGAATTTAACCAGATATTGCCGGACGCTGCTAGATCATCAGCGACGTCTCTTCAAGGAAGCACCTTTCTCCATGAAACAGCGCCTGCTTAATGACAGCATCCTTGAATTGGTTTCTCAGGAAATGTTGGCAGATCTATCCAGAATTGCTGATCTGCCCGGCTTCAGGAGCGTTGTCTTCGAACGCTTCAGTCAATTAATGCTGGCCGGAATCCAACCGGATGACAAGCGCCTCGCGACTTTTTGCAACAATGATCCACAACTGGCAGCTATCATGAGGCTCTTTAGCAATTATTGGCAGCGTTGCTGGCAATTTGGCTGGCTGGATCGTGACTGGCTGGTACCTTTTACGGTCAACCTGCTTGAGAAGACAGAAATTCAACCGCAGCCTCTGTCCTTGCTGATCGTGGATGGCTTTGAGCATTTCAACCCGGCTCATTTACGACTGCTGCAAGTATTAGCACCCAACTGTAAGCGGCTGATTATTTCGCTGCCTTTGGAGCCGGGGAATGAAAGTGCAATATATGCCCGTCCGCAGGCGACACTCGAACGGTTGCGCCGGAATTTCTCAAACCTGGAAATGACCGCGCCTGTCGAGGCAACTTTTTTGCCGGGCGGTTTGGACGCACTTTCGCATTCTTTCTACCAGGCAGCGCGTAAGCCTGCCAATTTTCCAGCCGACCAATCGGTAACATTATTAGCGGTTCAATCACCTCGGGCTGAGGTACGCGAAGGTTTACGCTGGCTGAAAAAAAAGCTGCTGGCAGAAAGCGAAGACGGCAAAAGGTTGCTAAATTATTCAGATTGTGTCATTATCAGCCCCGAAGGGGAAGAATATCATGACCTGCTCAAAGTAACAGCGTTTGAATTCGGCATCCCTCTGCTGTTCAGTTACCGTGAAAAATTAGGGCAACAACCAGCCATTCTGGCTTTGCTCAATCTGCTGCAGCTGCCATTGGAAGAATTTAAGCGCCGTATGCTTCTAGATGTAATTCGCAGTCCCTATTTCGATTTGACAGTTTTTGGCTTGCATGTGGAAGATGCCCTCACCCTGGAATTAATCAGCCGCAAGGAGCTGATTATGAGCGGTTGGGAACGCTGGCAGCAAGTGCTGACACAACTTCAAGATGTTCCTATCCAACAAGATGATCTATTCGAAGAAGAATCGATCCTCAATTTTGATCTGCTGGATGCAGCAACTGCGGAACGCCTGCTGGGTGGATTGAACAATCTGGCAGCTCTATTTCAAGATGGTGCAGATGGTCAAGCACTTACATTCTGGGTGGATTGGTTGAAAACATTGCTTGAAAGTGTTAATTTCCTTTCGCAAAATGCCGGTTCAGGGAAAGAATTGATTAAAGCCCTCGATGAGTTAGTAATGGTTGAGAACGAGATGGGAACATCATTGCTCGGCTATGCCCAATTCGTGCAGGAAATAACGGCTGTGCTGCAGATGAAACCGGTTAGGGTGAATTCGGAAAGGATGGCAGCCATACAGGTGCTGCGCATAGCGGAGGCGCGCGCTCAGCGTTTTGCTTGTGTGGTTGTGCATGGTCTGGCAGAAGGAGTTTTGCCGCGCATAGAGCGTGAAGATCCCTTCTTGCCGGAAGACTTCCGTGCCGGGCTGGGGTTAGAGCTCCAATTACAACGGCATCAGGTGGGTCAATTTTTTCAGTTGATCACACGTGCGGACCAGGCGTTGCTGGTGACGCGTCCTTACCTGAATGATAAAGGTGAAACCCTGGATCCCTCGCCTTACTGGAATGAGCTGGCAGCCTGTGTCCATAAAGACAATATTGAGACAATTCGTCCGGCACAGAAACGTCCCCTGAATGAGGCCGCTTCCCTGGCAGAAGCTCTCTTTTGGAGTGGGTTGTACGGCTATGATACCGGCACTATTTTCCATTCAGCCCTTCAGCGGGAAACCAGGTTGCTACAACAACAAAGGCAGGTTTATCATGACCGCCAGAAAACTACCCAGCAAGGGGAGTACGAAGGCAACCTGGGTAGTTTAATTCCCCCGCTGGATGTAATTTTTACGTACCATTCCGTATGGAGCGCCTCACGCCTGGAAGCATACCTGGCCTGCCCAATGCGCTTTTGGGTTAATTACGGCCTGAATGCCAGGGAACTGCCACCACCCGAGCCTGGCGTTCTTCCCAATCAGACCGGTAGTATTCTGCATGAAATTCTGGAGAAGGTCTATCGCGATTCTGGCAACGGAGACGTGGAAACCATTTTAGAAAATCTGCCCAATGTGGCTAACGAAGTGTTCCGCCAGGCTCCCAAAAAATACAGTTTTGAACCCAGCATGCTGTGGGAGATCCAACAGGAAGAATGGCTGCCTGCCTTGCAGCAAACCATACGCGGACTGGCTAGCTCTGAATGGATGCCCTTTTGCTACGAGCAGAAATTTGGCAGCGATGGCTTACCGGCACTGGAGATCGTAAGCACCGCTGGAAAGACCATCCGCATTCAGGGAACGATTGATCGCATTGACTGCAACTCTAATGGGCAAATCCGTGTGATCGACTACAAAACAGGGGCAAGCCACTTGGATGGCAAAGATCTGCTCATTGGGAACCGGATTCAACTCCCAATTTATGCACGCGCAGCCAGCGACAGCCTGAAGTTGGGTGAAGTGGTGGAAGGTTTTTACTGGGCTATTTTAATTGGCAAGGAGAGCCAGCTTAAGCTCTCCAGCTTTGAATTTGATACCTACTCAGGCCCGCCGGCTGCCCAGATGGTGCTGGAAGGGCACCTGGAAAAGATCTTGAATGGCATCGAGAATGGCCGTTTTTCACCGACCCCGCCGCCTGATAACTGCCCCGAGTATTGTGCTGCCAAAGGATGGTGCTGGCACTATCGACCGGCCTGGAGGAGGAAATGAACACGAATTCAAAAACATGCATGGCCGAACAGGAACTCAGTGATGAACAACGCACACCGGCAAGTGAACGAAATCAGCGGGTCGTGCTGACCGCCGGGGCAGGCTCCGGTAAGACCCGCACCCTGGTGGCGCGCTATGTGGGATTACTGGCGGATGGATTCAAGCCGGATGAAGTGGTTGCAATCACGTTTACGGATAAAGCGGCCCGCGAAATGCGCGCTCGCATCCGCCTGGAGGTACAAAAAGAGAAAGATGTAGCTGTAGACGATCAGCTGCGCATTCAATGGCAGAACCTGGAACAGAAAATGGATGGCGCACGGATTGGCACCATTCACAGCCTGTGTGCCGAGATTTTGCGCAGCCATCCCGCTGCGGCAGGGTTGGACCCGGAGTTCAAGGTGCTGGACGAAGCCATGGCAATCGTGGAGCGTTTAAACGCCATTCAAACCGCCATGAGTGAAACGCTTAATGACAACGACCTGCGCGCATTGTATCGCTTGTTTAAGATTAATGCACTCAGTGATCTCTTAAAGGAAACTCTGGTATTGCGCCTGGACACACATACCTGGTTAATTGATTCTTCCAAGGATGGGCAGCAATTGCTGCAAGAACAGCTAGAGGTGTGGTTTTCACCCGGGGATTGCCGTGAGATCGTTCTGGCCATCCTGGATCTTTCGGATGAATTTTTGCAGCAGGAGACAACCGTCAGCGGCTGCAATCAGGTGCTCGCTTTTCAGCAGGATTGGTACGCAATCGAGCAGCTGTATGCCGCAGGTGACTATTGGGGCTGTTTCAGCGCGCTGTCCGCCATCCGTAAAGCTCACCGCAAAGGGGTTGGCAGTAAATCAAGCCAATCCTATCAATTAATGACGGCTTGGTTCAATTATTATGATCAGAACTGGAAGCCGCTCTTCGGTGCTGATGCGGTTGATGCGGATCTTGAAGCGCTCTACTTCGCAGCCATCCCGGCCATTAAAAGGCTCATTCAACGCGCAGAAGAAGTTTACCTTGATAACTTGCGACGCCAACAGAGCCTCGATTTTGACGATCTGGAACAAATGGCTTTATATGTGCTGCAAGTGCCCGAAATTGGTGCGATCTGGCAGCAGAAGGTGGCCGCCCTGCTGGTGGATGAATTTCAGGATACCAATGCCCGCCAGCAGCAAATTGTGGAAATTTTATGCGGCGCTCAAGCGGCCAAATTGTTTGTAGTGGGGGATGCACGCCAATCAATTTACCGCTTTCGCGGTGCGGATGTTAGCATCTTTCGGAACCTGGAAGCTGCCACCCAGGCTATGGGCGGCCTGAAATTCAGCTTGGCGGAAACCTACCGCACCCATGCAACACTGCTGTCAGGAATCAATCACCTGCTTGGTGCAATGATGCAGGCTGGCATAGACGAAAGCAATCCGCACCTGGTGCCGTTCAGCGCGATGGTAACTAAAAAGAAAGCGCCAAAAGTGGAAATGAAGCCGCCTTTTATTGAAGTTCTGATTGGAGTGGGTCAAAATTCTGACCTGGGACGCCTGAATAGCGCAAATTTACTGGTTACCCGGCTGATCGAATTGAAAAAAAGTAATCCCGCGTTGCAATGGCAGGATATCGTCTTGCTGTTCCGTGCTTCCACTACCTTCATTTATTATGAGCGCGAACTGGAAAAAGCCGGCATTCCCTTTGTGACCGTAGCCGGACGAGGTTTCTATGACCGGCCCGAGATACGCGACCTACTCAACCTGTTAACAGCCCTGGCCGATCCCTGGGATGATCTCAGCCTGATCGGATTGTTACGTTCGCCCGCGGTGGCTATGAGCGATATTGGCATCACCAAGCTGCGCTGGTTGAATGGTGCCAGAAAACCTGCGGCGCTCTTCCTGGCTCTACAAGGCGACCTGAGCGGACTTTCCAGCTTGGATCAGGCTGCCGCTGTCAGAGCGCGGGCATTATTTGCCACTTTTCAGCCGGTGATGGGACGCAAGCCGGTGGCTGAGATTTTGCAGCAGCTGGTGGTTTTTAGCCACTATCAGGCTATTTTGGCCGGCTCAACCGAACGCGCCTGGCGCAATGTTGAAAAGCTGCTGGCGGATAGCGCTGGAAACCGATATTTCAGCCTGCATGCCTATCTGGAATATGTGGCCCAGATGAACGATTCAGGCGCGCGTGAAGGCGAAGCGCCTGGTGAGGCCGAAGAAGCTGTGCGCCTGATGACAATTCATAAGGCCAAAGGGCTGGAGTTTCCGGTGGTAGTACTGGCCGACTTCGGGCGTAAACCCAATCTGCAAACCGGTCAATGGGTCCATTTAAGCGATAAAGGGGCTGCTTTCAAACCCGGTCGTCTGGATTACAAGCCGCTCGTCTGGCGTTTGCTGACCTGGCTGGACCAGGAACGGGAAAACGCAGAGGACCTGCGACTATTATACGTGGCTATGACGCGCTCAGAGGATATGCTGATTTTAAACGGGCATGCCAGCATACGCAGAGGTTCGTATCTGATGGAGGGTTGGTTAAAAGACACCTGTCAGATTTTAGGGATTGATCTTGAGACAATCTTAGCAGAGGGTGGGGAACGTTTGGTCGATCTGCAGGATGACTGTCAGCTTCGGGTGCAAGTATGCGAAAATGCGAGGTCATTGGAAACGAAAACCAAATCTCAGCCAGAAATAGAGCGTCAAAACATATCTTCGCTGCTAGATCCGCTGGAAAATCTGGACTGGCTGGAGTCTGAGACTGCATTTCAATCGCCCGCTGATGATTTGCAGCCGCTGGTTGGTCATCTGCTGCACCGGGCTTTGCAAGACTGGTGGTTCCCGCACGATGAGCAAGATCGAATGATGCTGGTGAATTGGGCCTACCAGGAAGGTTATTATCACCATGAACAAGTTCTTCAAGCGGTGGAAGCGGTGATCAACTGTCTACAGCGTCTGGAGAAGAACTCACTTTTTAAAGAAATCGACGGGGCGGAATCTCGTTTGCATGAGGTGCCCTTCAGTACCGTGCAAGACGGTGTTTTATCTGCTGGGCGGATGGATTTATTATACAAGAGTGGGGGAAGCTGGCATCTATTGGATTTCAAATCGGATAGGTTGGCGCAAATAACCAATCTACCCGCGGAAGTGCTCGTAGATTACCAGAACCAGTTACGGCGCTATGCACGTGCGATACAGAATCACTTTGGTGAAATACCCTCAGCCAGAATCTGCTTCCTGAATGCAGGTGAACAATTGGAATTGGTGGAGGTAGCGTTGTAATTTCAGGGATTAATCCTGGATCACTGCATGTGAATTACCGGAAGATCAAAGCTCCAGGGACCGGGTACAGCACCGACAACAACATCCTGTACCATTCCATAAACGATATTTTTTGGAATATTTTGGTCATTGCGGGTAATTTCCATGCTGAATGCGCCATTTACCTCATCGCAAGAAAATTCGATGCCTGCCTCTACAACACGTTGATCTCGCTGCGAGCGCCGTTGATATGCTTCACAAAAGCGACCTTCATCCGGGACGACATATCCAACGATATCCATCGTGAATTGCATGCTGGTTGCGTAAATAGGCGGGATATCCCAGTACTCCAAAATCAAGCAGCGACCTTGCTCAGGTGAAATTAGCGCTGGATGACCGTTTATGTAAAAATTGATCCAGATTCCTTCACTGGAAGTTAATGTGGAGGAACCGAAATCCATTGGATCCACTGCGTCAGGTGAAGAAATACATGTTTTTATATAGGCGCGTGAGTCATACAGGACGACATCTGAAACTTGCAACAACACGTCTTTAACAACCTGGCTTTGCGTGATTATCAAACTTTGACGAATTTCATCATTTAGCAGAGGTCCACGCCGAAAGTCGGTCAGTGCATCGAGACGTGGAGATTCTAGAGTTTCAAGAATAGCGCCCTTCGTTGGGAGAAGAGATGTTGGTGTTAAAACAGGTTGGCGCGAAGTTTGTGTGATTCCTATGCCGGATAAGTCAATGGACGCCTGCGCCGATCTTTGATTTGCCCAATTAAACGCAAAACCAAGTAAAAAAAGGATGGCGCCTGCCATCAAAAAGGTAAGTAAAGTGTATATTTTTTTCATAGCCTGCCTCTCTATCTACCAAACAGATGTGCAATATGGACTCAGGTAAGGCTGGGAACCACCGATAGGCTGACTCAATTGATTTGTGCCTGTATTCCCACAACTCAGTGTATCGATAACGTTTACACCGTTGTCATTTCCAACCATCGGTGTAAAAACAGATACACCATAACCAATTGGCGCTGCCGATTGTACCGATTGATAGTACATTTCGTAATATGTCCCCCCGTAACGCGTTGCACTGGCTGTCCAACGGGAAGCGGAATTCTTATTAGTCACACGTGTCCATTGCGCCTTACAGTAAAACTCGGACTGTCGTCTCTCAATCATTGCATAATTATAAGTATAAGATGCGCCGACACCGGTTGCATTGCAAGATGAGTCAGCGTATAACCCAGTACAATTATATCCGCTGCACATGGCTGCTTGGATGGTCTTAATAGGCAAAACCAAACCTGCAATAAAAAAACAAAAGCATAAAAATTATTCTCCAATATTTCTTCATGATGATCCACCTCTTTTATGAAAAAAAATTAAAGAAAATTAAATTTATATTTGCTTACAAGTTTATTGTAACACAACCTTTCCTTAACACAATAACAAATTTGTAAGGATATTTACTAATAATCTTTGTTCATTGATTGTGATTACAGCGGGAGAATCATAAATACGAACCTACACCTTTTGTATTTACTTACTCTCAGTGTGTCTGTTGGGTGAGGCAGCGACATAGAGCAAGTTACGGTTTAATGGATTATGTTTGTTTCAATTAGCGGAGTTTTATATATGACCGCTACTGTAGGATTAGTAATCCTGGTAGTGCGAAAAAAACCCACTTGACAAAACCTATTTCCCGTTATAAACTATTTTTACCACTGAAAATAATTTTTACGGTAAAAGAAAAGGTTGCGATGGACGCTTCAAGACAGGAAGACACATTTGTAATTCGGGATTTGGAAACGCTGAAGGTAATTGCCGATCCGATCCGTAACCAGATATTGGATATTCTGGTTTTTACACCACAGAATACCAAAGAGGTGGCCGAAAAATTAGGGCTGGCTCCCAGCAAATTGTATTACCACTTCAATATGTTGGAAAAATTCGGTTTGATCGAAGTCGTGGAGACTCGCCAGGTTTCCAACTTGATTGAAAAGTATTACAAGGCGAAGGCTGCCTACTTTATGGTCGACTCTGCGCTGCTTAACTTTGAAAGTTCGGAGGGCAAAGAAAACATGTATGCCCTGGTCGAATCGGTTATCATTACCACCCGCGAAGATATATTACGCAGCCTGCAGGCGCGGACATTGCAGCTCGAACAGGGTGGCGAGAGCAAAAAACGCTCACTCATTTTGACTCGCAATTTGAGTAATTTAAATGACGAAAAAGCGGATGAATTTTTTAAGCGTCTGAGCGATTTAATTGAAGAATTCTCCGACGCCGATACAAAAGATGCGGATGATCAAACCTTTGCGATGACAATTGCCATGTATCCGAGCTTCTACTTCCGCGATCTGAAAGACGAAGATTGAGCAATTAAGCTTTCGAAATAAGATTCTAATTTTAACCTTTGCAATGCCTGCCCGCGAGTGTAGGTCTCTTAACTGTTATTAATTTTTGGAGAATTTGAAATGACAACAATTGAAACACCAAAAAATATGCGCACCTTTACCACCATCTGGATTGGACAGTTGGTTTCCTTGCTGGGTTCAGGTTTGACCGGTTTTGCGTTAGGGGTCTGGATTTACAGTCAAACAGGGAAGGCAACCCCCTTTGCAATGACCGTTCTGTTTAGCAGTCTGCCGCCGGTATTGTTAGGCCCGTGGGTTGGGTCGATTGCCGATCGTTATAGCCGCAAGAAAATCATTCTATTGGCTGATAGCGGTGCGGCGCTGGTTACACTGGTTGCCTTAATCTTGCTGATGGCTGGAAAATTACAAATCTGGAATATCTATTTGATTGCCCTAGCGGGTTCCACTTTTAGTGCCTTTCAAGAACCAGCTTTCTCTGCCTCGGTAGTGATGCTGGTTCCAAAGAAGGATTTGCAGCGTGCCAACGGAATGGCTCAAATGAGCAACGCTCTGGGTAATTTAATCTCACCTATTTTGGGCGGTCTGCTTTTTGGATTGATTGGGCTGAAAGGTGTTATTCTGATTGATTTTATTACTTATTTTGCCGCCTTGTTTACCATGCTCTTTTCAGTCATACCCCAACCGCCGGTGCCGGAAGTTGTTGCAAAAGAGTCGAGCTGGAATAATGCCATGGCGGGTTGGCGCTTCTTGCGTATTCACAGTGGGTTGCTTGGCCTGGTTTTATTTTTTGCAGTTGTCAATTTTATGCTCAATTTTGCATCGGTGCTGACCGGACCTTTGGTGCTTTCCACTTCATCTTCTCAGGTGCTGGGCATCGTTTACTCAGTTAGCGGATTGGGGATGCTGGCAGGCAGCCTGGTTTTAAGCATTTGGGGAGGACCCAAGCGCAATAAGATCAGATTTATCCTTTCCTTGATTTTCTTGAATAGCATTGGTCTTGGTATGATCGGCTTGAGTTCCAATCCAATCTTGATCTCGGTCGGGTTCTTCATTATGCTGTTCTTTGTACCGATTGTTTCCGGCACCAATCAATCTATATTCCAGGTGAAGATCCCACCCGATTTGCAAGGGAGGGTATATGCCATGATGAGTATGATCTCGCGCTCGATTATGCCGCTTGCGTTTCTAACCGCAGGCCCGTTGGCGGATTATGTTTTCGAGCCCATGATGCAGCCGGATGGCTTGTTGGCCAATAGTATCATTGCCGGGTTGATTGGCAGCGGCCCCGGGCGTGGGATAGGATTGCTGTTTTTAATCTGCATGCTGGGGGAAATGATCGCGATCGCCGTGGTTTGGGGCAATCGCAAGATTCGCAATATCGAAAATGACATGCCGGATGTTGTTTTCGAGGAGCTAGCCTTATCGACGGCGAATTAGCTGGAATACTTTTTGATTGGATTGAGGATTTCTTTTATTCTAATTGGCGTGGTGATCGTAAATGTGTGTGATTCTTCAAACTGCTTACATGCCCTCTTCATAAGTTCTTCACATGTGTTCGCTATCCTATAGTCAGGTTGATCAACAACCCGATTAATAAGAACAAAGGAGAATAGTAAATGAAAAAGAGTTTAATTGCAGTTGTAATAGCAGTTGTAGTAATTGGTGTGATCGGCGCAGCCGGAGCAGTCTATGCTCAGGCACCCGATCCGGGAACCTGGATACCAGGACAAGGCTTTGGAAACCGGGACCAGATGCGCAACGAAGACGGCAGCGGTATCTACCATGAAGAAATGATGACCATTTTTTCGGAAGCCTTTGGTATCTCAATTGAAGATTTGCAGACACGCATAGAAGGCGGCGAGACCCTCATGCAGATAGCATTGGCAGAAGGTTTGAGCTTTGAAGAAGTCAAAGCCCTCTTACCTGCAGGTGTTCTTGAAATGCGAACCATGCGCGCGCAAAATGGGCGTGGATTCATGCATAACAATGCGGATGGGGAATTCATGCCCGGCCCGCGAGGTGATGGAACCTGCTTGCAGGATGGAGAGTATGCTCCCCAATTCATGGGGCCACGTCATGGCCAGGGGATGAGCCGCGGCAGCGGTGGGCGCAACTAGGTGAAAGAATAAATCAAGTTATAAACAATTTGTAACCCGAAATTTAGAAAAAGACAAAAAACGCGGTGGAAGCCGCGTTTTTTGTGTTAATTACTTCAAATCCCGATATGCGGTATCCGCCCCGGCGATATCCTGAATGCCATCTTCCTGATAGCGGTTTTCTTCATCGATAGCATGGTTGGGATACCAAACCTGTGCCAGAAAGGGGTTTTTCCTGGCTACTTCATCATAATTCCAGGGGGGTTTAACACAGACCGGGCACCAATGGCCGGCTTTTAGGATGGTATATACTTTTGCATTAAATTGGTGCCCAAACGCACATTGCCATGTCAATAATCGGTACAGATCTCCATCCCAGGCATCGCTCAGACACAACCCTCCTCGAAAAGCTGCGGCTTGCTGCAAATCGTTTAATTCCAGGTGAGCTTTGCTTTCATCATAGCCGTGATCCAACTCAATGGCTGGATGATCTAATGCGACTACCTGGATTTTATCCCATCCTTTAGCGGTTTGCGTTGTGGCTTCTTTATTAAAGAATGCAGAAATTCTTTGTTTGCTTTGTTCGAGAATCCAGTTTAATGGGGAATTACGGTGGTTTTCAGCCAGCGACCTAAGGCGTTGATACGTTATTTTTTCAACCAGGGTACGCACTATGCGCGAATTGCGGGTAAGAAAAGATACGAATCGGAATTGTATGGACAAGCCATCTTTCAATTTCTCAATAAAAGCATCAAAATCATCCCTCCAAAAATGGAGATATTCATTGAGTTTGTAGCTATCCGAAAAAAAATGTAAATGAAAATTTCTGCCTGCATACCAACCAGGTTCACTGATTGCCCGGATCCCGGTTAGACCCAAAATTCCGTAAATGCGATCATAAAAAGTAATCGCATCGATACGCATTCCAGGCCCTCCGCCCATGTTATATACTTTACGCCAGAAGTCGGAATCCTGTGGTATTGTAAGTGTGTTGAATAGACCCAGCCCGGCATCCCTATCAGAAATAGCTTCCATGAGTGTATTTAATGGCATGTGAAACATGATCGGATCTTCTAATGAGATCAATTTCTGAAAATTAGTGGGCATCAGAAACGTCATTCGCAAAGAAACCCAATACTGCAAATTAGATTCAAGCACCAGACGCTCCCCTTCTGTCTTGGTAAGTGCGTAAAAATCAAAGATGGAAGGCTTTAATGGATCACCTACACGGCCAATATGAATACCAGGCAGACGATCGCCGGTTTCCGCGACGGTGCCGATGTGAACATAGCGAATGGTAGCGGCCCCATGCGGTTGTTCCTGGATGGCTCTTAATATATTTTTGACCGCGGTTACATTGACCGCTGTGGCTACCTCCGGGTAATAGTCCGCTTTGGGTGAAATATAGGCCATTGCGTTTAAAACCATATCAGCGCCCTGGATGGTTTCGCGCATATCCTTATAAGCGGCTCCATCACCCCACACGATTTTCAACCCGTTATTCTCGACGACGCCGCTGCTTTTGATGGGTTGTATGCCTGCTTTTAGTTCATAAGTGCGAAAAAGTTTCTTTTCAAATTTGTTTGGAAGCAATAGCAAAACAATCTCATACTGATCACGATGCTGCCATAATAGCTTAAACGTCTCAAAGCCAAGCGTGCCGGATGCCCCTAAAAGAACAACACGTTTTTTTGTTTTTTCCATTTTTGGCCTCAATCATCCGAAATATGATGTGAATTACTTAAGCAGACTACGCGGTTTCACCATAAGAGTTGTGAGACACAGCCAATAGCTTTTGATTAATTGTAGCGTCAATTGTTCACAAATGCATCCTGGTTTGGAACTTTTTGGCTACCAGGTTCCTGATATATGCTGCAATTCAAATTTCCAGGGTTAAAGGCGGTCACCTATTTGGTTCTTTCCATATTTGAAAGTGGACCATTCCACACGAACAAGATGGTTGGGCAATCAGCAATCGCTGTAAAGCCCCCGAAAATTTCAATACTTTCTTTCGTTTTTTCTCGTCTGAAATTTTCAACCCACTTAAAAACTCAATTGTTACGGCGTGTCATTGTGCTAAAGTGGTCAGAAGAAACTCCGTAATCTATTATGAGAATATTTGCGGCAAGCATCTTATTTTTACACAAGATGATGGGATTGATGTTCTACGATTATTGCTCCTCCAGGATGCCTCGCTGACAGCCGTCGCAGTCTGGATGCTAGTTGTCTGATATTGAGAGTCGTACAGCGTGGCGGAACCAACTTTGACATCTTTATAGGCATGGGGGATAATGAAGAGAAGCGTACAACGAATGAATAGCCAATTTTTCGAAATTTTCATTGAATTAAAATCTTATTTTGGGAGCAGCACATGGAAAATATCTTAAAAGCTGTGGGGATCAGCCGTTATTTTGACAAATTTCGGGCACTAGCAGCGAGTGACCTTGACTTCCATGCCAGAGAAATTACAGTGCTGCAGGGGCCAAACGGAGCTGGTAAATCCACTCTTTTACAATGTTTGGGCGGGCTTATTCGGCCATCGACCGGGAAAATCGATATTTGCGGGTTTGATCTCTACCGGCAGGAACGGGAAGCGAAAAGACACCTGGCTTATGTGCCGGATGTGCCCCGCTTTTATCAAGAATTGACAGCCTGGGAGCATTTGCAATTCATGGCCGCCGCACATGAGGTGCTGGCAGGTTTTGAGGAGCGCGCAGAAAAGCTTCTGCGCAGCTTTGGCCTGTGGGATGCCCGTGATTTGTTTCCCCACAATTATTCTCGCGGAATGCGGTTGAAATTAGGTTTATTGCTGACCTTTATCCGGCCGTTTGATATGTTGATCCTGGACGAACCTACCTCTGCACTGGATGAAGAAAGCACCCGAAACCTGGGAGACCATCTTCACTCATTGCGGGCAGAAGGCAAAGCGATTCTGCTTTCGAGTCATCATAACCAATGGATTGAGCAGCTTGCAGATCGCAGCTTACAGATTCAAAACGGCATCATCCAGGAAGGATAATCCATGCAGGCAGTTTGGATGGTGTTCTCACGTCGCATGGCTGGGCAGTTTGCCTTTCTTTTGGTAATTGCCGGGCATAATCCTCGCAAAGACCGATCCTGGAACGATAAGCTCTATCTCGTTTACATTGTCATTTTCTTTTCTCTTTGGGTTTTTGCGGTGCTGACTTTGTTTGCCAGTTGGGCAGCTGCACTGCTTAAGATGGTTGGACAACAAAGCCCAGCTGTGACGGCAGTCAATGTTATGCTGTTGGCACTTGGCGCCATCGCAGCGGCCAAGCTTTGGAAGGCGGCCAAAATCAGCCCATTTGTCTTTAGCGAAGATGATGCCCTCTTATTGTGCCTGACTCCGGTCAGCCGGCGTGCAGTAGCCATATTGTGGTTTTTCCAGCACTGGTTGATGAGCGTTCTACCTTTTGCGGTCCTGGCAATTGTTTTGGGTTTTGCCCAGGTCGAAGTGCTCGCCGGGAAGGAATTGGGATTTCTGGACCTGCCGATGTATATCGGCGCAGGAGTAAAAGCTTTATTGGCGATGGCATTAACCTATGCCTCAGTTCTGAGTCTGGTTTGGCTCTTTGGTTTGATGCGTATTCGCGCAGATCGCGACATTCGACACTATCGTTGGGCTGCTGCTGCCATCATTGGCCTGTTTGGGGCCGCAGGATTGACTGACGCACCGGCATTATCTGTGCTACTTGCTCCCTGGCAAAGGGCATTGGAAGCAGGTATGGGCGCGCGTGCCTATTTTGGCGGAATCCAATTGGTTGGTGTGTTTACTTTTATATTGCTTGGTCTGCTATGGTTCTTCGCTGAAAAATTGAATTTGAGCCGGGCGGCGCAGGAAACAGCCTACAGTCAAAAGATGCAAGCAGCGCTCTGGTTAGGGGATACAGACACCGTCAAACGCATGCACATACAGAAACGCCTGGGCGGCAGCCATGTCCCCACCCGCCTGCCAATTGCAGAAGGCAGCCTGGTGCTCTTATGGCGAGACGTATTGCGTTATTCGCGTGGGTTTCGTTTTCAAAATTTACTGGAATTTGGCCTCATTTTAATTTTAACCGTCCTCATTTTTTTCGCGCCTGATATTGGTTCCTGGCTGCTGATACTGGCTGTCTGGGTGCTGCGATTAGGTCAGGCAGCCGCAGATAAAATGCGAGCTACCCTCAATCACTGGTGGTTATGGACACAAATGCCTTTTGGTATTGAACAGGAAATGGTCTGGCAAATCATCCCAATGACAGTGCTCCTTTCCGCGCTGGCTTGCCTGGGGTTGTTGCTCTTTGTGGGCAAAGTACCAGTCTTAATATTGGTGATCCTTCCGATCACGATCATTTTGGTAATTGAGGCTGGTATTTTCGATGTGATCCGGGTAGTGTCTGCTCACAGCGAAATGTTGGCGGTTGAATCCGTTCCCAGCTTTACATTGGTAGGTGCAATCGTTGCACTGGTTTCGTTATTTTTGCCGTTCTGGTTTTATCTCCAGCCGCTTACCAGCTATTCGTATTTTTTTATCGTGGGTTGGGGAATTATTGAAATAAGTTTAATGTGGTTATGGATTGTTCATTTGTGGAAGAATCGCAAATAAATTTGGAATGAATTTTCAGAAGATACTCGGAGATTGAAAAAATGCAAAAACATACCGAAATGACATTAAAACGATTGACGACCTACCAGAATGAATTTAAGGCCAGGTTATATCCACAAAGTGAACCAGTTGCGCTGACTCATTATGCTGCTCCTGGACGAATCTCTTATGAACAGGCTCTTCAGGGCCAGTATCAACCGGTTCAAGCCGGGATCAAACTGGAATCGCTCTGGTCTACTCACTGGTTTCATATTATCGCAGGCATCCCACCAGCCTGGCAGGGAAAGGAGGTGCACCTGCTGTGGGATTCCTCCAGTGAAGCCACTGTCTGGGAAGGCGGGCAAGCACAGCAAGGCCTGACCGGCTCATCCAACGGCTGGAGCGAGGATCCCATTCGTAAGGCATACCCTGTCACGCGTGAGGCAATTGCTCACCAGACTGTAGATTTGATGATCGAGGTTGCCCTGAATGGTCTTTTTGGTGTTTCGCGGGTTGAACCGCGCAAAAACGAAAGCATCGGGTTGTTGCGTCAGGCGGAGCTGGCCCTCTTTGATCGCCCGCTGTGGGACTTGTACTGGGACTTTGTGGTTGTTGCCGATATGGCGCGCTACCTGCCGTTGCATACACCGCGGGCCGGGCAGGCTTTACAAACAGCCAACCGAATGATCAACACCATTCGCTGGGGTCAGGTGGAGACTTATCTGGCTGCCCGTGAGATCGCCAGTCAATTCTTAGGACAGAGAAACGGTGGCGGACAGCATCACCTTTCTGCGATCGGGCATGCTCATATCGATACCGCCTGGCTATGGCCGATCGCTGAGACCAAGCGTAAATGCGTGCGTACTTTCAGTTCCGCCCTGCGATTGATGGAAGCCTACCCTGATTTCAAATTCGCCTGCTCGCAAATGCAGCAGCTGGCTTGGATCAAAGCTGACTATCCATCCCTGTATGCACGAATTAAAGATAAAGTGGCGTCCGGCCAGTTCATACCTGTGGGTGGTACCTGGGTCGAACCGGATACCAACATTCCCAGTGGGGAATCGCTGGTTCGCCAGTTCTTATACGGTCAACAATTCTTACAGCAGGAGTTTGGATCGATATCCCATGTCTTTTGGGAGCCGGATGTTTTTGGTTATTCAGCTGCTTTACCGCAGATCATGCACCAGGCAGGTATCCACTATTTCCTTACTCAAAAGCTTTCCTGGAATGAGTTTAATCAGCCAGCTCGCCACACTTTCCTGTGGGAGGGGCTGGATGGCAGCCAGGTGCTGGCACATTTTCCTCCGGCGGATACTTATAATTCTGTCGCAGATGTGCGCGATGTGCTCCACGATGTGCGCAATTTCAAAGACCACGAACGCGCCAATGAAAGTTACCTGCTGTTTGGCTATGGGGATGGCGGTGGCGGTCCAACCGCGGAGATGCTGGAGCAATTAGCGCGTATGACTGATGTGAATGGATTGCCGCTGGTGACACAGCGCACTCCTGAGGAGTTTTTTGAGCGCGCAGAAGACGATTTAGAGGATGCCACCCGCTGGGTGGGTGAATTATATTTTGAGAATCACCGCGGTACTTACACCACCCAGGCTGCACTTAAAAAAGGTAACCGGCGCTGTGAAGAGCTGCTGCACGATGTTGAATTTCTGGCCAGCCTGGCCAGCCTGCAAAGTAAAATGGCATATCCCCACCAACAGCTCAATGATTTATGGCAGCCGCTGCTTACCAATCAATTTCATGATATTTTGCCAGGTTCATCAATTACCGAAGTCAATCAGGAAGCGCGTGAGACCTTTCAAGAGATCATTCGGCAGGGCGAGAAGTTGCGTGAGCAGGCTATCGAAAACCTGCTGTTGCCTGAACCAGGACTGGCATTGATAAACACCCTTGGCTGCCGGCGGCGTGAAATAATTTCCTTGCCATCAGGTGAAATTGGTAGTCAAGCAGACAATTCCGGGCAGGCGCTCGGCGTAGTTGAAATCCCGGCTTATGCACTCATGAGCCTTGAAAAAGCACTGGTGCAAGACAACCGCACAGTCTCAGCTGTGCAAAACGCCCTGGGTGTAACCCTTGAAAATGAAATGGTGCGTGTACAAATCAACTCACTCGGGCAGATCGTAAGTCTCTATCACAAAGCTGCAGAACGGGAATGTATCGAGGTCGGCGCTGCCGCCAACCAATTTGTGCTGTATGAGGATCTGCCAGCTGAGAACGATGCCTGGAACGTGGATATTTATTATGCCGAGAAGATCCTACAGATGCCTGTAGCCCAAACAATTTCTTTGCTTGAAAACGATCCTTTGCGGGTAAAGGTCGGCATAGAAATGCATGTGGGCCAAAACAGTCACCTCTGGCAGGAGATCACATTGACCGCCATATCCAGCCAGCTTGAGTTTGAGACGAGGGTGGATTGGCACGAAGAGCATGCCTTCTTGCGAGTTCACTTCCCGCTTAAATTACGCGCAGCCCAGGCCAGCTTTGAGACTCAATTTGGCTATGTTCAGCGTAGTACGCACAACAACACCAGCTATGATTTGGCTCAATTTGAGGTGCCAGCCCAGCGCTGGGCCGACTTGAGTGAACCGGATTTTGGAGTATCGCTGCTTAATAACGGGAAATATGGCTATTCATGCAAAGGTAACATCCTTTCGCTTTCGCTATTGCGTGCCCCCAGCGAACCGGATCCACTGGCGGATCGGGGTGAGCATCGTTTTGCATATGCTTTACTGCCGCATGCCTTAACGGCAGCACTCAGCACAGTCTGGTGGCCGGCAGCCTGCTTCAATCAGCCGCTCTTGCTGGAACATGGTAGAGTTCGACAGGATGCTCTCAAATTAGCTGAGGTTAACGCACCCAATGTAGTTCTGGACACGATCAAAATGGCGGAAGATGGCAAGGGTTTCATATTGCGCCTTTACGAGGCAGGCGGCAGTGCGACTTCATTTATTTTGAGTTCAATCGCTATCCAACAAGCCTGGGAATGTGACCTTTTGGAAGAAAATAAAACCAGTCTGACGGTTGAAAATGGGCGCATTAAATTCAATCTGCTGCCTTTCCAAATTAAGACAGTGCGGTTGCAAATCCAGGCTTTCGTGTAAAATATAGTTACAAAGTAATCAAAAGGAGAGTGAAAAATGCTAGTCGGTGAGCGAATGTCAAAACCTGTAATTTTTGTGGCACCTGAAACACCTGTACAGGATGCCCTGGCACAAATGCGTTCCGATAAGGTCAGCCGTTACCCGGTGCTGAATAAAAAGGGCAAACTGGTTGGCTTTGTGACAGAAAGCGATCTGTTAAACGCTTCCCCTTCAGAAGCAACCACTCTTTCTGTATGGGAAATTAATTATTTGCTTAGCAAAATCACTGTTGAACGCGTTATGGCCCGCAACGTGATCACTGTCACCGAAGATGCCACTCTCGAAGATGCCGCACGCTTGATGGCTGATAACCGCATTGGCGGTCTGCCGGTTATGCGTGGAAATGAAGTCGTTGGCATCATCACGGAAACCGATCTTTTCCGGCTCTTTTTAGAGATGATGGGTGGTCGTGAAGCAGGAATCCGAATCTCTATTCTGGTGAAAGAAGAACGCGGAATGCTTCATCGCCTGGTTCAAGCCATTGATGAAGTGGGTGGCAATATCATTGCCGTCAGCGCCTTTGCTGGCAAGAGTCCCGAGAATCGCGAAATCACCATAAAAGTATCGTTAATCGATGAAAATACTTTGCGAAAAGCGATTGAACCGATTGCAGAAAAGATTTTAGATTTGCGCGTTACGCAGAGTTAGTATTTTTTTGGTCTTGAAGGTGAGAGGTCTTTTTCCAAACGGGTGAAGATCATTTGAGCAGTTCTCAGGCAGATGGCATCAGTTAGAAAAATTAATCTGAACCGGTAGAACGGAATTTGATTTGAGTATGAGAACTGTCTTCAGGCAATTGTGTTTATCCAATCCTATCTGCTCTGTTTGTCTGATTGCATTGAAGATTTACGATAGAGATTTAATACAAAGGGAGTATCATTCAGTGCGATAACTGGAAGCAAAACTGTTTAGATATGGAATCGAATTAAAACCCCGTAGGAATAAAACATGGCGAACAAACCACTTAAGGCGGTACTCATTGGAGCCGGAGAGCGCGGAGCTAAATCCTATGCTCCCTTTGCATTGCGGCATCCTGATCGGTTGCAATTCGTGGCGGTAGCGGAACCAAATGCAGCCCGGCGGGAAGCCTTCTCATTGCAGCATGGTATTCCACGAGAGCTGCAGTTTGAAGATTGGCCGCAGTTACTGGAGCATGAGCAACTAGGTGAAGTAGCGCTGGTTTGCACCCAGGATTGGCAACACACCCGCCCGGCAATCGCTGCCATGAGGGCCGGTTATCATGTTCTATTGGAGAAACCAATGGCGAATGTGGCTCAGGAATGCCGGGACTTGTTGCAAGTCAGCCGGGAAACACAGCGCCAATTGCATATCTGCCATGTTTTGCGATACACACCTCACTTTCAAAAAATGCGTGAACTGGTACAGTCCGGTGTTTTGGGTCAGATTGTAAATGTCGATCAACGGGAAAATGCAGCCTTCTGGCACATGGCGCATTCCTTTGTGCGCGGAAATTGGCGTAACAAAGAACAAAGCAGCCCGATGATCCTGGCAAAATGCTGTCATGATTTTGATATCCTCAATTGGGTCCTGGATGACAGCCCTGTGCGCCTATCTTCTTTTGGTGAACTCAGTCATTTCAAGGTGGAAAATGCCCCGCCTGGGGCACCGTTACGCTGCCTGGATGGCTGCCCTGTAGCCGAGACTTGCCCGTTTTATGCACCTTTTATCTATCAGGGTATGGTCCCATTTTGGAACAGTCTGGCTGATACTGCCAGAGGCTTTCCACGCTGGGCGGCTGCAACTTATGCCACGAATCCTGGGCTAATTCGTGCTTTAAGCGGGTTTGTACCAGTCTTACACCAGCTGACACGCTATGATGGCTGGCCTTTATCCGTTCTGGCCGAAGATCCCACACCAGAAAAAATTGATCTGGCGTTGCGTGAAGGTCCGTATGGCCGCTGTGTCTACCATTGTGACAATGACGTTGTCGATCATCAGGTGGTTTTAATGCAAATGGAAAGTGGCGCAGATGTCAGTTTAACGATGCATGGGCTTTCGCATAATGAGTATCGCACCACCCGAATTGAAGGTTCGCACGGCCGGCTTATGGCGGAATTTGGCACCGGTGGTTCGCGTATTGTCGTCGATGAGCACCGTACTGACTGGCGCATGGAGTATGACACCAGTGCAGATTTGCGTGATGGGCATGGTGGTGGAGATCTGCGCTTAATGGCTTATTTGGTGGATTGTGTCAATGATGGGGATTTCGAAGAAATTTATGCGGATACGCAAGCCGCATTGAAGAGCCACCTGCTGGCTTTCGCCGCTGAGGACTCTAGGTTGGAGAGCCGAGTAATGAGTCGAGAACACTGGGAATGAATAGGGAGATTTAGCGAAAAACAAATTGGTGTTATCCGATACTGACGGGGTGTCATTTTAATATTTTTCTAGCGTGTAAATATAAACCGCGAAGGACGCCAAGAAAATTAAGAACGTTCTAATTGGTGCGTTCGCTTTTGAACCCACCTTTTTTTAGGACTAGTCAAATTTCGCTATGAGCTATGAACTATCCCGTTCTATGGAAGAAAGATTGCTGCTCTGCACTGCTCATAACATAAAGATCTGGTGCCTTACGAACTAACATGAGAAAAAGAAAGTAAAAAAGCTTTTCTTCCGAAGGGTATGATGATTCTTTCACGTGAGATCTTTCGTAAGGGCGAAGCATCCCGGAAACCATCCTGTCCTGTAAAAAACACACCCATCGCGGATGCTTCGCCCATCAGCCGAATGCTCCGGCTCATATCTTAAATAAGTGGTGGTTTGGCGCGTTACAACCATACCCTACGACTGGCCTGCATCGAGCAATGTTATTTCATCCTCGAATACCGCATTTCGGCGGAATAGCCGAATCTCGCAATTGCAACCCAATCCACAAAGGTCTGTAAGATGGAGAATGTTTGAATGTATTGACGGTGAAAAATAACCCTATAAAATCAGAACGACCGTGGAAAAATCTTTGCTATTCATCAGCAGATCATTTTGCATGGCACGCAATGGCATGACCAGTTTATTTACGATGCACTGAAATCTGCTCATACGTGAGTCTGCTTTTTTTGTGAAAATAAAGTTATGCAATCTACATGGATTAATGTTGAAATGCCTTTGTCTGGGAAAGCCATTTTACCTTTTTCTGCGCGGTAATTTATTTGATAAAATACTTATCTGATTGCACTTCCCGCAAAGAATTTATTGCGGCAATTGGGTGATTGATGTATAATTGACAATATAAAACATGCGTTCTATTACCATGTTTCATGGGGTAATTGAATGAAATGGAGTTAGTATTTGTGAGCAAACAATATAGTTCAGAACAGATTGTTGAACTTGAATTTTTGGAAGCAGTTCGCCGCAGACCGGGAATGTATATCGGCAACAACAACCTGCATGGGCTGCATCACATTCTGCTTGAAGTGCTGGACAATGCGGTCGATGAATGCATGGCCGGCTACGCTACCAAAATCCTGGTGACCATCGAAAAAGATGGCACGGTTGAAATTGTTGACGATGGGCGCGGCATTCCGGTTGATTATAAAGCTGAAACAAAAATGAGCACTTTAACTCAGGTGCTGGTCAAACCGCACGCCGGTGGTAAATTCGGGGGCGATTCTTCAGCCTATAGCAGTTCAGGCGGCTTGCACGGCATTGGTTTGAAATGCACCAATGCCTTTTCCACTTTTCTGGAAGTGGAAGTACGCCGGCATGGGCTCATTTTTTACCAGCGTTTTGAAGATGGCGGCATTCCGGTTACGCCGGTGGAAATTTATACGCATGCCATCAGGGAAGAAAACAAAGCCGGCATAATTGACGCAAATACCAAACTGATCATTACCGGCAAGAAAGAACTGGCCACGGCATTGGAGATTAACCACATGCGCCTGGCGGTTGATGCGGACGCACAGCAAAGCAATGGGACGACGTTTCGATTTCATCCCAATCGTTCTCTTTTCGCCCGTGAGATGGAATGGCCCAATCCGAATAGTTATGTGCCTTGGGACAGCGAACGTCTCAGCACTCGTTTTCGGCAGATCGCACACCTTTACCCGGGGGTACGTATTGAATTTCTTGATTTGCGTAGCAAGGAAGAGGATCCGGTTATTTTTTATTCGAAACGCGGCTTGATAGAGTACATCGAATACTTGAATGAGGACGCAGAACCGCTGCACAAGCCAATCTTATTTAAAGAATCAACCGAAATTGAAGCCGAAGGCAGCAAACAAAGTATTGAAGTAGAAGTTGCCATCCAATACGCAGGGGAGGAAACCCAGATCTATTCGTTTGTGAATGCCATTCCTACCCCAATGGGTGGAACGCATGTCTCGGCTTTTAAGGCCGGTCTGACCAAGGCGGTTAAACAGTTTGCTGCCAATAAGAAACTTCTTAAGGGCAATATGGATGTGCGCGGGGATGATGCCTTGCTGGGGTTGACGGCCATTATCAAACTGACCATGACCAGCACTCCCCAATTTCTGTCACAAACCAAGGAAAGCCTGACCAGCCCCGAAGTGCATGGGCCGGTGCTCTCGACCACTTATAATTTCATCAGTGATTTTTTGGAGAAAAATATCCCGATCGGCAAATTGATTGTCAACCAGGCAGTCGCTGCGGCTCGCGGACGGGAAGCTGCCTCACAAGCCCGCAAACTGGTCATCAGGAAATCCGCCATGGACGCCGGCGAGTATGTACTCGGCAAATTGGCTGATATTCAACGCCGGGGCGGCAATTCAGTGGTTCCGCTGGAACATACAGCTTTGTATCTGGTGGAAGGTGATTCGGCTGGCGGCTCTTGTAAGCAAGGACGCGATTCGCGCTACCATGCCATTCTTCCCTTGCGTGGTAAAATCCCGAATGTTGAGAAGATGAAGCTGAATGATATCCTTAAGAACCGCGAGATTGCAGCCGTGATTGCCGCAGTCGGAACCGGAGTTGGTCTGGATTGTGATGTCAGCGGAATGCGTTACGGGCGTATCTCGGTACTGGTAGACGCAGACGTGGATGGATCACATATTGCGACCTTGCTCGCCACACTTTTTTATCGCACCATGCGCCCGATTATCGAGGAAGGCAAGTTCTTTGTTGCTCGCCCACCTTTATACCTGGTACGAAATACACGAACCAAGGCGACCCAGTATGCTTATACCGAAGAAGAGCGCGAAGAAATTGAAAAAGGGTGGGGCGGAGCACGCAGTGTAACCATTCAGCGCTATAAAGGGTTGGGTGAAATGAATCCCGAGCAACTGCGTGAAACCGTTTTCCTTCTACCTGATGAAGCGGTTAAAACGCAAAAGAAGCAGAAATCACGCATCAAGGAAACGCATCTTCCGGCGGAACGGATATTAACGGCTGATGACTTTTCTCAGCGCGACGTTCGTATGGTAATCAATGACGTCCACCGTACGCGCTCATTGATTCAGCGCCTTATGGGAACGGAAGTAGCACCACGCAAAGAATGGCTCATGAACGTGGATTGGAGCCAGGAAGACTAATTTTCTCAAGGAAAACTATGGCCGACCAAAACGAAGAACCCGAAGAATTGATTGTCCAGGAACATGCGCTGGACCATTTTATTGAAGATGCATATCGGCGTTATGCTGTTTTAACCATTTTAGATCGGGCTTTGCCCGACGTGCGAGACGGTCTTAAACCGGGTCAGCGCCGTATTCTGTTTGCGATGGGTGATATGGGGTTGCGCCATGATACACCGCACAAAAAGTCTGCGCGCGTGGTTGGCGAAGTGCTGGGTAAATACCATCCGCATGGAGATCAATCGGTCTATGATGCTATGGTGCGTATGGCGCAGGATTTTTCAATGCGTGCCCCTTTGATCGATGGGCAGGGCAATTTTGGTTCGATTGACGGAGACAGCGCGGCTGCCATGCGCTATACCGAAGCGCGCTTGACCAGCCTGGGGGAGACCATGCTGGCCGACATCGAGAAGGATACGGTTGAATGGTCGCCCAATTTTGATGGTTCGCTGGCCGAACCGGATGTACTACCAACTCGTTTCCCCAATTTACTGGTGAATGGCGTCACCGGCATTGCGGTGGGTATGTCGACCAGTATTTTACCGCATAACCTGGGTGAGGTTTGTGATGCTACCAAGTATGTAGCCCAAAATTGGAAGAAGCGCGAAAAGATCACCGTGCCTGAGTTGATGAACTTCATCCCCGGCCCGGATCTGCCCACCGGCGGGTTGCTTTATCGTTACCGGGTCAATGGCGGTGAGGAAGTTACGGATATGATCGCTCAGGCTTACGCCACCGGCCATTCGACGCTGGTCTGCCAGGCCAAGGCTGATATACATGACATTGGCGGTGGAAAATCGGAAATTATAATCACCGAACTGCCATATCAAACTCAAAAAGCAACAATTTTGGAGCGACTGGCTTCTGCACGGGAGAAATTTGTCGGTATCACAGATGTTCGCGATGAATCCGATTATCTAGGCATGCGGGTGGTCTTTGAGGTAGGTCGCGGAGTTGATCCTGTCGATGCGCTTGACCGGCTGCTGGCAAACACCCAGATGCGTTCGAGCCTTTCACACAACGCCCTGGCATTGGTAAACAACGAAAATGGCAAAGCGGTCCCCAAGAACCTGACCTTACTGGACATGATTATTGAATTCATCCGGCACCGTTTGGATGTCATCTCTCGCCGATCTCGCTTTGAACTTGAAAAGGCTGAAGAGCGCAACCATATTCTCGAAGGCTTATTAAAAGCCTTGAGCATGATTGATGAAGTCGTCAGTATCATTCGAAAATCACAGAATGCTGAGACTGCCCGCAGAAATCTGATGGACAAACTCGATTTGACTGGCGTGCAGGCGCAAGCCATTCTTGATATGCCTTTGCGGCGCCTGGTTTCTCTGGAACGCAAAAAGATGGATGATGAGCGCAAGGAATTGCTGGCGAAGATTAAGAATTTGAAAGCGATTCTTTCATCTCAAGAGCGCCGGCTTGAGGTTGTGGTTGAAGAAACCGAAGAAATAAAAGATAAGTATGCCGAGCCGCGCAAGACAGTTATTGTGGATAGTGAAGAAGGCCATCACGCTGCCATGACCGTTTCGGATCTGGTTACACCGACTGAAGACCAGTTGATAATGGTAAACGACGGCGGATTACAGCGGATCGATTCAAAGGGCTTCCGCGAAAACGTGACCAAGGAGAAACCGACCAGCCGGGCAGTGTTCATACCTCTTTTAAGAGCGGTTGCCAAACCTGAAGAGACAGTTCTATTGATCTCGAATCAAGGACGCTTGTGGCAAGGTAATTCCGGCCGTTTACCGCTGGCTGGCACTTTTGATGAGCTGGGCTTAAAGCGGGGTGAGAAAGTGATCGGATTGGGTGTGGCTCAGACAGATGCTAAACTTATCCTGGTCACTACAGCCGGGCAGATCAAGCGCGTTGAGATGGCAGATGTGATCGGCTCGCGAGCTGAAGCAACCTGGGCGGCCATCATCGGGTTGAGTGGAGATGAAGAACTACTGGCGGCGGTAGTTGCCAGCGATAATGCCCATGTACTCATTTGCAGCGCCGGCAGTATCAAATTAACCCCACGCGTGCTGCGGTTTGAAAGCGGATCGATTAACCCGCAAGCGACCCCATCCGCTAAAGGTGTAACAGCCATTAAAATGATGGGGGATCCGTTGGTATCGGCCGTAGCAATAGAACCTGAAAGCTTCAAAAATGGCTATTGTGTCGCAGTAACCGAGAAAGGCCACATCAAACGGGTTGCTCTCGAAGATTTTCCTGTTCAAGGACGAGGCGGCCAAGGTGTTCAGCTGTGGAAGTTAACAGCCGATACCGGCAAAATTGTCGGTTTTGTGGCGGGGAGTGATAAGGATCAGGTGGACATCTATTCTGCCAGACTTAAACGCGTGCGCATTGATATTAGAGCGTTGCCCATCGTTACGCGGGCTACCAAAGGATTGGATCTGGGAGCCAAATTGGTTAAAGGCGATTTGTTTGCGGATGGCGAAGCAACCGCCGGATTGGTGATCTGTTAATCACATGCCTATTCGTAAATTTTCACCCATGCCGCTGGATAGCAACATCAATATCTTCCAAGTCTACGAAGATATTGAGGTATACGATGGTCACCTGGCATTGCTGGTTGACCATTTGCTCAACCATATCAAAGTATTGGTCGCGATTGCACACCTGCCGGGCGGTAAAAACCTGATGAATGCTTTAAAACGTCATCCATTGCTGATGGAGGGTGCCAATGATGCGCGCTCACCAGAACGCATCTTGATGGCGGATTGTATCCGTCTGCTGGATAGTCTGGTGGAATTGGCGCGTATCTCGGCTTACCCCGAGAACAGCAAATTGGCAGCAAAGGAACTTGAGGAATTGCAGATGACGATTCCCTTCCTGGATTATCGTTACGAGGATGATCCCTTTCCTTCGGATTCAGAGCGAGAATAACACGGGAAGGTAATCACGAGTGTGAAGCACTCGTGATTATTAAGATGCTCTTCCTTACAAAATCTTTGTACCGCACTCCGGGCAGAACTTAGCACCTTTGCCATCTGTACCGCAATTCGGACAGATAGTGCTGGCTGCTTTTACTTCAATCTTCGTGCCGCATTCCGGACAGAACTTAGCGCCGTGGGTCTCGGCATTACAATTTGGGCAGCGTGTGTCTACCGGTTGAAGCATAGCTGTGCCACATTCGGGACAGAATTTAGTGCCTGCGGCTGCCAGGGTGCCATCGTTGGGACATTTGGCCATCTGGGTGCTGGCTTGTTGTGCACTTTCGACGGCTTGCGAAGCTTTTTTGAGAACGTCGCCAAACCCGAATGCATTCGCAAAGCCTTTTAGTGCCGATCCGGCTTGCTCACCACGCGCTTCATTGATTTCATTCAAACGTGGGCTGTCGTCATTACAGAAACCGGACTGAGAATCAAAATCGGAAAGGCAGACAATGCGATTGCAACTGGGGCATTCACGGAAGTGCATTTGGGTTTGCTTCCAGGCATTTTCCAATTGGGCCGCGGTGAGTTTATAAGAATAGCGTGCGTCCTCGCCGGTGACATTGTTGGCAACTTGATGACCTACCAAGGGCACTTTGCGTAAAAGACCGCCAAGCGCTTGTTTTCCAAGATCCTGTGTAACGGTATTAATTACATCCGGCTGGCTGCGGAATTCCCTTTCGCAGCTATCACAATAAAAAATAGCATACGGTCCAGTACCGTCATTCCTGACGTCATACCGTGGCATACGAGAGAAACTGCTCATGGTGCGACTCCTAAAAAAAATTGAAATTTGAAGGGATTTTATTAACAGAGAGTGTACGATAATTAGCCCGGCAAGTCAACGTTTATCAACCGGCAAGATGTGACAGGACTTCATTGGATTGCGGACTTTTCATGAAAAGGGAGTTGGCGGAGGATCACTATGGTCTCATGAATTACATTTATAATATTGGATTCTCCTTCCTGCAAGAGCAGAGGACTACAGAGAGAATAAATGAGTTAATAAGCCTGGTGATTTTTTCAATTCTCATTTATCAGCTTAATTCAGAGCTTCAGGTCAGTTCTCAACCGCCTTTGAGAGGATTCGCTTGTGGTATATAAGCCCCTCAATCTTAGCCGGGGAACATGATTTCTGCGCACGGATTATTGCGGGTTAGTTAGCTTGAGTTGTTTTTTACTATCCAATCTGAGAAGAGGCAAAACGCATGCAAACAGACGCGGAGAAAGGCTGCCCTCATCGGCCTTTTTACTCGAACCAGTGATTCATTGGTCCTTCGCGGCTCCGGCTTTCATTCTTTTGTGTGCTACTATCCGGCTTTGAAATTCTCGGCACCCGGGAGACTACCCATCAATTCTTCGGGATGGTGAATCAAAACAGGAAGATGCTGGGGGCAAATATAGTACTCATTATTCTGATAATCAAGCAGTATTAAGGGGGCTTGTTGGTTGGTTACATTGCAGACGATGCATTTTTTTTCCATGTTATTGCTTCCTTTTGGTTTGGTGAGGTTATTTTGGCCTTAGTTTATCCAATTTGGCGATTATATCATGGAGTGAAACCGGTTGATCCGTAATTAGTGGTTCGATGGCTTGCAGATGTATGTTAAGAGCAGGGTATATGAATCCATGAGATTTATGGCAATAAAGGTGTTATAAATTTTGTGGATGGGGATCAGTTTTGGAATATATAGATCATTTATAATTGAGAAACTGATTTGAAGATGATATTGAGAGTGTTATTCACACGCTGCTTTCAGGTGTTATTGAAAATACCGTTGGGATAGGATCAAATATGAATTTGTACCAGAAAAAACCACTTGATTTTGTGCAAGAAAACCCAGAGAAAATGCATAAGACCTCTTTGTTCAGTGGTGATTATATGATGCTGGGTTTAAATTGTTTGTTGCCTGGTCAGGAACACCGGCTCCACAGCCACTCCCACCAGGACAAATTTTATTACGTGCTGGAGGGGGAGGGGTTATTCATCGTTGGCGAGCAGACTCACAATGCAGGCGTGGGTGAGATCATCTGGGCACCCGCCGGGGTGCTGCATAGTGTCAGCAATCAATCACAGGTGCGCCTGGTTGTATTAATGGGTATGGCGCCCATCCTTATGGGGTGATTATTATCGTACCGATGTTTATTTCCAAATGAATGATTTAGAGAGTGCTTTTGTTCATTTGCATGCTCATTCCTACTTTTCGCTGCAGGAAGGCTTAATTTCGCCTGAAGATCTGGTTAAGACAGCCAAATTAAATGGCATGCAGTCAATTGCTCTGGTTGACCATCGCTGCCTGAGTGGTGTAGTAGCGTTCGAGCAGGTTTGCCGGCATGAAGACATCCGGCCTATTTATGGGCTGGAAATTGAACTTTCCTGGCAGGGACAGCAAGGAATTATCGTTTTGCTGGCTGCCAATCAAGAGGGCTGGTCCAACCTGTGCCGCCTGAGCAGCCAGGTTATGCTGGTTGATGATACCGTCGGTGAAGTCAGCATTGATCTCGAAATTTTGGCTGGAAATTCCGCCGGATTAATTGCCCTGACGGGAGGGCAGCGCAGTCTGCTGGATACCTTCATTCACCGCTCCCAGGAAGAGCATGCCTTGCAATGGTTGGCTCAATTACACGATATCTTCAGTGATAAGCTTTTCATTGAACTGCAGCAGCATTCTCCAGACCAGGAAATTCACCTGCGCCGTTTGGTGAAGATGACTGCGGCCAGCCGGATACCCTATGTAGCCACACATGATATTTATTATCTAAATGAAGAAGACACAGAACTCCAAAAAACACTGGCTTCTATTCGTTTGAGTTGTAAAGTAAAGGATCTGCGCCAGGATCAGGCAGCGCCGTCCAATGCCTATTTCAGCTCGCAAGTTGAGATGAAGCAGCGCTTTGCCTGGCTTCCGGAAGCGATCGAGAATACCCGCATAATTGCCGCTTTGTGCAATTGCCGTCTGCCCATTGGCGATACTCATTTTCCGGAAGTGCCCTTACCGGCCGGTAAGACCGTAACTGAAGTGCTCAGGGAAAAAGCTTATTTAGGTGCCCGCCAACGTTATGGCCGGATCGATGAACACATCTCAACCCGGCTCGAATATGAACTTGGCATCATTGCAAAGCGTGGTTATGAACCAATTTTCTTAATTGTAGAAGAGCTGCTCGAATTTGCGCGCCAGAACGGCGTACCGATCTCTTCGCGCGGATCGGCTGCTTCATCACTGGTGGCTTATTGCCTCAGAATTACCAATCCGGACCCGTTAGCGCTCGATCTCTATTTCGAGCGTTTTCTAAACCCGGCTCGCAGCAGCCCACCGGATATTGATACCGATTTGTGTTCTCGCCGCAGGGATCTGGTCATTCAGCATGTGTTTGATAAATACGGTAGTGAACGGGTGGCAATGGTGGCTACCATAAACTGCTTTCGACCCAGATCTGCTTTGGGTGAGGTAGCCAAAGCGTTTGGATTGGCAACTAGCGAGGTGCGGCAATTGGTGGAATCGCTGCCATACCGGCAAGCCTTTGGGGAGCATTTACAATCAGATCAAGAACTGTTTGCTGCGCTTGAGAGCGCGAATCCACGCTTCCAGCGCGTTTTTGAGCATGCCCGACGATTGTTGGATCAACCACGGCATTTATCAATGCATCCTGGCGGTATTTTGGTTGCACCTGGCAAAATAACGGATTTGGTACCTGTCATGCGTTCCGGTGGGAAAGGTGTGACCATTACGCAGTTCGACCTGGAAGGCGTGGCACGCTTTGGGCTTGTCAAGATTGACTTGCTCGGAATCCGTGGCTTATCCGTACTGGGGGATGTGGCTGAGGCGATTTTCTCCTGGCGGCAGTCTGAATTTTCGAATGCAATGCAGGTATTACACTCAATCCCGCTCGAAGATGAAGAAACAGCCCGTGCTGTCCGTGCCGGTCAAACGATCGGCTGCTTTCAAATTGAGTCACCCGGCATGCGGGCCACATTAAGAGAAATTGAGGGAGATTCCCCCGCCGATATCATGTCTGCTCTGGCACTTTACCGCCCGGGTCCGTTGCGTGGTGGTTTACGGGATGCCTTTGTGCGTCGTTTTAAAAAGCTAGAGCCGGTTGAGCATATTCATCCCATTCTGGAACCATTGCTGGCCGAGAGTTATGGGGTTATCCTCTATCAGGAGCAAGTGTTGCGGATTGCACACGAATTGGGTGGTTTAAGCCTGGCGGATGCTGATTTGTTGCGGCGTGCAATGTCGCATTTTGATCCCGGTGAACACATGAAAACACTGCAGCAGCGTTTTTTGGCCGGTTTTCAACAGCGCGGAGTATCGCTTGAAAAAGCGGAAAAAGTGTGGGAAATGATGGCTGCCTTTGCCGGTTACGGCTTTCCCAAGGCGCATGCAGCCTCTTATGCTCTGGTAGCCTGGCAGTCAGCCTGGTGTAAAGCACACTTCCCGGCCGAATTTATGAATGCGGTACTGGCCAATGGCGGCGGCTATTATTCACAACGAGTCTATTTAAGCGAAGCACGCCGGCTTGGGCTGCGCACCGAGCCGCCGCATATTAACCATAGTGGGTATCAATTTCGTGTCGCTTATCCGCAGGGGGAGGCTTGCCTCTATATGGGGCTGGATCAGGTCTACGGGCTTACCCGCCAGACACAAGAACGTATCATTGCCAACCGGCCCTACCACAGCCTGGATGATTTCTTGAGCAAAGTTGATCCTCGCAAAGCAGAATTGGAAAACCTTATCCGCTGTGGTGCCCTGAGCGGTTTTGGTTCTATTCCGCAAATGATTAATCGTCTTGCCACTGGAAGCTGGCGGAAAAATCAACCGAATCTGTTCGTCTGGCAGGCTGAGGATGGGCAGGATTGGTCTATGCAAGAAAAAGCACAGGCACAGGAGCAGATTCTGGGGGTGAGTGTCAATGTTCATCCGCTTGATCTGGTGGCAGCGAAAACCCGGGCTGCCGGAGCTGTTGCATCAACCGAGCTTATCAATCGATTGGGAGAGTCGCTGGTGGTAGCCGGCAGCCGCATGACCTCCCGGCGGGTGCGAACAGCAAAAGGTGATCTTATGCTATTTTTGACACTCGAAGATCTGGAAGGAATGCTCTCCGTGGTTTTCTTTCCGCAGGTATATCGCCAGTATCGTGCAGCGCTGCACGGCAATGGCCCTTTTTTGATCCGCGGAGTAGTTGAATGGGATCAGGAGCTGGCTGAGGTGTGGTTGCGCGCAGAGAAAGTACGTAATTTAAACCCCCCTACAGCTGCTTAATTTCGTAAACAGGGGGTCTGCATATGATAGACTTAATCAGAGATGTGTTCCCATATCCACCTTGATAATTGGTAGAGGCGGCATGCGATTCGGTGTTAAATCCATTTGGACAGTAATCAAAGATTTTTATTATCAGCTGACTAAAATGGTCGTACTCAACCTTTTGTGGCTGCTGTGCTGCATTCCGATCATCACTATTCCGGCAGCAACCGGCGCTCTTGCGTATGCCACGCATGTCTTGATAGCTGATGAATCAGAATACAATTGGAAGCTCTTTTTCAGCGGATTTAAAAAGACTTTCTGGTGGATCTGGCGTTGGTTTCTGCCCAATTTGTTGATTCCATTAATCTTCCTGACCAATATTTTCTTATTTCAAAGTGAAAATGGCACGCTCAATCTCATCGTGCGGGCTGGCAATATCCTGTTGCTCTTCGGCTGGTCATTCTTGCAGACCTTTACCTTGCCGGTCTTATTTGAACAGAAAAAGCCGCAAATATTCATGGCACTGCGCAATAGCTTTGCTGTCTTTGTGCACCTGCCAGCTTATTTCCTAATGACTTTCCTCTTCTTTTGGACCATCATGCTCATCAGCACTATTTTGGTTATACCGCTCTTGGTTGTTACCATTAGCTTTGGCATGTTCTTTTCCATGTCAATGCTGAAACTGGCTCTGCAGGAGATGAAGGCACAAACATAGACAGAGTGAAGGATGATAATACAAAATAGGATTAATTAATAATCAGAGATTCCTAAAATTAGAAATGATAAAATTAGTATAAAAACATTTAAGAGGCCTTATGGATGAACAAAAAATTTACAAGCCGGATAATTTGTCTGGCAATAAAAATGAATTTACAGAATTAATAACTTTACAAGAAGCAAGTAATTGGGCAAGTAAATTAACTAATAAAGAGGTTACATTGCCTAATATCACGTATTTGATTCAGTATGGATTGATAAAGAAACACAATAATGGAAATGGCATTACCCTTGTTTCACGCAATGAATTACGTGAATATTACAATTCCAGGTTGTATAAGAGGCAAGTAAATTGGAAAAAGAAGCTAGGAAATGACATAAACTGGCACTTGTCGTTTGAAAATGTTAAAGAAGCTGAAACAACAAAACACGTCCATAGGTTACATCCTTATAAGGGAAAATTTATTCCCCAACTGGTAGAATATTTTTTAGACGAAAATGTGGATGAGTTTAAAACAAACGCCTACTTTCATCCCGGTGACATTATTTTAGACCCATTCTGTGGTAGTGGAACTACTTTAGTTCAAGCAAATGAGCTTGGAATAAATGCACTTGGTATTGATATTTCATCCTTTAATTCATTAATCAGTAATATAAAAGTTGGGGATGTTGATTTAAATAATTTAAATTTTCAAATTAAGAGAATTAATAAAGTAATTAATAAATATGTCTTTGAAACAGGAATTTTGAAATTTGACCAAAAACTTTTAATGGAATTAAATAAATTTAATCAAAAATATTTTCCATCCCCAGATTTTAAATATAAAGCTAAAAGGGGTGAAATTGATGTAGAGGCTTATGGAAAAAAACATGAGACAATATTTTTAAAAACATACAACCAATTAGTTCAAGCCTTTAGGATTGAATTTTATAATGGTAATACAGATAGTTTTTTGGGAAAATGGTATATAAAGCCTATATTAAATGAAATAAATTTGGTTCTTGAAGAAATTGAAAAAACCGATGATCCAGAAACGAAGAATATTTTGAGAGTGATATTAAGTAGAACGATTCGATCATGCCGAGCAACTACCCATTCAGATCTGGTTACCTTAAAAGAACCAATGGTCACAACTTATTTTTGTGCCAAACATGGAAAAATTTGTAAACCTCTGTTTACTATCTTACAAAAATGGCTTTTATATAGTAGCGATACAGTTAAAAGATTTGTAGCTTTTAATCAGGTAAAAACTGCGACCAAGCAAATCTGCATAACCGGGGACTCAAGAAAAATAGATATAGTGGAAGAAATTGAGAAAATTAATCTAAACTTTGCTAAATCTATTAGAAATAATAAAATAAAAGGCATCTTTACTAGTCCACCATATGTTGGCTTAATTGATTATCATGAACAACACGCTTATGCTTATGAATTATTTGGGTTCCAAAGAAAAGATGATTTAGAGATTGGCCCATTGCAAAAAGGGAGAAGTAAACAAGCTCAAGAAAATTATATACAGGGAATTTCCGAGGTCTTGGTTAATTGTAAGAAATACCTTCAAAGTGGGTATGATGTTTTTTTGGTAGCTAATGATAAAAACAATTTATATCCTAAAATTGCTGATAATTCTGGCATGACTATTGTTAATGAGTTTAAACGGCCTGTCCTAAACCGATCTGAAAGAGATAAAAGTGCGTATGCTGAAAGTATTTTTCATTTAAGGGAAAAAAATCATGGCTATAAATCCAAATAAAAAAGAATTAATCAAGAATCTGCTAAAGAAAAGTATTCTCGAAAAATTCCAAACCTATAAACCTGAAACACAAAATATGCCGTTTCATTATAGGTTGCTTGGGAAAGATCGAATGTATCTTTATTCTTTCATTCAATCTCTTAATACAACTTTTGGTACGTCAATCTACGAACCTGTTGCATTAGAACTTGCAAAAGATCGATTTAATGTCGCATTGACTCAAGTGAATGCTTACCCGCAAATTAGTGAAGGCGCACAATATACCATACAATCACTATTAGACAATTTAACATCTGCAACGAGAATTCCTAACAAAAAAGAAGAGCTAGGTTTATTACGGCAAACATGTAATAAAGGCGTAATGAGGCCTGTAAAGCTTACAAGAATTGACTTATGGCTCGAAACATTCGAAAATGAAATTTATCTGATGGATATGAAAACTGCAAAACCCAATATTGGAAATTTTAAAGAGTACAAGCGGACTCTTTTAGAATGGGCTGCTAGTGAAATGGCAAGGAATCCTGATGTAAAAATACATACCCTTATTGCGATACCTTACAATCCATATGAACCAAAACCTTATGATCGTTGGACATTGAGAGGTTTATTTGATTTGGAATATGAGATTTTGGTTGGCAAAGAACTTTGGGATTTTCTTGGTGGAGAAAATTCATATGATGATTTACTAGATAGTTTTGAACTTGCTGGGATAGAACTTCGTCCTGAAATTGATAGGTATTTTGAGAGTTTTCGTTAATTTATCCTTTTATCTTTATTAAAGGAATTAATTGTAATGTTAAATCTTACATTAATTCACAAGCTGATAGATTATTCATTAATTGGTTCGTTATTACCTCGTGAAATGAAATTCACCTCTGATTTCCGGCTAATTATTTGTTAAAAAAAAGAGTAAAGCAATGGACAATAGTCTACTTTCTGAAATTAACCTCTTTGTTGACGAAAATATTAAAAACTTGTTTGAAAAACAATGTAAGATCATGGATGGATTTTATTTGAAGGACATTATTCATAGAAACCCCTTTCTTCTCGCCATAAATAATGAAATATCCGCAACAAAGCTTGTTGAATCTGCTTTAACGACCAAATTGTATTCATCCGAAGAAAAAATGTTTGGTGATTTTTTTGAAAGGTTGGCAATTTATGTGGCTGAGGAGTGCACTCAGGGTCAGAAATCTGCTGCCCGAGGTGTGGATATTGAATTTATCCATAATTCTATTCACTTTGTCATTTCGGTTAAATCCAGCACAAATTGGGGCAATAGCAGCCAACGCGCCAAGATGCATCAGGATCTTGCCAACACTGTTACACGAATAAAACAAACTAATCGGTCTGCCAACGTACAACCTGTGGAAGGCATTTGCTATGGTCAATCAAAATCCACCATATCAAAGGGGATACTGAAAGTTGTCGGTCAAAACTTCTGGTATTTGATCAGTGGTGATAAGGATCTCTACAAAGACATTATTGAGCCAATCGGTTATAAAGCCAAAGAACATAATGATTCTTTTGTCAAAACCAAAGCAGAAAAAATTAACCTCTTAACCATGCAATTTGTGGAAGAATTCTGTCATGCGGATGGGAGCATTAACTGGCCTTTATTGGTAGAAGTAAATTGTGGTAATTTGGATTTGGATAAGATGTTTTCTGCAGACCAATAAATCCGGTTTCCACTTTCTTCGAAAATCATAATTAAAACATACCCATACTTTTGTATTGAGGCTTGTAGTACAACAATTTACACTTAGCTGGCTGAACTACGGGCAGTTCGGCGGCTTTCAAGGTTTTCAATACAGAAGGCTCTCATACCTCAAGAAGGAATATTCCAGGATTTTCAACCGGTTCTTTTCCATTTTGATGCTGTAATTGGCTTCGCAGGGGATGAATGAAAAAGAATCCGGCGAAACTGATATAAGATCTGCAAACAGGCTTCCATAAGGGAAACTTATCAATTAGGTGAAATATGATAAAATAAAGCCGAATTATCTGCCTTATGGTTTTTCCACCAGGAGTACCTCATGCTTGACCCTCATCAATTGCGCGTTTTTTTGGCGGCTGCTGAGACTTTGAATTTTTCGCAGGCTGCCCGACACTTACATATATCACAGCCAAGTGTTACGCAACATATCCGTAATTTGGAAACGCATTTTGGAATGCAATTGTTTGATCGATCCAACCGGAAGCTGACGTTAACCGAAGCAGGTACAACGCTTTTACCTTTGGCGAGAGACCTGGTCCTGAAGGCGGTCCGGGCAGACGATCTGATGGATACACTTAAAGAAGAGGTCTATGGGCATTTAACGATTGCCTGTTCGACTACGCCCGGTAAATATATATTGCCTTCATTAATGGCGGATTTTCTCAATCGACATCCAAAAGTTGAAGCCACAATTACGGTTACCAGCCGCGAAGTAGCCATGCAACGATTAAATGAAGGCAGCGCCCAGATTATTGTGTCCAGCCTTTTTACTTATCATCCCGATATCGAATTTCACAAACTGATGTCAGAACCGGTGGTTTTGATTGTGCCGCAGAATCATCCCTGGGCGAAAAGACAGGTTGTCTCTATTGATGAACTGCGCAATGTGAATGTCATTTTGCGGGAACAAACTTCTGGAACCTACCAGGTTGTACGAGATGGTTTAGCGCGGCGGGGTTTTGATATCACAGAATTAAAAAAAGTATTGACTTTAGGCAACTCTGAAGCAATTGCCTTTTCGGTTCAGGAAGGGATTGGAGTAGGTTTTGTCTCAAAATTGGTGGCAAAAAGGGTGGTGTGCGAACAAGTTGCTGCGGTAGAGGTTGCAGGTGTTGAATTAACGCAGGATATTTATATTGGTCAGCACCGCCGCATGGCTTCAACATCTGCCCAAATGGCATTTTGGAAAATGTCCACTGATACAAATAGTCCAGCAATCGAACGAATTGAAGCCTTCTTGAGAACTCCCAGGCAAACTTCTCTCTTAGATACGCTGCCAGTGACACCATAAAGCCGATATTCGTAACTACTCAATCTTTCTAAAAATGATGGCATTGCGAAGTATTTTCCTGTTTTATGAGCATCCTACTTAAAAGAGAGTGGTTCGCCACCAAAGACAAGAACGGTGACTGCTCATAACAAAAAGCAGTGATCGTTTGGTGCGTTACGAACTAACTTGAGAAAAAGAAAGTAAAAAAGCTTTCCTTCCAAGGGGTATGATGTCTTTTTTACGTGAGATCTTACGTAAGGGCGAAGCATCCGGGAAACCATCCTGTCCTGTAAAAACGCACCCATCGCGGACGCTTCGCCCATCAGCCGACTAATCCGACTCATACCATAAAAAAGTGGTGGTTTGGCGCGTTACAGCCATACCCTACGACTGGCCTACATTGGGCAATGTTATTTCATCCTCGGATACCGCCTTTCGGCGGTATAGCCGAATCTCACAATGACATGGCTGAGCAGTTACCAATATTCTAATATTAAATTAAACTTGTCGGTATATAATAGATATTGGTAATTTGGTGGAAGCATAATCGTTGATTAGGTGGATGGCATTACCCCCTTTAGCTCGTATTACCGGATGAATCCCTGAGTTATCTCAACGCAAGCTGACTGAATAGGGTTGGAAAGATTTTGACCTGTTTGGCCAGGTTTTATCTTGACTGCGGTACATTAAGTTCGTAAAAATATCATCGTAGGAGTTTCTTAATGATTAGACGTCATCCCCGATTGGAGCGGGAAGAAAAGACAATAGATTTGATGGTCGATCTTTATTGTCGTGAACAGCATCATTCAAATTCAGATGACTGTGAAGAATGCAGAACTTTGAAATCTTATGCCCATTTGCGGTTAGCCAAGTGCCCTTACCAGGAATATAAAACAACTTGTGCCAACTGTCAGACCCATTGCTACAAACGCAGCATGCGCGATCAAATGCGTGTGGTTATGCGTTATGCTGGGCCTCGCATGCTCTGGCGCCATCCCGTTTATACAATATTGCATCTATTGGATGGATTCCGCAAACCCGTATCTTTAACGCAATCACAAAAGACCTGAAAAATCTAATCTTACTTCCATACCAATCGCCTGGAAAAGTTTTCAGGGCACCGATGCCGTTTGGCCCTTACGATTTTGGCCGAACGACATTGCTTGAAATGGAAAATTTAAAGGTGAACAGAGTGATAACTCTGGTGGAAGAATTTGAGTGGCTTGAGAAAGCCGGCTGTAATCTGCCCCAAAAATATGAACAGTCTGGATTGCAAATGATCCATTATCCTATGCCAGATTTTGGAGCTCCGTTGGAAACCAAAGAATTCTCTGCTTTGATCCAATCAACCTTAATGGCAGTTCAAGCAGGCGAAAATATCGCTGTTCATTGTAATGCCGGAATTGGGCGGACCGGATTATTCTTAGCAACTCTGGCAATCGAACGATTTGATTGGCTGCCGATTGATGCGATTTTGTGGACGCGAAGTTTTATTCCGGGGGCGATCGGAATGGAAGAGCAATACCGGTTTGTAGCAGATTGGGTTTGAACTAAATATCTTTTGGGACTATGACGTGTAACGCTTCCGGAGCCACTTCAACTTCAATGGGCGATTTTCCCCACATCTCCCCATCCGCCTGGGTGGACTGGATTGGGTCTGCTTCTATTCTTACGTTCTTAACCTGCCAATGCTGAATGGGATCTTTCACCTCTGCGCCACCAACGACACCTGCTGCAATTGAGAATAAACCCAGCAGATCAGGCTTTCGAAAAACAAACACATCCAGTAAGCCATCATCAATGCTAATACAGGGGTCAAGAGTCAGTCCAGGCACACCAAATGCACCGGCATTTGCGATCAAACAGCTCAAACCTTTTACTTCCACGGTCTCATTATCCAAAACGAGATTATAGACTGATTCACGGATGTCGCGTAAAGCCTGAATTCCACCCATGATATAGGCAAAAATGCCATATTTATTTTTGGCTTCACGATCCGTCCCTTCTAACATGTTTGCTTCCAGTCCTACGCTGGCCCGCAAGGCAAATCCTGGGAATTTTTCATCATTGGTATTGCCAATATCAATAACACGTATTCTGGATCGGGCAGGATGGGTAATTAATGATAAAGCAGCATCAAAATTGTGAGGAATCCCTAATTCGGCAGAAAGAACGTTTCCAGTGCCACCAGGCAGAATTGCGAGAGGAACATTACTATACTGTAAACCACAGGCCACATCCATCACGGTTCCATCACCACCGTAGGCGACCACCAGATTGACCCCATCGTCAATCGCCTTTTTGGTCAATGCACAGCCGTCGCCAAATTCTTTGGTCATGACCAGATCCCATTCATAACCTGCTTTAGAAAAAGCAGAATTCAACTTCTTAACAGGTGGATTCTTTTGACCGGAAGCTGGATTGAGGATTACAAGAATCTTCTTTTTGGTATGCATCAATTTTATTCCCTGTTTATTCTTGGTAGAATAACTTAAAACAATTAAAATTCATAGCATTTCAGGTTATAAAGGGGAAATTGTATGTGCAGGATTGATATGCTCCCTCCGTCCTATTACCTGTAAGCAATTATATCGTGGTTCTCCGGCATAATTCAAATATTTGTTTAGATCGGGAATTTCTCGAATTACACGCCAGATTGATATCAGAATCCCGAAGTGTATAATTAAGTTTATTTCGCGTGTCTCAGTTTGGAGGATTATTCAATGAGATCAACTTTGCGGCTCGTCGCTCAATTGGTGCTCTGCGTCGGAATTGCTATGGGTGCTTATTTTTTGGCAACAGGCATGATGGCCAGTATTTATGATTATCAATCCCCTTTACAGGCCAATCCGCCAATTCCTGGACAATCGCTGGGTGAACCGCATGTGCGCCAGGTTGTCTTTGTTCTCATTGATGCGCTGCGTTATGATACTTCATTAAAATCAGAAGTGATGCCAAACTTAAGTAAACTACGCTCACAAGGGGCTTATGCGCGTTCGCATTCTCGAACTCCTTCTTACTCCAGCGCCGGTTATGGAGTTTTATTGACCGGTGCCTGGCCTGAATTAAGCAGTTCACCCCCTTTTAATTTAGATTATGAGGATTTTCCGCAAATCTCGCAGGACAATATCTTTTCTTCTGCCCATCGACTGGGTCTAAAAACCGGCATTTCAGCTTTTTACTGGTTTGAAAAATTGGTACCACAAACTGCTGTTGATGAGAGTTTTTATACAGCCTTGGAAGATCAAAAAGCGGATAGGGATGTAGTAACGGCTGCACTGCCCTGGATTGGAGCTGGAAAGACAAACCTGACCTTGATCCATCTCGACCAGGTTGATTATGCGGGTCATCATGAGGGTGGTCCAAGAAACCCCAATTGGGATGCAGCCGCCGGACGGGCTGATGCACTCGTAGGCGAAATCCTGGCGGTCATGGATTTAAAAAAAGATGTAATTTTGATAACGTCGGATCACGGCCAAATCGATGCCGGCGGGCATGGCGGACAGGATCCGGTCGTATTAATCGAACCCTTCATATTGGCGGGCAAAGGAATTGCCCAGGGTGATTATGGCGAAATGAACATGGTCGATATCGCTCCTACGGTCGCGGCCATTTTGGGGCTGAACGTTCCGGCCTCGGCCCAGGGAGAGGCCCAGCAGCAAATGTTTTCAGGCTGGAGCAAGACCGAATTGGATCAATTGGCCTTATCTGAGGCTACGCAACAATCAAAACTATTGCAAAGTTACAATCAAGCTTTGGGATTATCAATAGACAAAGATGAAATGGCGGTGAATATCCACAAGGGTGTTGCAGATTATGAGAAAATACTTGAAAGAGCTCGTTCTCAGCGATTGACACGTGAACGAATTCCACGGGTCGTTATTGCTCTAGCAGCTCTGGCTTTAGTCGTATTTTTGTTGACACGCTGGAAATTCCAATACCTGAAACGTTTCCTGGTGGGTGCGCTGGCATACACATTTTTGTATAATCTGATTTATTTACTGCTTGGGCCTGGTTTATATTCTTATTCAATTATTCCTTCCGAAAGCGTGTTTATAATCACCTACGGTTCATTATCTTTGGTGGTTTTTGTTTTGGTCTGGTTTCTTGTAATCAAGCGGGGAAAGGCAAATCTTAGTATCCTTGAGACTGCGGTGCAATCTGCACAATTTTCTGTCTTCACAGCCTTATTTTCAGCTTTACCAGTCATTGCGCATTGGGTCTGGAATGGTATGTTTGTTACCTGGGCAACACCTGCCCTGGGCTTGCATTTTGTGGCCTTACTTGCATTGGTTCAGGTGATATTTATTGCCATTGGGGGGCTGGTTGTAGCAGGCCTGTCCTTCCTGATGAGGAAGTCTAAAAAGCTGGTGACGGCGTGACCACTTTTATTCAACACGCAGCGGCATTCAATCCAGACTTGCCGGTAGGCTCTCTGGTAGCTTTGGAAGCAAGTTTGAATGCGGGGCAGGATTGGGTCGAAATCGATATCATTCCCTTAGCCGGTGGAGATTTTGCCCTCCTGCATCAGCCAACCTTACAAGATGGAACTGAAGGTTCGGGAAAAGTTATTGAGAAAAGTGCTGACGAAATTAGAAATTTGCGTTACTTGCAGGCTGATGGCAGCCCAAATGATTTGCACCTGGGTACGCTCAGCCAGGCTCTTGTATTATTAAAATCAGCCGGCGAAGAAATCACTTTGCAGTTGGATTTAAAACCATATGCTGCGCTCACCCCACAAGTTTTGGGCGGCTTGTACCATATGATTGCAGATCAAAGACAGCAAATTTTAATCAGTTGTGTCGCGGATTGGGCATTGCGGATCCTGCACCAATTGGATGGTTATTTGCGTTTGGGTTTTGACCCATTACTCTATCTTGACATCGTTGCGAGTGAGCCGCGAGAACAAGGTGTGCCGCCTTTACGCTGCGGGGCGTATGGCTATCTGGATGATCACCCGCTGGCAATAGAACGGTGGGGCAGCCTGAAAGATTATTTTACGATGCGTGCAGAAGCTTTATTAAGACAGGCTCCTCCTCAAAGTACCTGGTTTATCAACGCGAGTTTATTGGATGATGCCCAACAAGCCGGTTTTGATTGGATTAAATTTCTACAATCACATGGTTGCCAGGTGGATGCCTGGACTCTTGATGTGGATCGCTGGCAGGTAGCCCAGCGTTTGCAATCACAAGGGATTGACTTGATTACCAGCAATCAACCCGGGCAGCTATCTCAATTATTGAAAAATATAAAAAAAATTTAATTGACTCAATGCGTGCAAATTCAGTACGCCAACGAGGTACTATTTGTACTTAACCGATGGTGGAAAAACTTAATTTATAAGGCTGCTTGTATCTTTTCAATAAAACACTCCGCCCCTAATTTTTGAAATGATACCGCTGCTTTGAATCTTATTTTGAACTTAAAAAGAGAAAATTATGGTGTGGCAGGCAAAGTCACGAGCTCAATCAGAATCCCATTCGGATCGTGAAGCTGGATGTTGTTCTCATAGTCTTCAAATGGAAATTCATTGAGAGTCAAGCTTTTTTTGATGTCATCCAGCATTGATTGGTCATTCAGCGTAATTTCAAAGGACCGTAAACCAGCCGTATCCACAGGCAGCGGGTCTGCTCCGGCACTTTCCCAGGTGTTGACCGCAATTTGGTGGTGATAATTCTCACTTGCAAAAAAAAGGGCTTGCTCACCATATTTCTGAGTTAACTTCAGACCCAATGCATTAAAAAAACGAGCTGTATTTTTAAGCTCTGCCGCTTTGAGATGAATGTGCCCAATGCGGGTGTCTGCAGGTAAGCTGCGCCATTGTTTGTTTTTTCCTTGGACAGTCATCAATAAATTGTCCAGATCCAGTTCATCCGTACCCATTTCAAGATGGCCTTCTTCATCCAATGGCCATTCCTCTTTCGCTCGATCGCTGTAGATTTCAATACCAATCCCATCCGGACCGGTAAGATAAATCGATTCAGAGACGCCATGATCCGCCACCCCTTGTATGGACACATTATTATTAACCAGATACAAAATTAAGCGGGCCAAATCTTCACGACCCGGCAACAGCAACGCCAGATGAAAAAGACCGGTGGTGGCTTTGAGCGGAGGGGGGTTATTCACCTGGTGGAGTACAATCATGATATGGCCGTTTTCGGGGCCAAGTGCCAATGATTGCGGTTCACTGGTAAAAATCTTCAGCCCGATAGCTTCCGTAAAGAAAAAAGAAGCTCGCTCCAAATGTGAAACATTTAAATGAACTGCACTGATTTTTAAAAAGTGATTCTTTTCTGCCATGTCCGCCTCCAATTTAATGTTCATTTAGCAGAATAGCATGAGTGTGCAACCTCTGTCAATCGGAAAACCATATGGAAAATATATAATCATTTTCAAGCACCTTTGTTTCCTGGTGCTTCTGGATTTTGAATTCCATGGAGAGTCTTTGTATCCAACTGGTGTAGTGATCAAATTACCGCACAGGTGTACGCGAGTTCTGTCTGCAAATATTCTTTTCTGGTAATATTCTTATATGCGCAGCCCAAATTCCGACAAATCTTTGTTCACCCAAGACCTGGAAGGTGTCCTCGAAAGAATAACATTTCAGAATGCAGAAAACGGGTATACAGTTGCCAAAATTTTACCAAAAGGGAAAATTCAGCAAGTGACCGTCGTTGGAGCGTTAGCCGGTGTTCAGGTGGGCGAGATGTTGCTTCTGCACGGCACCTGGAGCAATCATCACCAGTATGGCCGTCAATTTGAAGTCAATTCGTATCAGGTTCAATTGCCGGCCTCCCTGGAGGGAATTCGTCGCTATTTGGGTAGCGGGTTGATCAAGGGGGTTGGACCGGTTACAGCGAAAAAAATTGTGGAAACCTTTGGGTTGAAAACACTCACAATTTTGGATGAGCACCCTGACCGCATCCAGGAGGTGCCAGGTATTGGCCGCAGTAAAACTGAAATAATCGCACAAGCATGGCAGGAACAGCAATTTGTCAAAGAGGTCATGCTTTTCCTGCAAAGCCATGGGGTTTCTGCCAGCCTGGCAATCAAGATTTTCAAACAATATGGACAGCAAGCCATTGAGGTTGTAAGAACAACTCCTTACCAATTAGCCCGTGATATTTTTGGTGTTGGTTTTAAAACAGCAGACCAAATTGCACGCAAGCTGGGGCTGGCTGCCGATTCTCCAGACCGCATACAGACAGGCTTATTATATGCTCTTGGCAATTTAAGCAATGAGGGACACTGCTTTGCAACACGGGAGCAGTTAATTAATGAAACCTTGCCTTTACTGGATCTAACAGAAGAGATATGTGCACCTCAAATTGAGCAGCTGGTTGCCCAGGAAGCGTTGATTAAGGATGAGGATGCTTATTACCTGCCGCCGTTTTATTATGCAGAGAGCGGAGTGGCTAAAAAACTGAATCGGGTCATAAATGATCCGCGTGACCGTTTGGGAGTTTTTCGGACGATCAATTGGCAGTTGGCGATGGCTGCAATGGACCAAGCCGGCAGCATTCAACTAACTGACCAGCAAAAACTGGCTGTTCAGAGTGCATTAACTCAAAAAGTGAGCGTTTTAACCGGCGGCCCAGGCACCGGTAAGAGCACGATTACCGGTACCATTATTCGCCTGTTGCAAGAACGACATTGCTCGGTTTTATTGGCAGCTCCAACGGGCCGAGCGGCCAAACGATTAAGCGAAACCACCGGTCTAACTGCTCGCACGATCCATCGCTTGTTGGAGTTTAAACCAGCCGAAGAGACTATTTTTATTCGCGACCGTCAGAATCCTTTGGATGCCGATATGATTATCATTGATGAGACCTCAATGGTCGATATTTTGCTGATGAATCATTTACTCAACGCGATTGAGAGCGGTTCGCACGTTTTATTTGTAGGTGACAAGGATCAGCTTCCATCGGTTGGACCCGGAAATGTGCTGCGAGATTTGATTGCCAGTGATAAAATCCCGGTTGTAATCCTTGACACCATTTTTCGTCAATCTGAAGATAGTTACATCATTGTCAATGCTCACAGAATTAATAATGGTCAAATGCCGGAATTTCCCAAAGAAGCCACTGATTTTTATCTCTTCCCGGAAAGTGATCCTCAAAAGGCAGCGGATTGGGTGGTGGATCTGGTAAAAGAGCGAATCCCGCAAAAATTTGGCTTTAATCCTTTGCAAGATATTCAGGTGCTAACCCCCATGCACCGTGGAGCTGCCGGGGTGATTGAATTAAATCAACGCTTGCAGGAAGCCCTTAACCCCCCCGATGCACCCAAAGCTGAAGTCCGGCATGGATCACGCGTTTTTCGGGCAGGTGACCGCGTCATGCAGATTCGTAATGATTATGAGCGCCAAATATTTAATGGTGATTTGGGCATAATTGAAAGGATAGATAGCGAAGAGCATCTTGTAACCGTCAACTTTGAAGATCGCCTGGTCCCCTGTGAAACATTACAATTGGAGGAGTTAGTTCATGCTTACGCCATCAGTATTCACAAATCGCAGGGTTCTGAATTCCCGGTAGTGGTGATGCCATTGGTTATGCAGCATTATATGATGCTGCAACGCAACCTGGTTTACACAGGTGTAACGCGTGCACGCAAGTTGGTCGTGCTGGTGGGCGATAAGAGGTCGATTGGTATGGCTGTTCGCAACAACCGCATTGCGCAACGTAATACCCGTCTTAAAGAGCGCTTACAAAAAGATACACCTGAACCATATCCCGATGGAAGACTGTTTTGATTTGAAATAGCTGAGTAACAATTAGGCATTATGGTTGGCCTTTTACAAATGACTCTTAGTGTCTGTGTTTTGCTTGGGTTATAAACAAAACCAAATCAGGTAAAAGTAGTAGTAAAATTTTATGTGCAGAAATTGACTGGCAGTAACGAAGACCTTGTTTAAGGATAGTAGTATGCGCAACCGCAATATTGGTATTTTATTTTTTACTTTGGTAGTTATGATGATGGGTTTCGGGATTATCATCCCGATTCTACCTTTTTATATCGAAAGTTTAGGCGCCAGCGGGACCGGCTTAGGGCTTCTGATGGCTATCTTCAGTGTCATGCAGTTTATCTTTGCTCCAATTTGGGGCAGCCTTTCTGATCGATATGGACGTAAACCCATTTTACTGATTGGTGTACTGGGTAATGGAGTCTCACTTTTGTTGTTCGGCCTCTCTACCAGTTTGTGGATGATGTATGTTGCCCGAGCATTGGGCGGCATCCTCTCGGCTGCCACCCTGCCGACCGCCATGGCGTATATCGCCGACACCACCGACCTTAAGGATCGGGGAGCCGGTATGGGTGTAGTCGGCGCAGCTATGGGCATGGGTATGGTGCTTGGGCCAGGCCTGGGGGGCTCATTGGCGAAGAATTCGCTCTCGACTCCTTTCTTTTTTGCAGCTGGCCTTTCGATGTTGGCCATTGTATTAATTATGATCTTTTTGCCGGAATCGCTCTCAAAAGATTTACGCCATCTGAATGCAAAACTGGAAGCGCCGAATCTGAAAGTCTTGGTGGATGCGTTAAAAGGTCCACTTGGCTTTATGTTTATTCTTGCATTCTTTGTCATGTTTGCGCTGACTAATTTTGAGGGAATTTTTGGTTTGTATGCGCAATATCGTTATGATTATGACCCTGTACAGGTGGGCTTGATCCTGACAGTGGTGGGGCTGGTCTCGACGGTTGTGCAGGGTTTGTTGACCGGGCCGGCGACCCGCTGGCTGGGTGAAGGGCTGGTGATAAAGATTTCTCTGCTGGGCAGTTCAATAGGGTTTGGCTTAATGTTGACTGCTTTCAGCCAATGGGGAGTTTATCTGACGGTAGGCTTCTTTGTGTTCATGAATGCCATGTTGCGCCCGGCGATCAACTCGATTATTTCCAAGAACTCAATTGGAGGCCAGGGAGTGGCGATGGGGTTGGCCAATTCGTTTATGAGCCTGGGCAGGATCATTGGGCCTTTGTGGGCCGGCAGTATGATAGATGTCAATGTTGTTTTGCCTTATTTATCGGGATCATTTGTATTTTTTGGGTTGTTTATTGCTGCGGCTATCTGGCTTAAGCCGGAATTTTCACGAAAAGAAAATTCAAGGGAGCATGCTGAGGCGATTTCGAGATAGTTGCATCTCACGATCTGGGGGCATACAGAGCGAGTGAACAAAGCGTGATTAATCAGCTAACTGACAAATCGGATAATGATAGCTTGTGCCGGAATTAAACCGTAGGACTGGAATTCGCACGTTTTTTAAGCGATTATTGAATTCAGACCTGTTAAATGGGCCTGGCCGGAATGGTTATTTAACGTGTAACGCATAAAAATCCAACTGCATGAGGGCCAATATGGGCTCCAACCACTGGCGTGACGGACTGAAAATGGGGTTGGTTTCCCGGCGGGATGATATCTGCCACCCTTTCATACAGTTTTTTGGCTTCTTCGAGTGCGTCGGTGTGCAATACCGAAAGATGTTCTAAGGGACCGAGGTTTGTCGCTAATTGTATTAACCTTAAAATTGCCCTGGATCGGGTGGGCACTTTTTCTGATGTGGGTTGACTGGCATGCATTTTTAAAATGGGTTTGATATGCAGCAAAGAACTGATTCCCAGCATGGTCATGCTCATGCGCCCGCTACGCTGCAGAAACTTCAAGGTATCCAGAGCTGCGAAAATGTAAGTGCGCCTGCCAAGATTACTTACAATTTGCTGGATTTCTGAAATACTTGCCCCTTGTTCAGCTGCGGTGGCGGCAGCCATTACCTGCAGACCGGCTCCTAAACCAAGTTGACCTGAATCATGTAAAGTCACAGGCACCCTGGCCTTATCCGCTCCTTTCTGTGCTGAAAGTATTGTGCCACTCAAACTGCCAGCCACATGAATGGCAAAAACTTGATCCCCCGCATTTGTGGCAACCTCTTCATACGAACTTGCAAATATTTGCGGGCCAGGCGTAGCAGTTTGTGGGTGATGAGAGAACTGGTCAAGTCCTTTGTAAAATTGATTATGGGTCATTTCAATTCCATCCAGGTAACTTTGATTACCGATATTAATATACAATGGAATAACTTTTATTTGATGTGCCGAAACAAAGACCTGGGGTACGTCACAAGCGCTATCAGTTACAATCCGAATGGCCATAACCCTCCTGAAATAAAGCTGCTGTTGAGGTAGTAACCCATAAAGAATGATTTTGTTACGGGATAGAATCTTAGCCGGCAATACATTGATCTCGACAACCAACATGGCGACAATTGGTGAGGAAAATTTGCCGGCATTTGCCTGGAATAAATGATTATGGATTATCAGGATAATGGTTAATTACGCAAAAATCAAATTTAGAGCTGATAAATTAAGGCAAAGAAAGTTGCTAAAATGATAAAAAATACATTCGACATACTGGTACTGAATGCCCGTCCGGCTTCCGGAAAGAGTGAAATAATTGATTACCTCAAGCGCTGTGATTTTCAGGAACGTTTGAGGAGGTTTCACATCGGTGATTTTGTTGAAATTGATGATTTCCCGATGTTGTGGACCTGGTTTGAAGAGGATGAACTTTTGGAAAAAATGGGCCAAGAGCGTCTGCATTCAGATTCAGATGGGTATTTTAAGTATCCTTATCTGTGGAACCTATTAATTGAACGCATGTCTTTTGAATACCAGAAGTGGGTGGAACGTGACCCGCATTATCTTGCGGAGAGAACAGTTATCTTTGAATTTTCACGGGGGTCGCAACATGGTGGTTATGCCAGCGCATACCAACACTTAAGCCCGGCGGTAGTTGAAAGAATGGCCATTTTATATTTGAACGTTTCGTTTGAAGAATCTTTTCGCAAAAATCGTAAACGATATAATCCTTTAAAACCCGATAGCATACTTGAACATGGGCTTGCAGATGAAAAGATGGTGCGTCTGTACCATGAGGATGATTTTCAGGAGTTAACAAAAAATCACAAAGAATTTTTGGAAATTCATGGGCAGCAGGTGCCCTATGTTGTTTTCGAAAATGAGGATGATGTGACCACCACCAGAGGCGATGCGTTGGGAGAGCGCCTGGAGCAATCATTGGATTTGCTGTGGCAGCATTGGATAAAATTGAAAGATAGAAATTAACTAAGCAGTCTCTCTAAAAACGACGCCATTACGAAACAAGCCACCTTTCATAAGCATTCAACTTGAAGAGAATTGGCGCGCCACCAAAAAATAAGAACAGTGGCGCGCAATGACCCGGCTGTATAGCCAAAAAATTATATGTGATGAGGTGGGGGTTATATTTTACACAATCAGACTGGTAAAAATACCAAATAAATAACCGGCCAACGTGCTGAACACGGCTACCAGGCTAACATAGATAACAGTTTTCTTCTTGCCCATGATGCCGTTCAGCACCAGAATGGATTGCAGTGATAATTCCGGATCGGCCAGTAAGTAGGCCAGCAATGGCCCGCGCGCCATCCCCAAATCCAGGAACATTTTGGCAATCGGCACCTCAACCAGTGTTGGGAAGTACATAAAGACTCCGAAAATCACTCCTACCAGATTGGCAAATATTGTATTTTGTCCAGCGATCGTTTGTACCCAGTTGGGAGGAATGACTTCACGAATTACGCCGGCAGCGAAAACACCGACCAGGAGCAACGGGAAGATCTGTTTGACAAATTTCCAGGTTTCCCAAATCCATTCGCCTAGTTCCTCTTTCGAATAATTCCTGGCAGCCACAATCCAAATGGCAACCAAAAGCAGCAATTCAGCAAGGAAGCGGCCATTCAACGCCAGTGTCGCCGAACCGGCGATTGTGTGTGGACTGGCGAGTAAAATCGTGAAGAAAACCAAGACAATTGCCACATATGTCCAGAACGAGAAACCATTTTGTATACGATTGAAACCTTTCCAGGCGGATATTCCAATTAAAAAAAGCATGATAATTAATAGCATTCCCTGCCAGGACAGAGAATAACCTGCCAAAAAGGCCAATATATTGGCTGCAAAAGAAATCGGGAGCTCAAATGTAACCAGATCATTTGTGAATAAGCCTATTTGCAACGTGCCAGCGATCAGCATGGCAAACAATAATAGAAATAATGCCGTGGCGGCTGGTTTCATCTTGGATTTCTGTTCAAAAGGTGAGTTCTTGGAAGAGATTGTTGTTGTTTCTTGCTCTTCTTTGCGAAAGACCCAGGCCATAATTAAACCAATTGTGATTCCAAAAAATATCGATAGGAATAAGCGCCAGAAAGCTATATCAAAACCAATGGCTGCGCCGGTATATGTAATCGCCAAAATATTGATTGCCGGTCCGACGAAAAGGAAAGTGACAGCTGGCCCCAGCCCTGCTCCGCGTTTCCAAATGCCGGCAAATAAAGGCAAAATGGTGCATGAACATACCGCCAGCACGAAGCCCCCGATTGCTGCCGCCGGATAGCTAATCCACTTTGGGCTGCGCGGGCCAAGATAGTGGGTGATCGTCTCTTTCGGGATCATGGCGCTCATAAAGCCGGCAATAATAAATGCGGGAATTAAACAAAGCAGAACATGAGCGGCGAGATAATCAAATAAACTGGTAAAACCCGCCATAAACAAACCGCTGGCATAAGGAAGAATATTATCCATCGTGAAGAGTCTCCGGATTCGAATTGATTCAAGATTTTATTGTTGAATTGTTACAGTGTTAATTTCGTAAGGCTGCTAAAATTCAGCCTTGGAGAAGCCAATTCTCTATTTCACTTATTGCAGGAATCCGCCCGGACACCAGCACTTCTTCATTCATCACCAGGGCAGGGGTGGACAGAATGGGATATTCCATTATTTGATCATATTGTGTTACTTTGATAATTTCGGCGTCCAATTTGTGGTTTTCAACTACTTTTTGTGTGAGAGCTTCCAGCCGTTTGCAGTTGGCACAGCCGCTCCCTAGAATTTTCAGTATCATCATTCTTCTGCTCCTAAAGGTAAATTTTGAGTGATAGCAATCTGTGGAAATGGCGGATTGCACTTTGGACATGAACAACTTACCTTTTGCAATAAACCATCCTCAAGCGAGGGTGTGATGAATGCACTCAATGTATTGAGCAAATTGATCACGTGCGGCTGTTGCAATGTATAGTAAACATTCCAACCATCTCGCCGGTCACTGATGATGCCACCGGAGCGTAAAACAGCCAATTGCTGCGAGAGATAAGGTTGGGGATAGCCCAGGAAAGCTTCGAGATGGCAGACACAAGCTTCACCTTCTGACAGAATTTGCAAGATGGCGATTCGCACTGGATGAGCAAGCAATTTAAGAAAATCGGCTTGAGCTGTTTGCGCTTTGAGTGCGGCTTTTAATTTCTTCATAACCACGAGATACCTTTCAAAAATATTGATTCACAGATCATATGCAGAGCACTGCATGTATTTATAGATCTTTTCCATCTGATTATCCAGTGTAATTTGTCATGCAATTCGTATGCATAATTATGCATATAATCATTAGGATTTTTGAAGTTCCATGCTTAATTCGAATTTGACTTCCCAAACTGGTCGGAGGTATCTATTATTAATCCAAATATTTATTGGTTTTGGGAAAATCGGGAAGGCTGGATAAAAAACCAAAATTGGGGGTGATCAACCATAGTTTTTCGCTAAACAGTCAACAGGGGGGAGTGCCGCGCTAATAAAGTACAATTGAAGCATCAATTGTTGGAGATAAGCGTATGATGGGTAGAGGTTGGTTTAATACAATACATTCGACTGGTGAACGCCCTAAAGTGACCAGGGCTTTAATAAAACGCATTTTGGATTATGCCAAACCATACCGGCCACAGTTAATTGTGATGCTGATATTGATTCTTATTTCAACCGGTCTTGGACTGGTAACTCCGCTGATCCTAAGAGATTTAATTGATCGGACCCTGCCGACAAAAGATCTTAAGCGGCTCTTGCTGCTGACAATCAGCTTGATTTTAATCCCCGTATTAACAGGAGGTTTGAGCGTATTTCAGCGCAGATTGAATGCCAATATCGGCGAAGGGGTCATCTATGACTTGCGGGTGGCTTTATTCAGTCGTTTACAGCGCATGAGTCTCAATTTTTTCAAGCACACCAAAGTGGGCGAATTGATGTCTCGCCTGAATAATGATGTGGTGGGTGCCCAGACAGCGATCAGCAGCACAATTACCACCACCATTACCAATGTTATTCGGGCTGCTGCAATTCTGGTGGTTATGTTTTCAATGGAATGGCGCTTGACCCTGGCAAGCATTCTGATATTGCCATTGTTGATATTGGTGACCAAACGCCTTGCTAACCAACTGCGGGATATTGCCCGTGAGGCAATGGAGCATAATGCCCGTATGAACGCTATGATGAATGAAACGCTGAACATTGGTGGTGCTATCCTGGTTAAATTATTTGGTCGTACGCAGGTCGAAGTGGACCGGTTCGAGCAGAGAGCCGCCAAAGTACGTGATATTGGAATACGCCGTGCGGTTGTGAGTGTCTCATTTTTTGTGATATTAGGATTGGTCGGAGCTCTCGGAACAGCGTTTATCTATGGGTTGGGGGGTTACCTGGTAATTAAGGATGCTTTTACGATTGGGACAATTGTTGCGTTTGGCACCTATCTCACCTCTCTCTATTCCTCTTTGGAAGGACTGGCCAACGCGCCGGTAGAATTCGCAACCTCCATGGTCAGTTTTGAGCGGGTCTTTGAGGTCATTGACCTGCCGCAAGATGTCCCTGAAAAAATTGATGCATTGGAATTGAAAGATAGCCGTGGCAAGCTCAGTTTTGAGCATGTCTCATTCAAGTACGATGATGAAGAGGGCGGGCTGAGCGAAGTACGCCGTTTTGGACGAATGGATTCTGTTAGGGCAACACTTTCTTCGCATGAAACAGAGAAACCGGAAATTGAGGAGCTGCCTGCTGATGGCGCTTCACAGGCACGCAGCGTGGCGTTGGAAGATATCACTTTCCAGGTTAACCCGGGTGAATTAATCGCCCTGGTGGGTCCTTCCGGGGCGGGTAAAACGACATTAACCTATCTAATACCACGCTTATATGACCCTGATTCCGGTCGTGTAACCATTGATGGGATTGATATTCGTGAGCTAACGCTCGAATCACTCAGCAACCAGATCGGGATGGTGACACAGGAGACTTACTTATTTCATGACACGATCCGCACCAATCTGTCATACGCACGCCTGGATGCCAGTCAGGAAGAATTGGAGCAAGCTGCCAAGGCGGCCAATATCCATCACTTTATCAGTGGGCTGCCAAACGGCTACGATACGATTGTAGGGGAACGCGGCTATCGTTTGAGTGGTGGTGAAAAACAACGAATTGCACTGGCAAGGGTAATTCTAAAGGATCCACGCATTCTGGTTTTGGATGAAGCCACCAGTCACCTGGATAGTGAATCAGAAGCGCTTATTCAAGATGCGCTTAAAAAGGTCATGGCTGGCAGAACCAGCATTGTGATCGCGCACCGCTTGAGTACCATTTTAGCGGCTGATCAAATCCTGGTAATTGACCGCGGACGCATTATTGAATCCGGCACCCACGCTGAGCTGATCGCAAAAGAAGGTCTGTATGCCAATTTATACCATACACAGTTCTCGCAATCTGAGAAATAATCGGATATTTATCACGAATATTGCGAATAGGCAAATGGCACGAATTTTCTTAAATTCGTTCATTTGTGCTATTCGCGATTAATTACCTGGGCGGTTAGCTAACTTATTGACTTCATACCGTAGCGGATTAAAGCAGTATCGAGGATCAAGTTAACCAGTTGGGTATGATCCAGTCCGTCGGCTGCAGCTTCGATAACTATATCGGAGATACCAATTGAAAGACCCGGCAGAGGGTTGATTTCAAGAATGTAAGGCTTGAAATCATCATTGGCATCCAGGCGAAAATCCACGCGGGAGACATCCAGTGCGCCGGTTACCCGGAAAGCAGCCGCCGCCAACCAGTTAAGTTCATCGATCATATCGTCATCCAACGGCGCCGGGCAAAGATAGGTCAGCTTATCGGCTAGGTCAACTTTAAGCCGATTGGAATAGACCACGTCAGAATCCTGGAACGGTGAGAGGTCAACTTCCATCGGTGGAAAGAAGCGCAAACCAGCTTGCATACGGGGCAATTCGGGGTCATGAGGTACGCGGCGAGCCACCGGCCCCAACAGGTTGCCGACCATTCCCACCGTCACCTCACGGCCTTCGATGTAACGTTCTACCAGGGCGGGTTGTTTGTATCGTTGAAATATATGCTCGATCTGTGTTCGCATTTCAATTTCGTTGTGGACAATCGATTTGGAACTGACGCCCATACCGGTGCCTTCGCGGCTTGGTTTTACAAATAAAGGAAAGGTCATATCGTCTTGCAAGGGCTCATTGACTCGTTCAAAGGTCTGAAAATTGGGCGTGGGTAATTCATGCCAATGCAAAATACGTTTGGTCATCGATTTATCCAGAGCCAATGCCAGAGATAGCACCTTGGAACCGGTATATGGGATTTGCATCATCTCGAGAATGGCAGGCACCTGCGCCTCGCGACCATCCCCGAAGTGGCCTTCACAGATATTAAAACAAATATCCGGCCGATAGCGCTGCAATGAGTTGATTAAGCTGATATCACCTTCCAAAAACTCACTATCATGTCCGCCGGCTTTAATGGCATCGACTAACGATTGAATTGTCTTGGAGGAGTCAAGGTCTGCCCATTGATCAACAGCCAGATCGTCGGATTGCGGGGCGTTCTCCTTTGCATTAGCAAGAAGTGCTACTTTTAACTTTTTCATCCTTACCTTTCATAATTATTCAATAGAAATAATTTCAACCTCGAAGCTGCCATCCGGAGCGTGGACGGTTACCCGATCACCACACGTCTTGCCGCTAATTGCTTTCCCTATTGGGGATTGGACGGAGACCTTGCCCTCCATCGGGTTTGCTTCGGCTGGATTTACCAGGCGGTATTCTTCAGCAGTATTGTCTTCGAATTTCAACTTAACAAATGCCCCTAATTCGGCTTTGTCGAAGGTATGGGTATCTTTCAAGATTTCAGCGGAAGCCAGTAAAGTGCTTAACTCTTGAATACGTCCTTCGACGAATGCCTGTTCCATTCGCACTGTTTCGAGTTCCGGGTTATCTTCAAAATCTTTCCCTTCTGAGGCTTCTTTTAATTTTTTTGCTACTTCAGGTCGCGAGTTTTCGATCAGATCATCAAGCTCATTTTTTAACTTTTCATATCCTTCAGGTGTTAAGCGGGTAGTCATTTATTTCCTCCTTGGGCACAAACGCTCAACAAAGTCTAAAAGTGATAAACAGTTGAATCTGGTAAAAAAGATCAATTTTTATTTATGCTTAATGTATCATTTTTTTCCAAATACACAAGCGATTCGACCTATATATCTAATCCCTTGATGGTATGCTAAAGGACGATTTTCTTTAAAGCAGTCACCGGAGACCAGAAATGTCAGCCAGCACCAATCACATGCCCACTTCCTCTCTTATCCTCTTGAAAGCGGTTGAAGTAATAACCGATACCAGGTTCAGTGATAATATAGGCGGGTTTCTTTTGATCCGGTTCAATTTTTATTCGCAGGCGCTTAATCAGACCGCGTACCAGTTCCTGGCTGCCTTCTCCGGTATAGCCCCAAACATGCTCGACGATATTGGCAGTGGGGATGATCTGACCGGCATGTGTCATGAGCGTGTAGAGCAGACGAAATTCAAGTTGTGTCAGGTGAATAGGGTCCTGCCCGGGAAAATGGGCAGTTCGCAATGCCGGGTCGAGCTGCAAATCGGATTGAGTCAGGGTTGGCAAACTGAAAAAAGGTACGCCGGCTGTGCGACGTAAGAGCGCTTTGATTTCGGCAAGCAGGATGCGATTGCTGTAAGGTCGTTGTATGACCAAATCGGCACCGGCTTCCAACCAGGAGATATGAACTTCTTCATTCTCTTTTTCGGTGATAGCAATAATATTGGAAAGTGTTTGCGCCCGTAACATTGAGATCTGCTGAGCAGCCTCGTTATGAATGGGCGGCAAAACGATCAGAATGAGTTCGGAAGGGTTTTCCGGCCATTGAGAAATGGCCTGATCCAGGTTGCGTATGGATCGAACAGTGAAACCCACCTGCTGCAAAATTACTGTAAGTACAGCAGCTTCTTCCGTATAAGGGCAAAAAAGCAGCGCCTGCATGCGACCTCCAAAACCAAAGGCGTCCCAATTTTGAATAATTATGCATCAAGTATCAAATATTATACAAGTACCACTTATTTTACATGGATTCCATATATTTTGTTGACTGGTTTTATACATTTCTATCTTAAAATACTTACCATATTGTTATGAGTAAGGAGTAGGAGTTTTAAAAATGTTGTATGCAATATGTCCAGCTTGTGGCGAGGATGTTCGCTTCAGGGAACAACCACAAGTGGGACAAAATATGGTTTGCCCTCGTTGTAAAGAGCTTCTGGCTGTCGTCACTCTTGATCCAATTATCCTGGAATTGTATAAGATCACGGTTAACAATGGATGGATGAATGAAGATAAGCAGGAGGGAGCAAAGCGGCATGATCGTAAGGTTAAAAACCGGCATGGAGAAAATGACGATTTCGATGAACGTGAAAATGACTTGAAAAAAGCACTTAAAAAATCGAAGTCTCGCAGCCGAATGGATTGGTAAATTGCTGGAGGAAACCATAATCTAAGTTTGAAAAATTTGTAAATGCATGTGCTGTGGTCTCAGATCACAGCATTTTTCTTAATAACACTTAGTGATTATTTCGGACAAATTCTCGTTTTTCAACAAAATTTCCACTATACTGGATGGGTATGGAAATTTTACCCTCGTTAACATTTACTGTTGGTTTTATTACCCAGGCAGATAAAGTATTGCTTTTATTGCGCAAAAAAAGCCCCAACAAAGGCAAGTGGAATGGCGTTGGCGGCCATATTGAGCCGGGAGAAAGCCCTTATCGGTGTATGCAGCGTGAAATAATGGAAGAAACGAGTTTCTATGTGGATAATCTCCATTTTGGCGGCATACTGACCTGGACGGGTTTTGAGATCGAGTGCGGTGGATTGTATATTTTCACGTCTAAGGTGAATTCACAATCCTTAATTGCCTGCCAGGAGGGTGAGTTGGCCTGGCATCCGCTGCAATTTGCTTTTTCCGATCCGGCTGTGGTCGATAATATCCATTACTTCCTTCCGCCGGTGATGTCTGGAAAAGCAGCGGCACATTACCATTTTGATTATCTTAATGGATCCATTGTGAAATACGAAAACAATCCTTTGCCGGATGAAGTTGACATCCATGCGCCTTATTGGGGAGGAAGAAGCAAATGACAGTTTTGTTTGAAGAACGCGGCTATCAAATTGATTCTGATCGGGACCGTCTGAATATTTCCCTTATTCATCATTTCCTATCAACAGAATCTTACTGGGCAAAAGGCCGTTCAAGAGAAACGGTTGAGCGATCGGTTGAGAACTCATTTTGTTTGGGAGTCTATGATCCTCAAGGACAACAAATAGGTTTTGCACGCGTGATCACTGATTGGATTACGTTTGCCTGGTTATGTGATCTTTTCATTGTGAGGGAGTCGCGTGAGCAGGGATGGGCTAAAAAGCTGGTCACAACCATTTTGGCGGTAAAAGAATTGGACAATTTAAAGCGTATGATGTTAGAAAGCCGTGATGCTCAGGGTTTGTACCAAACCTATGGCGGCTTCCAACCTGTTTCACACCTGGAGTCATTGTTGGAGCGTAGAGGTTCGACGATCTAAGCAAGTTAGGGCAATGGCCTGGAAGGACTTTTCGAATGGCGCACTTATTATATGGGCACGTAATTGCAGATGGTTTGCGAATTAATTATTACCGTACCGGGGGGGAAAAACCGGCGGTAGTTCTGGTGCACAGTTTGGGTGAGTACGGTTTGGGGTGGGGGCGCTTTCCGGTATTTATTGAGCCAGGTTACGATGTTACCGCAATAGATTTACGCGGCCATGGTATGTCTGCAAAACCCGAGCAGGGTTATACACTGGAAAATTTATCTGCTGACATTTTTTGGACCATTAGAACGCTAAATTTGATCAAGCCGGTGGTGATTGGGCATTCGCTGGGGGCTGCAGTTACGGCTGCCTTTGCTCGCACACATCCCGCTTTAATTAGTGGAATTGTGTTGATTGACCCACCCTGGCGAATGGAACAATCCTCCTTAGAGGAAAAAATCCTGGCTGCACAATTTTACCTGGATCGGATACGATCTCTAAAAGCCAAATCCCTGGAAGAACTGATGGAAGCCGGACGACAGGAACACCCTAATTGGGAAGAAAGTGAATACATGCAATGGGCGAAAGGCATACAACTCGTCAGCGAGAATACCGTTGAGTGGTTCACTACTGAAAAAAGACCCTGGCAGGAAATTGCAGCGGGGTTAACGGTTCCGGGGTTACTGTTGTCCGGGGAACCTGAGCTGGGTGCGATTGTAACACCACAAGTTGCCACAGCCGTAGCAGGAATGTGGAAGAAGGGTGAAATCCACCATTTTCCCGGAGCAGGTCATTTTATTCATCGCGACCAATATTTTAAATTCCGGGATGTAGTCAGGCGTTTTCTGCGTTATGTCTATTAAATCCCTTCCGATGTAAAGGTAAAAGCGAGCTTGTTTGACTGCCTCAAGCTACCCGGTTGTGCTAGTGTTGTTGTCAATTGAGAAAAAATAATAAAGGCCGGTCTGTGGTTGAAATACTCGCCGCTTCGAATGCTCCATTTAACCCTTTGTATATTGTTGAAACCTGCACTTCAAAGAGAAAAAAAGCACTGGCTATCAACCAGTGCTTTATAAGGGTAACTTCTTTTACTTTTTTGCCCCATCCCTAATCCATTCAAAGACACGAGCAAGTTCATCTGCTGTAAACTGACCAGGGTGGCCGTTTCCCGGAGCGGCCACAGAAAGTAACAAGCTTGCTTGCGGATCACCAGGAATAAGCACCATACCCGTGTCACCGCCAGCCAATAACTGCTCATAACTTTTAACGGACAGGCCTCCGTTTTTCCCATGACAAAGACTGCACTCTTTTTGAAAGATTGCATCGATACCGCTGCTCCAGGTATTGGCAAGGGCCGGATCCATTGTTGGAAGCGGTGTGGCTGTTGGAAAAGGTGTCGGCGTTCTGGGTACATATATTTCCACCTCTGCATGGACTGGTTGAATGGTGGTTATGGCCGTATCTTCGAATGTAATGAAGTAAATTACGGCTGCAACCAGAGCTATGGAAGCCACAATCGAAAACGGCATGTAAATACTCATGCGTTTCTTATAGAGCTTGGCGTCAATTTCTTCCCAGGTATTGCCTTGCTCCATTTTTTCCAATTCTTCAGCATGTTCCTCTTCCATTTGCTTTCTGGTTAAAGTGCCACAAATCATCGCCCAGTTCCAGTGTTTAATATGGACATTATAGAAGTGCCAAAGAAGAATTGCCAGAACCGCAAGTACAGCTTCCAATCCGTGGGCAGCTTTAGCTGCCGGGATCACAACACCGGGCAAGATACGTGTCGTAGCTATCGGGTTCCAGAGCATAAAACCTGTGAGGCCCATGGCGATAAATCCCCAAACCATCGCGAGATATTCCAATTTCTCGGTAAAGTTGTAACGCGGCATCTTGGGGGCTTCCTTACGGAAACCGAGATTGTGCAGGAAAAATTGGAGGGCATCTGTGGCATCTTTGAGAGTTGGAATCATCGAAGCTTCTTTACGCTGCACATAGAGAATGTAACCAAGATGGATGACATGATAAGCGCCTTCGAGTGCAAAGATGGTAGCGGCTACACGGTGAATGATTCGAACAGTAGTGATGCCTCCTAATGCACTTACCAGCCAAAGTGAGATATCACTCAGCGCGTACTTTTGAATCAAACCGGTTAATGCCAGAGTGGAAAATGAGAGAATGAGAATGAGATGTTCAATTCGGCGGGCAACACCAAAACGCATATATTTTTTCTGTTCTTCCGTCATGGCATTTACTCCTGTTCGCTTTCGTCGTGGTCAACATTTTCCAATACCGGTTTTTGCCGTGAGGTGCGAACCCGGCGGAAAATGTCGCTAAGAATAAAAATGGCCATTCCACCCAAAACAGTTGGGATGAGTATTTTGTAAAAGAGGTCGACATAATAAACCAGCGGGAACCTGTCTTTATCCGGCATATAATGACTTAACCAGGAGGAAGGAAAATTAGCGGAAGCATCCGGATGGCATTTTTGGCAGGCCATCAACATGTTTTCTTTAATTGCCAGCCCTCGTTCAGGATCATTGACGCTGAGAATATCATGGATTCCATGACAATCGTAGCAAACCGCTGTGTTGGTTTTTTGGCCAGGTTCAGTTTTTTCAAACAAGGTAACCGTGGTGCCATGAAAATCGGAGACATACGACGAGAGCACATTGGTTGAAAGACCATACTTTGCCATTTTTTCTTTATCTGTATGACAATCGGCACAGAGATAAATTGAGCTATTGCGAAATTCGGCGGTGGTAGGATCGCTTATGGAATGGACACCGTGACAATCGATACAACCCGGAACATCTTCATTGTTCTCTTCAATCAAGGCTTTGCCGTGCACACTTTGGGCATATTGTTCATAAATGCCGTTGTGGCATTGACCGCATACTTGTGCAAATTCAGCCTTGTTAACCTCGTCCACAAATGGCTGCGTATGGGGGTCATGGCAATCGGCGCAAGATGGGGCGTAAGGATTTCCTTCCCCTAGTAAACGGCCGTGAATGCTATCCTCGGTGGCATTGACTTGCTCAGCATGGCAGGCTGCACAGACACCGATAAAGCCGATGCGATAGTCGTGAAGATTGGTGGCTACGACTTCCGGATGGGGAAAACCGGTGATATCGCTATGGCAGGTAACGCATGTGACACCGTTGCGGCCATGAACTGAATTTCCAAATAGAGGAATATCCACCCGTAAGAAAAGAGGTTCCCCGCTCGGAAGCAAAATGGGTTCATTGGCTTGTGCGTGGCATGCCAGGCACTCCGCATTGGAAGGTCCGCCTAGCTGGGCAGGAGTGACGGCATATACCGGGATTGAATTAACGAACAAAAGAATCAGTGCGGTCAGCATGAACGCCAAGAGCAGTGATCCTGTCTTAATAAATTTGGCGAGTGAGAAAGATCTCGACATTCGCATTGTTCTCCTTAGCCTGAAATATAATAAATTCTCATTGAAGTACAAAGAAGGGAAATGTGACCCTAATCCTCTGATTACAAACGTTTATTATACATTAAAATTATATGAGACAATTTTAGATTTGTAAGAAAACTTACCTGATAAATATCTTAATTATCCGAATAGTGGATGTATAACCGAAAAAGCGAATATTTCAATGAACACATAGATCGTATTTCAGACCAACCAATATTAACCGGTTTCAGAGCTGTCATCCGGATAGCCAGAGCATTCATAATTAGACCGCGAAACAGCGGCAAGGCAAAATGACTCCTTCAGGGAAATTTAGAAGATTTCATCTCGAGTTAATATCCTTTTATTGATAATCTTATCATTGGCTTAAACGAAAAGGCTGCCTTATTAGCAGCCTTCGTCCCTTCTGCTATTTTTTTGCGCCTTTGTTGATCCAGGCTTTCAACAATTCCAGTTCCTGTGGGCTGAACTGACCAAAATGCGGCTGGCTACCGCTTTGTGTTTGAATAATTGGGCTGGCGGCTGCATCTCCAGGAATGACTATGGCGCCTTTTTGATCACCTCGCATGATGGAATCATAGGAAGACAGATTAATCCCAAGGATGGCGCCATCGCCATGACAAACCAGGCATTGGGTGAAAATGGAGGCGATATCTGCATAACTTTGGACTTCTTGAGCTGAGCCCGGCAAGGCAGCAGGTGCAACAGGAGTGGGCTTGATCGCTGATAAGATTTGGCGCAGGCGTGGAGCATCCAAGCCGGCGAATTCCCATTTTTGGCCATGGCAACCGGAATTGCTACAAAATGATGTATCACTGACCCCACCGGGATCTTCAACCGTATGGCATAAAGCGCAGGAAGGATCAAAAACATCACGATGCAATCCAATCCAGTTCGAGTTAGCGTGGGAATCCGGTTCAACCCCGCTGCTTACCTCTATTTGGGTTACAAAATCCTGAGCTCCTGATATAACCGGTATGGAGTGACAGATGTTGCATTCCAGGCGGATGGTATCATTTTGTGTTGTCAGGTGTTTGCCATCATGGCAACGGAAACAGCCGGGAGAATCAAGGTGCTGGCTGTTATCCGGGTGGGTCGTCCAATCCATTTTTTGGTCCATAAAAACTGCATTTTGGTAATAAGCCCATAGACTGGCAGCTGCCGCTTCAATTTGAGGTTGGTAATCCAGGTATTCTTGAGGAAAATTTTTCTGATAGTTGTTTAGAATGTGATATATGCCCTCTCTGGCTGAGTCCATGCTCTTATATTGACCGCGTAAAACAGTACCTGCCTGGTTGCGGATATAAGGGATGGAAGCAGATATCTCACCGCGCGCCAGCATGCTGTTTATGGCATCCGTTGGGTTTTCAATGCCATGTGCAATGCGGTTATGGCAGGTCATACAATCCATTTTTATTAACTCATTTTCATTTAGAAGGCCGCGATCAAAATCTGCTTCGATATCCACATATTCTGTAAGACTACCGTCTAAATTTTCTACGCGTACATAGGGAATTTCCTGCTGTTCTTGATCCGTGGCCAGGAAATAAACCGGGTTTTCAATGTGCCAATGAATTCCGAACCCCAAACCTTCCCTTTGCGAGCCCCCACCGGTTTTTAGAATTAGGTAAGTAGAGGAAGGGGTGTTGTTTTCATCCTGGGCGAATTGTTTCTTTTCGACCAGTTTGTCACTGGAAAAAGTTTGCGGGTAATGGCAGGTCTCGCAGACATCACGCGCCGGGCGCATGTTTTTAGCAAAAATCGGCAGGTGGTATGAGTTGGTAATGGTAGCTGAGCCAGTTTGATAGGAATATTGTATTTTTCTAACGATCTGTGTAGCAAGATCGGTGCGACCCAGGTGACAATCTTCACAGGTTACGCGCGCGTGATCGGAAAATTGGTGAGTGACATATTGAGGCGGCATGGTGTGGCAGGTTGTTCCACAAAACCCGGTTGTATTGGTATATTCCCAGGTTTTAGTGCCGACAACCATAACGGCCAACATTAAAAATATAATAATTGCATAAGGAAGAATGCGCGTGAGGGTTGAAGCATCGGCAGGAGGCGCAAAAATGCCTTTTATCCATTTTCCAAACCTTTTCATGGGGTCACTCCAGACATGTAATGATTATTTCAGGGGAAAAAGAAAAGAAGAAAGCCCCACACTATTTGGCGGGGCTTTCCATACTCAAAATTTACTGGGGGCGCACCATACCGGTAGTTGAACCGCCCACATCTTCAATTGCGTCGAATAAGATTTGCATAATGTAAGTACCATTGTGTGCAAAGGCACCGGGGTCTTTCTGGACATACTGGTAATTATAGGCTGCCTTTAGCAAACGCGGAGTCCAGGTAGCATATCCGCTTTCACCTTCATCGAGCATGCCATTGGCATTGGCATCGGCGAAGTAATATGGATACGCGTTGGCATCGTATACAAGCGGATTGCCACCGGCGGCGGCTTTCTCTTGCAATGCCAGATACAGTTTTTCTGCCATGGTTTCGATTTCTCCTGCAATACCTTCCTTGACATCACCATCTCCATCGTAATCTTCCAATGAGGACAAGCGAATGGTTTTCGGGTCCATTGTGGAGTGACAACCACTGCAGGCTGCAACTTGGACTTCCAGTGCGTGTTGATCGTGACAATCTATGCATGTTGAGAAACCGTTTACGTGTATAAATTGACCGACATAGGTCTTTCCTTCATATTCGTAAACACCTTTGGCCTCAGTGCCGAAGAGCGTGGCACCTGCCGCAAAGTAGTGCACATTCAGGAAACGGAGCGTTTCACTGATTTGATCATCCGGGGTAGTACCAATGACACGATTGACACTGACAGTTGACTCGCGACCCTGGTGGCAACTCAGACAAAGATTTGCATTCGGGCTATCAGGGAATCCAAGTTTAGCTCCGTTGGGGAAGGTAACTGTTTCAACCTGGTACAAGGCGGGGAATGCTGCAGTGTTATGGCAAGTTTCGCAGTACAGGCCGCTGGTGGGTTCCATTGCGATGTTGGTACCATTGTGGAGAAATTGGGGTAACCCATCGGCACTGTGACATTTGGCACAAGTGCCTGGGACTTCACCATCAGCATCCCAATGGCGCCAGGGTTCAGCATTACTGGCAAAGTGGCCGGCATCATTGCGGGCAGCTTTACTCAGGTCGACCGGGGTGGCTAATTTTTCATTCAGGCTGCTGATTGAATCATGCAATAATTGAATGAGATATTTGCCGCCATGGGCATAGCCACCTGGATCTTTGGTAACGGTCTGCAAGTTGTAAGCAGCCTTCAATAAGCGCGGGGTCCAGGAAACATATTTTCCTTCACCTTCGTCGATCGTTCCATTTGCATTTGCATCAGCAAAGAAGTAGGGATAGGTAGCTGAATCATAGACAATTGGGGAGCCAGCGACATCAGCCGCATAAGCCTGCATTGCCGTAAGAGTCATGGCTTTTAAGCCTTCCAACTCGTCATAAATGCCTTCAGAGATATTACCATCGCCATCGTAATCAACAGCGGATGAAGGTTCGCGTACATTATGTAAGTCTGCTACCGTTTCAGTACCATGGCATTTTTTACAAGTATCTATCTTGATTTCCGTTGAATGTGGATTATGGCAATCAGTACAGGTTTGAATTCCGGGAACGTGTTCGAAGAGAGTATCGTACGTCATCCCCTCATACTCATAGCCACCTTTTACTTCAGTGCCATAGCGGCTGACGGCTGCGGCGAAGTAATGAATATTGATAAAGCCCAGATCGGCGGAGACGGTATCATCGTCAGCAACACTTGCTTTTGTAATGGCTTCGTCAACCTGAACTTTGGAGGCAAGCCCTTGATGACAGGTCATACAGACAGCTTCATTTCCTAAACCGGTTAAGACAACACCGGATGGGAAATTGACCGTATCAAGCGCCATGGTTGCATCATTATGGCAGGTCACGCATGTTATGACGGTACCAACAGGGGCATTGGCATCAGTTTTAAACATTTCGGAACCATCGGCACCTACATAATCGAGGAAACCTGGCGAGCTATGACATTTTGCGCAGGCAGCAGGTATCTCTGCCGGGTTTTCTTCATTCCAATGAAGGAATGCTTCGGCGGAAGCATCTGCATGCGGTGAATTTTTCCAGGCCTCTTCAAAAGGCGCTGAAACTGATTCCGGAACGTTAGGGCAGGGTGTGGCCGGGGGGCACGCCTGGGTGGGGGCGGGCGCCGGGGCATCTGTTGCTGATGGAGCCTTTGAACAGGCTGACAGCGCAGCCATTGCGACGAAAACGACAGCTATGATGATAAGTAACTTAAATTTGCTTTTTTCCATAAAACTCTCCTCGGGGATGTGTATTCTTTCTTCCTATCTAATTAATCAAGCAATTGGATTTTTAATCTCCTGCAGTGATCATTAAAATAGAATGAGAGAATGTTGGAATTATACCAATAGGGTAAGATTAATACAATATTAAAATCTTACTAATTTCACCCAATTTAGCATAAATAAATTACAATAATAATGAAATATTGCGGAATTTATTACACGATAAAAAATCTTTGCAAACGAAGGGTAATTATTGTTTTATAATTAATTTCAGATAAACGAAGACCAGAAATCAAAATGCATCATACAAATGTTAAAGAATAAGGTCAATATGATCATAAGAGCCTGTACCCATGCAAGTTAGTCAACGAAACGAAAATTCACAATCTCAGATTGCCTGTCGTAAGGATGAGGCTCTCATTGCGAAACCATGTTTGACAAAGGGTTAAATTAACGCATTATGAAAATTGGTATTTTGGCAGACACTCACAATGATATCAAAAATACCCAAAGAGCTATGCAGGTATTTTCAAACCATCAGGTTGGGCTTTTGATTCATTGCGGCGACGTTACCTCAGTGACTACTCTTAAATGGCTTTCTGAATTTCCAATTATTCTGACTTTTGGTAATGGTGATGTTTTTTCTGGTGAAATGAAAGCTTACTTGGAAAGCTTGGATATGGATTGTGTGGCCGGTTACAAATATGAAGGAGAATTAGGCGGCAAACGGATCGCAGCTTCACATGGTCACTTGTCAGAGATAAACAATTCCATTTTAAGCGAACAAACGTTTGACTTCTTCTTTCATGGACATACTCATGAGAAAGTTGACCGGTGGGTTGGCCGTACGAGAGTTATAAACCCCGGTGCAGTGATGGCAATCGGCAAGTCTATTGGAAGCGTATGTGTGCTGGATCTGGCCGGTGGCGAGCTTATCTTCGAAACATTAAGCTAGCTTTAGCAGTTTAAATTGATGAGGTAAATTATTAGATTGGCTGAATTGGTCTTCGCAAAATGAGATCCTTTTACAGCCAATGGCTTTGCCGGTGCATCCGCTCTTAGCGACTGATAGCCAATTTAACTGTTCGTGTTTCTCGAACACTCAGGTCGTTCTGTTCCCTTTTCTTGGTTAAAAAATGTTCCGGAAAGGCAGGCTGATGCCAATGAATAACGCCCGCACAGCCGCATTCGCCATCAGATATAAAATAAAACCGATGATAGCAGTCACTAATGCTTTTTCCGTGCTGAATTCCATCGATTCACGAATGGCAATGATTCCGGCAATCAGGCTGAGAATTCCACCAGCCAATGCAATTAACCAGCCAATGCATGGTACGAAAGCGAACAAACTGAGCAAACGGGGGGCAGTGGCATAACCCAGCGTTCGCAACATTTCTTCCACGCTGCTTCTTCCATCGAAAAACACTTTTCCAATGAAAAAAGCGATCACTGACCAGAGCAACCATCCGAATAAGATGCTATTGGCAGTTTGTGTAAGAAAGGCTGCCACCGGTTTTTCTGCACTGATGAAACTGCCTACGCCGGCGAAGAGCGCTGTAATCAATACAATGATTGCACTTTCTCCCAGCAATTTTTCGTTTCCGGCTACTTCAGCAAATAGGGTTTTGTCGAGCTTGATTGCCCGAATGACGCGATCGATCATAGTGTATCCTCCTTGCTTTCATTGTGATTTCCTTTGGATTTCAGTGAGCCTAAGCCGCTAATTTCCTGGTGAACTTGTGGATTTCCATAGTAGCTGATATCCCCGGAGCCGGAAATTTTTGCATCTAACTGCCCGGTCACCCACACAGTCGCACTTCCCAAGCCGCTGATTTGAAGCGCGGCTTTTTCACTTTTCACATCTGCTGCTTGATAAGCGCCGGAGCCACTGATTTCGATCGTTTGTGTACCGACATCGCCCTGTGAGACACGGAGGGAGCCAAGACCGCTGATCTCTACTTTAATTGCCTCGGCATTCAACTCCCCCACCTGAATGTTGCCAGAACCAGAAATGCCAAACCCGACCTGCTCAACATCCAGTTTGGTAACATCAATGTTTCCAAAACCCGAAACTTCAATTTGATTTAAAGGGAGGGTGACGGTCAAACTGTAGCGGATAGGTTCAATTGGTCTGAGGTTTATGCCGTCTTTCACACCGAGATGGAGCGTTCCATTACGGACTTCAGATGTGAGATAGGGAAGAATATTTTCGTCAGCTGCTACCTCCAGCTTTTCTTCGTTTCCATACGTTATGGCTAAGTCGCCCACGCCTGATAATTCAACTCCCTCTACAGCTTGTATGCTGCGGCTCTCACTGCTACCCGTGCCGGAGCCTTTCACTACTTGTTGATTGAAATTAATATTCCCAGCGCTTACACTGCAAGCCAGGCTGCTTACCACAAAGATAAGTGCGACCATTAATATTGTTTTGTGATTCATAAAAGTTCTCCTGCTTATGTACTCATACCATATACGCAGGCGACGCCGAAAAAGTTGCAATTTTACTTACCAACGGGCGTGGTGTTCTTCTGCAAATCCATTCAGGTTGGTGATCTGAATTGTTTCACCCTCGCCGGTGATGAATGTGCCGTTATAGCTGCCGAACATTTGGTGAACTTCGGATAACAGCAATTTTGCATCCGTGCGGGCTACGCGTTCATAGAAAGGTGTAAAAGACAATAACAAGCGACTGTCAGGAGATTGCATGGTCCAGGGTTCCATGAATTTGTTTGAATTATACTGGAAATCGACCTGACTTAATTTATGTATTTTCCCGTTTAAGATGACGGTGTTCTCAGTCGCCTGACTTGTATCACCAAACCCGTACCCGAGATTCAGGCCAATGGTTTGACCATCCTCCAAGAAGCCGGAAGCAGACGCCCAAACCCAGAATGAATCATATGCCCAAACGCCACGTCCCCAATCCAGATTGCCCAGGCCGGATTGCGGGTCAAGCATATGTTTTGTACCCAGGTATTCCACCCAGCCGTTGGCTGGCATGCAGTTAATTTTACGATTGAAGTAGAAGCGCTTTTTTTCAATTGGAATGACCAGATTCATTGATTCGTGTTGATCGGGTTCTTGCAGGGTGAATTCAGCCTTCAAATCCTGCCCGTTCTCAAAATCTTTCCAGTGAATATTGAAGATTCTTTGCTCGTTTTCTTTCTTAAATGAAAGTGCTACCTTTTTGTTTTTAAAGCGGGTTTCTCCGGAAGTACTGTTACGGGGAAGATAGACTCCCATAGCAAAAGGAACAGCGATGGTTTCCTCATGATGCCGCTTTTTTTCAAAATCAACCACATAAGCAAAAATCATTCCCAGATAACCAATATCTGATACTGTGAAAGAAAAATAATGGCTGGGTGTGGTAAGACCGTAATAATCCCAGCGTTTCATGCGCATTGGTTGAAAGAACTTAAGCGGATAAAAGCTTGCTCTTTCCAAATTGCAATCAAGCAGCGGCTGAGGTGACCAACCAACTTGTGTTAATGATCCATCCGGCAACAGAAGGGGGGAGGGTTTTGTAATCTGTGTTTGCATGATTTGGTTCCTCGGCAGGTCGTCAAAAATGTGAAATACTGCTTCTTAATCAACTGGCTATTTGAAAAATCCAATAGGGATAATTTTATCCTTACCATTCAGTTTGTACTCGATGGCTGTGGTGGTTTGCCAACCTTCCGGGACGGTTATCAGCAAGGTCTCTCCACGCGAGCAGTTACAGATGCACCCTTCCTTAAAAACAAAAACACTTGCTTTACCCTTCTGGTCAGTTTGTGCTCTTTTTGTTCCCATTTTGATCTCAATGTTTGGTAGAGGGCGTTCACCATCGTTGAAAATACCATCTCGATTTTCATCAAAGAATGCAATCACGCTGGCTTTGGCGACACCATCAACGGTCACCCAGGGGGGAGGATAACAAGGCAGGATGTTGCTAAAGTATAAAATACCAGAAAAATAAATTATGGCGGCAAACATGGCAATTAGCGTAATGACAATAAGAATTACAGGTAATTTTTTGCGTATTGATTTTTTTGTCGAACTCAAATTTTCCTCCGCGTTCTAATCTAAATTATAAATGCAATTGGTTTCTTTTTAAAAATTAGGGGCAGCATGTTTTTATTGAAAAGAAACTGAAATTGGAATTTATATTGTTTTCAGGCTATTTTCTTGTTAGAATAATCCACTATGAATATCCACAAGCTCCTTCCGGCAGCGTTCAAGTGGTTTTTGATCAGTGTTTTTCTGCTGGTAGTTTTAGGAGCGTGTGGAAACAATGCGCGAAGCCAACCTGAGGGCACACCACGGCCAACCACGCCCGCTGCTTTAAGAAAAATATCACCACCACCTTATTTTCCTAAAGAATCAGCGAATTCCGAAATTACTGATAATATCCAGGGCGGCATCTACACCCACCCCAGCGGGGCGTTTTCATTTAAATATCCAACCGGATGGTTGGAAGATACCAGTGAATACGGGTCGGTCTTTATCAGTGAACCGGATGGGGAAGGCGTGCTTTATATAACAGCCACGGATACAGGTCGCCCGTTGAATGGCAGCCAGTTCGAGATTTTTGTTCAGGCCAGGGAGGATAATTTTTTTGCCAAATTTGAGGGTTATACCCAGAGCGCATTTGAAGTTGATCCTCTGACGCGTAGAGCGCTTACCTTGAAATCAGTCTTGTTCAGGGATTTGCCCGAAACAGTCAAGTCATACTATTTTCTGGAGCAACAGGTAGTCTACGCAATTGATATGTGGTGGGAGTCAGATAAAAGTGCAGACTATGAAATAATTTATAATGAAGTTCTTGAGAGTTTTACCTCTGAGCCTGGCAAGGTGCCAGGTGAACTTTATTACAATTTTGTGATCACATTCTATGACTCTCTGAATGCTTTTTCATTCACGGCACCAGTCTGCTGGCAATATGACAGCCGGGTTGAGGACGGAATCATTATCGATAGCTTTTCTGCGCCAGACGAAGGTGCTTACCTGGAACACATCATGTTTTCGATGCCTGAAAGGCTGACAGAATCTGAAGTAGAGCAAAAGATATTCCAGGCCGCTTTTGGGTCATTTTTGATTGAGCCTAAGTGGGTTGAAGTTGAATCACGAAATGTAGACGAAAACGGCTGGGTGTCGATTCAATGGAAAGATGATGGCAGCGGCTGGAAGAAAGAAAGCAAATATTGCATTCAAGGAGCGAAAGTCTTGGCCCTGAATGGGGTGATACGCAGTGGAGATGAAAATATCTTTCAGTCCACCATTGATTACGCCTTTGATGAGTATTCGATACCGGGTAAATAATTAATTGATCAAATAAAAGACAGTGCCCAGTTCTGACCGAATGGGATGTCTTACTTTTTTCAAATCCGACTAAACCCCCCATCAAGCACACAGAAATATTGACGATCTTCACGCTGTAGGGTATCCTTTAGGCGTCCGAGTGGGGCCGGCGCGGCGGAAACCTTCGAACCCCGTCAGGTCTGAGAAGAAGCAGCGGTAAGGAGTAAATTCTGGGTGCCGCCGGGAACCCTACTCGGATATTTTTATGAATTTGCGAACACGCTTGAGCGTAAGAATCAAGGATAATGGCAGAAAAACCCCCGGTATGTAACTATGAAGGCTCAGATTACCAGACCTCTTTTTGGGATCAGGGCGGAAGAGCATATGAAGATGCAGTTGAACAAGTAGCCTTAAAGCGCCTATTGCCAACCGGAGGGCGTTTGATGCTTGAATTGGGAGCAGGAGCAGGGCGTAATACAGTGCGATACCAGGGTTTTAAGCGTATTGTTTTATTGGATTATTCACGCACCCAATTGCTGCAGGCACAAGAAAGACTTGGTAAATCTGAACGTTATATGTACGTGGCTGCTGATGCCTATCGCCTGCCGTTTCAGAACGGCCTGTTTGATGCTGCCACCATGATTCGCACACTGCATCACATGGCCTTACCTTCTATGGCCTTACGCCAGGTGCGTAATGTTCTGATGGAAGGGAGCACCTTCATCCTTGAATATGCCAACAAGCAAAATCTAAAGGCGATATTCCGTTATATTTTCCGCCGACAAACCTGGAGTCCTTTTTCACACGATCCAATTGAATTCGCAGCCTTGAATTTTGACTTTCATCCGACCGCTGTTCGGGATTGGCTGGTTCAAAACCAATTTGCAATCGAAAGGCAATTGACTGTATCCCATTTTCGCATGCAGTTCTTTAAACGCTTCTTCCCTTTAAAACTTTTGGTGACCATGGATAGTCTGGCCCAATTGACCGGTAATGCCTGGCAGTTAAGTCCCAGTGTATTCGTCAAAAATCGGGCAGTGGGGAGTTGCACGGCCGGTGAACATGGGTTGTTTTTCAAATGTCCAGCCTGTGAAACCGGATTGCGTGATGATGGAAATTCCTCGCAAGTTGTTTGTTCGAATTGCGGGAGCGTATTTGAACATGTCGATGGCATCTACGATTTTCGCTTGAAATAAGGCATCAAAAATCCATTACCTGTTAAGAAGCGGGGGATTTGTGGTGGAGGTGGGGTGATTTCACTTCAGTCAGCGAAATCGTTTGTTAGAAATAGATTGTTTTTGATAAGGACGAAGGAGCGGATGTTAGGCTCCATCCGCCTAATACAAGTAATCTATCCGCTCCTTAGCCCCTACTCATTCTGTTGAACATTTGACCCGTTATTGTTTTGGTTTCTGAATGATCAGGATATGGTAAGAAATTTTATGTGGTCTGCAATGACATACCCATTTATATTTTCTCTACCACCCAGAAATGCGACAGCCCAAAAATTCGCAGAGGTGTTTTTTCGAGAGCCTGCAAAATGCTGCGTAAAAGCTGTCCCAAACGTGGCCAACGTGCGATGATATTGTCATAAGCTCCAAAAATAATGGTGCGCTCGATAAAGCTGACAGGCAATCCGCTGAAGCGTTTCTGCAGATCACGGCGGGTATAAACATTAACATGCGGTGCCAGTTGATCGCGCCAGATCCTGGGAAGGTAATTCACCAGAGGAATATTTCCAAAACGATATTTGCCTTTCCAATAGATGCCATGCGTTTCATAGGGGTAACCGCGGTTGGGACAAAAAATCAGCATACGACCGCCTGGCTTGAGCGTCCGTACCATTTCGCGGACAGCAGCGAAATCGTCATCCACGTGCTCGAGCACCTCATTGCTTAAGATCAAATCAAAAGTATTGCCGGAAAAAGGCAGATGTTCGCCGACTCCGCAAACAACATCGCGGACGTGTTGATGAGTCTGGCGGGTGCGCTCAAGTTCAATATCCAACCCGATTGCCTGTTGGGCCGATACGGCCAGCCGTGCCAGATAGGCACCCAGTCCGACCCCGTTTTCAAATACGACACCCTGCAGGCGATCAGCGGCCGCCGCTTCAATCAGCTTCAAGCGCCGTTCCTGCCCGGCACGCCAGACATAAGATGGTTCTCCCCGTAATGCAGCTTTATCGGAATGGGATGCGGTCATGCGTTTATTTTACCTTGAGTTGAACCAATGACCTGGCGCTTACTGGGTTATTGGCTTCACAGCCCAATGGATTGCGACTGTTTTGAACATTTTGCGCTCAAAGCCAATCGAGGTAAAGCCATTGCTCTGCAAGCGGGCAGCAATCTCTTCCGCTGAATAAAATTGGTCAGTGGAAGAGGGCAGATAGTTATATGCCTCGCGATCACCTGTCAGCAAGCGCCCAAGCAAGGGAATTATAAAATGAGTGTAAAAACTGATCAATGGCCTGAGGATTGATTTTCCCAGTTGAGTCGTATCCAACGAAACGAAGATGCCCCCTGGTTTAAGCACGCGCAATTGCTCCTGCAATGAGCGATCCAGGTCGACCACATTGCGAAGTAAGAACCCCGATGTGACAGCATCACAGCTGGAGGAGGAGAAGGGGATTTCGAGGGCATCAGCAGCAAAGAACTTGAGGGGTGTGCTTGTTTTTTTTTGCCCAATTTGCAACATGGCCAATGAAAAATCGGATGCATAGATATATGCCTGCGGATATTGCTTGCGGGCTTCGAAGGCCATATCTCCGGTTCCGGTAGCCAGATCCAGCAAAATTCCGCTGGGTGGTAATTGTGCCTTGCGAACAACAATTTTGCGCAATCGGATATCCATGCCGGCTGTCATTACCCGATTCATTAAATCATAACGCGCAGCAATACGCCCAAACATGCGCTGCACATTTTTTGAGCGCTCTTTAAGTTTTAGGTTGGTCATTGTTCTCGTATGGTACCCATGCCAATACTGTGGTGCCTACGCCAGGTTCGGCGGTAAACTCCACATCTCCACCCACATTGCGGGCACGTGTCTGCATATTGGCCAGCCCATGGCCGATGGATAGTTTTTGAGCTTCAATATCATAACCGCGGCCATCATCGCTTACTTCCAAAAGGGCACGTTGGGGCGTCTTCCATAAAGTTACTTGGACACTGCGAGCACGGGCATGCTTGGCGATATTTGCGAGTGCTTCCTGACAAATGTGGAATAAAGCCAATGCATTGGCTTCTTCCAGATGAGGAAAATCTTCCAGCGGACCCTGCAAGTTAATATCCAGAAGCGTATTAACTCGCAGTTCATTGGTCAGACGTTGGATGCCCTTCATCAGGCTTTCATCGTGCAGCTGGCGTGGGCGTAAGTCCAGGATGTAGGAACGTATATCGCGAATCGCGCTGTTCAGGTCAGCAATGGAATGTTCAATGCGCTGGCGCGCTGCTCCTTTGTCCTCATCCAACAGGAGACGTGCATGCTCCAACGTCAACCCAACCGCATAAATGGATTGAATGATCCCATCGTGCAAGTCCATTCCTATTCTTTCGCGCTCTTCCAGAATAGCCAGGCGCCGCCCTTGCAGGTTAAGCTGCATATTTTCTATGGCAGTTCCCACCCATGAGCTGATGGCTGCCAGAAACTGCATTTCCAAATCATCCAAAGGCTGCGGATGGCTGGTGCCGACACAAAGCACTCCCAGGGTACCCTGGCGTCCCAGTAAGGGTAAAATAGCGATTTGGCGGAACTGTTGTGCGGCAATTTCTTCATTTAACTCGCAACCAGTATCCTCGCAGGGCAAATCCAATAAACGAGGCATGCCATCTTTAGCGGTTAAGCCTAAATATCCTTCGCCCAATTTAAAATTGTCTGTTCGCCAGATGCGGGTAGCAACCTCTCCACGGTGCAGAGCCAGTTTCAGGTTCTTGCGATCTTCTTGCATAAGATAAAATTCACCAACTTCCAACTGCAGATAATCCATAAGTTGATCGAGAGCTTTTTCCAAAACCTCATTCAAATCAGACGAAGTAGCCATGGTTGAAGCCAACTCGTTCAGTAAGGCCAGGTTCTCATTGCGGCGGGTGATCACTTTTTCATTTTGTTCCAACCCGTGATACATGCGTGCATTTGAGATGGCAACAGCCGCATAGGCCGCCATCATTTCAATTAGAATTTGGTCATCGCTGCTGAAAGGGCTCCCGTCCAGTTTGTCACTCAAGTAAATCTGACCCAGATTGCGCTCTCCCAAGTAGATAGGCACTCCCAGGAATGAAGTCATCTTTGGATGATGTTTGGGAAACCCGCTGCTGCGCGGATCATCATGCATGTTGACCAGACGGATACTTTCCTTGCTGTGCATCAAGGCGCCAATCAGTCCAAGCCCGACCGGCGGATGCTCCAATTTGGCGATTTCTTGCGGGGTCATGCCAATCGGGATAAACTTTTCAAGCTTGCCATCTTCATCATTAACACCCAGAGCGGCATACCGTGCTCCGGCTTGCTCCCAGGCGATCACAGCAATGCGCTCGAGCAAAGACTCGAGTGACGTGTTTTGTACCAGTTCAATGCTGGCACGATGCAGCGCGATCAAACGATCTTCTAATTGTTCACATGTGTCTACTTGTAAACCCATAGCGTTTGTATACCACCTTTTACGTATCATTTCAAAAATTTGGGGCGGAGTGTTTTTAGGCGGGCGATCGCCCGCCTAAAAACACTCCCCAACCCCTATTTATTGATAAGATACCCTTTTACCTCCTTTAATTTTACCCGAAAAAATGTAGAGCGACTATATGATGAAGAGGTGCTAGGGAAAAAGTTTTTTGTTGGTTGGTTGATTAGGTAATTTGTTGACTAGCGTCATTGTAGATTAGACAAATAAAAAGGTTCTTCATTTGAGTGCTTAACAAGTGCTTTCTACGGTAGCTATAGCTGGAATCACGAATATTGTTTTAAATCTGATCTGGCCAATCTCTTAAGGGATTAGGATCTATTTGTCGTGATTGTTGGGCACTCAGCAATTGTTGTATATGGCTAGTAGTAATAATTTCCTATCTTCTATCAGGCCAGATGGACTTGCCCAACCTACATTCAATTCGCCAATCAACTAATAATTAATTTAACACCCAACAAATCAACAAACAACTAATCAACAAACAACTAATCAACAAACAACTAATCAACAAACAACCAATCAACAAACAACTAACCAACAAACCCCCACATGGTATACTTTGCGCGGGTAAACAGGCAGGTATGGCACTTGTAGCAGCAACTAATTTGAGTAAGAACTTTGGTGCAGAGCAAATTTTCAGCGGGCTCTCTTTTCAAATTGGCAATCATGCCCGCATTGGGCTGGTCGGGCCAAATGGTGTGGGAAAAACAACCCTATTGCGTCTGATCACCGCTGAAGATGAAGAGCATGGCGGTAAGATTCACCTTTCACGTGGGCTGCGGATCGGCTACTTGCCGCAGTTAAGCGCATATGAGTCTGAGAGAACTTTGTGGGGCGAATGTTTGCAAGTTTTTCGTCATTTAATTGCTATGCAACGGGAACTGCGCGCTCTTGAAGCAATATTAGAACAAAATGCGGATGACGAACAATCGCTGGCTGTTTACTCTCAGCACCAGAATGCGTTTGAGCATGCCGGCGGGTACCTGTATGAAACAAAAATTCACCAGACCCTGGCTGGTTTAGGGTTCGCACGGGAGGACGAGAGCAGACCCTGGCAGCAGCTTTCCGGCGGCCAGCGCACGCGTGCATTGCTGGCCAGATTATTGCTTGAAGAACCTGATTTGCTGCTGTTGGATGAACCTACCAATCATCTTGATATCGCTTCGGTGGAATGGTTGGAAGGCTATTTAAAGGGTTGGCAAGGTGCTCTCTTACTTGTTTCTCATGACCGTTATTTTTTGGATCAAGTGGCGGAAACTATTTGGGAGATGGACTCAGGGCTTGAACAATACAAAGGCAATTACAGCGCTTATTTACAACAGCGCATCGAACGGCAAGCACGTAAACTGGCTGAATATGAGAGTCAACAGGAGTTCGTGGAAAAGGAAGAGGAATATATTCGCCGAAACATCGCCGGACAGAATACGCGTCAGGCGCAGGGCCGCCGTAAGCGCCTCAACCGCCTGCTGGCCGAATCGACTCCCAGCCAACCAAGGGCGATCCATCACCATCGCCAGATGCGCATCCAACTGGAACCCTCTGCCCGCTCCGGTAACCTGGTTTTACAGACTCACCAATTGCAGGTGGGCTATTTGGATGAAGGCAGGCCATTGTTTACAGCCCCGGACCTGGTATTGGAAAGAAAGGAATGTGCAGCCATCCTTGGCCCTAATGGTGCCGGCAAGACGACATTTCTGAAGACAATTTTAAAGCAAATTGCGCCGTATGCAGGCAAAGTCGAATTGGGAGCGGGATTAAAAATCGGTTATTTTGCACAAACTCACGATGACTTGCGAGCAGAGCAGACACTCATGCAAGTTATTGAGTCAGCTGCACCACAAATGCTTCCTGGCCAAATACGTGATTATCTGGCGAAGTTTCTGTTCAGCGGAGACGATGTTTTTAAGGCGGTCGCCTTACTATCCGGGGGTGAACGCGGCCGTTTGGCGCTGGCAGTTCTCGGCTTGCAGGGAGCCAATCTGCTGCTGCTGGATGAACCGACCAATCACCTTGATTTAGCGTCTCAAGATATTTTACAGGGCATCCTGGCCGATTTTGAAGGCACCATCTTACTTGTCTCCCACGACCGTTACTTGATTGATGCTCTCGCCACTCAGATCTGGGAACTAAATGTCAATTCCAATCAGTTGGATATTTTTACTGGGTCATACAGCCAGTTTAGAGAATTCAAAGACCTGCAAAAATCCGGGGCAATTAATCAATTTGCCCCCTCACAAGAGCAACCTGATAAGACTTCTTCTAGGAAAACCAGATTTGTAGCCGGTCTTTCCAAGAATGAACGCCTGCGCCTGCAAAAAAACCTGGATGAGCTGGAAGAACAAATTTCGATCCTGGAAGATGAAATGCATGGCGTTGAAGAACAACTACAGCAGCCGCTGAATGCAATTGATGGGATTGTAGCGTTGGGACAACGCCATCAAACCCTGCAATTATTGCTGAGTGAGCATATGGCCGCCTGGGAAGAGCTTGCAACAAAACTGGCCCGTTGATTTCTGCCTCAAAAAATGAAGTCGTCAAAAAATTTGGCTAAAATTCGCCTCTTAAGAATGGACCTGGGGTAGGTAATTTGATTTGCTTGTTAAAAAATGGAAAATAGACGCTACATAACAAGTTTTATGCTTGTTTTTCACATTTTTAATACTTATAATAAAAATATGTACTAATCAAAATATGCTGCTGGTGAGTGCGCATATTTCTACCGAATCCCCTCGTGAGGGCTGGTTTTGAACCTAATAATTATTCTTCGATTGGCTGCTCGACTAACTTACGAAGACAAAGTAACCTGATCAAAACAGGGTTTCTTTGGTTTAATTAAATTCTACGGAGGAGGTGTAAGAGACACGAACTAATTCTTTCAATCCTGGAAAGGTTGGTTAGCGATGCATTTTATTTAGAATTTTACCAACCTGTTTCCCATTATTGGATTTGTGTGAAATGCTTCATTTTCCGGTTAATTCCTTAATGAAGATGATCCTCAAATCAGATTATTCGAACAAATGACAAGGAGTGGAAAAATGAAAAGAAAGATATTTAGAATAGTTGTTATGGTTATTTTGATCAGTTAGTTGGCTACTCCAGTGTTTGCAGATGCTCCTGCAGTACATGAAAAACAAACATTACCTCCCGGAAGCAGTAAACCGGAACGGCCTGCCCCCGAACTACTCCCTCAGGAAATATTGGATAAATTCGAAAACGGAATGACGATTGAAGAATTTCTCATTCAAAACAAGGGAGGATTCCAAACGCGTTGCAGCAATATGCCGATATGCCTGTGACTGTTATCGTTCAAATGGATGCCCCTTCGTTAATTGAGAAAATGGAACAGGATAATATCATTGGAACGCCTGCGCAAGAAGAATTTCCGCAGCATGATTATTCTTCTGATTTAATTTCACAACAAGATGCAGTTTTCAATCAACTTTCCGCAGGTCTGGCTGCTGATTCAAGCAAGGCGGCGCCTATTGTAATCAGTCAATACACCAAAGTACTCAACGGGATGTTGATGAGTGTGCCTGCCAGTGAAATTAACACCATTCGAGCGTTACCAGGGGTTACATCTGTCTCGAGAGCCCCGCGCCATGAGATTGATTTAACGAACAGTGTCCATCTCATTAATGCCGATGCTGTCTGGGCTATGACACCGGTTGGATTCACTGGAGCAGGGATTACGGTAGCTGTGATTGATACGGGTGTGGATTATACGCATGCCATGTTTGATGGCCCGGGAACGCCTGTTGCTTATTCAAGCAATGATCCGGATATTATTGAACCGGGTACATTCCCAACAGCCAAAGTGATTGGTGGCTATGACTTCGCTGGGACGGATTATGATGCCCGATATCCAGCGACCAGTATTCCTGTTCCGGATGATGACCCGCTCGACGAAGCTGGCCATGGTACTCATGTCGCTTCAACGATTGCTGGCATAAATGTCGGCTTTGGCAGTGGTGTCGCTCCGCAAGCGTATATCTATGCACTGAAAGTCTTTGGTGCAGAAGGATCTACCGACCTGGTGATTGATGCAATTGAATGGGCGATGGATCCCAATGGTGATGGTAATATCTCCGACCATGTGGATGTGATCAATATGTCGCTCGGCTCTTCGTTTGGCCCGAATGACGAGACCGACCCAGAACTTATTGCCGTAGAAGCGGCTAATGCTGCTGGTGTCTTTCTAGCTGTATCTGCAGGCAATGCTGGAGATACCAACTATGTCGTGGGTTCTCCTTCCGTGTCTGATTCAACTTTATCTGTGGCAGCCTCCAGCACTGGTTTTCAGACAGCTCCATTCATTGAATTTTCTAATGGAGGAACACAGCATATCCCATATACGGTTGGGAATCCGTTTACCAGCACCATCACGACCGATCTTGTTGCTGTAGATGCAGTAGATGGATCGGCGAATGGTGTTCTTGGAATTGGATACCTTTGTAATGCTGATGTGCCTTTGGTAACTGCAGGTGCCTTGACTGGAAAAATTGCATTGATCAGCCGGGGTTCTTGTTCCTTTGAAGTAAAAATTAACAATGCCCAAACGCTGGGGGCTTTGGCAGCGATTATTTACAATAACACTACTGGTACGATTTCAATGGCAACCGGGACCTCAACTTTACCGGCCGGCTCCATTTTGCAAAGTGATGGTTTGGCATTAAAAGCGCTGGCACCACTACCTGTCTCTGTTGGCCCGGACACAAACGTGGAAACATTTGTTTCACCCACCCCCGCAGATACAATCGCAAGTTTTTCATCACGCGGACCGCGCGGGTATGATTCCAAGCTGAAACCAGAGATTAGTGCCCCAGGCGTCGATATTTATGCGGCCAATATGGGTTCTGGTAGTTATGGTGTGGGTATGAGCGGTACTTCCATGGCGGCTCCGCATGTAGCCGGTGTGGCTGTATTAATGAAACAAGCCCACCCAAACTGGACAAATGAACAAATCAAAGCGGCTATCATGAACACGGCTGTTGACCTGAATGACCCCGTCAGTAGTGAAGTTCCTCGAGCAGGCGCAGGCAGGGTGGATGCAGAAGCAGCTGTCAAGACAAAAGTTGTGGCTGTCGGAGATAAAAATCTGGTTTCTTTGAGCTGGGGTCTGGTTGAAGTTGGTGCTGAGATGACATTCGAAGATACCAAAACGATCACCGTACGCAACTTTGGTTCGACGATGATCAGCTTGGCTGTGGGAACTCACTTTACGTCGGCCGAAGCCGGGGCAACTTTAACCCCGTCATCTGCGACGATCGATGTACCAGCGAATGGCAGCGTTGAAGTTGATCTCACTTTGAACCTGGATGGAGCTTTGCTGCCGGCTGATTTTGGTGGTATGGAAGAGTATTATGGTTATGTCTTCTTTGATGGCGATGCAGAACTGCGTGTGCCGTTCTATTTTGTGCCACGACCTTATACCGAGCTGACAACAGTGGAAGAAGTGACTTCCTTTAATATCGATTCTTATGGTTACGTTGATCTGGAACAAGACGGGCCGATTGCTTCCAGCCTGTGGGCTTACCCGCTGGTTCTGGAAAGCGATAATGACCCAGGCGTGGCGGATATGGCAGATCTGCGTTATGTAGGCCTGGATTATGATAACTTCAATGGATTAATTGTTCCAGCTTTCAACATGTGGGCTCCGCAGCATACCACCCAACCGTATTGGTCAGAAGTTGATATGTATATTGACGCTGATCAGGATGGAATTGCTGATGTTGTCAACTTCAATTACAACTACGGAGCGGCTACAGGGGGTGATCCTGATAATGATTGGATTGTTTTCCAGGTCGATTTAAGTGATAATTCGGTGAGTCTTGCCAGCCCTTATGGGATTTATACCGATTTCAACTCCGGGTTCCAGGAGTGGTATTTACCTCCGGGTTGGAATGGTATTGCTGATAAATTCTCGTATGATGTCGTCAGCACCGACTGGTATGGCAATGAAGATTATGCTGGCGGTGGTCAATTTGACATTTCGAAGCCACCATTAATGTGGGATATTCTGCCATCCCTTGATCCACAGAATGAATCCTTCTCGTTCTTGTTTGGAGTTGACAATAAGGAGGGCTATCATTTCAGCAATCCGCTGGGGGTGATGCTGGTGGATTATATGGGAAAACCGGGTGTCGGTCAGGTGTATGCCTGGGAATGGAATCCACTTTATATGTACTACTTCCCGTTGATAAGCAAGTAAAGCAGAATTTAATAAGTAAAACGGGGTTGCCGTAAGGCAGCCCCGTTTGCAATAATCCTAATTTTCATAAATCTGGTTTCTTCCGTAAAAATTCGCTGGTCGCGCCATCGCTGGTCACGTAAAATGATCAGAGGATGAATGACGGTGAGTAGGGTGGGTCAATGACCCACCAAATGGCGGGATAGGAAGAATAGCGTGGTTAAAGAAATGGCAATTTGCCTATGTATTTTTCCAGTATTTACGTCTTGATGGCCAAGGTGACATATAATTGTGGCTTCTGTCAGCCTAAGTAGGCTGATGGGAGATCTCACGCGAAAGAAACATAATACCTCTCGGAAGGAACGCCTTTTGACTTTTTTTCTTAAGTCAGTTCGTAACGCGCCAAACCACCACATATTTATAGTATGAGTTGGAGTAGCCGGCTGATGGGCGAAGCATCCGCGATGGGTGTTTTTTTTTAGGATTGAATGGTTTCCCGGATGCTTCGCCCTTACGAGCGATCTCACGTGAAAGAGGCATAATGTCTCTTGAAAGGAAAGCATTTTGCAAATTTATTTCTCAAGTTAGTTCGGAACACTCCACCTCATTGTGTTATGAGCAACAGCAGGACAGCGAAGCAATCTTTCTCGTGTAGGACAGGAGTACTTCCTCGGACACGCCCTCTTCGCATTGACAGTTATCGATCAGTTGCCACCGGTTTCAATTAAAGTATCAAAATAGAAAATTCAGGTTTCCTATTGTAAGTGATGTGGTAAATAATAATATTTGTTGTATGTTTTGCTTTACGAGATATTTATTCTTATTGTGATCCCGGAAAATATTAATCCCCTGTCAATTCGTGCGGCCAGCTTAAATAAATGCATAGCCATCTTCCGAAAATAGTAGGAATAATGCGGGCTTTACGGATGCAGGCTGAGATTCACCTGTGGCCAGGTCAGAAGGACATTCTCCAGCAGCAGGCGCACATTGATATTGGCGTCCAGCTGTTCCAGGGCATCTTCCAAATTGTGGATCTGCGCTGCAATTTGCTGAAATGTGAGTGTATTTGCCACCTGGTTGCTCCAGGCCTTAAATGGAATAAAAGTCAAAGGCATTTGACTGCCTGAATTTAAGATGAGAACATCGCGCCAAAGGAGCAGCCAGGTTTCCAAAATTTTGCGGGTAGACTCACGGCTTTCACCTTTACGCCGCTTTTCGCTGATTTTCTCGGCGTATACCATGCGAGGTCCCAGATCCTGGGACAGCAATTCAAATAGTTCTTGCAACCAGGTGTGCAATTGTTCCTGCTCCTCGGGTTGATTGTGGTAGTGGTCTGCCAGACCAAATCTGCCACCGGAGAGGTGAGCTAACTCCAGAGCTGCCTCTGCCTCGATATTCATTTTTACTTGCAGCGGGGCAACCATTTCCGCCACGGCCAGTGGTCGCAGGCGCAAGATTTCACAACGTGAGGTGATGGTCGGCAGCAGGTTCTCCGGTGCATCGGCGGTCATCAAGAGGATAACGCGTGGGGGAGCTTCTTCCAGTGTTTTTAATAAAGCGTTCTGCGCATTGGGATTGGCACGTTGAAAATCGAGTAAAAGAGCAATGCGATAACGGGCTTCATAGGGAGATAGGTTCAAATTCTTTTGCAGCTCACGCACCTGCTCAATTTTGATTTCCTGGCTGTCACTGCCAACCTCCAGAATGCTTACATCCGGATGTTGGCCGCTGCTGATCAATCGGCAGGCTCGGCATGTGCCGCAGCTCTCACCGGGAGAGGGCGGCTGCTGGCAGTTGACTGCACGTGCAAAAACCAATGCCAGGCTGCGGCGGCCCGTGCCGGGCGGCCCGCTAAACAGGTAGGCATGGCGTACATTTTGCTGTTGGATGTGTTTGCGCAGGATGTTTACTGCCCAATCATGACCGATCAAATCCCATTCCATAAGGGAGATTGTAGTCGAGATTGCAGGGGTTGACAATAAAAAAAGTGTGTAAGAAACGACGATTATCTTTATCACGAATGGGACGAATAATCCGAATGGACGAATGAAAAAAATACAAATAAGTAAAAGAGCGATTATCCTACCTGGCAAGTGATTATTGCTTTGTTCGTTAGGTACGTTTAATCGAGAGTAGAGGCAAACAATTGTTTGCCTCTACTCTTAGAAGCTTTATTTGCTGATAATTGGGAAGTAGTAGAAGTAAGGGAAGACCAGTGCCACAATAACCGGATCATGGTCGGAGGAGCGGAATGGATCAGGTGCATAGAGCAGATCCTGAGCATCCTTCTTGTAAGTCATATCGTAATCAATTAGATCAGGTTCATCAGCATTGATGTGCCAGATATCGACACCGGTTACAAAGGCCTGCATACCGGTATTGCCCAGGGCATGATCAAGATAGCCCATCTGCCCGTCGAAGACGTAACTATAAGCAAAATCACCCTGGTATTTGAAAATGAGATCGGTGTAGTCATCATCTGTCGCAGCCGTGTCATCCGGCCCGGCCAGAATGGCATCGATCGGGTCTTCCTTGTCATAGGAATTGAGATCGCCGATGATCAGGTTGTTCTCTGATCCGGCGCCCGTGGGATCATCAGCCAACCAATCCACCAGGGCTTTAGCTGCGTCTGTGCGCGTCAGGTTACAGTTGCCGGCGCCATCACCCAGGTCGGGGTCATCGGTACAGGCTGAACCTTTGGATTTGAGATGGTTGACGGCCACAGTAAAAATATTTCCCGAGCGCGGATCTTGAAATGATTGTGCCAGGGCTGGCCGATTGAAATTGTCGAGGAATCGCGGATCGACCGAAGTATCCAGAATGGCATGGCTGCCGACCAAATTGACTGCCGCTGGTTTGTAGATCATAGCAACCTTAATGGCATCCGTACCGATTACACCTGTATTAATGTAATCGTAGGTGCCGGCACCGTTAAAAGCATTCAGTCCGGCGACCAGGTCAATGACAGCATTATCAGTCGCATTGTTTTCGATTTCCATCAAGCCGATTACTTCCGCATCCATGGTGGAAATAGCTGCGATGATCTTATTGCGCTGGCGGGTGAATTCCTCGGCTGTGTCGGCCCCGCGGCATCCTTGGTTCGCCAGGGGACCACAGATTGAACCGCTATTATCAATAGTGGTGAAGTAATTGAGCACATTGAAACTGGCTACCTCAATCTGACCGCCGAGCATTGGTGGAAGTGTTTCTCGTGGGTTGGCAGATGTGTAATCAGCGCCTTGCGTTGGTTGAATTCGATAAGACCCAAAGCTATAATCAATCACGCCGGTCACGTTTGTAACCAGATCACCGCCGCGGAAGAGGTTGGTCATATCAAAGGTGCTGCCATTTGGGTGTATGGCCAGATCCGGATTTGAAGCTGAGCGGCCATCATCCAGGATAATTTTATCAAGTAAATAATCCTGGGCTGCCTGCTGCTGCTCAGATGAGCCGGGGTCATACAAGGCGGTTGGTGTCATATGGCGGGTGGACGTCAGCACGATCTCGCCAAATTGGTCAAAGTTGAAGTATTCAGAAATGACCAGATCCTGCGGGAAGGTCACCAGCATACCTTCATATTTCTCGAAGTCGTCAACAGCTGTGACGGGCAAGCTCAGCCCGGTGGCAGCCACACTTAAGCCCGTGTTACAAACCAGCACCTGACTGACGCTGGTGATTTCAGTCAGGCTGTTGAATTCAGCAACAGTTCCTCTAACTCGAACATGGTCGCCAACATTTACATCCGGGGTGGGCAGGTAGACAAAGATGCCATCGGAAGTCGCGGGATTGCCATCACCGGTCATGTCCTGAATATTAATTCCTCTTAATCCTGTTTGCAGATCGGCTACCACAATGCCTTCAGTGGCAACTTCATCGCCGTCAAAAGCGCTGGCCAAACCAGAACCTTGAATTGTGTAAATTGGTGTGTAGGGATCACCACAAACTTCCTGATAGACTTCATTTGATGCACCTGGTGTGTTGTACGCTTCACCGAAAACAGCTGTTCCGGTGTACCCCGCGATACCTGCCAGGTCGAAATCATTGCGTACCCAATCGCTGGTGCTTTCGCTATCCGCGCCATCCGGTATGCGTGATGCGCCTCCCGGGGCGAGAGTTGATATACCGTCATAGTTGGGACCTAAGATCGGGCCGCCATAAAAAAGATCGCCGGCATCTCCGTCGTCGACGGCTACGGAATCGGCGATGGAAGCCCAGGGTGTACTATCGAGAGTGCCATCATCATCGGTGTCAAGGTCATCTCCATATGCACCACTGAAGTCCTTGACCAATAATAGAGTCAGACTGTTATTGTCGAGACTACCGGTCGAGAGGTTCATAAACCAGAAACCCGACGAATCGGTAGTTCCGACGGAAATTACTTCCTTGATTGTGCCCGGGGACTGTGTGTGGTCTCCTTCAATTTCCAAAATTTTGTAGGCGGAGTAATCTGTCCCCGGATCACCGTAAATTTCAACATATTCATAATCAGTGCCGATGGTACTGGCTGAAAATTCGTTGATTTTTGGATCGGTCACAAAATCGCCGCATGTTGCAGAGATATTGATATCATCTATTCCAACCCATTCATCACTTCCAACTGCATTTGTTGTCATGATGCGCAGTTCCAAAACAGCCTGGTTATTAGCTTCTGCCGGTAAGGTTACATTTACATTGGTTTCCAGGGTAGCGAGACTTGGCCCTGTAGTGGCATCGGCAATAAATGCTGCCGGAACGTTAGTGTAATCGCCTATGCCCCCGGCACGGTAATGAAGCGCTACCGGTTGGATGGCGTTATCTGTGGTGCCATCAATATCACGAACTTTGTAGGCAACATTAATATTGCCGCAAGTGAGTGAGTTCAAATAAATCTTTACGAATGGAGCATCTGCGGAACCAGAGCCTTGCAATGCAACCACAGGGTTGGTAATTTCAAACTCCGCTACGCCTCCGGCAGTTATCGCAGTAGAGGTCTGGTTGGCGATTACATCAATTGCAACCGAGTAGTCTGATAATAAAGTTTGTGGGTCAACTGCACTGGGTGTAGACGTAGTGTAATCTCCCAGATACCCTTCAATTCCATCAACTCCGGACTAATCATCATTTGTGGTGATCAGCCCTGTATTTGACCAGTCCTGAGTGAATGCCCCGCCAGCGAGTGAATGGGCAGTATTATTTTTCATGGGCTGTGCCTGTGTTATTTGTTGAGGTTGAATAACCATTGCCAACAAAAACAATAGAATTAGACCAAGACGCCAAAACCTGATTTTGGTTCTCATTACAATATCCTCCTGATTTGACTTGCAAAATAAGGTTGATCGAAACGAACTGCGGTTAGCGACTTGGTTCGTAGATGGGTTTGATCACGCTAATCGAAAAGACTTTGATACAAAGATTGTAGCATAATCAATATGTAAAAAAACAAGGATTTACCTTAAGAAAATCTTCCCGAATCATTTCAATAAAGGGAGTTGAGGATTTTATTTGAAATGATAAAACTTCCCGATGAAATAAAAATTTGTTGACCTTCTATGGGCTCAGATAGTACAATATCAAGCATATGAAATCACTGAGCGAACTAAATAAGCAGCAATACAAAGCTGTCACCGCTGAAAGCGGTGCAACATTGGTCCTGGCTGGTCCGGGATCGGGAAAAACAAGGGTGCTTACCCACCGTATTGCTTACCTGGTGCAAGAGGTTGGTATTCCGCCCTACAACATCCTGGCGGTCACCTTCACCAACAAAGCTGCCCGTGAGATGAAAAATCGTCTGGAGAAGATGCTGGGTCGTAAAGCCGATGGGTTGTGGTTGGGAACTTTTCATTCGGTCTGTGCCCGCATCTTAAGGCGGGAAGCCCAATATTTGCCGGTCGACAACAAATTTGTCATTTTCGATGTTGACGATCAACTTACTCTGCTGAAAAACATTATCAGAGGCATGAATCTGGACGAAAAAATCTTTAAACCGTCTGCGATTCAAGCCACGATTTCAAAAGCGAAGAATGACATTATCTTGCCCGAGACCTATATCATCCGCAGCGGCCGCGATAGCACCATCCGTGATATTTATGGCAGCTACGAAAAAGCGTTGCGATTAAACAATGCCGTTGATTTCGACGATTTGCTGTTGATGACAGTGCACTTGCTAAGCAATTACCCCGAAGTGCGTGAACGCTATGCCAATCGCTTTGAGTATGTTCTGGTGGATGAATTTCAAGATACAAACCAGATTCAATACAAGCTGGTCAAGTTGTTTGCCAGTGTGCACAAATGTATCTTTGTGGTTGGTGATGAAGATCAATCAATCTATCGCTGGCGTGGTGCAGATTACAAGAACGTCTTGCGGTTTGAGCAGGATTATCATTCTGCCAGCAAGATCTTGCTGGAAGAAAATTACCGATCAACGCAAATTGTGTTGGATGTCGCCAAAGCTGTCATTGATCGTAACCTTCACCGCACGCCGAAACAACTCTTTACCCAACGCAGCAGCGACGAATTGGTACATTTTTATGTTGCTGGCGATGATCGTGAGGAAGCCCAGTATGTGATCAATACCATTCTGGAACAGCAGCGGCGGGGCGTACAAGCTGGCAGCTTTGCGATTATGTACCGTATCAACGCACAATCGCGATTGCTGGAAGAGGCCTTCCTGAAGGCTGGCCTGCCCTACCGGTTGGTAGGCGCCCAGCGTTTTTACGGCCGCCGCGAGGTGAAAGATATAATTGCTTTTCTACGGCTGGTACACAACCCTAAAGATGAGGTCAGTTTGCAGCGCGTGATCAATGTGCCCCCGCGGAAAATTGGTGACAAGACCATTGATAAGCTCTCCGAAGTGGCGCGCTGGCGCGGAGAGAGCATGGGTGAAACCCTGCTGGCGTTAGCTGCCAACTCGGAAAACTCAGAATTGTGGCTGGCACTGGAACGCTCTGCCAAATCGTTGACCGGATTTGCCCATTTGTTGGCAGGCTGGGTTTCAGCCGCAGAAAGCGCTTCTCTGCCCGATTTATTTGACCGGATTGTGCTCGACCTGGAATACCAGCAATACTTGAATGAAGGCAGTGAAGAAGAAGTCATTGACCGCTGGGCAAACGTTCAAGAGTTGCGCCGGATTGCTTTCGAGTACGATGATCAGGGCATCGCAGCTTTTCTTGAGAGTCTGGCGCTGGTATCAGATCAGGATACAGTACCGGAAAAAACTGAAGCACCAACCCTATTGACCCTGCACGCAGCCAAAGGTCTGGAATTTGATCAGGTCTTTATCATCGGTTTGGATGATGGAGTCTTACCGCACAGCCGGGCATTTGATGATGATGAGGAGTTGGCGGAAGAACGCCGTCTGTTTTATGTTGGTATCACCCGCGCTCGCAACGTCTTGTATCTGGTACATACTGAGCGCAGAAATGCCTATGGCACTTATGAGAACCAGTTGCCCTCCCGATTTTTGCAGGATATTCCTATCCGTTTGTTAAGCGAAGATTCTAGTTTTAATACGTTTGGAAGGCTCAACCAATACCCGCGCTCAAGCAGGCGCTGGAGTCATGAGCGTGAGGATTATTCAGATCTATCTCCTCGTGCTTCCAGCGGAAGCGGTGGCCAGGCAAGAACGCGTGTTTATACCTGGGAAAATGCTCAAGCTTCTTCCTCGCGCGGCCGTAATTCCGGTTCGGCCTCCATTCTGCCGCAAGGCTCGGATGCCCCCAAACGGGATTTGAAATCGGAAGCAGTTTATAAAGCCGGAATGAAAGTCCGCCACAAGTCGTTTGGCGAGGGAGTCATTCTGACGGTGCATCTGGAAGGTGATGGAGAAGAGACACTGGAGATCTTTTTTGTGGACATTAAGGAAATGAAAAAATTGGCCGCTTCGTTTGCGAAGCTGGAAGTGATAAGTGAATAGTTGATTAGTTAGGTGGTTAGTTGGTTGATCGGGTAATTGGTTGCTAAACTAATCAACAAGTCACCTAATCAACTAATTATGCTCCACGAGATAAAGCATGTCCGAATCACCTAAACCCCAATCCCCCTCCAAAACAATCTCCATTGCCCGTTCAACTGTGATTATCAGTGCCGGCTGGGGTGTTTCGATTGTGGTCGGGTTGCTGCGCCAGCGTATTATCGCCGGTCAATTTGGGACCGGAGCAGAATTGGATGCTTTTGCGGCAGCAAATGTTGTCCCGGAATTGATCTACACCATGCTTTCGGGGGGTGCGCTTAGCTTTGCGTTTCTCCCGGTTTATAAGGAACGCCTTGAAAAAAAAGAAGGTGCCAATGCTTTATTTAGCAAAGTGGTCAATTGGATTTTTCTGATTACGCTGGCAGCCTCTGCCCTGGCACTCCTGGCAGCACCCTGGTTGGTTGGATCAAAATGGGGTGTGGGTGCTTCGTACCCGTCTGAAATTCAGGCATTGATCGTGCAATTAATGCGCATCCTTTTGTTTTCCACTCTTATTTTCTCCATTTCCAGCATTCTGACATCTGCTTTATATGCTCACGAACATTTCGTAGTCCCGGCTTTGCTGCCATCTTTGTATAGTGCCGGCATCATTTTTGGAGCTCTTTTCCTAACCCCCAGCATGGGCATTTTCGGAATTGCTTGGGGAGCTGTTCTGGGCTCGTTACTGCATCTTCTTATTCAAGTACCAGCCATTATTTACTACAAGGTTAGATGGCAGCCTCTATTACGCATGGATCCGGCATTAATCAGGGTGGCGATTTTGATGCTGCCGCGAATTATAGATTTGTTGATGGCGCGTGCCAGCATTAATTGGCTGAATGCCACGCTTAGCTCGCGTTTGGGAGAAGGGCGACTGGCAGCACTGGACTTTGCCTATCGCCTGATGAATATGCCCTGGACGCTGATCGGAACGGCGATTGGAATTGCTATCTTCCCAACCATGGCTGCTCTGGCGGCACAAAAGGATGTGGCTGCCCAGCGCAAAGCCTTGAGCGGGTCGCTGCGCGCCATTCTGACGCTGGCGATCCCGGCTGCAATGGCTTTGATAGTGCTCGGTGAGCCGATCATTCGGGTTTTGTTTGAGGGGGGAGCATTTACTGCTGAGAGTACGCAGCTGGTCTATTTTGCCCTGAAATTCTACGCGCTGGCATTGATCAGCCAATCCATGCTGGAAGTGGTGGTTCGAGCTTTCGCCGCCCAACAAGATACCTACACTCCTTTGTATATATCCATAGGCACCACGGCCTTGAATATCGCGCTGGCAATCTGGCTGACGCGACCTTTTGAGAGCGGTGGAATTAGCCTTGCCGGCCCAGCTTTGGCAAATGGTATCGCTGTGCTGGTTGAAGCATCAATCGGTTTGCTGATCCTCTCAATTCGTTGGAAGGGAGTCGATCTGCGCCACATTTTGCTTGATTTGGGGAAAGCATTACTGGGTAGTGTCATTATGGCCGGGGTTGTCTTGATAGCCCGGCGATTACTTCCTGGCGGCGATCTGGTGCTGTTGCTGGTCGGGGGTGGAGCTGGTTTGCTGGTTTACATGCTGGTGGTTTATTGGCTGGGTATCAAAGAAGTAGTGCAGATTCCGCTGGCAATGCTTGGAAAAGGGAAAAGAAGAGCGGACAGTTGATAGCGGATGGCTGACAGCAATAATTTAAGCGGAAAACGGAAATCTGAAGCTGGAGATGGAAGAAAAGATTCAGTTTGAACAGTTATTAACCGAATTTACTCTGCCAATTATCCGGCTTCTAATCAGCTAATCAACCAATCACCTGCCATCCCGAAAGCCTATAAATATACTGGATAAATATGGTACCAGTCATTATATTGTGTATGGTTTCGTTCATAATCATTAGGGAGGTGTCTGATGACAGCGAAAACTAAAAAGCCATGTGTGGTCATTGTTGGCGCTGGCTTCGGCGGATTGCAGGCAGCCAAGGCCCTGGCAAATGCACCGGTTCATGTGAAACTCGTAGATCGCCAGAATTACCACTTATTTCAACCGCTTCTTTATCAGATTGCTACGGCCGGCCTCTCGTCGGATGATATTGCTTATCCTATCCGGGGAATCTTAAGCAAACAGAAAAACCTGGAATTTGTTCTGGCCAATGTGGATAGGATTGATTTTGATCGCCAAATTCTGGAGACGACCGCCGGTCCAATGGATTACGATTATTTGATCCTGGCAGTCGGCAGCCAGACCAATTACTTTGGAAAAGCTTCTTTAGAAGCGAAAAGCTTCGGTCTAAAATCTCTTGCTGATGCGAATCGGATCAGAAACCACATTTTACTGAGATTTGAGGAAGCCTCGTTGACAAGCGAGCTTAAAGCACGGCAGGCATTATTGACCTTCGTGGTATGCGGCGGCGGGCCGACCGGTGTGGAAATGTCGGGCGCCATCTCGGAATTGGTGCGGGTGGTGCTCAAGAAGGACTATCCAAAAATTGATATTAACGAAACTCGTGTCATACTATTGGAGGCTACTGACAATTTAGTTTCCAATCTGAGCAAGCACTTATCGCAGGCAACCATTGCGGCATTAAAACGCAAAAAAGTTGAAGTGATGCTTGAAAAAATGGTCGAAGATTATGACGGAGAGACAATTCAATTGGTTCAAGGTGACCCGATTGCAGCGCGAACATTTATCTGGACGGCCGGTGTGCGGGCAGCCAGTTTGGTCGATTCTGCCGGTTTGACACAAAGCAAACAGGGGCGGGCGGTTGTGCGGCCAACCTTGCAGCTCCCCACTCATGACAATGTCTTTGTGATCGGTGACAGCGCCTACTCTGAATCCGAGGATGGGACCGCATTGCCGATGGTCGCACCGGTGGCCATACAGCAGGCCAAACTTGCAACAGAAAATATCAAGGCGCAATTGGATGCTAAAAGCTTACAGCCATTTACGTATCATGACCCGGGCATGATGGCGACCATCGGCCGTAATCAAGCTGTGGCCCAAATAGGACGTTTTCAATTCCGGGGTTGGCCGGCCTGGTTGATGTGGCTTTTTGTGCATTTAATCCAGCTGGTGGGTTTTCGTAACCGGCTGGTGGTTCTGATTAAATGGGCCTGGGAGTATGTATTTTATGACCGGAGTTCACGCTTGATTCTTGGGCAGAAAAAGGAGAGCCTTGCTAACCTGGAAAAATCAGATCTGAGAAATCAAGGATAGGCCACAAAAGCCAGCCAGGTTTCAGGAAATTTATCGGTTGACAGCAAGAAGCCAATCTGATCGAGCCGCGCCAGTCCTTCCCAGTTGCGCGCTACATCATCTGGTAAGAGCTGCAATTGAATGGGTGCTTTATCGGCGAAAACGATGCCGTCTTCAGAAAATTGGAAGGCCACCAATCGTTCCACCACAGGTGAATTGGCGTGGGTCATGCCCTTTCCATAGGTTTGTGCAAGCACATCATCAGCAGGATTTAATTTGGAAAGATCGCCGGGGTAAAAATAATTGATAGCCCAGAACTCTCCGTTTTCATCCGGCTGGGTGACATCGGTAATGCGGTATTCGATATTAGGGAAACTTAAGGAGGATGCGCTGTTAAGGGCTTGATCAAACATTTCGGCTCTGGGATGCGCGTTGATATTCGCGCCATTAGCCTCATAAATTGTAAAAATACGGGCACCAAAAACAAGTACGCTTTCGTAACTGGAATTGCTGATGTTCATTTGTGTTGGAATGAGGGTCAGAGAGGTAGCATCCAGAGTTAATTGGCTGTAATCCGCCTCCCAGATACCTTTGACAAGGTAGCCTTTACTACCGGCAGAGTGGGTTTCTATAGTCAGAAATGCGTCAGTACCGTTCGTGGTGATTGCCTCAAATCCCTCAAATCCTGCCACCTTGCTTTCCAGACCGTCACTGTTGAATATTACCGGGTCAGGCGCTAATACCATGCTTGGGTCAGCGACCGCATCCAAGATAATTTGATGATTAAGGCGGTAAATTTGATTTTCAAAACGATCAGGGTATTGTGGTAACAAGATCAACCAATCCCCAGCCCAGGTCAGTCCACTCAGTTCCGCTTTTGGTTCATCAAGTGGTTCACTAAGATGGATGCGGGTCACCTTTGCTTCCATGGGTATTTTGTCAACTGCAGAAGGGAGCATTGTCTCAAGAACAGTGGCCGACATAGGTGGGTTAACCGGAGAGATCCTTTGACATCCGGAGACAAAAAGGATTGTAAAAAGCAGAATAAACAGCGATTTATAAGAGGTAGTTTTCATATTTTTACCTGATAATTGAATTTTGCTCTGGCTGGGTTTGAAAAAAAAAGAAAAAAAGATTAAGCAAAGCATTCAAGCTTCTCGGGTATTCTGTAGATGGGAGATTTTTTGACGTTTTCTTGAGAGACAATTTTGATGTAAAATCAACCTGATTGTAATGCAAAACAACTCCCATTTTCAATAAGTGTGAAAATATTGATATCTTCCGCCAGCCCTGACAAGCAATCTGATTCTGATTCTGATTCATTCCTGCATTACGGCAAGATTCTTCTGAGACAATTCGGGAATATGGTTGTCACCTTGTTGGCGGTTGCCTTTTTGACTTTATTTGTTCTTGAAATGGCAGACAGGGGTCGAAATCATTTGCCGGCCCACCTTTTCCAAACATTTTTGGGTACTTTTCGGAGCCTCTACGAATACCTTTTTCTTCACCCCACAACATATCCATGGCAAAGGCAGGACCTGGGTGCATTTAAGCTTGTTCTGGATACGTTTGTCAATAGCGCGGGATTATTGCTTGTGGCGATCCTTTTTGCTTTATTTGTGGGAGTGATACTCGGCTTCCTGGCAGCTATTTCCAAAGGAAGGCTGGCTTCTACATTGGTATTGGTCTTTTCTGTGATGGGAATGTCAACACCCAGCTTTTTATTTGCGATGTTATTATGGGTGTTCAATATACAGGTTATCAATCGGATTCTGGGTTTGAAAGCACTCCCGCCTACAGGCATTGGCTGGGATCTGCATTTGCTCATGCCGATGCTGGTTCTGGCTGCACGCCCAATGGCTCAGATCGCGCAGGTGACTTATATATCATTACGCGACATACTAAATGAGGATTTTATTCGTTCAGCGCGTGCAAAAGGACTTTCTAACAGTCTGGTATATAGCCGGCATGCATTAAAGAACATTCTTATTCCTGTTTTTACGACGGTAGGTACTACTTTACGCTATTCAATAGCCAGTTTGCCGGTGGTTGAGTATTTCTTTGTCTGGCCAGGGATTGGCCTAACCTTATTGAAAGCCATTAACCTGGGCATACCGGCCCTGGTTACCGATTTGATCGTTTCCTTGGGTTTCTTTTTTGTTTTGTTTAATCTGGCATTGAATCTAATTTATCCACTGATTGATGCACGCTTAAGAAGAGACAATCCGGATGCGAGTTTTCATGAGCCTTTTGAGATTTCCCATGCGATATCGGGAATTTTATTTGCCATGCAAGAATTTTGGTTGGACTTGCTTAAGCTTTTGGGTCTGAGAAAGGCACCAAAAACAGTCTTGCCGGAATTATCGTCTGGCCAGTTTTTGCATGCAAGCAGGGAGGAGATGCCTGCCTTTAAAAGACCCGGATTGAAACAAGGTATACACTGGGTCTTACATAACCCAGCTTTATTAATTGGGACGGTTTTTGTAATTGGGTTCCTGATTGTAATGGCCGGCGGTGATTCACTTGTCAAAGGCAATGCATCTGAATTACATGGCATTATCATGATTGACGGCGTAATCGGTGCTCCCCCTTTCAAGACATCCAATACTTTTCCATGGGGAACAGATCATCTCGGCCGCGATATTCAAGCTCTTGTATTCGCAGGAGGTCAACGCACGCTTTCACTTGCTTTTTCAATTATGTTGACCAGATTAATCATTGGTGCGCTTTTGGGTGTTATTTCTGGCTGGTGGCAGGATAGCTGGTTTGATCGATTTGTCCAACGCTTACTTAATATTTGGGCCGCTTTTCCAATCACACTGTTCGCAATGTTAATCATTCAAGCGATCGGGATTGAGCAAGGGGTCTGGGTTTTTATTCTAGCACTTTGTATTGTCGGGTGGGGGGAAGTAACCCAATTCGTTCGTTCACAGACTATGCGCATCAAGCCTGCTCTTTTTATCGAGGCGGCCCGATCTCTGGGTTCAAGTTCCGCAGGCATCTTAATCCGTCAGGTTTTTCCCAATTTAGTTCCGTCTTTGCTGGTGATCGCTTCGTTGGAAATGAGTGGAATTTTGATGTTGCTGGCTGAATTGGGTTTCTTAAATATCTTTTTGGGGGGCGGGTTCAAGGTCGAAGCGACTGCAGATATTCCATTAATGTTCTCAGATATCCCGGAATGGGGATCATTACTGGCGAACATCCGCGATTGGTGGCGGAGTTATCCCTGGATGGCCTGGTATCCGGGATTGGCATTCTTTGTGGCGATCATAACCTTTAATTTGTTTGGCGAAGGGTTAAGGCGTTTTTTGGAAGACAGTCGTGTAAATTTAAGCCGGATTTTTAACCGCTATACACTGCTTGGGGCAGTTGCGGCCGTAATTGTGTTTGGATGGATCATGCAAATCCAATCACCGATGGGTATTTATCGAACCTACGCGAACACATTTGATGAAGAACGCGTATTGCAAACCATCAAAGACCTGACCAATCCAATTTTCCATGGCCGTGAATCTACTTCAGCAGCTGATGCACGCGTTGCCGAGTATCTGTCGTACAGAATGGAAGAAATCGGACTGTTTCCGCCGGAAGGTGATGGTTCTTACATTTTCACAGTTCCGGTGCAACGATTGCACTTAATTGCGCAGCCAAAGCTGGTTTTGCTGGATGAAAATGATAGGGAATTAAAATCATTTGTCTATCGAAAAGATTTTGCGGATTACGCTGGAGTCAGCATGACATTTGGAGAAAATCAAGGCAGTATTATCGGATTGGCGATTGGACCAGCTTCCGGAGATACGAGTAAAGAATTATCTGCAATCAGTGCGTTATCGTTGTCAGATAAAGCGGTTTTGATTCGCGAAAAAGATTATGGACGTCCCGGTTTAAAGACAGCCGGGTTAATCCTGGTAGTTGCAGACGATGAGATCTCCTTGCAACAGAAAAAATTATATTATCTGACTTATTGGCATCCTGAACGTCTGACATTCTGGATCAATGAAGAGACAGCCAATTTGATGCTGATGACTGCCGATAGCGATTTGAACGAGTTGGACCAGGAAGCAGCACATTTGAAGGCTGGAGAAATTTTTGCTACAAATGCGGGCGCAATCGTTCAAGGTTCAATTTTGGCGGAGCAAGGCAATGATGAAATGATAAATATGGCCATTGGTGTTTTGCCTGGTGAAGGTGCTTTAATGGGGGACAGAGGCATATCAATGGATACTGAAGTCACAATTATCAGTGCATACTACGACGGCCTTGGAGATCAACCTGATGGAGTCTTATATCCCGGAGCCAATGATAATGCCAGCGGTGTAGGTACATTATTGGAACTAGCCAGGTTATTAAAAGATAGTCCATATGCACCCAAACGCACCATTATTTTTGTTGCCTGGAGCGGTGGCGATCGCGGGGAGTCATTAAAATATTTGGATATTATGAATGCTTACCGGGAATTAAATGAGTTCAAAGTCAATGAAATCATTGAAATTAGCGCTGTTGGTGCAGGAACCGGTAAGGCAGTTAATATTGGTGCCCAATCCAGCTACCGTCTGGTGAAATTAGTGCAGGATGGCGGAAAACGTCTGGGAATAAAGACGACAACCCGTGGGCGCGGGCCTCATTATGGCATCGTTGAAGACATTCCAACTGCTTCGCCCCGTGAAGCTCCCAGCTTGTACATCAGTTGGGATGGATCGGATCAAAATGCGCACACTGTGCGGGATGTGATAGAAAATATTGATCCGAAAAAGCTAAAAAAGAGTGGACGCTTATTAACCTTAATTTCCCTGATCTTATCGCGGGAGAATAATTACTGAGCTCTTCTTTAGGATAAGAAAGAAAAGACACCCAATTTAATAAAATTGGAACTTTTTGGATTGGATTTACGTATATTAATTTAACTGAAAATTATTCAACCTGACCGAAAGACCGGGGAGAAAATCCGCCACAAGCGAAGTAAATCCCCTTCTTTCAGGCGGAACGATCTAAGCGTATAGGTGTTATTGTATATATGAGTCAGAGGCAACGCCGCAATCCGCTTCGACTCGAAAGACCTGTTGTTTGAAAAGGAGGTTCATTATGGCAGGGGTAGTCTATGTTGTCATCGCCTTTGTGGGGCTATTGTTTACAGCAGCCAGTCTGGTAGGGCTTAAGTCACAACGATAAATGAACAGGAAAGATAAAAAATTGATTGAAAAACCAACACATCAGAGGCTGAATCGATTGAAAATCAGCAAGCAAATTTCAACATCTCCTTGAAAACTCCCGCTCGATAAAAGCGGGAGTTTTTCGTGCGCCCAGCCCTTTTTGAATTATCTTCCATACCTGCGGACCGATCAAGTCAATTTCTGTAGACTCCGAAACTCAATACTCTTAACTTACACCAGTGGCTTGCCCTTCAAGACAGTCAATACAATTAAGAGACGCTTAACGGTATATGCTACCTGATTGAGCGTGTCCTTTGACATATTCACAAATCCTTAAAGTCATTGTATGATCATATGTATTGATATAGTGAGCGGTGAGATTCATGGGTTATCAACAAAGTGGAAACTTTTTTTCACTTCAAAACGTCTTTTCATGGTAGAGAGTGTGTCATTTTAGATTGCAGAGAGAGGTGTGCCCATGGTGGAACAAGATGTGTCTTTCGTTGAAGAGGAAAAACCAAGGAAATTTCAATTAAAATGGTTTTTCCCGCTATTTTTTAAGCCTGGAAAAGCACTGGCAGAAATTGGGGAAAAGAATTATAGCGTTTGGCTGGCGCCATTGGTTCTCTTGATGGTTTCAGCTTTGGTTTTGGTGCTGGTTTCTGTCCCGATCATCAGCGCTGCCGCACCACAAGTCACTCCGCCGGAAGGTTTCGAATACTATAGCCCGCAACAACAGCAGCAATTTAGCGAAGCCGTAGGCGTAAATTCCAGCCCGATGGTTACGACTGTGTTCCCGTTGGTTGGAAAATTCCTGGGTATTTGGATTGGGTGGTTCCTATTGGGCAGCATTCTACATCTTTCATTGACCCTCAATGGAAGCCGTAGCAGCAATCGTTCTGCCTTAAATATTGTCGCCTGGGCAAGCCTTCCATTTATCGTGCGGGATATTGTGCAGATTTTTGCTATCTTAATTAGCCACCAGATTATCAAGGGGCCCGGCCTTTCTGGTTTTATGGCTGAGGGTGTAACTGGCTTTCAGGCATTTCTAACCGCATTATTGGCTTTTGTTGATATTTATCTGATCTGGCAAATTATTCTTATAGGGATTGGGGCGATTAAGATTTCAGGTCTGAAAGCTGGTAAAGCCTGGTTGGCGACTCTGGCTGCAATTTTGATTTTCCTGGCATTAAAAGCAATACCAGGTTTAATCACTTCCCAATTGAGCGGTCTTTCTACTGGTGGTTTTTTCTTCTTCTAAGATTATGAGTAATTTGCCATTTATTCAAATGCGAGACCTTCGAAAGACCTTTATCATGGGGCGCCAAAAGGTGCATGCTCTGGCAGGGATTGATCTGGATATTAAAAAGGGTTCATTTACCGTGATTATGGGTCCCTCCGGTTCGGGTAAAAGCACATTACTTTACCTTCTGGGAGGTCTGGATCGCGCAACCAGTGGAGAAATTCACGTGGACGGATTTGAATTGGAAAAAATGGATGAAAATGATCTTGGACTTTTTCGGCGCAAGAAGGTCGGTTTTATTTTTCAATCCTTTAATCTTATTTCCAGCATGACCGCCTTTCAAAATGTCGCTTTCCCAATGCGTTTCGCTGGGATTCCCACTAAAGAAAGGCATGTGCGGGCTTCTTCTCTCTTAAATCAGGTTGGGCTTTCAAATAGAGCCCAGCACCGGCCGACCGAACTTTCCGGAGGCCAGCAACAGCGCGTTGCGGTGGCACGCTCGCTGGTTAATAACCCGCCGCTTATTTTGGCAGATGAGCCCACCGGCAACCTGGATACCACAAGCGGCTATAGCATCATGAAACTGCTTTCTCGCCTTAATCAGGAGGGCAGAACAGTAGTAGTGGTAACCCATGATTTACGCATGCGCCAGTTTGCCTCCGAGATGATTTTCCTTTTGGATGGAATGGTTGTCAGCGAAGCGGAATACGATGCCGCCGCCAGTTTTGAATTGCAAGAAAAAGAAGCAGAGGAGTTGATATGAAAAAACTTATCCGTTCATTCTTATTTTCAATCTTAATACTGATCTTTGCCTTGGGAACCATCGCGAGTCCTGTGGTATTTGCACAGGAAGGAACTACAACGCCTATAGTGACACTTACTCCAACTCCTACAGCCACATCTACTTCGACTACTGTAGCGACACTCACTCCAACTCCTACAATGACCGTCTTTGGACGCCCATTGGTTGTCATTTATGCGTATGATTATGGACAGTCAGCCGTCAATCCCGGTAGTGATTTTACCCTCAAAATTCGACTTAAAAATGCTGGCGGAAGCGATGTTTATAACCTTATCGCAAGCTTTGCAAGCAGTGACTTCTTGCCATTAGAGACCGGTGCAGTACGAGTTGTTCCTTACCTGGATACAGATGCCGCTACCGATATCAGCCAGCCGTTAAGGGCAAACGCAACCTTATGGGGCTTGGCTTCGGGTTTGGTCACGATGAATGTCAGCTATACAGACTTTCAGGGTACCAGTTATAGCGAAGTATTTACATTGGCGATTAACTTAACACAACCCGTTTATTCTTCTGCAGCGACTGCCACACCAACTTCTCAGGCTCGGGCGCAATTGGTAGTGGGAGGTTATGAAGTCGATGTAAACCCATTGCAACCCGGCTCAATATTCAACTTAAAAGTGCTGATGCGTAACCTGGGGACTGTTGAGGCACAGGGTGTAACCATGGTGTTGGGTGGAGGAGTTTCTGGATCGGATGGCAGTGGCACACCCACCGTTGGGGGGTTATCCGGTGGCAGTTCAGATCTGAGCACATTTGCACCACTTGGCTCCTCCAACCTTATTTACCTCGATAAAATCGCAGCTGCCGAATCAAAATCAACTGAAGTACAACTGATTGTCAATGTCTCTACCATCCCAGGCGCTTATCCTTTCAAAATCTCATTTGCTTATACCAATAGTAAAGGCGAGCGGGTGGTGGATGACCAGGTCATTACCCTTCTGGTTTATTCCCTGCCACGCGTAGAATTGGGTTTTTACCGCGATCCTGGCATTTTGTTTGCAGGACAAGTTTCACCCTTACCGATTCAAATCACCAATTTGGGTAAGACCACGGCTATCCTTGGAAATTTAAGAGTGAGTGTTACGGGTGGTGCCGATTTGAGTGAAAATGTGGCACTGGTTGGCCCATTGGAACAGGGTGGTTATTTCACCCTGGATGCGATGGTAATGCCATATCAGACTGGCCCCCTGGATATTCTGGTCTCAGTTTCTTACAATGATGATTTTAATCAACCAAGGACTGTGGAACAAACTCTGTCCGTCCAGGTAGAACCGGAGCAGATTTTTGAACCGATGCCTGGTGATGGCACAGATCTACCGGTAATTGAAACCCAAGAAACATTTGCCGAGAAAGTCGTTCGTTTTTTGAAAGGATTATTGGGTTTGGGCAGCGCAAAATCTGAACCGGCATTGGATTATCCCATGCCGGCAGATGGTGGTGAATTTCCTCAGCAAGAAGTACCGGTGGTACCGATTAAGCCTGGCGGCAAAGGATAACTCGCATGCATTTTTGGGATTTCTTCAGCCTGATTATTGAAAACCTCAATCGGCGGAAAGGGCGGGTGGCATTGACCGCAATTGGTGTGGTCATTGGCACAGCTGCGGTAGTGCTGTTGGTCTCTCTGGCGACCGGACTGCAAAAATCGGCCACCAGCAACTTGTGGGGCATTAATGACCTGACCCGCATCGAAGTTTACCCAAATTGGGGCTCCGGACCGATGATGATGGTAAATGGTGTTGCTGAAAGCCCTTCAAATATAAAAATGTTGACCAGCGCTGCTTTGACAGAAATTGCCGCCATCGATGGTGTGGATAAAGTTATTCCGCGTGATTACTTGAATGGCTCTGCTATGGTGAAGCTGGGTAAATTGGAATCCTGGGGCAATATTATGGGGGTTGAGACAGCGAGCCTGGAAGATCTGCGTTATCTGGTAAATGAAGGCACGCTTGAACTACGAAGAGGGACGGTAATCGTAGGCAGCTGGATTCCAAAAAATTTTTATAACCCCAATATGCGTCCCGGAGAAGAGCCGCCCGAACCTCCTCAAATGATGGATCAACGAATCAAACTGGTGCTGTCAAAGTGGACTGAGGACGGCCAGGAAGTCAAGAAAACAGTCACTTTGCAGGTGGCAGGCACGCTTCAAGAAATGCGCAATGAAGCGGATGGCACCATGTATGTCAGTATGACTGATCTGGAAGCATGGAATCAATGGTTTAACAACGGGAAGCGCGTCAATCGAAACAAAGATGGTTATCAAAACGTGATTGTTCAGGCTGTTTCTCCGGATGTGACCGTTGATGTTACCAATCATATTAATGATCTGGGTTTTATGGCCTACTCCCCACAAAGTACCGTAGAGGGGATTAACTCCTTCTTTGTGGTCTTGCAGATCATCTTTGGCGGAATTGGAGCCATTGCGTTACTGGTGGCTGCTATTGGAATCGCCAATACGATGACGATGGCTATTCTGGAGCGTACGCGTGAAATTGGGCTGATGAAAGCAATTGGAGCCACCAATAAGGATGTCCTGACCATATTCCTGGGAGAAGCTGCTGGAATCGGCTTTTTGGGCGGTTTGGGAGGCATGCTATTGGGTTGGGGGGGCAGCAAAGTACTTAACATCGTTGCCATGCAATTTATGGCAGGTCAGGCTGAACAAGGGATCGTTTCGAATGGTATTTCCACGGTTACCCCCACCTGGCTTCTTCTGTTTGCCATAATTTTTGCTACCCTGGTGGGCTTTTTGTCTGGATTGTATCCGGCGTTGCGAGCTGCAACATTGGAGCCGGTTATGGCGCTGAAGTACGAATAATACATTTGGAATGTTGTAAGTCTGAAGAAAAAGAATGAATGGAATATGCCGGATAGAAAAGAGTATAAATGACGGATGATCATAAATTTGAAGACAGAGTAAGGGGTGCGCTAGCGGATATATCTGGCGTTCGCGAGAAGCGTATGTTTGGCAGTCTGGGATTTATTGTGCGCGGAAAATTATGTATCAGTGCGCGTGCCGAGCGCATGATGTGCCGTATTGATCCGGCCATTTATGACACTGAATTGAAAAAACCAGGATGCCGCGCAGTTATTATGAAAGGCAGCGAGAGCCGCGGTTATATATGTCGATAGTGAGTATTTGAAATCAGATAGCGATCTGCAATATTGGATTGATCGTGCGTTGGAATATATCGCGACCATCTCATGAAAACAAGATACCCATGGTGAAATTAGAGGAAAACAATCAGAAAGCACTGCGTGAATAGCTCAACGATTGGTAAACTTGCTTGCATGCCAGAGAGGCGAAAAACTTACATTACATAAGCCTGGTTTACTTACATTTTGAACTCAGGTTTCTATAAAAATGAAAAAGTGATAATCATCGAAAAACATCCTCACTTTTTCAATCTTTGGTTTTTTGTGAACGGCTTAAAAAATATCTTTTTAAGCGGTTGATTATTACTTAAATACCATCAATCCTGTGATGGATATTCAATAACCAATCCAATTGCTTTGGCAATTTGATTCATTTCCACATGCGTTATTTCACCAATTTTTCGTATAAAACGAGTTGTTGATACTGATCGGATCTGAAAGGTATCGGCGGCAGAGTTCTTGCCAAGCCCATTAAATGCACTCGGGCGCACTTTGACCATCCAAGCAGCCTGTTTATAATTTTCCTTCCAATCAGTTAATGGAATAACTACCCGCAGAGGTAAAATGCCGATGAAATCGCTACTTACAATAGCAACAGGTCGTACTTTCTTAATTTCTGCTCCGATAGTTGGGTCAAGATTAATTAACCAGACTTCGCCCCTAAGCATTAATTATATCCTCTCCGTCAAGTTCAGTCATGGCCTTCAATTCCTCGTCATTTGCATATTCGTCGAAGAGCTGTTCAGCAGCTAGGCGCATTTCCGCATACGTATGTTGGCGCATTTGTATGGAGAGAAATTCCCGCACCAGTTCTGAGAAAGAAATTCCCAAATCCTCGGCAATTTTATCCAATTTGCCTCGTTGTTTCTTGTCAAGCAATATTTGTGTGCGTATGTAATCTGACATAAATGCCTCACTTTTTCACATGTTATTATACATATGATTTGATGTATGGTCAATATTCATACACAGTGTATAAATATGGCGCTAAAGAGGTTTATCGTTAAGTTAATTTAGGTAAACCCACATTTCCAAATTTGAATCATTTTAAAAAAGTAAAAAAATCTCAGTTTCAATAAGTATTTTCTTGACTACAATGATAGCCTTTGTGCGAAAATCCAATGTGGAATTTGCAGTTTCTATAAAAACAAAAAAATGATAATTATCGGAAGAAAAAACCCCCATTTCAATTTGCCCTAATCTGATACCTGCTATGGTCAAAATGGTGGCAAAATCGAGATATTTGAGTCGAAATTTGTGATTTTTGACTCAAAATGATGTTTGTAGCATCTGTTTGGGAGTATTTGTTTTTATCACAGGTAATTGAAAATCCTCTTGCCTAATGTTATTTCTAGAAACAATTAAACGGAGTTTTATTTAAGATATCTAATCTAATTTTAATGTAATAAAAGACGATTCAATTTACCCTGGGTATTGGATAGGGGGTCAGATGGAGCGATGAATAAATTATTTGCCCTATATATAGGGGTGTTAATGTTTAAAAACTCTGGGCTTTGAAATTTAGTCGATAACTATTTTCAGATTCGATAACAAGGAAGATGACTGCGTTGACTTTTTGGGGAACGACTGTCATAATCTGCAGATGGAGTATTCAGGTTGAAATTTGAGATTTTTTCTGCAATAATTGGATTGGGTGCCACACTGGGTATGTGGCGAATTTACCAATCCGTGCCTGAAGAGGAACGCCTGCCGGCAGCCAAATCTGCTTTGTGGGTGTTGGCCGGGGCATTCGGAGGCAGTAGACTGGGTTTCTTTCTGTGGCAGCCAGCCTACTTGACCGATAGCGGATGGAAGGCCATTCAATTTTGGGAGGGTGGTTTTGTCTGGCCGGGAGCAGTCGTAGGTGCTATATTTGCATCAATACTGATTGCATTGATTCGGCGGAAGGATGTGCGTCTGTTGCTTGACCAGCTATCCCCCTTACTTCCTCCCGTCGCCATCATGACCTGGCTGGCTTGCATCCCTGCCGGATGTGGGTATGGAAGTCGACTGCCGGTGAATATTACCTGGTTGACGGTAATTGATGAACGTGGCGTGTATGCCAGCCGATTCCCAAACCAAATTGTGGCTGCACTGTTTCTTTTCTTTATATTTTATGTTTTTGAGCGATCTTTTACGACAAACAGAATTGGATTGCGGTCAGGGCTGACCTGGTTGTTGTTTTGTTTGCATACGCTCCTTTTTTCTTTGTTTCGGGCGGATATACGTCCTGGGTGGAAGAATTTGCCGGTCGATGTATGGATGGTATTGGGCTTTCTGCTGGTTGCGATGATCTATATGATTTTCATTCTGAAACCGAGAATTGAGAACGTAGCAAGTTCCTGATTACAGATATAATCACATAGAGTAGATCGTGATCGGAAAGAAGTCAAATCAAACATGGAGAGAAGTGAGTTTTGAGTCTTTCGAATAAAATGGATCAAACAAACAGAATTCAGGACGGTTTGATTGCATCCAGTGATTGTTATTGCTAAGCAGTAGATCTAGAAAACGGGTTTTCTTTTCGGAGGATTACCAATCGGATTATGAAATGTAAACTGGCATTATCACAAATGAATACGGTTCTAGGTGACGTAGCAGCCAATCTTGAGACCCATCTGAAAATCATCGAGCAGGCCTGTGCTCAGCAGGCGGATTTGCTGATTTTTCCGGAGCTTTCTTTAACCGGTTACTTTCTGCAGGATCTGGTTCCGACGGTTGCCCTCCGCCCATATGCAGGCGACCCGATTTTTAATCAATTGCTGCAAGCCAGCCGGCGCATTGACCTGGTGGTGGGGTTTGTGCAGGAGGATGAGCGCAATCGCTTTTTTATTGCTTCAGCTTATCTTTCAGGAGGTGAGCTTGTCCACATTCACCAAAAAATTTACCTGCCCACCTACAGCGTTTTTGATGAAGGGCGCTTTTTTGCCGGGGGTGACCGGGTGAGTGCGTTTGATACTCGCTTTGGTCGCGTGGGAGTATTGGTTTGCGAGGATTTCTGGCATGCATCGCTGCCCTATTTATTGTGGCAGGATGGTGCTGATCTGATGATTTTTTCTTCTGCCTCACCAGGCCGTGGACTAACCAAAGAACCACAGCTGGATTCTGCCCGCTGGGTTGATCATATCAACCGCGCTTACGCCAGTCTTTTCACTACTTTTGTTGCCCATACCAATCGGGTTGGTTTTGAAGACGGAATGAACTTTTGGGGTGGGGCAATGGTTTACGACCCCAATGGCAATGTGCTGGCACGTGCTCCCCAACATGAAGAGGCATTGCTGTTTTGTGAAATCGATTTAAACCAGCTGCATCGTACAAGGGCACGCTTGCCGTTATTACGTGATGAACGTACTGCAATGGTGCAGAGGGAATTAACTCGCATTCTCAGTAATGGCAGCCAACCGGCAGGGCGTTAAGTGAGGGAAAATGACAGATTTAAGTATTAATACCGAACTGGCAACCAAAATATTATCTGATTTCATTAACAGTGAAATTATCCGTACAGGATATAAGAAAGCTGTCCTTGGGATTTCAGGCGGCCTTGATTCAGCACTAGTGTGTGTGTTGGCTGCCAGAGCGCTCGGTCCAAAAAATGTACTGGCTATCCGGATGCCATATCGTACTTCTTCACAAGATTCGCTTGACGATGCCGATAAAATTATCGAATTGAGTGGTGTAGAAAGTCTCACTTTTCCAATTACCGCCATGGCCGATGCCCTGATTGAATCCACTCCGGATATGGATACAACCCGCAAAGGCAATATCATGGCACGTATGCGCATGATTGTCTTGTATGATCAATCGGCCGCTTTTGGTGGCCTGGTAGTGGGTACCGGTAATAAAACTGAAATTCTGCTGGGATATACCACTTTGTATGGTGATTCTGCCTGCGCACTCAACCCGTTAGGCGACCTGTACAAAACACAGGTGCGCCAATTAGCTAACGAATTAGGTATACCGCCAGCGATTGTAAACAAACCACCCTCTGCTGATTTATGGGCCGGCCAAACAGATGAGGGCGACCTTGGATTTACCTATGCAGAGGTTGATCAGCTGCTTTATTTATTGGTGGATGAACGTTACTCACCTCAGGAATGCATCGCGGCCGGATTCAAGGAAGAATTTGTGAAGGAAGTCATGCGGCGTGTGCAACGTAATCATTTCAAGCGCGTCATGCCGCCAATCTGCAAGTTGAATAATCGCACCATTGGATACGATTTCCTGTATATGCGTGATTGGGGAACTTAACCTAATTTTGTTCGAGCAGATAATAATCAAAGACATTACCTTCAATTTTAACCGGCAGGTGGGGTGATGCAACCGTATACCAGGCAGCCTGACCATTCATCAATTGTACTTTCCATGTTTCAAACTCACCGGCAGGAACTTTGATCGTCTCTTTAGAACTTTGGATTAAGAAATTTGATTTTAGAACAGGCCCATTATCCTGTGTTTTTTCACGCCATCCGAAAGGGTCCAAATAAGAAGTCATCCATGTATTTTGGGTCTCAAAGGCCAGACCCATTAAACGAAATGGCCATTCTTCTGTGACGAGAATATTTGAGGAAAAATCGAATTGATCTTCAAATCCACGGGAATTGGTCACAATTATTCGGGATTTATCGTTAAATGGATTTATTTCCCATTGATTGCTAAAAGTTTCGGTCTTATCAATTTGTTTCAGGGAAATTATGGCGAGATCGGTCATATTCCATTGTGCATTCATTGCGGTTGAACCAGCCATTGAAGAAAAATAGCTATTGCCTGCTTGTACTTCAAATGCTCCGCTGGAGCGTTGGCAAACAAGTTGAATTACCTCAACACCGGAAGAGATTTGGCAGCTTCCCGAGCCGATAACTTCATCCCCTTTATGCCTTAATTCATAGCGAAGATTTATGTGACCAGGCATATGATCTGATGACAGAGGTAAATAATTAATTGGACTGCTATTCATGACTTCCAGGACGGCAAAGATCATAAAAATAGAAGTTGCGACAATGATCGGCCACCAGTTTGCAATACGGTTATTGGTCGTTGAGATCTCTACAACCTTTGCTTCCGGTTCGGGCCTCGGAGTTAATCGGATCAGGAGCATCAAACCTGAAACCAGCAAAAAAGCTCCGAATATTGCTGCTTGAAGAGAGGGAAAAGGGAGGTGATTGCCGGGGAATATACCGGTTTGAATTAAAACAATAACAGAAAACAAATTATTGGCGAAATGAACCACCATACTGGCAACAATTGAACGGGTTCGCCAGTAGGTGAAACCTAAAATCAGTGTAATCGGCAAAAGACCGGCAAACCCCTGAAATCGTAAGTGAAATAAAGCAAACAACAAGCCGGCAACAAGAACTGCTTTAATCGGAGAGAAATATTTTTCGTAAGAACTCTGAATGACACCCCGAAAAACGAACTCCTCACAAATTGGAGCAGCAATCGCCAGCCCCACAAAAATCAAGCCTGCTTGCAGCACATTCGTTGGGACCATTCCTGGAATCGCCGGGATTTGATAACCAGTGATTTGTATTGCTAAAATTTCGATCATACTGTCCAATAACCAGGCACCCATTCCTAATAAAAAGCTGACAAGGAGGATAAAATTGCTGATTTTGCGGAATTTTATACTTTGTGGAATATTAATTTTTTCCCGTTTTAATAAATACCAGGCTGGAAGGAAGATCAGAACCCCTTCGGTTAGCAATAAACCAATTGAAAAATTGATTGATTGCAGCCAGAAACCGAGAGTAATGACAAGCAACATACAAATCAGGTAGAGGATATTCGCTTTTTTGATGGTTAAATATTGCATGAATTTACCTTTGGGAGCGTTGAAACCGGGTGACCTAATCGTGGGTTGGGAACAAAACGAATACTTCTATTCCTTTCCGATTATGGGCAGATAGGAATAAAAGTTTTGAATTACAGTGGTTGTCAACGTTAAACTATGCTGTAATTCGGGGTTGTTGACTGAAGTAAGAATCAGAGTTACACGATCCTGTTGGTCGATGACTGCATCAGGTGGGATAGTTACCTGCACCTGAAGTGAGCCGGTTTCCAGAAAACCCAGATTTTCGATGAAACCTGGATTTGTAGTTGTGTTCCAATCGGAAGGGGATAGAGTTACGTGATACGAATCAAGCGAACCATTATTCGCAATGTGAATACGATATTCGACCTGGGTGCCCGCTTCGCCATTTTTATCTGCTAAATCTGCGTTGATTGTAAAGCTGTAATTTTCCTGGCAGTAGCGGACTGAAAAATCATCAATGAACCAACCTTCACTGCCATTGCTGCTGTCAGTACCCAAACGGTAGCGAAAGGAAGCTGTTTCACCAGCAATTTGGCTTAAATCGATTACACTTTTCTGCCAGCTTTCCGTACCACACCATCCCGACTTACCTCCCAGTGGGTTGGAATATCTGGAGGCGATCAGCCCATCGTAGCCATAAGTGCTGGCGGGAAACCACTCTTGTGGCACCTGCGTCCAGCCTGGGCTGCTATTGGAGCTATATTCGAGAATCCCGGCATCCAGGCAGCCACTGGTGTCACTTTCCAGATTGCGCCACTGCCAGAATTGGAGGGAGGGGGTTTTGGCAGCGTTTGGAATTAACAGCACAGGACTTGCCAGCAATTGGTCGCTGACAATACTTGGGGCATTGGCATGAAAAGATTGTATGAGCGAGCGAAAACGGTCTGTGCTTAACCCCCAGGTGCTGCTCGTCCAATCCTCACTGGGCGCCTCAAAGTCGTTCTGATATAGCGTTCGGGTTAGTTCGGCAGATTGACAATCACCCGTCAAAGAGAAGGTATAAAAGCCATTGCCGGACGAAAAATTGCTTTGACCGCAACCATTATTGGCACTGACTCGCCAGTAATACGCAGTGCTGCTATCCAATGCTGAGGTGGGGGTGTAGGTTGCAGTGCTCAGATTTGGTTCATCGATAATGATGTTGGTAAATTCACTATCGCGTGCTAATTGAAAATGATAACTGCCGGCCTGCTCAACAGACTGCCAGGTAAAGGATAGGTCTAATGGATATGGGCTTCCTTCCAGAGAAGGGGAAAACAAGGTCGGGACAACCGGCACAGCATTGCTGATACCCAGCTTAAAAGGAAGGTCGTGCTGTAGACTGGCACTTGTGCCTTGTAAGGTAATGTCGTACAAGCCGGGGGCAGCAACTGGTTCAGCTACGATTGTCATGTCTGCATGCGTATCGGGCAGCGCAGGATTGGGATTGAAATCGAAGCTGGTGTGGGATGGCAGGCCGACCAATCCAAGTGTGACCGGGGTGAGGTAGCCTTCTATACTGGTCACTTCCACTGGCGATTGAACGGTTTCTCCCGTACAAACGTTCATATCGGTTTCTTGCATTTGCAGTTCAAAATCGGAACTGGGTGGGCCAAGCCAGATTTGTGTGCTGGGATCGCCGAGAATATTGTAGCTCTCAAAGTAATATTGGCCGTAAGAAGGATAATTATCACGGACTTTGTTCAGGCCATCATAGACGGGATTTGCGATCCTTGGCGCGAAAGCAGGTATGGCGAAAAAGGAATCGTAGAAAACGCGTTCGAGAATGTCGTCAGTTTCCCAAAAGCTGTTATCAGCAGAACCTAAAAATACAATTGCCCCTTTTTGCTCCTGACGAATCCAGGTCTCACCGAAGGCTTCCGTTAATGAGTCGTTTCCGAAATCACCGGTCAGGCAGGCGAAACTGGTTATCAGAGAAAACACATTGTTGTTGGAAAGTGCGCGGACAGTAGCGCTTGTAATATTGATATTGCCATCCCCCCACCGATCTGTGGATCCATGTCCGGAGTACGTCACAAACACGCGCTGATTGTCGATAGAATTGATGATATTCGATGATGTTGCGCTATTGCTGACACAATAAAGCTGATCGCCGCCGGATTGGGGGTTGTTCGGAAAGCTGCCGCTATAGCCAAACGGCAGCCCATAGGAATTTATCACATAATTATGGGTATTTTCGGCTGTAAGATAATGACCGCTGTCACAGCTGGCTATAAAGGATGCTTTCTTGACCCAGGCTTGACGGCCATCCAAGTCGGCGTACGCGATCGTCTTATTGATGATGTTGTTGAGTTGCTGGATATCGCGCACGGAAAAGCGCCCATAAAAAATATCCGGGTCGTAATCAGTGCTGCCATTCATGGTAGCGTAATAGAGATCTGTCTTCTTTGCGATTTGCATGGTGCCTTTATCAGCTTTTGACCAGGCCGGGATCAAATTGCTGTCTCCAACCAGCAAGAGATAAGAAGGCGGGGTTTTCCAAGTATCATAGGCATTTTGAATATAGCTCTTGATGCCGGTTAAGCTGGAAGAGCCAACCTCAGACAGACTCGCCACTGTCACCTGGTAGCCCTGATTCTGCTTAAAATTTACAAACGGGGCCAGAGCGTTGATAAAGCTGTCCGGACTGATGATCAAATATCCAATCGGGGCTGATGGCGCTTTATCTACGGCCAGATTGTCTTGAGATCTTATCAATTCGTCATCCTGGAGGGCATCGAAGGAGGGATCTGCCAGGCGGGCTGATCGTTGCATCTCGGCCAATGTGGGTGCCTGCCAGGAAAGGCGTAGTTTCAAGCTTTGCAGAAGCTGGATTTTACCTTCGTGGGGATCATAACGCACGGGATGAATTTGGATCGGTTGAATGTGATGATTGCGCTGCTGGTAGCTGCTTCCCAAGTAGGTTGTTTGCACAGGCAGCCAACCTTGGTTTTGGTAGGCAATAGGATCAGGCTCAACCCAGGGTGGTGTGTAATCCGTTTTTGGCATAAGGGGCTGTGAGGGAAGCATGATCGTGGGCAGACTCACTGCTGCTAAATCAACTTCCCGCGACGAACTTTCCAGAACCTCAAACCGGGTTGGGCTGGAGGAAGGAATTTCAGCTTTGAGCGTATAAAGTGGTAAATCCGGGCGACCTTGAGGTGCACTATGACCGTATTGTTCCAGAAACAAACGTGTAAAATTCCCATGAGGGCTGCTGTATGTTTCTGCCCAAATACCCGCAAAAGTGATCTCAATTTCAATCGTTGTATTGGAGACATATGTGGTTGTAAAAGCGGTTTGAAATGTTCCATCGGATTCCTGCGCTGAAAACCAGATTGGATCCCCTGGTTTGGTCTGTGCAGCACCAGTATCCCTGGCGGAAACACTGACCGGCTTAACCGTACCGGTGGAAGCCAGTAGGATGCACAAGAGAAAAAGAAGGATTACACATTTTTTCATGAGGATTGGCAGAAAATGGAGGTTTTCAGATGAGAATCTGTTTATTAATTTTAGCATATAGTCTCATAAAAGTTTCGGCAGAGAGGTTAATTTACTGCTTAAGAACATACATTTTCCCTGAACATTTTCAGGGTGTCAAATCCGCTGAACAATAACAGAGCATACATTTCTCCTTGCCTTATTCCTGGCCAGAGACTATACTGGGGATTAGAGAAAATACCCGCCTACATGGTGGTTTTGAGAAGGAAAATGACAATTAAACAGATTTTAAAAGGCATTCATCAAACTGCCGAGTTAAAAACACGCCTGGTATTCTTTGATATGGATCATACCATCTTGAATGCAAGCAAATATCACCGTCAAAGTTTCACGAAATCGTTGAATAAATTATTTGGAACCAACGAGTTGCCCCGCACCACGACATCCGGGTACCCCTATTTGGAAGTGGCACGTAGATATGCGAATGCATGTGGTATCAGTGACGAATTCTACGATTCCAAACAGGCAGAATTAACCAGTTTACTGGTTGAAAATATGCTTAATTCTCTGCCAGATGAAATGAGCGATTGTGTTTACCCGGGGACCGTAGCGTTGTTGGAAAGACTTCGACAGGCAAATATCGCTCTGGGAATTACGACCGGTACAATGCGAGATATCGCGGTACCTCTGCTGGAGCGTACTGGGTTATTACCTTATTTCCCATTAATGGCCTTCGGCGACCAGGTCCGCGAGCGCGAACAGATTTTACAGAAAGCACTTGATCAGGCACCCTGGGTATATGGACTTAACCCCGACGAGGTTCAATTGGTGACCGTCGGCGACGCTGTCACGGATATAACAGCTGGAAAAGCTTATGGTGCAGTAACAATTGCAGTTGCAAACGGAGTTACCAGCATGGAGCAACTGGCAGCGTGTAAGCCTGATTTTTTGTTTGCAAACCTTGAAGATACCAATGCCATTTATACAGCAATCCTCAATGGAACTGCTTGCAATTAATTTCACAATTGCGTTGACACAGGCACTCGCCGGGATTATACTCAATATATAAAAATATATATTACCTTCAGGGCAGGGTGAGGAAGAAACCTTCCAATTCCCGATCGGTGGTCACAACCCACGAGCAGGCAAATAACGCCAGCATGATTTGGTGAAATTCCAGAGTCGACGGTACAGTCCGGATAGAAGAAGGCTAACCAGCATTAATGATGTGCTCTCTTGCCCTGAAATTTTATTTCAGGGCATTTTGTATAGTAGGTGTTTGATTAAATGGAAACCAGAATCGAATCAAAACAAAAATTAGCAAATGGCAGACAGAGAGCTGCCGCCTGGTTGCGTCGTAACGGCAACAGCTTGATGTTTGTGACAGCGCTGCTGGTTATATTGCTTTGGGAAGGGGTTACCCGTTGGGGGTCATTGCCAGCCTTTATTTTGCCCTCACCATGGGCAGTTTTACAGCGCTTTTGGAGTACTCTCGGGGATGGGACGTTGTGGCGGCATACTTCGGCCACCCTCCTGGAGATCGTACTGGGATTAGCGGTCGGGGTTATCGCGGCGACGATCACAGGATATTTACTGGCAAAATCACCCACCCTGGAAAGTATCTTATCGCCCTACCTGGTTGCCAGCCAGGCCATACCGATTGTGGCCATTGCTCCTCTGCTGGTGATCTGGTTCAGCCCGGGTTTGTTTTCCAAAGTATTAATCGCATCTCTGATTGTTTTTTTTCCGGTGCTGGTCAATACGGTGGTGGGTGTGCGTGCGGTACCACAAGACCTGCGTGATTTGATGCGCTCTTTGCGTGCATCCCGTTGGCAAACCTTGCGGTTGTTGGAAATCCCGGCAGCCTTACCCGTATTTTTAGGTGGTTTACGGATTGGTGCAACGCTCTCGGTGATTGGTGCTGTGGTGGGTGAACTGATTGGTGCGAACCGTGGCCTCGGATTTTTAATCGGCATCGGTCGTGGTCAGTATGATACAGCCCTGGTATTTGTGGCTGTGTTTACCCTCGTTGTGCTGGCATTGAGTCTTTATGGCATAGTAATTCTTTTGGAACGCAGGTTGCTTGCCTGGCAACGCTCGGCCCGTAAAGGCACATTATTGGATATGAATGGATAAAGGAAGAAATTTTATGAAAAAGAAATTTTTATTTGCACTCATGCTGATATTAATTATGAGCGCTTGCGCGCCAACCGCTGGGCAACCTGGCACTCAACCTATGACGGCTGTGCGGCTGCCGGTTGGTTTTATCCCCAATGTGCAGTTTGCACCTTTATATGTTGCGCTTGAAAACGGCTATTTTCGAGACGCAGGCCTGAATGTGACCCTTGACTACAGCATGGAAACGGACAATGTCGCGTTGGTAGGGGCTGGTGAAATACCATTCGCGATCGCTTCCGGGGAGCAAGTGATTTTGGCCAGGGCCCAGGGTCTGCCGGTGGTATATGTGATGAACTGGTACCGCAATTATCCGGTTGGAATCGTTTCCTTAAAAGAAAAGAATATCACCAGGATTGAAGATCTGGTGGGAAAAAAAGTGGGTATCCCGGGTCTGTATGGGGCCAGTTATATTGGTTTAAAAGCCATGCTCAACGCTGGCGGCCTGCAGGAATCTGACCTTATTCTGGATTCGATTGGTTATACTCAGGTCGAATCCCTGGTGGCCGGCACGGAAGATGCGGCCGTTATTTATATCACCAACGAGCCTATCCAATTAATGTCACAGGGCTATCAGATTAATCTGCTGAAGCTGGCTGATATGACAGAACTGGTTTCGAATGGTTTGATTACCAATGAAAAGACGATTGCAGAAAAGCCGCAGCTCGTGCTTCAAATGGTGGCGGCCATTAGCAAGGGGATTGCAGCAACCATGGCAGATCCTCAGGCAGCTTATGCGACCACTTTAAAATACGTTGACAATCTTGATAAGGCAGATGCTGATGTTCAAAAGCAAATTCTTTCGGCGTCAATTGATTTGTACCAAAAGGATCCTTTAGGGTACAGCAATCCTCAAGCCTGGCAGAACATGTACGATGTTTTGAAGGGTATGGGCCTTATTTCCGCTCCGCTTGATTTAGCCTCTGTCTATAGCAATGATTTCTTATGGAAAAAGGAATAACAGCCGGTGGTACCTTTCTTACAGGTTAACGATTTACACATCACCTTTGCCAATGAGAATGGCGGGCTACAGGCATTGCAGGGTGTCAGCTTGAATTTGGACCTGCATGAGTTTGTAAGTGTAATTGGCCCATCCGGCAGCGGCAAAAGCACATTGTTAAGGGTGATTGCCGGGCTGCTGGTACCATCGCGGGGTGAAGTCATCATTCGCACCCCACATGACTACCCGCCCAGGATAGGGTATGTCTTTCAACAGGCCAACCTGATGCCCTGGCGTACTGTTTTGGAAAACATCCTTTTACCGCTTGAAATTCAAGGTGTGGACAAGCGTACAGGGCGCGGCAAGGCCCTCGATTTGGTGGAATTGATGGGATTAAAAGGATTTGAGGCCAGTTGGGTACAGGATCTTTCGGGTGGTATGGCGCAGCGAGTGGCCATCGCGCGGGCCCTAATTCAAGAGCCTGAGTTATTACTGTTGGATGAACCTTTTGGTGCCCTGGATGCGCTTACCCGTGAGCAGATGGGGGTTGAATTACTGCGTATCTGGCAAGCTCGCCGGACAACGGTGTTAATGGTGACCCACTCTATTTCTGAGGCTTTATTGCTTTCGGATCGGGTGCTGGTTTTAAGCTCGAGGCCGGGCAAGATCATATCAGATATGGTGGTGGATCTCCCCCGTCCGCGCAGTGATCAATTGCGCTATGAAGCCCATTTTGGAAATCTGTCCCGGCAGCTTAAAGCACAAATATTACCGGTTTGATTTACCCGATGCTTAAAACCTGAGTTGGACTTCTTTTCAAGTTATGGTCGGTGGGATCATGGCCAATGCATCCAGAAGGCGCTGGCGGTCTACCAGGCCGACTGGATGATTCTCTTCGTCAATGATGACCAGCCATTTGCGCCCTTCCGCCATCATCTTCTGGATGGCGGTCGCAATTGGCAATTCAGGTGAAGCGGTGATCGGGTTTGGGCTCATTAAATCTCTGGCGATAACATCTGTGATCGGGTCGAGATCCAGGCGCTTGAACGCCGAGAGAATCGAAGGACGGATGGGCACTGGCAGGCGCGTAAAGACGTCACCATCGCTCATGATGCCGCTGACTTTCTTATCCTGGTCAACCACGATAACGCGGTGGCTGCCATTTTCCAACATGGTATGGATAACGGTGGCAATGTCATCATGCTCAGTAACTGTTGGCACCACGGGGGACATGATCTCCCCGACTTTTTTGACATAACCCGGCACAGACAGGGGCGGAAGCTCTTTGGTGGCTGAAGGCACCACCAGGCGCAGAATGTCAAAGCGCGATAAGATGCCAACCAGAACCTCCTTTTCATTGACAACCGGCAGACGTTTGATTTCGTGCTTTTTCATCAAATTGACAGCCTGCCCGATCGGAGCGTCTGACCGGGTTGTAAAGACCGGTGTACTCATGACATCTTCCACTAACCCGTGCGACTGCTCCAGCGCATCCAGCTCTTTCTTGATCATTTCTGTATCAAAATGGCGCGCAATCGAAAGCCTTTGATTCAAGCCTGCCCGTGAGATCAAGTCCTCATCGGTTAAAATTCCAATCACATTCCCTTGTGAATTCACAACTGGCATAGCCTTGGTGCCTTGTTTCAACATCAGTTCCCAGGCCTGTCGAATGGTTTGTTTGGGGGTCAGCAGCTTGACATCCCGCGACATAACTTCACCGGCCAGGCGATCTACCGGCAGCGGATTGAGGTAGCGGTGTGTATATTTAAGCACCTGGATGTCTTCAACTGTCATTAAGCCTTCGCGCACCAAAGGGTAGATTTTTTCGAGCACCAGCGTGATTTTTTCAGTGGTATCCACCACTTCGATGATCAACGGCAAATCTTCAGAGATGCGCAGAATGGCAGCTGTATGGATACGCGAGCGTGCCCCGAAACCGGCAATACCGCGCGTCACGGTTGCGCCGGCCATTCCCTCCTGGGTTAAGATTTCCAGTATGACAAAATAAAGCGGCTTCCCGCGCCAGAGATCACTCTCTCCAATATAAATCTTGAGGCGTTTTGTGTTTTCGGATAGATACTGTTCCATTATTTCTCCTCTTCACCCTAAAACAACTTTCCGATCCAGATACCACAAAGGGCAAAAAACCCACCCAGCAGGCTGGAGCCAAAGAGATTAAAGAATGCCAGCCATCCCTGACCTTGCTGCAAAAGGCTGATTGATTCCAAAGCATAGGTTGAAAAGGTAGTGTAGGAGCCCAAAAAGCCAATCGTCAGCACCAGACGCAAACGCGGATCCATAACGTAATGTTCACTGATCATCGCCATGATTAATCCTAGCATAAAGCTTCCGCTGATATTAATCAAGAGGGTACCAAAAGGAAAATGGCTGCCCCACCGCAGTGCGGCCCAATCACTGACCCAATAACGTAGATTTGCCCCTAATACGGCTCCAATTGATATCCAAATTGCTTTTTCCACACTAATCCTTTAATCTTTACGCTCAGAAGAGTGTATTTTTTCATGCAGTACGCCTGGAGAGGGGTATGTTTCGCCTTATGACAGCTTTATTTCCCTGGTGAGCTGTGGCCCTGCAAAAATTTTAACTGTGATTGTGGTTGACGTCAAATAATTCCCTCTTGACTAAAGAACAAGTGTTCTATAAAATAGAAGTATGAATCTATCTCGCTATTTTCTCAAATGGAAGCAGCCCCCCGCACTGGAGCGGCAACTTGAACTCAATGCGGAAGTGGTGGTGGCACTGGAAGCCCTGGCCATCCGCCGTCATTCGACGCCTACAGCCGTGATGGCCGAACTGGTACAGCGCGCCCTGTTAATGGAGCAGGTGGAAAAAGAAACCTGGCAAAATTGGCAGAGCCTGACCCCGCGTGAAAAAGAAGTGACTGCCCTGATTTGTAATGGTCTTTCCACCACCGCCATCTGTGCACACCTGGGGGTTGCCAACGAGACGGTGCGCACCCATGTACGCAATCTGCTGGGAAAATTTGGGGTGGCCAACCGCAAAGAATTGCGCCGTTTGTTGGCTAAATGGGATTTTAGTGCCTGGACCTGACCTTTTTTAGTGCTCCTTTGAGAAATCCCCCTGTTTTCACCCTGAATTTCCCCCCAAAGGGGATAGAAAAAATTTTCTAATATGAGTATGATGGGGGCATGAATGCTCTTTTTCCGGCTCAATTACCCAATCAGTTGTTACTGGTGATGGGGGAACACGCAGCCAGTCACTGGATGCTGGAACTGGCTGCCTGGCTCTCCATGCAAGGGCCTGTGCGGGTTCTGGATGGGGGCAATCGTTTTAATGCCTATCCCGTGGCGCAATCCATTCGCCGCCAGAACTACGATCCCCGCCTGGCTTTGGGACGCATCCGCCTTTCACGCGCTTTTACCTGTTATCAGGTGCATGCTTTATTAACCGAATGGCCTGTTGTTCAGCATGCCACCCTCGTATTTGATTTACTGGCCACTTTTTATGATGAAAGTGTTAATTTGCCGGAAAGCCAGCGCCTCTTGCGCAAGGTTTTATGGCAGCTGGAGCAATTGAGCAAGCTGGCTCCCGTCGTGGTCAGCACGCGTATGCCTGCTACTATTTGTGCAGAACGCATGCTGCTGTTTGAAATGTTAAAGGAGCGGGCTGGCAGCTTTCGCCTGGAGCTGGAAATGCAGCCGCAAGATGTAGTGACAATTGCACCCAGCCAGCCCACCCTGTTGCCCTTTCCGGAGGGCAGTACAACTGCCAAATCGATTATCAGGAGGAAATATGGGTAGAACCATCCCATCCATTACACAGGTCTTCATGCATGAAGAACAGTCACTTTCCCGTTTCCGGCGCGCCTTGCGACGAAGCGATCAACTGGCACTGGATGAGCTGCTTTCCAGCGCCCGCCAGCATATCGCTGCGGCTGCCTATGCTACCCATGTGTTGCCGATGGAAACTTTTCTGGTGGCCATGATACTGGAAGAACACAAGGAGGTGCGGCGCCTGCGGGATGAAGTGGAACGGCTGCGCCAGCAATGTGATGCAAACGATTAATGGCTGGTTGTTGGATCTATTTGAAGATACCCAGGCTGCGGGTGTGGTGCTATGGGTACTGACTGATGAAGGGAAACGTGTGCGTTTGCACCAGCCGTTCCCGATTCGTTTCTCCCTTTCCGGCCCTGCAAAAGTCCTGCGCCAGGTATGGCGCTTTTTAAAATCGCATGCCAGCCAGCCGCAATTAAGTCGCCGGGAAGGGCGTGATCTCTTTCATCCAGAGCCGGTGGATCTTTTGGTGGTGGAAGTTGCCTCCTTTTCCCTGCAACAACGCCTCTTTCGTGAACTGCTCGATCGCTATCCTGACCTGCTCTATTATGATGCCGATGTGAGCCTGCCGCTACGTTATGCTGCCAAAACAGACAGTTTTCCACTTTGCCGCTGCGAGATTACCTGCTTTGAATCAGGCCTGATGCATCAATTTATTGTGCGTGACAGCCCCTGGGAGCTTGACCCGCAGGCCCCAGCATTGACCATTATGAATCTTGAACCGGATTGTGATCCTCTGCATGCCAGCCCGCAGGCACTGCTGGTTTCCGTCGCCGGGGTTAATTACCGCCTTTCACTGCACCCAGCGCGAGCGCTGTTGATCAATCTGCAGGCGCTCTTAAAACGACATGACCCGGATGTGCTGCTGACGCGCTGGGGCGATACCTGGCTGCTGCCATTTTTGGTCCAGCTTGCCGAGAAAAACGAAATTACGCTGGCACTCAATCGCGAACCCGGACATGGATTTTTGCAGCGTCCGGAACGCTCCTACTTTTCTTATGGCCAAATCATGTACAGCGGCCAGCAATTTCATCTATTTGGGCGCTGGCATATTGATCGCCAAAATGCCATGTTCTGGACTGACTTTGGTTTGGATGGAATTATAGAGATGGCGCGTGTTACCTCCCAGCCTGTGCAAGTGGCAGCTCGTACCTCGCCCGGCACCGGCATTTCCTCCATGCAAGTGCTGACGGCTTTACGCAATAATATCCTGGTGCCCTGGCACAAACAACAGGGAGAACGCCCCAAAACTGCGCTGGAATTGATCGAATCGGATTTGGGAGGTCTTGTCTACCAACCGCTGGTGGGTCTGCACCGCGATGTGGGTGCCATTGATTTTATTTCGATGTACCCAGCCATCATGGTGCGTTGCAATATCTCCCCCGAAACCAACAAGACCGGCCTGCTCGAAACCGGTGATGAACCGGCGGGGCTGATCCCACTGACGTTAGAGCCGCTGTTAAAGAAGAGAGTGGCACTCAAACAACGCGCTGCCAACCTGCCCAACTGGGATCCGCGCCGCAAACTGGATAAAGCCCGTTCAGGTGCCCATAAATGGCTGCTGGTGACCTGTTTTGGCTATCTGGGGTATAAAAATGCCCGTTTTGGGCGTATCGAAGCGCACGAAGCGGTCACCGCCGGCGGGCGCGAGGCCTTGCTGCGTGCCAAAGAAGCGTCGGAAGACATGGGGTTTCAGGTTCTGCACATGTATGTGGATGGACTCTGGATTTACCAGGCCGGAAAAAACCAGCCGCAGGATTTTGTGCCTTTGCTGGATGAAATTGCGCGGCGGACCGGCCTGGCGATTGCCTTGGATGGCGTCTACCGCTGGGTGGCTTTCCTGCCCTCACGCGTCAATGCACGTGTACCGGTGCCTAACCGCTATTTTGGCGTCTTTCAGGACGGTTCGCTCAAGGTGCGCGGGCTGGAAGCGCGCCGGCGTGATTCAGCCCCGTGGGTGGCGCGTATGCAGATGGATCTGCTTGAATATCTAGCACAGGCCGAGGACGCAGACCAGCTGCCCGATTACATCCCGGGGGCGATGGCAATTTTGCGGCGGCACCTGGCTAATTTACAGGCTGGGCGGGTGCCCCTGGAAGACCTGCTGGTGGCCTTACGTCTGAGCCGCGAGCCGCAGGAATACACCGTCAAGACGGCCGGAGTGCGTGCCGCCATGCAGCTGCAAGAGATTGGCAAAAGCCTGCGCCCCGGTCAGCGCGTGCGCCTGCTCTACCTGCGCGGGGGCCAGGTACAGGCCTGGGATATGCCTGGCAAGCCCGATGCGCGCTGTATCGACCTGGGGCGCTATTACGAACTGGCCGTGCGGGCGGCTTCGGCTGTTTTTTATCCGCTCGGCCTTTCCGAAGACGAATTACGTGCCTGGCTGAAGGGTGGTATTCAGCTTTGTTTCCAGTTTGCTCTGCCAGCCGGTAAGCGCCAAATCTTGCTGCCCCCCTCCAGCGAAGAGCAGGCCTGGCAGACGTTATTTTTGGGTGTGAAGACGGGTAAGCAGGAGTTGGTGATTGGTTGATTGTTGATTGGTTGACTGGTCGACAGCCAGGGCACAGTAAGGGCGAGGAAGAGAGGGGTGGGTTGGGGCGAGGCAAAAGGAGTTGGGATTGTTTTCGTTGATTTTTCTTGCCTCGCCCTTACGATGCGATGTTGGGACGAGGCTACGTGGGGGGTGTTGGGGCGAGGCAAAAGGAGTTGGGATTGTTTTCGTTGATTTTTCTCGGCTCGCCCTTACTGGCTGACCACGCCCTTACTGATTATTCTTCCAGTTTGCGCAAATGCGGAAAGAGTAGCACTTCACGGATGGTCTGTTGGTTGGTGAGCAACATGACCAGGCGATCGACGCCCATGCCGAAGCCGCCCATGGGGGGCATGCCGTATGACATGGCGCGCAGGTAGTCCTCGTCCATGGGGTGCTGCTCTTCATCATCGCTGGTGAAATCCGTGCCCATTTCCAGGAAGCGCTGCTCCTGATCAAGCGGGTCATTCAGTTCGCTGAAGGCATTGCATAGTTCCATGCCGGCAATAAAACCCTCAAAGCGTTCCACGGTGCCAGGGTCGTCCGGTTTGCTTTTGGCCAGCGGGGAAATGTCGCGCGGGTAATCGTATAAAAAGGTTGGCTGCACCAGCGAAGGTTCTAGATAATCGCCGATTAGGGTATCAATTAATTTGCCCCGCGGACTGCCGGGTTTGAAGGGGTAGCCTTTGGCTTTCATGGCTGCTTCCAGGCTGGTGGAATCACTGTGCTCATTGATATCGATGCCGGTGACGTCGATCAGCCCTTGCCGCAGTTCCAGCCGCCGCCAGGGCGGGTTTACATCTATCGTGTGACCTCGGAAATTTAATATACGTGTACCTAAGATTTGGTCACAAACAAAGGAGACCATCTTCTCGGTGATTTCCATGACGGTGTGATAATCGGCATAAGCCATGTAAAATTCGATCTGGGTGAATTCAGGGTTGTGTTTATAAGAGACGCCTTCGTTACGGAAATCGCGCCCAATTTCATAGACGCGGTCAAATCCACCGACGATCAGGCGTTTAAGATACAGTTCAAAGGAAATACGCAGAAATAATTCCTGTTTTAACTGGTTGTGAAAGGTGACAAACGGCCGTGCGGCTGCACCGCCATAAATGGGCTGCAAGATGGGTGTTTCCACTTCCAGAAAATCCATGTCATCCAAAAATTTACGTATAGCCTGTATCGTTTTGGCACGAACGCGGAATATCTCACGTACTTCCGGATTGACTGCCAGGTCAGCATAACGCTGGCGATAGCGGGTTTCAGGATCATTTAACGTGGCGTGGCGCACTACCTGGCCATCAACAACTTCATCCTTGGCCGCGGGCAGGGGAGTCACAGCTTTGGAGAGCATCCGGAAGGATTGCACATGCACGGAAATTTCTCCTGTCTTGGTGCGGAAGAGTGTGCCTTGCGCTTCAATGTAATCACCGTTATCGAAAAGATCTTTTAGGACTTGCAACCCTTCTGGCCCAATTTCGTTGACGCGGAAGAAGAGTTGTATGCGCCCGGAGCCATCCTCAATGTGAAAAAAGGCGACCTTACCCATCAATCGCATTGCGCGGATTCGCCCTGCAACAGTAGCCGTCAGGGGTTCTTCATTGCCGCTTTGCTCATGTGCTTCAAAGGCAGTGATAGCCTCTTGATTACGATGGGTGACATGCGAACGCAGGGGATATGGGTCAATGCCTTCACTCCGCATTTGTTCAATCTTTTCCAGTCTGATCTTTTCAAGCTCAGTTCGTTCCATTTTTGTTCCTTCTCGTGCGCTTCATTGATTCAAGAAAAAACCCCGCCTTAAGTTGGTGCTGGCGGGGGATTGGCATTTCTTTTCTTAATCTAATCTAATTACATCTACTTTGAAAGTACCCGCCGGCGCGTTGACTGTTACGCGATCGCCAACTTTATGATTTAAGAGTGCCTTACCCAAAGGCGATTCATTCGATATTTTTCCAAGGTCAGGCTTTGCCTCAGCTGCACCCACGATGGTGTAATTTTCTTCTTCACCAACACCAACTTCCTTGATTGTAACTTTGGAGCCAACTTGAATGATATCCGGGTTTAAGGAACCTTCATCGACGACCCTGGCGGTTGCTAACAGGTATTCTAGTTCGATGATACGACCTTCGACAAATGCCTGTTCGTTCTTGGCTGCTTCGTATTCCGCATTTTCAATCAGCTCGCCGCCCTCCATAGCTTCATGTAAACGTTCTGCCACTTCTTTACGCTTTTCACCGCGTAAGAATTGTAGTTCGTTGAGAAGCTCATCGTAGCCTTCTTGTGTCAGAAATGAAACGGACATTTTCTTTCCTTACTTCACATGATGGTTTTATGGCTTTTTTAAAAGAAAGAAACCTCTCTATTCGAGGGATTCCTGAATTCGGTGAGGCAAGCCATAAATTGAGAAGATAGTATCATAATTCAAATTTAAATACAAGCGATTTTTGTATCTTTTCAAAAATAGAGAGGGAGTGTTTTTAGGCAGGCAATTGCCCGCATAAAAAACACTCTTCAATCCCGTTTTATCTAAAGAATAGCGATTTTTGTATATTAGGCCTATTCTTTGAGGATTATGCGGCAGGTTTGAAAAAACTACTGTTCACTCTGGTTAGACAACATTTGATCTGGATAAATCAGTATCAATAGCAAGAGATGAACTTACTATCAGGTTGTGGATCACCTGATAGTACTCTCATCCTCATGAATTAAGTGATGTTAATTTTTGTAAAGATTGTTGATCATTGCGCCTGGATTGATTAGGTCACAATCAAACGGGAAGTCCTAAATTGTTGTCAATAACGAAAAACAGCTGCGCATTCCTTTTGATCGGGCATTTCTGCAATTGGCAAGACATATACCTTGCCGCCCTTTTCCAGGGTTTCCAATGCTGCCAGATTGAGTAAGTCCGTATCTCCCTTTTCCGAATCATCAATCACATCGACTCGCAGTGCCTCAATATCAACCTTGCCAAACACCTGCTTATCGGCAGCAACAAAAAGATGGGATACTTTGCCTAATGCGGTTGCCAGGATAATTTGACGAATATTGTCGCTTGCTTGCGCAGTAACTTTATAGCGAGAGTAGACTTCTATTGCCTGGTCAAGATCTTTTTTGAAAATTGGTTCCACCAGATTCCAGGCTTCTTTGTGCAGTTCCTTGTTACTCAATTGCTCAGGATTTCCGGGTAAGCCTCCCTGGATCAGATTGGGATAGGAGTTTGCCTGCTCATAGAGCGGAAATAAATAATCCACACCGGCCAACACAAGTGGAGATTGCTCTCCCTCCAACTCTTTGAGCAGTTCTTCATCAATTTTGTGAAACCAGCGTAGCAGGGTATTCTTTTCATTATCCGACGGGTCATGCCCGTGGTAAACGGCTGGCCGCTTACCAAAACCAGGTGTAGCGCTGCTGGTATGGAACTGTAAATGAGAGGTAAATGAGTCGAAGTTTAACGCTTGTGCCAGATCGGGCAAATCATTTTCTGCATCGAATTCCGCGACAGAATACTTGGTCCCCTCTAAAAGTCGTACTTTATTCTGGCTTAATGCCAGGATATAAAAATGCCCGTCATGAGCAAAATAGGGTAGCAAGGGTTTGAAATGAAAGTAGTTTGAAATGACCAGCAATTCTTCAAATGGCAAAGGCAGGCGGTATGAGTGAAAAATATCTTTTCCTAGAAAGACTGCCAGTCCTTCGCTTTGATGCTGCCAAAAATGGCCATATCCAAATAGCCGTTGGGCAGGTTCCAGGATCGCCTGTGCATCAGGCACACGCCAGCCAAGCGCCACGAGTTCTTTCTCTGCTTGATTAAGCAAATTCTTTAAGCGGAGTCGACCCTCCTGGGTTTCTCTGCCGCTACGATATCCCGGCATGTAAATGGATACACACTCACTTGGATAGGGTTGCAAAAAAATCTTCAGATCATCTTTGGTTATGATGTCCATTCGTGCTCCTTTTTTTCATATTGATTCAGGAAGGGTTGTTAAACAGTTCCAACTTCAACCCCCATCCAACATTAGATGGTTGTTGTATGCTGGTGTTAAATTCCTCATATGTAACCTGATTATATGATTTTCTGGAGCTGTCTGTCAACTTCAGGGGGGAAGGTACCTGCCCGATCATCTATCGGCACATTCCATACTAATTTGGGCGAAGCCTTGTATTTTTTTAAAAAAACCCCTCTGCCCCTAATTTACAAAAAGATACGAAAACTTGCTACAATATTATTGAAAAACGAAATCTCAGAATTATTTACTCAATATTTTTTGGGAGGGTTAATCCAATGAGTTTTCAATATCTGCACGGCCGAAAAATTCTTTTAGTCGGAGCTTTGATTCTTATTTCAATTTCCTGTGCTTTGCCTTTTACGAAAAGTAAGCCTACACCACAAAATGACCTACAGGCCACGATTGCAGCCCTGGAGACCCGGGTGAGCACCACAGCCACTGTTGCATCCACCGCCACGGACATGCCACACAGCCTTGTAATGACAGCCACCCCCATTCCATCGGCGACGGAAATGCAGCCTGAGCAACCGATTTATCGCGGCTACATTACCTCTCGCGATTTTCAATTCACGGCCTATGATTTCTCCGGTGCTTCCCTTGGTTTTCAGGTCCCTTCCGGACCACAGGAAGGCTATGGTGATAACGAAGTGACTGTATTGTCGAACGCCATTTATTACAGTATTTTTGGCAGCACATCCGGGGTCTTTCGCGTGGATAAGGGAGGAACCTCCCAGTTGAACTTCATTGATGCAAAAGAGCCGGTTTCGATCAGCGTTTCTCCTGATGGTGGATTAATTGCCTGGGCGACGAATCAGTGGGAAGATACAGCCCCCGCCTCTGATATTTTTATTGCCAATATCGATGGCAGCAGCGTTCGTCTGGTGGAACATATACCTGCAGAAGGGCAGGAAAATCGCTGGCTCATCTTTCAGCCATTGCGCTGGAATTCTGACGGCAAGCTTCTTTATGCGACCGGGCCAACTGGAATTGGCGGCTATTTATTGTTCTGGGGATATAACGGATTGCGACTGTATGACCCTGTGCAAAACGCGACCGAATTGCTGGTGAGTGATGATGAAAACCTGGGGTTATGTTTGAGCTCGGTTTCAGACGACGTGAGCAAGATTGCGCTTGTTTGCGGAAATGGATCGCATGCAGTACGTGTACGCACCTTAAGCAGCGGCCAGGAAGTGCAGTTCCCGTTATTGCCGGATCAAACTACTGCCGGGTCTGCCCGTTTTTCACCTGATGGCGAGTGGCTGGCTTATGTCATTCAGCGCGTGGATCCTGAAAATGAGTTCGGGCAAGTAGTGGTGGTTCCGGTGGATGGCAGTATGGCGCCCAGTGTGATTGACCAGGTTGTTGGTGGCACTCTCACAGTTGAAGGCTGGATTGATAATGATTCCTTCCTGGTTACGATTTCTAATTTGGAAACCAATTCTGTTTGGAAAATGAGTAAAGATGGCAGTATCAAAACCAATCTGGGCAGCGGCAGGTTCGTTGGATTCTTCCCTCATTAGAATGGAATTCCAAAAGTTACCATCCAGATAAGGCTGTGAATGCCGGTTGGGCAGGGAATATTAAGGAATGCTATCTTTTGCTAATATCCTGGAAAGAGGCTTAACCTTATTGACTGAGTGTCCAACAAGCAGGTAAGCGTGTTGGACACTAGTTTTTGCAATGCCTCTGGCTATTTAGTTTAATGCAAACGAGGGGCAATCATTGGCGAACATGCCCGTATAAGTGCCTACATTTTATTCAATCACCGGGGCGACAGTTACCGCCAAGAAAGCAGAACCTCTTTCCAGTGCTTCCCGGTTGGCAGGCAGCAGTTCATGGTGCTTGACAGGCAAATGCTCCCTGAGTGATTTTTCAACTGCTTTGAGCGGCAAAAAATTTAAATTGCCCAGCAGCGCTCCCAGCAGCACCATATTAGTCATGCGTTTATCACCGATTTTTTCGGCGATATCATTGGCAGGAACCATGATCGAGCGGATATCATTCCGCTCTACTTCGCGATCTACCATCGATTGATTGACAACCAGCAGACCACCTGCTTTAACCATTTTCTCGTATTTATCAAAGGAAGGTTTGTTCATGGCAATTACTGCCGTGGGGTGACTTATCAGTGGAGAGCCAATCTCCAGGTCGCTGATTACGACTGTACAGTTGGCTGTCCCTCCGCGCATCTCAGGCCCATAAGAGGGTATCCAGGTGACGTGCATGCCTTGATCCATGGCAGCATAGGCCAAAACCTGACCTGCAAATAAAACGCCCTGACCGCCAAAACCGGCGATGATGATTTCTGTTTGCATTGCATGCTCCTTTTAAGCTTTGATATTTGCCAAGGCCGGATGCACCTTAAAGTCATTAATCGGATAATAAGGTACCATCACCTCCCCCACCCAGTCCTGGGCTTGTGAGGGAGTCATACCCCAGTTGGTGGGGCACACTGAAAGCAGTTCCACCAGAGAAAAACCAAGTCCGTGCTTTTGAGTTTCGAAAGCAAGGCGAATTGCTTTTTTTGCCATGCGAATGTTTTTCGGGTCATGCAGGCTGCGCCTTACCACATAGCTGGCGCCATCGAGAGTGGCAAGTAATTCTGCGGTACGGATCGGAAAACCGGCCAATTCAACATCTCTGCCGGTTGGTGAGGATGAGGTTTTCTGCCCGGGCAGTGTGGTGGGAGCCATTTGGCCGCCCGTCATGCCATAATTGGCATTATTTAAGAAGATGACCGTGATATTCTCTCCGCGAGCAGCTGCAGCAACAATTTCTCCCATACCGATTGAAGCCAGATCGCCATCACCCTGATAGGTCATTACGTACCGGTCTGGAAGCACTCTTTTTATACCGGTCGCCATGGCAGGGGCACGGCCATGCGGTGCCTGGACAAAATCGAAATTAAAATAATTGTAAGCAAAAACTGAACATCCAACAGACGCAACACCCACCATTTTTTCGCGAATGCCCATTTCATCGATAACTTCAGCTACCAGACGGTGCGCCGTACCGTGTGTACAGCCCGGGCAATAGTGGGTTTGCGAATCGCTAAATGCTATTGGGCGGCTGTAAACAACCTGTTCTTCAAAAGTAGTTTGTACCATTCCAAACCTCCTAATTATCGAGTGAGAAACGATCCAGCCAACGATCGCGAGGATGACCATTGGGTGAGTGCGGTTGGTTGACCAGCCGGTCTATTTCAGCCTCGATCTCTTCCGGCATGGGTACCATACCACCCATACGGCCATAAAATTCCACAGGTATGCTGTTTCTGGTGATTTTAATGACATCTTCCAGCATCTGACCTGAATTCATTTCAACGACCAGCAGTCCATCCATACGTTGGCTTAGTTCATATAATTCCTGTTCGGGAAAAGGTGCGAGTGTAATGGGACGGAATAGACCAACCGGGATCCCTTTTGCCCGCGCAGCACGGATAGCTGAGAGCGAGATGCGGCCAGATGTGCCAAAGCTGACGACAGCATAACGGGCATCCTCAAGATAATATTCCATATACCGGACTTCTGCTTTTTTGATTTCCTGCCATCGTTTTTCCAGATGCAGGTTGAAAGCTTCCTGTTCTCGGGGTTCAAGATTAATCGAAGAAAGAATGCGTTTTTCTCTTCCGGCAGCTCCGTACGTTGCCCATTCCGGCTGGCGCATGATCACTGGCAGCATTTCAGGCAAAACGGCCGGTTCCATCAACTGGCCAAGCGATCCATCAGCCAGGATGATGACCAAAGAGCGGTACTTTTCAGCCAGATCAAAAGCACCATAGGTCAGGTCGATGGCTTCCTGAATGTTAGCTGGCGCTAACACAATCGGGTGATAGTCGCCATGACCACCCCCATGAACGATCTGATTGTAATCGGCTTGAGCAGGGGCGATATTACCCAAACCTGGTCCACCCCGCATGATATCCACTAATACAGCAGGAACTTCCGTACCGGCGATATAAGAAAGCCCCTCCAACATTAAGCTCACACCAGGGCTGGAAGATGAACTCAGAACCCGTGCACCGGTGCAGGCGGCACCGTAGACCATGTTAACCGCGCCTAACTCGCTTTCGGCCTGCACAAAGGCGCGGCCCAGTTCAGGCATTCGTTTAGCCAGCCATTCCAACAACTCTGTTTGGGGTGTAATCGGGTAACCAAAGTACGCGTTCATGCCTGCACGAATGGCAGCCTCAGCGATGGCAACATTTCCTTTCAACAATTCTTTGGCCATTAATTACTCCTGCTCTTGGGTCTGTGAACGTGCTTTCACTTCGCGATAGACGATAATGGCGGCTTCTGGACAAACAATTGCACATACGCCACAACCCGTACACCCAAGTTCGATCAATTCTGCCGGATGATAGCCTTTGGCATTAATGTGATCTGCTGAAAGTGCTAAAACCCCTTGGGGGCATGCTTCAACACATAAGTTGCAGCCTTTGCAATAAAACTCGTCAATTTCAACCCGTCCTTTTGGGGGCATTTCTCCTCCTCGCTAAAAGGTTTCGTGTAACTCGGATAAATTTGGTATACATTGCATAATTCGATTATGGTATTAATACTTGAAAAATATAAGTGTAGATTGTCATACGTCAATTCCCCAATTTTCCTCGCTTGTCACGAACTTGGATTATTTGTACAATAATCAATTTAAAAACCGACTAATTTTGTCTTATAATGATATTAAGATGATTTACGGGTGGAGAAGTGCCAGTCAGCTAGAGGGATACACCACCAGTGTTATTTTAAAGCAAGATTTGCCAGTAGGAGAATGGATGGACGTTAATATTTACGTCAGTGATTACGGAACTTCTGGAATGCAATCAATTTTATTTGATATTCTTGAAAAAACGAATTTCTTTAATCTTAATAAACAAAAAATTGCCCTCTTAGTTTTGCCGGTTCAGTGCTTGAAAGAAAATGTCAATGGCTCTCGGCTGATTGCTGGTGGTGCATTCTGAAAAAATTTACATATGATCTCCGTGTTTTACCATTCTGGTTATTGCAAGTCTATCTGGAAGAAGTGGGTGGCAAGTTAAACCAGGATAACTGGTTCATTGGGGTTGGCTGGAAAGCAAAAATTGAAAAAATAAAAGATTTCGAATCAGGCTCCGGCAAAGTCAGCCAGATTCACCTGGAATGGTGGGGCGATGAACGCGCTATTCGTGAAATACTACCTCAGTTGGAGCAAAAAATGCTTAGGTCGGACGGGTAGGAAGAATTGGCCTTATCTTATCGCTTATCAAAAAAATAACACAGTAATTTTATGCCAATCTGGATGCTTGAAACCACTCATACGCATCGGAAATGGCTTGAATGAGAGACCTGGCAGGTTGCAGATTCAACTCTCTACGAGATTTTTCAATGGAGTAATAGAAACCATAACCTGCTAAACGGGTAATTTCTGGTGAAACCGGTAGGTTGATAATCGGATTGATCCAATTTAAAGGCGCGGCAAATCGACGAATCACCGCTCCCGGAACAATCAAGCGTGGGGCAGAAACATTGACGGTTTTGGCGATGGTTTCTAAAAAGTCCGGAACACTCACATTGGTGCCGCCAAGTATATAGCGTTCACCTGTTCTTCCGTATTGCATGGCCGCCAAATGGCCGTTAACGACATCGTCAATATGAATGACATTCAGGCCGCCGGTTGTACCAAACGGCAGCTTATTTTGTGCTATTTTTACAATGACCGAACTGGATTTACGATAAACGTCTCCAGCCCCGACCACATAAGTCGGGTTGACAATGACCACATCCAATCCGCGGCTGACCGCCATTTGGACTTCCAATTCTGCCAGGTATTTGCTGTAACCATATGGCCAATAACTGGAAGGAAAATTCCAGGTATGGTTTTCATTAATCCAGAGAGACTCCGTTGGCGCTAAGTTGGGTTCCGCATCCAGAGGCACCCCCAGTGCTGCCACAGAACTTGTATGTATGAAGCGTTTAACTCCATTCGCATGTGCGGCTTCGAGCACATGGCGGGTTCCTTCAACATTGACTGCGTACATTTTTGAAGGATTTTGTTCTGAGCCCAGCATGGCGGCTATGTGAAAGACAACGTCAATTCCCTCCATCGCTTTTTGCAGGCTTTCGGGATTGGAAAGATGACCGATAGCGTGCTCAACTGGCAAGTCACGAATTAATGCCAGATTGCTGGATGCGCGGTGAAAAGCGCGTACTTGGTGGCTTTGGGCGACCAATGCCTGGCAAAGAGCACCGCCAAGGAAACCGGTTGAGCCGGTTACCAAAACATGCACTAGCCGATCCACTCCAGAATGGTGGCTTCGCCCTGGCCAACACCTACACATAAGGTCGCCAATCCATACCGTTGCTGATAACCGGCAGTTGCTCGGTGTTTCATTTCATGTAATAGGGTGGTTGCAATGCGTACCCCGGAACAGCCAAGTGGGTGACCCAAGGCGACGGCACCGCCATTGACATTGACAATTTCCTCGTTCAGGCCCAATTCTTTAATCACAGCCAAAGATTGCGCCGCAAATGCTTCATTTAATTCTATCAAATCCAGATCGGTAATGCTCAGACCGGCGCGCTGCAATGCTCTGCGAGTGGCTGGCACCGGTCCGATGCCCATGATGCGGGGAGGAACTCCGGCAGAGGCGCCGCTGACCCAGCGGGCGAGCGGTTTCAACCCGAGTTCCTTTGCGCGTTTGGCACTCATTATCAGAATGGCGGCTGCTCCATCATTCAAACTGGAGGAATTTCCAGCTGTTACGCTGCCGCTGCTGCGGAAGACCGGTTTTAGCGAAGCCAGCTTTGCGAGGGTGGTATCCCGGCGTGGATGTTCATCAATGGAAACCAACACGGGATCGCCTTTACGCTGAGGAATTGAAACCGGGGAGATCTCATCCTGAAAGGTGCCATTATCCATGGCAGTAATCGCTTTTTGATGGCTGTTAAATGCAAAGTGATCCTGAGCTTCTCGTGAGATTTGATATTGGTCGGCCAGATTCTCTGCGGTGATTCCCATTGAATCCACGCCGTAATGTGCTGCCATGACGGGGTTGGGGAAACGCCAGCCGATGGATGTGTCATATGCGGTCAAATTGCCTGTAGGAAAACCACTTTCCGCTTTTGCAAATACATAAGGGGCTCGTGACATGCTTTCCACCCCGCCCGCAATAAAGATTTCACCATCGCCGCAACGGATAGCTCTTGCGGCGATGTTAATGGCTGCCAGACCGGAAGCACACAAACGATTGATGGTAAGTGCCGGCACTTCAACCGGGAAGCCAGCCAACAAGGTGGCCATACGGGCGACATTGCGGTTATCCTCACCCGCCTGGTTGGCGCAGCCAAGATATACCTCTTCAATCAGGGCAGGATCGATTTCAGTACGAGAAATTACTTCACGGAGAATATGAGCTGCCAGGTCATCCGGCCGAATCTGAGCCAAGGCTCCCCCTATATTTCCCACGGGTGTTCTCACAGCATCAATGATCACAACATCTTCCATTCCAGCCTCCACTAATCTTTCGCTTCGAATCATTCTACCAAAAAAGCTTCATTCATGTAAAATACATCCATGCAAATTAATTCGATTATCCCAGCTCCGTTTTATAACCGCGATGTGGTTCAGGTGGCGCGCGAGTTAATCGGAAAACGTCTGGTGCGTCGTAGCGATGCGGGGCTTATTTCTGGAATCATCTCTGAAACAGAAGCTTATAACGGCAGCCAGGATTTGGCTTGCCATGCACGTGCAGGAAGGACCGCCAGAACGGCCACCATGTATGGTCCGGCAGGTCATGCATATATCTATTTTACATATGGAATGCATTGGTTACTGAATGTTGTCACCGGAGAAGAAGGTTACCCGGCTGCAGTTTTGATCCGTGCCATCCTGCCGCAAGAAGGTTTGGACCTCATCTCTAAAAATAGAACCGGGGTAGGCCGCGAACACTGGACAGATGGCCCGGCAAAATTGACGCGAGCTTTGTTGATTGGTAAGGAATTGAATGGAATTAACCTCACCAATTCAGATTCAAACTTGTGGATCGAAGCGGGTGTTCCGATTCCGCAGGATAATATTTACGTAAGCTCAAGGATTGGTCTTGGAAAAACCCCGGAACCCTGGCTTAGCATGCCATGGCGTTTTCGAATTAGTGATTTAGCCTTCATGGACAAACCATGAAAGATTTTCCTGCCAGACCATGCTTAATTTTATTTTTAGCCTTTGGAATGCTGGTGATTGGCTGCCAACCAACTGTAAGCCCGACATCTCTGCCAGATCTGGCCTATCATTTTATTTGGGTGGGAGATGACAGTCTTGCCACGGGTCCGTTGGATTTACAAACGCAGCTGTTATTAGAGGCAGGTAATTATCCAAATCAGCTGCAGATGAAGACTGTTTTAGACCCCCGCAATCTACTTTCCTTTCAACCCGCGGAGGATTCGCTTTCAGATCTATCGGTAGAGAAACAGCATCAATTTGTAATTTTGCAGATGTTTGGGATTACCAAACCGGAAAGCGATCAGGAATATTTTGGCAGCGCCAATGCCTGGATTGTACAGATAGAAAGTAAGCAAGGGGTTCCACTTCTTTTATACCCCTGGTATTCAATGGTTGATAATAGCCAGACCCGAACGCAAATAGATGCGCTTGTGCATCAATTTGCATGGAAAAGTAAAGCAGTACTCATTCCAGTTGGGCCTGCCTGGGAAAAAGTGAGAGAAGATCATCCCCAATTGCAGTTATATGCTTCGGATGGCATGCATCCTTCCGCTGAAGGTGTTTATTTGAGTGCCTGTGTTATCTATGCCAGCCTGACAGGAGAATCGCCAGTGGGACTTCCGATCTATACTTCCGTTAGCTATGATTCCCCCCAGGATATTGTGACGCTTAATCGAGATTCAGTATTGCTGCTGCAGCAGGTTGCCTGGGATGTAATCCAGGATTACCAGCAAAAAGGCGAATTCCAGGTTATTTTGCCGAAATGAGCAATCATTCTTATCATGAAATTTTGTAGGATTTTAATCGGACTTCTGACGTTTCTAAAAACGGAAGTCGTGGCCAGCCCTGAGAGTATAATGTTAATTAATAATTGGATTGATTGAAAACAACAGAAAACGTTCCACCGAGCTTGCAGTGGGCTACCCACAAAAATGGTTTCGACGAGTAAAATCATGCTATACATGGCTCAGTTGTAAAATCAGGAAAATAAAGGATTTTACGGAAATTGATAATTTGTTTCACATGAGGAGTAAGGTAAGATGTTTCGAAAAACGCCACCGGTTTCAAATCAGCCTGTTCAACAACTTGACCGGGTCACCTCTGTCCTGGGGCCGGGAATTACCTGGAAGGGTAATTTAAGGGGCAGCGGTGGAGTGCGCATCGAAGGTGCCTTTGAGGGTGAAATCACTATTCGTGGGTTGGTGGTGGTTGGTGAAACCGGCAGGGTCAATTGCGAGAACTTGCAATCAAATGTGGTTATTGTTGCCGGAGCTGTTAAAGGAAATATTATGGCCGAAAAGCTGGAGATTCGCAGCACAGGCCGGGTTTGGGGAGATGTAACCACGACTGCTTTTTCAACCGAAGAAGGAGCTTTCCTGCGCGGGCAGGTACGGATGGAAGAACGGATAGAGTTGAACCTGGAAGAAGAGAATTCAATAATTGCTGAACCTCTCTCGAAGGACGAAGAACCTGGTGAATAGTATTGATCGGAGGTCTGCTTGCCATCTCAGGAGTTGATCTCGATTCTTGCTGAAATGGCTGGGGCTTTAGCGGTGACGCTCTTGCTCGGTCTTAGCCCGCGCCTGAATTCCGTCCCGCCTGTGGGATTTAAGTACCCGCAGCGTGAGGTTAAGTTTGCACTTTACATCGTCACTGCTGCGCTAGTGATCAACTACCTGCTCTTTCGTTTTGGTGTAAATTGGCTGCCAACAATGATTTCAGATAAAGACGGAAATGCATTTACTTTATTGCTAACCGCCGCATTGGCAACAGTTATCATTGTAGTGATTGCTCTCCGCGCTCGTGGACAACCGTCCCGCAGCACCGGTTGGCAGAAAGCGCTCACCCGCCCCGCCATTCAGTTCGGATTGTCACTGGTAATCCTAACCCTGTTTTTACGGGGAAAGTTCTTAACAGTGTTGGGGGGAATTCCCCAAGATGCTTTGCGCATGCTGGTTATATTGTTGCTGATTGCTCTGGCTGAAGAGACTATTTTCCGTGGCTATGTTCAAATGAGATTTATGGCAAAATTTGGAAGGTATGGCGGCTGGGCGATTGCTTCAATCGTGTATGTGCTCTGGCGACTTCCTTTTTTGATGTATTTTGGTTTTCAAGACTCTCTGCTCTATTTTCAGATCGCCATTCTGGGTTTAAAGAGCTTTTTGCTGGGATGGATCATGATCAGGAGCCGCCATGCATTGGTTCCTGCCCTTTATCATGCTTTCTCGATGTGGATCGCCTATTTATGACCTTTATTTGTATTTTTTCAATAAAACGGGGTTGAGGAGTATATTTAAATTTCAATTTATGACGTCTTAATGGTATAAGTGGGGCAAATGAGGAGGGTCGATGACAACCAGAAGAGTAACCATTCTAATTGCTGTATTAATTTTCACCAGCGTGGCTTGTACCTGTGGGACCCTTAACCAAATTATTAACCGCCTGCCTTTTGTCGGTAACAACACAAGTCAAATGGAAAAAACCTTGGAAGCTCTTCCGTTTCCGCAATTAGCTACAGAGATTGTTACCCCATCGGAAAGTGGTAATTCTGGCGTGGAGCTTGGTGACGTTGAAGATTTATCAACCATCAACACTTACCAGGCCGAATTAACTATCAGTTTTGAGGGAATTGATCAAAATTCCAACATTGTGAATGAATCGGTGGTCAGGTTCCAGGAAGTGGTTCGTAACCAAGAAGCAATTCACCTGATATCCACTTCAAAAAGCAATGGCGAATTACTGCCGCAGAATTTTGAATTTTACGAAATAGGTGAAACAAGTTACCTTATTAATACCGATGGCACTGCTGTTGCCAATCGCTGCACACTTTTGTCATCAGGTAGTGATATTGATCGTTCACTTTATTCTTCAAAGATGGTGCTTCCTGACTCCATATTTCAGAATATAGAAAAAGGGAACTTGCTGGAAAGTAATGTCAAGATCAATGGCGTGGTAACTGACCATTATCAGGTTAATAATGCCACATTAAACGGGTCAGTATTGACTATAACGAAAGGTGAGGTCTGGATAGCACATCAAGGTAACTTTGTTGTTCGCTTTAGTGCTGAAGGCGATGGAGAAACTTCATCCATCTTAAATGGAAATGCGATTACAGGGAAAACAATTTGGAACTATGAGTTATTGAGTATCAACCAACTAGAAGCGATAGAGCTTCCGCGGGAGTGTCTTGATGCAGCTGCAAACAGCGTGACTGGAATTCCTATTCCTGGAGACGCGATTTCTAAAGCTACTTTTGGCAGTTTGACGACTTTTAATTCACCACAAACCACACTTGAAATTTCTGCATATTACCAGGAGATTTTGCCAACGCTGGGGTTCACGGCAAAGGATATCTCGCAATTGGATTCAATGGCGGTTCTGGTTTACACCAAAGATGAAATTACGTACAGTATCATTATTTCCCCCGGGGATAATGAGGAATCAACAGTAATAATCTCATTTGAATAAACAAGCCTCCGCCAAAACCAGCTTGACTATTGAAGAAAGCAATGCTCCAAAAAATTTAAGAGATTTAGGAAAGTCATGCTAAAATCGAAATGAATATTCGATATTTCTGCAGCATTTCAAGAATTAGGGGCAGAGTATATTTAGGCGGGCGATCGCCCGCCTAAATATACTCCTCAACTCCGTTTTATTGAAATGATACAAATTTCTTGATATTTTTTATATGAGCATTTGAAACGAGCATACATGCAGACATTTGAGCCTGAAAGAAAGAAAGGCGTTATATTTCACACTATCGTTTTAATAGCTATTCTGGCGATTGGATCTTTTGTTCTTTGGGTGGCCATGACAAGAGCGCAAGGCGGATTATTCGTTTCTTTAATGATTCTCTTGTTATTTATTTTTATAGTTCTTCCCTTTGTTGGTTATCGAGCATTTGCTTTGCTAAATGCCAGTTACTCGTTGGAACGGGATGGGTTACGACTAAAATGGGGGTTGCGGCTGGAAGATATTCCACTTAACACCGTCGAATGGGTTCGGCTGGCAAACGAATCAGGTTTTCACTTGCTCCTGCCTCCATTAACCTGGGAAGGAGCAATTTTGGGGCATAGCAACGTTAAAGATCTTGGAGAAGTTGAGTTTATCGCTTCGGATGCCAAAAAACTGGTATTAATTGCAACGAGTTCCAAGGTGCTGGCCATCTCACCGAAGGATTCCAAGGCCTTTGTATCTGCATTTCAGCGCATTTTGGAATTAGGAAGCCTTTCTCCAATCCCATCACGTTCAGCCAGGCCGGCAGCATTTTTGCGCCAGGTATGGCAGGATCGGATTGCGAAAGCATTGCTGCCCGTGAATTTCCTGCTCACCCTCTTATTGGCTATTTATACTGGTTTCATGGTAGCAACTCATAACCGCATACCACTCGGCTTTTCGCCAAATGGGAAGCCATTTGAAGCCGGTCCATCGGAACAAATTCTCTTGCTGCCTGTGATGGGGGTTTTGGTTTTAATCACCAATGTAGTTATGGGTCTATTTTTCTTTCGCAAAGAAGAAGCCCGCATAACCTCATATCTGCTGTGGTTTGGCGGGGTTATCAGTCCTGCGTTGTTGTTATTGGCAGTCATTCTTCTCTCTTCTCAAACATAGGTTTTATTGGCAGGGACATGATTCAGATTTCATTCCTACAATTGCTCATCGGAACGTTTTTGGCGCTGTTTGTGGCGCTGATTTCATATCGTGCGAAGGTGCTCAGTCGCAGCGGAGCTCTGGCAGCTACACTTCTCGGAATTGTAGTCTTTGGCTTGGGCGGAATTGAATGGGCTCTTTTATTGTTAGCATTTTTTGTTTCATCCAGTGGGCTCTCCAAAGTTGCGAAAGGCAGCAAACAAAAACTGGTTGAGAAATTCTCCAAGGGATCCACGCGTGATAGCAATCAAGTACTGGCCAATGGAGGTGTAGCCGCTGTTTTTGTTTTATTGCATCTCTTTTTCCCGCAGCAAGCCTGGCCCTGGCTGGGCTTCGCAGGATCAATGGCAGCAGTGAATTCAGATACTTGGGCAACCGAACTTGGAGTTTTAAGCAGCCGGGGTGCCTATCATATTCTTAGCACCAAAAAAGTGGAGAAAGGTACCTCGGGTGCAATTTCTTTTTTGGGTACGATCGCATCATTCTCTGGCGGCTTATTAATTGCTGCCCTGGCCGTTATTTTTTGGCCGGACAAAATTACTGATTTTAATGCGCAGCTTTGGTGGGTTTCATTATTCGCGATTGCTTTTGCCGGTTTATTTGGCAGCATAGTGGATTCAATTTTAGGGGCATCGCTTCAGGCCATTTATTACTGCCCGACTTGTGAAAAGGAGACGGAAAGAACGCCTTTTCACATTTGCGGTACTCCTACCACCTTCAAGCGTGGTTGGAAGTGGCTGAATAATGATTGGGTAAATGCGGTTTGCGCGTTAGCCGGTGGATTATTCATGGTTGTCTTTGCTCTTGTAAAGTAAAGGCAACCTCGGTTCTCCTTGTGCAACGAGCGGAGCAACCGGTCACGAAGAATTTGTAGGAATATTTGTTCACAAATCGCATAACTCAACCGCCAGTAAGAGTATTTCTCGCTTATAGTGTTCTCAGCAGGGTTTTTATGACCCTGGTTTTTACCGTCAACATGATTTATTTTGTCACTGAAGCGGGTTTTGATCCTTTACAAATGGTTTTAATCGGAACTACCCTTGAACTTTCAATTTTCTTGTTTGAAATTCCAACCGGCATAGTGGCGGATACAATTTCACGCAAATGGTCGGTCATCATCGGCACTTTCTTAATTGGTTGTGGTTTCATCCTACAATCGTTGGTCATCGCTTTTCCATTAATCCTGCTGGCGCAGGTTCTTTGGGGTATCGGCTATACTTTTACCAGCGGAGCATTACAGGCTTGGATCAGCGATGAGGTTGGGGAAAATCGAGCTGCTGGTTTGTTCATCAAAGCTACCCAGTGGGAGCAGGCGGGCGGGCTACTGGCGATTGGGTTGAGTGTCCTTACTGCAACTATTTTTCAAATTTGGATTCCCATGCTGTTAGGCGGACTCGGGTTTTTAATTTTAGGGGCGATCATGATTTTGATTATGGGAGAATTTAATTTTCATCCTGCTCAGGTTCCACCAACGCGTTTTTGGCTTGCCATTCCTGCAATGGCAGCGACGGTTAAAAATGGTTTCGCTGTTATAAAACTACGGCCTGTTTTGATTCGCATTCTTTTGGTGGGTTTCTTCTTTGGCTTGTACTCCGAAGGGCTGGACCGGTTATGGGTTCCGCATTTGATTGAGCGCTTTCACCTACCCGATCAGGGCCAGGCCAGTATGATCGGTTGGATCGGAATCTTACAGGCCGTTTCGCTGGTTATCTCATTTTTTGCGGCAGGTTTGATTCATCGCTATATTGAAAAAAACACTGGCAATCGTGGTATTTCCGGATTGCTGACTTTTCTGGCTGTCCTACTGGTAGGCTCGCTTGCATTATTTGCGTTTGCCAGAAGGATTGAAATTTCCTTTATCGTTCTGATATTAATCAGTGTCATTCGGGAAATGATTGCACCACTTTACACAGCCTGGGTGAATTACCGGCTGCAATCTGAATCGCGCGCAACCATTCTTTCACTTTCCAGTCAGGTGGATGCTTTTGGACAAATTAGCGGTGGTCCCTTAGTTGGGATAATGGCAAGTAATACCGGCATTCAAAACGGTTTGTTTCTGTCAGCTATTTTATTATCGCCAGTGGTCGGGTTATTGTTTACAACACCTTATCGAGAACCTGTGGTATTGGGTTAATTTTTACTGCGTTCGGTAGGTTTTAACAAATTTAAAAATATGCTTGGGTTTTCGTTAAATCTAAATACTATTTCGACCATGAGAGTCGATCACGAAAGACCAAAGTTCTTGACTGCCATGTCGGCAATACTCTCACCGATGGAGATGGATGCGGTGGCCGCCGGTGAAGGGGCATTCAAAACATGCACCTGATGGGCGGCTTCCACAATGCGAAAATCATCAACCAGCTTTCCATCCGGAGTCAACGCCTGAGCCCGAACACCTGAACCTGACGGATGGACATCTTCCATTTTCAATTCAGGTACCAAGCGTTGCAGAGCTTTTACGAAGGCGCGCTTACTGTACGAGCGGTACATCTCAGAAATGCTCATTTTCCAGTACTTAAGAGCCATGCGCCAAAAGCCGATATAAGTACCATACTGAGCAATATCACCTAAAGAGATATCACTTTTTTTATACCCTTCACGTTTTAAAGCCAGGACAGCATTGGGGCCGGCTTCCACCCCGCCGTGGATCATGCGTGTAAAGTGAACACCTAAGAAGGGGAAGCGTACATCAGGAACAGGATAGACCAGATTATTAACCAGGTATTCACGTTCGGGGATAAATTCGTAATATTCACCGCGGAATGGCAAGATTTGTAATCCTGGTTCAACGCCACACATATGCGCAATCCGGTCCGATTGCAGGCCGGCGCAGTTAATTACATTTTTACAATGGGTTGGGTTTTTGCTGGTTTCCAGAGTAAACCCATCTGCAGTTTGTTGAAAGCCTGTTACGCGGGTATTAAGTTGAATTTTCCCGCCCGTTTCTTCAATTATTTTTGCATAGGCTTCTGATACATCGTTATAATTAACGATCCCTGTTTGGGGTACAAACAACCCATCAATTCCGCTAACGTGTGGTTCATGCTCCCGGATCTCTTGTGGGGATAAGCGTTTTAATCCGATCAATCCATTTGCGCGACCACGTTCCTCGAGAATATTAAGCCCAGGAATCTCGCGTTGGTCGGTTGCTACAACTACTTTACCGCAGCGATCATGCATAATATTGTGCTCTTCGCAAAAGCGATACATGGCTTCCCGTCCACTGACGCAGTTAATTGCCTTAAGCGAGCCTGGTTTGTAGTACAGCCCTGAATGGATCACGCCGCTGTTATGCCCGGTTTGGTGGGCGGATACATGGTCTTCTGCTTCCAGGACAACCAGTGAGATTTTAAATCGCTTGAGTAATGCCATGGCCGTAGCCAGTCCAACAATTCCACCACCAATTATGGCAACATCATAAATTGACGAGTCTTCCATTCTCCACCACCGATCATCTGTATTCGTTATCGTTTTGCGTATGATTTAAGTTTAACAGAGAGATGCCTTGATTTGAATTATTTGTGTAGCCTACCGAAGCAATAATCAATTCCAAATTACCTGGGATTGCCTGGAATTACCTGATTCAGGCGGAACCTGTCATCACTGTCACAAGCAATGAAAGAACGATATAAGCAGTGAATGTGACAAGATGTATTCCCAAAATAGATAAATATTTGAGCAGAGTATTGAGCTGGCCGCGCATGATGCGGATATTGAGGATAAAGGCCACCATTCCCAGAACGGCACCCACCACGCCGCCGACAAAAACCAGAAATAAAGTGAGTCCGGCATAAACATATTGATACCAGGCCAACGGGGGAACAACCTGAATGATTTTCCCATTAATCAGAAGGCGCGGGACAGTATCAAAAAAAGCGTTCTGGAAAAAAATGTTTGAAGCTTCGCCATCACGTTTACGGAGAATCACCTGGTTTTTTTTACTGCCGGGTTTTGCAGGCACTCCATTTACGAGTAATCGAGGTGGGCTAAAAAATCCAGACGATTCCAGCTGAATATTCTGGTCTTCAAACCCTTCTATCTTGACTGGATAACGAACTGGCATGCCTACCTCCATGAATACAATTTATACGCATTATTATAGCAATACTGCAGGTTAATTTTCAGAATTAGGCTTTATTAATGAATTTATTAAATTACCAAGAGCTTTGCTGTGTCCTGCTGAGTTATTCATGCATGGAATATATTCAAATTGTTTGCCTCCCCACCTTTGAAAATCAGCTCTCATGTCTACATCGATTTCATGCAAGGTTTCCAGGCAATCAATTGCAAAACCAGGTGCAAAAATCTGTAATGCCTTTACTTCGTCCTGCGCTGCTTGTTTTATGAGCTCAATCGTGGCAGGTTCGAGCCACCTTCCAGGCCCAAAACGAGATTGAAAGCCGATTCGGTAAGAATTTTGCGGTAATTGCAAGTGCTCAACCAGAAGCCCGATACTCTGTTTGCATTCCTGCTCATAAGTATCCCCCAGTGCGGTTAATTTATGTGGTATGCCGTGAAAACTAAAGATCAAGCGTTCAGCTCTGACATGGGATTGCCAATACAGTTTCAGATGCTCGGCCAGCGCCTGGATATATGCGGGATGAGTGCCGTATCCGCTGGCCTTCTTGATTGGAATCGTATTATTTAAGCGTTCAATCTCTTTGAAAATTGTACCGGTGGTGGTGACGGATGTTTGGGGAAAGAGAGGTAATGCGATCACCTGGTGAACGCCTGTTGTACACAGTTCATTGATCTGCTTTTCAATGGAAGGGTTGCCGTAACGCATGGCTATTTTTACACATATTTCGGTTGATAACGATTTCTGCAACTCTTGCTCAATTGCACCCGCCAACTTTTTTGTTCCCAAAAGCAATGGGCTCCCATTTTCCAGCCAGATTTCTTTATACTTATTGGCCGATCTGGAAGACCGCAAAGGTAGAATGATGTTCTTAAGGATGGGCTGCCAGATCCAATGTGGCAGATCGACGATAGCCGTATCAGAGAGGAACTCCTCTAAAAAAGAACGAACGCTGACACTATCCGGATTTGCAGGTGAACCGGTATTGATTAGCAGCACAGCGTATTTGCAGGTCAATCCTGCGCCTCAAGTTCCAGGTAATTTGCCGGGCATTTGCCAGGGGCAAGCTTTTCCAGAACTGGCAGCAGAGACTTTGGACGAATATCGTTTCTTAATAAATCTTTTTCAGGCAGCCGGGACGCCTGGTCTGTGCCATTTTTGGCAGTGTAAAGACCCATCATTTCCGGCCCTTTCTCCTGGCCGAATTTCCCGTTGATTACATTGACACGGTAATAATATTGCGGCGTTTGTTGGAAGTGTGTGATCGCAATTAATTGCTCAACCTTCACTTGCAGGCACAGTTCACCACCTGTTTCACGGATAACCTTTTGCTGCAATGGATCACCCTCTTCAACACGCCCCCCAGGAAAGGTATAAAAGTGAAGATCGCCACGATGCCGCTCGATTAAAGCAACCTTTTCTGCTTGCACCAATAATATTCCAGCTCGTGTCATTTTGATCAAAACCCTCCCTGGATTTAAAATCTGATTTACGTTCTTTTACGTTGTGAGCGAGCTGGCATTTCATTCGTGCGGATATAAGCTGGTACCAATATGGCATACATCGAGCACAGCCGGCTATCCAACATGCGGCTGCGGATGCGCGGATCCATTTCACCCAATTGATTAGAGGTTGTGATAACGGTCGCCAGCTTGGCATTATAGCGAAAATTGAAAATTTGATAAAGTTTTTCGCGAGCCCAGGGAGTGGCAGATTGTGTGCCGAGATCGTCAAGAATCAAGAGCGGTGTGGTGCGAACCTGCTCAAAAAGATGATCATACGAGACGCTGCTGCTGGGACTGAAAGTGGCACGCAGATGATCCAAAAAGTCCGGCACTACCACGAAGATAGGCTCGTCGCCCAATGCCGCCCGGTAGTTGCCAATGGCGGCAGCCAGGTGGGTTTTTCCGCAGCCATAAGATCCAACCAGGACCAGCCAGCCGCGCGGATTTTCAGCAAAAGTATTGGCAGCATTGAAAGCCTTGACTAGACTTTGGCGTTGATCTGCCTCCAATTTTTCCCGGTCCCTCAAATTAAATGTGCCAAAAGTGCTATCGGCCAACAATTCCAGGGTGGAAATTGATTTTCTTTCCTCGCGCATCGGTGAGCGGAAATCGGGTGCCAGAATGCGAATTACGGTAACCAAATCCGGGTCTTGCAGGCGCGATCGAATGCGTCCTTCTATTTCGGCAAATTCCTGGTTGGTCGTTATGACGGTTGCCAGGCGGTTGGTATAACGGTGATTGAGAATTTGGTAAAGCTTTTCTTCTGCCCAGGGGGTGGTATTCTGTGTGCCCAGATCATCCAACACCAACAGAGAGATATTGCGGATCTCATCAAACCGTTCCTCGAAATTTCTTTCCGGGCTGGAATATGAAAAACGTAGCCAATCCAGCAAATCGGGAACCGTCAAAAAGAGCACGGGAGTGCCGTAAGTAAGTGCCTCATTCGCAATTGCTGCTGCCAGGTGCGTTTTACCACAACCATACGATCCGGACAATAACAACCAGCCTTGCGGGTTTTGCGCAAATTGAGAGGCGTGATTCAATGCAATTTGCAGTGAAGCAACCTGTTGGTCTCCCAATCCCAATCGACCTTCCGTTTTGAAGTTATCAAGTGTCATATTGCTAAAAGCTTGTAGATTGCTCATACGATACAATCGTTCAAAGCTATGCCGGACCATATCATTTTGTTTGCAAACACAAACCTGCATCTTGCCAAAATCCGGATGAGTAATGGGTAATTCTTGGCGTACCCATCCCGAGCCACCACAAACAGGGCAGATATCTGCGTCGGAGTTCAGCCCGGTTTCAGTGCTGGATGAACTGCCCGAATTCGTCATCGATGAATCGTCTCGGATCTTTTTCAGCGTCTCGTCGATTTTTTTCATCGCGCCCTCTCTCTTTCCATGATTTTAAAATTGCTTCCACATACCGCCACCTGCGGACGTTATTTTCGACGGCTATTTGGATGGCTTGCTCGATCCAATCCTGTGGATAAATTTGTTCAGTTTCTTCTAAAGTCTCGGCCATGAGCGGAGTTAATGGTCCGATGTTATCTTCATATAATTTAAAAATATTGGGGCGTTGGGTTGTCGTGGACATAACGGCCTGATCTTGATCATCCTGTGACCAGACACCTTTTTGTAGAGCTTGGAGAGCAGCGCGTCCTTTGGGTGTATTAATAAAGAAAATCGCTTCTTCAAAGGTCGTGTTTTCTGCCTGGTATACAAGCAAACTTGCCCTTTGGCAGGCCTTTTCCAGTGATTCGATCAGGTATTCTTTGGATTGATTCAGACCAACCATCAAAGCCTGGTCGGTTAAAAAGTGATTGAATCGCATACTGCGTAATTTGCCTTCTTGTTGAGACAAAAACCAGATGGCGAATAAAGTCACTTTCAGCTCGCCGAGATGATCAATATGGGGCATTAACTCGGAGAAAAAAGCAGACGGGATGGGGGTATCGCCATCCATTTTTCCACTAAAGCCCGCAAACTTATCCATTCGTCACATCTCTCCGGCCATTTATTTCCTAACCCCTGGAGCAGCATTATCAAAACGAGCCAGATTATTCAAAAAGACCAGCTCAATGCCGGTATGGGTTGGCCCATTACGATGTTTTGCAACGATAATTTCGGCAATATTGTGGCGCGGACTATCCGGTTCCATGGCATCCGGGCGGTGAATAAACATGACGATATCGGCATCTTGCTCCAGTGAGCCAGATTCACGCAAATCGGAAAGGACCGGTCGCTTATCCGCACGTTGTTCAACCGCACGCGAAAGCTGGGCACCAACCAAAACTGGCACATTCAACTCCCTTGCCAGAACTTTTAGATTACGTGAAATATAGGAAACTTCCTGGACACGGTTATCAGTGCGAAGATCTCCGGACATCAATTGTAAATAATCAACAATAATCAGGTCAAGCTGGTGTTCCATATGTAATCGACGGCATTTAGTGCGCAGTGAAAGCGGAGTAATTGCGGGGGTATCGTCGAGCCAGATGTGAGTATCACCTAGAATTGCAATCGATTCATTGAATTTATTCCACTCATCATCATGCAATTTTCCAGAACGCAACCGTTGTGTATCAATACCGGTCTCCTGGGCGATCAAACGTTGGACTAACTGCTCGTTAGCCATTTCCAATGAGAAGACTGCCACATGTTTCTTGTAATTCTGGGCGGCATTTTTTGCAACTGAAAGCATGAAACCGGTCTTACCCATACCAGGGCGGCCGGCAATGATTAATAAATCCGATTTCTGCAAACCTCCCAGCAGGCGGTCAATGTCAATAAATCCGGTTGGTACGCCTAAAATCTCATCTGTCATCTGAGAAAGCTGATCGAAGCGGGTGTAATAATCGCTTAACACAGTTTGAATCGGTTGTAAGTCGTTGGTGATGCGTCGCTCGCTTAAACCGAAGACTGCTTTTTCAGCCTCATCAATCAATGAATTCATATTCTTGCTGCGATCAAAAGCTTGTTTGGCCATCAGATTGGCGGCTGAAAGCATCCGGCGACGCATAGAATTTTCTTCAACGATTTCAGCATAGGCTTGCGCATGCAGGGAGGTGGGAGTTTGATTGATCAGGCTGGTTAGGTAAGAATCTCCGCCAATCTCCTCCAGGCGGTTTTTTTCTTTCAGGGTCTGGCCAACAGTGACCAGATCAATTTGGTTACGCCGCTCAATTAATGTGGTGAAGGCTTCCCAGATCCATTGATTGCGAATGATGTAAAAGTCTTCCGATTTGATTTTTTGGGATAAATCGAAATATGTTTCCGGGTAAATTAATACAGCACCCAAAACAGCTTCTTCAGCTTCACGGCTATGCGGTTGAGTGACATCAATTGGTTGAGGTTCTTCGGGGGGCAAATAATCGCTCATCATACCATCCAACAAAAAAGGTAGAAAACAAGAAATCCCAGAATGAGGTTTTCCAGGTTAATTATAAGCGTTAAATGAGATGAAAAGTGGTAGCGGAGTAATTAAGAATGTGATCAGGGCTGCGGGTTTTCATCCTCTGGGGTATCGTCTTCACTTTCGTCTTCGTCTTTTTCTGATCCCCCAATATCGAGTGAGCCCAAGAAATCTTCAAATACTGAAAGCCGTTCCTCTGAATCTTCATCATCACCAATTTCGTCAGAGGGCTGCTCTTTTTCATGGATATCTTCTTCCGGGATGATGCCTGCGGTTACCATCACTTCTTCAGCTACCAAGATTTTTGAATGCGTGCGAGCGGCGATTGCAAGCGCATCGGATGGCCGTGAATCAATTTCGATAACCTGGTCATTAATTTCAATAACAATATTGCCGTAAAAAACATCATCTTTCAAAGCAAGGATTTCAATTCTGAGAATTTGCGCATTCAATTGGTTCAATATGTTTTTGATCAAGTCATGAGTCTGTGGACGGGAAACTTCAATTTCTTGCAAGGCAATTGTGATTGATTCTGCTTCATAGGGGCCGATCCAAATTGGTAAATAACGTTCTGCATTAACTTCCCTTAAGACAACAATGCGCTGCTGGTTAGTTAAGCTGACTCGAACACTATCGATGATGACTTCAAACATTTTGCCTGAATGCATGGGAACCTCGCGCCTGTAATATTACCGAATAATCTTGTTAATTCTAACATACAACCATTCTGATGCAACTGGACGTACACTATTAAATTTGCGGGCTGATTAAATTCAAGATCAAAATTCTTTGGGTTTTTCACCAGATTTCATTTAATAGTGACTCACACCTCGGCCAACAATAGCCTGGTTTATAATTAGCTGTGGGAAATTGGATGAACCAAGACCAATTAAATGATCAGTTAGTTTTTTCTTTAAACTTTCTCAGGAAAAACAATTTTATTTACCAAGAATTATTTGTTCTATAAAACTCAATAAGTGCATAAGTGAAGAAAGGTTTTCATGAATTCAATTTTGGTGTACCTGGCAGAAAACCCCTGGCTGGTTAAAATTATTAAAATTGCAGTTTTTTTCATCGTGGCATTTATCATTCAACGATCAGCCGGTCATCTGGTGCGGCCACTGACTGGTTTGTTGCGTTTGCGCCCCGGAGTTAAACATAACCCGGAACGGAGAGCAACACTTAACAGTCTGTTTGCATCCGGAATAGGAATGCTGATTTATCTGGTTGCGATTATCTTTAGTATCGGTCAATATGTTTCTGCCGACACATTAATCTGGATTGTTGGTTTGTTTAGTGCCGCTTTTGGTTTCGCAATGCGACCTTTAATCAGCGATATTTTGACAGGAATTAGTTTTATCTTTGAGGATACTTTTTCAGTTGGGGAGAAGGTTGAGCTTTTGGAAATTGAAGGTATGATTGAGGCAATCAACCTGCGAACCTCCTTGCTGCGGTCTCCATCCGGCGAATTATATGTCATCCCGAATGGCGAGATTCGTATGGTTCGTAATTTTAGTCGTGGCAGATTTTCAACGACAAATGTTTATCTAAAAATTGCCTCATCGGATTTATCTCGTACCCTGGAAATTATGGATGAATTGGGCAAGGAAGCTGTATTGCTTTTGCCAAACCTGATTGAACCTTGGCATATTATCTCGGAAGGAGGAGTGTTAGGTCACCAGACCCAACTCACCGTTTTGGCAAAAGCACGATTTGGAAAGGCTGCTGAAATGCGGCCGAAAATGTTAGCCTTAATCCACGAGCGTTTGGCCGATGCAGGCATTCACCTTGTGGATTAATTGGTAATCTTAAAAAATGATTGACTTTTTAATTTAAGGTTTAAGGTATAATATTTAACATTCGATAGTAATTGACTTCTGCAACCCTCCTTAATTTTTTTATCGGTCTTAGGGGTTGTTTTAAGAAAACATTAACAATGGCATCGAAAAACTTTTTTTGTTAAGTGTATAATCGGTTTATCTTACCAATTGAACCTATTGAATCGATGAGCAGAAGTCATTATTCGTTATTTTTGTGTCTCTGGAGATGAAATTGACAGCAAAACTACTTGTCATTGAAGGCAAACGAGCAGAACGTGCTTCCTTCGTCGGGGGATTGGCAAAAAAAGGGTTTCGCGTTATTAGTCTGCCTAGTGGCAATTCAGCTTTAAACCGCCTGAAAGGGGAAACTTTTGATTTAATTATTGTCGATGCTGATTCAATGCGCACCAGCGGAAAGAGAATCTGCCAGTCCTTGCGGGCGTCCCATCCTGGTTTACCGCTCATATTAATTGTCAGCAAAGAATTGGATACTTCAGATGGTTTTGAGGCAGATTATATTTTGAATCTTCCTTTCACGTTACAAAAGTTGCTCAATCGGATAAAGGTCCTTTTGCCTGTAAAACCCAGCAATGATTGCCTCCGAGTTGGCCCGCTCGAGCTTGATTTTGCCCAGAAACTTGTCCGTATTGATGACAAACATATTAGTTTGACTCCACGATTGGTGAAACTTTTACAAACATTGATGGAACGCCCCGGCAAAGTTTTTGAACGTGAGGAACTTTTCCGGGTCGTATGGGAGACCGGCTACACCGTTGACACCCGTACGTTGGATGTACATGTCAGTTGGCTACGGCAGGCCATTGAAGAAAATCCGCGCTTTCCGGATTATATTAAAACTGTGCGGGGCATTGGCTATCGCCTGGATTTGGATTAGATCCATTTTCATTAAAATAAAAAAACCCTCTATTTTTCTAGAGGGTTTTTTTAATGTCTATTTATTTAACCCATGATTCCAATGGTAATTGCTAACAGCAATCCACCTGCGATGACCGAGCCTAACTGTCCGGCCGTATTTGCACCCATGGCATGCATCAAGATGAAGTTGTCAAAATCTTCTTCCTGGGCAGCCTGGGCAGCCAAACGACCAGCCATCGGAAATGCGCTAATGCCGCATGCACCGATGAGTGGGTTAATTTTACCCTTGGTTAATACTTTAAGTAGCTTACCAAAAGAGAGCCCCGCGACAGTATCAAGTGCAAAAGCAAATAACCCGATTAAAAGAATTCCCAACGTTTTGAGATTGAGAAAGCTTGCTCCGGTCATTGTGGCACCAACAGCCAATCCCAGAAACAGTGTGGAGACATTAATCAGTTCGTTTTGTGCTGATTTGCTCAAGCGTTCCACCACGCCGGATTCTTTGAGCAGATTACCAAGCATGAGTGTAGCGATCAGTGGCGCAGCATCCGGAGCGATCAAGCTGACGATGATGGTAATTAAAATTGGAAATGCAATGACCGCATTATTGGAAACAGGTTTGGCAGCATACTCCATGCGGATGAGACGTTCCTTACGGGTGGTCATCAGTTTCATCAATGGAATCTGGATGATTGGGATAAGACTCATATAGGAATAAGCTGCAACGGCCACAGGCGCTAAAATATCAGGTGCGATTTTCGTGGTCACAAATATGGCGGTAGGGCCATCAATTGCGCCAATTGTGCCAATTGCAGCCGCCTCGTTGAGCGGATAACCCAGGGCCAAGGCCAACAGAAGGGCACCATAAATACCGAACTGGCCGGCAGCCCCTAATAATGCCATTTTGGGCATGGATAAGAGCGGCCTGAAATCGATCATGGCACCGACACCGATAAAGATTAACAGAGGGAACAATTCGGTCTTAATGCCAGCATCATAAAGCACCTTAAATACCCCGTGATCAGCAGACATGCCGAGGTTAGCCAAAATACAGCCAAATCCGATCGGCAATAAGAGCACAGGTTCATATTCTTTAATGACAGCCAGGGAGATCAAAATCAACCCGATCAAGATCATGACGCCATTTTGCCAGGTAAATGATGTAAATCCGCGTGTTATTTCGATGATTAGTTGAGTAAAGTCCATTAATGCGCCTCCGTCTAGTCGGCGAATTCTAGTAAGACATGATTATACGGAACCTGATCGCCAACAGCAACGAAAATGCGCGCAATTTTTCCCGGCCGGGTTGCCCGAATGGAATTCTTCATTTTCATGGCCTCAAGGACAATCAATTCTTGTGCAGATGTCACCGTATCACCTTCGCGCACTTTAATGGCATCGATAACGCCTGGAATGGGCGCAACCACCGATTTGCCCCCTGCTGATGGAGCAGGGGCTGTTGTTTTTGGAGAAACCATTACTGGTGCTGCTACCGTTTGGGTAACTGGCAGGTTGCTGGCAGATGCCTCAGCTTCTTCCAAGGTCACTTCAAAGGTCGCCCCATTTACTGTAGCCAAAATCGGTCTTACATTTAAATCTGCTATTTCAACTTCGTAAGACTCGTTGTCAATTTTCAAAAACATTTTCATAATTCGGAACCTCTTGATTTGCGTTTAATCAGGTTTGCGGCTTGATTGAGTATGTTTGTTCGGCGCACGAGCTGCCAGGCACTTACATTTTGACCGCTTTCTTTCTTAACTACCTCAGCTTGCTTTTTAAGCTGCAGCGCAATTGCCACTGCAGTCACTGCAGCCAGGCGTGAATAGTTATTTAACGTGCTTCTCACATGCAATTCGTTCTCAGATGTTGATGTAATTTCGCTGGACGAAGCCGGCTCTGCCTCCACGCTTTGAGAAGAACCACTGGTTATCTTCACCATCACATCCATCATCCCCCATAAGGCCAGGATGGCAATAAATACCAATCCCATACCTATAGCGGTCATTATTAATCCTTGTTCAATGGGAGTCAAGATTGGCCTCCTTAAAGCGGAATGTTGCCGTGTTTGCGGGCTGGCAGTGAAATTGCCTTGTCGCGGATGGCACGTAGTGATTGAATGATGCGTTTACGAGTCTCTTTGGGTTCAATAACATCATCAACAAATCCGGCCCGTGCTGCTGCATAAGGATTGAGAAAGGCTTCCCGGTATTCCTCGGTAAGTTTTTCACGTTCTGCGACTGGATCTGCTGCTTCTTTAATCTCCTTATTATGCAAAATATTGACGGCTCCGCCAGGGCCCATCACGGCAATTTCTGCACTAGGCCAGGCCAGCGTTACATCTGTGCCAATAAATTTTGAACTAAGCACAACATATGCGCCGCCATATGATTTGCGGGTGGTCACTGAAATCTTGGGCACTGTTGATTCTGCATAGGCAAATAGTACTTTGGCACCATGGCGAATTACCCCATTATGTTCCTGTGAAACACCGGGCAAGAACCCGGGGCTGTCGACAAATGTGATCACCGGAATATTAAATGCATCGCACAGGCGCACAAAGCGGGCAATTTTATCTGATGCGTTAATATCCATAACGCCCGCCATCTGGCTTGGCTCCTGAGAAACAATTCCCACTGCGGCACCATCCATGCGGGCGAAACCAACAATTGCGTTCTGCGCAAAGGTCGTTTGTAATTCCAGGAATGATCCGTGATCAACAATTAGATCTATGGCCGCATGCATACTATAGGGAGAATTCGGGTCAAGCGGCACGATCTGATTGAGGGCTTCCTCCATTCGGTTGGGATCATCACCGCTGTCAACGACTGGTGTGTTTTCGACATTATTCGAAGGAAGATAGGTTAATGCCTGGCGGGCAAGAGCAATGGCACTTTTATCGTCGGCACCTACCAAATGCGCTGTGCCGCTTAATCCCAAGTGCACCTGTGCACCTCCCAGGCTTTCAAAATCGATATCCTCGCCGGTAACTGATTTAATAACTTGTGGGCCGGTCAGAAACATAAATGATTGTTTGTCTACCATGATAACCAGATCGGTAACAGCGGGTGAGTAAGCCGCACCGCCGGCACAAGGCCCCATGATAATGCTAATTTGAGGGACAACACCTGAGTAGATGGCGTTACGTTTAAAGATTTCAGCATAAGCGCCTAAACTATAAACACCTTCCTGGATACGAGCGCCCCCTGAATCTATCATGCCGATGATGGGACATCCAGTATTAACGGCCAGGTCCATCAAACGGGCTATTTTTTTACCTTGCATCTCGCCCAAGGCACCACCTTGAATGGTGAAGTCTTGAGCATAAGCATATACCGTTCTGCCATTAACCTGGCCAAATCCGGTTACGACTCCATCACTCATTTCATTACTGGAGCCACCCATATGGTCGCCGCGTTGAACGGTAAAAGGTTCCAGTTCTATGAAAGTACCCGGGTCCATTAGCAGTTCGATTCGTTCGCGGGCAAACAACTTACCTTTGGCATGTTGTTTATCGATGCGATCTTGTCCGCCACCCAATTTTGATTGTTTGCGTTTTTCGCGCAGTTCTAGAATTCTTGGATCTTCGTCTAGCATGTGGTTACCTTTCTAAAAAAAATTTGTAGAATTGGCAAGCAAAGGTGAATTGGCAAAAATGTAGACTGTGGATACAAAATTTTTCTCTCAGAAAAATATCACTTAATGTAAGAATTTGTTAATTTAATGTATCAATGATCAACAAAGACAAATTAACTAATGAGGAAAGCAACCAAGCAGTAATTTAAAACCCTCCAAAGCATTTAAAGATACCCTGTTTTGATTATATATGCATCCAATATTTTTGAAAATTGTGTTTTTTCTCTTGGGGTGGACTGACAAAATCCTATGAGATTTATATCAAATTGTAAGTTTACCTCATACCAACCTAAAATTGGTAAGAATCTATGCCACTTTGGATTGATTTTCAGTATTTAACAGCTGATATCTCATTTCGACCCTGTTTGAGTAATGGTCTAATTACGCCAATATCACATGTGAGGCTATCTAAACAAGATTCGAACATACAAGGCTGACCCTTAATTTAGGTTTTTAAAATGAAAGATTAAATGTAATACTCTGCAACTCAAGCCTGACGCATTTGCCCAGGAATTTAAACGACATTTAAAAAAAAACAGACACTCTGTGTTTCAAATAGTGTCTGTTTTTTTGCTGTATTTGTTGATATCAATTTTCGGAAGAAGGCTTTGGTATTTCCGTACCTGGGCCATATTCAAAAACAGCCTGCCAGGGTTGGTAGTGTGTAAAAAACTGATCACTGAACAATACTTCACCATTGCGGTTGACGGTGCGGTTGACGGTGACATCCGCCCCTTGCGCTGCCCAATCCACTTGTTTAATTTTTCCTTCCGGAAGATCCGGGTTTTCTTTATATTTCGGTTCAGGCGGTTCCACCAGGTTAACAGGACCGGTGGTCGTCCAATTAACACTGCGACCATCCGAGGTGGAATAAAATTTCCATTGGATGCTGGAATATGAAGGATTAACATAGGTTTCCATCAAAATCCAATAAGGTGAATTGTTGGTAAATTTCAAGTCGACAACTGGCACATAAACGGTAGCGTCCAATCCTGCCAGGCGCGGGTCAATACCGCCACCGGCGACCCTCTCGTAATACGAAACCCGATAAGCGTGTGAATAGCGTTCTACGATTGGAAAACCGGCAAAGAAAGCTGTCCGGAATAGAGTAGTACTTACCTGACAGACTCCACCACCAACACCGGTGATCGTTTGACCACCCGCTATGATTAAGGCTTCAGCATAACCATTATCGAGACTGATATCGCCCAAAGCGCTGGCCATGGAGAAGGTGGCACCCGGAGGTATCATCAATCCATGGAACTTACTGGCTGCAACTGCAATATTCTGGACCCGGTCGGCACTGGAACCGTAAAAATATGAAGTTTCGGATATCAATAATTCTGTGATGCCAACATCGGCACCTTTTAGATCATCGGTTAATTCAGGTAAAGTAGTGTCGAAAACAAGGCCGATTTCATGGCTGCCTTCTTCGACAATGGTTGATTGAATTTTTGCAATTGTGTCTTCAATATTTAATTGTCGGCCAATAATTGCATTCTTAATGACATCCAACTCGCGGGTATCATCATTAAAAATGTAACGTGCATTTTCGGGACTGATTTGCAATTGGGGGGCCAGTTGTGCAAGAGAATCTCTCAACGCTTCTGTATTTAAACCAACCTGAAAGAAGCTGCCGTTCTCATCCTTAATTCGTTCAATGCGTAGCATTCCCGCTAAAACTTCGGGATCAAGTTCCCATGGGCTGCCCGTTGCGTTTTCAGCGGTTAATTTTAATGGCTGGCTGAGGATGTTCCTGGCCAGCTTTGCTTGAGCGCTGGCGTCCATGATATAGGGTTGAGTCTCAGTAATAACCAGATTCACCTCACCGTCCCGCAGAGTGTGCATCAGAGCGGCTATCTGTGAGATGGTAGCATCAATATCCATATATCGCCCGATTTGACCGGCGTTGACCACGACATCTATTCCGGTGATGGACAAATCGGCTTCAATCACTGGTCTGTTAATTACACTCGATAATTGGTTGAGCTGGGCATACGCTACCCTTTTGTCCAAAATGAAAACGGGAGCGAGTGTTTTGCCGTATTGCCAGGCGGACCATTGCCCTTGTAAGCGATGAATTAACCCGCCTTCACGGCCGGCGACAAGCGCTTGCGTGGCAGTACCTTCAGGGTCAAAGAACAAGCCAAGCTGCTCTGGGGTTAATAACCAGGTCTGTTCGCCATCGCGCAACAAAATATGACCTTGTTGTGGAAAAGTTACTTTTTCTTTTAATAAAGTGGCAGCTTCCTGGGGTGTAAGCCCGCCCAGATTGACTTGCGCAACCGAGACGCCCGGGAAAATTTTTCCGGCAAACCAGATCTGATATCCAACCAGAAAAATTAAAACCAAAACAAATCCGCTAATCGCCCCTCCTAAAAGGGTGATCAAAAATTGTTGCCAGTTCGATAAAGAACTCTTCTGTGTATAGGTGATACTGCTCATATATTATCTCTAGTTTAAACCTTTAACATTAAACGTAGCTGAATGTGACCCATCTTCGAATGATTGTTGCAATTAAGACGCCAATCCACAACCATCAGTTCCAATCTCCAGCGAGATTGAAGATTTGGACACCGGATCTTCATTTGTCTTGATGTTTGGTCATTTATTTTGAACAGGATTGGCTGGATCTTGCTGTTCAACCATCCCTCAGCAATTAACTTAATTTGCAGTAATTATAATAGCTATTGTGGGAAGGAGCGCAACTAAAGATATCACTCTTCATAATGAAAATAAGCGAGGCATGTTTTAGGCGCACACCTGAAAATCAAACCACGGTTATGAATTTATAATTGTCAGACAATTACGTGAAAATTGGAATGGTTTAGCTTGACAGATTATGGTGATGCGGTATAATTTGGAAGTTGCAGATATCAATGCAGCCCGGTCTCACCGGAAACGGTAGATCGCTCAAAACCAAACACTTTCAAGAAGCGTGTGCAGAAGATACCTACCAGAACGGACCGATGTTCGCCGATAGGTCGGCGAGGTTGAAAAATGACAACATCGGTTGTTTTTGCCCCTTGACAATAAGTTGGGTGGCAAGTAAAATCACGCAGCCTTCAAGAAAGAGGGAGCACCTTAACAATTGAAGAGTGATAGGAAGACGAAAGTAAAGAGAGCCTGTTAATTTTTTAAACCGCTAAGAA
>MKUW01000020.1:0-2721 GCA_001899005.1 Chloroflexi bacterium 44-23
CACGAAATGGGGTTTAATTGGTGTGTAGGTTGGGCATGTTCGTATAACGAGATACTTTGTTTGGATTGCCTTCGGGCATGGCCGGGATTTAGAAAGCGCAAATGCCCAATGTGGATTTGAAAAAAGAATAAGACCATGAAATATAGACCACGAAACACACAAAACACACGAACAGGGATTAATGAATGGTTCTGCTGGTCGTTTATAACACGAGGCTTGGTCAGAAAATGAGTTTCATGCGGGATTGGTGATCTTTTCATGGCTTGATTTATTGTTCCAAACCTGCCCACGAGCGAGGTTTATGCCATGACCATTTGCTAAAGGCGCTGAGGATTAACGATCTGTTTATGATCTACTGATCAATTCCCAATAACAGAGAAGCTTGTTATTGATAACTCATCACATTACGGATATCCGCGATTGGTTGGTTGTGGGGCGGGTGTATTTGCACCAGGATAGCCACCGGTGGTGGGTGTCGGTTGAGGTGGGTAGCCTGCACCGGGTGTGCTGGTTGGGTTGGGAGTTTTCTGTGGGGTTGGTGAAGAACTGCTACCCGGTTGAGTGGGGCTTGGTGTTCTATTTGGCGGTAAAGTAATCACGGTCAATTCCGGTTCGCTTGGTGTGCCAAATTGAACCCATGAAGTTGGCGTTGGCTCCAACCCGCTCTTGGCCAGGCTGATATCTTCTACATAATCCAAAGCGCCGCGACAACCCTCGCTCAAATAACTGGAGACAGTGTCCCAGTCGAGATAGGCGTGCGTGCGATAGGCTTTGTTGATCGCATCACTCAAACAACCGGGCCCGGCATTGTAATTTACCAAAGTAAAGCGCCAAAGATCTTCAAAGTTGCTGACCTGGCCTGGGTCTTGATTGGTGTAATTGCGAATAATGCGGCCAACCTGTTCACAATTGGCTAGCATGCCTTCTCCAAAAATGCGAACACTGAAATTGGCCTGGGACATGTCAATTCCGACCGGACATTCCGGGCAGGTGGAATTGACTTTGCGAACCAAGGCGCCACGCAGCATGGCATGTTCTTCGCTACCCAGATTGCCAAAACCAAGATTACAGCGATCTTGTGCGAGTACAAGTGGGCAAAACTGGCTGAAAAAGCTGGGATTCCATAAAAGAACAGTATCTGCGCCATTTTCAGTCAATTGGCCAAAACCAGCCTCACGATACGTCGAGTAGATTCCCGGCCAGAACTGACTTTCACGGCTGAACACATTTTTCAAAAGTTGAGCAGGGACACCAGTTTCGATTGCAGTATCAAAAATTTGCTGATCAAAGTAATTTTGCCAATCAACCACTTGTTGATAAGCTGCCTGAATGCCGCAGGCATTGGCAGTTTGCTCGGTGGCCATCCCGTTATTCGGGCATTCATGAGCATCCACTTCACCGGATGAAATGAGCATGCCGGCCAGATAATAGAATGAAATGGTTGTATAGAGATCTTCGGGCTGGTCGGGCGTTAACAACCAGGGCGGGGGGCCGCCAATATCGGGAAAAACCTGCCAGGTTTCGGTGCAGCTCGCCGGTTGAACACCACGCCATTGCGTAGAAAGCACATCAACATACCATAACTGAGTGTCACTGGCGGTCCCATCCGGCGCCATAAAATCACCCCACGGCATTAAACGTACCATGGCACTATACATGATGCTGGCGTCACCAAACGATGAATCAGCCCAAAACTCCACTTTGACGCCCGTGCTGCTGGTTGGTTTAAGCGGAATGGAGCACACATCCCCCGGACAGCTAAAGGGTTCGCCATCAATACTGCCCTGGATACGAATAATCGTTTCATTGGCGAGGGGTTCTTCTCCAATGAACTTCAGGCTGGGTAAATTTTTGCAGGTGTTCTGCGGGGCGGAAAGTTCACAATCCGCCAGAGCCAACCAGACTTGTGGTAACGGTAGTTCCACTTCCACTTCGCGTTGGCTGGGATAAGACTGAAAATAATTCATGTATAAGCCGGGGCATTGGTGAGTATCGCCTCCATTGACTTCATACGTACAGGGATTAGTTTTGGCCCACTCTTTTTCAAGCGAGGCACCGCACCAGGTATTGACTTCATCCGCGGTTGGGAGTCCTTCGTGATCGACCAGAAAACGGCAGGTAATATCATCGTTTTTCCAACGAACCAGCCACCATTCATGAGCGGTGTAATCCACGGTTATGATCGTTTTACGAATATATTCTTCGGGGGGATCTTCCTCTTCTGCCCGCACGACTCCAGACCCCTGTAAAAATTGACTTAACAGCGGCAAAATTAGCGCCAAGACGAAAATGAGCTTAAGAGTCTTACGCAACATTACTCCACAGGGATTGAAACATGTTTGTGTTCCATAGTGTAGCACACTCCGAGCGAGTCGAAAACATACAAAAAAGATATTAACCTAAAAAGATTATGGAAAAATCAGGGTTGTTTGGAATATGGGAGCTACTCGGTCTTTCTGCAAGCCAGTCGCGCCTTTGTGGGCCACATAAAATGGTGTTCGTGTTGGATGTATCCAGTATTGAGGAAAAAAAACGTATTCTTGTGATGCCCCTATCTTAATCTCTGGCGTAGGATTAGGGCAAGCGCTAGGCTTGTCTCTACCATATTTTCGAAGTCGGAAAAGACAACCACAAATTGTGACACAGCATGTCCCATCGAGGAAAAGCACGCCAATTTCTCGTAGGGGTAGGGCTTGCCCCTACCCTAATTTCGAAGTCAGA
>MKUW01000020.1:2860-36711 GCA_001899005.1 Chloroflexi bacterium 44-23
CCCTAATTTCGAAGTCAGAAAGGGCAACTACAATTTGTGATACAGCATGTCCCATTGAAGATAAGCACGCCAATTTCTCGTAGGAGTAGGGCTTGCCCCTACCCTAATTTCGAAGTCAGAAAGGGCAACTACAATTTGAGACACAGCATGTCCCATCGAGGAAAAGCACGCCAATTTCTGATAAAGGTTAGGCTGTACTGGATATTCCAACGAACCTGGCTAAAGAAATGGTTACATTAGCTGAACATTTATGAAATGTGTAATCACGAGGCCAGCCTGAAGCAAGGCAGGATTAGGGATATGGGGCAGATGTGACTGTATTGACAGGTGGATAGCCAGCCGAAGTTGGTGATGAGGTCAGGGTTGGTCCGCCGGGGGTGATCGTCACAGTTGGGGAGATGGTGACCGTGGGAGTACTGGATGGCGTGATCGTAAATGTGGGCGATGGTGTTTGCGTGTTGGTAGGGGTGGGAGAAATTGTCATTTGATATTCGAGGGTCAGGATGTAATCCGATGACTGCACCGGCAGCATGGTGAAATCCAGGGCTTGCTGGACCATCTGCAACAGACGTGCCCCGCGTGGCAACAGCACTGTAACTTTCACATCTCCGGGCAAATCCCAGGTGGTAAACATTTCAAAACCTGTTTGAAAATAACCGAAACGATCCGGCTGACCTAATCGGAGTGCCAGGGGGATATTTGCCAAAAGTTCGGGCAGGGTGAGATTGCTTTCAACCACACCTTTGTAAGTTTGATAAATGTTGTTGAGATCAACGAGTTTTCCGCCCTGCACCATACGGGAAAAAAGTTTCCAGACGACCTGTTGCTGCCTTTCAGCCTGATCACGGATATCCCAGCCGTCTCTGAAAGAGACATAACAAAGGACGTCGCTTCCTCGTAAATGAACACTGCCGGCGGGAATACCGCCGCAAACATCATAGTAGTCGCGGAAAACGTCTACATCCAACCCATCTAACTCTTCAATGAACCAGACGAAATCATCAAAATGGATGAGGGCATACTCATCAGGACGAATGCCGAAATTGTATTGAATGGTATCAGCCAGCATATCAAAACCACCAACCGCATAGGCAATATTCAAGCGCTGCATGGTATAACCGGGAATGTAGACAAAGAGCTCCGGTGGCAAGGATAACAAGGCGACTTTAGCCAGACGGGGGTTGTAAAAAGCAAGCATGATGGCATCGGTATGGCTGACATACGGTGAAGGTTTATTTGAACCAAGCAGAACCAATACGCGCAGATCGGCTGGAATGTGTAAATTGGTCACCGCTTCTGGAATTGGGGTAATTGGAGCGATGCGGGCTGTTGCAAAAGAGAGCGGAGATTTTTCAGGGCTTGCAGTTGCAGAAGAAGGACTCAGTTGTGGCATGTATGGGCTGGCTGTTTGGCTGGGAGATGGATATAATGCGCTGGCTGTCGGTGCCGGTGGTGTGGCAGCCAGACTGCATCCGGCAATCAGGATGAGGAATAATACCAGCCAAAGGAATAGAAACCAGATTCTGGTTTGGGGGTGGTCCGGTTGGATTCGTTTGCTGGGCTCCATAATTTCACAAGTCAAATCAAAATCAAGATGTTCGTGGGGTTTGGATAACGACCAACGGCAAGCAGAGCGAAATTAATGATCTTCATTATGCCATTTATTGTATCATTTCAAAAATTAGAGGCAGGGTGTTTTTAGGCAGGTGGTCGCGCGCCTAAAAACACTCCTTAACCCCATTTTATTGAAAAGATGCCATTTATTGTTCAAAATTGGTAATATCTGGTTAAACAGTAACTGGCGCGATGTTCATTTCGCGCCAGCTCGTTAAAACGGTGGAATGAGGGCTTCCACCCGTTAATTTATGTAAAAATTTCCAATTGTATTGTGCAGCTAATTGATAGTAAACGCATCCGCCGATTGATTGGAGTTTGTATCGGTTGACCGGTTATTCCTATACTGGACGTTTGACCAGTTTGTCGATAACAAATGGCAGAATTTTAATAAATCAACTAAAAAATTTTAGTCATTGGCAGACATAATATTGCCGGCCATTGTACCCAACTTAAGTAATAATTCAATACCTGGTTGATAGCACCTAACATTTATCATCGAATAACAAATATCTTTTCTTAAAAAAACATCTCCATCTTTTCACCCTGGCGGATGAGTTCGTTTTGCTCTTCAGCGCTGAGAGGGGTGAAATTCTGGCAGGCGTTCAGCACCATCGGCAGGACGGTAATATCGCCAACTGTGCAGATACCGGTCACCGGCTGTGAGAGCGCAAAGTTGACGCATTGTTGGATAAGTTCCTGCTCGGAGAATGGCTGGTACCAGGTGATATGCGTTTGCGGCTGGTCTTTCCAGGGACCTTTGGCAATTGACTTGATGATCATGGTGCCCACATTGCGTTCCTGACAGATTTGTAAGAGCTTTTCTGAAGCTTCAAGGTAATTCGGACGGGCATAGAGGGCGAAATTAAGCGGGAAAAGAACCGAATCGAAATCGTAACGGTTTAAAGCTTCGAGAAAAATTTGGGGTGATTGCATACCATGTCCGGTGATACCCACATAATCAGTTAATCCTTCTTTTTTCATTTTATCAAGAGTGGCCAATACCCCATCAGGTTTTGTGGCTTCATCCAATTCTTCAAAAGTAGTGATCGCATGAATCTGATAAAGATCAAAATTATCAATATTCAAGCGTTTTCTTGATTGCTGCATTTCAGCCCAGCTGCCCTGTTGGGATCTTTCCATGGTTTTACAACCCAGAAAAATTTGCTGCCGAATGCGCGGCATCCATGGAGCGATGCGTTCTTCTGCCACACCGTAAGAAGGAGCAACATCGAAGTGGTTGACGCCGGCATTTAACACCTGATTCAAGACAGTATCTGTCAGGCGCTGGGTAATATCCCAAAAAGCCGCCGCACCGAAAATAGCAACTGTGGATTGGTGACCGGTGCGACCAAAAGTTCTCTTTTCCATATTGTTTCCTCCCAAATTTCCAATTAAAAACAACCGAAGCATGCTTCTGAATTATTATCACCACAATCTATAAATCATTATAAATTAAATCTTGTCAAAATCTATCAGTACTCCATTTATCCCTAAGCCTGGAACTGGATAAGCAAAAGCCCCGGCGTTGGGACGCCTAAATAAGCGACAATCCCTCTACAGCGGTTATAATCTTTCTTGGAATGCAGCAAAAACTAATTCTGAAACTGAAAAATATAAGGGCAGTTCTTTGGGATCTGGATGGAACCTTACTGGATACCGTTGACCTGCACTGGCAAGCCTGGCAGCGCATATTATCGGAACATCATATTCCACTTACACATGAGACTTTTTTGCCAACCTTTGGCTTGCGCAATGATGCCTTTATACCTATGTTTTTGGGAAAACAGGTTAGTTCAGCAGAAATTGAGCGAATCGGGGATGACAAGGAACGTATCTTTCGTGAACTGTTGCACCTGTCCCCCCTTGAGCTCATGCCGGGTGTCATGCAGTTATTGGACATCTTTCAGCATCAAGGTTGGCAGCAAGCCATTGCAACCATGACCCCGTATGAAAACCTGGCGGCTATTTTGGAAAAACTGCCGATCCATTCTTATTTTGATGTGCTTGTGACCGGTGAGCAGGTTCAGAAGGGGAAACCCGCCCCGGATATCTTTCTTTTGGCTGCCGAACAGCTTGGCGTGGAAGCTCAACAATGTATGGTGATTGAGGATACGCCTATGGGAATTGAGGCAGCTCAGGCCGGCGGGATGCTGGCAGTTGGTATTGGGGCGGCTTTCGCAGCCGGCTGTGGTGATTTGTTTATGCCAAACCTGGAAGCTGTTGCGGAAGTATTTCAGGGTTTGTTGAATTAATGCATCGGGGTGCTAGACGCAGGCAAAAATTTTTTTCGGACCATCAGCCGATTGAAGCCTGGCTTGGGGTCAGGCATCAATCCGTATTTCTAAGTAAAAAAAACTATCGGGCAACTACAAACCAGGCTTCTGGTTTTCAAGCGATGTAAATGATTCAATGTACTCAGGGAAAGTCCAAAACCAGGTTTCAGGTTGAATTAAGCTAAAGGTGCTTTCCCCACCTTATCTTTCATCTTATCCAAAGCCTGGTTTTTAGAAACTTGCCGCCAGCGTTGAGATTTATGGCCGGAATCTCGGCTAGGAAATTGGATTCAAAAGATATGATGATCGATCTGGGGCTTGATGGATTGCCCCAATCCGAGCTTCAAACCCTTACTTATAAGTGTGTCTCGCTGACCCGAAAGATTTAAAGCGGAACACCTCTGCCATGCAATTGATGACAATTTCCCTTGTTTTGTGAACAGCATTGTTACTTATTGTCAGGTACAATTCAGTATGGTCGATTTTGATTCTTTGTTTGCCAGATTACGTGCCGTAAATCAGTTTCAGTCCTTGAAAGACAAAGATTTACGCCACATTTTAGACGGCGGACATCTGCAAAACTATTCCGCCGGCGAAATGATTTTTGTTCAGGATGAACCCTGCTCGGGAATGTTTGTTTTGATCAGTGGCCGTGTCAACTTATGTAAGTTGGGTCCTCAGGGACAGGAAAATATTCTAGCGACCATTGAACCTGTCATCATGTTTAATGAAGTTACTGTTCTGGATGGGGGTAAAAATCCGGTAACAGCCTTTGCAACGCAGGAAAGCGTTATCTGGAAAATTTCATGTGAGAAATTCCAGCATTTATTGGAGCAATATTCAGCCATAGGAATCAGCCTGCTGCGTGTTTTGGCTGCTCGCAATCGACGGCTGATTGAACATTATGAAGACCTTTCTTATCGCAATGTTGAAAGCCGGGTTGCCAAGTTGTTGTTGGATCTCAGCCACAATGGCAGCCGCGATATCGTACGCCGCGATCATCCTATTGAGGAAATGGCTTCGTTGATTGCGACGGTAGGACCCGTTATAAGTCGCACTTTGAAATCTTTTAAAGAAAAAGGCTGGATTCAATCATCGCGAATTAGTATTTCGGTCCTGGATGCGGAAGAGCTTGCACGGCTGGCACGCATGAACCTGAGCTTTCTGGGATAAGCTCTTTATTGGCAATGACCTGCACTTAAAAGTTTGCCGGTGAGGTTATTTTTCGGTATTTCATCAAACATGCAAAATCATTAAAGTGATTGTGCTTTAACAGATTTCTTTGCATGAGTTTTCAGTTGTTGCTATAGTAATCCTTTTTCTTACCAGATTATGCTTTATGAGTCGAACGGAATGCGCCCGATCAGGTCTTTTTTGGTAAACGGTCCTTTTGCTGCAATTAATTCGCGGGCTGTTGGCACCATTTTCCAGACATTCCAAAGTAAGACTCCTCGCACGCGACCTTCCCGCAAATAATAGACCACACCTTGTTGGAAGGGGTCTTTCCAATCGCTGATCACTTCTCCTTGCGGGTTAAATTCGCCGACTGCTTCATACCCTAAATCGAAGAGATCGGAATAGAAGTAAGGAAGATGTTCGTAAATCTGAGAATCTCCAGCCATATTGGCACCAGCCATCTGGCCCATCGTGAGAGCGTTATCTTCATGCTCGACTGTCATCCATTTTGATAAAGCGTGATTGTAAAATGTGGCAACATCACCGGCTGCGTAGACATCCGGATGAGATGTGCGCAAGTGTTGATCAACCTCAATGGCACGATCCATTTTTAAACCCGCATTTTTAGCCAGATCGATATTGAGAAGGATGCCCAATCCAGCGACTACACCACCGACTTCAACTACTTTTCCTGATTTTGTTGAAATCTGGTATTTGCCGCCTTCTTTGCTCAGTCCATTGACTGTCTGGCCAGTAAGCACTTCAACTCCTTTTTGGCGATAGTAGTCATTTAAGAAATGAGAAAGATCGGCTGGGAAGAGACGGGCACTGATACCATCTTCGGGAAAGAGCATGGTTACCTTTTTCCCATTCATGGTGAGTGCAGCTGAAATTTCAGAACCAATAAAGCCACCTCCAATGACACCAAAATTGTCATTATTTTCAGTGGCAGCGCGCAAGTGGCGGTAATCGGACAGGTTGCGGTAATAATTTATCCCCTCGACGTCGAAAGGAAGCTCGCGCGGGGTTCCGCCGGTCGCGATCAACAGTTTGTCAAACCCATGCCAGTTGCCTTCATCATCCCTCGCTTTTTTATCATCGAGATCCAATTCAGTGATAATTCGGCCAAGATGCAGTTGCGCACCGGTGTCCTGGGTATGGCGGAAGATCTTTTCGACCGACTTGCCTTTCCAAAGGCCTTTGGAGAGATTCGGACGGGTATATGGCGGATCGAGTTCACGTCCAAAGATGGCCAATGATCCTTGCGGGTCGCGTTCGTGAATGGCGCGCGCTGCTGCATCGGCAGCCATTCCACCGCCGACAATAAGATATTTGTACTTATCCATTTCTATTCCTCCTAAACAGTGACAAACCCAATAATCTCTGCAGTGAAAAAATAGCTGAACAGATATTCTCAATACTTCGTCTCGCTATGAGGAGCTTGTCTTTTCTTCTATCTTAAAGCAAAAAACTATTTATTCAAGCAAGTTAACAATGATACAGTCAGCCAGGTTTTTTTGCTTTAATACGGCCGTTAGGTTGTACAGGTTGTCATAATGAGGGTCATATTTTAAAAGTAGAGAAAAAAGAAATTTAACCTTTAACGCTGGTGGAAATCATTTCCTGCAAACGCTTCTGATCGACAATGCGATATTCCGTGCGGGTGATGTCAATAATGTTAGAATCTGCAAAGCGGTGTAAAAAGCGACAGACCATTTCACGGGTTGAACCGATGCGTGCGGCCATTTCATCCAGGGTCAAACTGCGAAAAATGGCTCCTTCGACAGCATCCTGACTGGATTCCATCAGTAATTTGGCCAAACGGCCGGCTACGGGTTGAAAGGCCATTTCTTCAAGAATTTCGCTGGCACGCACCATTTTATCTATCATCAAACGGGAAAGCTCCCATGAGAACTGTCCGTTCTCGATTAAGAGTGGATGTAAACGTTCGTCTGACCATAACAAGAGGCGGGTATTTTCTTCTGCTACCAGCGAAACCGGCAATTGATGGTGTGGATGAAAGAAAGCCAGACCCCAAAAGATATCACCTTCCATAAAAGTCGTCACTACCAGGCTGCGGCCTTCCAGGGAATATTTGACAGCCCGGATGGCACCTTTCTTAATGATGAACAAATATGGCCAAATTTCACCTGCTGCCTTAATCACTGCTCCCTTGGCGTACTTTTGTGCGACGGCAAGCTGAATTGCCAATTCCAATTTCGCTGGCGATAATACGCTAAAGACGGGATTATTTTGGAGAATTTCAATATCGGTTTTCATTCACTACCTCTTCTTTAATATAGCAGAGATTCCTAAAAGGGTGGGTGAAATCCGCCAATAAGTTTACATGTTGCCTTAAGTTCAATTATTCACAAGCGATCTATGGTACAAGATAGGCAGGTAATCTGTTAAGAAACGGGGTTGAGGCGTGATATTAGGTAGGCAATCGGCTGCAAACTAACCTTCTACCCCAAATTTTTTGAAAAGATCCACTTCAAAACAGTAGTAAACCCGCGCTTTTCATAACGAGGAATGGTGGAGGAAATGTATGAGAAAAGTTGTTTGGTGCCTTTTGATTGGGTTGCTGATTGTGCTAAGCGCCTGTAAGCCTACGACCCCAGAGTGTGATGAGAATTCAGTGACTTACCGCAGCTCGGCAGACCTGTTTGACCCGGTAAACCTTGAGGCAAGTACGGAGAACGCCGGACCGCAAGAACTGGAAATTAATGGGCGTTTGATGCAATTTGATCAGGTGATTCATGGGCCGCTGTGTAATAACCACCTGGATGGCAAGGTTTACATCGCATGCGACATTGAAATAGTGGCTTGGGAAGGTAGTCCCAATTTTTTTGATGATTGTGATTTCAAAGTCAGCCCCGGTTCAGTAGTATACGTGGCTGCCCATAAAAATGCTGCCTATTATCAAGGTTGTGATTTTTGTCATGTCAGCCAGGACAAGAGAAAGAGTGAGAAGTAAAAAAGGGAGATTCGGAGAGTCTGAGAGAGGTGTCCAGAAATTAAATTTCCGGGGTGGCATACAATTTTTTTCCAGATGTCTGATATTTTGCGTTAAAGCAACTTGCACAAGCGAGGATTGTGATATTTTGAACGAAGTAAATATTATTAAATTAAAAGGATGGTGCAATAATGAAGCGTAATAATCGTTTAGGGGGAATACTGGCAGTTATTGGAGCGGTGATCGGTGTTATAGGCCACTATTTCTTATTCTTTCAGTGGTATGTGGCAGGTATGTCGGCCGAATCAGCTGAACCGGGATGCGAGATTCTCTTGAAGTATCTGCATCCTGGCCTGGCAGATTTGGGATTGCTGGGATCTGCTCTTTTAGCTGTGGCTGCCTATGGTTTTTTCACCAATAAGAACTGGGCATTTCTGTTGTCTCAAATTGGCATGGTGTGCGCGTTGCTGTCTACCTGGTTTATCAATGTGCCTTTTATGGCAGCCAGCCTACCGCCAGTTTATTTCACTCTCTTTTTCCCCTATTTGCTGATCTACTTCCTGTTCTTACGCCTGGTTGAGAAAGTTAACTGGAGCAGAATTCTGTTGGCATTAGCATTTGGTTTAGCCTATATCTTCTGTTTTATGAATGGTGTCTCCAGCACCAGCCGCATCATAACCGTCGGTGCACCTATTTTCGCAGTTGTTGATGCGCTGCATTGGGTAGCCATGTTTGGCTGGGCAGTGATTGCAGTTGGCGTATTGATGGTTCCAAAAGAATGGATGCGGGTTGTAGGCCTTAGCTCCGCAGTTTTAGAACTGATCGTTGGAATACCTCTGGCCGTCGTGACAGCCGCTGAATTGGGTCGCTTCTCCCTATTTGCTCTGGCACCGATATCTTGTCTGATTCTGCTGGTCATTCTGGTATGGCCAGGGTTATGGCAAAAATGGAGTGGCGCAGAATAAATTTTTGATCAAAACACCGTAGAGGTATTTTGATCAATTTATGGAACCCGAAATGGTTCTTCACATGGTTGCAACCATGCTTAAAAGTGGTTCCACTTTATCAGGAACTGTAGATAAGTGGGAAAAGGGTGTAGGATGAATGGTTTTCGAAGGATTTCCTTCACAAATCAGAATTCCACACCCTTCACTTAACTTATGTTAAGGACATTAACGCCCTAATTTGTTATTATGTGTAAAATTGCACAAATGGGTATTAATACGTACCTGTAGTAGGAGATTGTATGCAAGCACTAGTAAAACGGTATAAATTTCTCTTTACATCCACCAAGGGATTGGTACTGATGGGGATTGCCTTCTGTGCGCTCATCTCAGCCTTTTTTGGTCTGTTATCCGGGCCTATGGCTGATTTTGGTGTCAAGGATGTTGTTGTGAAATTATTTAACATCAACCTGATTGAAGCAGAACGTGAAGGCCGCTTGATTATTCTGTACCATACCATAGCCATGATTGTGGTTGCCATAGAGACCTATATCATCACCGATCTGGTAGCGATGAAAGAAAATCAACGAATCGCCATCAACGGTACCATTACGGTTGGGTACCTGGCTGTCGTCTTTGGCGGACTGCCTTTTGCTTACTGGGGACATACCTGGCCATTACATGGTCTGTATGTAGCCGGTTTGGCTTTGATCTTTTTCGCAGGCTGTTATCTGGCTTATGCCCTTTGGCCATGGCGTGATGAATACAAGGTGACTGATAAAGAATATGCCCATACCCGCGCCGGTTACTCGTTGGAGCGTGTGGCTTTCTTCGCCATGACCATGACCACTCTGGCCTCCGCCTTGTTTGGTGCGGTACCCGGTTCTTATTATGGTAATGGTTTTGAGACCTTTTTGGCCGAGAATGTTGTTCGAGATCCCTTCAAACCAGCGCTTGATCTTTCCATCATTGGTCACTTACATATCATGTTGGCCTTGATTGCAATTGCGGCTACATTAATTATCTGTCGTTGGATGGATTTCAAGGGCATCTGGCACAAAATGGCCATGCCATTGATGATCATTGGTTCAATTGTCTTGGCGATGGGCACCTGGCTGGTTGTTCCATTTGAAACAGCCGCTCACTTTATTATTTATGGTGGATCCACACTGGCGATGCTGGGAGCGTTGTTCCTGGTTATTTTCTCATGGCGAAAATTAATTCGAGAAGGTCTGGCACGCAAGGGATTAAAGAAGGGCAATTTCTTCCAATCCGTGGCGGCTTTAGTGAGCGACCCGGTTAAATTTGGCCCGACCTGGCAAATGGTTTTCATGAACTTTACTGTCAGCGGTATTGGCATCTTTGTGGCCGTCAAACTGGATGAGATTTTCCGGCAGTGGCAATTCATGGACGAACGCTTGATTCTGACCGGTCACTGGCATATCCTTGCCACTCTGACCGCGACGATTATCTTATTCTATTATGTTGATTTGGCCGGTATAAAAGGAAAAGCACGCAAGTGGTTTGGTTGGGGTTTGATAATTTCATCCGACCTGGCATTTGGCGCTATCTCTGTATACGAAATGAAACGCTTATTTGTTGATGAAGCCGTTCAGCAACCAGTCACTAATCTTCTCACTGTGCTGGGAGATGTTGGCTTGATCACCGTATTGGTAATTCTGGCAGCCGTCATGGTTTGGCGGCTGATCGACCTGTTCAAGAAGAAAGGACGTTGGGCCAAGGAAGTCGATGAACGACTCGCTCACGTACCGGAGGTGAAGTCATGAAGCGACTTTTTTTATGCCTGATGATTACTCTATTTTTGTTGACTGCCTGCCAGGCTGTTGATTTTGATGCGCCGGCCCCTGTGTACGAAACCGGTATTGATAGTAATGCCTGGGCAACGATACCGGCAGGTCCGTTTTTTGAAGGCCAATTTAATCACAATGCCAGTATTGATTATAATTATGATATGATGATCACGCTGGTAACCAACGCTCAGTATGTCGATTATCTGAATGCTGCCTTGGCGGATGGTTCCATCAAGCTGGTGGATGAGCAAATCGTTGGCTTTTATGAGGGAGACCCCTTCAACAATGGTCGTCATGAAGAGGAAGTCCCTGCTGGTGATTATATTTATATTCCAGTTGATAATCGGGCTGCTTTGCGCTATCAATTTGACGGAAAACAATTTACGGTCAAGGACACCTGGGAAAATCATCCGATGACGTTTGTTTCCTGGTTTGGTGCAAAAGCTTATTGTGAATATTATGATGGCCGTTTACCAACAGAGCAGGAATGGGAAAAAGCTGCCCGTGGCACTGATATCCGCCCTTATGCTTGGGGTTATGAACTGGCACGCAACAATGCCAATTTTATTACCAGCCGCGATCCGTTTGAAAATATGAGCACATTTGGTTCACGAACAACACCGGTTGGCTTCTATAATGGCAAATCCTATGATGGATACCAGACGCTTGATTCAGCCAGCCCATTTGGATTGTATGACACGGCAGGTAATGTCTGGGAGTGGACCAGTAATATTTATGAGCAAGAACATTATCGCTATATGCGTGGTGGAAGCAAAGATTTGTATGAAGCTAATTTAAGAGTGTGGATGCGCAATAATGCCCGTCCAACTTATATTAGTCCGGCAATTGGGTTCCGCTGTGCCCGCTAAAGGATAGAATTAATGGTTTTTATTCGTACGAAATTGAAATTGTACAGGAAGATGATTAAGAGTCTGCAGACCGGTTTGCTGCTGGCAACCGGTCTGGCAGGATACATGTCCTTTCGCTGTCCTGTTTTCAATGCACCTCAGTTATTGGCGGTGGCAGGCAGTCTTTTCCTGGCGATTAGTGGCAGTACTGTTTTGAATATGTGGTACGACCGCGATATTGATGCCCGTATGCTGCGCACTTGCATGCGGCCATTAGCCAGTGGGCAGGTGAGCAGCAAAGAAGCGCTCCTGCTGGGCCTGATTCTTTCAATAAGCGGGATTGGCTGGGCATTGGCAACCGGCTTGATGTTTGGTTTAATTGTAGCCGCCGGATTATTCCTGGATGTTGTCGTTTACTCGGTCTGGTTAAAACGCAAGACAGCCTGGTCGATTGTTTGGGGTGGAATTTCGGGCGGGATGCCAATCCTGGCCGGGCGAACACTGGCCGTGGGTGGTTTTGATTGGGTTGGAATTGTATTGGCTCTGGGAATTCTATTCTGGATACCGACCCATATCATGACATTCAATATCCGCTACAAGGAAGACTATCAGTCAGCTGGCGTGCCCACTTTTGTTTCGCGTTACGGCATCGCGGTTACGCGAAAGATTATTGTTGCTTGCAGTATTTTTGCGGCGTTGATGATGGCAGCCGCTGCTGTAGGAATTGGCATGTATATTGGTTACCTGCGACTGCTGGTTGTTCTTTCCATCGGTTTGGTGGTTCTTTCGATCAACAGCCTGCTTAAACCCTCAGAAAAGATAAATTTTGGCTTATTCAAGTACGCCTCCTTGTACATGCTAAGCGCCATGATATTGATGATTCTGGTATGAAAATTCTGGCGCGTGCCAGTCGTCCCCTGCTTTTCCTGATGGTCTTGCTGGCGGCTTACGAGGTAACTGTAGGTGGATTCAGCAGCCACATTCTAGCTACCTGGGCCTATACAGTTGCCTTCGGGGTATTGGTGGTGGCCGGATTGGCTTTGATCTTATTGGGCAATGAAGTTCTTGAAAAACCGGCTGTAGTGATTATCAGTTCTGTCATTCCATTAGCCCTCTCTCTGGGTCTGGTGGTTGATTTCTTGCCGGAATGGCAGACGCCTTACATCATTTTTGTGTTGGTTGGGCTTGGGTTAATTGTTTTTACACGCATGCGTCCATCAAACCGATTTAAAATTCTCATTTTATCGCTTGTACACGCGGTGGCAGGTCTGATTATTTTTATCGTGCCGATTATTATCGTGCTTAATGGAACCGTACCAAGCGCATGGTTTGTCTTGGTAAGCATCGGGGCGGCCTTGATTGGAATAGGAGGGATACTACTCACCCTGTTACGCAGCGGTCGTGAATTACTCAACCAGAAAATCATTTTTAGCATTCTACCTGTTATATTATTACTGATGACCGCAGCATTTGTGGCTGGTTTTCAATCGCTCTAAACAATAAAAATATGAAAAATCTATTTCTTCGCTTTAACCCTGCACTCAAGAAACGATGGCTGCATTTGCTGGCAGGCCTGATGTGGGCTGGCGTTGGCATCATGTTGGGGTTGTTTGCATTGCAATGGTTACGACCAACTTCACCTTTGATTCGAATATTAATATTACTGAGCGGGGCTTTACTGGCTTTTGCAATTCAATTGTGGGGATTTGGCCCTCTGGCAAAGAAAAACATCGTGCGCATCGAAGCCAAAATCAAAGAGAAAGTTTGTGTGTTTGCTTTTCAAAAATGGTCAACCTACCCCCTGGTTTTATTTATGGTCAGTTTGGGCATTTACTTGCGTAAGTACTCGCCTTTTCCGAAACCTCTGTTAGCTGTGCTTTATCTCGGGATTGGCGGTGGGTTATTTTTTGCCAGTGTGGAATACTTTAAATTTCTTTTTCAGCAATTAAACGGAAAGAGTTAAAAAAACCACATTGGTGCTGCCTTTTTTCTTAGATCGCTATGGAAGGCAGAAAATAATCTACCCGAACAAGTTTGTGAACCAAGCGCCCAGACCTTTTGGCTTGGGAGGTGGTGAAATGAATTTACCGGTTTGTCCGTTTATTAATATCTGAACTTGAATTTGCCCCAGGGTTATTAGCCCGCTCCAGACGGGTAGCAGGATTAATTTGTATTGTTCGACGGTCATCCAGGTGGAGTTGATGGTAATATTCCGGACGGTCTGCAGTGAATAATCTTGAATTACTTTACGTTCACGCTGCAAGGTAGTTTCCCGAGCCCGTAAAGCCGCATCTCCGGCATTGATCTGGTATGTTTCAGCAACCCAATTAGCCAGGTACTCGTAATCGAAGGGAACTAACTGGCTGAGGTCATAACTATCCAGCAAGACATTCATCCACTGCGGCCACATGCGGGTGGCAGCCACAAGAATATCATCATGAAAGATACTCTTTTGATCTTTTCTGGGTTTCCATTCTTTATTTTCCAACACCTCAAGTACCCAGGAGATATTACCGCCGACGTCAAAGGTCCAGGCAGGAATATAGATCCCTTGTAAGGCAGAAACCTGCGGGTGTGGGGAGTTGTCATTTTCTTCCGACCAGGCATGGATCAGGTTGCCAGCTTCACGTGGTGAGACGTAGAAAGGGATCAGACTGAGCGGTAAAATGATGGGGTGTGATTCAACCTGTTCGATCTTGTAGTTGGATTGACAATATGGACATTGCCAGGTGAGCTGACGGGGTGGCACGATAAATTCTGCATTACAGCCCTGACAATGAATAACCTGGGTGTTGACAGCCTGAGAATGGCCTTTGGCCGTAGCCAAGGCAACAATGAAGTTTTCATCACGAACTGCGCCTGCACCGGCTTGATGCTGGGTGCGTGTCTCACAATATTCACAAGTCAAAGAATGGCCATCGGGGGTATATGTCATGCGGCCGCCGCATTTTGGACAGATGAACCGGTCTGCTGACTGGTTACTGACTTCATCGGGTTGCTGTTCTGGCAACTTGTCCGGGTCTATAACCTGATCGACCGGCAAGGCACCATCCAGGATAGCCAGTTCACGGCGGGCACGAATATCAAACGGGTCATTATCCAACATCGTTTCCAATAATTTGCGCCGGTCAGACTGGTTATCAGTGATCTGGGAAAGATAAAAAAGCGCATTATTACGTTCAGTGATGGGAGGGTTTTGCCCCAGATACCATTCCAAAAAGAAACGTGCTTCTTGCGTTTCTCCTGCTTTGGCAGCAGCGATGCCACGCACTAATAGATCGCGTTCAGCATAATTATTTTCAGTCATTGCTGCAGCCCTGCAAGCCTTCCGAAGTGGTGGGTAAAGTAAACCAGAAAGTTGCGCCTTCGCCTGATTTTGAAGGCGAATCGACACCGATCTCGCCCCCGTGAGCTGCAATAACGCGCCGGGAAATGGAAAGGCCGAGACCGGTACTCTTTTCGCCGTCAGTCGGGCGAGCAGAAAGCCGGGCAAAATCCTGAAAGATCCGCTTTCGATCATGGTCGGTGATTCCCGGCCCTTGATCCTCAATTTCTACGCGCCAACATTTTTCTTCCTGGAGGGCGCGCACGCGCACCAGGCTGGCGCGCGGGGAATACTTGACCGCATTGGAGATGAGGTTATCCAGCACCTGACGAATGCGGGTCGGATCGGCCAGAACGGTCCCAGGCGGAACCGGCTCCAGGATCACGCGCGTTGATTTTTTGGCTGCCAAACGGGCATTGCGCCGGACTGTTTCTTCCAGAAGATCGGACATTTCACGCGAGATCAGGATGAGATCCAATTTACCGGCTTCGATACGAGTGACATCCAGTAAGTCGTTGAGCAACCCGAGCATGTGCCGGGTTTGAACACGGATATCATTTAAGAATTCACTTTTTTCGTCAGGTTGTAATTTAATTTCTGCGGTCATTAATAAATCTGTGACGCTTTGAATACTGGCAATGGGGCTGCGCAGGTCATGGGCGGCGATTCCCATGAAGCTATTTTGGGTTTCCATCAGCCGCCGTACCTCCTGATACTGCTGCTCCACCTTTTCTTTTTGCTGCGCCAACTCACTTACCAGCCTTCCCTTTTCCACAATGACTGAAAGCTGCCCGGCTATTTGCTGGTAGATTTCAATGTGTTGGTCGACATAGGTATTTTTTTCGAGGCTGGAAAAGAAGATAAAACCCACCGGCACGCTGTTCGCAATCAATGGGCAGGTCAGCGAAGATTGAATTCCTTCTTTGAGGATCAAGCGGGTCGAATCTGACTGCGGTTTTTGAATAAAATATTTTTCAAGATCATTCAAAATACGTGGTTTGCCGCTATTCAGGATTTTTTGGAGACTGCTTTCTGCCATTTCCCCGCTGTAATCCTGGCCAAGATAAATTGCAGGATATTCCGTTTTTGCCCAATGGGAGCGTAATGTGCGGCCTTCATCCTCCAAAAGTGCAAATCCAACCCGATCATAGGGAATAAAATCCCGGAAGTCGTTATAGACCTGTAAAAGGATTTCTTCCAATAAAAGGCCGGAATTAATATGGCTGGTCAGCCGGTTCAGGTTCTGTAATTCACGGTAGCGTAACTCCAGGGTGCGGGCGAGCTCTTGCAAGGCCTGACCTAAACGACCAACATCATCAGCCGGAGATGCCGGAATGCTGATGCCAAAATTACCGCGTTTTAATTCTTCCGCAGCTTGAATATAATTGGCGATACGTTCATCATAAGATGCACCAGAAGCCATTTAATCAACCTTTCTTGGGGAATATATTGATTGTACCAAAATTAAGAAAAGCCGTTTAGCGATTGGAGAAAAAATAACTTTGTGAACTGAGAAATTGGCAAAATCCAAAAAATGGTAAATTGAGACTCACTGAATGGATTATTACGGGCGACTGTTGGCTATAAACAGCAAAACTCGAAAGAAAAGATCATTGGGTATATTCGTATCTACTACTCATAACATGTAGATGTGGTTGTCCGGTGTGTTAATAACTAACTTGAGAAATAAAATTACAAAAAAGTTTTGCCCCCGAGGGGTATTATGATCCTTTCACGTGAGATCTCTCGTAAGGGCGAAGCATCCGGGAAACATTCCAGCCTGTAAAAACACACCCATCGCCGATGCTTCGCCCATGCGACAACTACTGACAGCATAAAGATGTGGCGCGTTACAAAGACACCCTGCCCCTAATTTTTGAAATGATACGATTTTCCTGTATAAATTTTTTAAGGTGGAACGATAATTGCATTCTTTTCGTCTATTGATAAAGCAATTAATATTCAAACGCTCTGCCTGAGCATGGGATGCATAATGAAAATTACAGCGTTTATAATCTCCATTTTTGTGGCATGTCTGACCCTGGTTGGATGTAATCTTCCGATTGGGAATAATCCAAAAACAATCTACCCGACTGAGGTAATACAAACCCTTGAGCCGATTGTGTGGGCCACTGAAACGCGTTCTGTGGTGGTAATTGTCGAAACACCCTCCCCTATGCCGGAGCAGGATTTTGCCACCGTTACACCCTCAGTCACAGCCACACCATATGTGCCTTTTACAATTAATACCTTTGTCAATGCGGTCAATGTACGCACCAATCCCGGCTATCTTTTCCCGATTCGCGGCATGGTGCAGTCCAATACCCCTTTAACTTTGCTCGGACGCTCTCCAGGAAATGAATGGTTTTATATCCAGACGCCAGACAAAATCTACGGTTGGGTTTTCAACAAACTGTTTTCAGCGGATGAGCGTCTACTGCAAGCTCCATTGGTGAAGCCGGAGGATGTACAGATCGTGCAGGGCCTTTTGTTGGATGCAACTGGAAATCCGGTCAGCGGAGTGCAGTTTGCACTGACGCAAGGAAGCGGTGGAAATGTAGCCCGTACAGATGCCAGCAGTGGTGAAGACGGTCTCTTCCTGGCTTTTATGCCCATTAATAGTAGCGGGACCTGGAATGTATCGTACGTGGCTATTTCATGTGACAGTAACATGGCGGATGCTAACTGTAATTTCAATGGCTCTGTTTTTCCTCCCTCAATGCAGATTAATCTGCCTTCCGATGAGGTATTAGCTTTTACCTGGAAATAAAGCCTGACAAGCCAGACCAGTGTTTGGTGCTTTCGCCCTGCATTCGGCTGCAGTTTCTGCTTCCCTTCGATAATTTGCATTTTTCCATTACAATCTAAATTATGCAGACTGATATGGAAATGCATGTAAGCAGAGTAAAAACCCGCCGGCAAATTATCCGAACCGTTACCTTGCTTATTATCCTGGGGTTGGCGGTTCACTTTCTACTGCCGTTTTTTAAATCATTCCGGCAGTCTTTTCAAATAATCAGTCATATGGATTTGCGCTTCATTATTATAGCGGTGGTGGCTTTGACGATCAGCTATCTTGGGGTTGGCTATTGTCTGCATTCTCTGGCAAGGATTTACCACCGAAAACTGAGTGTATTCCGCGGCTCAATTATTTTTATGGCAGCCGCCAGTATCGGTCTGGTAGCCGGTGGCACATTCGGCACAATATATGCCATTGCGCGCTGGACGCATAAGGAAGGTATGGATTTGAGAATTGCTTCTGTGCTGGGAATTCTGCCTTCCTATTTAAATACAGCCTTTATTGCATTTCTTTCGCTCTTTAGCGTCAGTCATTTATTGTTGATTGATCAACTTTCCGGAATTGAATTGGCGATATTTCTAGTGACTTTGGTATTGTTGCTGGCAGTGATTTCGGTGATGATATGGGCCATTCAGCATCAGGAAATCTTTTTGGCACGGATACATGCAATTGCGATTTGGTTTCGACGCCGCTTTCATCAGTCTGACAAGTCGGAAATCAGCATTGATAAAATGCGGCGATCTTTTTTAGCCATGGCGGAGCTTCGCAATGGTAAGTGGCACCTGCCCGTTATCGGCGCGTTAATTTACGTAATTTTTGACAATATTACGCTCTACCTCGTATTTTGGGCGGCACATCAACCAATATCCATTCTGAAAGTATTTACGGGCTATGGTCTCCCGCTCTTAATGGGGAAAGCGGCCTTTATTCTGCCAGGTGGGCTGGGAATCGTTGAAGCTTCCATGGCGGGTATTTTTGCCAGCTTTGGCGTACCCAGTTCGAGCGCCTTTGCCGTTGTCCTTGTTTATCGATTTATGTCGTTTTGGGCCACTACAATCCTGGGATTTGTATTAATGGTTTACCTGGCAAATACATCCAATAATGGGCAAATTACCGCCGAATAAATGCGCCGGCAGAGGTCCATACAATTTGCAATCATAGCTGTCGATATCCGTCCAATGCGAAGAGTAAATAAGCAAGCTGACTACCAGCTTGCAATTACTTCCTTTTGGCCGAGCCAGGCTGATTGAGTGGCATTATAAATTGCTGCACAGGCTGACGGGCCTTCACCCTGCTTATGTAGGGTTGGAATTCGGTGGTGGAAAGAAATCTGCTCTACGCCGCAGCAGCAAAGCGAAGAGGAGCGTATTAAGCGCCAAAAAAAGGAAGTCGACCCAGTCCACCCGGTCGCTAAAAGGTACCAGAGCATTGACCAGAGCCAACAATAAAGTGAATGTATAGATCCAGGGCTTGAATTTACCAATCGCCCAGGAACAAATTAAATAGAGCAGACCATTAATCACCATCCATGCGGGTGTGAAAAGAAATGGAAAAATGTGTGCGGGTGCATTCCCATTGTTAATGCGCCAGACGGTAATAACAGCAGCCAACAACCAAAATGTAGCCAGGACAATTAACAGCAGACGGGCAGCTTGCATGGATTTATGCCGCGGCATTGTCTTACACTCCTTCCTGGAAAGGTAAGTTAGGTTGAGCAGCCGCGATTCGTTTTTTCATTGGTTGGCAAGGCAGGCTGCCATTTGGAAAAGTAAGTGTGTTGCGGATTCCGGTTGAGCGCTTATACCCCATGCGCAGATAGAAAGCGATGGAATAGAGCGGTGCAGCGACTTTAACGTTGTCTACCCCCTTTTTGTGCATACGCAGCTCATACTCCTCCAATAATTGGCGGCCAATATTCTGAAAAAAGTAGAAATCGTGCACGCACAACGTTAGAATACGATCATGGGTTGCCCGCAAAACGGCGCAAATTTGACCTTTTTCATTCTGAGCTACGAGAATAATTGGTGCCTGGATCAGAATGGCAATCTGCTGCTTGTGAGCAGGATCCGAAGAACGGACGTTATAAAACGGCCCCAGGTAAGCTGGTTTCTCGGTCTGCTCCATTTGCTCCAGGTTGTATTGAGAAAAGCAATCGGCAATTAAAATTCCAACTTGAGTGGAATCTTGCTCCTGGAATGGGCGAACCTGAATCATGAGAACTCCGCTGGGTTTGGCGCAAAGCTTGTTTATGATTATATAAAATAGTGGCAGATAAAGAAAGTGGTTTTAACCGCAGGTGTGTAATTCATGCCAGAGGAGAAAAAATGTTTTTCGGGTATGCTAAAATTGTGAAATGAGATCATGTTGGCAGCATTTTTTCATTATCTGGGAATTCCAAGAGGTGTGGTCTTGAATCAATTCTTAATCGTCTTTGGCTTGTTATGTGCAGGATCCGCTTTTCTAATTGCCCTGGCGATGGGCATTGGGTTATTAATTTTCAACAAGCGCAGAGCCAAATTTAGCGGCTTGAGTCAGGGATGGCAGAGTGTCACCGGCAAAGTTTTGACAAATTGTGTGCGGGAAGTTACCAGTAATGATGAAGGCACTATCAACGTCAATTTTTACCCGGAAGTTGTTTACCAATATAATGTCAGTGGGCAGGACTATTCCAGTAAAAGGCTCAGTTTTGGTGCGGTAACGCCTCAAAAAAGTAAGGAAGCTGTTCAGAAGGTATTGGAGCAATATCCGGTTGGTTCTACTTTGTTGGTTTATTACGACTCGCAAAACCCGGCCGAAGCAGTCATTGAGCGGGCTGCCGGCAGGGTGAAATGGGTTATGGTGCTTGCAATCCTGGCGCTGATAGTGGCGGGTTGCATCGGATTCGGTGTGCTGATTGGCCTGATCAACTACTTTGCTTAAGGCTGAGTTAGCCATTTATGCGCTGATTGACCATACTTCCTGTGTGAATTTAGGTGTCGGGAATAAGATAAAACATACAACTTCGTGCTTTCCAGCTTTATACCCAATCATGAACGAGTGAATATATTTTATTACCTTCCAGGGTGAATAAACCACAATTGCAGCGAATACGAAATTATTGATCGATTTGAAAATGCAGGCTGGTTACTTCTTGTTTTTTTTCTTATCTTTTTTGTCTTTCTTGTCCTTTTTGTCTTTTTTCTTGTCTTTATCTTTGTCTTTGTCTTTTCCCATTGAAATCTCCTTTAATTGAATGTAAGGTATCTTTTCAATAAAACACACTGTCTTTAAATTTTGAAAAGATAGAATGAAAGATAATATTTAAGATAGCACATAATGTCTGAAAATCAAAATATATATGCAGTGAGCCATTCAACAAAGCTGCAGAGAATTCCATCTCAAAAAACCGGCCTACAGTATAATGAAATCTTCAGCAGGCAGAGGAGCCGGATATGAAAAACATAATTTATCTGGGCGTTTTTGCAGCCCTGGCGACGGGTATCGCCATTGGTATTCAGGGGACCTTTAGCAGCCGTGGCGGGCAGATTATCGGGGCCACGCGCACCGGCGTCTTGACCAATTTGGGCAGCGGCATTTTTGCGTTGATTTTCATCGCGATCACACTCATCTGGCGTACGGTTGAATGGCGCCAATTACCTGGGGCAACCGTGGGCATGTTGCTTTTCTCAGGGGGGTTGGGGGTCTTGATCGTAATAGGTGCAGCCTATGCCATGATGACGGTGGGAGTCACCGCCGGTATGTCCTCGTTAATTCTTGGCCAGCTGCTCATCTCAACCGTGGTTGATTTGATGGGCTGGGGCGGGCATGCGCCAATCCCTCTGACCTGGGAGCGCGTCGCCGGCTTGTTGGTGATGGCATTGGCAGTCTGGTTGTTGGTACCGAGGGGGAAGTAATGGGTAAAGAGCGAAAAGTAATAAGGTGGGACTTTCTTACAATGAATTCATTTTCCATACCATATTAACTTCATATCCTGTAAAATTATTAAATGGAAAAAGCTGACAACGGTAAAAATTTCACACTGGAAATCATCAATCAGGACTGGTTGGGAAATGAACCCGAGCAATTTGACCTTTGCTCCCATGGCCAGCTAGTATTAACCATTGGTGGCGAAATCATTCTGGATGGGCGTGAAACCTATGGGTTGAGCGAGAGTGCATTGGCATTACTGCGTACACTTACCAGCGACCACAACCCTGATTCCCCATTAGCGGAGAAGTTGATCTTTCATGGCTGCGGAACGGTGCTGATGCAGAGCTGCCCAATTGGGGTGGACTGGACTGTTTCCCATCAGGGTGACCAGGTCTCCCTGGGCGAAATAAAACGCTGGGATTGGCCGGATGAGAATCGCCCAACGTGTTTCCCTGGTCTGCAGGTTTCTCTGCCGCAGGACGTGTACCGCAAGGTGATAATGTCTTTCGCCAAACAGGTGCGCCAGTTTTTTCAGGGGAAAGAAAAAACGCTTATTGACGAAGCAGAGCGGCTGGCCTACCAGAAATTCTGGCAGGAGTTCAACCAGCGCTGTGACGAGCAATAGTTGCTCCTTTCCATCCTGCAGATATTGCGCTTTGAGAATAACCAGCAAATTCTGGAATCGATGGATAGATGTCAAAATTGGACAGCGGCCGATACTTTAATTGAAACCAATGACAACAGAACGATAACTGACATTACCAGATTCAGCTATACCACCGAGGGGCGGTATGTGAAGATGAAATAACATTGCACCATACCGTAACATTTAATGGTATGAGTAGCCGGCGATGGGCGAAGCAGACGCGATGGGTAGTTTTTACAGGATGGAATGGTTTTCCGGATGCTTCCTTTTATTTTTGTGCAAGTTTTATTAAGCCTTTCAGCGTAGCTCAGATCATTATTTTCGGGTTGATGCTCATTTTCGCAATTGTTGGTACAATATGGAGCGGTAGTGCACCAAGCACGGAGGAGAGAAATGACAAACCCTGAATGGTTAATTCACATTCGCAAAGAATTGGAAAAAATCACCGGACAAGTCGCTGTCGAGATATGGCCGACACCGGACGGAAGGTCTTATTTTAATTATCGTTTGGAACACGTACGTCAGGTGGAACGTGATGCGCGCTGGCTGCTGCAGGCGGTCGGCGGAGATGATGATGTTGTCCTGGCTTCTGTCTGGCTGCATGACCGTTATCAGCCACAATTAGCCAAACCGGATCACCACGCAGTACTGGCGGCCGATTGGGTGCGCGATCATCTCGGAGAAACGGGCTTTCCCGTAGAGAAAATAGAAGCTGTAGCCTTTGCGGTTGAGAAGCACTCCAGCGCGGTGAAAAGTTTGCCTGAAGATGCGCATGAAGCCCGCGTGCTGTGGGACGCTGACAAACTTACCAAGTTAGGGCCGTTAGCAATCGTTAATATGATAGCAGTTATGCCTGCATTCCCTGAACACGCTATGAATTACGGTGAGATTGTGCGTATGGCAAAAGATGAGTTGGCCCGCCGCAAGGAATTGGTGGATTTATTCTACTTTCCGGTTTCGCGTGAACGTGCAGCACAACGGTTCGCTGCCCAGGAATTGTTTGTACACCAACTTTGCAAGGACATGGCTGGCGTTTAAACGATTTCGTCATGCTTTTTGTTGTTAACCCCTGGCAAAGGGAAGTGACTCATGCATGAATTGAATTTGACTACTTTAGCTGCCGCTATTGATGAGCAAAATCGAGTCTTGCCCGTTAGCGCTGTGATTCATGTCAGTCTGGCGGATAAACCTGTTTACAGCCAGGCATTTGGTTACGCAAATCGCAGCGAAGGTTTTCCGAACCGCTTAATCACACGTTTTGGAATTGCATCGGGCGGTAAATTGTTTACAGCAGTCGCGATTGCCATGCTGGCAGACCAGAACCTGATTTCATTGGAACAACCCGTACGGGATTTTTTATCCGGAGAGTTGGAGTGGATTGATAAACGCGTTACATTGCGTCACTTGCTAACCCATACCAGCGGAATCGCTGATTATTTTGATGAAGATGGGCCAAGTGATTATGAGAATTACTGGCAAAATCTGGCCCCACGCCCGTTTTATCACATGTTAAGCGCTCAGGATTTCTTCCCTTTGGTGGAAAAACAACAAATGCAATTCACGCCCGGGGAGAAGTTTTCTTATAACAATATGGGTTTTGTGCTGCTGGGTTTAGTGGTTGAACGGGTAAGCGGATGCCGTTTTCAACAATTCATCGAAGAAAAAATCTTTGGCCCAGCCTGGATGCGTGCATCCGGTTATTTTTTCAGCAACCGTTTACCCGCACATACTGCTTTGGGTTACATTGATCAAGAAGATGGCGGTTGGCATACCAACCAGTTTGCCATTCCAATTGTTGGGCATGGCGATGGCGGGGCCTACACCACCGCTGCTGATTTTGGCCGCTTCTGGAAGGCGATTTTTGAAAAGCGCTTTTTTGGCGAAGGTATGCTGGCAGAAATGCTGTCTCCACAAACAATGGTCGGCCGGGACGGCGGGACACAGTATGGGTTGGGGCTCTGGATCAATGATGCGGCTGCGGTGCGCTGTTATTATGTCACCGGGGAGGACCCGGGTATCAGTTTTTACTCGGCCATTTACCCGGAAGTGCAATTGCAAATTACTTTACTGGGCAACAGTAACGATGCCATCTGGCCGATGAGTAAAATTATCCGGGCTGAGATCTTCAACTTCTAAGCGCGGGCAATCAGCAGCTTAATCTGGGGAAAATCTCGTGGGTGATTGATGAAGATAAATGACACTCTTCCTTTTCTAGGATCTTTTTTGATATTTATATTGAAACCGATGGCAACAGATCGATGACTGTCATTGCGAGACCATCCAATGACGCAAAGCGTCATCAAAAGAAGAAATAACAAACTGGTAAATTGGGCGGGTTACACCAAGTCGAAAAGACCAAAGTGAATTGGAGCGAGAGAGCCCATTTGCGAGAGTGGTTAAGTTGCGCCATTTGACTTTTTTTCTCAAATTAGTTCGTAAGGCATCAGATTTTTTTGTTATGGGCAGATTCGGCTATAACGCCCGACGAAACAATCCTGTTTCGTGCGTGGGAGATTGCTTCGCTGAGCCGTTAATGACAACCATATCAGCAAAGGTCTATAGGAAGGGGAAAAGCTTGAGATTTTTGACGATGAAAAATAACTCTGTAGAATCAGAACGATCGAGAGGAAATCACCGTTATTCATACACAGACGATTTTCCTAAGCCCGCAACAGCCCAACCCGCTTATTCTTTTTCAATCACAATCCTGTAACTTTTTTACAAAGTGTGCATCTACTATAAGGATGGAGCTGATCGCTCCTCAACCCCGTTTTGTTGAAAAGATTCAATGGAACTTACTTTACAGATAGGAGACGTAAATTAATGGAAATGGTAGTCGATTTTCCCAGTGGGGCACGCGTGGATGCCCATTTTGGCCCGTTTACAATCAGCACCGATCAGCCCCCGGCGGGCGGCGGTGAAGGTGCTTACCCGACACCTTTTGCCACTTTTTTGGCATCGTTGGCGACCTGTGCCGGTATTTATGTGCTTGGTTTTTGCCGACAGCGCGGATTGGACACAGCCGGTATTCGGCTGGTACAGCGTATGCGTTCAAACCCGATGTCAGGCTTGGTATCTGATGTAGAGATCGAAATTCAAGTGCCGCCGACTTTCCCTGAAAAATATTATAGCGCACTAGTACGCTCGGCCGAACAATGTGCTGTCAAAAAGCATTTGGAGAATCCTCCCCAGTTTAACGTCCAAACCAGGATGGTTGCCGAACCTGTTATTATTGGTTAAGTAAATGCTCCAAAAGGTTGTAACAGGCCGGCCTTTCTAAAAAACACTGGTATTGCTCGGTAAATACAAGAAAAATAAAAGCCTTTCCGGATATCGGAATCCCAATATCCCGAAAGGCTAAAATGGAAATTTTAAGGGGAAGCCATCTTAAACTGAGGTAATGGATAGCGGGCGTGTCATTAACTTGCAAAGCTTATATGACAGGCATATTCTGAAGAAGAAATTGATTTAGATGGGCTGCCGTTGTTTTTGGTTCTTCCAACATGAGCATATGGCCATTTTGATAACTTGTCACAAGAGAGGCATTTGGCATTTTATCCGCCATAAACGTTGCCGCTGAATAGGGCACCAGGGGGTCCTCCGTCCCGGCCATGATTAATGCCGGCGAGGTTATGTTGCCAAGATGTGCACGAACATCAAAAACGGAACATGCACGCAGATCGGCGTACCATAAACTGCTACGTTCATCCCATATCGATTTTGGATTCTTTTGAAACCATTGCGTCTCACCGCTGCGAGGCGCGATCAGGTTACGCATCTCCAGGCGGCCGAGCTCTGCGGTATTATGCGAGCGAAATAATTCAACCATCTCCCGACGAAAAGAAAAACTGGCTGCACTGGAGATTAATCCCAGGCCGAGCACGAGATCAGGATGATCCAGACTAAACTGAAGGGCAATCGCACCACCCATCGAATGGCCTACCAGGAAGATGCGATACCAGCCCGCCGCCGAAATAAAATCGAAAAGGGCCTGACTATATGATCTAAGATCATGGAAACCAGCCCCGGTTGATTTTCCATGGCCGGGTAAATCGAGTGCAACTGTATGCAAGCCGGATTGGCGCCGAATTTCAGCAGGCCAACAAAGATGGTTGCTGCCGGCGCCGTGAATCAATAATACCGGAAAATGCAAAGCCCCCTGGCCAATATGTTGACAGTAATAGATTTTCGATAAAGAGGGCATTTTCTTTTCTTACGAACAGGTTTCAAGAATTTCTTAAATCAATAACTCCGTGCTGAATACGTTCTCCGGCTTCGTTGCTGAGGGGAATGAACACTTGGACGCGAGTGCCGCGACCGGGTAAAGAGTCAATGTGGAGAAGTCCGTTGATCAATTGTGCTCTTTCCTGTAAGTTTACCATGCCCAGACTGCCGCGATGCGAATAATCACTGCTGACTTGATCCATGTCGAAGCCGCTGCCGTTATCCAGAATTTCCAATAAGGCAATTTCTGGATCCTGTGAGCTGACGCGCAGCCGTACCCAGATCAAGCGGGCGTTGGCATGTTTTCGGGCATTGTTGATGGCTTCATCTGCCAGATAAAAGACCACCGTTTGTTTGGAAGAATCCAATTGTCGGATGACGTTGGGGTCGGTTTCTACTTTGACTTTCTGTTTATATGTGACGAAAGTTTTGTCGGCAATGGCATGCAAGGCTGCATCGAGCCCATCACTTTCAAGCACCAAAGGGCGCATTGTGAAGAGCATATGGCGGATTTCGTTGGTAGTACGGCGAGCCAGTTCCTCGATCTTCCTTAATTCCGGCTCTACCTCTGCTGGAGATTGAAAGAGCATTTTGCGCACAATTTCAAGGCGCATAGCGATGGCTGAAACCGATTGCGTAGGCCCATCGTGCAAATCGCGGGCGAGTTTGTTACGGGCCTCCTCCTGTGTCTCCAGGATGTGCTCATTTTCACTTTGTAGTTGTTGGTAAAGGCGTGCATTTTGTATGGCGATGATGGCCTGACGGCTGATCATTTGCAAGAGTTCAAGACGTTCAGGTGTGAAGAACGTTGGGTCGGAATGCCCGAAGATGATGGCACCATAGGAATCAAGACCGCGGGCGAGCGGCAGACAGACGGCACTGGTGCAGTTAATAAACGCGGAAATACGCCCTAGTTCCGGATCCGAATTAATTTCATTTGTGGTTTGTGCCTCGCCAGTTGTCAATGTGGAATACAGAATACCGGCATTGGCAGGGAATGATCCTTTCATATCAGCCGGGGAAAAGCCGCGCGCATTGGCGATCACTAATTTTTCATCGTCGAATAAGAATACAGCGCTGGGCATGCTTTCCGATTTATTTCCGCTATCCGTTAATGCGGATTGGCTCAGATCGAGAATTGTATCGAGAACTACACGGTAATTAAGGGTGGAGCTAAGAGTCTCGACCAGCTGGTAAAAAGACTGGATGCGGTTGCGCTCTTGAATCTGGGCTCTTTTTTCCATTTCCCGGCGTTTATTGATTTGACTGTAATAATTTTTTCGTGTCCCGCTCATTAATTGCAAGCTGCTGAAGCCCAAAATGACTGCCAGGATCAAGTTGTATGCCAGGAGAATGACGAGCGGCAGCCACAGCATGGTGAAATCTGCGCGGGTCAGATAGGTCCAACCTACCTGGTACAAACTGATCACAGCTGCGACGATCAAACTGCCGCGCCATTCGTAATAAATGGCTGCCGAAAGGATTGCAAGGACGGTCCCCCAACTGATCGGACCGGTAATCCCGCCTGAAAGACTGAAAAGAAGAGAGACCGCCAGACAATCGATGGTCAGATTTATCAAGCGGTGGGAAGACATGCGCCGGTTTAACATCGCCAGGAATGAAAGTGCTACATTCCAGAGGGCTATGATAATTAAGACAACGCTTAAATACCAAACCAAATTTTGAGTGGTTGCCAGAGCCAGGGTTATACCCAAGAGACTGAACCAGCGCAGCGAAATGGCAAACCAATCAGCCAGGTAGGGAAAATCGTCTTTTCTCATGTATTTAATAATACCTGATTCCAAAGTGGAAAACGAATTGCTTTAAAATATATTGAGTCTTTTTTTGATAATGTTAAGCATTTGTAAGTACATTGCGCGGGCTGGTTTTGTGGCTAATGCGATCAGTATTGCTTACTGAGTTTATCCTTCCCCATGCACTCACTTTCGATACTCTCGCTGTGAACCAAACCAGCATATATTTATGGTATGAGTCGGAGCAGCCGGCTGATGGGCGAAGCATCTGCGCTGAGTATGCTTTTTCTAGATGGAATGGTTTCCCGGATGCTTTGCCCTTACGAGAGATCTCACGTGAAAGAGACATCATGCCCCTCAGAAGGAAAGTCGTTGACTTTTTTTCTCAAGTACGTTCGTAACGCACCAAACTATCACTGCTTTTTGTTATGAGGAGCCAGCGTTCTAGTCTCGGGTGGCGTAGAAATCTCATTTAAGTTGAATTTTTGTCTTACAGTAGAATAGCTTTCGATCAGGTCGTGTTTAGAAAGGCTGATTAGTTACAAATTTTCTGGATCTCACTCCCAAAACAGGAGGAAATTCAGGCGGCTTTATGCTAGAATGCCTTAACCTTCTTTGACTTGGAGAGTGCCATGAGTGAACTTTTTGATACTTTAAAAAGTTTCTTTTTCAACGATGAGTGGTTCTATATAGAAGTCGATGATCGCCCCTTGTTGCGTTTAAATCACTGGGGAGAAAATGGTCGATTTTCGTGCCAGGCCGAAATAAACGAAAACCAAAAGATTTTTTATTTTTATAGCTATTTCCCTGTCAACGTTCCACCCGAAAAACGCAGCCAGATTGCCGAGTTGATCACACGGATCAATTATGGGATGCGGGTTGGAAATTTTGAATTGGATTATGAGGACGGTGAGGTACGCTTTAAAACCAGTATCGATGTCGAAAATGTGGATCTTTCACAGGCGTTAGTGTCCAACCATGTCTATGCCAATGTGTGGACGATGGACCGCTATCTATCGGCCTTATTTGCAGTGATCTACGGCAATATCAGCCCACAAGAGGCAGCAGATCAGATTGAGGAGTAATAATGGAGTTGTATGAGGGAATTCTAACAAGAAGAAGCATTCGGAAATTCACAAACCAGGCGGTAGAACCCGATCAAGTTGAGAAAATCCTTACGGCAGCCATGTTTGCGCCTTCCGGTATGAACATGCAATCCTGGCAATTTGTGGTCATTACGGAACGAGAACTATTGGAAGCCATCCCCGCTGTTCACCCGAATGCCAGCATGACTCCACAGGCGGCATTGGCTATCGTGGTATGCGGGGATGAGGATATTCAACCTTCCGAGCCACGCTGGGTGATCAACTGCAGTGCGGCCAGTCTCAATATCATGCTGGCGGCCCATGCGCTTGGATTAGGATCCGTTTGGTGTGGTGTCTATCCGGACGCCGCCCGCCAATCAGGCATTAAAAGGATGTTAAAATTGCCCGATCATATTCATCCTTTTTCATTGCTGCCGATCGGCCATCCAGATGAATCTCCAGAGCCGGGAGAACGATTTAAGGTGGAAAGGGTGCATTATAATCTCTGGTAGGGAGAAAACATGACAAGAGAACGCATCGTTTTAGGGCCTGTCCGTGATTATCGTTTTCAGGGCAGCCAGCTTTGGGTAGGTTGTGACGGTCTGCAGACGCAGGTTACATTTTTGAAACCAGAACTTGTGCGCATACGGATTGCACCGGGAGGTGAATTTTCTCCGGGGCACAGTTGGGATGTGGCCAAACCTGATTCGGATTTCGATATTGTGCCATTGGATTTGAAGCACACCTCGCATGCCATTCTCTTGCACAGCTCTGCTTTTACCGTGCGTGTGGATAAAGCCACAGCCTGGGTGGATATGCTGACACCGCATGGAAAAAGCTTTTTTACTGATTTGGAGTCTCCTGTTTGGGAAGAGAGCCGATTTTGCTTCACCAAACGCATGGAAGAAAACGAGCACTACTACGGCTTTGGTGAACGTGGCGGCCGAATGGAAAAACGCGGTCAGTCCATGCGTAACTGGACTACAGACCCTAACCAGCCACATGGAGCCTTTGTAGACCCGATGTATATGGCTATTCCGGTGTATATGGCATTGCAGCAGGGCAACGCCTATGGAGTCTTTGTAAACTGTACCGAAGATTCGACCTTTGATCTCAGCCATGCTGACCAGTTGCGATTCTCAGCCAATGGCAAAGAATTAGACCTTTATCTTGCATACGGGCCTCATCCAATGGATGTAATCGCTCATCTGTCAGATTTACTTGGCAAAATGCCGCTCCCACCCCGCTGGGCGCTTGGCTTCCATCAAAGCCGCTGGAGTTATGGATCCGAGACAGAAGTGCGGCATATCGCCGAGGCGTTCCGGAAGAAAGAAATTCCCTGTGATGCCATTCATCTTGATATTGATTACATGGACGGCTACCGTGTTTTTACCTGGAATAAGCACAATTTCCCCGACCCGGAAAAGTTAAATCTCGACTTGCAGAAACTTGGATTTCATAGTGTTGCCATTATTGACCCGGGTGTCAAGGTGGATAAAAAATATGATGTGTATGCCAATGGCATTGAAAATGATGTCTTTGTGCGCAATGCTGATGGGACGGTAGTCGATGGCTTTGTCTGGCCAGATCAATCCGTCTTCCCGGATTTTAGCCGTCCAGAGGTGCGCCGGTGGTGGGGTAAATGGCAAAACCGGCTGACTGCCAGCGGGGTGAGTGGTATCTGGAATGATATGAACGAACCGGCCGTTTTTGGAAAACCATTCAGTGAAGGGGGTGGAGAAGGGGGCACCTTGCCGTTGGAAGCAATCCAGGGTCCGGATGGAGAAAGGAGTACGCATGCCGTTTTACATAACCTGTATGGATCGCAGATGGCACAGGCTTCGTATGAGGCAATGCAAGCTTTTAAGCCCGATCAACGCTCATTTCATCTTTGCCGCTCCGGGTTTGCCGGAATTCAACGCTGGACAGCTTCCTGGATGGGTGATAATGGCTCTTGTTGGGAGCACCTTGATATGTCACTGGGACAGTTAATCAATATGGGCATTTCCGCGGTACCTTTTGTGGGCGTTGATATTGGTGGTTTTTTTGGAAATGCCACCCCGGAATTGTTTGCACGCTGGGTGCAAATTGGATCACTCTACCCATTCAGCCGGGCCCATACTTGCATCGCAACTGAAGCGCACGAACCGTGGGCTTTTGGAAAGGAAGTGGAAGAAATAGCGCGCGAGTATATTTCCTTGCGTTACCGTCTACTGCCCTATCTCTATTCTATTTTTCAAAATGCCAGTGAACATGGTTACCCGATTTGGCGGTCTTTATTTTTACATTATCCTCACGATGAACGTACTTATCAGATTGCAGATCAGGTATTAATTGGTGAACATCTCATGGCTGCTCCGATTACACGGCCAGGTCAGTTGGCTCGGCAGGTGTATTTGCCGCAAGGTGTTTGGTATGACTGGTGGGAGGGTACGGCTTATCAAGGCGGGCGCTATATTTTGGCAGAAGCTCCCTTGCAACGCATGCCTATGTATGTCAGAGCCGGAGCTGTCATCCCGCTTGGGCCGGTTGCACACCATACAAAGGAAAAGGGCAATGATCCGTTAACTTTATTATGTTTCCCGGGTGAGGGTGGTAGCTTCAATTTATACGAAGATGATGGTTTCTCACTGAATTATCGCAATGGTCAGTATTGTACGACCGCTTATCATATTGAATCAGATGAGAAAACCGCCTGCCTAGCGATTGCGACACGGACAGGTGATTATGAGGTTGCTGACCGAAAATTGATTGTGATATTAAGAGATGGACGCCAATATCAACAAAAAGAGGTCATGGACCGAGGCCAAGAAATGGAAATTATTTTCGAGCGGCTCTAAAAAGGAGAATGGAATGACAGAGGATTTTGAAACGCCCGGCTGGGTTCATGACGCCGTTTTCTATCAAATTTTCCCGGATCGATTTGCTAAATCCCGCCGGGTACAAAAAGCAACCAACTTGGAAGATTGGCTGAGTCCGCCGACAGCCCATGGCTATAAAGGTGGCGACCTGCTGGGCGTGTATGAAAAGCTGGATTATCTGCAAGATCTGGGCATTAATGCAATTTATTTTAACCCGATATTTCAGTCAGCCAGTAATCACCGTTATCACACCCATGATTATATGAAGGTTGACCCAATGTTGGGCGGCGATAAAGCGTTGAAGAAATTATTACGCGCTGCCCACCAACGTAACATTCGCGTGGTCTTGGATGGTGTTTTTAATCATGCATCGCGCGGTTTTTTTCAATTCAACGATATCCTGGAAAATGGTGCTCAATCTGCCTATATTGATTGGTTCGATATTCGTGGGTATCCATTGAATGCCTATCAGGGTGACCCAAATTACCGCTGCTGGTGGGGCTTGCCGGCTTTGCCGGAATTCAATACGGATAACCCGCAAGTACGGTCATTTATTTATTCTGTTGCACAATATTGGGTAGATGAGGGTATTGATGGCTGGCGGCTGGATGTGCCCTTTGAAATTGATGATGATCCTTTCTGGCAGGAGTTCCGGCAGGTGGTGAAGAAAGCCAATCCGCGAGCTTACATCACCGGTGAAATTGGTGGCGATGCCAGTCGTTGGCTGGCAGGCGACCAGTTTGATGCGGTCATGAACTATATGCTGACTTATGGTATCTGGCTCTATTTCGGTGGCGCCGATGCCAACCAGGAATTGTTTGGACAGTGGCTGCAACATGTGCCCGGGATGGGCACGCTTGATCTGGCCGGTTTTGTCCATTATGTGGAAGGTTTATTGACCCGCTATCCTCACCAGGCGGTGCTGGCGCAAATGAACCTGTTGGATAGTCACGATACAACCCGCTGCTTGACTTTGTTCAATGGTCGCAAGGACCTGTTCTTACTGGCAGTCTTGTTTTATATGACCTACCCCGGTGCACCGTGCGTTTACTATGGTGATGAAATCGGCATGGAAGGCGGGCAGGATCCGGACTGCCGCCGGGCGTTCCCGTGGGATAGCAATCACTGGGATTCTGCCATTCTTGGCTTTTACCAAAAGTGTATCAATTTGCGGCATGCTCACCCGGCACTACGCAGCGGTGATTTTAAGACAGTTTATGCCAGAGATGATGTCATGGTATTTGTTCGCCGCCTGGAGCAAGATCAACTGTTGGTGGCGTTCAATCGCAGCGATCAAACGCAGCATATCAATGTGACTGTGTCCGGCATTTTTGCGGATGGCAGCGTTTTGAAACATGAATTATCAAATGGCGTGTTAGCTGTGCGGGACGGGATGCTGCTGGAGCTGGTTTTGGCACCATTCAGCGGTGTAGTGATGAGTAAGATATGAACACGGGGGGCTGACAACTGATTCTTGGATTGGGCAAATACAAAGGCATCGAAAACAGGAAATGGAAGCTGTCGTGAAATGCAAGGCCCCGAGTCGGTGTGCCGGGTAAAATTTAAACCGCAAAGACGCAAAGAGCGCGAAGGCAAAGAATTTTTGGATCAATCAATTGTAG
>MKUW01000021.1 GCA_001899005.1 Chloroflexi bacterium 44-23
TCGGCCAGTTGATTTATAATTAACATACCAGTCCTTCTTCACCCCGCACTGGCCGCAATCCACCGGAATCGGTGGCCGAATTCACCGGAATGCGCATATATCTGTTAATGATGAAATTGCGTAGTCGGACATATTGAATGTATCAGAATCCCATCCAATATCCAAAAGGGTTTTTTGTTCTTTTTTGGTTAAATTATCCCAGTTCGAATAATTGTTATTCTTGATAATTTGTGAAAGAAGACCTTCAGCTTTTTCCACTTTAATCCTTTGCCTACATCCGCTTTCACCAATACCGCAATCAACATTATGCCCGCTCGGATCATTGAACCTAATAGGGTTGTTATTTACATACGCATACCTATCCCAACTCTGCGGACTAACAGGTTCAGGAATGATACTATCCCCCTGTACAAACCTGCCTAATTGGATGTCATACCAGCGTGCATTGTAAAAATAGAGACCCGCCTCGGCTTCATATTGGCCGGTGTATAGCTTCTTCGTTGGGGTGGAACCATACGAATTTCTAACCTCTCCCCAAGCCGAGTATATTACTTCTCCTGTGACTGCTCCGGAATTATTGAGGATCATCGCTGTGGAATTGATATGATCCTGGACCATGAATGAAAGATTTTTCGTTGAAGTCGTTTGGACTCTCAATCCTCCACCAGGATAGTAAATCCTCCATGTGACGTTGGCATTATCAGGCTCCATGATCTCGGTGATAAAGGTAGTCGTTCCAAAATTGCCGTGCTGCATGCCAATTGCTTCGATATCATTGATTGCCAATGGAATGAAGACACAGTACCTGTTCTCGCAGATATCAACCGGTACTATAGTAAGGTCCTGGTTGACTTTCGTTCCATTTTCCATGGTGACTTCAAAATATTCGTTCACATACAAAGTGCTGATGTCACCGACTACAGAGAGTACTCTCCTGCCGTCGCCATCAAAGACATAGCGGGCTGTCAGACTTCCACCAGTAATAGTTGTCATCCTGTTTTCGGAATCATATCCCATCGTATAGGTGGTCCCACCCACTGTTTTGCTGTCCATATTACCATTGGCATCATAACTGTATGTCTCCTGGCTTCCCAAGGTTCTTACGGCATGCGGTTGATAGGAGTCATACCCATAGACTTCGGTACCTTTGCTGTAGATGTTACCGCTGGTTGGGTTGTAGGTAATGGTTTCTGCCGGTTGTCTTCCAATAGCAACTTCCGTAAGGCGGCTGAGTTGGTCATATTCATAGATCCTTGTTTCCATGAGGTTATCACTGCTGTAGGTCAAGCCGGTTATATTCCCCACTTCATCATAGCCATAGGCGATGTTGAGCAATGGGTCGATACTTGAACCGGTTGTAAAGGAGTCCAACCTGCCACCTGCTGTTTCCCAATCATTGAAGTCATAGATCTGAGAAACATCGTTGCCCATAGTGCGGCTGACCACCCGTCCGGCTTCGTCGTATTGCGTTTCATTCAGGTAATCGATGGTCGTTATGCTGCCTGACTCCCAATGATCGCTGGATACAGCATTGAGGGCACCCTGGGCGAGGTGGTCAAAGTCCAGTGCTTCTCCATTGGGTAAAACCATTTGTTTTATCTGGTCATCCGGGCGATAGGCGTAGAAAGCATGATACATACCTAGCGGGTCATCCCCTAAGGGGTCGCGGATACTTTTAATTTCATGGATCAGCCGTCCACGCAGGTCATATTCCCAGGCCGTACTGCCGGAGTTGTCGTTCATACTGGTGCGGTAGCCAATCGAAGAAAGGCCGTAGAATCTAGCAAGATAATCATACAACCCGATGACTGACTCGTTACGCTGGCCGGTGAACAGGTAGGGCGTGGAACTGGTAGAATATCGCTCCTCGCCAATCGGGTAGTAGCCGTTGCGGTAGACATTTCCCAATTGGTATCTTGTCACCACAGTTGAACCCAGTGAATCAGTGAATATGAAGGCCATGAAATTGTAGGTTATAGTACGGTATCAGTTCCGAATTTATAGATTATTTGCAATTTTCTATCTCCATCATTAATTATGGAAATAAATTACCTTCAACTTGAAAACAATTACCGTTTTGTAATAGGTTTGTAACCTCCTCAATCGATAAACCAAGTTCTGAAATTGTCCTTAGGTAATGCTTTATAAGATCAAATCTTAGCAATTTATTTACAAAATCAGAATTATTAATACTATCAAATACATAAACATTCATTCTAGAAATTTGACCATCAAAAAGTATTTGTGGACAAAAAGAAAATACAGATTGTTTAATAATCTCTCCCGAATATATTATTATTAAGTTTTGAGGTTTATAAATTAAGAAAAGCTCATAACCAGTATATATCGGATGACCACCAGTATATTGGCTCATAATCCAGATATCATCTGGTCTACCAAGCAGATTGAGAATGTTTTCTGGTGAATATTGTGATGGATTTTTAAGTTTTGAATTGACTTCCAATTCCATAAATTCAACATGAACGTAATTAACTAAACCATCTAGAATTCCAAAGGTGATTACATTATTGAAACCCATGGTTTTATCAAATCCCTCTAAAAACACTTGAACAAAATCTATCCCTGAAAAATTATTTTCAAAATATTCTGTTTTAAAACCATTGGCACCCAGGTTATTTCTTAATTCATAATACGTTGTTTTACCAGGATGAACATCCCAAAAGCACGGTAAATCGCAATTTCCTATATTATTGATAACGGCATTATAGATTTCTTTTTTTTCATCAACTGTTATGTTAACAACCGTAATCGTCGGAGTTGGGGTTGGAGTTGGAGCTTTAACAATTGGAATCTTCGAGGGATGTCGGGTAAATATCGCAGTTGGAAGCACTATTTTTGTGGATGTGGTAGATGGAGTAATCTTTAATTCAAGTGTTTCTGGAAACTTTGTAGTGGTTGGTTTGATTGAATTTGTATTACCTCCACATGAAGTTAAGAAGAAAACTAAAACGAAAATTAGGTTGATTTTTTTCATTTTTTCCCTGTGTAAATTCTCTTGCAAGTTAATGGATATTTATTTAATTAAATTTTAAACCCTACATCAGACCAAATTAATTGTTTTTATTTATTTGCGAATTGATAAATATAGGTTCCCATATAAGCTTGCATAAAGCCATTTCTAATATTTCCAGCTTCATCAACCGAAAAAGAACCTTTTACCCAATTAGCAAACATATCCGCAAATTCCTCACTAGCCGAATTCCAATCATTCCATCGGGTACCATGGTATGCATAAGGTGGAACAGAATCAACGTATCCGCTAAATGTTCTGTCCCATTTTGTCTCATACCCATTACCATCTGGACTCAATACGCGATGTAAACCTGTGATGAATTGGAGATCGGAAGTAAATAAACTTGATTTTGCCAATAAATTATATGGGCTTAAACCTTCAATATTCTCGTTAATAAATGTTGCATTAAACGTGTGCCCGAACTCATGAATTACCAAGCCTGTATCGAAATTTACATTGGATAAACAAGAAAAGCCGACTCCTGATGCCTCACAAAAACCACCTGCTGTTGTTGATTTCCTCACCGAAACACCATTGCGAAATACAGCCCTAAATATTGAAGATGGAGATCCGTTGATAAAAGAACTATATGAGTAGAACTTACTTCCTATACTCCGGATGCCCGCATATATTGTACTTAATTCTTTGGTAGACCAATCACCAAAAGTGGCAACTCCATATTCCAGTAACTTTGTTATATAGATGTCATTTGCTGAGTAATTTAGAGAATTATGATGTGTGCAATCATCCTCGCAAAAATAGTTTCCACTCGGATCACTATATCGCACCGGATTCCCATACCCATACAGCCAGACATTATAGGACATCGGCATACCCTCATCCCCCGTCCAAGTATCCCGACTCATAAACCGTCCGCTTGCCGTGCTGTAATACCGCGCTCGCAGATACACCAATCCTGTTTGCGGATCATACTGCTCGCCCGTAAAGGCGTAGCTTGTATCGCCGGTGCCCTGGCTGGACAGCACTTCCCCATACGGCTCGTAGCTGCGTAACAAAGTGATCTCTCCCTCTTCGTCCGTCAGCATGCGCACCGAACCTAGTGCGTCTCCCAGGAAGTACTCCTTCTCTTCGCTGCTGTTTTCCTGCATGATCCTTGCATTCCCATTCAGGTAGCTGTTCGTCCCCTCTGCCAGGACTTGCGTCAGCCCGCCCGCCAGATCCAGCACATAATCGGTGGTGACTTCGTTGACCGTTTCACTTACCCGGTCTCCCAAGCCATTGTAACTGTAACTTCTGGTGTTCACCCCATCCGTCACGGTCTTGAGCCGGTTGGCATGGTCGTAGGTATAAGTGTATTCTCCATCACTGAGCAGGTTGCCGTTATTATCCCAGGTGTAATTCACTGCGTTCACGCTCACCAGGCGGTTGGCAGCGTCGTATGTGCTCGGGATGATATCAATCTCCAAAACCACACTCCCATATTTTGGTTTTATTTGTATAACCGCAGCCGTAATTTGGCTCCAACATGTACGAAATAATGAATCCGTTTAGGTCATCTGTGGAATAGAATACTTCTTTCCCCATTCTGTCTTTAGGAATTGTCTTTGCATAATAGGTAGGGGTTATGTCATAAAGTTGATCAGGAAATTTATCGTTAATTTTTTCAAATTCATAAATTGCGTTAATGATAGTTTGTACCTCTATCATAAACTCTTCTTTCTTCCGCTGCTGCAATTCGTTAATGAAAAGAAAAATAATTATCATTAAACAAATGAAAACTAAACTCGCCAATATTTTTTTTTTGCCCATAGATAGCCTTTTAATTTCCATACGCATAATTTAAAGAAACCACAGTATAGTCGAGGTTGATACCTGGACATCTGGTTGTATTAAAATGATTGTGACCAGCAATCAAGTCTATTGTGTACAAGAAGTCCAGATAATCCACTAAATTCTCGAGAGATTGCTCTTGCGTTTATGAAAGAACATCAGCTGGTTCCTTTTTTATTTTTATCTCGCCGATGAGAGGAAGATCAACGTAATCATCTGGTTCAAAGTCACCCGCAACTAATATTCCGATTTTTCCAGAGTTTCCACCCTCAACATGGGCTCCACGTACCCCAATATTTCGTCCCGCATAAATTAATCCATTTTTGTCAACCATGAAATGGTATCCAATATCTGCAAAACCTTGATCAAAATGTTCTTTCTGTATGTTTATAATTGTTGGGTTATTAGTATTGCCCGCGTGATGAATTACGATTGTATCGTATATCTCCGCTAACGTTTTTTCTGGATAAAGATCTGAATAGAAAGCGTATCCACCATGGGGATTACATTCAAGGTCATAGATTCCTTCACCAATAGGATATGAAGGAATGCAGACTCCGCGTAATGGATCACAAACTATGTTATTTCGGGGAGAGTATGCCCCCCATTCCTGCCTTGATATAACAACGGGTTTTCTCGAACATCCATTCTTGGATGCATATGATCCAATTGGGCAATCGATATATTTTCCAGAAGGGTCATTGTAATTAATCGGGTTTGCATATGTATATAGCCAGGCGTTATAGGACATAGGTGTCTGTTTATCGCCTGCCCACGCATCCTTGCTCATAAACCGCCCGTCCGCCATATTGTAATATCGCGCCCGTAGGAACACCAATCCCGTCTGCGGATCATACATCTCGCCTGTGAAAGCATAGTCTGTCTGTGCGGTGCCATATGTTTCCAGCACCTCCCCGTAGGGCGTGAAGCTTTGACCCATTGTAACCAAACCACTGTCATCAGCAATTTGCCTTACACTTCCTAATGCATCCGGAAGAAAGTAGTCAGTTTGCGTCTCGGTTACCTGAGCAATGCGGTTGACCCCATACAAGTAAGTATTCGTCCCGTTTTGCAAGACTTGTGTCAAACTTGATTGTATATCCAGCACATAGTCCGTTGTCACTTCGTTGACCGTCTGGTTTACCCTATCTCCTAGTCCGTTATAGGCATAACTGAAGGTATCTGTGACTTTTGGGACTTCAAACAGCTTGTTGGTGAATTTGACAAAAAGCCCGCAAGTCTCGGAATAACACATTTTATCTGTATTTCCTTCGGGGTTAGGCATCGATCTCAGCAATTTGTTAGCTCAAGGATTCTTATATAGTATTTTCTTGTGACAGTAGATATTCTATTCTTTTGTGTACGCTACCACGAATCTCTTCCATTTCTGGAACTAGAAGTGAGGTATCTTTCGCAATCTGTACAACGGCTGGCGGTGGAGGCAAGCGTTTTTTGTAGAGGTAGCTATAGACCTCTCTTTTCAAGTTGCGGATAGGTTTCTTTGATCTCCTATTTTGCGTAACTGTTTCCTGATAAGCAGCAATAATTTGATCATCCATCTCGCTCAGTCTATGTATCAGCTTCACTAATTTATCTAATTGCTCTACCAGTATATAATCTTCAATTTCTTGTGTCACTTTTTCGTGCTGTCTCCAAATTCGTTCTTCGTAGGATTTATAATACTCATTCCCAAAATCTGCTAACCCTGATGCATGATTCACTATGTAGCTATTAGCAAAGGATAAACTGTCATTAGCAAATTGGGAGACTAATTTTATAAATTCTTGGCGAGTAACGTAAATAAATGTTCCATCACCGAATATATCATATCCGTACATTTTCAATCCTTTTTTAAATGCAAGATAGATTTGCATTGCATGCTCAAGGTTTCTAAATACTGCATGAATAGCTACGAGTTAAGAATCTTTATATTTCCAAAATTTATGGGACAGGAGAGAAGGTAGCAAGCTTGAGCCCATAATTTATCAAGAAATAGCCACCGGGAACAGTGACAATATCATCCACCACGCCCAAGACAGTGGCATCCTCAACAATTGTCACTAGTAGTAAAGTTCCTCCAGCAGCTATAAGAACTGCGCCACAAACAGTTCCAATATCGACAGCGTAAGCCGGTTGATATGATGGCGCGCCTGGGGTCCAATTGCGTGATCTAAGCAGTCGTCGGTTTGGTACTAGTCCTTCTACAGGTTTACCAACTATAACTGGTGCATTAACATTAGGTTCGAGCCAGTAAGCTACTACGCCATTTCCAACATAATCTGCAACTAAATCAACAAAAGGAAAAAAGCTATTGAGAGGTGATTTTCTAAATTTACCTGGCCAATCTATTCCTGCACCAACGTGGAAAAAGGTTTGATTCCAATCAAAACTCCCACCCAATAAATGACTCCCAGATAACAAATTTACCACTGCTGCTTTTTTTAAATCCGTAACATATCCCTGAACTTGAATAGATCCAGAAGATCTTAAATATATAGGTTCGATTTCATAAACCTCCCCAATCAAGGAATTAAACATATCAGGATGCCTGAATGGTGTTCCAGGAATAGGGTATTCTAATTGTCTGTTTGGATTGAAACCAGACATTGACTCATAATAATCTTCTATAGGCAGATGGTACATTGGTTCAGTAAGATACCAACGCCACAAGCCAGTAGGGTCAATAAAATTGACCGGATTTGCTGCGACGTAAGACCAACGGTTCAAAGATAGCGGGTGAGTATATTCCCCAGCCCACACATCCTTGCTCACAAACCTTCCGTCCCCCGGCGCATAATACCTTGCCCGCAGATAAACCAACCCCGTCAGCGGGTCATACATCTCGCCCGTGTAAGCGTAGTCTGTCTGTGCAGAGCCATACGTTTCCAGCACCTCCCCGTAGGGTGTAAAGCTTTGACCCAGTGTTACCAAACCGCTGTCATTCGTGAGATTTCTTACCGACCCCAAGGCATCTGCCAGGTAGTATTCTTCCTCTGTATCGCTGAACTCCGCCACGCGATTGACACCATACAAGTAAGTATTCGTCCCGTTTTGCAAGACCTGTGTCAAACTTGATTGTATATCCAGCACATAGTCCGTTGTCACTTCGTTGACCGTCTGGCTAAGACGGTCTCCCAGCCCATTATAGGCATAGCTGAACGTGTCCGTGCCTTTTGTAATTTCCAGCAGCTTGTTGTTGAAATCGTAGCTGTACAAAGATACCCCGTCATCGAGCAAATTGCCGTTATCATCCCACTCATATTCCAGGCTATTCACCTCAATTAAACGGTTGGCGATGTCATATTCATAACTGTTCACAATCTCCGGTAGTTCCGCGCCCAGTTTCCTTACTTCGCTCAGGCGATTCCCTACGGCATCATATTGGTAGTGGAAGTAAATTCCATCATCGTAATTGGCTTCCGTCAGACGGTAGAGGGGGGCGTATTCATAACTAATCGCATGCTCTATCACGCCATTCTGCCCGCCCGGTAAGGTGATCACCGCTTCCGTGCAGCCTGGTATCACACAGTGATCCACCTCTCCACTCCAGAAGCGTGTCCCGGAAACATTGGCCGCAAAGCGGTAGCTGCCGTCATTCAACGTGAAGGTTATTTCACCCTCTGCGTTGCTCATATCGTCGTTCGTGACCAATACTTCACCCCGATACAGTTCTACCAATGTTCCCTCAAAGGGACTGCCGTCCACGCCCTTGACGCTGACGGTCACAGGCTGGTTCACCACCACGTTCACCTGTTCACAGCCCGGCAGGGTGCAATGGTTGGCCGCCCCGCTCCAGAATATGGCTTCGTTGTAATCCACCCGCACACGATAGCTCCCCGCTGGCAGGGTGAACTGCGCATCGCCGTTTTCATCCGTTACCTCTGAATAGGTTGTGTAAGTACCTCCGTCGTAGATACGCACGGTTAATCCTGCGCGTGGTTCTGCCTGTGTATCTTCCACATGCACGGTCAGCGGCTTGGTGACCGTAATCGATGCTCCCGTGCAGCCCGGTACCGTGCAGTGGTTCACTGTTCCGCTCCAGAAGGACACGCTGTTCAATTCTGTCCGAAACCGGTAACTCCCGTTTGGTAAGGTTAGCAATACTCGCCCGTTACTATCCGTCGTACCCGAGACACCTGCGTAGGTTTCGCCGTTGAATGCGTAGACCGGCAGCCCAACCTGGGGGGTTTCATCGCTGTCCAGTACCGTGACGGGGATCGGCCCAGGGACGGTGATCTGTGCGCTGGTACAACCAGGTACCGTGCAGTGGTTGACCGTTCCGCTCCAGAAGTTGGTTCCGTTATAGTTCACCCGGAACCTGTAGCTTCCCATTGGCAGGGTAAGGTTTGCTTGACCATTCTCGTTGGTGAAGCGGCCGGTAGGGATGGGGGTGGAGCCATTAAAGGCTGTCACCAAAAGTCCTGCCTTGGGTTGGCTGGCTGTATCCTGTACCGTCACGGTCACTGGGTTGGTGACCGTGATTCCTGCGGTTTCGCAGCCCGGTACAGTACAATGATTTGTTTCCCCACTCCAGAATGCAATGTTATCCACCAATGCCTGAAAGCGGTAACTTCCTTCATGTAAGGTAAAGATCGCTTGCCCGTTAGTATCAGTCGTTTTGCTCACCCCGATATAAGTGCTGCCTACAAAAGCTAGCACGTTGATACCCGCTTTGGGGTTCTCATCCGTATCCATCACGGTAACCGTGATCGGGTCTGTTATTGTGATCTCGGCGCTCGAACAGCCTGGTACCGTACAGTGATTGCTTTCTCCGCTCCAGAAATGAACGCCATTCACATTCGCGCGGAAGCGGTAGCTGCCATCATTCATAGTCAGAACTGCCTGACCGTTAGAGTTGGTCTGGGCACTGTAGTTCATGAAGGTCGTACCGCTGTAGGCATGCACCCAGATACCGGCTTGCGGTTCGTCATCCCCGTTTCTTACCTCAACGGTTACCTGTGTACCCTGCAAAAGGAACGAAGGCCGGATAGAGGAAAGGAAGCGACCGGTACTGCCGGAGATCATGTTAAAGTCATAAGCGCTTTCCTGCGCATCTTGCGCCGCCGTCTCTTGAATACCGGCCAGTTCGCAGCCTGGAATGGCGCATTGATCACCTTCGCTGCTTTTGTAAACTTCTCCATTGATCTCAGCCCGGAAGTGATATTCACCCTCCGGCAGCAGGAAGACGGCATGCCCGTTTTCTGCGGTGCTGGCTCTAAAACCAGTATCAATCTCACCGATGTAAGCTGCAACTTCCACCCCACTCAACGGGTTGCCATCCACATCTAAAACCGAGACAGATGTGTGAGGATTAACAATGATTTTTGAGGTAGTACAGCCTGGGAAAGTGCAGTGGTCGTTTTCACCGCTCCAGAATTGCGCCTCACCTTCCCCTGCTTCGGTGGAGAAGCGGAATTCCCCGTCCGGCAGGATGAATTGCACCTGTCCGTTACTATCTGTAATAGCCTCAATTTCGCTTTTCGTTTCTCCTTGGTAGACTCTTACGGTTATGCCTGATTGCACTTGGCCATTGGTATTTAATACAGTAACAGAAACAGGGTGCGGTATTATTACTTCCATATTATTACATCCTGGCACTGTACAATGATTGCTTTCAGCGCTCCAGAATGTATGGCCATTATACGTGATTCTAAAGCGGTAATCTCCTTTTTGTAAAGGTAGATAAACTTCACCATTAATGTCAGTCTGGCTCCCAACGCCGCTGTCCGTTTCGCTGTTAAATGCATCCACCTGAGCGCCTTCCACCAGCCAGCCCTGGCTGTCAACGATAGTAAGCAAAATGGGCTCAATTACACTGACTTGTGCAGAGACGCAGCCTGGCAAAACACAATAGTCTTCATCTGTGCTAAAGAATTCTGTGTCGTTGTAAGCTACCCGGAACTGGTATTCTCCCAATGGCAACATCAATATTGCACTACCATCCGGCTCAGTCACTGCAAAAAGTCCGGTGTCTTTACCTTCGCTATATACCTGGATGGTAACATCTCCTATTGGATTCCCCAGGTTATCCTGTACCGACATTTCCAACTGCTCCGGTACAATGATTTCTGCGTAATGACAGCCCTCCACCTGGCAGTGATTGTTTGCTCCGCTCCAGAAGGGTACTCCATCCACCATAGCCCGGAAGCGGTAATTGCCAAAGGGCAGTGTCAGTTGGACTTCTCCGTTTTCATTGGTTGTACCCATATATTCGGTACTGCTGCTGCCATTGAAAGCCCGTACCTGGATATCCTGCAGTGGTTCCAGGCTGGCATTTTTGACAGCCACCGTCACGAAAGGCGAACTGCCGCCGGGGATAAGTAGGAATTCCTGCGCCTGGCTGCGGTTGCCCACTGCATCGTAGCTGTATCCGTAAGCGGCGCTGATCAAGTCGTCCTCCTGGTGGGTCAGGCTTTCCAAACGGCCGATCCCATCGTACTGATAGGAGGAAACGATCCCGTTTGGCAGATAAGCAAATAACAGACGCCCGTTCGGGTCATATTGGTAGGTCGTTTCGTGCTCGTCCCAATCGTTGACTTTTTCCAGGCGGTAAAGAGCATCATAGCTGTAATCCACCCGCTTTTCGTCCGGGTAGGTCAAAGCGCTGCGGTTGCCCAGAGCATCGTATTCATAGCCGACCAGGTTTTCGTTCGCATCGCTCACACCTGTCACCCTGCCCAGCTGGTCGTAATACCAAACGGTATCGCCCAGACTGTCCGTCATCCCTACCCGGCGACCGGCAATATCGTAACTGAAGGATACATCCGCTTGCGGCTCGGGGTAGTCGATTGTAATCAAACGCCCTCCGGCATCGTATTCGTAAGCAATGGTTCCTCCGTTCGCATCCGTGCCGGCAATGCGCTGGCCTAAAATATTGTAGATCTGGCTCCAGGTATTTCCCAGCGGGTCACTTTCAGCGGTCTGGCGTCCCATGGCATCATAAACGAAGGACGTCTTATCATTTCTTTCCTCCAGCAGCGCATTGGCATCCAGAATAGAAAGCCGATTTCCGTTGACATCATATTCATATTCTGTGTGTAAATTGGTTTCGTTATCCGAACCCACGGCCGGACGATAGTTTTCCACCACGACTGTCAGGCGGCCGCGCTCGTCGTATTCGTAATGGGTAACGATCTCGTTGGCGTCACGCTGATCGGTCAGGTTGCCGTTCACGTTGTAGAAATAATAGGTCGGTACGTTTTGGTCGATGTGTTCCTCGTCTTCCGGATCAAAGACCGGCGGGGTTTCGTCGCCAATATCCTGGCCTTGCAGATTGTTGATCGTGACCAGCACACGCCCCGCTTTGTCGTAGTAGCTGCGTTGAGTCGTCCCATCCGCTGCAATTACGGCTATCGCCTGCCCATAGGTATCGTAGACGGTCTGCATCAGGATATTCTGGTCCGGGTATTGCGGATCGAAAACCGGCAGGCTGTCTGTGAAAACGTCTTGCCCACTCAGATTCTGCACTGACGCCAGCGGACGGTTAAGACCGTCAAAATAGGTGCGCGTGATGCGACCGTAGGTATCCATACTGGCGATAGCCTGCCCAGCCTGGTTGTAGACAGTTTCCGTACGGATATTGATTTCTGGTGTTTGCGGGTTAAAGCCGGGAGGAGTCTCATCTACAATATCCTGCCCGCTCAGGTTGAGCACTACCAGCCAGATGCGGCCCAATGCATCGAAGTAATTACGCGTGATCATCCCGGTCGGGTCGATTGTCGCAATCAGTTGCCCACCACTGTCGTACACACTACGACTGCCGGGGATGTTCCGGTCGGGAAATTCCTCATCGTATTCCGGCGCTTCGTTAACCTCCACAGCCTGTCCGCTGAGATTCTGCACACTCTGCAGCGGTCGCTGTAAATCATCAAAATACGTACGGCTGATGTGGCCTAGCGCGTCAATTGAAGCGATGGCGTTACCGGATTCATCGTAGAGCGGCTCGGATGCAGGCACGTTGCGGTCCGGGTAGCCCTGGTCGTAGGCAGGCGCCTCGGTTAATGCCAGCAAGTCTTGTAGCGAAGCTTGTGGTTGGCTGGGGTCGAATAGATTGGCAACGCTCAGGTATGGCCGGTTGATTTCATCGAACCAGGTTCGGGTAATCGTTCCGGCCGGGTCAATGTTTGCAATTAGATTACCAACCACGTCAAACACCATTTGGGTGGTCACGTTTTCATCTTCTGTACGCAATTCGGGCGGTGGTGGTGTGGTAGTTTCCACAGACCAATTGATCAGGTTCTCAACCGTGTATTCCGCCCTTTGCAGTGCGTCATAATAGGTGCGGGTGATGCGCCCGGCCGGATCAATTGAGACAATCAGGTTACCGGTCGGGTCGTAAATGCTATCGCTGCGCAGGTTGATATCCTTATTGGCAGGATTGCGCGCTGGTATGCTTTCGTTTGAAATAGATTGCCCGCTTAAGTTCTGCACCACCGCGACGGAGCGATTGAGCGCGTCATAATAGGTGCGCGTAACGCGGCAGGTGGCGGAGGCCGTAATAACCGGGTTTTCGCTGCTGCTTTTCTGAATCGTGCAGCCTTCCGTCAGGGACAGCGTGGCAATCAAGTTGCTGCGTTCATCGTAGATATTTTGCCTGGTGACATTGGAATCCAGACCGCGATTGGAAGCAGCCGGCGGCGAAGGAACAAAAATATCCTGCCCGTTCAAATTCTGGACGATGAACTCCGGTCGCTGCAGTGCGTCGTAATAGGTGCGCGTAATCTTCCCATCCGTGGCAATTGTGGCAATCATGTTGCCCGCCTCATCGTAAACAGTTTGGTTGAGCAGATTATCAATGACGGTGCGGTACTCCGGCGGCGGCAGGTTGGGGTTGAAGAGATCCCAATTCTGCAGATTTTGCACGGTTGCGACCAGACGGTTGGCGGAATCGTAGTAACTGCGGGTTATGATGCCACGCCTATCGATCGTGGCGATCAGGTTGCCGGAGACGTCATAGATGCGTTCGCTGATCAGGTCGTAATCCGGGTCACCATTTTCTTCATAGTTCTCACGGTCACAGGGATCACTTTGCGGTGATGACCCATCACCGCTGGCGTTTTCAACGCTGCGTGTGACGCGGCCGAAATCGTCATAACAGTTCCAATTCGCGCGCCCATCCGGGGTATATTGAGTAATCATCTGCCCCAGTTCGTTATATGCGTACGCAGTGAAAATACCCAGTTCGTTGGAGGTTTCGGCCAGTTGTCCGTTTTCATCATAAAAATAGGAGGTTGTTCGCCCAAGTGCGTCAGTGATCGATTTCAGCAGTCCCACTGGCTGCGGCGAATCCATGGCAGTGGTGTAGTCGTAAGTGGTGATGTTTCCATATTCATCGCTGCTGCTGATTAACAGCTTGCCTTGATAAACCAGGTTGGTTTCATTACCCAGGGCATCGATGATCTTGGTCAGGTTGTCGTCCGTGTATTCGAAATGGGTTAGGTTCTCCAAAGCATCACTGACCTGTGTCTGGTTACGGCCATTCTCACTCCATTCCAGTTCCGTTACATTTCCACTGACGTCTGTAAGGGTGGAAAGGTTGAAGTTCAAGTCAAAATCTTTTTCAATGGTCATGCCCAAAGCGTTTTCCTGACTTTTTAACGCGTTATCATTACCAAAATTGAACACGGTGGGATTCATGTTTGCGTCTAAAACTTTGGTCAATCCGAACCCGTTCTGATACTCAAGTTCTAATATGAGCGTATCTGTACCGTCGAATTGACGCACAGCACGGCCTTGTTCATCGTATTCCGTCCGTTCGATGATCCTTTCGCTCGGATCAGTTACCTGGCTGAGAAGGTGACCCACAGTGGTAGCCTCAAAATAATCATAAGTCCAGGTATTATTTCCCAGGTCATCAAATTGGGAAAGATCACCGCTGGTTTCATCGTAATAGTAAAAAACCGAGCGCTCACTTTGATCGCTAACCGTGGAAATCCTGCCTTGCAGGTCGTAGTCAAGGGCTAAAAACCGTCCGCTGACATCATCCGTTACTCTGACAAGCTGCTGCTGCCCGTTATAGGAATAGATGCGCGCGTGGCCTTCGGAATCCAACTGGCGAATAATCATTCCGGAAATGTTGAATAAATATATTGTCCCATTTTTATCTGTGAAATGATACTCATTGCCTATTTTTATTAGGTTTCCGCACAGCCCAGGATACGCCGTGAATGTTCCGTCCGGGTTGATTGTAAATTTGTACTGGTTGGCGGATGGCCCTTTTAATAAGACAATTCCAGCCTCTCCTTGCGGATCATTCGGGAAAATCAGGCGCAAATCCAGGTTATGGGTCCAGCCGTACCCCAGGTAGGAAGTATAGATATCCGTGGTCAGGCTGGAGTACCAGCGCCGGAATTCCAGTTCCCCGGTCAGAGTGGAAAAAGATATATCGCTGGTGCTATATTCCAATGCGCCAGTCAAAGTGTTGATAGGATTACCCACCGTAACTTGTGTGTTGGAGGAAGTTGAACAGAAATCAGCGCTGCTGCTATAAGTGGAACTTCGGTACACCTGTGAGGCGGTACAATTGGCAGAGGTGGAGAGATCTTCCAAATGATAAACCTGTTGTACCAGAGTATTTGCCTGTGTGGCTGATTCGGCGCAAACATAAGTATGAGCAGAACTTAAGCCAAATCCTAGTTCGAAATCGGAGGCAACCACGTAGTGCCCACTGTTACTATGATTCGATTGCAACCTTAATTGTTGCACAGAAGGGCCAATCATGCTACCCTGAAAAGCGTTTGTTGGCACCGATGTACTCAATTCACCATTCGGGATGAGGTTGCTGAAGGATGCTATCGGTACGCCATTAAAAGAGAATGCGCTGGAATGCTCTCTAACATCATTGGAGATAGGATTCATCAACATATTCAGATCCATTGAGAGCAAATTCTCTGTATTTACAAAACCGGGGATTTTGAAATTGACATCGATGGTTGGTCGGTTTGTGCAGTACCAATCATTCTTGACTGTCACCATACAGGAATTCTGAATTTCAACCGCCTGGACTGCACCTGATGAGCAGCCTACCTGTTCATTGAAAACCTCGCTTTGATTTGAGCCACTGACTTCCATTTCGAAATCAATCTGGGTCGGTGTACCGCTTTGTCCTACTTGTTCCTCGTTGAATATCGGAATAACCTCGAATTGAATCGATTGCCCAGCACCCAAGTTGGCGTGGCTAATGTCTGGAAAAATGTAAACGTCAGCCAATTCGCCTGATGATTCGTCACGAGTGTCCAGTCGCAGGTCGCTGATAGTCTTGTCACCTACGTTTTCGATCTGGTAGGTTGCCACACCAGTTACCGCGTCGGTGGCTATCTTTTGGATATCAACGTCGAAGGCAGTGAGTACCTCTATATTTATACTGGCTGTATCGATCAGCGGGTCGCTGCTGCCAAGATCAGCCGTGATTTCGGAAGTCAATTGGTAATTCGATAAAATTGCATCCTGCGCGTGAACAGCAAGTCGTAACATCGTACTAGCACCTGGTCCAAGGGTGATTGTTTCGTCCACGCTGCCACTTCCCACGAAGTTGGTAATCAAATCCGTGTAAGGATTTTGAATAGTCGCTGTAAGCGTATGTGCTTCGTCGTCGTCATTTCGGACCGCAATTTCAATAATTTGATTGTAATCGCGGTCGATTTCATAAACAGGTGTATGGTTGAGGAATGCAATGCCGGTTCCAACATTGAAGGATTGGTCGGCAATAACGGTACTACCGCAGGTGGAAGTCACGCTCAAGGACCATCCGTAATCTTCGTTATGTAACAAACCGGATGCTTGAACAGCTTGTGTGGTAGCGCTCGTATTGGCAGTGAGGGTGTACTCTTCCTCGGGGTCGCTGGCTGCGATATATGTCACAACGCCGGTCGTAGCCGGCGAGGTTTGCCATGAGAAATTAACCGTGCCTGAACCGGTGGTCATACCTTGCACCGGACTGTTAATTTGAACTTGCGGGGATGCATCCAGGTTGAGTTGTGCCTGGTACTCAGCAGACAGTTCCGGGTGACCCTGAACATCAAGGTGTACTGTAAACGGATATTCCCCTTCTGCTTGGCAGTCTTGTGTTTCCACGGATATCACAACAGTTTGTGATTGTCCGGGTTGTAAATGTGTTTGGCTCGGATTGATAGCGACCCAATTCGTATCCAGACCACTTTGTGATACATTGAAAACGGCGGGATAAAAACCGGTATTGCGAACCAATAAGTTAAATTCAGCCGTATCGCCAATCCCAATACTTTGTTCAACCGGGAAAAGTTGAGCCGGAAATGAATAAGGTGAGACAATCTCCGTGTTCAGAGTGCGGGTGTTGTTGTTTAGATTTGTTTCATCCGTAATGGTAGACACTTCAACCTGGGTTTGCAATTCCTGGTCAAGCTGGGTTTGCGCGTCAAGACTCGTTACAATACCAAACTCGATCCGTTGGTTAACTGCTAGTGTACCCAGTTCCCATTCATAATAATTGCCACTCTGTGTGGGTATCACCGGTCCCGTCTGGCTTTCCAGGGTAAATTCTTCAGGCAAAGTCAACCCAAGTACAACATCCTCGGCATCAAGGCGGCTGATGTTCCGTACGCCAATGGTGAATTGGTCTTCGTTGGCGGGAGAGCTTTTCTCCGGTCCGCTCAGCACAGCTGAAATATCACTTGTCTCAAACCGGATAGCGGCTGTTTTCCCTAGCGGGATATCATTTACCAATGGAGTTAAAGTTACTGTTTCCACCAGGGAATCCCGAACTGTGGCGAAAACCTGTCCGTTCTCGTCGGTGGAGGTGACTGTTTGCATAACTTGTGCAGAACCGCTGGCCATAATTTCTATATCAAAATCAGGCATCGGCAGGTTGAAATTATCCCGCAAGGTAACGATAACCTCAGATGAAGCTAATCCGCCAGCCAATACCAGGGCAGGATCAGTTGAAATTGATGAATTTGTTACGCTAATCCCCCAGAAGTTAACCAATAGTTCCTTCTCATCTTGAATGGATATATCCGTTCCTTCTAGATGCGCGGAAATGGCGATTGATTGTACAATTGTGGATGAGATTTCTGCGCTTACTTGACCAAGGCTGTCCGTTATCAAGGAGGTTTGTGATAATTCGACGCCGCTACCCTCCGCATCTATTCGGATCTCTTTGCCGGGTAGCGGGTTCCCTTGCGAATCACGAATTATAGCAGTTACAATTGCTGAGTCGTTCTCGTTGATGGTTATTTCTGCGGGGCTTACTTCCAATGAGGATTTGAACAGGTCAATATTTTCTAGGGGTTCCGGCCAGCTAAAGCTGGATAGAAACCCATCTGTGTCTCCTTGAGGTATATAAGTATCGAAAGCGATTAAACTCAACGGAAAATCTTCGGAAGCTGTATAACCGGCAAAAACAATATCACCAGGGTTTTCAGGTGAATTCTTTGCCAGACCGATTACATCTATCCCTGCACCGCCAAAAAAAGTAGCTTGATTCACTTTGTAATCTGAATTTGGATCCAATTTAATAAAGAAGCCTTCAACTGTATCACTGAAATCTCTCCTAAATGCATTATCCAAAATTGGGAATCGTAAGGAACGGGTATTTCCCATGATTACAAGTTCCTGTTCGTCTGTGATAAGCATGTTTTTTACATTATCATCACCTTCACCCCCAAAATAGGAAGAATAAATTAATTGATCTTCCGGCTCTGTTTCCGTAAAATCCAGTATAGATAATGTTGCATCATATTCTCCAAAATCTTCATAATGGAAACTTGCGTATGCGTTTTCGGTGGTCGGAAAATCAGTAGAACTTGACTTGCCGGTTAATACGATATACCCATCCTGATCGATTGCAAGCCCACCGCGCTTTATTACATCGTCATCATTACCTCCCAGGAATGTTGAATATACCATTTGTGTTCCATCTGAACTTAATATCGAAAGAAACAGATCATAACCATAATCCTTCAAGGACTGATATGCTGTTAGTGTAATTGGGAAATTCTGGGAATCGGTCATACCAGCAATAACAATGTTTCCATTCTCTAAAATTGAAATAGAACATTCAATAAAATCCCCAGCCAATTCACAATCGTTTCCGATCCCTCCTAAAAATGTGTAAAATACCATTTGATAATTGGTGGAATCAAATTTTGTCACAAATCCATCGTATTCACCGTTGTGGGTTGGATCGAAACTGGTTATGGTACCCATTTGATTATCTTGATTGGTTTGACCAAGAAGGATTATGTCTTCATCCTGGTCTAACTCAAGATCAAATCCTTGTCCGGTACCGATGAACGTTGAATAGACTAATTCATCGGCTTCAGGCGATAGTTTTACAAGATATGCGGATTGCCCCTCATTGAAGGTTGAATCAAAAGCATTCGTTGTTGTTGGAAAGTCTTCGGAAATGGTGTATCCACTAATATAGATGTTTCCATTCGAATCTTGAACAAGTGTGTTTACAAAATCAAGATCCTCCCCTCCGATGTATGTAATAAAATTTACATCCGAAGCAGTGGGATTAAATTGAGCTATAAAGATATCATACCCTCCATTGAAATCGTATAGGCTGTAGCCAGCGGATTCAGGCAAATCAATTGACTCTGTATCACCTGTAACGGTTATTTCTCCATTCTCGTTTACAATAATATCTTCGATGTTGTCATAGTTTGATCCGCCCAGAAAAGTGGAAAATATTAGATCGTCCTCCAGAAGATCGAATCGCATATGCTCATTCGGAATTACTGCAGGATCAACCTTAGGTGAACCTGGTAAGGAGTTCTGTTCTTCACCACGTATATCACTTGAGTAGGTCACGGTCGAGGAAAACCGGAATTGGCCCAGTTGTGTTATTGCCAAGAGCCCCTCTTCCTCGTCTCGCATTTCCTGAGCGCCTGTTACCATGAAATTTTTGGATTTCGAATAATCATAAACAGGACCATACGTTTTCATGCCAAAAATGCCTGTTGTTTCCTTATATATGTTGCGTTGTAACAATAAACCGTTTTTGGCAGATATTTCCAGATCCATTCCTGGTGGGACCTCCTCAAAAAGGATACACCTGTACATTGTATTGGTTGAGATCCACGTCTTTGGTGCTTTCCCAAGTATATAATTTGTGGTTGGTGTTTCCACTGGGTTACAGCCTGTAACCTTGCTCAAGTTTAGCGATTCGGAATGTTGTATTCTTAAATTTACACGTTCAGCCTCTTTTTCACGGCTCTCAGTCCGTTTTTCACCTGGCGAAGGCGTTGGCAAAACACGTGGCAAACCACCGTTCTCTTCGGGATTAGCGAGTTTAATATCTAATAAGGAGACCCATATTTCTTCTTGCGTTACATCTATAACGAGGTTATCGCCACGGGCTCGAAACAAGATTTTGGGGTCGAATTGACCCTGGTTTTCGATAAAAAGTAGTACATCATCTAGCTCCAATGCAACATCCTCAGTCAGTAAAGTTTTCTCATGAAATATTGGATTTTGTAAATTACGCGTTTCTTGTTGGATATTGTAAGGAAAAGTAACAGGCGCACTCTTTTCAGTGAATGCGCCTGTTTTTTGACTGAGAATTCCAATTTGTGATGAAAAAAGTGAAAAGATAACTGAGAAATTCAAAATTCTTTGAAAAACGAAAGAGCTTGCGAAATACATCTTTCCCTCCTGGACCATTCATACAATGCTTTAGTTAAAAAACTACCTAAATTAGCTCATCCGCAAAGAAACTATTGAAATAAAACGGGATTCAGTGGAATGACCATGATGAAAATCTCAATTTGGTTGTTCTGATTTCCAATTTTTGGATCTATTTATACAAGGTGGACAGAATTCGCCCCCACTTAAACAGTATACGAATAGCCCGGATTGAATGAAAAGTGACATTTTACAAATTATTTATGACATTTATCTATTATTATTTTATAACGATAGTGTTGCGCACAATAAAGTTCTGAAAATAGATCAATATTTTTTAGTTCCATCACAACCAGCTATTACCGTTCATAACGGTAATCCGATTCAATTCAGAAAAAGTAAATTTAGTAACAATACATTAAGAGGCTTTCTCCTCTACTGAGTTTCAAAAGTACATTCAGTAATTTATATCTTGCTACTATACGCTTGATGTTGAATCACTTTCGGGTATTAGCAATTCCGATTTTGACAATCTTTTGGATCAAATCTTAATCTTTTGTGAAAATCAGATCTGTTATTCCTCTATTAGCGGTTTTTACTTTATGGATAAATGCCATTTCATTCTTATTAGACAACAATTAACTTAATTTATTATCTTGGATTTTCGGTCCTTTCGTTCAAATTCACTTAATCTCAAACAAGGAACCTGGACTTTTGATTAAAGCATGACCCATAATCCTCGCCTGTAAATACACTAGCAAAGCCAGCGGTCTATCGCAATAGAATAATTTGCAAATGGGTAATTGTTACAAATGATTCCAGAATTAGGAAATACGTTGAAGCATTTGAAGTTTTATTAACTTAGAGCCTGATGAAAAAATTATTGCCCCTCTAGGATAGACACCATTGCTTCATTATACTTAGCTTAGAAAATAATTTTCCCACCAATCGTTGGCCGAACAAGACATTCTATGTATCTTTTTCGGCTTTTAATTTAATCAAAACACAGGAGTTGACTATGAACCGCATCATTCATTTTTCGATTGGACTCATATCCCTCGTTATTGCTTTAGGGGCAGGTTTTTACGGACGCAATCTCTACCTAAAAGAAGTATCCACTTACCAGGTGCCTGTACCGATCAGCGCTATCCCAGCTTTTACCGTTCTCAATGCGGACATGTTCCAAATGCGAGAAATGCCGCGCACGATGGAATCCTTACCCTATTACCAATCCATTCAGAGTCTGAGTGAAAAGATTAGCACAGTTCCGCTGCCAGCTGGTCTGCCGGTGGCTCAGGTTAACGCAGTTCCCATCGCACAATTTCGTCTTGCGGATGCAGCTTTTGAGGTGCTATCCATCCCGGTTGAACCTGTCTCTGCTGTTGGTGGACAGATCCGCATTGGAGAACGAATCAATCTTTATCAGGTGCTTCCCGAGAAAATCGACCCTGAGAACACAGCTATTTCGGCCAACGATCAATCTACCTTCAAGGTAGAGCTCATCGCCAGGAGTGTATTGGTAGTAGATGTCCGCAATGCACAAGGTGTCGCTGCGGAATCCAACCAGAAGAGTGAGGATAACTCAACATTCGGGGGCAGCCCTCAGAACGAACAAGTCCAAATCCTTACCCTGGCGGTGGAGCCAGAAGATGTGGACGTCATTCTCACTGCGGTTGCAGCAAGCAAAAAACAAGGTGGATTGTTATGGTCAACCCTGGCACTTCCTTGATCCATCCAACAGCTCCACCTGCCATTCAGCCCTTAGACCAATCCGATCTGCTCCTGATTGAACGGGCCCGTGAGGAATTGGTACAGCGTGGAATCAACCCACCTAGCTGGCGAGAAGCAGACTCAGAAAAACGTCGTCGTTTCTATGATGAGGTGCGCTCTATCCTGATTGATCAGGGCGAGAATCGCAGCGTCGTCAATCGCAATGCACAAATTATCACGGATGCATTGTCCGGGGTGGGATTGCTTGATCAGTTGCTGCGTGACCCATACGTGGAGGAAATCTTCGTCCGCAATGGGGAGGTAGCAGTGGAATATGATGGGAGCTTTTATCATCTGGGGAAACTGGCTGATGACACTTATTTTGAAAACCTCGCTGTGCATGTTGCCGATCAAGGCGGCGCTACTTTGCGCGGAGATCGCCCAGCAGTGTTAATCGATCTGCCAGGGGGAGAACGGTTTACCGCCATCGTTCCGCGCCTGTCAACTGAGGGGACTGCAATCAATATCCGTACTTTCGGACGGCGTGTTCGCACATTGGTGGAAATGGAGCAATCCGGCACTTTTGCCAAATTTGATCCGACATCAATCGGATTAATGCAGACATTTACCAGCCCTGCCGAAAAAGATGCCAAGTCGGAACTGACCCGTCGGATCCAATCTCTAAAAGACACACCAGATCGATTTCTAGCCTGGATGGTAGCTAACCTGGCTGGCAGCCTGATGATTGCCGGTGAAATGGGTTCTGGCAAGACGACTTTACTCAACGCTCTCTCAGGTTTCTTGCCTGTATCTGCACCGATTGCTGCGCTGGAAACCTTCCGAGAATTGGAAATCCAGCACCCTTTTTTATTGCGTACTGTAGCTCCAGCTGAATTATCACCTGGCACGCCTGGCGTGACCCTGGATTGGGTCCTAAACGTCATTTATACCCGTATGAACCCGGCAGCCATCCTGGTGGGTGAGGTGGTAGGAAATGAGGCACTGCAATTCTTAAAAGCCACCTGCCTGGGGCGCAAAACATTGACAACCATTCACGGTGGGACGATAGAAGAGTCCCTGATGCGCCTTGAACAACTTGCCCTGGCTGCAGCGCCGGAATTGGGATTGTCTGCTGTTCGCTCGATGGTTGCGATGGGATTGGATGTTGTTGCTTTGATGGGAAGGGTCAACCGATCAGGAAGAGTTCAACGCACCTTACAGGCCATCGCCACGATTAAAGGAATTAATGCGAAAGGTGATTATTGTTTGAACTACCTTTACCGGGCAGAAGGTGATGAGAACATCCCTGTCTTTGAACAAGCCTATCACCAGTTGGAGGGAATGAAATGAACCGCTTCTTAAAGTGGATCCTTGTCGTTGTATTTCTACTTGCTGTCGTAGGATGCCTGGTTTTTGTTTTCGGGAACCTGAATGCCTTGATGAAGGTGGCCCCAGCGCCGTCAAGAGCAGATTATTCCGAAGATGTGAATCATAAGAACGAGGAAATCGAGGGCAAATTGCGGAATGCCCCCTGGCAAGGGTTGCGTTTTATCCGACAAGAACGAACGTGGCGTTTTTATGGGGTAGCAGGTGAAACCAAACAGATCGATTTTATCCAGCCGATGAGCTTGGTGAAAGTCTACTATCTCGAGGCAGATGGTGACCTTAGCTTCACTTGGGCAGCTACTGAAATTCATTTTTCTGGAAAACCGACATACTCTCTGATTTCCCATCCTATCCAAGAAGGACAGTTGATTGGAGTTCAACTGAAAGGGGATTATGTCACTCAAAGTGGCGTTTATTGGGAGGATTGCGAGTCTGATTATTGCCGCCTGGCGCAAATGATTGACACCATGATTGTGCTGGATGATGTGGGAACCGGACTCACGAACGGGTTTATTCGTTATGGTTGGGAACCGCCAACTTATCCGATGTATGGTTTTTTATGTTGGCAAATCATCTCCACAAATGATGAACCGGATCAGTCGTCATTAATTGGTCAGGAGTGACTTATGGAACCTTGTGATTATCACAAAGATATTCATCCAGTCACCAATCCTGAACCCGGACACCAGGAATTCCAGGATTGTGATCACCCCTTAGCCAGAAAAGATGGAAAGGTGATCTTGAGCCGGCATCTGATGTCAGTCAGTTTAGGACGGTGGCTGCGTTCATTTGAGATTGTTATTTATAAGGATGGAAATCTGCAAAACTTGACGATTGAAAATCTAGTTCTTACAACCCTTGGCAAACTTTCACATGACCCGGATCATAAGGCGGCAATTTTGATTTGCCCATATTGCGGAGAACCATTCAAAGTCACCCTTTCTCATAAAAATCGGCGGATCTACCATAACGATACCTGCCGAAGGTTGGCCGATCGGAAATTTATCATTGATCCAGAAGAATTACACCAACTGGTATGGGAAATTCCAACTACTCAGATTGCTGCCTTATACGGAGTTTCTGATAAAGCGGTTGAAAAACGCTGTAGGGCGTTAGGCATCCCTAAACCTCCACGCGGGTACTGGACCAGACCGGATCGTATAAAAGGTTCTCCGGAGGAAGAGGCATGAGTCCGTTTCGATTCTTAATTGATGCAGGAGTAGTTTTCCTGGCGGGCGGCATCTTTCTGGCTTTGTACAATACGCTGTTATCTGGCGTAGAAATCATAGTGAAAACCTGGCGCAGGACATTTATGTCTTGGGCAAGCCGGCGGCTGCGAGCCATGGGTGTCATTCAAGATAAGCCATATCAGGCACAACACGAATTGGATTGGAAACGATTGGCATTGCTCATTGCGACACCTATGTTGGCAATGGCTGTCCATGATTTGATGCTCTCACCGCTTGTGCTGGTGATTGGGATGATCATCCTGATTTGGATTAACTTTCAGCAAAAACAGATCGAGCGCGCACAAGTCAATGAAGATGCTGAAGCAGTTGCCTTGCAAATTCGATCATTGATGAGTGTAGATCACTCTCTTTTGAATGCTTTGATGAAGGTCAAATTGCCTATGGGAGTGATGAACTACGCCATCGAGCAGGTTGCAAGCCGCTTACGAATGTATCAACCTCCTGCCCAAGCTGCACAGGCATTAAAAGGATTACCCGGAAATGTCACATCAAGGCTTTCGGCTTTGATTGCTAATAACGCTCAGCTGACAGAAGAAATTCAGGAAGAGTTGCTTGTCTCACTGGAACAGGAAGCTCACCGTCAAAAACTGGTGCGTTCAAAAACCCGCCAGACCCTTTCACTTGTTCGAGGAACAATCCGGCTGCTACAAGGTGTAGTTGCCGCTTCCGTTTCCTTCGTGGTGCTTTCCCCAGCCTGGCGTGATTTTTTCCTGCAAGATGCCCCCCATCGGGTGTTACTGGCAGTCATGATTTGTGGAGTCGTGCTGGCCAGCCTGTATTTTGAGTACGAAGTCTACCAATTGAGTTTTGGGGAGGTCTAAGAATGGATACCTTTTCCCTTGTGGTGGGCTTTAGTCTGGCAATCGGAGTGGGCATGATTGCCAATACCGTAATATCCATTTTATTTGAAACAGGAAGGAGGCTTAGCCGTCCGATACAGCGTGGCCGTTTACACGCTCTCGGACTCGGGACCAAATATCAAAGCGAAGAGAAAAGAACAGAAGAAGCAATTTTGGGGTTCGGCGATATTCCATGGGGAGCTCTTTATGCGGGTACAGCCCTGATTGGACTGATCCTATTGGCAATCTTAGGACCGCAGCTTCCCAGCATCCGGTTGGGTTTCCTGGCATTGCCAGGTCTGGTGTGGTTAGCCAAACGCTATTTGATCCAACAGCGAAAACGATTTATGGTCGGACTAATTCGACAGTTTCTGATCGATGTGCGTCTGCATATGAGCTTGCAAGGTTCACTCTTACTTGGATTGGAGAGTTTGGCAAAGACGACCATCGAAACTTCAGTTGTATACCAACGTCTTCAAAAACGGCTGAAGGGTAGTTCTGCTCGCAGTGGGTTGGATTTACTTAACCAGTTAGCTGACGATTTGAGATCTCCCCAGTTGCTTCGCGTTGTACAACGTGTCCAGGCTGCTCAACAATCCGGAGGAGTCTCCGATGTTGATCAAGCGATTGCCAGTGTCATCGAAGAATTGAACGAAGAGATCGGTTACCAATCCGAAGAACAGATGCAGCGTTTGCCCCTGCGCATCACCTTACTGGCTATGCCGTTTCTTCTTGGCCCAATTGTTATCTTGTTGTTTTACCCGCTTGTCGACCGCATCCTGAAAACTCTCTCCGGGGTGTCGATTGGCGGCGGTTTCTAACCTATTTTTCAAAACCCCGCTCAAAGTGCGAGGAAAAGGAGCCTGTTTATGTTGTTCGATAAGAAAGCATCCGAAATTCCACAGTTTGTTGTTGTTCTGGCGATCGCCGTTGTCTTGGGAGCAGTGGCTATCTGGGCCATCCTGAGCAATATCGGTACCCAGGGCGGCAGCATTGCGGACTGGATTAGCAGCATCGCTGTGCCGGCTGCACACCCATAATTTTTTAGCAAACCTGGTAGCTGGTCTTTCATCCGGAAGACCAGCTACCAACCATTAACACTCCGCTTCCTCTGTAGAAGTAAAGAGGAGCGTTCCAAGGAGAGGAGGAATTATGTTACATGATCGAAATGGACAGAGCGTTGTTGAGTATATCGTTGTCCTGGCGATCTTCATCGCTCTAGTTGGCGGCGCGCTCTGGGAAGTCTTTTCCACTTTAAAGGTCAAGTTCAATGATGTCAACGCCGAAATTGGGTCTTAAATCAGATTCTAAGGGGCAGGCAGCGGTTGAGTCCTTGTTAGTTCTGATGGTGCTTGCACTGGTCATTTTTGGTGGTATTGAACTCAGTCGTGGAGTGGCCATGAGGCAGGCATTGGACAGCAGTGCCGGCGCAGCTGTTCGCGCTTTATCCCTAGATCCTTCCCAATGGAGTTATGCAAAGAACTTGATTCAAGAAGGGACGAACCAAAATGTGATGGGTACGGTTGAGGCTACGACCATCCAAGTTTTTGATGCTGCCGGCACTCCACGGAGTTCTGCCTGGCTTTCAGGCAGCCCATTTGGAACTGCTTTTATCTTGGAGGCTTCTGCACCATTTCAGGCAGATATTCCCTTCCTTTCTGAACCCATCATGACAATACGGGTTCAGCATTGGGGAATCGTGGAGCGATATCCATGATTATTGAAAGAAAAGCACAATCCGTGGTGTGGGGATTACTATCCATCCTCGTGCTTGTGGTCATTGCAGGTGGGCTCGTGGATATTTACAGGCTGTATGCAGCGCGTAATTGGGCTTATTCTGTAGCGCAAGAGGCTGCGCTTGCCGGTGCTCCCCGAGGAAGAGATTGGGATGCTGTTCTCAATACTGGCTTTATCCAACTGGATCAAGCCGTGGCCAGTAATGAAGCCCAAAACGTGGTTCATTCTGCTATGCAAACTCGTGGAATTATGGGGTACGCCTCGTCAATTCGAGTTTTACCTGATGCTTTCGGGGGTTCGATATCCGGATTTCCACCCCGTCCAGTTCGCTTGGGAAATGGATTGAGCGATTGGTCAAGTAATGAGCCTGCTGTTGGAGTCTATTTGGAGGTTCCAATCCAATGGACGATTCTGAACATTTTCGGAATCGAATTGAAAACCGTTCGGGTATTTGCATCCGCTGGGGTTGTCCAATGAAAAAATTTATCTCAAACCTGATGAAACGTAAGAAAACATTTCTGGGAATTATCCTTGCCATTGTGATTGGTTTGGTGATCACGATCTCTGTGCTGGCGGATTATGGCCATCCTATCGTTTCTTATAATCGAAATCCCGTTTCGATCACATTCCCCAGAGCTGGAAGAATTGTTTTATGGAATGTCATCACCTCAAGCTCACCGGGGTATTTTTCGCGCTATTACTTCATCCGTAATGGCTGCAGGGTAGGGCAGAACTGCACCTATATGGATGTGATTAACAATCAAACAGTATTGACCCCGATCACGGTTGCAGCGGGTGAGACGATCCAGATCAGAGGTTGTGATTGTTATGGAGGTAATTGCGGTTCCGGCGGGTGTGCTAACCCGCATGTGGGTTGGAAAACGCCTCATCACGATTACTTTTGTCCAAATTACTTCTATTCGCAAAACTACAATCCAAGCGCCGGTGGTAGAGACTTTACCAGTTTAATGACAGCATTCCTCGCTTCCGGGGATACCATTATCGGCACTCCACAATGTTGGGGGGATTGGGATGAAGATAATAGTAATGGCGGTTATGACCACGACTTTGAAGATTTCGTTTTAATCTGGGCTTATCGAGATACCTTTACTGGCTACCATGACGGAGCCTCTGGACCGGTTCCTCAATCCCAATGTCGGGCTTACGGCTGGGTGATGCAAGATGCTGCTCCAGGGTTGGATATTAATTTTCGCATCCTGGTAGATGGCAATTCGGTAGCGAGTGGAGTCGCTAACCAATATCGAGCGGATCTGACCGGAACATGCACGGGCGGCACTTGTGGGTTCACTCAAGATTTATGGGGATTGATCTCGCCCAATATTCAACACACCATACGCGTTCAGGGTCAAAATCCCTATAATTCCTCCTGGTTTGATCTCTCAGGAACAAATAAAACGATTCGATGCTCACTCCCGCCCAGCGTGGATTTGAAAGTGAATAACCAGGATGGACCAATCCGCCTGACTTCTCCCGCTCAATATCTGTTGAGTTGGACATCCAGTAATGCAGATACCTGTACTGCCTCAGGAAGCTGGACTGGAACGAAGGGTCAGTCCGGCTCGACGAATTACACTGGCATTACCACCGGTATTTACACCTATACGTTGACATGTTCCAATCCCATTGGTTCCGCTTCAGATAGTGTCACTGTCATTGTCTACAATCCACCAGCAGTGGATTTGAAGGTTAACAACACCGATGGTCCTCTGACATTAATTTCTCCCGCAAGCTTTACCCTGAGTTGGATCAGTCGCGATGCGACCAATTGTTCAGCAGCCAGTTCAAATGGCAGCTGGGGTGGGAATGTGGTCTTAGCTGGAAATCAGCCTATGAGTGGAGTCCCGACTGGAACGCACACCTATACAATCACCTGTTCTAATCAGTATGAAACTGCTAGCGATTCAGTCACGGTTATTGTGATTGCACCACTTCGCGGGACAATAGCGGTCACATATGCGCGTTTATTGTTATTTGCTCCTAGCCTGGATCAACCCGCACAGACCCTAACTGGAGAGGTAACAGGTGGTGTTCCACCTTATTCTATTTTGGTGCAAGTTCGGGCACCATCGGGAGCTCAATTTTCTTTGAACCGCAATGGCTCAACCTGGTCTGTGACTCCTGAAAATTCAGGAGATCTCAATTTTGGCACCACAGAAGAGGGTATCTGGACCGCATGGGCTGATTTAACGGATGATTTTGGCCAGACATACCGAACACCCAGCGTAATTTGGGAGGTGGCATGGCATCCCGTGCATGGTCGTCCGTAATCCGTATTCTATTAGCCGCCCTTACCGTGATGACCACTGCCAGTTGGGAGACAACATCTGTGAAGGCTGATAGCGGTGGAACCTGCCAGATGGCTTATGGCTTAACCCCAACATCTATTCCAGATTGGTTAATTCCAGTAAGCGGGAACACGAACCTAGCCACCGCCAATCGTTATGATGTTTTGGCTGCTGAGTTATTGTCATCCGGATTAGTCGATGGTATTTCCTGCCCAGCACAAGGGTTGAATCCTGATGGCTCCGCAAATGGTTGTGGAATCGAACATTCTAAAGACCAAGTGCTCACATGGCAGAATCAATTTGACTCGGTGATTCTCTCCTCTTCTCAGGCTGCAGAGTTGCCCCCAAGGGTAGTTAAAGCTGTCATTGCCGTTGAATCGCAATTCTGGCCAGCGGCAAATTGGACTCTGGGTGAGATTGGATTGGGTCAGATGACCACATATGGTGCAGACCTTGTTTTGATGTGGCGGCCGGCTTATTTCCAAACCATCTGCCGGCAAACATACGGTGAAGTAGGATGTACTACCCAATATCAATTCCTGGATTCTTCAACGCAATACCTATTACGCGGTATGGTTTTACGAGATATCGAGGCCACCTGCCCGAATTGTCCAGGGGGTGTTGATATTGAAAAAGGAAACCAAGCGATACGAGTTCTGACTGAAACCCTCAATGCAAGTTGTTTGCAATCGACCAGGATTTTCAATTTGGCAACCGGCAAACAACCAGCTGCGTTTTTAAGTTATGACGATTACTGGCGTCTGGTTCTAGCAAATTACCATGCCGGTGCTGGGTGTGTTTATCAGGCTCTTCGAAAAACCGGAAATCCGAACAGTTGGAATAGCATTGCAGCCAATTTTTCATGCGGTTGTGCAAGTGGCGCTGAATATATTCGACGTATCGAAGGGCAGATCAAGCCGTAGAAAAAGAGGTGTTATGGATTGGATTATTTTTGGCCTTGTTGTAACCTGGTTGGGAATCGTATCTTGGTTCGATATTCGAAAAAGTGAAATACCCCACAGCGCCTGGGTGGTTATTCCTCTCATTGGCGCAGGTCTTTATCGGATCTGGCAAGGGGATTGGACATTAGTTCTGCTTGCTGCTGTAGTTGCAGCGGTTAGTGAACGGGATAGGATATCTCAAGCATTTGGCTGGGAAGAGGTAAACCGAATAATCACCTGGCTCCCATTACTATTTTTGGGAGCATCCCTTTCGATTCAATCTTCACCACTTTCCGCTCTGGCAATCATTGGCTTCTGGGCTGCCTGGGAATTGAAGTGGTGGGGTGGCGCGGATGCCGTTAGTGCAATTACGATCTGTCTTATCTGGCCTGAGATTTTCTTTATCATGTCGTTTCTGGTTATTCACTTAATCGTTGTGATTGCTTCGGGATTGGTATCTATGGTACGGGAAAAGAAAATCATGCTTCACCGTTTACCGGGATTGCCGATATTGTTAGCCTCGGTGTTAATCTTGAAAGTAGGGATAATCGTTTTAGGCTAATCGGCTATGTCTGGATTATGCTTTTGTATTCAATACAAAACTTTCGATGTCTTCTTCTCTTACGCGGACTGCTTTACCAATTCTCACGACTGGAATTTCACCAGTTTGCATCAACCGATAGGCACCGGATTTGCTTATTCTCAGGTATTTCGCTACTTCCTCGGCTTTCAGTAGCCGTTTTTGAGGATATGTGAGAGGTGTAGCTATTTCTATGGAGGTTTTTTCAGTGGCTTGGTTTGGAATAACCCGAAGTAGATTCTTAACCCCTCGCCGTTCACGCAATTCGCCCACCTTTTCACCAAGAGCCCACAGCAAGAACTCATTGAGAGTGATTCCCTCGACCTTTGCGTAAACTTCAATTTCTTTTATCAGTTCGTTCGGAATGATTACTTCCACTTTATGTATCATCTAACCTCCATGACAACGGGAAAAGGGGCTGCTGCTCCCATCAAGAAATTGGCCACCTTGGATAACTTCATTCCGTCATTATAATTATTAATAGACAATCTTTGATTAATCGTTGGCTGGACAGAACCTTCTGGGCGCAGAAGTGAGTCCAGCTTTAATTTTTAAGCACTTGCACTGATACAGAATGGATAGGAGCGCCTTCTGATCGCTAATTTCGCCGTTTTAGCCCTGTTTTTTGCCTGTATGGTCTACGATCTCCGCAATCACCAGGTCCCCACGCCATTAACCGTTGGCGGGATGGTTGGTGCAGGTGTGTATGGCCTTTTTAATGGCTTATGGGCTCCAGTATTGTTGATGATTGCATTGACACACGTATCAGATTTCAACCCCCGAGAAAAACGTCTGGCATTCGCCCTCACGCTGTCCGCATTTTCTGCAATTTTTCAACCTTTAGCGGCGTTGATCTGTCTTCTCATCCTTGTCGTGTGGGTGCTTTGGGAATTTGGTGTTTTAGGAGGTGCGGATGTCAAGCTGATCATCACTGCTGCCCTGGTTCTTGGAAATCCAATTTTTCTGATCCCGATAACAGTTGTCGGTGGAGTGCAGGGCGTAATCGCGAGCCTTCAGAAAAAGAGGGAAATTCCTTTTGTCGTATCAATTTTTTGTGGGACATTGTTGTTCGTTCTCTATCCATATTTCTAAAGAAGGAAGGAGGTGATTGGCATTGCGTTTCCTAAATGATAATCGGGGAATTGAGTCGACTGAGGTCGCATTGATCATTGCAGTGGTTGTTCTGGTGGCTTATGGTGCATATCGGTTGCTGGGTCAAAATATCGCTGCCATCGTGACTGATATTGCTGGGAAAATATAGTCAAATCAATGGTCTGCCAGCAATGCTCCCTTCGGGGATGTTCCATAAACTGGCAGATCAATTATTCCTCAAGGAGGATTATGAGATTTATTAAAGACACTCGTGGGATGGAATTGCTTGAGGCTGCAATTACAACTCCAATTGCGATCATGGTCATGTTGGCGATTGTTAACCTGGGGATGTTAGTCTATGCCCAACAGGCAGTGCAAGCCGCAGCCAGGCATGGTGCGCGTATGGGAAGTGTGGCGCAGCAATGCCCAGCCTGTTATGCCATGAGTGGAGCAAGAGACGCAATCGCCCAGGCTGGGATTCTGGAAAATACTTCGGTCAGTGTCTTGGCTCCTGGAGGAAGTGCCGGCAGCATTTTAAAGATTCAAGTCAGCGGCAGTGTACCCAACTTTATGGCTCCTCTGACCAGCCTGTTTCCAGGTTTGCCAGGGCAGACGTTTACTGTCCGTGCTGATTCAACATTTCGGCAAGAAGGCTGGTAATATGCTGTGGCGAGATCGACGTGGCTATTCAATGACTTTCTGGGCGGTATTCATTGGGTTAGTGATGATTCCTGCCCTGGCATTGGCTATTGAACTCGGACGGTATTTTTATGCCATTTCAGAAGTGGCAAAAGCAGCGGATGCTGCAGCAGTTGCCGCTTCCGCTGAGATCAATCAGCAAGTTTTTCAAGATACCGGAAGTCTTGTTCCCACTTCAAGAACCTGGGGGAACGCCCAGGCTTATGTGACTTCAAATACAGCCAGCTTATCCGCTAAAGGGGTGCATGCCTTTGTTACAGGAATTCAGGTTAGTGGGGGAGACAACACTGTACGAGTCTCTGTGTCAGCAGATTTATCTATCCTGTTTCCATCAGTAGTTCCCAAGGTGCTTGTCACTCAAACCGGAGTGGCCAAATTACGTGTCTTCACACATTGATCTATTTTTCCCATAAAGGAGCGTGGCATTATTGAAAAGAAATTGACCATCTAGGATAAGCCCCTTGTAATTGATATACTCTGATTGACAACTCAAAAATCCTTCATCTATCGTTGGCCGGACACAACCCACTGGGATCTGTCCGGCATTTTCTTTTTAACCCAAGATGACGAAGGTTTCATAAACAAGGAGGTCAGATGATAAATGATGTAGTTCTAGAAGGAATCGTGGTACGTGATCCATGGAAATTTATGGATGACCTGTTCTTCCGGTTGGTGATCTATCGAGACAGTGATCTACCTGCAAAGAAATTGGATCTGGAACGTGATGCAGGTGATTACATCAACGTCCGGGTCAATGGCGGAGCCAACGGGCTGATCCATATTCGCCGCGGCATGCGATTGCGAGTGCATGGTTTCCTCCAGTCTCGGGATTTTCGCGAAAGCTTGGAAGAATTTATCAACAAAGCGCGGAAATCCAAAAACTGTACTGACCTGGCTGTGGATATCAAAGCATGCGATTTGAAACAAAACCAGGTATTCATTGACCGAAACGTGGTAGAGGCGGTCGCCAGGCGCATTATTGTGTTGGATGCTGCCGCACCAAACGAGAAAAAAGCCAGATCAATTGAGAGAGTTACGACTGACAACCACGCTGAAGCGAGAAATGATTCAAGTGAGATGGTATCTGCTTCTGGAGAAATTGACGCAACTGCTGAATAACTCATCCTATCAACAAACCGAAGGTGAGCATGGGTAATCCTCTTTTTGGATTACCTGCAAAAGGCCTAAGCGTGAAAAAAATTGAGAGATGGATAAGTTCAGACCTGAAGTGAATTCTTAATACTTCAGGGTACGTGGAGGATCACAAGATGACGTCCGAATCCCTTGCATAAAGCAAGCTGGATTTCGAGAACAGTCATCGTAAGCTCCCATTGGTATTGGGAGCGAGTGATCCTTCTTTTTATTTCCGGGAGTCCCCGGATAGTGGGCTTGCACTTTAACAAACAACCTTTTCCTCCCAGGAGGCGTAAAGGCGTGCTGAGAAGCAGAAAGGTTCATATCACAAGGAGAAAACAATATTGTGTGGGTGGGATGAATGACTCATCCCACCCATATACTCTCCCATCCATAGGGCTGCAAATGTCAGCGATGAAGAAAAAGTCTTCACCATTGTCGTTTTCTGCCCTGTGTTTATTCACGGGTAGCAAATAACGTCGGAACGTTCATGGTGCTTAGCCATGAGTTGATCTTTCGTATCGACCTTTTGTTAATCAACGTCGGATATTTTCACAAGGAGGATTATGCAAAAAACACAAGACTTTACCCAAGCACAAGTTGAACGTACTGAACGTGCACAATCTGCGATTCTCGCTGGCAAGTTCCAGGTCACCCGAACCAATCCCCACCAATGGACGGTCAAAAATGGCGACAAGCTACCGTATGTAGTCTCATTGAGACCATCTCAAGGTGATTCTGAAGAGGTCAATTGGGCGTGTACCTGTATGGATTATCAGCAGCGGGGACCTCAGATTCTCTGCAAACACATTGAAGGTGTCCGCCTCTTAGAAGCGGCGCAATCACAAATTCACATAGATCAAGAAAAGGAGTGTCACATGAATGAAACCATCCCTTCAAATGATGGGAACCTGAGCGACCGGCTTAGCCGCATACTCTGGGAACTTCGCCAGCCATTGGATATGTCTCGCGTCAAACGCCGCCAAGCCCCAGGCATGGGATCTGTTCCATATCTGGAAGGATACGACGTTATTGATCGAGCCAACAGCATCTTCGGATTTACCTGGTCATTTGACTTGATTGGTGATCCGGTCATCGTGCGTTGGCAAAAAAAGGTGCTGATCTGGAATCAGCAGGAAAAACGCAAGGTTCCTACCCTGGATGCCAACGGAAATGTTCAGACCGAAGAAGTCGGGTTAGTGTATATCACTGGGAAAGTAACTGTTGATCTGGATGGTAAATTATGCAGTCACGCCGATCTTGGTCGTTGTGTTTTCACCGGCGATACACCAGAAGCTCTTGATATGGCCTTGGCAGGTTCAGCCACAGACTGTCTGAAGCGTTGCTTCCGTCAGTTGGGTGAACAGTTCGGCAATCTGCTGTATGACAAGGAAATTGCTCAGAACGCAGGCCTTGACCAAAACCGATCCAACGGTGCCTCATCTACGGCAATCCCAACTTCGAAAGCTAATTCATTACCTCCTGCCATCTCTACCGTACGCAAGTATGGGGATGGTGTCTCCGTGAATGGCAATGTCTCCGAACAGGAGGCATTCGACCAATTCAAAGAGAAAACCGGGAGAGTTCCTGCTTCAAAGGATGAATTGCGTAATTGGCTAGCCAGTCAACGCGCCACTCCGACGCCTGCATCCGTTGCAGCGTAAGAAAACCATATACTAAAGAGAAAGGAAAAACACAATGTACCAAACGATTATCCTCATCGGAAATTTGGGAAAAGATCCCGAAATGCGCTTTACCCCTGGCGGACAACCGGTGACTACCTTATCGGTAGCCACAAATCGCCGTTACAACGGTCAGAATGGACAGCCAGTCAAAGAAACAACCTGGTTCCGTGTCACTGTGTGGGGAAAACAAGCAGAGTCCTGCAATGAATTCCTACACAAAGGAAGCAAGGTCTTAGTGGAAGGACGCCTAAACCCCGATCCTGAAACAGGTGGGCCACATATCTGGGAAAACAATGGAAAGGTTGGCGCTTCATTTGAAGTAACCGCCTCGACCGTACGTTTTCTTTCTGGACGTGAAGATCAGGAGGAAGCAGAACCCGCAGTAAATACCCAGGTTCCACCAAATTTAGACCCAAGCGAAATTCCATTCTAGCCAGAGTCAAAACGCACCGGTGAATCACAACGAAGGACATGCCATTCAGGGCATGTCCTTTCTCATTCCTATTGAAAGAACACAGGAGGAACACATGGTTAAAGCTGAAATCACAATCGGTACATGTTATGGAGATGCGATCATACCCGTTGAGGTATTGGGAAAAGGCCCAAGACCTGGAACAGTATGGGTACGCGCGCTCAATGGATTGGAACCATTTACGAAAATCAGTCACGGCGGTCCTTACCAAGACAGAATATCCATCGTGCTTGTCCCACACTTGCGTGATGTTCATATTGAAAACGATATGGAAGACCTGAATGAGGAACCAGCTCTGCCTGCAGATCAACGTGTTTCTGCAGACTGGTTCTTGGAGAGTGCATATGAAGACCGCACTTTTTCCGAGTAAACCAGTAAATCTGGATAGAAGTCGAACTGGATTCCAGAGAAGTAGCAAAGGGCCAATGATCCGAGAGGACTTTCCGATGTCTGCACCGTCTGTTTCCATCCAGGGATGTGGATACCTGGTGGATTTTGGTTCGGACTGCGAGCAACGTTTTCACCGGGTCAGTAAAAACAAGGAGTGTTCTTGTGGTGCCACTTATTGTGAAGCCATTGATGCTGTTCGGTTCTACCTTCAAGCCGGTGGTGATCGAGCACCCGATCCAGAAGGGATGCCGCCTTGTCCAATCTGTGGCAGCAAGACTTACCGTGATCGAAATTGGGATGGTAAGTACACCAAGGAATTGGGGTGGCGTTGCACAAAAGGCGGCTTGCGCCATTTCTTGGATGCGAAAGCTGAAAGGATAAAAAAGAACCTTGCAGAAAACCCTTGGCTCATACCTCCCGCACCTGGATACCCAGGTGTACGGCAAGATGAATTGATGACGTGGGAAGAATGCGAAGCGATCAATCGCAAGGTATTTCTTGAGACCGGCTACGATCCGACCGCATGAATCACAAGACCCCAATGGAGGGGACAGCATCCCTCCAGGGTTGTCTGTCCCCTATTTCACAGGAGACAGACATGAACAATCTACAACCATATCTCATTGAAAGTGCACAATCCCCAACCTACGCCTTTCCCCGTCTCAAGCACCTGCCCGTTCGAGAGCAGCCGGCTTTCCGGGTAAGTAAGGACTCAGATGCATGCAGTTTGGCGGAATTGCTGGCCGTCATCATAGGCGGTTCAAATCAAATTGAGTCCGCTGAACAACTGCTGGCACAATTTGGCACGATCCAGAAAATTGCCCGGGCACATTTGAATGAGATTACCAAAATGCCGGGTATTAGCAACTTGACTGCACTGCGGCTCAAAGCGGCTTTAGCACTCGGACGTAAGCTCCTTCAACCTGAAGATGAACGCCCAGTGATTCATTCACCTGGGGATGCTGCTCAAATCTTGATGCCGATGCTGGCGCATCGTGAACAAGAATACATGGTCGTGATGCCGCTTGACACACGTAACCGTATGTTGGACGTGATCGAGATCTATCACGGCTCGCTCAATTCCTCGATGGTGCGGGTCGGCGAGTTATTCAAACCAGCACTGCAGCGCAATGCGGCTGCTATCTTGATCGCACATAACCATCCCAGCACAGATCCTACACCCAGTCCAGAAGATGTCAGCGTGACTCGTGCCATTGTCCAGGCTGGCAAGCTCTTGGATGTGTCAGTCTTAGACCATTTGGTCATTGGATTATCGCGTTGGGTATCCCTCAAGGAAAAAGGGTTGGGCTTTTCGTAATTTACAAGGAGATGAATATGAATGAATTACCCACTTTACAACAGCTTGAATATCTGGAAGTCGGTTTTGAGGTTTCGAAAATCTTAGCTCGTGCTGGGTTTTCGATGGATAAACCTGCTTTCGCCATTACCTGGGGACAAATTGCCGAAGAGATCGCTCATACTCTGGCCGATCACGGTCTTCCTCCAGATCGGTTGGAAGAAGATTTTTTGATAGGCCTGGCGCAAGGAGTCCAGAAGGTTCTTCAAAATGATGATGTGCTATTCTGGCGCAATTCCGTCCGCGCTTATACCACGGATCAACCCACCTTCATGGCACTCCTCAGCTCGTCAAATGAGGAAGATGACGAAGGCTCCCTCACTGAGCAATACGAAAATGTAATTCGCTTGGGGGATGACGAGGCATATTGGCCAGATGGTGGTGCATCTGCCGATTTATTCGACGAATTCTAAACCAATTAAGACACGCAGGGAAAGAAATCCTGTGTGTCTTACATAAAAACAAGGAGATCTTGAATGACAAGCAAAATGATTGTTCAAAAGGTGATATTTGCCGATAGCCTGGCGATTGTCGGGCGGGCGGTAGGATCACATACTCATCTACCAATCCTATCGAATGTGCTGCTCAATAAGGATGAAGGGCAATTACGCCTTTCTGCTACCGACCTGACTATGGGTGTTACGCTTTGGATGGATGCCAATATGGACGGCGAGTTGGGAATAACCTTGCCTGCCAAGACGTTAACCGATGTAGTCAATTCTCTGACAGAACCAGAGATCGTCTTCTCAGTGAATGGAAAACCTGAAGCATCCCTGAAATGTGGTTCTTACAAAGGGGTTGTCAAAGGGGTAGAAGCTTGCGAGTTTCCAGCCATCCCTGTATTTGATTTCTCAGATGGCGTAACCCTGGAAGCAACCATCCTCAGAGAGATGATTCTAAAAACGGCGTTTGCTGCTTCGATGGATGTTAGCCGGCCGGTTTTGACCGGAGTATTGCTGAATATTGACGGGAAATCGATTTCGATGGTGGCAACGGATGGTTTTCGCTTGGCAATCTGCACAGCGGAATTACCGGTTGCTCTTGGTAAGAAACAGTTAATCATTCCCGCTTCAACCTTGAAAGAAGTGGTACGAATCCTGGGAGCTACAAAACCGTCCCAGATCACCCTCTGTCTCCCCGCCACAGGTAGCCAAGTAGCGATACGTTGCGAAAACGTGCAAATCGTTTCACAGTTGATTGATGGGAATTTCCCTGACTACCAGAAAATCATACCCAAAGGATACAAAACCAGGACAGTGATTAGTGCTTATGACTTGCTCAAAGCCTGTAAACAGGCTGCCATTATCGCCCGCGAGGGTAGTAATATAGTGCGTTTTCACCTGAAGCCTGGAATTGATCAAACGGGAAAGATCCAACTGCAATCTGAATCCTACGAAACCGGTGCGAGTGAAATCGAGCTAGATGCCACAGTTGAAGGCCAGGAATTGGAGATCGCCTTCAACGTAAAATTTCTGCAGGATGGTCTGGAAGCGATTTCTACCAGGAATGTGGTCATTGAAAGCAACGCTCACAACACACCGGCCATCATTCGTCCAGCTGATCGCGATGCATCTCACTTAGGGGAAGAGGATGGTTTTCTGTACGTACTGATGCCAATGCATATTGATGGGAAATAAGAAAAGGATGGGGGAGCAAATGCTCCCCCATCCAACGAAAAAACTATGACAATACCAAATCAAGTATTCTTCATAGAGAGAGGTTGCCTTCAATGATACCTTTTTGGAAAAAGACTTGCTAACCTGCACAACAGGAAAGCTTATCCACGTCTTTTGTAAAGGATAACGCTGCCAGTTTTAATCCTTCAACTTGTGTCAGATAAGGGAATAGTGTCTCGGTAAGATCGGACACCTTCAGCCCAAACTTGACTGCCATGGTTGCTGTTTGAATAACCTCGCCTGCTTCGGCTGCTAAAACATGAACTCCCAGGATAGTACCTGAGGTTTCATCGGTTACCATCTTAATCAAACCACGAACATTCCTTGCAGCAAGGGCTCGGGGAACATACTCTAAAGGGAGGGTATTTGCTTTTACTTTGTATCCGTGTTGTCTTGCTTCTTCTTCCGTTAGCCCAACAGACGCAATTTGCGGATCAGTAAAAACCACTCCTGGCAGAGCTGACAAATCTAGAGGCTTATGGTTGCCATTCATTGCATTGCTTACTGCCAATGCGCCGCTTGCTGCTGCCACATAAACGTAATCTGGGTTCGGGGTCACATCTCCAGAAGCGTAAATGATCGGATTGGAAGTTTGTTGATATTCGTTTATGATGATCGCTCCATTCCGATCCAATTTCACTCCAACATGGTCTAAACCTAGATCAATAGTATTAGGCTGGCGTCCTAAAGCAACCATGATTTGGTCTGTGTCAAATGCTCGGGATTGGCCCATCATCTTGGCATGAACTGTGCGGATTTCTCCCTCACGACTAACACGCTCTATCTGAACACCTGTGAGGACGGTGATCCCTTCCTGTTCCAAATATTCCTGAATTGCACGTCCAATTTCCGGTTCGTGGTCAGGCACCAGACGAGTGCTGCGTTGGAGGATGAGCACTTTTACACCCAAGCGCGCCATCGTTTGGCCTAATTCCAAAGCTACAGCACGCCCACCCAAAATAATGAGAGATTTGGGCAACTCGTCCAAGTCCATCAGAGTGGTGCTAGTGAGCGGCTGGGCTTCAGCAAGGCCAGGGATTGGCAGGATTCGCGGCTGAGCGCCGGTCGCGATCACATAGCGAAACGCCCGATAAGATTTATCTCCAACATGCACGGAACCATCAGTGGCAAATGTAGCATATCCTTTGATCAACTTGATGTTCTGATAGGCTTCTAAAACATCCACATATTTCTTCTGGCGTAAACCTTTGACCAATTCGTCCTTTTGGTTTCGAACCACATGCCAATCGAGTTTTGTCTGGGATGTTATAACCCCTGAGAAGGGATGGTGCCCGGCGTTTTGCCAGGCTTCCGCTGCTCGGATGAGTGTTTTGCTGGGTACACAACCAACATTAACGCAGGTACCGCCAATTGTCCCACCATTGATGATTCCCACCTGATAACCTAATTCTTCCCCTTTGATTGCAGCAGCAAATCCACCCGAACCACCACCAATTACCAATAGATCAAAATCAACATTTTCTTGAGCTGCTGATTCTGATCCAGCCGGTGTCTCCAGATTTTGAATGGATTTTATGGACGCGTGATAACCTGCATTAGCCACTGCGCTACTCAGGGTTTTTGTATTGACTTCTTGATCGGTAACCACAGTGGCTTTTCCGGATTCCCATCCAGGCACGTCTACGTTTTCCACACCTGGAACAGATAATAAACTTTTTTTTACATGGATTGCACATGAACTGCACGTCATTCCGCGGATGTCAAACTCAATTCTTTGTTTTGCCATTTCATATCTCCTATTATTCACAAACCAATTTACATTTCACTGACCAAGTGACAAACACAATTCTTACCATCTACATCATCTGTGGGAAATGTAAGTCCCAGAGCATGTAAATCACGAAGCTCAGCCTCGAGACGTTGCAGGACGATAATTCTTTCAGCAACCTCCTCCGTTTTTTGTTGGATTTGATTCAACAATGTACGACAAGGTGCTTCATGTTTATCCCTTAGTGCAAGTATTTCTCGGATATCATCCAAGGAGAGATCCAGGCGTCGTGCACCAGCAACCAGTCGTAATCGATTAATATCTGTTTGGTCGTTATCTCTGTAACCGTTAGGCTTACGTATTGGTGATGGCAAAACCCCCGATTCTTCGTAAAAACGAATTGTCTTGGTTGACACTCCTGTAGCTTTGGATAACTCTTGAATTTTCAAGGCAGCCTCCTTTATCTCTTGAAATTATAGACCTTCCAGTTACTGGAATGTCAATAGGTAATTTTAATGGAATTTTCACTAGTTTAGTTGTTTTTCAGAATAGCAAAAGAATACCCTGGATTGCATAAATAAAGGTATTTCTTTGCCCTTCTGTATTGCATCTACTTACAGAATTGCTCGAACGTTGTCCAATTTTATAAACTTCAACGTTGGTCATTCAAAATAAATAAAACCCAAAGGAGGAACAAATGAAAATTTATGAAGACAAATACCTGCGCGAGAAAGTAAACCGTATCATCGCCAGGCAAAAAGAGGGCAAAATAGTCATTGCAGCCTATAAGGACGGCAGCGGACTGCCAGCCAGGGAGGAGCTTGGTCAAGAACTAACTCGTGCAGCTTCCCCTTATGATTATGCGGTTGGGAAAGCCGGTTTTCTGAATTACGATTCGGAACTCGGCGCATACTTGTTTACCGCAAAAGCAGGCGAGAAACTGCCACCAATTTTGGCTAACTACCGCCCATTAGCTCTGGCGGAAGCCAACCTTGATGTGCAAGATCGGAGAATCAACATCCAATGCGGCGAAGTCAGCATCACATTCACCGGTGTGCAACCCTGGAAAGGTCTATACGAAGTTCTGTGGGAACTCAACGAAGAGCTGACACGAATTAATGCCGGGATTGTCATTTGGAAAATCATTCCAAAGGAAAATGGTAAAGCCAAACTTGGTAATCGTCTGTTTCCAGAAGCAATTCCAAAACTGCGTAATGGACAGGCGATGGCGCATGTCACCGGTTATGCCTACGACAGTGACCATTTCCTGGCTTTTATCGGCTTGGTTGGTTATAAGACCAGCCTGGAGTCGCTGCGGGTGACGATCATGTGTGCCAAACCGCTGCAAATAACACAGGATGGTGTGGGTGATGTCAGCCTTATCCCCACTGACAAGTATGAACAAGCCTGGCAAGCTATGCCAGAATACACCAGCCATCATGTCGGTTTTGTATCTCGACTGGCAGTGCCTGGAAAATGGGAACCAGAAGACCTCAGTGCATATCTGCTTGTCTTTCGAGGGTCACTTAATGCAGAGAATGATATGATCCGGCTCTTCATCGAGCGGATCAAGGAAGCTCTTGAAGTGCCGATCCTGGACAATTGGGGAGTTACACTTTGGAGAAAAGCTCGCAACCGGAAGCTGGTTCAAGACCTAGTTACAGGCGGCGATTGCATCCTGGGAGCCAGAATTGACCTGCAAGCTGACTGGCAGGAATTGTTGACCGAGTTGTTGGCACAGAAGGATATTTCACTAACTGTCTGAACGAACAAGTAAAACTACTCTCAATATCACCCCGGAGGGGGCGCATTCCATCCCCTCAAGGGGCGGGACGCGTCTCCAGCGGGTATTTTGTTACCTAAAGGAGTGAAAAATGCGTCCACCAGCTATCGAACGAATGGGGTATTACCCCACAGATGACCCGATTGTCGAGATCATCTGCTCTTACCTGAAGCCGCCCGCAGAGAAAGGGCGGTTATTTGATCCCTGCGCAGGGGAAGGAAAAGCTGCTTCTTCCTTGGGCAACACGCTCAACTGCGAAACCTGGGGTGTAGAACTCTCACCAGAACGAGCAGGGAAAGCTCAAAACGTGATGGATAAAGTTTACCAGGCTCCCTGGCAGGCTTGTGTTCTGAGTGATGAAAGCATTTCCTGGCTCTATCTGAATCCGCCCTATGAATTTGACCGTTTTGAGGGTCAAAAGAGGCTCGAATGGGACTTTCTCAAGACGACTTCCTCCAAACTGATGCGTGGCGGGCTGCTGACCTATATCATCCCTCAGAAAATTCTGGGAATGATTGAAGTTGCTCGGCTGTTAGCCGGACATTATGAAGCCATCACAGTCTATCGGTTTCCGGACGGATTGTACGAGAAGTATAAACAGGTAGTGGTGTTGGCCTACAAACGCAAGCTCTACCAGCTGCCCACGGACAAGGAGGTTCTTTCGCTTCAAAGCCTGGCATCGGTTGAACTGGAACCCATCCAATCCGCCATCGAACCAATCTATCAACTGTTGCCTGCACCATTACGTGGTGCAAATGGCAAACCAGTTATGTTCAAACGAACGGATTGGGAACCGGAAGAGGTGGTTGAAGCCACGAAGGAAGCAGGTGTCCAGAAAACCAATGATTGGCTTGACCTGATACACCCAACGCGTGGTCTGGCTCAACTCTCCCAACCGGTCATGCCCTTGAAGAAAGGTCATATCGCTATGCTCATGGCCTCTGGCATGATGGGCACAGTGAAGTTGACCGATGAAGAGGGGAAACCAATGCTGATCAAGGGACGGGTGATCAAGGTGGTCGAAAAGACTGAGCAGCCGGATGCCAAAGAAACAGATACAGTTGTAGAAACCTACAAGGATCGTTTTGTTACTACGGTGGCTGTGCTGAAACAGGATGGTATCCAGGTGATCCAGGATGTTAAAGGTCTTTCAGAGTTTATGAAAGTTCACGGCGAGAAGATCGCTGCGCATGTCCTGGAAACCTATAAACCCATCTACAATCTGGACCCGACTGCAACCGAAATTGAAGTCCTCGATAATCTTGGTACTCTACGAAAAGCCCTTCCCGGGCAAGAGCGTGCTGGATTGCTTCCTGCCCAAAGACATGCGGCAGCGGCGTTGGCTCGTTCAATTCGCAGAAATGGCGTAGCCAACTGCCAGGCAGAAATGGGTACCGGGAAGACGACAATATCAACTGGGGTGATTGAGCTGCTGGATGCTTATCCTGCAATTGTGCTTTGTCCTCCACACCTTGTACCCAAATGGATCCGCGAGATCGAGGAAGTGATCCCAGGAGCATATGCTCGAGAAATCCGTCGCATCGGTCGGAATAGTGACGAAGCTTATGATGTGAACGATGTTCGTGAATTCCTGGATCAATATAAAGCAGCCTGTGATACTGCTCAAAAGAAAGGAGGTTCAAAGCCCAAATGGGTGGCAGTAGTAGCACATACCTCTGCCAAATTCGGGGCTGGATGGCAGCCGGCAGTCATCACCAGGAAAGCGAGAGACCCACTCACTGGAAAGATTGTGGATGCCTGTGCTTGTCCTGGTTGTGGTAAGGTCGTGATGGTCGAAAAGGACGGATTTGTGGTTCCGGTAACTGACGCCTCTGAATTGGCAGAAAAACGCCAATTCTGTCACAATCGAATCTCTGGTTGGGAGTTGTATGCAGTCGGGAGGGCGAAACTTGATGCCAATGGTGACTCGGTATGGGGTACGCGTCCATGTGGGACACCCTTGTTTGAGTTCAATGGGGCGAGGCGACATAGTATTTCGGAGTACATCACAAAACATGCGAAGGGTGCTTTCAAGCTTCTGATAGCCGATGAGGTTCATCAGTTTAAATCCAAGTCATCAGATCGAGGTGTCGCCTTCCATCAACTGGTAACAGCGGTGAAGTGGACGCTAACGCTCACCGGGACATTCTTTGGTGGCAAAAGCACCTCAATTTTCTGGCTGCTGCATCGCTTGAACCATGGCGTCCGTCGTGACTTTGCTTTCCATGACGAGAAGCGCTGGGCGCGGTTATATGGAGTGCTTGAAACCACCCGAAGACGGAGGCGCAATGAAGATGCCGATGAAGATGGCGTGTACACTGGTAACCGGCGCTACCGTAACCAGGCCAAGGAACAGCCGGGTGTCAGCCCGGCAATCGTGAGCCGGTTATTGGATACCACCATATTCCTGAGCCTGAAGGATCTGAACCTGGCTCTGCCATCGTATAAAGAGGAAGTGGTTGCCCTGGATATGCTCGGTGACCAGGGACAGCAATATCACAGCATGGACAGCAGCCTGAAACAACTAGCTATCCAATCCAGTCGTTACCTATCTACCTGGCTTCAATGGACACTGGCGCGACCGAATTCCGCTTTTCGGGATGAGGTTGTGGTGGTCGATGAGGTGGATGGCGGCGATGGTAAAACCGTGCGAAAAGTACCGCTGATAGAGTTGCCGGCAATCAATCCGAATGGTCATAAATGGCTGCCGAAAGAGAACTGGCTGGCTGATTTCTGTAAGGTTGAAAAGCAGCAAGGGCGAAAAGTGCTGGTCTATGTTCGTCAGACTGGTACGCGCGATATTCAAGACCGGGTGATGATGCCTCTACAAGCCAACGGGCTGAGAGTCTCAATCCTGAGTGGGAATGTTGACCCACGCAAGCGTGAAGAATGGATCGCCAAACATGTGAATACAATCGATGTTTTGATTTGTAACCCTCGGCTTGTGGAAACAGGTCTCGACCTGGTGCAATTCTCAACCGTGGTGTTCTTTGAGATCGAATATTCACTCTATACGTTGTGGCAAAGCGTGCGACGTGTATGGCGTTTGGGACAGACACAGCCGGTCAAAGCGATTTTCTCGGTTTACTCGTCAGCGATGGAAGCAACAGCGCTGGCCTTGATGGGAAAAAAGATGAAAGCCGCGCAGCTCGTCTACGGGGATGAGGTCGGAGGTGCGATTGTTCCAGAAGAGGAAGGCGACTTTCTCACTCAGCTTGCTCGTGATGTGCTTGAGGGGGCAAAGCTCTCTGATTTACAGACCTTATTTGCTGATGACCTGCAAGTCAGCCACAATCCAATGGGCAGCCTGACGACCCCAAGCGCCGTGATTATTCCTGGTCCGAAAGTAATGACTTGGGATGATTGGGTAAGCCAGAAGACGGTGGTAGTTAGGCGGACTCGAAGAAAGGAGGAAGTACCGGAGGGACAGATGGGATTAGGGATTTAACATATTGGGGTTGTCAATTTTGGACAGCCCCAATTTGCTTTTTGTAAATTTGATTTGAATTGAAATTTTAATAGCTCAAAAGCACTTGTCTACTGATTGCTTACTTAAATTGTTTATGATTTGAGCATTCAAAATACCTGGCTTTCTCAGCTGAATAATTTGAAACAGCTTTGACGACATCCGATTTAGCTAAGAGAATCATTCCTTCGATGCTTGGCTCTTGATGAGCTTCGTTTGTGGATGGTATCAACTTTTCTCTCCAATACTTCATTACAATAAATGGATTTCCGTTTTGATCAACCAATGTAAAACCATGCTGAAAAGGCCCAGGAAACAAATTCTTAACAAGTTGAAGAATTGGATGAGGAACAAGAATCACTATTTTGCCAAACATATCACGCGTAACACTAATTCCTACTAATGGGCCATGAAAAGGAACGCTGACATTTGAAGGATCAATCTTTTTTTGCCAAGTTTCTATATTGCCATATCCTAAAGGCAAACCTTCATTACTATGCCAATCGGAGGCAAATTGTATTCCTGAATAATTACGGATTTCTCCAACCAGTGATTTTTCATAATCGTCTTCGTACTGAACTTCAGTTTCCGAATGAGCAAGAATCACCCAACCCTCATATTCACCTGCTGGCACATATTTTAATTCTTTTTCATTACACCCTTCTGGTTGTGATGAACAACGCGGAAGGTACCAAGGGCGGATAATACGGCTGAACATTTTTCGAACCGTTATGTCAACGTCTTGCAGCAAATTATCACCAACGATTTGCTCAACAGAGTAATTGAAATTACCCATTTTCGCGAATTCAGATCTTGCTGTCGTGCCTACTGTTTGAACCGCCCTTTCAGCCTCCTCATCAACCGGAAGCCATGCAGGGTTATAAAGTCCTCTATTATGCGGGTCAATTTCATGAAGAGTTCGCTGCATTTCCCTTTTCAAGTCATCGGAATTGACAAGAACATCTACGTATTTGGCAACCTGTTTTCCAAACTCCGGCCAAATTCGGTTTATTCTGGATATTCGTTCTTTGCCTATCCATTCCTCAATGCTTGATTGCTTATTTTTTGGAATTTCAGGAAGTATAGGTAAAGCCGTGGGGCTTTGAATTTCATTTGGAATTTCAGCTCTGGTTAAAAGTCTTTTTGCCAATGAACGTAAACTAGAATAGGGGCTTGCCAATAATAAGATAAGATCCTCTTTTATTATTTGTGTTACTTCAAATGGATCTGGTTCATACGTAGCTACTAACTGTAGAAGTATTATTTGTGTTGAGATGGGGGTATTACTGGAAAGTGCAAACCTTAAAGCAGAAGCAAAAGATGATCTGTCGGTTGTAATAGATAAAGCTGCAGCTGCTACTGCCATTCTTTTTTCATGAAGAAAGCAACAATTGATACGAGAAAAAATAACGGAAACCAACCATTTTTCAGCATCATTCGAAATATAGTTATAAGGAATATCAATATCATCATGCGGCCCCGTATTGGGTAAGCGGTGACTTATGATATTACATGCTGCTTTCCATGATGAAAAAGCTTCATCTACAAGACCTCCAGCGATGAGCAGTTCAATAAGGTGAGCAGTTACTCCGTTATCACCTCCACTAGCAACTCGTTCTGAAACCTCTATCGCGAGTGTCGACCAAGTTGTCTCTGGATCGAGTTCAAGAGCTTTATAGAAGTTGTTTATTGCTTTCTCGCCGGCAAAACTCCTCCACCCATCTCTGGATTTTGTATACACATATGTATTCGCAATTGCAGCTAACCTACTTAAACCATGACGTTCTAAACCAATAGCAATATCGAGAAAGAACTGTTCAGCATTCCAGGATGGTAGATCCTGAGCAATTTGCCGGAGCACAGATTCAGCAGAACCTTCATCCCCCGCTTCTATCATTTCGATTAGACGCCAGCCAACCATATTCGAAAGACGCTGAGAATTACCACGAACACCTCCAGAATCACGCCATACTCTTACACAATAAGTGATTTGTACCGGAGTAGCCATTTTAGGGAGTATCGGAAAAACTATTTTCTCGGAATTTTCATGAAGATCAGCTTTTAAAATAGCATCGGTTTTTTCTTCTCCTTTCTCATTTGTGGTCACTTTCTTTTCATAATGAGCATCTATCCCAAGTCGATTTGCTGACTCAACTAACAAATAGGGCAATTCATCAGGGACATTAAATCCATCTCCATCTAAACAGCCCACAATTACATTCCAAAGAGTTCTTGCAAGATCTACGTTATTATTCAAATCTTCACAGCACTTAAGAGTAGCATTTATATTACTTCTTGCTTCCGATCCAATCGCAAGCCATCCTGCGACAAGAAGAGCAGGATTGATTTGACTGAAAAGGGCTTCTAGTGCATATGGAATCGCATGGTCAAGCACTGCAAAATTCGGAAGTTTATCAATCCCATATTGTGATAAATAAGTTAAAGCTCCAGAGGGTTGAATTCTTGCAGCTTTATCTAGCCATTGATGAATCGCATGACTGGTTTCTCTGCCGTCTGTATGATTAATAACCTGTTCAACTATCGGCTGAACATCGAATAAACATCTATGAACTTTGACTGGGTCAACCGATGCAAGTTTATCTAAAGGATCTAGCAACTCATAAACCGTTATGTCTTTTCTTTCCCCATAACTAAATAAGAAATGGCAGGCTTCTCGCCAGGCTTTCTCAGCAAGAATTTTCTCACCCGAAAATACTAAAAGCCGAACAAGTATAAGTTGATCTATAGCATGAATATCATATACTTCTGAGCATCTTAGCTTTGGATTAAGGAGCTCTATTCCAAAAGTTGCAGATATTCGTCGTTTCTCCTCGGAATTAGCTGTTGAGATACAGAGTTCAAACAATTCATCGAGGGGTAAAGGACCATTTCGAATGCTTTGTAACCAAGTACTTGTCTTTACACTAATATCTTTAAGAGCACTTAATGCTAACTCCCAATGTTTGTCATCAAGAAATGAGAGCATTTTCCGGAAAGAGCGTCTAATAAGATCATGGAGTTCATAAAGATCACAAGCCCTTGGTTTCCCTTCAAAAACCTCAATATTTTGACTCAGATCAGCAAGGGCAGATACGATTTCATCCTGTGTTGATTTTGAACGATAAATAACTAAACAAAATCTCAGCCATTTGTGGAACCAAGAATCAGGTTGAATGGCTATTTCGGATTGTGCCAAGGATGATTGATCACCTTTGGCATCTGAATATGATATAGCCGAAATCCAATAAGCTAATGACTTGTTATCGAATTGAATTCTGTCTGAAATAACTTTGGTGGTTAATCCATTGAGATCAAGAACATCATCAGGAAATAGTTTTGGATCTACACCTTTTTCTAAGCAAAATAGCCATTCATCTGGTGGGAGGCCATCCAAAATCGAGTTTTCAGCATAGGCCTTAGCATCAGCCTCGTTATTACTGCTCAAAGCCAGTACAAGGTAACAAAAAGCTCTCGCTAAACTCTTTGGTAATAAATTGACCACCTCGATTAGCGCGTCAGGGCCATATAATTGGAGGATTGTCCAATTAATATCTATTGGGTGTACCGGGGGTTCATTTGATGAATTTAACAAATCACAACATAACTTTATTGATAGTTCTCGTCCACTTAACCGAAATCTGCCGGTCAGGCGAGCAATATTGATTACATCATTACTACCGTCGGCATATGTAGTATCTTTTTTTTGTAACTCTTTATCGTGGGCTTTTCGGTACTCAATCCAAGGTGGAATAACGCCTTCATCATCACAAGTTTTGCAAAGTACTAATCCTGACCGTGCTGGGAAAGTGCAGCGATTGTTAGATAAAAGACGTTCCGATAATAACTTTGCACCAAACAAAGCCGAAAAGGATTTCCCGTAATTTTCAGCAATGGGGTAATCATCTAATCTCCACTTATAAAAATGATAAGCAGCGCGTGATAACTCTATTAGCCGGGTGAGATCTGTCCACAATTTCTGGGTTGCAGCTATCTCTGCTGCTAAAGCGAGATTAGCTTGTACAGCATCCGCAGGTTGCCCATAAGCAATCGAATTAATCACAAAATCATCATTTATTCTTGCGATAACCTCTTCTTTCCTACCTACTACAACAAGTAGTTTTAATAGGGAACGATAAGCTCTTGTATCTGAATAGAACCCACGACTATCCAACCAATTAGCGACAGGAATGAGGATGGCAGCAATATTAGCTTCTGGATCCGATTCCAGCCTCTGCCTCATAAATCGCTGGAAGCTTTCATGATAGAGCCTTACTCCGCCAAGAGTTATATCTTCCGTCAGAACTGGTGATAAATGAGTAAGAATCTTGCTGATGTAGTGGCCGATATCAGGTTTAATTTGTTTTATTTCTGACGCTGCTAATGGAAAGTCCACAAGAGACAATAATTCGCCAATCCAAATAACCCCCGTATCTCTTGCTAATCCATTTATTAGCCACTGATAATACGCGTCTAAATTTTGATCAAGTGCCGGAACAGCTGATAAGTATTCAGGAACATCAGATATATCCTTAGTATTTTCACTATCACGAATGGAGAAAACCATCCTAACTAGATAAGCAGCATAAAGAGGATTGCCATCGGCTTTCTTTTTTATGACTTCTTGAACACGTTCATAATCACTATCCAACCCTAAAACCGATAATATCTCCCTCAGCTCCATGCGATCAACAAGCTGACGCATTGAACCATCATTCCATTTCTGGACGATATATTCAGTGCCTAATGAAAGATATGAAGCTAAATGTGTGCCGGGTTGAGAACCCACAATAATAACAACACCAGGAGGGATTTGGAGAGCAGCCAATTCCTGAATTATCTCGGCAGCAAGTCCGGGCCGCACGGAACCGGGGAGGCGATCAGCATGATCTAACCCATCAACAATGATAGCTATTTTACTCCCCACATTTTGTCGATTTCTATGAGTCAGTAATTTCTCTAATTCATGAGGTCCGGCCGAAAACCGTGGTACTACATCAGTTGAAAGCGATGGGTCTTTTTCAAGGAGTTGTGCAATAATACTTCCGAAAATAGTGTCGATAGAATTTCTTTGAATTAAGTCCGGATCAAAAGCATCGATAAAACAATAATGTAACGCGGTAAGCCATCCATTTTCTGTTAAGTACGAATTTAGTTCATGTAAAAGCCATGATTTTCCCATTCCTGGCGAACCGGTAATCGCTATGCGCGAGTTTTGCTCTATAATCCTTGAGATTTCAATTAGGTGGTCATTCTGCGGAACAAGTCGATTCTCTGATATAGGGAAGTTTTCTTCTACCTTTCCATAGTCCACCCGTAAAGCCAAAGTTTCAATCACAGATTGTTGGTCTAAAGTATCACCATGAGCGCGAGCGATACTTGCAGCTTTAATTAAATGGGCAGCTGCATCAAATACATCACGGTTATGGTTTGGCCATAAACCTACCCCAATTTTTTCGTGTAGGACATTAAGGAGTATGTTATCCAAAGGACCTGGGATCCGTAGATCACCAGATGCTCTAGGGCAATTTGTCTCTATAGTGAACCGTTCACAAAACGCAAGAAAAACATCCCGTCCAAAAACATCTACATGAGGCCAAAGCGGTACTGTACTCTCGGGCCAAATCTTTTCCGGGATTAGTTTGTATCGCTCTGTTGCAAAACACGGAAGAAGAGGAGCTATTAATGGTGTTGTGAACAAATAAGGCGCCAATTCCGCTTCCGGAGAGTCATATGAAGTGAAGAGGCAATATGAATTGGCTGGATTTGGATCTTCGTAAAAACTACGGATAGCTTTATCAATACGAAATGATATTCGGTTTGTTGTGAAGTCGGATAGTAATAGAGGGCGGTAATCGCTCTCATGTGATTTTATCTGAATTCGTGATCGTTCCTTGCCTGATAATTCGAGGTCATCAAAGCAGTCTTCAGCGATTACCTTCCGATCAACGGTAACTTTCACCCCCTCAAATTTAGGTAGCAAAATAGTTGCGAGAGCACATGCAGTTATGCAATCTTGATGGTTATACCCGAAGTGTGCTGCTGATAGTGAAGGCATATTATTTGGCGGTTTTTCTGAAATAGCTATAAGCCGATGGAGAATGGGGAAAACTAATGGGTAATGCGGGGCTTTGACTCAATTCACTCTGGTGATTCTCAAAAAACCTTTTTTTTGAGCATTATCCAAAACAAACAACTCTAGATTTCTATCAGGCATTATCGCATTACAGTCCTTTTTGAGTTATAGCTCTGAGTTTGAAAGTCCATAAACCCATGGTAATCACAATAAGTCTATTCGATCGTAGCTTTTTCAATAGCTGCATCAATAATTCGGAACCAATCTTCTTCGTCAAGAATTACTAATGGATAACCAAATTGTCCAGAAACAAACTGAAAATCTTCTCTCACTTCATCATTGATTGTGTTGGGGATTGACACCCCAATAATATCTAGATCTGCGCCTTGAATTGTTGCTAAATATGCAGAGTGACAATACTGTGTATAAAGTCCCTTGATTGAGGGTACCGACCTTCCAAGACCGCGAACTTTTGATCTCTCTCTGCTTTTTAGGTGGATCCCTATCCGTTTTTCTTCTCCAGTGTTTATCCATACATCTGGATATCGAATATCAGCTATCTCATGGCCATGATGAACGCCGTCAAACTCTTCATCAACAGCATAACCGAACAATCTGGAAAGACATAGATCATTACCAGCTTTTATCCTGGCCGTGGTTATTACTTCTCGCATGCAACCACTGCAAATTTCATTACTGGAGTGACGATTGTTTCGGGCGCACTTTTCTTTTATGCGCCAAAGTATCTGACCATATTGATTTTTTCTTTCATCAGAAATATTTCGTTGGTGAATATGTGCCCTAGTTTGCCACATTTGGAATTCGGATAAATGATATTCGTTGATTGCCACTCTATTTCTTGGGAGCAATCTTAAAACATGTCCAATGATTATAAAACTACCATCGAATTGTTGATTCTCCAATACGCCTAAAAACCTGTGGATTGCTTTTAGAAGCTGTACCCCGGGAAGAATCCTGATATCTGCCGAAAATGTCAGCTCAATATTGGCTCCACAGTCGCAGGGGAACAACTCATTATCTTGATATTGATGCTCATTAGGATGGGTGGAGCATTGAAAAATGAGCTGGTGATCTACAACAATAGGGGTTAGAGGAGAATTACAAACTGAACAGCGAGCGATATTATCCCCGCAATTTTCACAGTGAATATTTAGTGCTGGAACAATGTCAAGGAAATGATATTGTTCAACCAGGGTCCTAACGAAAACAGGATCGAATTGAAATTCTGTAGTACGTGACCTTCGAGCTCCAATTATCGCTTTTATCAATTCCTCGAAATAATACCGTTGTTGAATTCTTAGTTTTTTTCTGCCAAGGGTTACAGGCACATGTCGATAGTACGCTATAAACCCATTCGGATTAATATCAGCCTCCCTATTTAGTTCCTGTTCTGTTTTCTGGATTAAGTTGATAGAGAGAGCTAATAGGGAATCTTTTCGTAAGTGTGTTGGCGTCCATATACGGCCGTATTGACGTGATATTCCCATTCCACCTTGGACTAAATCGGGATGACTTGAATAAAAACCAAAAGTTTGCTGGCGGGATGGATCACCGGAAAGAGATCGATAGGATCTTAGTTCTCCTAAAGAAGGATCTGAAATTGTGAGAGACTGGGCATCAAAATTACCGATTGAATCATCGTCAATACGTGAAAAGGAGGCCGTCCTTGGATTTGCTCCTTCTGCTAAACGATCTAGCATTTCCTCGGAAAGATATGGAAGCTGCCAACTTATGGACAACAATGTTCTACAATAATAGAGAATTGGCTTAACTGCTTGGAAATCCGCACATAATAAAAGGGCATGCCTAAACTCTCTGCTATACCAGATAATTGCTTTTTCTAGACTGTAAATAACATTTACTTCTCCAAAGTCTTCCGACTCCGGATCAGAAACCACATATTCAATTTTCTTTTCATAAACGAGAGGAATCTCTTGAAATGGTATTTGTGTAACAACCTCTCTCGCAGGAGTAATGATGTAAACTGACCTTACTGTTCGATCCAAACCAAATTGAACCGCTGCCTCTTGCATCTGTTCTGCAAGTTTAGTAGTCGTCTCAAGAAGGTGCTGAAAATCTGGCCAGGAGTTAACCGACACCAGATAAAGTGTTGGGCTTGAAGATAATGGATAGTTCGCTTTTGTATCTTCAAGAGCATTGTGTCCATTTTCCGTAGATTGTAGAACCTCCACTAATTGAATTTTTGAGAAATCATCAAGCCTACGCCTTAAGTCGGTTTCAGCCTGGATTTTTAACATTTCTCGAATTTGGTCGCCAGGAATATTCCGGATGACTAATTCAATGATTTCTCGTTTTGGGACAGGAGTTCCACCAATGGGCATATTTTTCCCTTGCTTTGCTTCCATTAGCCATTCATAAGTATTTATTTGAGATGACCAACAGATTCATTTTCTCTTTCTCAGATATCTGTGAATTAAACCTTGTATATATCCACCTTCGTTTCCAAGCATTTCCTCAATGATAGATCATTGGCGCCGATTTCATTCCAGCTTTGGGGTTTCTGGTAGAAATCCAATCCTCGACCAATTTTTACCACCCAGCCGTTATCCAGCCGAATTTCACGATCATGAATGTTTGGGTTAAAGTCAAAGTCGAAAACAATATCAACTTCGAGCAGGCTTTGTTTCAGGTCGCCTAGTTTCTGTTCAATCTCCAACTTCTGAGTTTCATCGTCATACCCAGTGATCAATTCGATGCGTTTGATGCCCGACAATTTGATAATAACCTCACAAAAGCGAACAAGGTTCTGAATTTGGTGAGGCATACGAATGTAGGGGTCTTCAATCTCGATACTCTTTGAACCTGTAAAGTAGGGGCCAAAAATAGTCTCATAGCTATAGCCAGTATCACCATAAAAAATTGTGTAATGCTTTTCGCTTAGTTCTGGTTCTTTGGGTGAAACGATTTCTGGCTGGACCATTACTGCCACTTCTGAAGGCAGCTCGACCACAGTTCTAGTTTGAGCTTTCCTCGTTTTTGCTTCCGGATTCTCTTGTGCTCCTGAATTCAATGAACGCCGGAATGGATGCTGTGTAGCAGTTGCGTTACGCGATTCCGGACAAAAAACCACGACTTCTTTTCCATCTGGGGCAAAATAGGACAGGTTAATCCGTGCAAACTCATCATCAGGTTTGCGTTTGTTCATTTGTTCTTTTACACGCCGCCTAGCTTCAACTGCATAAGCTACATATTCGTCAAATTCTGAATCGCTGGGTGGACCATCGGGATGCAGTATTTTTAGAAAAGCACATACAGTCTTTTTGATGCCCTTTTCATCGCGGCCTTCGACATTCTGTCCCAATCGAATTCGCTTATTGACTTCCTCGTACCGATTGGTGTGAGAGAATTGATGATGAAATGCTTCCGCCAAATAATCCGTAATGAAACCATAATTTCCCGTCAGAAAATCACTGCTATTCTTCGGCATTTCCCAACCGGGTAAATAGGCGGCAAACCGATCCATTATTGCCAGATCAAACTCTCTTGGCATGGGAATAAAAAGATCATGTTCAGTCGAATTGACTAATTGTTCAATGGAATGATCGATATTCCCGTTGAATGCCAGGCTCGCGTCGGCAATCACTTCGGCTCCACGCGAGAAACGACCGTTTGCCATGAAATCTTTCATGATCTGGATGGTTGTGGAGTCTTTGATTTGGATGCCGGCGACCTCATCAAAGGCAACGGTATCCCAGAAACCAACCAGGCCGGTTCTTTTCCGGGCATTGTTGTAGAACAATATTGGGGTTGTAGCCTGTCCGCCACTGACCAGGGTTGAATAGGGAGAAAATTCGCTAAAGAAGTACGATTTTCCAGTTCCCCTGGGACCTAGCTCGATAAAATTGTAGTTAGGTTCCACCAAACATGCCAATCGGAGCATAAAGTGGAATTTCAACCGCGTTGAGAGCTTCGTTGGCTCTAATCCGACAGAGCGTAAAACAATATCCAACCATTCATCTCTTGAAAACTTACTCCGACCTGCTGCATACCCATCGAAATCAAACCGGCTCAATTGAATTGGTCGCAAATCTTCAACATAGAACGTGTAATCGTCATCTTCAATTTCGTTGTATCCAATGGTAATTTCAGCCCAAATACCACCTTCTAACAGACGATCATTATCGCGATAAAATTTTTCATTGATAGCCACCCGCTGGGAATTAAAGTTTTCAAGGGCAGCCCAATGGCGCTTTTCTTTCTCAACATAGTTGACATGGACTTTATCAATAAAGCGGTGTTTTCCTTTGGTTGCGACCTTAGACTGAGCAGCGTTCGCTTCGTCTGCGCGCACATAGTTATCCTGAAGGGTTGCCAGGACAGCTTCCAATCCCTCCTGGATTTCTTTGGGATCTTCACTGGCGCAATACCGTGCCAATAGAAATTCCAATACAAACGTTGGGACATTCGTGCCCTTTTTGATACGATGTAATAAATCTTTGCGGACAGCTTTACCTTCAAAAACCTCAAGAAGTTTCTCGTCTAATATATCCATAGTTACACCGTATAGTCCGTTTCAAGTTCTAATGATTTACCCAGGGCGGTTTGTGTGATCGGATCAAGAGCTTTCACAATGAATTTACCCTCAAAATCCATATCCATTTTTAGTGTAATTGGAATGGTGTCTCCTGGTTTTAGCGTAATGATTCTGGTTGCCGGGTTTACCGGACCGCCAAGTTTTGCTTCGCCAACGACATGTCCTTTTACATCGTAAGCTTCAATTAGCAGCTCCGTTTCCTGGGCAAAGAGATCCGAAGCTCCGGCTTCAACCTCTATGACCGGTAATCGGGTGGTGATCTTTTTGGAGCCTCGCTTGTAATTTAACATCACTGATAGTTTGCTACCAATTCCAGTCTCTGCGGCGCGAATCTTCACTGCGATGACGGGCACAATCGCTTCCTGAAGCGAAAGCCCGCCGTGGAAATACCATTGCCCAGCGCGATATGCCACCATTGCACGCGGAACCGCTACCTGGTTAAAGTCTCCTTTGATGCCAAACATTTCAGAGGGTAGAACCAGGTTGGATGCATCGCCAATCCCATCGCCGAGAAGTGTTCTCTCATGAACATTGATCCATTTCCCGGATGGTTTCACGCACACATCGCCTGGTTCAATGGCTGTATTCAGGAAAAAGCCATGATCGGTGGCAATGATGACATCCTGAAATCCAAGGTCACGTAATTTATAGATAGCCGACCGGATTTTCTGGAAGGTACGACTGATTAATCCTGGAGCCGCTTCTGGATTGGCTTCAAAATCATTATCCATATCATTACTGCGAATGACCAGAAGTTCAACGGTGCTCTCAATCTTGGGATGATCACGGACAAACCGGACCAATTCCATTTCTGCAAAACGCTGCCCATACTTTTTACGCAGCACATCCATGCGTTGAGCGACGGTGGCTAATGGCTGGTCACCGAATACGACCAACAACTGATTATCCTTATTCGTAATTATTAGGTTTTGACCGGCCCCGGGTAACAGTGTCGCCATCCCAACGGGTGTGACTGTAGGCATCTGAGCGCAAGCCATCTGAACATCAATTTGCCCAGCTTCGTTCAAGTGCTTTGCTAACTCAACACCGAGTTCATAACGCATGGCATCGATCAACAAATAAGCCACGCGCCGGCCGCTTTCGAGCAATTTCGGTGCGACCAATTTATCAAACACATCAGCATTCGATAAGCGCCCCGAGATTGGCCAGCCGGATTTTTCGATATGTCGTACGAAAACTCCATGGATCTTGTCCATTAATTTATGGTACATTGAGCGCGATTGATTGATCACCTCTATTGATGCGCCACCTGAATCGAGGAGATCTCCAGCAGCTTGTTCAAATTCACGCTGGATGCGATCTACTTCGCGGATATTGCTGGTGTAAAAGTCCAACAAGGTATCCAGTGTACGGGTGTGCTCGGATAGCTGGCGGTCGGTGTCTTCGCATGCCTGGGCTAGGCTGGCAGCCGAGTGGAGCAGCGCCCACTGGGCCTGGTTTTCACCCCGACTGACCCAGACCGATTGCTCATGTCGATTTAAGATACTGCGCAGTTTATCGACATTATCCCTTTTAAGGGCATCTACTGCTTGGTTGAAACAGGCACGTTCTTCAAACGGGAAAGTATCGCGAATGCCAAAATCTTCATTTTTCTCGCATATTGACGGCAGATTTAATTCTTTTTCTATTCCCTCAGCCCGCTCAATATATAACGCTTGAGTGCGCCGGTCATTCCGTAACCGGTCACACAGATCTTCCACGAGGTGGAGCGCCTCTTGGGGGGCGCAAGGCACGTTCGTTAAAGCAGGCGGAAGATCGCCGGGTAGATCAAAGTCGAATTCACTGAACAACAAGAAACGCCACAGCTCATCTGCAATCGCGTTCCACGTTTTGATTTTGGTTTTCAGGTTAAGGCCCAGTGTGCTTTGGAATAATCCTGTTGCTTCAGATACCCAGGTTATTTGGTTTTTAAGGGCTTCTTTTTGCGTTTCGGAAGGTGCAAGCAATGCAAACAAAATATCGCGAGCTGATTCAACTTTGAGTATCGCTTGCAGGTTTGGCCAGCCTGCTCCTCCGCCAACGGCGTCAATGACCGCAAAACCGGGATTAGGATTGTCCTTAAAAATCCGGCGGATTTCGGTAGCATAATCCGCGCGTGCTTTCAAGCAAAGACTGAGGAATTCATCCCCATCTCCCTCTGGAAAAACAGAGCCGCAAGCGCCGTAAATGGCAAACGGATCGCGTTGTTTTTCCTCATCCGTGATCGGCGGCTTGGCGGGAACATACACCAGGATGCCCTCAAGGGATGGGTTGGGCTGGCCAAACTCATTGAGTGCTTCCAGTGCAGCAAAGCGGCTGGTGATGCTGCTTTCGGATGCATCAATGACACGCAGTTTTTCAGCGTTCAGCTCCAAACACAGCTCGTGGTAGCGCTGGTCGGGGTCATACACAACCAACACCCCATTTTGTTTGAGGCGTGGCAAGAATATTTTTTTTTGGATGAAATCTTTAATCGTCATTGAACCAACCTTCTGTCTCTTCATCAATTGCTGGTTTTTTGGCTTTTTTCTTTTTAACGGATGCCGGCGGCTCTACGTACAATTCTTCTAAATCGTGCGCAATCGCTATCGATTTATCGGTCTTACACTTTTCACGCACACGCTCTGGCCAGATGCTGTAAGCCAGATGCGCCCAGTCGTATTCGCCAGATTCAAGTTTTGACCAGGTTTCCCGCAGACGTTTCTGCCAGGGTTTGTGTTGGAATAGCTTCCACAACGGGGCGGCGGTAATTTCCACACCATCGTTCAAATTCGGTTTCCAGAACTTCGCCACACGCAGCAATTCTTCACGGAAATCTTTCAATTCGCGCTCGAAATCCGTCAGGCGCTCCAGTTCTTTTTCATCGGCAGCTGAGCGGCCTTTCTTCAGTCGCAGGCGGGCAGCTTCCTCGGATACTTGCTTGAGCTTCACATCGACAAAGTCATTCACGCAGGTATAGAGTGTCTGATCGTTCAGACGGTGGTAATACAACCATAGGGTATATGAACAGGATGGTGTGGAAAGCGGCCAGTAGATTGGTGCAGCGCGGCGGCTCTTAGAATAGCGTTTGAGGTGATCGGCAAAAAACAGAGCCGGTTTATTATAATATTCCCGTATAGTGTGCACACCCAAGATCTGGCAGGTTTCATCTTCGATGGTTTCGACTCGCTCGCCCCAGATAATATGTAATACATTACGTATACGCCCTTCAATATCTTCAAAATGTCCTTCATCATCTACCAGAATCCCCGACCAGGAAATCCGCAGAGGGTAATAGGAAGGCATATTCTGCGAAGCAGCAGGAAAATCTTGGACGTCATGCAGCATTCCTGGCGGGTAAGCAGGCAACGGGGCAAAAGGATCAGATAAATCGGAAGTAGATATTTGATTAAAGGCATGTCTTATGTCCCAACGCCCAAGTAGGCATCCAATTATCCACATAAATAAATCAATTTTCAATTCACTTTGGGAACGAGTGCGGAAAACATGTTTCTTCATTAAAAATGAAGTGGTAGCTAATTCTTTAAATTGGTCCTTATTAATATTTAATGCAACTTGAACGCAATTATCAATTTCATCTATATTTTTTAGAATCTTTTCTTCGGTAATATCTAAAAACGAAATATCATCCGAAGATATTAATGGTCTAAGAAAATATGGGGACAGCTCGCAATATTGTTCAAGTAATAGCATCGACCTAACTGCTTCTTTGGTTAAAGGTCCAATTAGATTTTCTGTCAAATAGAGAAGGTTTAACCCATAAGGTAAATTTGCAACAGCACGATTCTCGTATGCTCGATGGCGTCCAAACGCTTTCAGTAAAACATCACTCCAACTTGAGACCAATAACCCTAAAAGTGCGTAAATATTGTTCTGATCTGCTAAGAAAATTGACATTCCCTTTTCTGAAAAAATACATTGAGAAGGTAGAATCTTGGGGCTAAACGATAGATTTACCCTTGGATAAGTCAAACCAGGTCGAAACCACTTTGATATACTTTGAATAATTTGTCCATCCGTACCATATAAACCTATTTGAAAACTACGGGGTTCAGCACCATTGTTTGACCAGTTGAATACCAAATTAGTCGGCGAAATAAGAGGTTGGTACTCTCCGCCTTTTTCATAGGAAAACCAAATTTTATTAAGAGATTCAGGTGAAACCTCATTGCGAAGTCGTAGAAATCTAAAATCATCAAAAGTATGATTTCCAGCAACAACTTCAGCCAAGTCTGGCTCGAGCCTTTCTTGTTCTTTCCATAAATGAAGAAGATTTGAATTCATGTGTAGACACAAAGGCCACCCATATATATTCTCAAAAAAATCCAAATTATGTAGAGTAAATTGTTTTTGTTGACACGCAACGAGTAAAGAAGAATCCTTTTGAATTATATTGAACAGATCTAGATAATTAGTAGTGGGGGTACCGTTGTTGACAAATACTGATAAAGCTGTTTCGACCGCCGCATCATCAAGAACACCGGATCCAAGTTCCACAATAATTAAGAGAGCATTTTTGGTAATTATATTTTTCCGGAGTTCACGAAGTTGTTTTGAATATAAATAAAGGAGAGATGTTATTGCGCCAACCATTCCGTTTTCATCAAGTTTTGATTGCATTCTTTTTATAAAAGCAGCGTAAATATCTTTCCAATCATCTGCATATTGCTTTTTTAATAATGATATTGAAGAGCTTGACGGTTTACCAAAAGGTGGATTCATTAACACAATATCAAACATTTTTCTGGACAAATTGATAAATTTAAATCCTTGTGATACATCTCCAACAAACAAACGCCGCCTATATCCCTCACCGTTTTCAGTACGTTCTGCATATTCTCCTAGTGCTACCAGTACAAGTCCTTCGGCTCGATAAAAGAAATCCTGTTCTTCGCTAGATACCACCTGCACATATTTCTCTTTCGGGGGTTCGGTCAAGCCATAGTCCAACACTCGGAAAAGTGGGGATTTTTCCTCCGATTCTTTTCGAGCTATAGAAATTGCATCCCGCAGTGTTTCCTCAATTTTCAACAAACTGCCGGCTTCCCCCGCCAGTTCCATCTCCTGCCATACCGCGCGCACTAGTTTAGTCAAGGCCTCCGCCATTTGTGGTGTAGCACGTACTTTCTTATCAGCAGGCACATACCAGGCTTTGCGCATCAGTGCTTCCAACCTTTCGCCCTGCAAGGTACCCAAAAATTCCTCCAGCATCTGCCGGTCGCCAGGCATGGGTTCGGCACACACCACGTTGGATTTTCGGATCTGAGGGCGTTCGCTGGGGCACAGCCTCTGTGTTTGCCAACTCTTCTGGGCACGAAGCCATAGGCTCAGTCCTGCAATCTGTACCGCGCGTGGGTCAATATCTACACCGTGAACGTTGCGCTCGATAATTAAACGAGATATATCACGTAAATAGGCATCTTTGTCTGAATACGTTTTGTGTAAGGGATCGAGATCCGCCAGGCGCTGTAAGGCGTCTTCTCCCAGACGCTCTTCCAGCTCCCAAGCTTCGGCGTAAATCTGCTCAAAGAGATCGAAGGCATACAGCCCAAAGTGCATCGAGCCGCAGGCCGGGTCGAGCATCTTGATCTCGCGTGGGTCCTTCAACGGCCGGTGGGGGATGAACTCGACTTCGAGGTTCCAGCGCTCACAAGTCGCCCGGTACAAATCCAGAATGGCTTTCGCGTTATCGCCCTCGGGACCTTCACCAAAATGGTGATACCTGCGCTGTTCAAAGAACAGGCAGCAGCGCAATTCATCGAAAGTTCCTTCCCATTTCCCGCTTTCGTGATACTGTTTCAATTTCTTGTTAGCGAGGTCGCCGCATTCGATCCCCCATTGTTTCCTGGCATAATCGTACCCGTCGGCAGTCAACCCATAGAGGAAAATGATGTTCAGGTCAGTAATCTGATCGTTGGGGGGCAGCCACATTTCATGGGCAAGGTCAGGGTCGGTTTCATGCAGCTGCTCCGGCAGGAACGGCTTGGGCGCAGTCTGCCCCTCAGCCAGGAAAAAAGCGTGCTTTCGCCGTACCAGGTAGCGGCAGCTATCTATTAGCGCCGTCTCGCCTTTAGTCATCTCGTACCAGATGCGCCCCAGGGTGTTATCGGTCAGAAATTCCACCACGTAGCGTGGCGTAAAAAACTGGTTGCGTACCGCCAGCTCACGGCTGTTGCGTGGTGCCTGCGAAGCATCACGCATGGCTTTACGCTCCTCTTTGCTATTGAAATACTGGTAAATCCAGCCAATCGTCTCATCCTCGGTCCATAACGGATCGATCTCTGGATCGTTAATCAGTTCCAATAGTTTAAGCAAAGCAGTTTCGCGAGGAAAGAGCCGTCCCTGCGGGCTAAATCGGTCAAACAGAACCGGCAGATCGACGGCAAATTCATCCATCAAACTGAAGAGGTACATGCGATAGGCTTCACCCATCTCACCCAGGGCGCTGCCCGCCAGGCGGGTATAAAGTTGAAAACCTTTCGATTGGTATCCGTTGGCAATCGATTCTAAAACCAACCCGCGTGCTTCTGACATGCGAAATGCACACAGCCGGTTGAGGATGGTAAACGCCTGTTCACGCACTATGCGATCCAAAGTTTCCCTCACCCCTGCCGCTCTCCCAGAGGGCAAGGGGTTCACACCCGCCAGATAGTAATCCAGGGTTTCGCGTAATATCCGCGCCGTCTCACGTTTGCGGTCATCTAGCGCAGTCAATCTTTCGATAGGTGTAACTTCTCCACTGACCGGGTCAATCCCATATTCATGCTGTAACTGTCGTGTAAATTCTCCAGTCAACAGTACACGAGCATCGCTAACAAAACGCGCCAGGCGATTACGGGTTGTTTGATCAAATGCCATAATAGATCAGTCCTTGAGCTCGATGGTTACTTCGATGTGGTTATAAGAGGCGATCTTTGCCCTTATGGCTTGCATTTGTTCGATCAGATCGTCCAATTCCTTGACGCTGGTGAGATTGGGCGGCATCTGGAGAGTATCTGTAAATTTCTCGCCATCTTTGACCTTCCGGCGTTCCATTTGACGGTCGTGGCACAAATCAACCACCTTCTGCTTGAGTGCTTCCGCCAAATGTTGAATTGCATAGCCCTGACCCAGCAGCGCTTTCAGGCCATTTATATCCAGGCTGGCTTTCTTTATCAAACCGTCTAATTGCGCTAGAGTATTGGACTGCTCTTCGTGGGTCAGCTCGTCCCATTCGTAAAGGTGCTGCAGTTGTGCCTGAGCGGTCCGGATTCTCTCATTCTGCTCTTCCATCATCTGAACCACTGCATCTCGCAGGTGGGTTTTGATCGATGTCAGGGTGGAACTTAAATCGGCGTTGTGTTGGTAGAAATTATCTTGCCCGAGACGCTCGCTGATTTGTGAAAGAGCTTCCTCAACATCTTCTTTTAGTTGACCTGGAATTCCCGATTCTGGGAGCGATTTGATCTCATTCCAATGTTCCCGTAGGTCACGAATAGTAACCTCAAGACCGTTTTTAAACGCCAGGGTTACATCGGCTGCCCACTTCAGGCTAGTATAAAGCGAAGATTCTTCACTCCCCAACCGCTGCGGAACGTCCGAGGCATCAGTTTCCAAAATTTCTTTCAAATTTTCGGTTAATTCACGAATGCGCTCCACCCCCGGCAGCCCCAAGTTTTCTAATTTAGAAATCAATGGTCCATAATTCTGCTGTAGTTGTGGGAAATGTTTTGCTGCTAGTTTGCTAATTTCCTGTTCCAAAGGAATGGCCGTTTCCCCGGTCAGATCGGTCAGGCGTTGTGCCGCGCGCGCGAGCACCTCAGGTGGAAGCTGGCCGTCGCGAAGTGCGATTCCTACAGTTTTGAATGAATTATTGGTGCGCAGACCCTCGATTGCCTGCTGACCATTAACTTTGATTTCCCGCCCAGAGATTTTGAGCTTAACCTCTCCATTAACCAATAGAGCTGCCACCAGGTAACGTAGTGTGTCTGGAGACCAACCAAAGGGAGCATCTGTAAAATAGTCTGTCAAGCGTTTACCATCCACTGATCCATTGCGGTCGATGAAATCTCGAATGCTGATCAGCGCTTTATGATTGGTATTGATGCGAGGGGTACCACCTACCACCTGGACGAGAGACAACGGGTCGATATTTGAGTCAATCGCCTTTAAATTGCCGGCTTTCAAGAATTTTTCGGCAATATTCGTATCTGCTCTGACGGGCGCCTCATTGTATCGATCAAAGACTTGTTCAGCCACTGTGCTTAAATGCTTTTTCGCAGCTTCAACCAGGTCATGATCCAGACTGTCTGCTGCTGTCACCTGACCTCGGAAGATAAAGGATCCCTGGCTTAAGCAGTTTTTCAACAAATGCTCCAAGTCTCCGGTTAAAACATTTGCGCGGTCGGTCTGGGCTGAACAATATTCTTTAACTTCCTGATCTGGGTCATTGCGGTATCGTTGAACAATTTCACGGCTTCTATAAATCTCGGATACCAGATCGTTGATCTCGCTAACAGTTCTTCCCAATAAATAGATCGTGTATTGCGAACTACGCTGACGAGATTCCTCAACCAGGCGGGTACGGGATTCTTCATAATCCTCTGGGGCGACAAATTCCACCATTGTTTGAATCGTTTCTTTCTCACCAGCAAGATTAGCCAGGATGGACCCAGCGGATGATTTCAATCCAGATGTTACCGAGAGGGTGTTGTGCAGCCGGACAGATGGAAGCGGGCTGAAGACCTCTCGCAACCCCTCATTTTGAATCCGCCGGGTTTCAATCGAACGTAATGGAATTTGCGCCCGTTCCTGATCGATGTCATTAATCTTTTCACTGAAAAAGCACAGATTCCCATCTTTCTCACCGAAGGGAACAAATCCATCAGAAATGAGATCCTTGACGGCCGATTCGACCTCATCATGGCGGGATGCTGCATTAACCGTTGGATGAGTAAGTCCGGCAATATTTTGGACCGTTACTGGCATGTTCCCCAATATTTGAAGAATTGCTACTGTTTTGGCGATTTCCTGATGAATCGCCGAATCGGGGAAGCGAATGAGCGCCTTTGCAACTGCTTTATGAATGGATGGAGCAGCACGGCGAATGTCTTTTTCAAGTGCATCGTATAATGTAACCGTTGTGGCCAGCCAACCGGTAGGTTGGTTCGCTACAGGTGGTTGACCATCCGGGCCTTCGATAAGAATATCCTGGATCACTTTAATAGCTGAGCGAAGTCCAATTCCGCCTGTAGATTTCGCCAGAGCGCCTAAAAGGTGCAGCAAGATATCAAAATGAGCCGGTAAAAAAGGATAGAGATTAGTGAATGTAACCTTATCGAAGTCTGCGTCGTAATATTTGGCATCTTCGAGTTTAGTATTAAATCGTAATTCCTGACCATGTTTTTCGAATAATGCGCCAAGAGTCTTTTCCCCATCCGGTGATTTACCCAATAAACGGCGGTAGCAAATTTCGCGGATATCGCTGGATTCAAGGTCGATCTGGATTGGAAAACGATCCTTAAGTTTATACAATTCAGGTGAGTTTAAAGATGCGCGTGGATCATCTTCGGTAAGGGTTTGCTGTGCAGTTCCGAGGATCCACACTTTACCATTGCCGATATTCTTCAGGTTCTTTGCCAGCCCATCCAGATTCAAGATCAGATTTGGACGTGAGCTGACATATTGACCTACTTCATCAATGATAAAAACAATGTATTCTTTTCCCGTTGCCTCATGAACGATATCAATCATTTCTTTGACACGTTCATTTTCAAAACGGACGAAATCGGTGGTTTCGGTATTAAAGGCACTGGCTGTTTTGAATAACTGGGGATAAAGGTCGTGCGCGATTTCGGGAATCAGGCTATCAATCACTAAAGGATCGTTTTGAACCTCTTTCCAGGAAACACCAAGGTCATTTTGAATCCTGCTTGTGAACTCCTCATACCGGTTATCTTTTTTCAACCGTCTTTCAAAAGCTGCTACCTTTAAATTTCGCGAATAGCCAGCCCACTGCAGAACTTTATAATACAGAACGGTTGAAACTTCCTCCATCGTTGCGCCGGCCAGCATTTCACTTGCCAGATCGAGAAGAACAACCGCTACAGGAAACCGATTAGCCACCGTAGATAACAACGCTCTCGTCTGCGGTTTGTTCATGCGGTCTTGTAAATATTTCAAGAACCGCGTCCCTTCAATTTGCACGCTCTGGTCTAATGCTAAGCCAAGATATTTCGTGAAGGACGACTTACCAGAACCATAGAAGCCAGAAACCCATACACCTACCTCATTCTCGCCGCCGCTATCCATTGCCTGTTGCATTTTGGTCAGCAACCGTTCGAACTGATCTTCGATGCTTTCAGTAACAATGTATTCGGTGATTTCCGCTTTTAGGCGAACTTCTTGCGAAGCGTTATAGGTAATCACCTTTTCGATATTACGGTAGATGTCTTTCGATGGATCAAATAATGTTTTTATCTGCATTGCCCCTGATACTCCTTTTTAGCCGCCGATATGAACGGAGCGATAATTGCCATCTTCTGGATAAAAACCCAGGAATTTCAATCGCGTCTTTCCGGTGCGTTCACCCGGGTAAAAAAACACTGTAGGCACATAGAATTTCCCGTACAGTTGACTCTCGATTGCGCCAATTCGAGTATAAGGATGAAGCGCTTCGAGATCTGTGACAAGAATAATCGTGCTCTTTTTCCCTTTCATCTGTTCCAGCTTAGCCTCTAATCGGCTTTTTAACGAGCCATTTGTAATGGCATTGGCCAAAGATTGATTAGCTTTATCCCACTGGAGAGGCGATTTTTTATCCGCGATCAGCCATATTTTCATCATCGGCGCATTGTCCAATATGGAACGAATTTCCTGGGCGATAGAAAATTGCTCAACGTCCCAACCATCATTGCGCAGTTTAGCGATCCAGGCTGGCAGGCTCCTCTTCACATCCAGAATTTCCTTGGGATGGAAAATTAAATAATAGATCGGTTCAAAACTGGCGTGTCCTAATTCTCGACCAGATCGAACACGTTCCATTAATTCGTCGAAGTTATCTCTTATTGAGGGCATCGATTACTTCCTCCATACTCTGGTATTGCCAGCCTATACGAGTCACATCCCCAGCGGATTGAATAATAAACCAACCTTTTAAGGCTAGCTGTTTTAACTCATTCAACACATCACTTCGATCCAAACCAAATAATCCCCAATCCGAATGGCTAAGTACGCTATTATCACCATAGCCGGAAAAATGAAGATCATAAGCCAGGAGAATACCTAACCTCGATTCAATTCGAAATGGTAGTATTTTCCGGATGCTCCTTTGGCCATTTTCCAGCAAACCAAAATCTGCACATGAAGCCGTTAAGTATCCAGCTACTTTTGACAGCGTAATTTCTGACCATGGTTTAACTGTTTTTCCATCTTGATTGGCTCGAATTACAAAAAGAAGAGCATCTTCGTTTGAAATTGTTTCTCTACCTGAACTATATGCACCCCAATATACATCCCGAACAAAATCATTAAGAATTCGACTTTCACGGCAAGTGTATATAAACAGTAATTGATTAAATTCTCGGCTTGAGAAAGTAGATTCAATTGTCTTAAGTATTTTCGATGGACCGCCTTTATTCACCAAATATCGGGGGCCGAAACATTCCTTGATAAAATTCTGTAGGCGTCGCGCAGTAATATTGGGGAACAATCCCGATTCTAGTGCAGCTTTATAAAGATCAACACCACTCATCCCAGGCTGCCACAAATTGAGCATTGTGCGAGTCGCATCTATCATACCTATACCGGCATTAAGCATTGAAGAGTAGGAAGTAGTTGTCATAAGGGATCTGAAAAATAAGGGCAGATCATGGTATCTTGTTCAAAACCATACAAGTACGCGCCGGCTACTTTCTGCCAAGAATTTATGTCACGCAGCGCCACGATTTTTCCAACTCGGATTGGACCGACCTCAGTTGGTAATTGAGATCCAGTTAACTTTCGCAAGAAATCCAAAGCTATTTCTGATTTGGTAATATTCTTTTGAACTGATTGGAACAAAACCGGCTCATGGAGCGATCGGTGGATTCCTTGCTCAATCTCTTCTGGTAGTCGAAATAGATGATAAACATGACCTATGCCAATCCGCTCGTCATGCACTAAAGCTGCGGCATGCGTTACGCCATTACATTGAGCTAAGACTTGCGTTCTGCTAAAAAGCGGAGAAAGGAAAGCATTACTTCCTTGTGTAAAAAACGAACTCTGCCACCAACTATACTGTTCCCGTTCCCCAAGATACCCAATGATTAATCTTAACTTTGCGAGCCTTTCGACTAATTCAACATCCATGTTGCTCCTCGTTGTTAATCGGAGTTTGTTTTTTTGATTTGGCTATCGTATCATCCAACCAGTTATCTATCCTTTCTTTTCTAAATCGCCAATGCCTTCCAACTTTTTGGCATGGTATTTTTCCATCCTGCGCAAGTTTATAAAGTGTGGATAGAGGTATGCGAAGGTATTTTGATGCTTCTTCAATCGTTAGTACTTGTGGAAAATCGTCCATAGTACCTTCTTTTAAATCAAAAGAATGAGTATAAAGAAATTATATACTCATTATTGATGGTTGTTAATCAAATAAGCTATGAAAATCGGGATTATTGCTTTGGGTTTGGCGCAATACCCCATTTGGTAAATGCAGCACTGAGTATTTCACCTGCATCCGGTGAACTAGCTGAGATCCCCTTCTCATTCATTTCCTTTTCGGCTTCCCAAAGTGCCTGAGCCAGACGACTTCGGAACTCGCCGTGCAAATGAGAGAAGGCATGATAAATCTTCATTAATTCAGGCTCCACTGCAGGAAGACCAATGGTTGAATAAGCCTCTGCTCCAAGTGTCCCCGCAATGCTCAGAATTTCTGGTCCTTCAGGTAAAAACTCACCATGCATCCAACCTAATACTTTGGAAGGTGGATAGCCTAATAGATTACAAAAGGCTATGAAATCTTCCTCACCCGCCTGGGATCGGCTCCATCGTTTGTACGCTCTGTTAAACCAGGCCGGAAAGTTGGACATGTGGCTTTACTTTTCAAGGATTACGATGTGGAATATGAAAAATATGTTCGCCTCTAATCATATAATATTTTCTTCAATCTGACAACGAATCCCCCTTCATTTCATCAGATCATCTTGACCTTACCTGATCCTCCTGTTGATCATGGACCGTGCTTGTTCCAAAAGGATCGCACAATCCTAATTGACCCGCCATCGCCATCATCTGGTCACGGCTATCCGTGCCAAATTTCTTTTTCAAAGCACTTATATGTAATCGAATGGTAGCTTCGGTTAACCCTAGTTTTAGCGCAATTTGCTCTGGCGTATATGCCCTCGCCAATAATTGCAAAACGCTGATCTGCCGCTCTGATAAGGCCGGCACTTTTCTTTTCGGTTTAGGTGGCTGACCCGCGAGAACAATCAAGCCATTAACCTGCACTTCTGGGCAATCATCCAAAGCGTAACCAGGCACATTCCTGCCATCCCGGATGATCTTTACCAAATCCTGAACATCTTCGACTACATTTTGGTAAAGAACAGATCCTTCATCATTGATAACCACAATGGATGGCATCGAAGAAATCCTCCCCTAAGTTGACCTGAAATAATGGCTCATAACGCATAAATCCCCCCTGAGAAAGCACATATCTTTCCAGAGAGGACCTTGTAGTTGATGGTATAGGTGGGAGTTGGTCATTCTAGAGTCGTATGCGCAAGTGAGGTAGCAGTAGAAAATTTGAGGGTTTATATTAGAACATTTGTCCAGTAAAATTATAGGCGAGATTATCTTATTGTGCAAGTAGAAGAAGGAAAAATCTATATATCAATTTCGATAGGTATCAAGGCAAATACCCTATCGAAATTAATAGATTGAGGTAGCGCAGCCTGGGTGTTATCCTACTCGTAACTCTTTTGGAAAGGATCGCCAATGAACACATGCTTACTGACAAAATCAGTCAAAACGCAGAATACCAGGCTTGTCTCGCAGCTTGAAACCATTCAAGAAGACCTAACCCGCTTATTCGGGTATGTATGTCAGCTTTCGGATTTATCACTTGAACAGTTGGAAACCCTTGATATTGAAGATCACGTAGACGAGATCCATAGCAGTCTGAGACGATTTGAGGCTCGCTGCATGGCGAACAGGGTACTGACAAATGAAGATGAGTTTGCACAGATGACAAGCGATGTGACTGAGATCCCGTTACCAAAATCAACTGGTGATTGGAACACCGTGCGACGCGAAGCCAAACGCGCCAATAAACTGGTCAGCCAATTGACTGACTCAATCAGAAAAATTCGCACGGGCTTAGGCGAAAATCAAAATGCCGGCGTAATTCCAGAAGATATCCTTCAGATCAAACAAGCTTTTGGAAATACTGTCAACGATTTCGGGTTGGATGACCTGCTGATGTATGGATAAACTAAAAAACACTATTTCTTAGGAGTATCGTTGGATGGAAGTAAGAATTCACCGGACAAAATTACCGCATAACGTCATTATTAAAGCACCAGGGTTATTGCCGATGTTGTATACCCCGCGTGAAATTTGTGAAGAACTAGATATTGCTGAAAGCACATTGCGGGATTGGTTACAGATAGATGTTCCCCACCAAAGAGACAACCGTAACAGGATCTGGATCAACGGGGAAGAGTTTGGAAGATGGGTCAACAACCAACGTAAACCTAAAGTAACCAATAAGCTTAATGACGATGAAGCCTATTGTTTGCGTTGTAACCAGGTATCCAAATTACTTTCTCCCCAGATTCAACCGATCAAGGGAAACCTGGTCTTAATCAAAGGGACTTGTGCAAATTGTGGTGCCGTTATTAATCGTGGAGCTCATCGTGATCGAACGCCAGAACTATCTTAAGGTCAAAGAACATCTCAAGTACCTCGAGGAAGTTCTGCAGTTGAACCAAGCCTCCGTTGAACGCTATCGCTTCTATTTGCGTCATCTATTGATATGGGCGGATGATCAGAATTTCCGCCAGGTGCAGACAATTCGCCCGACCCTTCCGTCCTATCTATCTTCATTACCAGGTAAGGAAGGAAAAGGAACCCTGGCCAGCGCATCCCAAAAGAAGATCATTGACTCAAGTAAACGCTTTTTTCGTTGGGCTAAGGTTACATATCCTCGTGAAATGAACAATCTTCCTATTTCGTGGATTGATACTCTGCGGCGACCTCGCCAACCGCAGTTATCTTCAGAGAATGTTTTTGTTTCTCTGGATGAGGTACAAAAATTAATCAATATCCCTGTACCCGAAAATAACCTGGCCTTGTTACGCGACAAGGCAGCTGCTGCCATGCTCTTCCTTTCAGGCATGCGTGCCAGTGCCTTTACCACATTGCCGATTGAGGCGGTTGACCTTGAAAATCTGAGACTTCGCCAATGGCCAGAACTGGGCGTTCATACCAAGAATGGAAAGAAGGCGACTACTTTTCTGTTGAACATTCCTGAAATTCTTGCGCCGGTCCGCCAATGGGATGAATTCGTTCGTAAGTCACTTCCTGGCTCAAATCCCTGGTATGCACCGATCGCACATTCCTGGGGAGATCAATTTCTTTCACAGGATGAACCTGGAAAGACACGTTCTCAAGCGCTTCAAAAACGCTTGGAGTTATTGTTTTCCTCGGCGAACCTTGAATTCAAATCACCTCATAAATTCCGGCATGGACACGCCGTCTACGGGTTACTTCATGCTCAGACTATGGCGGATTACAAAGCGGTTTCCATGAACCTGATGCACGAGAGTATCGAGATCACTGACAGCACTTACGCTCCCATGTTATCTTCCGATGTTCAAGAGCGCATTGCAGGTCTGTCAGGAAAGGCAACGTCCACGCCGGGTGATGACCTTGAGGTCTTCCTTAATAAGCTTGATCGAGAAAGCCAGAAAAAGGCATTGATGTTTATCGCAGGAAAGTTGGCTCAATGAAGATTTCTTGGTTACAGACGCATGTTATCAGCTGGGCTGGCTTTGCGATGCGCTTGCTCCACATCCACTTCGGCTATCTGGGCATAGTGGCGTACCATATCCAGCGATCCATGACCCAGAAGCGATTGGAGGGTAAAAACATCTCCTCCAGAGCGCAGGTAGGTGATTGCGAAGGTATGCCTGAATTTATGCGGATAAGCTTTCTTGATTTCTGCCCGGTCTCCCAACCGATTGATCAAGACACGCAAACTGTCCTTGTTGAACGCTCGATCCGCATGGCTGATGAAGAGGGGGGCGTCGGGATCGTCCCCGTCTTCTCGGCTGGCAAGATAACGCCAAACCGCTTTTCGCGCAACTTTACCCAGGTACACAGTGCGTCCTTTACCGCCTTTCGCGCCACCTGCCACTCCGTGACGGATGGTGACCTTTCCGGTCTTGAGATCCACATCGTTGATGATCAGAGAACACAACTCAGTTGCTCGCAATCCAGTATCCAGCAACATCAACACAATCGCCTGATCGCGATTGGCACTCGGTCGCCGCATGATAAATTTTTTTCTCTCCTCGGTTTGAGATTCCCGAGAAAAGACACATGCCTTCAGAATCTTTTCAACGTCTTCTTTGGTAAAAGTTTCAACGGGATGCGTCTGAAATTTAGGAGCAGTGATTTCAATAGCAGGGTTGGTGTACTTGAACTCCACATGCAGCCAGCGGAAAAAGGATCGAAACGTCACCCACACATTGCGAATGGACTTGGCGGACAATGGCTCTTTACTACCATTGAAGCGCACCGGCTTGTACTCGGTGCGCAGCCAGGCCATGTAACCAGTAAGGTCGGAAGCCTGGATTTCAGAAACACTCCGATCTCCAATGTATTTCAACCAATGGTTGAGCATGTATTCGTAGGAGGCAATTGTGCGTTGGCTTAACCCCTCTGCTGTTTTGAATTTTAGGAAGCCGTCGATGGATTTTGCAATTGACAAGCCCGGCGAACTGCGGTTCACGCCTTCGGCGAATTCCTCCATTTTTGGAAAAATGTCTACCGCTGTGCGCCAGGCTAACGAAAAACCAGAGCCCTACGGACTCTGGTTTGACTTTAGTAGCGGGGAGTGGATTCGAACCACTGACCTCCGGGTTATGAGAGATTTTCCTGGTTTCGGAACGATTTTCACTCAGGCTCCACATTTTAGCCTGGCCTGAGGGACGCTCTTCTGAAGAGGCCGGAGGATCTTTGGTTACGAGTTATTAGACGTATGATAGCGACTTTTTATGACAGGGTCAAGTAGTAGTTTTTTCGTGACCCGGAGGACGATGATTGAAATAATCTGAATTCTTTAATCAAGATAGTATGGATAGGACAATCACATTTATTGTCAAATATAAAACGGTAGCTCTACACATGATTTGATTATCCTTCCTACATCACAGGATCTTGAATTACGATGTAAGTGGTTTTTGTTGAACCATCTGGTTGGATAAAATCTAGACCTCGACCAAGAATTATTCTGGCTTGTTCTCCATTTAGGCGAGTTATTTCGATATAACGATCATGCTCTGCTGTATGCTTAAATCTTATTGAGCAATTAAATTTACTGGTCAATTCTTGTTCAGCTTTTTCCTGTTCTCTACTATCTGGCGCTTTCTTTGTATGAACAATCACTTCGTCCATGATATTATGTTGGGATGCCATTGATAAGTATTTCCCTAGCCGATTGACGATGTGTTCTCGGTCAAAAAGATATGGATCATGAACCAACATCTTCTTACATGGTTTAGCAAAAAAACTAGCAAAGAGGATCTGCTCATTAATCTCAGACCTTGCAGCAGCTCTAACATTAATAACTTTCACATACTGTGGAGGGTTTAGATCGGCTTCATTAACTGGAGTCTTATGTAATTTGTTCCAATCACTTGTGATTTTCATCACCGCTTCATGGTTTGTAGACGATAATAATTGTTTAGTACCGATCTGATTCTGCAGCACAATAATATTGTGTTCACCCTCACTGCGAATAATTCTTGCCTCCGGGTGATTGTGATCAACGATGACTTGCCATTCTGGAAGTTGTGCTATTTTCCAAACTTTAAGACCCTTACTCATTAAAACCTGTAAGTGAGCTGCCAGACTGTACCCTTCTGGAGTTTGTTCCGGCAGATATTGAAGATATAAATTGACATCACATCTTTTTTTGAGAAGATCTCCAAGTGTATCAAGCCAAGTATAATTTTCTCCCATTGGGTGGCGTAAATCCAATTTTGGAACCGCAATTACAATCGATTGTTTTGCATATCGGATTTTCTCGAACAGCCAGTTTGCTGGATCTGAAGTTATAACTCTGACTGCCCCTGGAACGCCAATTTCAAGTGGTTTTAAGCTGGCAATCAATAAATCCAGGAACTCTAGAGCGGATTCTCTTTTTAGGTACTGATGGAAGAATTGATTATTGTAATCTCGCAAACAATGATAACAGCTGGTATCGGGTGCACAGTCATTGCAATTTAATATCCGGCGTGCTTCCTCCAAGACAGCAATGAGGTTTTCCTGGATGCTTTTTACATGACCAGCTCCACCAGGAACATTGTCATAAAGAACGATGGTTTGTTCCCACGAACCTCCTGAAATTCGTGGGAATAGAACGCCATCAATATCTCGACGTTCAATTTGTAGGCAATGGCTAGCACCATGAATAATGGCATATAACAAGGACAGCCAGAAAGATTGGTCGCTCGGGGAGGGAATCTGGATATATTCATGACCCACAAAACGAATATGGAGTGTATTCGTGGTTTGAATATGGCCAAGAGAAAGCTTTTCTTTTTGTCCAACATCCGAAAACAGGGAAAAAGCCTGAATCGGAAATACAAAACCTTTGCCGAACTTACCTTCGTTCACATATAGAAGTTTCCCTTTCTGATTGTATGCCAGATAAATAAATTTACTCTGCTCCTCTTCCTCAAGATTTTGCTCAGGGATTAATGCAGAACGCATCTGATTTGGTTCGATGTTTACGTATTGCCTGGCCGGTTTCCCACTCTTTGGGTCTGCAATAAAGCCATCTGGTTCAACAAATTTGCGAATTTTGGATTTTGGCCCCAGCGGCTCGTGACAAACAGGGCAATCACCCTCTGTCTGTGGCAGTGATACCCCAGCATCGTTGCTGATATCTAGGTGATGACAGTGTTCACAGATTCGATACTCAAGCATTCTTGGGGTATCTTTCCAAAAGATTGGCCTAAGGCTTCGCCAGATTTTTTTATCAGCTACGATTTCTGATCCCGGTGCATATTCATTTATTGCCTGGCGCAAGTCGCGCTCCAAACGCAAATGCTCACTCAACCTTGCTTCTTTGGGAAGTAAAAGTTCAACAGTGTGAAGTGGGAATGAATAACTCGGTAAAACCCCATTGCTGCTTAGGTAATCGATTAAATATCCGGATTTTCTCCCCTTCGATCCTCTCATCCGATCCAGCAAATTTCTATAATATCTTTGTTGACTTTCAACTTCTTGACTTGTCTGGGAATTCAATGCTGTATTACCAAGTTGATCTGCAAATTGTTGAATTTGCTCCCGATAATAACGTGTGATGGGTTGATAATGTTCATCATTTAGCCTTCGTAAGTCGGTCAAAAAGTGATCGATGCCATTATCAACCAGCGGCTTCAAGTCCTCAGGCAGTAAACGAGCATATTTTTGTAATTGATTCTTGATTTCGTCACGCTCTGAATCAATCCATTCTTGTAAAAAGGCAGAATGAGGTTCTTCGGATAGGTTATTATCAAAAAAATCTCCGCAGAACGAGAGCCTTTCAATGTCAATCCCTTGTCTCTTTCTGTATCGAAGGAACTGACTGAGTAAGATTGCATTTACATGCCGGTGTAAGATCAATTCATTTTCCAACATGATATTAGGAACCGTCACCCGGCCGCTAATGATTTCAATTGGGGCATCATAATATGCCTGATCGTGAGGCCGATCTGAAGCCCAAGTCAATATAAAGGCTGTTCCACTGGTGCGACGTCCTGCACGCCCAGCTCTCTGACGGTAGTTTGCTACCGTTGGCGGCACATTGCTCATGGCTACTGCCTGCAAATCCCCCAGATCAATGCCCATTTCAAAGGTGGTTGAGCAGCTCAAGGCATTGATATATCCTGCTTTAAAGTAATCCTGGTAATCTTTCCCTTTCTCGGAGTCGAGTTGAGCCGTGTGCTCTTCAACTCGAATGGGAATAAGCGGCTGGTGAAATAAGTTGTAATAGTAATTTTGGCTTTGAGCAGAGGTGATATCCACAGGCTCAAATTCGCCACCACAGTGTGGATAAGGGCAGGGCATCATTGTTCCGCGATAGGATAATCGCTGGCACTTTTTACATCGACACCATTTCTGATGACTATCGAAATAAAAATGATTTGGATCAAGTTGAAAACCTTCTGTCGAAGAACCGATAAGCAATCCATCGACTTCAATCAACCAGTCCCAGATAGCTGTAAGGGTTTTTACTACGCTTTCGTCGGAGGAATCCATCCGATTAATCTCCAGAACCCGTTGGACGTATTGCCGCCTGAGCTGTCGGGGAGTGTCTCCGATCCAGCGTTCTTCCCCCGAACGTGGTTTTCCCTGACGAATGAAGTGCGGATTTCCCTTGTTAGTTCCAAACTCTGGATCGTCAGGAAGAATGCCAGTAGGTAATTTAACTGCCTTTCGAAATCGAAGGTCATCCAAAAGGTGACCAACCAGTGCCGAGGACTGATCATTGGACAATCCGATTATTTTTCCTAAACTTTCAAAGTCCGGCAGATCATCCTTTTGGAAATAGGACACCCCTACCAGTCCCATAGACTCTAATGATTGTCTGCTTCTCCGACCCGTCGTAAACTCTCCAAGAATTATTTTGGCCATCCATATGGATGCTGATTTTCGTTGGTCGACCGAAAATGATGCTGAGGTGGACCGCCAATAATCGGATTCGGAGTCATTTTGAATAATGCCTTTTTTCCATGCAATTTCACCACTTTTTTTACTCAAGGTAAACAAGTTAGGTGCGGTATTATCACCCCATTCATCAGGTTGCAGGCATTGTTCAATTGCTTGGGGGATAATGTGGCGATAATTTTGCTTATTGGATACATCTTGTAAAAATGCTGCAAACCGAGCCGCTCCTTGCCGGCTGTCATAAAAGGTAAGTAGTTTGCGACCTTCTCCGGGGAGTGATTTCTTTTTCAAATCCGTGGCGGTGGGCAGTTGGCGATAAAGCTCGTATGTTAAGTTTGCAAGAGGCCCAGTACCGCGGATTGTAATCGGGGTGACGATTTCTGTTTCGTTTTTCGACTTAGAACGGCATCTTGGACACTCCTGTAGATCAGTTGTCGGAGCCAACTGTTCTACCTGTTGACCTTTTCTAGATTTAATGATCTTCTGCTCAATATCAAAAAGTGGAATAGAAGAGATACGATTTTGGCAATTACAGTGTGTCGTTAATTTTCCACAGTTCAAACAAACATGGACTTCATTCTGATGAAATTTAGATAGGGTAGATGAATTTTCTTGGTCCTCTTCATTACCATTATCAACATCCACATTGTCTGCCAGGACGATATTTTCTTCAACAGGTGACCAGGTAAAATACCGTTTTTCATTCCCTTCCACCAATTGTTCTACTGCGGGCAAATATTCACTGCTATGTGTTCGGAAGTGGGTAGCGATATATACCTGACCGCATTCACGACAAAGGTAGATGGGATACACCTGGGCACCACAGTTTTCACAAAAGTTGGTGGGATTGCTATATAAGCGTGACCACTTTGTGTTCGTGGCTGGATCTTTTCCCGTACAGCGCGGATTTAAACAAGTCCAGGTTCCTTGCGGTGGGCGAGCAAAAATATGATATTTAGCCGGTAGCAACGGCAGTTGATTTGGAGCAGGCCTAGCAACTGCACCGATTTCAATCAAACGATAAAGGGCCTTTGTTTGATCTTGCTGGTCAAAGCCCGGAAAAATAAAACGTGCGGCATCATCAAAGAGTACGGGATGATCCTGTTGGATCATCCAATTCCGTAATTGCACAAGGTTGGCATTTTTAGAGAGAACGCTAAATAGATAACCCGGTAAATCGTCAAGATATCGGTCCACGAGAGAAAGAGCATCAGAATCGATGATTCCGATTTCAGCCATCCATAAGGCAACCTTTTCAACATCGGGCTTTTCTTTCTCCAATCCATCTTTTTCCGAATTTGTTTTCCGCATTTCTTCTAGCATTTTCTCAAAATCTGGATGTAGGTATGCTTCAGGCGGAACCGGTGAGGCAGATTGGTCAGGCTGATCAAAATGGTGCCTATCCTCGTCGCCAAAAATTACATCATCTTCCTGTAAATCTTCACAGAATAGTTTCTGTGCGAAATCAGCGGCCACCGCAGGATTATCGTTAACCAAGGTCGCGCTAGTTGCAATGCATAACATGTCCCCAGGTTGTTTCTCTAGTCTTTGTTTTAAACGCCTGATGAGCATAGCCACTTCAATTCCCTGAGCGCCGGTGTAGGTATGCGCCTCATCGAGAACAAGAAACTTCCATAGACCTGTACTGAAAAGGATCGAATCCTCGGGGCGGAGGAGTAAATATTCCAGCATGGCGTAATTTGTGATCAGGATCTGAGGAATCTTGCCCTCTATACGAATTTCTTCGCGGCTAATGACTTCGTTTGGCAGGAAGCGCTCGTCTCGCTCAGCCTGGTTGGGCAATTCACTCGTGAAGCGCCCGAAAGTGATTGAAGTGCCTTTCAGCATCACCCGCAAGCGTTCCATCTGGTCATTAACTAGCGCATTAAGAGGGTACACCAACAAGGCGCGTACACCAGGGGTATCATCCTCAAGCAAATCGTTGACAATAGGAATTGAAAAACATTCAGTTTTACCACTGCCTGTTCCTGAAGAAATTACGATGCTTTTATTCTCGACACATAATTTTTTTATCGCCTTCGCTTGATGCAAATAGAGAAGCGCATCAAGTGGGATCGGTTCAGGTTTGGGAAGAGAAAAACAGGGCATTGACAATATTTTTTTTGACAATACACCTTGATCACATAAGTCCATTAGACTTGCGTTGCGAACGTATGGATAAATTAATTCCAAGAACGGACCTGTAAATAAAGCCCTGGGATATTCAAAGCTTTCACGGATTTTTCTTGCCAACTCTGGCTCATTACCGTCTTTGTTGGCATCAAATGTGGTCATCAAGTAATCAACCAGAGCTTGTTTGAGGGCTTGCGTAATTTTTACTGCGTTCATTACTTCCTTACTTTCCTATGAAATTGCATGCACATAAAAAAGTTCCGCCCAGGCAATAGACCATTCGAGCATTTTTGGACAACCCTGTGCCGTATTTCTCAAAATATCCACCAGAATGCTTTCTGAAATACCAAGATTGGCCAATAAATTGCTGTAAACCTGAGGCTGATTGGCTTTTAGTCGTAACACCATCGCCAGGGATAAAACGTTCCCAGGAATGTTAAAAGGGCTAGTCGCTGCATACACGTACTTCATCAGTCGTTGCATTGCGTTGAAGGCTGGCTGATTTGGGCACTCATCTTTGATGAACTGATCCAATCGGTCAATTTCATTCGAATACTCCAGTAACTTTTGAGTTGCTGGTAGTTGCAGGTGCTCAAAGAGGTCACTTACTGCGAGGCCATAATCAATATTCTTAAATAAATTTATCGGTTGTTCCAAGTCACCGTGAATCGACCTGATTTTTCCTTCAATTAAGAATTGCATGTAATTATTAAAAACCACCTCTTTTGCCCAATAAGCGTGCTGGAGGGGTTTGTCTTTATATTGTGTAAAGCTTACCTCAACAATATTCTGATTGTCATAAACTGTATCAATAAATTGCTCATTTAGTTTTCGCTCAAAGCCATGCAGGTGCAACCGAACCAAGCTTGGTGGAAGTTTTAAATAAGTACCATCCTTAGAAGCGACGATTGTTCCGCAGTCTCTACATTGATATGCGGGCCATAAATCGTCCTGATCTAATTCGCTGAAAAATTTTACATTCTGTTCTTGAGAGATCCCCATCCACAATTCGGAATAATCCGGATCTTTCCCTGGCCTCCAGGAGGCAGAAATTCGCATTTTTTCTTCAGCGAGCTTTAATTCGATATATCCTCTACCTGCTCTTCCACCATAAGCAACTTTTTCTGGGAAGACGTGTAAAATCCTTCGGTGATTCTTAGTCGTAAACCTGAGTGGGTACATCAGCACAGCCCAGGAAGGCAATAAACGTTTGAGTCCATCGTTCCAACGTGTATTTGTAAGCCATTCATCTGGTGTATGAATCAGTTGTAATTGTTCAATTGCAGGTGTTATAAGTAGCTTGTCATAACTCCGGTTGAGCAGTTCCCGGCTTGTCGCGGTTATTACTCTGAAAAGATGCTCAGGAGAACCATAATTATCAAAAACCTGGACCTTTGTGTTGTTTTCTTTGATTGGTTCTGGTTCTTCATCAACTTGGAATGAGGCAGAAGAGTGAATAAGCGTATCAAAAAGGAGGACATCAATCCGAAATTGACCCGGATTCAAGTCCACCTGAAAATTAAGAGTATCTTCGAGTACTTCAATGACAGATAGGGTTTCAGGCTTTGACTGGTTCGAAGTATGACGAACTTGAATTGTATAGGCACCGCGAAGTTTCCGGACTTGTGTCAATGAAATTTCTAACTCAGGCCTCACATAATTGACGTTGGTAATTTCAACGTTCGGTTTTCTATAGTAATCAAAGAGTTTCCAGGTATAACCGCGAATAGCGATTGAAACGCTAGACTTCGCTAGATTATCTTCAAAAAGCATATCTCGTACTTCGGTTTCCAATAGATTTGCTTGATACTCACCTTTGGCGTTCAATCGTGTGTATCGCTGTTTCCCCAACTCTCCAACAATCCAGGAAAATTCCTCTTTCGGTCGACCGCGCACCTGCAACATAACGGTTTTTGCTTGGTCTTCAAACACCTGGCTCTTATCTTCACCTCCCTCTATCCAGGCTGAAACCCGATCAATATTCCATTTGAAATGAATCAGTGAACCCTGCCATAATAAATCAAATCGGCAATGTGGGTTCCTGATCAATTTCCATTCGATCCTCACTGTATTTCCCTCAGTGATGATTTTGCTCTTCTCGTCAGGAGTGGGGACAACCTGTTCTTCAGAAACTCCACCGATGGTCACCTGAAGCGGGTTGAGGGGAGAGTAACAATCGTCCGGGCTTGGCCCAATGATTTCAACATCTTCAGGCAACCAAGCAAATTGAACCGGCTCTTCAAGCAGCGACTTCATGTTGTGCAGGAGGCTAATACTATAAACTCCTGATTGCTCAAGAAACGGCGTTAAATCTACTTCACAAAGATTTTCATCTATCCTCATCTTGCCCTGGCTCATCAGGTTTGTTAATAAGATGGATTGTAAAAACTTGCCATTACGGTGAATCAACAACCATGTTCGCCGAAGGTGATGGGAATCAGGGTTAATTGAAAACAAGAAATTGATATTTGGCGAGAGGAAAATCGGGGGAATGTCTGCCGACAGTCCTGGAACTTTTTCAATTCCACGGAGAAATGGGTTGATCTGCTGTTGATCTTCAGTCCCCTCAAATACTAAGGACTTTTCACCGAGATGAACCGTTACCGGGAGCTGAACAGTGTATATTCCCGCCTGGGTGAAACCGGATTCCCGCAAACGGTAAGGTATGTTCAGAGAACTTGCCTGAACCTTATTTCCAGCGCTGTCAGTAATATGAATATCTTCACTAGAAACGATCATCCATGAGCCATCGGAATCGATCTGTTCTTTCTGGACACCGACATTTCTTTGAGGATTCACGCGGAAAAAAAGTACTGACTTTTGTAGTAGCGGTACAGTGCGTTCAAAAATTACTTGGCGGAACTGGCTCTGTTTAGGTTCATCAAGATCAAAATTTTCAGAAAGAACCAGAATGCTGCCATCCAAAGGGCCTTCCGCCGGAATTTTTATTGGGTCAACCTCCCAGTCGCCCGACTTCATCTTCCATGGATAGATCTTAAATAGAACTTCATTTCCTTTTAGGTACTTCGCATCTTTTTCAGCCCATGTTACGCTATCAGGTTTATCATTCTTGCTAGACCGAATATTGGAAAGGTTGAGAATGATGTCATCACCCTCAAGATCCCAGAGCCATTCTAACCGTGGTGTGATTCTTCGAAGTTTCACAATATGAGATTGGTCATCGATTAGCTTTTTGTAAATAACCTCCCAAAGAGATTTCTCGATGGATGAACTCATAACCGATTCAACCGCTTCTGTTTGCTCTACCTCGTGGAATAGCCTTATCGCATTTGACATACGAGCTATCAGACGAGTAGCCGTCTCTTTTGTTTCCTCGCCGCGGATAAAATTTCTCAACCGCCTGGGAACATAATCCAAAGATTTCTCATATTGCAGAATCATTGGCAATTTTTCTGCTGGATATTGCAGAATACTCTCAAAGTTATTCACCAGCCATTCAGCGAAATAACTTTGCAAGTAATTTGGTATGATGGCATGCTGATAAACTGGTCGAACGACATCGCCTTGATTTTGAATAGTGAAGGAAAGGTTAAGGCTGCGATGCAAATACTCGCGACTGTAGGCAAAAAGCTGCCGGCTAATATTCTGAAAATACTGAGACGGTTCGCATCCCCAAACCTGCTGCGCATAAGGTTTCCAAAACTCTCTGGCTTCAGTATCAGAATACCGGGCGCAAAAAACCATACTTACTGAAAACAGGGTGGGTAATGTACAACGGGGATTAATCTTCCCATTTTTTCGGGCATTTAGGCGCAGATATTCAATCAACTTCTTATAGGCGTTTTCTGAAAAAGGCATTTCGCCAATGTATTCATATCGTTTCAGGGCTTCAAAGAAATGTTTTTCAAGTTGATTTATTTCCAGATTAAAAATATCATCCAGGTCATCTACCTCAAGTTTCCGAATGAATGCATCCACATCTGGTTTTTCCTCGGTAAGCTCATAGACTAACATGACCCATCTATCGAAAGGAGATTGCGTGCTTTTCTTTCGTGTTTTTTCTCTGTCTTTCCTTTCCTCACGAGGTACCGAAGATTTTGGGCTTAAAACACCTGAACCTTCGACTTCAACTTCGCCATAAGCATCATCTTCATACCCACCAATCTCGTCTTCTATACCTTCTTCGTCCTCGAAATTATCTTCAACGTCCGGTTTCTCTACTTTATCAATTTCAATGATCGGTAATTCATCAATTGTTTCGAAACCTTCTTCACTGGCTATTTTGACTATTTCCAGTTTGCTTGAATGTACCGGGGGAATCTCATCACCAACTTCCGAAACCACCAGCTCTGTATCATTTGAATTAGGGTCTCCCTTTTCCGCTATCATGCCGGTTTTTTGCTCGATCAACTGTGATGACGGTTCCTCTACATCAATAACCTGCGATTCGGCATGTTGGAGATCAGTACCTTCTTCATTGATGGTCTCGCGTAACTTCACCTCGGTTGATTGTTGCTCAGTCTCATTGAAATTTTTGATGTTGATATTTTCTGGCTCATCCAGGTCGGGCGCCGGCCTTTCAACGTCAATAATGGGTGCTTCGATAACTTGTGGATCGCTGAACTCAATATCAGTTGGTACGTATCCGTGGTCTTCTACTCCCTCAACTACTTCTACTTCCAATTCGAGTGGTAGCGACGGGGGTTCTTGCACATCGGCGGGTTTATAGTCATCCGGCACTGCAGGCAGCGGCTCGCGCCCTTCAAATACACTGTCTTCGGTTACTACCAACTTGACAGGTTCCAATTCAGGTTTCTTATGCACTCCATTTGCGTTATTCGCCGGTGGAGCAGCCGGTGGAATTCTTACCGGATGAGTTCCAATAGGATGAACATCACCAGTCCGAGGTTGGGTGGGTTTTGCTTCGCTACGGTTCAATAATTTGTGGTATTTTTCAGGGAAAAATAACTTTGCTACTGTTTTGATTAGCTTCGTAAAAAAATCAAACAATTTCATCCCCCCTCCCTCACTCGTTTATTCAATATTAGTCCTGTATTCATGCTGTTATGATGATAATAATTACATTTTACGAAAGGCTTCTCGAGTTTGTTTTGGCTGATATTTTCCTATTACAGGGAACCTGCTTTAATTATACTCAAATGAATATTAATCGCATCCAGTTGCCTGCTTTAATAGCGCTCTTTTGTCACAATTTCTCGAAATGGCTGCAATTAACTAAATAAATGCAGTAGAATAAATACTGCAATAAATACTTGACAAACTCGAATTCCTTGCTATAATTTACAGTATGAAATCTACTGTAACTAATAATTGCGAGGACTTATGAAGGCTTTCTTGGGCGACATATCTGAAATCCAGGTTGGCTATCAATCGCGGGAGGGGATCCGTGCGCATCCGGATGGTAGCCACTTTTTACTTCAGGCACGAGATTTCAACAACCTGCACCAGGTAGATTGGTCCAACCTTACCAGGTTTACCCCTGCTGGCTCTATGACCAAATCGGAAATCCAGCCTGGTGACGTCTTGTTCCTGGCCAAGGGACAGGATAATTTTGCCTGCCCAGTAAACCGCGTTACCAATCATGTCCTCGCGGCGAATTCATTTTATATCTTACGGCCTGATCAGGCAACGATTCTGCCTGAATACCTGGCCTGGTGGCTCAATCAAAAACCCGCGCAGGAGTACATCCAATTGAACCGCAGCGGAAGTTCGCTCCCCTTTCTTTCTGTTTCCGCGTTATCACGTCTTGAGGTTCCTATCCCACCCATTGAGGTACAAAGGAAAATTGGCGAGCTGGAATTGCTGCGAAAAAAGGAAGCGAATCTATTGGGTTTATACCTGTTAAAAAAATCGACGTTAATCCAATCTGTCTGTCTGAATGCAATTATCGAATAGGAGAAGAAGAGACATGGCAAACTCACATGCGAGTAAGAATGAAATCGGTCAAATTGTCTGGGCTGCCTGCGATACCTTCCGCGGGGCTGTTGAATCGGCTCAATATAAAGACTATATTCTCACGATGCTATTCGTGAAATATCTGAGCGACTTAAAGAAGGATGTTTTTGAAGAATACTTCAATCGATACAACGGGGATATGACACGCGTAGATCGCGCATTATCCCGTGAGCGTTTTATCGTTCCCGAAGAGAGCACCTTTGATTATCTTTATGAACGACGTGATGCGGCGAATATTGGCGAACTAATCAATATTGCATTGATGAAGATCGAAGATGCTAATAAATCCAAGCTGGAAAGCGTTTTTCGTAACATTGATTTCAACAGTGAAGGCGCGTTGGGCCAAACCAAGGACCGCAATCGCCGCTTGAAAAATTTACTGGAGGATTTCGCCAGTCCCCGTTTGAATCTGCGCCCTTCGGTTGTGGGTAACCGAGACGTAATCGGGGATGTTTATGAATATCTGATCGGCCAGTTCGCAGCAGGTGCAGGCAAGAAAGCCGGTGAATTCTACACACCGCCGGAAGTATCCATTTTACTGGCGAAACTCGTGCAACCCAAACCCGGTGACCGCATTTGCGACCCGGCTTGTGGGTCGGGCTCATTGTTGATCCGCGTTGCCAAAGAGATCGGTAGTCCGGATTATTTCCTGGGCGGGCAGGAATCCAACGGTTCCACCTGGGCGCTGTGCCGCATGAATATGTTCCTGCACGGAATTGACCAAAAAGCTCAGATCGAGTGGTGCGATACGATTTCCAATCCACGTCTGCTCGACCATGATGAACTGATGCGGTTCAACGTTGTGGTTGCCAATCCGCCATTCTCTTTGAAGAAATGGGGTGCTGAATTTGCCACTAACGATCCATATAACCGCTTCCATCGAGGGCTACCGCCGGCTAGCAAAGGCGACTATGCCTTCATCAGCCACATGGTGGAAATCGCGCTGGAAGGCGAAGGGCGAGTGGGGGTCATCGTTCCGCACGGCGTGCTCTTCCGTGGTGCGGCGGAAGGCATCATTCGCAAGCAGTTCATCGACGAGAATATCCTGGAAGCCGTCATCGGGCTGCCGGAGAAGCTTTTCTTTGGCACGCCGATTCCCGCTGCAATTCTTATATTCAACAAGGCGCGCAAACCCTGGGCTGAAGCGCAAACTGAACGCGACCGGCACATCCTGTTTATTGACGCTTCACGTGACTTTGAAAGCGGTACCAATCAGAACGTTCTGCGCGAGGAAGACATCAACCGCATTTTCCAGACCTACCTGGATTTCAACCCCATTGAGAAATATTCCTCTTTGGCTACTCTGGCGGATATTCAAGCCGCAGATTACAACCTGAACATCCCGCGTTACGTGGATACGTTTGAAGAGGAAGAAGAAGTCGATATCCCCGCCGTGCAGAAGGAAATCGAAGAGATCGAAGCGGAACTGGTTCAGGTGCAGGCTGAAATGAAGAAATACCTGGAAGAGTTAGGGCTTTAAAAATAAAAAGGCAGTGCAACGGTTACCGTTGAAAGCCTCCAATTGGATTATACCTGTTTTTCTCACAAGGAGGACAAAATTGACTGATAATTTGCCGGAAAAGAAATCCGATATCATCATGTATCAAACCGAGGGCGGTGATACCCGCTTAGAGGTTCGACTTGAAGGGTCAACGGTCTGGTTGAGTCAAAAAATGATGGCGAACCTTTACCAAAAGGATGTTCGAACCATCAACGAACATATCAAATCAATCTTCGCGGAGGGAGAACTTGATCCGGAAGCAACTATCCGGAATTTCCGGATAGTTCAAAAAGAAGGTGAAAGAGAAGTAACCAGGCAAATCGATTTCTACAACCTGGAGATGATTCTTGCGGTTGGCTACCGCGTAAAATCCCACCGCGGCACCCAGTTCAGACGCTGGGCGACTGAACGACTGCGTGAGTACCTGGTCAAGGGCTTCGTTATGGACGATGAGCGCCTGAAAGAAGGACGCGGGCTGGGCGCGGATTATTTTGACGAGCTGCTCGAGCGTATTCGTGATATCCGTGCCTCCGAAAAGCAGTTTTATCGAAAAATCACCGAGATATACAGCCTGGCTGTGGATTACGATCCCAACGCGGAGATCACCCATGAGTTTTACGCCAGCGTGCAAAACAAGCTGCACTGGGCGATTACCGGGCATACTGCGGCTGAATTGATCGCGGAGCGCGCCAGCGCTGCCAAACCGAATATGGGCCTGACCAGTTGGAAGGGCAAAAAAGTGCGCCAGGCGGATGTGACCGTGGCCAAAAACTACCTGGCAGAAGATGAACTGCGCAGCCTGAACCGCATTGTGACCATGTACCTGGATTACGCTGAGGATCAGGCCGAACGCCACCAGCCCATGTACATGCGGGATTGGGCGCAAAAGCTGGATGCCTTTCTGCAGTTCAACGGGCGCGATGTGCTGCACGACGCCGGCCGGGTGTCGGCTGAGGTGGCCAAGGCATTGGCGCTTTCGGAATATGAAAAGTACAACACCGCCCGCCTGGAACGGGAAGCCAGTCAGACGGATGAGGATTTTGACAAAGCTGTTCGCTTATTGAGAGAAAAAGGTAAGACTCAAAGGGGGAAAGCTAATGAAAAATGAAAAAAAGGACGGCTACCATAAAACTGAAATCGGATGGATTCCAAAAGATTGGGATTGCAGAGATCTTGGAAGTGTATGCATTAATGGAGGAAAATATGGCGCAGCTGCCACATCTATTGATTACTCTCCAGATCTTCCAAGGTATATCCGAATAACAGATATAACAGACGATGGTCGTCTTAGTTCTATAGATATTAAGAGTATAAAAAATGAAGATGCTAAGGGTTATTTGCTTGAAGAAGGCGATTTTCTTTTTGCGCGAACTGGGGCGACGGTTGGAAAAACGTACTTGCATAATAAGACTGGTAATTTCGCATTTGCCGGTTACCTGATCCGTTTTGTACCAAACCCGGAACAATTGCTTGGGTCTTACTTAAGCAATTTCACCCAATCAGAGAAGTATTGGTCTTGGGTTCGATCAACGATTCATACGGGAGCTCAACCAAATATCAATGCACAAGAGTATTCAGGATTATACATACCACTTCCATCGATTAATGAACAAGGTGCAATAATCCAAATTCTCTCCACCTGGGACCGCGCCATTGAGCGAGTGCAGCGGTTGATCGAGGCCAAACAACGGCAAAAAGCCAAATTGGTCTCACAATTGCTATCCGGACGAATGCGTTTCCCTGGCTTTCAGGATGAATGGAAGCAGGTGAGGCTGGGTACCTTCCTTCATCCAAAATTCCGCAAGGTTGTGAAACCTGCCGGAGCGTATCTGCGGCTGGGGATCCGCAGTCACGGCAAGGGTACATTTACGTCAGTCGTGGACGACCCGGAAACCATCGCGTTGACACATCTTTTTCAGGCTCGCAAGGATGACCTGATCGTCAACATCACCTTTGCCTGGGAAGGTGCGATCGCCCTGGTCGGCCCGGATGGTGATGGAGCCCTGGTCTCGCACCGCTTCCCGACCTATGTTTTCGATATTTCAAAGATGCTGCCGGAATATTTCAAGCACCTCATGGTAACCGACCGATTTTTCTACGAACTGGATTTGATCTCCCCTGGCGGCGCCGGGCGCAACCGGGTAATGAATAAAGGTGATTTCCTGAAAATCACGGTCACCATTCCAGGTATCGAAGAGCAAAAGAAGATCGCCGGCGTGCTGGGCGGGATGGATGAACAAATCGCTTTGTTGAAAAAATACCTGGAGAAGCTAAAAGAGCAGAAAAAAGGTCTGATGCAGAAGCTGCTCACAGGCGAAATTCGGGTAAAAGTGGATTAGGAGGGGGAAATGTACCTATCGAGAATTTATATTGAGAATTATCGATCTATTAAGAAATTGGACTTACGTTTCATCAGTGGGAAGAATATTATCATCGGCCGCAACAACGCCGGAAAAAGCAATATCATCAAAGCCATTGACCTGGTTCTGGGAGAGAATTCGCCTGATTACAACAAGTCAGAGAATATCACTGACAGTGATTTTTTCACTGTATACGGAAATAAAAGCTCCGAAATTATCATTTGGTGCGAATTGACCAGGCTACCTCATGAAGATTTGGATTATGAAGAGCTATCTAAATGTTATGGATATTATGTTTGGATTGAAAATGGGGATAAAAGACGAATAAAGAATTCTTCTGCTCCTGACAAACTTAATGAGATATTTTCAAAAGTAATTCAGGATGATTTGCCCAGAGCAAATAAACTATACATCAATCCTAAGCCTGGTGGTGGAACTCCGCTTGAGAATGAAATCGGGAATATGTATTCATTTGCATATGGTTTTCGCGCAACACTCGACGAAGATGGAAAAGTAGATAAGGAAATTCGTTTATTCTACCGGGAAAATGATTCGTCAGATTGGATCATGAGCTTTAAAGCTCCCTTCCGGAATGAGCTTCTTCAGAGTGCCATTATTCCATCGTTTCGGGATCCTCGGACTCAACTCAGAATTAGTCAATGGGGGTGGTATGGTAAGTTAATGAAACACCTAACCCAGGGCTATGAAGCAAATGACGAACTAAAAGTTGCATTAAGTACAGTCAATCGCGTTGCAGGAGAAATTTTTTCGGGCATTAGTGAAAAAATTGAACAGTCGTCTGTAGCCGTGGCTTTTCCAGGAACTAAACTTCATTTTCAATTCAACACCGAAAACCGGACAGATTTATATAAGAGTTGTGTCCTCTATGTGGATGATGGATATAAATCTCAGCTAACTGAAAAAGGTTCTGGTATTCAAAGCGCAGTAATTATTGGTTTATTTAATTACTTCACTCAATTTGTAAATGTAAAAAGTTCTGCACTCCTGTGTATCGAAGAACCTGAATTGTACTTACATCCACACGCACGTAGGGTAATCAACAACAAGTTGTCAGATTTTCTAAATGGCAACCGTAATCAGGTCATCTTGTCTACTCATAGTTCTGAATTTATCAATGCACCTGATAGTATGCAAATTATCCTTGTCCGGAAAGTGGAAAACGAAACCATAGCAAACCGGATAGAAATTCGCAAAATACAAAATCTATTGATTGATAATAACCAAAATGAAATATTCTTTGCTGATAAAGTGATTCTTTGCGAGGGCTTTGATCAATACATTATTCGAATGATTGCTGACGGGCTCTTTCCAGGGAAGATGGATGAATTTAATGTTTCCGTTTTATCTGTAAAAGGAAAAGACCAAATAAAACAAATGAGCAAACATTTAACTGATTTGCAAATCGAATGTTATGTGTTGGCTGATTTTGACTTTTTGTTACGCGATAAAAGCGAGGATCGAAAACAATTTGGTGAAGTCCCCGCGCATGAAAGCATTCGGGAACTGGGCAATGGCTATTTCTGTCAATCCTATCTATTTGGAACTAATGGCAATTCAATACTTGGTAGGATAGATAAGCTCCGAAATTCATTCAAAGCCAAATTTCCCGAATTATTTTACACAGCTAAAAGGTTGTCTGATATTCCTAACTGTACCGAAAAGTCACAAATCGAGGAGTTACTTGCAGATCTGCGAAGTCATGGCATCTGTATTCTAAGTGGGCAAATTGAAGATTTATTTGTTAACCAGAATGATTTTCATGGCAATAAATTGGAGCTGACTGATGTGTATACGACAAAACAGAAATTAAACGACGGATCTGGCGTCTCTGGTTTGTTTTGCACGGATGAAATAATGGAATTCCTGTCTCATGTATTCGATGAGCCCCTCATAGAAGGTAACTCAACCGAAGAAGAGATACCGTTTTAGGAAGGTTATATTATGGAACTTGATCAAGCATCCCTTGAATTCTCAGAACTCACCCGCTCCCAGCTGCCGGCGCTGCACCTGCTGCAAAACCTGGGCTACACCTACCTCTCCCCGCGCGAGGCGCTGGCGCTGCGCGGCGGGCGGGCCGATGCCGTTTTACTGGAAAGTGTTCTGCTCGACTGGTTGGCCAGGAATAATGAAATCCAATACCACGGTCAACGCTTCCCGTTTTCCGAAGCCAATATTCACACCGCTGTGCAGGTCCTCAAAGAGACTCTTTCCATTGGCCTGCTGCGCACCAACGAAAGCATTTTCGACCTGCTCAGCCTGGGCAAGAGCCTGCCGCAATCCGTGAACGGGAATTTGAAGAGCTTCAGCCTGCGTTACATTGATTGGGAGCATCCCGAGCAGAATATTTACCATGTGGCGGAGGAATTCGCCGTCGAGCGCCGCGGCAGTCACGAAACCCGCCGGCCCGACCTGGTGCTGTTCGTCAACGGCATTCCCTTTTGCGTGATCGAATGTAAATCGCCCGACCTTAAAGATCCTATTACCCAGGCGATCTCACAACAGATACGCAATCAGAAAGAAGATGAAACCCCCGCTCTTTTCCAATATGCACAGCTTCTACTGGCGGTCTCAGGTAATGAAGCCAAATATGCCACAGTCGGTACCCCGGCCAAGTTTTGGAGCGTTTGGAAAGAGGAAGACGAAGCATTTGAGAAATCTTTGAAAACTGTTGTGGAAAAGCCATTGAGCCGCAGCCAAATTCAGGCTTTGTATGACGCCTTCCCTGGCAAGCACCGCATGGAAGCGGTCAACAGCCTGAACCTGCCGCGCGTTGTCACCACTCAGGATCGAGCCATTTACTCGCTTTGCCGGCCGGAACGGTTGCTTGAACTGGCGTATGGCTTTACGCTCTTCGATGCCGGCGAAAAGAAAGTCGCCCGCTACCAGCAATACTTCTGCGTAAAGAAGATCATGCGCCGGATCTATGAACGAGATTCGGAAGGCAGACGATCCGGCGGTGTAGTCTGGCACACCCAGGGCAGCGGCAAATCGCTCACCATGGTCTTCCTGGCAAAAGCCATTGCGCTGAGGCCCGATATCCCGGATCATAAAATCGTGCTGGTCACCGACCGGGTGGATCTGGACGATCAGATCTACAAAACGTTCCACGCCTGCGGCAAAGAAGTGGAACAGGCTCGCACCGGCAAAGACCTGGCGGAAATGCTGCGCGAAAACAAGCAGCGCATCATCACCACCGTGATTGACAAATTTGACGCTGCGGTTGGGCGTCAAAACGCGCGCAATGACAACCCGAACATCTTTGTCCTGGTGGATGAAGGTCACCGTACTCAATACGGTTCCATGCACGCCCGCATGCGCCAAGCGCTCCCCGAGGCCTGCTACATCGGTTTTACTGGCACACCGGTGATGAAAAAGGATCACGATACCGTTCGGCAGTTTGGTGGCTTGATTGATACCTATACCATCACTCGCGCGGTGGAAGATAAAAATGTGGTGCCTTTACTGTATGAAGGCCGGCATGTGGATCAAAAAGTGGATGATAAGGCAATTGATACCTGGTTTGAACGCATCACTCAGGACCTGACTCAGCCGCAAATTGCAGACCTGAAGGTAAAATATTCCACCACGGATCAACTCAACAAAGCTGCCCAAAAAGTCCAGCGCATCGCCTGGGATATCAGCGTTCATTATCGTGACAACTGGCAAGGCACTGGGTTCAAGGGTCAGTTGGTTGCTACAGATAAAGCCACTGCTCTTTTGTATAAGCAGTTTCTGGATGAATTTGGCATGGTGATATCGGATGTACTCATATCGCCTCCAGATGAACGCGAAGGCGAGGAAGATCTATATCAGGAAAATGTTCTGGCTGTCCAGCGATTCTGGAAAGGGATGATGGAAAAGTATGGCAGCGAGCGCGAATACAACAAACAAATCATCAACACGTTCAAGAACGGAGAAACACCCGAAATTATCATTGTAGTGGATAAGCTGCTGACCGGATTTGACGCGCCCCGTGACACGGTCCTTTATCTGACCCGAAAACTCAAAGATCATACCCTTTTGCAAGCAATAGCGCGGGTTAATCGCCTGTACGAGGGTAAAGATTTCGGCTACATCCTGGATTATTACGGTGTCCTGGAGAATTTAAGCCATGCGCTCGATCTGTATAACTCGCTACCTGAATTTGATAAGGATGATCTGGTTGGCATCCTGACCGATATCAGCGAGCCCGTTTCGCAGTTGGCGCAAGCCCATTCGGTGTTGTGGGACACCTTCAAAGAGGTCAAGAATCGCCGCGACGCGGAAGCGTATGAAATCCTGCTGGCGGACGATGCCTTGCGAGAAAAGTTTTACGAAAGACTTTCAAAATACGCTAAGACATTATCGATTGCCTTATCAAGTGTTAAATTCCTGGAAGAAACTCCGCCAGAGAAGGTCGAACAGTACCGAAGCGATCTAAAATTCTTCTCCAAGTTAAAAGCATCTGTTCAGCGGCGCTACGCCGAGGTGGTCGATTTTTCGCAATACGAACCGCGCATCCAGAAGCTGTTGGACACCCATGTTGGTACCGGTGATGTGGAGCAAATTACCTCACTGGTGAACATCTTTGACCAGAAGGCTTTCGCTGATGAAGTAGAAAAGCTGCATTCGGATGCTGCCAAAGCAGATACGATTGCCCACCGCACCCAGAAAACCATCTATGAGCGCATGGAGCAGGATCCGGTATTTTACAAACGTTTCTCTGAGATATTGAAAGACGCGATTAAAGCCTACCGGGATGAACGTCTCCGTGAAAAGGATTACCTGGCGCAGGTCACTGAGATCATGCAAGCAGTCCTCAATCGAACAGGGGATAATGTTCCAGTACGGTTGAATGGGCATGAGGTTGCCAAAGCCTATTATGGGATTGTGAAAGAGACAATTCAACCAGGCGAGTCTCGAGAAGACCGCAGTGAAGCCTTTGCCAGAGCTGCCCTGGAAGTGGAAAACATTGTTGAACGAAATCGCATTGTTAACTGGGTGGACAATATCGACGTTCAGAACCGGATGCGCATCGAAATTGAAGACATGTTATTTGACTGGAAAGAACAGGAAGGGATTGAGCTAACCTTTGAGGAAATCGATCGAATTTTAGATCAATCGATTGATGTCGCCCGCGTCAGATGTCCGTAAGCCAGAGGCAATTAATGGTGATTATCGAGAGTCCAAAAATGATAACCGTATCTTATTCCAACCTTCAGATTCCCGTCACAGTATGGTTTGAAGAGCGAAATCGGTTACGAATCACGGTTCAGCCAGATAAAAGCATTGTCGCAAAAGCGCCTCTGGATCACTCCATGGAGGAAGTACAAGCAAAACTTGAAAAACGTGCCCCCTGGATGATTCGGCAACTGGAGTACTTTGATCAGTATCACCCCGTACTGCCTGATCGCCAATACATCAGTGGTGAAACATATTACTACTTGGGACGGCAGTATCGGTTAAAGGTAACGGCTGGCAGTGAAAATGCTGTCAAACTGATTGGTAAATTCTTTATGTTAACTACAACCCAACCAGAGAATCTGGAAAGAAAACAACAAATCTTACAAGACTGGTACACCAGCCATGCCAGGGTATTTATCCAGAATCGAGCAATGCTGTTTGTTGATCGCCTCATCGGGCTTAGCGCAAAAACACCTGAGATTAAGTATCGCAGGATGAACAAACGCTGGGGAAGTTGCACGCCCGCCGGAGTGATCACATTCAATACGGAGCTGATCAAAGCGCCGACTCACTGTATTGATTACGTGGTCCTGCATGAATTATGTCATCTGGTGCACGAAGGTCACAGCGCAAAGTTCTATCACTTGCTGGATGTATTAATGCCAGATTGGAAGAAGCGAAAAGAACGATTGGAAAAGGTAATTTTGACATAATTAGGTTTATGTCTATTTACAAGAAAGTTATATTAAAACCGATCAAGGAAAAGGGGTATGTCATGATTATGCCAACCGAGCCAGTAGAAGAATTCGATGAACTCATCGAAGACGAAACGATCATTACCGATGAAAATGGAGATGAGCCTGCTCATGATCGGCGGAGGATCTTTACGGATAAATTGGATCCACCGATCGATTCGCTCTTTTTAAAGAACAAGCGTGGAGATCTCATATTAGATCCCATCTTCCAACGTCGCCCTGTCTGGGATCTGGCTCGTTGCAGCCGGTTGATTGAATCGGTCATTCTCGAAGTACCTCTACCCGTTTTCTATCTGGCGGAAAGTAAAGACGGTACTGAGGAAGTAATTGATGGTCAGCAGCGATTACGGGCATTTTTTAATTATTTGGACAATGTCTATTCGTTAACAGGCCTAAAGGCCTTACCGCATCTCAACGGTAAATACTTCCGAGATTTGGAGAAGCCTACACAAAAATTAATCCTGGGGTATTCAATTCGCACAGTCACATTTAAAAAAGAGTCAGATGAGAATCTCCGTTTTGAGATTTTCGAACGACTGAACACCGGTGCGATGCCATTAAATGACCAGGAACTGAGGAATTGTATTTACAGGGGAAAATACAACGAACTATTGATTGAACTTTCCTCTGATCCCGATTACATGGCGATTATGGGTCTTAAAGCGCCTGAGAAACGCATGAAGGACGTTGAGTATGTATTACGCTTTGCCGCGTTTTATCATGCTACTTACCTGAAATATAAACCCTCCATGGCGCGTTTTCTAAACGAGGATATGAAAACGCATCAGAAAATTTCTGATGAGGATGCTACAAAACTTCGAAAAGCATTTAAGAATAGCATGACTCTTATCCGTTCCATGATTGGAAGCAATGCGTTTCGCCGGTACTATCGGGGCGACGATGAAAACATCAATGGGTATTGGGAACCAAAAAGGTTCAATGCTTCCCTTTTTGATGTTTTGACCTGGGGTTTCACAAATTACGACAAAAATTTGGTAATGGCGAATTTAGATGCGATTAGAGAAGGTTGGATCGCATTGATGACAGAAGATGAAAACTTTATCGAATCGATTGAACGATCCACTAGCTCGTTGAAAAGTGTAACCTACCGATTTGATGCCTGGCGGAAAGTCTTAAGTGAAGTGCTTTCATCCACTTCAACTCAGCCAAGATGTTTTACAAGGGTATTGAAGCAAAAGTTATTTGATACAAATCCGACCTGCCAAATATGCAATCAGCAAATTGCAGAAGTCGATGATGCGGCGGTAGATCACATCGAACAATACTGGCTGGGTGGAAAAACCATTCCCGAAAATGCGCGTCTAACGCACCGATATTGCAATTGGGCAAGATCGAAGAAGGATGTTGCCTAAATAGCTATGCCACGATTACTTTATCCATGGAAAGACTAGGAAATATGATGATCGAAATGGAACGCCCAAAAGACAAGAAATTTGAAGATTGGCTGGCAATGGAAGATTTTCGCAGTTATTTGCTGGATACTTCAACAAAAGAAATTCCAGTTTATCAGTTGGACGGAAAGGCTGGTGGTTTGCTATTCTTATCGTCTCTCTTATTGCCACAAGAATTATTTTCCGAGGCATTAATTGATGATTTGATAAATTGGCAAGAAGATCCTGTAGAAAGCAGTTGGGGATATGGAAGTGAATTTGAGAATGGTAGAGAGTCAAAAGTGATTTATTCTCCATTCTCAAATATGCGTCCAGAAGTATTAATTGATGCTGTACCAATCCTCACCCGTCGAATTAATTGCCTAAATAGGAATCGGACTGAATATTTTGAAGTAAATCCGGAAATAGCACATATTCACGATTTGCATTGGAACGAGGCTCATCATGCTTTTTGTACATTGAATGAAAATGGTGATATTTGGGATGTCGTGAAAGTACATCAAGAAGGTCGTTGCACGAAAGTTTCCATTGTTGAAGAGGTGTTAGTTAAGCATATGATTCTTGGAAATTATGTTTTCCTGCGCTTTTTTGATTTGGATCGGTGGGAAGGCGAGCTGGATATGCCAAATTCCAGCGATTACGTATCAACAGTTTATTGGCATGATCATAATATCCACGCAAGGTGGACCCCCATCCATAAAAAAGACGGAACATTGGGACGTGTATTTCTACGTGGATTTCAAATTATTTACCCCCCAAATGATCCTGATATTCAACGGGAGTGTATAGAAGGAGCCCCTCGGCAATACTGCACTTATATCGCCTTCGACTGGAAACACGGACAAATAGGTGAGTATTCTTGTTCCCCTGAAAAGTTAGGAAATTATTTTGTGGAATCTGATTATCCTTTTGAAACAACGCCAGCTTTCTTTAAGAGAGAAGTTTTACGTAAATACCAAAACGACATTGAAAAATATTCAGTGAAAGATCATCAAATTGATTGTCGGTCAATATGGGGATTACCATTTGATATAAATGATGAAGGGCAAGTGCATGCTTATTTAATTGATCTTTCAAGAATACCTTATACGGAGCAACTACATTGGAAATCATTTAATGAATCTCCAAAGGCAGGCATTTCCCGCCGTGCTTATAAAACTGATTTTCTAGCACAATGGGATACAGAACCAGAACCGCTACGTGACTTAAAGCAATTACTAAATGAGTTCCCCGCAGTAAGTACACCAAGTGGAAGAATCGACCTGTGGCAACAACCTACAGGGGCAGATGCAAACCTCATTGACCAGGTACATTATCCAACTGGGGATTCTCGCCAGGAATGGGAAACAGAAATCATTGAATTAGATAAACTAATTATTGAAGGGTTATGTACGAAATATCTACGAAAAGTCGCCAATAGCCTTGGGATTCAGAACGAACAGTTGGGCAGCATATTGTTATTACGAGAAATTCTCAAAATTAAAGGGATCGCTCCTGATTTATCAAGTAGTATCATTGATCCCTTATATCACCTACATGATCTTCGTTCAAAATTTGCTGGCCATCGGGCTGGGTCAGATGCAGAACAACTTACAAGAGAAATTCGAAATCAGTATGGGAATTTTTCCGAACATTTTCGTAGATTGATTGTCAGTCTTTATGAAGGTCTTTCAATCTTAGCCGATTTGACAGAAAAAGGATACATTAACTTATCATAGCTTTGCACTGACACAATTCTTATTCACCAAATTTGGAAACATGGAAAACTTGGCAAAGCGTTTTAAAGACGACGATTTCCTGATTCTTAACTTTGATTTGCAAAATACTAAAGTAGTCTCGGTACACCGTTCCCCCTTGAGACTCTACGGGAAAACCCTACCAAGAACAACCTGCCAGGTCATTCCTCTACTACACCTGGTAGAGAAAAACGAAAATCTCCAAATATAATTAGAGGATGGTCACCGAAAACACACTCAAAATTACTCTCGATACCTGGATTATTTCCGACACTCATTTCTTCCATGAGAATATCGGAAGGTATTGTAGCCGCCCTGAAAACTGGCAGGAATTGATTATCAAGAATTGGAATGATCTGATTTCCCCAGACGAAACCATTCTGCATCTGGGTGACTTTGCATTAGGCAATAAAAGCAATTTTGACCTCCTGACTAGCATTTTAAAAGGCAGATTATTTTTGATCCAAGGCAACCATGACCGGATCAGCAAATCTTATTGTGAAACCCGTGGCGTAACATTGATAAAAAACTCCTTGAACGTCCAGATATCCGATCAGATGAAATTGATTTTTTCGCATCGCCCGATCGTCCCCCTTGAAGATGGTTGGATCAATCTACATGGTCATATCCATAATGTTCCACCGCCACCTGAAGGTTCCAATCTGGGACCGAACCATATCAATATGAGCGTTGAGGTCAGGGAGTATCGTCCCTGGCGATTGGGTGATATTCTCAAAACTATCAAAGACCATCCATCAGAGAACGATGTGTCACTCTGTTGACCCGTTCCCCCTTAAGACTCTAGGGGATCGAAGTGGATGGAACAAAGTGCACACCGTTCCCATGGATCAAGATGGTATTTTCTTGCACAAAAAAATATGCCGATTTATTTGCGCAAATATTTCCAGTCTCTCATCTGCTAGACTCTCCATTTGACCTATTTATGATGGTGCAATTTATACCCATTTAGAGTCAAGTTTTCGGGATAGAGAGGTCATTCCAGGTCAATTGGTATTTCCATATCCCTTTACGGTAAAAGGCGCTTCAGCGCTCTTCCTGTTCAATCAACGTCTGCGGTAGGGTCTGCATCAACGTCTGCGGCGTGTCAGTAAGGCGTCTGCGTCACGTCAGCAAGGACGCAGACCTTAATTTTTGTCGATATTAATATTTTTTCTTTTCCCGGACTGCATAATCCGGGGCATGTCGGCCAGTGATTCCGAACGATGTCGGCCGGGGAATCCGAAACATGTCGGCCAGCGATTCCGGACGATGTCGGCCACTTTTTGAACCCCAATCGGAATCAGTGGCCGCCATCAATCGGAATCTTGGCGGGAAAAGTAAGCGGGGGAGCGAGCGAAGCAGAACTGGTTAATCCATAGAAAGTGTGGCAAATTTAACTCCTCAAAGAGGAGAAGAACATGCCACAAGAAAGGTTAACCATGCGAAAAATCCGAGAAATATTACGCTTGAAATGGGAACTCCAACTCAGCGAACGGGTCATTGCCCGTAGTTGCAGCACCTCACGCAGCACCGTAGCGGATTACATCAGGCGAGCCGCAGCAGCCGGTCTGACATGGCCGCTGCCTGAGAACCAGAGCGACAGCCAATTAAGCGAACTGCTGTATCCAAAAACCCAAGAACCAACCCTCAAAGCGACCTTTTTGCCGGATTGGGAGAAGACCCATCTGGAACTGCGCAGAAAGGGGGTCACGCTGCGTTTGTTGTGGGTGGAGTACCTGGAGAAATATCCCCAGGGGTACGGTTACAGCCAGTATTGCCAGCTCTACCGGAACTGGGCTGGGAAGATCCAACCCACCATGCGTTTGGATCACAAAGCCGGTGAAAAGATGTTCGTGGATTACTGCGGACAGACTATTTCAGTGATCGACCCCACTACAGGAGAAATCCAGGAGGCGGAAATCTTTGTGGCGGTTCTGGGTGCATCCAGTTATACCTATGTCGAAGCCCAGTGGCATCAAGACCTTTCCAACTGGACGGGAGGACATGTGCGTGCCTATCTGTTTTTTGGTGGGGTCACTGAAGTGGTTGTGCCAGACAATTTAAAAGCAGGGGTGACGCATCCCAGCCGGTATGATCCGGAAATCAATATCACCTATCTGGAAATGGCAGAACATTATGGGGTGGCGGTCGTTCCAGCCAGGGTCGCCCGTCCTCGCGACAAATCCAAGGTTGAGGTGGGTGTCCAAAACGTGGAACGTTGGATACTTGCCAGGCTGCGTGACCGCAAGTTTTTCAGTCTGCTGGAACTCAACCAGGCTATCCGAGAGCTGCTGAACGACCTCAATGACCGAAAAATGGAGCATCTGGGGAAAAGCCGCCGGGAATTATTCGAGCTGGTGGACAAACCTGCCTTGAAACCGCTGCCAGCCACGCCCTACGAATTTGCCCTGTGGAAAAAAGCCAAAATTAGCATCGATTACCACGTCGAATACAACGACCATTACTATTCCGTTCCCTGCCAGTTATATCCCGCCGATGTCATGATCCGGGCCAGCCAAAAAATGGTGGAAATCTATCATGACGGCAAACAGGTCGCCGTGCATCCCCATTCACAGGCCAAAGGCAGACACTCTACCCTTCAGGAACACATGCCTTCCGATCACCAGTTCTACAGTGAGTGGTCTCCCCAACGCTTCATCCATTGGGCCGAGAAAATCGGTCCTGAGACCACCAAAGTTGTGCAATTAGAGTTCGCTTCAAAACAGCATCCGGAGCAGGCTTATCGATCCTGTTTAGGTATTCTGGGCTTTGCTAAAAAATATACCCCCGCCAGATTGGAATCAGCCTGCCATTATGCCCTGGCCAATGAAATCCACAGCTACCGGGGGATCAAAAATATCCTCGTGAGCCAGATCGACCAACTGCCCAGCCCGGAAGGTGCGTCTCAGGCTTCCCTGCTGCCACCCCATACCAATATTCGCGGCAAAGAGTATTACAACTAAAGGAGAAATGCATCATGTTGTTACAACCCCTCATGGACAAATTGACCCTGCTGCACCTGCCCGCTTTTCGCAAAGGGATCGAGGAACAAATCACCAATCCCAAATATGCGGATCTGTCTTTCGAAGATCGCCTTTCGATCCTGGTCGATCTGGAGGTTCTCCAACGAGATAACAGCCGTTTGCGTCGTTACTTGAAAAAGGCTCATTTTCACCTGGATGCCACCCTGGAGGATTTTGACTTCTCTCCCTCCCGTGGGATTGATCGCCACCTGGTACTGGAATTATCTCATGGCGCTTGGGTTACCAACCATCTGAATATGATTATCTCAGGCCCGACGGGTGCGGGAAAAACTTTTCTCGGCTGCGCGATTGGCCACAGTTCTTGCCGCAACGACTTCTCCGTGCGCTATTTCAGGACCCCCCGTTTCTTTCAGGATTTGAGGCTGGCTCATGCGGATGGTTCTTACCCCAAATTGCTGGCAGCCCTGTCCCGTTATGATTTGATTATCTTTGACGATTGGATGCGGGATGCTTTATCCCTGGTTCAAGCCCAGGACTTACTCGATATCCTGGATGATCGCTTTGGTCATTCTTCTACGATGGTCATTACTCAGATCCCCATTGACGCCTACCATGAGCGTATCCCTGATCCCACCCTGGCTGATGCCATCCTGGACCGGCTGGTGAATAATGCCTATCGCCTCCAATTATCCGGCAAATCGCAAAGACGCCTCCGTTCTACTCTGCCCATGTCGGCCACCTGATTTATAATCTCCATACCAGTTCTGTTTCGCTCTTAACTGGCCGCCATCAATCGGATTCGGTGGCCGTTTTCACCGGAATGCGCACCCGGACTTTGAAATTATCAGCCAAACGATAGAATACGTCATCAAGGTTTTTAGGTCGGTCAACCTTCAGGTCAGTTAACCTTAAAATCAGGGAGATGCAATAATTCTCTATTGCTGGACGATCCTTCACTTTCACTGTATGATTAACTTGTAGTAAATCGCATTCTGTGAGCAGTCCGTGAAACTCGATCAATCCCGTTTGGAATATTACATTACTCCCGAACAGGCTGCCAAACAGCTTGGGTTGGATTTGGATTCTATATATCAGTTAGCAGATAATGGAAAACTTCAGGCAGCCGTGATGACGGATGGGAGTATTGGCATCAGTCAAATCAGTGTGAATCATCTGCTGCCCAAGGAAGCCTTACCTGAGTATCAGATCAATGCGGATTTAAAAGGTGTGCCGATCAGCATCAATGAAGCCGGCAGGAAATACAAGCTCAACACCTCCACACTTACCCGCTGGATGCAGCGAGGGCTGATCCACCAATTGGGCAAAGAGGGTCGAAAGACACTGCTTGATGAAGCAGACGTGGCTTACTGTGCCAGAGTCTATCGCCAAAACAGCGGCCAGGGCAAATGGACATTTGATGATTCAGGGCGGCCATATAAGAAGTAATCTCCTGGATAAAATACTACAAGATATTGATTAACATGGAGTAATATGCTACAATAAATTCAACCAACGAGGTTGATTTTTTTACTTAAAAACACTCCATGATTTCATTAAACTTGTAATATAAGGAGATTGTATGACTGAAACAATGAATTTTGGACTTGATTTGGGAATGGGAGCGCTTAAGCTGCATGGGAATCAGCAAAGCATCCAATTGATCTCTCAGGTCGCAGTAAATAATGGCCCGCTGGTAGGGCGCATGCTGGGCTTGGGGAGTTCCCGCCTGCCGCTGCGGATCGCTTTAACGACAGGAAGCACGTTCTTTGTCGATAGTGGTGCACATGACAGCGGACGGCCTGTAGAAAACCTGAGCATGGATCGTTTTGCCGGTTCACCGGAAATGTTGGCGCTTTTCTATGGGGCATTCACTCGGTTGATCCAGCACCCCATCATCATTTCGCAGCCAGTCAGTATTACCTGCGGGTTGCCATTGGACACGCTCTCTGGGGAGGAAGCGCGAGCCACGGTGGAGAGTATTCAGCGCTGGATGAAGGCAGAGCACACCTGGAAAGCCAATGACCAGGAATACCACCTGAATGTGGCTGAGGTTCGGGTTACTTCTCAGCCAGCTGGTGCTTTGTTTGATTATGTACTGGATGATGAAGGCAAGATCATCCCTGAGCGACGTAGTGCTTATACCCAGGAAGTCGGCATTATCTCGATCGGCATGAATACCACCGAGTTACTGGTCGTACGCGAAAAAGTTCCGGTTCAACGATTTACGGGTGCTTCAACCACTGGTGTGCGCCGGCTTTTGGAACTGGTCAATGGTCAGCAGCTTTACTCCCTGGGCGAATTGGATACGCTCTTACGGGCCAATAAACTCGACATTTCGCAGGCGCTACCCATCTGGGAACGTGAGGTCACTGGAGAGATTGAGAAGCTGTGGGGCAAAGCCTGGCGACGTTTCACAGCCGTCATCCTGGTAGGCGGTGGGGCGATCCTACTCAAGAACTCATTGCCATATTTTTTCAATGGTAAAGGCATCCTGGCGGATGATCCCGTTGAGTCGATTGCGAGGGGTTTATGGAAACTATCGCTATTTCAGAACCACAATCGAAAAAACTAAACATGCATTCAAAGCGAGGTCGCCCAAAGCTGGATTGCCAGGTTCATCAGATTCGTTTCACATTGAGCCTGCGAGTAGGGGAAGATGATGATCTGCTCGTCTTCTTTTCCGATATTCCCGAACGCAGGCGAGCTGCAGCCTTGAAAGCAGCTTTGCGAGCGGGGGGTGTTTCACTTAAAGCCGGATCCGCCCCAATCACGGATGATCTTGATCTGACCATTCAGGGTCTGGTATTTGGATAATCGTTTTTCTGGAGGAAGATATGTTTCTGCTGAAGGGATTTCAATTGGTCTTTAAGGTTTTCAATAATGCTTTGCTTCTGATGGTGATAGCAATGATTTTGTTCATCGCTTACCGGGGTAATCAGCCGATGAGCGTTCCCCAGGCACCACAGGGTATGACTTATTTCGAATTCATGGCAGATCGGATCGATGCTGCAAAAACGGTCAAACCGTCTCAATGCGGATGGGGAATGATGCTGTCACTGGCTGCACTTGGGCCAATCTATTCAGTCGTGTACACAACGGTTGCGGTCAATCCAGATAGTACATTGGCCAAGGGAACCGCTCCGGACCCGGATATTGCGCGGGATGTTGCCGGCGCAGCCTGGTATGAAATCCCGGATATCTGGTGGAAAACGGTTGAGCGATTATCCTGGACGATGCTGGGTAAACCTGCCTCGTATGGTTGTCAGTTCCGACCTGTCCAAATCGCTGAACATACGAATTAACATGACCACCTTGGATCATGCCTGATTTATTTGTAGAATAAAAATGTAATCGTTTCGGGTCGCTGATCTCCTTGGACATCAATCAAATCGTAGGAGCGGCCGCATAACAAAGAACTTTGTTGTGCCGGTCGCTCTTCGTTTTCTCTGGCGACCTTCTTATTGAAGTAAAGAGTAAATATCAAACCATTTGGAGCCTTTGATGCCAGATCCCATTCCGCCCAGAGATATTGATGCCGAACAGGCCTTGCTCGGTTCGATCATGATTGCACCTTATTTATTTGAGGATTTGGTCACCATTGTAAAAGCGGAATATTTTTATCGCGACTCACACCGCTGGATTTGGGAAGCAATGAATCACCTGTTGGAATCTGAGCAACAGATCGATCATGTCACCTTGTGTAATGCTTTGAATACCAGCGGAAAACTAAAGGAAATTGGTGGGCCGGCGTATATCACAGGGCTGCTCAATGCAACTCCAACTTCCATGCACGCCGAGTCTTACGCGATGATCGTGCGTGAAAAAGCATTTAAGCGAAAAGCGTTGGAGGTCGCTACAAACCTTGCGCAAAATGCTATTCAAGATAAACCGCTTTCTGATGCTCTGCAGCAAATGGAGGAATTCTTTGTCACCTCATCCGCCTTGTCGGGAGTCACGGAGCGAATGGTCATGACCGCAGAGAAATTGTGTTTGTCGGAGATGGGTGAATTGACCTGGATTCTCAAAGATTGGATTATGGCCGGTGGAATCAACTTGATCGCCGGTATGCCGGCAGCCGGAAAGAGTTTTCTCACGCTGGATCTGGCGATTGGCATGGCTTCTTCTGGGCTGGCATGGGATAACCGGCCAGTAACCCAGGGTAAAGTGCTGTATCACTTCCTGGATGGCAGCTACCGGGGTATGCGCTCGCGCGTTCTCAAACTGTGCCATGCGCGAGGAATTCAACCGCCAGCGAACCTGATTTTCGACTTTTCTCCGCTTAACCTGAAAGTCACTTCCGAAGTGCTGGCATTACGCCAGCGTATTCATCGATTGGATGCCTCAGTCGTTATTTTTGATGTCATGGCCAAGTTTATGCCTGGCGCTGATGAAAATTCAGTCGCAGAAATTTCCCCGATGATGAACACCCTGCGTGAAATTGCCAACCAGACCGGTACGACTTTCATTTTGATTCATCACCTCAATAAGGGTGGAAATCCCGATCTTTCCTATCGCGTCCGGGGTTCCTCCGATATTTTAGGGTCTGTCGATACCGCCATTGTGGTTGTGCACGAAAACCAGCATTCAGCACACTCGAATCGAACGATCATTCCACAAAAGGTGCGTGAATCCCTGCCACCTGCGCAGTTGCAGTTTCAAATTGAATCGACCGAAGATAGCATCGCTCTTCGATTTTCTGAAGCGAATGCTTCTGAACTGCTGCGCGTGCCTGGTCAGGCGGAATTGATCTTTGCGGATATCCTGGACTATCTGCAGAGTTTACCGGCGCAGGAATTTAAGAAGAATGAGCTCATCTCAGCACTCCAAATCAATAGCAGCGCCAGGACGATCGACCGGGCATTTTCAAAACTCAATAATGATCCGCGTATCAGAGTTACAAAACGAGGGTCTTTCAACACCTATCAATGGGAAGAGGATACGCCAGCCATGCCATTCCCTTAAGGGGTTGGCGTGGCTGGCGTATGTTTGATCGTTGCATAGTTTACAAATAACAAAGGAGAAGAATGTCAGAAAACCAAAATAGCTCAAATTGCCGGATTTCCAGGAATGTCATGATCAAAGCACCCGGCTTGCTGCCCATGCTTTACACGCCGCGGGAAATCGCTGAAGACCTGGACGTTCCTGAAACCACCTTGCGGGATTGGCTCAATCATGGCGCGCCACACAGCCGGGATGAATCCAACCATATCTGGATCGATGGTAAGCAATTTGCCGCCTGGGTTGACAACCAACGGAACGCCAGAAAGAAACCAGCCCATCAGCTTCAAGCGGGGGAAGGTTTTTGTATGCGCTGTAATACGATCGTCAAAATCCAAAATGCGGAAATTCGCCCTGTCAAAGGCCATCTGAGTCATTTGAAAGGCAAATGTTCCATCTGCGGCGGGATTGTCAATCGCGGGATCTGGAATGCTGGATCGTCAGAACTATCTCAAGGTTAAGTTGTTCCTGAAATATTCACGGGAAGTACATGGGCGTTCATCGCTTCAGATCTCTAACGATTTCGAGCATCTTAAAGCGCTGCTTCTTTGGGCTGGTTCACAACCGCTCAGTTCAGCGCACGCTTTCAACACCAATCTCCCTGATTCCCTTTTTCAGATAGGCGAGAAAGAATTGGATCAGGCAGAATTACAGAGCATCTTGAATACCAACCAGCGATTCCTCTTGTGGGGGAAAGCCATGTTCCCGGTTGAGTTTCAAAATATCCGCCTGAGCTGGATATTGAAAATTTCAGCAATCTCGGAAGGAAAGGAGGTGATTATTTAAGAAAACGACCGATTATCATTACCACGACCAACGCCATCACAATCCCCAAAAAGGATCGTAACCTGTTGGATTTCCAACCGGGTGACTGCCTGGATTATGAAATTATACAAATTGGAAGATCGATTTAGCAAGGAAACAATATTGTCCTTTACTAAGAATGCGATCTATTTATCTGATGAAGAATAGTAAGTAATTCGAAATAATTCGAGAGGTGGTTAATATTAGGTCACCTTCAAGAGAATTTTTGTATAATGTTTATTGTCATTTTACCGATCAAAAAACACTTATTTAATAGGTGGGTAAGATTCCTTACAAATCTTACAACATAGATAATTAATTAGGAGCAAAAATGGATATTTTTCGCTTGGAAAGCGTATCTCCAATAACAAAAGAACCAGTAAATGAAGGAGATTTCAAAACTTGGATTGAGCAAAGAGAAGTAATACCTTTCCTAGAGAGAGAAATTGAGGATGAGAATATCATAATATATGCTTCACTCCCATTTGCTTTTATTCATGCGGTTCTTGTACAAAATGTGAGACTCGAGAAGGAGACTATAGATGATCTTCTATTATGGGATAGCAATCCTTTCTCTACCTGGAGTCTTGTGGCCTCTTCAGAAGACGCTTGGATTGAGGGACCGCTTAAAGGTAATCAAAGCAAGATTTTGAGAGAAGGTGAACAGATTATTTTTATTCGAGGGTTTGAAGGTGTGGACTCCCTTCGAAGGTATTATGAAATGGAGCAAAAAATTTCCCATGTTTTAGGATTGCATTTCATGCCAGAGCGCAATGCATGGTGTCGACTTGATCAACATGGCGATGTCGAGGATGTCGTAAAAATCATTGAATTAAACGAATTACCCAAAAAAGAGTCTGGAACAATTGTCACTTTCCGGCGGAGTGCGCTTGGGGAGTTTACTAGTCTTTGTAATTACACTTTATGCATAATGTTCGATTTTACACGTTACAAAAAGGGTAGTTTTTCGGGGTGGAGGGGCTCTAATCAAGCTATCCAATTTGAAAATGGAACTGACATTTTTGGCACATTAGTTGTTGAAAAAGGAAATGGAAGTTATTCAAGGGGAATACAAGTTAAAAACATAAGTGTTCCAAAGGAAGAAATCGTCAATAAAGCATGGGGAAGATCCCAATCTGAAGAAAGCCGGCAATATGTTACGTTTATTGCCCAAGATTGGAAAAATAAAAGGATAGCAGAAATTTCATGTGATCCATCATGCTTAGCTAATTACTTTATGGAATCGGAGCTTCCCTTTGAACTTACTCCTGCTTTTTTTCGACCTGAGGTTTTATTGAAATATAAAAGTGATAGGGATAAATATCAACTTGAAGAGCGATCTATTAGTTGCCGAGGGTCATGGTATTTGGAAACGTTTGATGTTAATGAAGCTGGTCAAGTTCACACTTATTTAGGTTATCTTAATCGGCTTCCATATGAAGAACAACTTCATTGGAAGCAATACAATGAAACGCCAAAAGCTCCACTTTCAAAAAGAACGATTGCCACAGATTTTAGAGGCCAGTGGTACGAGGAGTATAATCCCCTCTCTAGTTTAAAGAACAAACTAAGCGATCTACATCGAGATGATGTTGGTTGGTGGACGTTACGAGGTGAATATACACTTGAAAAAGTTCTCTATCCTTTCACTTCTTCTCCAGATGAGTGGGCAGACGAAATATTAAACCTTGATCAATTGATTGTTGAAGGTTTTGATGAAAAATGGTTAAAGCGAAAATCTACAGAGCTAGGTAGAAATCCTGATATTAAGTCACGTGGGTTAAAGCTGATCGAGGAATGTCTGATAGGGTTTGGCTTTGACGAAGACCATGCCCACAGTATCATGTCACCTCTTCATGAACTCCATAACCTGCGGTCTAAATTGAGAGGGCATGCATCTGGTGACGAAGCAGCAGAACTCAGAAAGATAGCGTTGAAAAATTTTGGCAGTTTTCGACAACACTATATAGATTTGTGTGCAAGGTGTGATGAAAGTTTAGAAATTATCGCACAAGCTTTTCGTGCATAAGGCTTTATATCCGCGAAAATCACGATACACAATTCGTACGACATTCCATTTCCTTCGTTTCTCTTAATAAGAAGTTCGAATGCTTCGCGAAAATGATCCTTTACATACGCAAATAATCAGTTTATGGAAATGGTAAGAATGTTACCTACTATCTGGTGATAGAAGCCCTTTGGTTTACAGATTCGAGCAGAGCTAACAATGAGAAACCGAGAAACCAAATTCTCGTAGCTAATCCTAGAAGTAGGAATAGCTACGAGAAGCGTGCTTGAGGAGGATTAAGGGCGCTCGGAGTTTTGGGTTATTGTAGTTTTACAATCTCATATTATCAACTGGGCTGGCCTTCCGATGCACTCGTTCAATGTCCATCTCAGCGATTTGAGCATAATGACGAACCATGTCCAACGAGCTGTGACCTAACAGAGCTTGCAGGGTAAAGACATCCCCGCCTGAACGGAGGTAAGTGATTGCAAAAGTATGCCGGAATTTATGTGGATGAGCACCTTTGACACCCGCTTTATCAGCCAGGCGCACGATCAAATGTCGCAGGCTGTTGGAGTTAAACGGATGATTGCCGCGGTTGATAAACACTGGCGATTCTGGGTCATCGCGATCTTCGCGGTCAGCCAGATAGCGCCATACAGCCCGGCGGGTGCTCTTTCCGATGAACACCGTGCGCCCTTTGCCGCCTTTTGCCCCACCTTCATCCCCATGCTTGATGACAACTTTGCCGGTGCGCAAATCCAGTTCGCCGATTTTCAAACTGCAAAGCTCGGAAGCGCGCAAACCGGTATCCAACATGAACATGATCATGGCTTCATCTCGTTTGGCAGATGGTCGTCGAGTGACAAAATTATGGCGATTGATTGGATTGTACTCACGGGAATAGACGCAGGCTTTAAGCAGTGCCGCAAGATCTTCCTGAGTAAAGGCAGCCACCGGTGCTTCTTTATAACGTGGTCCAGGGATGCCTTCCATGGGGTTCTTGATTTTAAACTCTGCAACTGCCCAACCGAAGAATGCTTTGAACGTGATCCAATGGTTTCTCAGTGTCTTGGGGGAGAGTTTGCGCACCGGAGCATCATGTGCAGGGTTCGGTTTAGCGAAAGTGTGGGGGACATACTCTGTCCGCAGGAAATTCATGTAATCAAGGACATCGGAAGAAGTGATCTTGCCAACCGGCTTGTCTCCCAACTTTTCCATCCACTTTCCCAACACCCACTCATACGAATCGACCGTCCGCTGGCTTAAGCCTTCGGCGGTTTTGTATTTGACGAAACCGTCAATACAAAGAGAAAATAAAAGGCCTGAGGGATTACGGTTCATCGAAAAATCCTCCTAAAAGTGATTTTTCGTAACCATCGATCCTCAGGCCTATCAAAAAACCGTAGCCCCAGGGACTACGGTTCTTATTAGTAGCGGGGAGTGGATTCGAACCACTGACCTCCGGGTTATGAGCAAAAATCCTAAATCCGTGCTATTTGTGCGGCGGGCTCTGCAAATCAGCCAACCTAACGAACGCTGGTTCAAGTTTGCCAGGCACGCTACGGTAGTTAATCAATATTCGTATAGTAGCTTTTTTATGTCGGTTCGTCAAGTACTTTTTATCGATTTTATAATGCTATTTCTTCCGTACGTTTGGGTCGCATTTATATTCACTTGGGCGGTGCGTCCTCCTTGATATTGGTATAACACTTTTTGATTTTTATTCAATTACCCATTAACGGGTAATTCACAATCTTTATCATCCTGCATCAGGTAAGGATCAATTCGATTTCCTTAACCATCTATTTGCGCACCAGTTTGCAGACTTTTATTAGTAGTTTCGGAATGTAATTAAAGATGACAGAAAAGAATTTTGACTATTTATTCCCTCAAGCAAAACTGAATCCTGTTGTACTTAGAGGATATGTTTGGAAAGTCATTTTGGACCCTACCCGAAATGATGATGATCCAGGTATGTTCTTCGGAAGATTATTTCGGATGATTGATATCCGACTTAATCGAGATGAGAAGTCTACCTGGCCAGAAGGAATTGTTTTTGAAAATGTGACCTCAGGATGTCTCCTCACCTTTCAAGATGGCAAATTATTGGATCTGACAAATTCCAAAATAATTCAAAAAAAGCCAAGGATACGAAATCGTAACCGTCATTCAATCCACTAAAGAATCACAAAAGGTAATGTTATGACAAATAAAAAACACATCATGTCTTCAAAAAACCAAATGCGTCGATTTTTATTAATTCGTATGGAAGATCTCACCGGCATATCCGGTACTGGTGAGGTTGCAGAAGGAACAGTATTCAGTAGTGGTTTGGCTGTCATTCGTTGGCTCAAGAAACCTTATGCGATGACGATTTATCAGAGTCTTGATGATGTCCTTTTGATCCATGGACATGAGGGAAGAACAAAACTGCAATTTATCGATTAAGGAGTTAACAAATGACAACGAAAATCATCACAATTTCCAATCAAAAAGGCGGGGTGGGAAAAACGACCACCGCTGTAAACCTGGCCCATGCCCTTTCATTAAAGAATAAACAGGTTTTACTGATTGACCTTGATCCGCAAGGACAATGTGCAACCAAGTTGGGTATGGATAGTCAGATGGGAACTTATTATTTTCTGACTACGCAGCCAGGTTCTCCAAGTGAAATTACATTTATCCGCCAATGGATTCGAGACACGGGCCGCGATTTCCTGCAATTAATTCCAGGAAACTCTATGACTTCCGCTGCACAAATGATGCTTGGTGTCCAGGATCAACCGATTTCTTACATTAAAGATATCCTAAGAACTTTCACAAAAGATCGTTTGAACTATATCATTTTTGACACATCCCCTTCTGTGGGTGGCTTGCAAGAACGTGCGATCTGGGCAGCTGACTTGGTGATCGTTCCCACAGCGACTGAATTTGCTTCTTTGGATTCATTAGCCAAAACAGTCACCACACTCCAGACCCTTAGAGATAGGAAGAACTGGAAAGGTGGATTGTTGGGAATTTTGCCGACCTTCTTTGACAACACGAACGAGTCACGCGACTCTCTTCGGGATCTACAAATGACATTTAAAGAAAAAGTGATCTCCCCGATTCACCGAGCAACCGTCTTACGCGAATGTTGGTCAGAAGCAAAGACAATTTTCGAGTATGCTCCGGAAACACGGGCAGCAGAAGAATATAAATCCTTGGCAACGCTTGTTTTGAAATATTAGAGGTGAAGATGGCAAGACGTGATGTGTTTACAGGTTTACGTAATTCTCATCCAACGGCTGATGTTGAAAAAACAGGGCCGGATGACTTCTCAACGTCCATAAATCAACCCTTGGATTTAATCCCCACAGCAGATCGCAAGAAAAAACGTTCTCGAAATTGGGAACAAGCTCATCGGTCTGAAACGGCAACTTATCGAGGTATTCCCTCACATATTGTGGAATTAATAAATGGATTAGCTCTGAGTCTGTCTGTTCCCAGAGATGAAGTGGTTAGGGCGTTTCTGGAATACAGCATAATGCGTTATCGCTCTGGAGATATTATTCTCATTGCATATCCTAAATCTCAACGCATGACACTGTTCCCAAAAAAAGGACAAAAGAATCCTATTTCAACTTCTCAAAAAAATACCGATCAGAAATGGTTGTCGGAAGTATTTCCTGTTCCCGAAAAGAAATCCTCAAAACCTAAAAAGAAAAACTATGGGAAAGACCTGGACACCATCCCCCAATGGGAGATGCGCGTAACATTCCGGATTCCCGTTATCTTAAAGGAAGAAGTACGACTGATAGCGAGTGAGCACACTTTGCCGGTCGGAGAAGTTGTTTGGTTTTTTGTTAATGAGGGTAACAAAGCTTTGCAGAATGGGAGTTTGCTTCTTCAACCATCACCAAAGGCAATTGGGAAGACTTTATTTCCAGGTGGATGTGAATAACATTCCCGGCGTCCTGCAAACCATACCATTAATTTTTTGAGCTGCAAACACCGTCTGCGTCTAAGTTGACGCGCCACAGACAAACCGCTGACAAGCCGGAGACGGAGTCGCAGACGGTATTGCTGACGATGGTCAAATTAGGTGCATATAGAACAATTTATCCTGCACAGGATAGGATAACATCCCTAAATTAAATAAATGTTCTAAATCCGTCTTATTTTTAATTTTTCTCACCTTGGCTTTTTATCGTTAGGATCATTTTTATGAACAAAATCGTTAAGTTTTCACCGGAAAAAGCCTGGCAAACGGCTATCACTAACCTCGAATCAGATATGTCGCGGACGACTTTTAACACTTGGGTGAAACCAACCCACTTAGTGGAATTTGCCGATGACACTTTTATAATCGGCTGTGTTAATACTGATAGCAGGGATTGGTTAACGAATCGTCTGACCACCACATTACAGCGATTTCTTACTGGCGTCTTAAACAAAGAGGTCAAAGTTCGCTTTGTTGTGAACGACAATGCAACATATGATGCGGTGGTTTCTGATCAGGAAAACAATCTTATTGAGTTCGGTGTCCGATATAGCTCTATCCGCAGTATCCTTCTGGAACCAGAGCGGGTAGTTCGCTTTCCGGTTTATTATTTTCGATGGTTACCGTATGTGGGTTCTCAAATTGTTTTCCTCGTAATGGCTTTGTGGCAAGAATATTATTTGGCGAGTGGTGGAAAAATACGAAAAGCAAATTACAAAGTATCCGTCCGTGCCGAACGGATTTGTCAGTGGGCTGGAATTAGCAGAGCTCAATTCTTTCGCTTATTACAAGCTGGCAGCAGCCTGGAATGGTTCGCTCGAAAAATTGACACAGATTATGAATTAGATAAACGCACAGGACGTACCAAAAAATCCTCCAACAAATATGAATTGTTTGATTCCGCCCTCACTCCGGGAGATGCTGAAGATTTGCGGACTTTTTTAATTACTCATGGAATTAAAAATTCCCCTGAGGTCGCGTTGCAGTTAGCGATTAAGACAAACCCAAAAGAAATCTTACAATATCCAGTTCGTCTTCTTCCCGATGATTTTGACAAATTGTTTCCATGTTACCAGACGGTTCAGAGTATTATCAGAGATTTGATTGGGCATCGACTCGATGGAGAGCTTATTAATCTTGCAGATCAACTTGCTGCTCGTTTAGCAGCGCAGTCCGATTTTATCCTGGTCAGCTGGTACTTCCTAAAAAATTGGTTACCTCAATTGGGTTCAGATGCGGCCATGTTTGTTCTGGTTTTGCGTAATCTTTGTTATTTCAACGACGAGACTGGTGAAATCCGTGATGAAGTCTGGATGGATGGCGGATATGAAGCCATCGCGAACCGGTTAGGAATTAAGAACCAGCGTGTGGTGGCAAATTGGCTGCCTGCTCGAATTGAGCGAGGGAAACACAAAGGTGAATTAAGTAAACGTACGAGGGAAGAGCTTTTGCGGCGACAACGCCTTCAGGATTTATTGACTCTATTTGTTAAGCGAATTGATCACCAGGTTAATGCTACGGGTACGTATGGCTGGAAATTCAAAGTGCAGCGGACCGACCCACTTACACCACAAGATCAAACAATACAACAAGCAGCATCCTCCCTTTTTGCTAAAGCAGAAAACAAAGGTGTTCTGTCCGAACTTAAAACCTGGGCCAGTGAATTAGCCAATGATTGCAGCAAGCCTCCCCGAGCAAAGAGCAGGGGAATGATTGTGGGCAGCACCCCCAAACAGTGTAAGTGGGATTTGAGACTCTCGGATTTCACCAATGATTGTTCTGAGACTCTCAAGGACATCCTCAATGATTGTTTTGAGACGCTCGACCTGCAATCCAATGATTGTTTTGAGACCCTTTTAAAGATTCTAAAAAGCTTTAAAGATTCCGAAGAAGATAAAGATTCTTCCTCAACCCAAGATTCTTCGATTCCGCAAACCAATCGGTTAAACCAAACGGTAGCGGTTGTGACTGATTCAAGTGGAGCCTGGTCATTGGACAAGCTTTTAGCTCGGGCAGACAAGAAAAATCGGGTGTTTTTAGTGGGGCAAGAAAAAAGTGCGACACCTTTTGTGTCCTGGTTAATTCATGGCGCGTCACAACCCGGCATCCAGAATCCGTACAGCCTGGCTATTGCCAAATTGAAAGAAAATCCCGGGATCAGTGCAGGTGGAGCCAGTGAACGCCTGGCTGTCTTACCACCACGAGAACTTGTCCGTCTGATTGAGCAATCATTGTTGTTATATTCCCCAACTGATCGGAACTGGCGGATGCTTTTTTCAGAAGCGAAAAGAGATCGCATTCAGCTTCTGGCGGATTCACTGGGTTTGGTTCTGGGTATAAAGGAGGGAAATGGATAAATAAGAAATTTAGAAAAACATTTGATGGTAATTATTTTCAAACAAACATTCAAAAAAGGAGATTATAACTTATGGCACAAGGCAATTTAACCTGGCAACGAGGTGACATCACTGGAGATATCTATTTTGATTATTTACGACCCAAGAATCAGGATCCCATCCCTTACGTTCGGCTTTACCTGATGATTGACGGTAGTCCGGAATCAAAACCAGTGAAGGGTTTACGGGTATTGGTTTACGGCACACTGGCTGAATTGGTGTATGGACATGTTCAGAAAGGCAGTCGGATTGGCGTAGAAGGACATATTCAACTTCGATATCGTCCGAATACAACCACACCAGTTTTTGAAGTCGTGGCTGAACGAATTGAATTCATCCGCAATATCGATTATGAACGCGGTAAACAGGTGATTTCGGATTTGAAACAACGAGCAAAACGAAATTCCGCTGTTTCCGATCTGGAAGTCATCACGCAAATTCTTGCAACTGGGGAATTTGTTCATGACATTGAATAATACCCATGATCCGGAAATCCAGATCTCTGAAGAAAAACTGCAAAAGTTAGGCTTGTTCCTTTTCGGTCTTACTGTGATTTTTACCATTATCGGTGCGGTTGTTTCTCCTCTGGATACATTTGGAAAACCGGTTCTCTTATTACCACAAGTTAAGGCAGTGGAGGACTACCGGCGATCTGCTCAGGTATGGATTTCAGAGTTGACAATTTTAGATGGTGAGATCGTGCATGTGATCGCAGCCGAACAGCAAGGAGATCTTTTTTCGCAGTCCAGGGTTGCACAGCAGACGCTTCAACACGCTGTTGAACTCACCCAAAAAATTGATCGTACACGGGTTCCGCCAATTGGTATGGGGGTGCAAGAACAAATGCTTTCAACCAGTGTGAGATACCTTGAAGCTGCACGTTCTGCTTTGCAGTGGGTCAGCGTACCGAAACAGAAAAACCGTGACCTGGCAACCCAGCAATTGGAGGCTGCGCGTCAAGGGAAATCTGAATTGGAGAAGAATCAATGGTTGATCTCACGCTAGAAGAATTCCAACGAAACCAGTCTGGACGGATCTCCAGAGATATTATCGGGCAGAGTGAGCAGCACGAGCAAAAAATGAACGCCAATGCTTACCAATTATGGGAAAATGCCCACCAACACCTTGTAACGATTCTACGCTTGCTGGATCAGGATTACGATGAGTCCTGCGAAAAGGCAAACCATCCTTTGGAATCGTTTTGCGATAATGATCTGGTTTATCTGATTCATGTTCGACTGCGAGTTATGCTGGGTGATCTGTCAAGAAAAAAAGAGCCTGATGAAACCATAGAAATTAAACAAAGATTGATTGAAATCAGTCAGAAGTACACCGATCTGGAACAGATATTATTGGCTGAACAAGAATTGAACAAAAATTTACGGGCAGAGAAATCTGCCCTAGAAGCTCATTTATCTGCAATTCGACAAGTTCATAAAGAAGGGGTCTCTCAGGAAACGCAACAACCAATCAGAGCTACGGAATATCCGCATCCAGATATACCAATTCCAAATTGGATAACCACCTGGCGAGAGACTAAAACCTTTGAGAAAACATCCACGGTTATCCTCGTGATGGGAGAAATGGGGATCGCTTTACGGCCTACCCTTATAAAGATGATGGCAAAACGTTTATCGTTATCCTCTGCAAATAAAAACCTGGACGAAGCATTAAATTGGCTGATAACGCCCAGTGACAAATCATGCCCGCAGTTAATTGAACAGGCTGAGGGTATAATGGCATCAGGGTCAAGTGCTGGAGGAAATCAGCCAGCGGTGTTACGACTAACCACTGAGGGAGAGATTGCCTATCAGGTATTAACTGGTAATCCCCCGAAAGAAAATGAATATGATACGTTGCTTAGGCACCATTCCTCACCTGAACATACTATTTTGAATATTCAGGTAATTGAAGTGTTAAAGGAAGAAGGTTATCGAATTCAAGGAAAGGCACAATCCATTCATTTATCGAATGGCGAAACCTATATTCCGGATATTGTCGCTGTGGATCCAAAAACTGGCGAAATAATTTTTATCGAGGTAGAACGTGATGTGAATAAAGATCAAAATATTAGAAAAACAAAATGGATGAAGTTCTATGAGGCGTCAAATGGCAACCTGTATGTGTTCTGCGATAACCTCAACTGCCAGAGAGCTGTCCAGGGTGAGATCAACCTTGCTTTAAAAGGGTTAAATTACAATTCCTTTATAACAAATCTTCACGGAATACGTAATGGAAAAAGAGCAGAAAAAGATGGAAGTATCTGGCTCACTCAAAAAATATGGAACAAATAATAGAACGGTGTTCACTTCGTTCTTGCTGCACCATTCCTCTAGAGTCTTAAGGGGAAAGGGTGTACTGATTGGGGATTTAGGTCAAATAGGAATGCCAATTAGGAGGGAATCCATAATCTCCTAAATTAAAAAACGGCCTAATTCTCTCATTATCAGAAATAGTTGGATAAATTCCTACTAATTGAAATCGTGGAGGTTGATTGGATTTTATCTGGACGGTCAAAAGGCAATCAAGCAAGCACAAAATGGGCGATTAATCAATTGCTACAAAAATACTGGGGCATTGAAAATGAATTAGATTGTCGGCGTGATGTTATCTTAGGTGAAGACGCTTCCTATACTGCTGGGGGTACCACGGGACATAGCCTGGCAATTATCAATAATTTCGTTATTTCATTGTCATTGTAAACGTGCATAAAAATTTATCTTTCAATTGGTAGGCCTAACTGTTCCCATGCAGCCATCCCACCATCCAAATTTAATATATTGGTATATCCAAGCTTTACTAATTCCTTGGAAGCGGTTGTACTCATATTCCCACTCCGACAGTAAAGAACAATATCAGCACTTTTATCATCCGGAAGCAAATCGGTTTTTTCTGAAATTATGTCATAGGGAATAGAAAGATCAGTATCTGGAAGGTTCCCTTCAAAAGGGATATGGACGTTTACTAAAATAACATCCTTTGTGTCAATAAGAGTCTGCAATTCCGCAACAGAAATATCCTTATAAGAGCCACTTTCTACTTTGACATCTTTGCCAATTTCCAAAGTATTCTCATTATTTATTGGTTTATTGGCAGATTGGCATGCACTTAATAACAATGGCGTTACCACCATCAGAAATACTAACCAATATTTATTTTTAATCATTTAATACTTACCTTTCTTTCTAATACAAAGATATCTCAACAATAAAATGGCCTACTAAAAGTAAAAGAGGATACCTATGTTTCAACTTCACAGATCCTGTTATTCTTATCAAAGTAAAACCTTCAGCTTAATATTTGCCTTTGGTGAATGATTATTTTCTAAACCATTTACCTGGCTGCCAGGGCGTACCTAATGCAGGCAGGACCCAACGATCCAGTCCCCACCATCCTGCCACTTTCCAAGCCAATATCAGGAAGATTGCGATTATAAAGAGGAGTGGATTGGTACTGGCGGACCCAGCCATCATAAAATTCCAGTTCATAAATCCGCCAAAGAAAGCTGCAATCCCGGTGAACAAACCCAAAACCAGGGCAATGCCAATCAGCAATTCACCGGCCACAACTAGCTTTGCAAACCAAGTGTAACTTCCACTATCTAACAGCGATTGAAGAAACGCCCGATACCAATCAAAAGCAATCGCTGGTCGTGCTGGGGGGTCGGGGATCAAAACTGCCCGTTCCCAAAAACCTTTCAGGGCTTCGCCTGTTTTGATCCAGGCAGGGTTATTTACTTTTCCGATGCCGGAATTTAACCAAGTGTATCCTAAGTACCCCCGTAAAATTAACCATAACCAACTCCAGCGTGTATTACTGAATAAAGCTCTGGCAATTGGAGGATCGTTAAATGTAGTATTTGTAACTTCGGTATTCATATTTTCTCCTTTAAGTTAATCCTTTCGTAAAAAAGGTTATTAATGATTTAGATGACTCTATCACTACGGTAAACGCCTTTGACAGATTAAGCAATCCGAACTTTACCTAAAATATATACGGAAATTCCCCTATCAACTGGCATAATAAACTAATCCTCTACCACCTCTACCAGGGTTCCACCGGGCATGCCGACGGTTATATCACCTGGGTCAAAGGAAACCATTGGGTTTGTCCATCGAAAAATCCATTTCGCATCCTCAGGCATCGCATTTACACAACCATGTGACATCTCTTCACCAAAATTATTGTGCCAAAAAGTAGAATGAATTGCCACTCCGTTTCCTTCAAACAAAGAAGTCCAACTCACGGCCGGTAAATCGTAACCGCCCCCTGTTGTTCCACCTGACATGTGGACCGAAATCAGTTTTCTCCAAATTGGACGCAGACCCAAGGGGGTTTCCCATTGTTCGGTGCGATTTCCATACATATCGGAACGGATCCCCGTGGATATGGGTGCAAAAAAGACCTCACTGTTTCCTTCAAAACAAGATAAGGTCTGGTATCCGATATGAACAACAATTTTTTTATTTTCTACATCTGGGGTGATTGGGGTAATTTCTTCTGCTGTTAAAGGGCGAAACGCTTCAGCCTTAGCCCAAAACACATCGCCATATCCATACCGCTCATTGACCTGATACCAAACCAGTCCTTGTTCATCGATTTTAATATGATCAATCCAAACGACCTGGGTATAGTAAAGGCGGGGGGTGAGGTCTTCTTGTAACCAAGGTGATCGAGCTGGTAGGTTGTTTAAAAATAGGTCAACATAGGGCACAGTCACCTCTGCCCACATTCCTTCCCCTAAACTCGATTGCGGCAAAGAATCCAAAACGGAATTGGATTTGTTACGGACGGGTTGGAGATAGGGTGCCCAAATATACCCTTCCGGGGTTTCCACCCACCGCTGATTATGTCGAAAAGGGCGATTGCCAACGACTTCTTTTAGCCAGGGCAAAACAGCGTCCTCATAGACTTTATTAACGGTTCTGCTCTCTTCATCCGGTTTTATTTTGACCTCTGCCATACCCACCGTTACCCTTCCCAAACGTTCGTTTTCAGAGAACTGAATTTCTGGTAATAAGCGACCGAGTGGGATCGTTGCTAAACTCGACAAACCAATCACGGAGTTTTTAACAAACTTTCTGCGAGAAAGTTTGTATTCGTCAACATTGATTGAATTAATTACATTTAAAAGATTCATAATTACCTCACCTTCGCCTGGATCCATATCTCCTGAGTGGAATGCTGCGGGTCATTTGTCTCAAGTATGACACCCCTTCGAATCGTTGTATTTCGCATATTATGAAACTCCGGATTAAACTGGAGAGTCATTAAAACAACTTTACCAGGGGGGATTTTAGCTGCCGTAAAAACCGCACTCGTGCAGCTGCACGTTGTATATGCACGAAAAATAACCAGCGTAGATTTTCCAATATTCGAGATGACAAAGGTCCTGGTTACAACCTGATTCGCATCAATCTCACCAAAATCATAGTATTTTTCTGATAAAGAAAGCTTAGGATTTTGAGTAAAATCTATTGAATCTTCAATAGATTTCGGGAAAATAACGCTTTCCCCAATCTCATGGACAGCATAAATTATTTCGCCATAGACAATATCTTCTGGTCTGTAACGAAATTCAACGGATGTGTTCTTTCTGTAAATTATTAAGATAGAGATAATGCTTATTAAAACTACTGCTATAGATGCTATGGACAAGAAATTAAATTTCTCGAAACTAACCCTGTTAATTCCGGGAAAAAGATTTTTTTTATGATTGTCCTTTAACAATTTCTTTTCTTTCATTAGCATCTTCTTAAGTTTCTGATTTGTAATAAGTTAATCATTGATCTGCCAGGTAAAAATTCGCAAAGGCGCATCTACCTCACTAATTTTGAGAATTATGCTGTTTGCACCATCAATAATATTTTTCCCATCTTTTGTTTTCATAAAAGTCAATTTTCCTTCAACATGATGACCACCTTGCGGTCCATCCCACTTAATAGCCTGTAGGGAACTCCCCAAATCAGTTTCAAGTGCAGAAAATTGAGCCAAATCCATACTTAGATCAATTGAGTGCGTATTCATAGAGACATCGAAGACCAATATGTCATCAGATTGATTCAGATTTAACGGTGTAACTGTCACTGTAACTGCACCCTGGTCATCTGTGCGGGTTAATTCAAGCTCTGTTACCGTGTTGGTTGAGGGAGGAAGGCTAGAACTATTTGGTGAAGTATCTCCTGTGAGAGCCAGCTTTTCGATTTCTTGTTTTTCTGGGATGTTGACCGCAGAAGAATTGCCCGAATCGTTTAACGGCATCTCTATGACAGAACAACCCGTCACGATAAACATCGTGATAATAGACGCAATACCTAATATTTTTTTCATTCATTCTCCATAGAAAGGATCGGAATTCTTCTCAAAATAACTGCTTTCTGTTTTTCCCGATGAAGAACATACAGCATATACCCAATACCAATAAACGTCATTCCTAACCCAGTAAACATAAACACTACTCGATATTCTGCCAAAAAAGTGGACGCAGCAGTCAAACCCAGGAAAGGTAAAACATCTGATACGTGATGAGCACAACAGGCTACCATAGCAACTGTAGAAGTTGTTCCACTCGCTCCAACGCTCGCCGTTGAAGCCTGGCTTACACCATGATTATTTCCTTTGGCAATATTGGTTACTGGTAAAAACAACTTCAATTTTAAAGTTATATATAGAGCAACTTGAACGCCAAATCCTATAATCATTGGACCAACAATCCAGCGATCTTCCAGGAAGAACGTTATAGCATGTTGAGGACTCTCTGCCCAAGATACGATCGCAAAGTAGACAACCATTAAGAACGTAGCTGCAACTAAGCCACCCATTACTGGCAAAATAAATTTGTTTTTGTTTTTTATTGATGAGGATGTTTTCATATTTTTTCCAATAATGAAAGGTTTGGTTTTTTCAATCATACGAAAGACCCGTAAATAGAACATGCGCTAAAGTACGTAAGAACCAATAAGCATTAACGCCCATATAGTGAAAGCCAAAAAGCGCATTCCCTAATTTCCGATTAGGTTTATACTGAAACATAATAATTCTTCTCCTCATTTGAAACGAGCATCGTCTATTAAAAATAAAATTAATAGACGATGCCCCAAGGAGATATAAAGTTACATAGAAATTTTATCCCTTCATTCCGTGATATTTATTAATGTCCAACAGGGAAGTTTTAAAAAGCGCATTCAAAGTCTTGAAATTAAGTATGAAGGCTCTAAAACAAATTTCTTTACAAAAACTTTAGAATACTTTTATAAAGGCTTCATGCTGGGGCAGTAAACTATATTTAAAATAAAAAATAATTTAATAGGAGTAAAAAATCAAATGAAGAAAACATTAACGGTTTTAATTATTGTCATCAGTGGGCTAGTTATTAGTGCTCTTCTCTTTGGTGCTGGCATGATGTTTGGTCGGACGAACGGATGGAGAATGCAGGGTACACCGGAATATGGCTACGGCATGATGGGCAACAGTGGCTACGGCATGATGGGTAACAACGGTTATGGCATGATGGGCAACAGTGGCTACGGCATGATGGGTAACAACGGTTATGGCATGATGGGTAACAGCGGCTACGGCATGATGGGTAACAGCGGCTACGGCATGATGGGTAACAGTGGCTATGGCATGATGGGCAACAGCGGCTACGACATGATGGGCAACAGCGGCTACGGCATGATGGGTAACAGTGGCTATGGCATGATGGGTGGAAACTGGTCAGAAAATAACCCGGATGTTGAACCTGTTACAATGAAACAGGCAGAGCAAGCTGTAGAAAAATACTTATCAACTTACTTTGACTCAGATTTAGAGATCGCGGAAATCATGATCTTTAATAACAATGGATATGCAATTGTTGTTGAGAAAAGCACAGGGATCGGTGCAATGGAGTTGTTGATCGACCCTACCAATCTAGATGTCTTTCCGGAGTTTGGGCCAAATATGATGTGGAATTTAAAATATGGCTCAATGGGAACACGCGGCATGATGGGAAATTCGTTTAATAGAACGTATGATAATGAAATAAATATGTCCATATCCAAAGAAGAGGCTAGTGACATTGCCCAAAGTTATTTAAATGATCAATTTCCTGGATACCAGGTCTCAGAAGATATTACAACTTTCTATGGTTATTATACGATTGATATCCTGAAAGATGGATCACCAACAGGAATGCTCAGCATTAATGGTATTAATGGTCAAGTTTTCTTACACACCTGGCATGGCACATTTATAGAAATGTCCGAGTAATCGCATTTGTTCTCCAGGTTGTATAGGGATCGGTTTTTTCGCCGATCCCTTATTTTATAAACTATAGGTAAAGATATTAACCATTAGGAATAGGAGGATAGAAATTTGACAAATGCAAAGATACTTTTAATTGACGATGAACCTTCCGTTCATAATGTAGTCACTGCCTATTTAAAAGCAGAGGGTTATGCGTTTAAATCAGCGATGGATGGCAATGAGGGTCTGAAACTCGCCAATTCATTTAAACCGGATTTGATTTTGCTTGATGTGATGCTGCCTGGTATGGATGGTATTCAATTATTATCCACCCTTCGCCGTGATTCCTCTGTTTATGTCATCATGCTGTCGGCCCGTTCTGAAGAAACCGATAAAATTGTTGGTCTTTCGATTGGTGCAGACGACTACCTTACAAAACCATTCAGCCCGCGTGAACTGATGGCAAGGATAAAAGCAGGGTTAAGACGAATCCAAAACATCACTTCAAACTCGGAGGCAGCCTCCCCACTAATATTTCCCCATATTCGTATTGAGCCGGCAGAACGCAGAGTTTGGGTAGAAGATGAACTGATTGATCTTACAACCATAGAGTTTGAGATCTTGTTAATATTGGCACAACATCAAAGAAATGTTTTATCCAGAGAGCAATTGCTTGAAAAGGCCTGGGGATTTGATTATTACGGTGACACTCGGGTTGTGGATGTCCACATCGGTCATATAAGACAAAAATTGGGTGACGATCGTTTCATTGAAACCATCCGAGGTGTAGGTTATCGATTTGAAGATAAATAGGTGATGAAATGTTAAAATTTATTCGCAGTCGACTTTCATGGAAAGTTTTCCTCTCTTATCTTGCTGTCATTTTCGTAGGTGCAATTGTGCTTGCAACTGCCACAAATTTATCTGTTCCAACAACCTTTGATCGACATATGGCTTGGATGAGTGCTGCAATGTCTTCAAATGCTAGCGAAGGAAATGTACGTGCTATGGAACAAGAATTGTTTTCAAGTTACCGGGCTGCGGTTTTTGAAGCGCTTTCCTTGGCAACCATTGCTGCGTCGATAGCAGGGTTGGTTGCCAGTTACTTTATCAGTCGCCAGGTGGTAAGCCCTATTCAACGCATGATGACAATTAGTCTCCAAGTTAGTGAAGGTCAATATGAACAAAGGTTAAATGTTTCAGGAAGGCTGGAAGATGACCAGTTAGATGAGCTGGATCGATTGGCTTTAGCCTTTAATCAAATGACCGACAAGTTAGAAAAAACCGAACTCATGCGCGGTCAGTTAATTGGAGATGTAACGCACGAGTTACGTACCCCCCTAACGGCTATAAAAGGATACATGGAGGGCATGCGAGATGGGGTTATTCCAACCACGCCAGATACATTTCAACAAATTTACTTGGAAGCTGAACGTTTACAAGGATTGGTGAATGACCTCCAGGAACTGAGCCGCGTAGAAGCGGGGGCATATCAGTTAAACTTTGAATTAATTTCTCCCCTCACCTTAGTAAATTCAGTTATTCCCCAATTCCAACAGCAGTTTACCAATAAGGGAGTACACCTGGAAATAAATGTAGAGGAAAACCTGCCCGACATCTCCGTGGATAAAGACCGCATCCAGCAAGTCCTTACCAATCTCTTAGGAAATGCATTACAGTATACTCCCGCTGGGGGCACCGTAATCATAACGGCCTTGTTAGATAAAGATCAGATCGTTTTCAGCATCGCAGATACAGGGATTGGAATTTCAGCGGAACACCTTCCTTTTGTATTTAATCGTTTTTATCGAACCGATAAATCTCGTGCTCGTGCGAGCGGTGGTACAGGGATCGGATTAACGATAGCACAAGCTTTAGTAAAGGCACATCAGGGGCGTATATGGGTCAAAAGCCCTGGTGATGAAAAAGGAAGCACGTTCTTTTTTTCACTGCCAATTGAAGTAAAGCGCTGAAATTATTATTTCCCTTCTTTATCGTATCTTTACAAACTCTTTAATCCGACTTCATACCCATTTGTTATGATTTAAACAACAAGAAAATAAACTTAATACGAAAGGATGTATTTTATTATGATGTACGGATATGGCAATGGCTGGATTGGAATGATTGTAGGGTTGATCGTAACACTACTAATTATCGGTGGCTTAATCGTTTTTGCAATATGGGCGGTTCGTCGAATGAGTGGACGCTCGGAAACGACACATCAAGCTAGAAGACCCAGTGAATCGGCTCGTGAAATAGCGCAAGCACGGTACGCCAAAGGTGAGATCACGCGGGAAGAATATCAAATGATTTTATCAGACCTGGATAAATAAGGCAGGTAAATTATGACTGGGATTGGCATGATGAGCGGGATGATCCTATTTTGGATCATTACAATTGTTTTGGCAGTATTTCTTGTGCATAGTTTATTTCAACAACGTAATCGGTCAATAGACAAACGTTCATCTGACACAAAACCGACTGCACAGCAAATCCTTGAGGAACGTTATGCCAGAGGTGAAATAAACCAGGAACAATTTCGCTTAATGCAGGAAGATATTAAACAAAGTTAACATTAACGAATGAAGGTGTCATTGGTTTTGCCGAGACACCTTCATTTTTCATTTAAATAGCTCATTACTTCCAAATTCCACAATTTACTAATCTTTTACAATCCATCTGTGAGCAATTTTACATATCAAATAACAAGCAATTTTGCTTATATCTTTTAATTACCATTGGGGCTTAGAATGAGTAAAAGTATAGGAACTTGAACGATGAAGATAAACTCAAGTAACCACCAGCGTTTTCACCTTTTACCTATTGTTATATTTGCAGGATTAATTATAGGCATCGTATTTAGTTGGAGTAGATTAACTAAACAAGATTCCTCACAATCATTACCTATCCCAACGGAAATCACATTATACGAGACGCTTCCTACAAGTACACAGACAGCAACGATCGATCAAAGCATAACTGCCAGTCTTGATGAGCAAAGTTATTCCGTTCCCAGCATCGGAAAAGCAGTGTTTATCAATCTGTGGGCAAGTTGGTGCCCACCTTGTCGATTGGAAATGCCTGATATTCAAGCGGCGTATGAAAAATATCAAACCCAGGATCTGGTTGTATTAGGTATAAATATTACCAATCAGGATCATTTGGCCGATGCCAAGGCATTTGTTGAAGAATTTAAACTTACTATCCCCATACTTTTGGATGAGAGCGGAGAAGTTAGCGCGGGTTTATTCCGTCTGCTTGCCTTGCCTACCAGCTTTTTCATTGATAGTGAGAGCATTCTCCAACGGGTTCAAATTGGAGCAATTCCAACAAAAAACCTGGAAATGTATATTTCCGAAATCCTTCCGGAGTAAGATCAGGTCTCAGTTAGATCGTTAATTCTTTGACTCTGAACGGCATTTTGGTCAAGGCATTCGCTTAATTCTTGCGCCAGGGTCTTTACAGTTGGTTTTACAAGAAAGGCCACGTGATTGGCTTGAATCGGATGGACAGTCATTTGACCCTCGACAAGCTGCTGCCAGCCCAAAGCCGAAACTTGTTTCTCATTTCCATCCGAATCAAAATCTACAGCGCGAAACAATGTGATATTACCACGATATGGCTGGGCAGTGTATTGTTGGACAATTTGCTGGTGTTTGCGGATCAGTTTTAGAATTCGCCGGACACCGGGCATTTTTATGAGCAGCAAGCTCTCTTCCTGTGACACGGTTTGCGCTATTTCTGCTTCCTGAAGCAACCGCGTTCGCCATGTATCCAATACTGCCCAACCAAGCAGATCTTTTAATTTTGGCTTCCGCTGTCCTGATCCATTCTTACGATTGCCATAGCTTGATAACAAAAATAGTCCGCTGCGCATGTAGTTTAAAATGGGATCAATTGCAAACCATTTTTTTTGAATCTGGTTGGGTATAGATAAGCCCCATTCTTTCACCTGTTTGAGTTTTTCGATAATGGATGTCTCTGAATGATGATCATTGGCGAGATGGGGCGCATTTGTGTCTAGCATAATCAAATTGTTAACCAACTGACCCTGTTTGGTTAATTGTTGGGCCATCTCGTACGCCACCACGCCGCCAACCGACCACCCCAAGAGGTTATAAGGGCCTTCCGGCTGAATGGTTTTGAGTACTTCTACATAGTGGGCAGCCATTGTTTCGATACTTTTTGATTCATGTTGTGAATCAAAAAGCTGTGGATCCTGAATTCCGTATACAGGCTGTTCCTTTCCCATATAAGCTGCAAGGGTATAGTATGGAAAAACAACCCCTCCCGCCGGGTGAATACAAAACAGCGGTGGTTTACTTCCTTTGGGTTGAATCGGCACGAGTGAGGTAGGAAGCTTAGTCCGCTCTACCCTTTCCGAATGGTTTATTTCGATACCCAGGAATTCGGAGACACCTTTTGGATGGTGCTGGATGAGATAGTTTGATAAAGCAAAAACCGTGGGTGCTTCAAATATTGCAGTAAGAGAGACCGACTCATTTAGCGCATCTTGAAGCTGGGAAACACAGATCGCCCCACTTAAAGAATCGCCGCCAAGCTCAAAAAAATTATCGTATCGTTTCACTTCTTTTATGTTTAACAATTCACCCCACAGTTGGGAAAGGTAGCGTTCAAGTGATTTATTGCTTATATCAAAGCCTGTATTTTGGTGAGTTGTATCTTTTTCTGCCATGCCACCCGTTTGATTTTTTGATTTAACTTCATTTGGTGATACTCCATCCTTTAAATGCAGGTGAAAATCAGGCTCATTCAACGAGAGAAGATTAAAAAGTGGTTGGTTTGATCCGGTTACTATAAGTTCCAGTATCTGAATCAACTCATCGATTAATTGCTGGACAAAGTTCGCTTTAAACTTATCCAGATCGTAGAGAATTCGCAGATTGATCTTTTCACCTGGCGTAATGGCAACGGTTAAAGGATAGGTCGTTTTTTCAACGGATCGAATATCTCGAATCGCTAACCCATCAAAAGATTCCAGCATTTCATGAAAAGCAGGATAGTTTTCAAAAACCAGAATACTCTCGAAGAGAAATGTGTTGTGAGGAATGCCTACCCAACCAGGAATTTTCAAGAGGGGCGTATAACCGTACTGTTGGATATTCAGTGCTGTTTTTTGAATCTGTTGCAGCCATTCAATTAATAAAATATTAGGGGAAACCGTTATTTTTAAGGGAAGGGTGTTAATGAACAATCCCACCATTGATTCAACACCTTTGAGTTCGTATGGGCGTCCTCCAATGGTAATACCGAATAAAATTTCATCCCGTTGAAAGGCACGACTCAAGAGAATTGCCCAAGCACCTTGCATAATGGTGCCCAGGGTAAGCTGTTGTTTCCGTGCAAATGTCTTTAATTTTGAAGTGGTATGGACAGAGAGGTTTTTCTTCAGTTCAGCTGTGCTTAATTTGCCCACCCCGGGGGAAGAAGTTTCGCGAACGGGCGACAGTGGCGTTTTTGAAATTCCGGATAAAGCATTCTGCCAAAAAGCTTCTGCCTTGGAAAGGTCTTGCGATTGAAGCCAAGAAATATAATCCCGATAAGGCTTAACAGGGGGTAAAGAGATTTCCTTGTGTTGGGTAAGGCCTTCATAAGCAGTAAACAATTCTTTAAAAAGAGTCGGCAAAGACCATCCGTCTAATAGGGCGTGGTGATGTGTAAACAGGATGCGGTAGACTCCATCGGATACTCTAAGAACGAATAATCGAAACAAAGGGGGAGAAGACAGGTCAAAACCGCGTTTTCGTTCGACTTGTATTCGTTTATCAAACCGTTCAGTTTGTTTTAATGGCGGGAAGTTTTCCCAATCTTGCAATTCTATTTCAAGGGGAAGGTGTTTATGCACCACTTGAACGAGATCCTTTGCTCCTTGCCAAATAAAGGAAGTTCGTAGGATGGCATGGCGATTGAGCATAAATTGCCATGCTTTTTGGAAAGCAGGCATATCCAGCGTACCGAGAAATGTAAAAATGATCTGTTGAACATAGACATCCGATTCGGGCGTAAATAAAGTTGGCAAGACCATACTTCGCTGCATGGATGAAAGCGGATAGATTGCTTCCAGATTTCTTTTGTGAGGAGAAGTTTGGACGAGGCTGGCGGCATCTACCAGGGCATCTAAATCAGACTGCGTTCGTTTAATATCCGGGAAATCCGAAGGTGTATACCCCCATATTTTTGGATTCTGAGCATAAGTGATCAAAGAGCGTAATTCGTTAAGAAAGAAGGTTGCAAAGCGTTCCATGGTAATTTTTTTGTGCAGCCGGTCACTATAAGTCCAATTTACTTGAAGTTTCCCCTGATAGATCGAGGCATCTATCTCGATCAGATGGGGCCGGTGGTTAGCAGCACTGCGCTGGAATTCGGCTGCTTCTGGTGCGAATCCCAGAAGATTACTTTCCGAATCTTTCTCAGGGAGCTGGCCTAAATAATTAAAACGAATACCCGGCGTAGCCTGCTTAAGTTGGTCAAGTTTTTTTGCAAATGGGCTGAGATAACGAAAAACACCATAGCCCACACCATGACGAGGAACAAGACGTAATTGTTCTTTAATTAGTTTGATTGCCTCTCCCTGATCCGGGTTCCTCGAAAGTGATAAATAAATTGGGTAAAGCGTTGTAAACCAACCCACACTTCGGGTTAGATGAATGCCTTTAACAATATTTTCCCGCCCGTGGGCTTCCAAATCAATAGCCAGCGTGTCCTCTCCCGTCCAATTTTTAAAAGCACGTGCCATCGCTGTAAGTAAAAAATCTAAAATCTCCGCCCCAAAAGCGGCAGGGGCTTCCCTTAACAGGATCCGGGTCTCTTCTTCTGAGAGAGACCGGGTCACCTGCCGGGCTGTAGATTCTTTATTAAGATCCGATAAGGACTGGTCTGTAAAATCAAAATCTATTGGCAGTGACGGTGTGTCCATTACCAGTGTTTTTTCCCAGAAATTTGTTTCCTTTAAAAATTGTGGTGAATTAGCATACGTTTTTAATTGCTGTGCCCAGGCTTTATAAGAGGCAGTGGTGGGGGAAACAGTAACCGGATTACCCTTTTCAGATTGCAGGTATGCCTTTTGAAGATCAGGCAGCAAAATATGCCAGGAAACTGCGTCTATGGCAAGATGATGAACGACGATTAGAAGGCGGCCTGGACGGTCTTTTCCTACATTAAAATACACCAAACGAATCAGAGGCCCTGTAGCTATATTAAGACTTTGCTGCTGCGTTTCGATTTGTTTTTTAAGCGCATCATCTTGTTGTAAAGGGGGAAAATTTGAAAAATCAAACAAATCACAGGGCACTTCTACTTTATCGAGAATTTCTGGTCGCCAACCGGAATTCGCCGGATAGTAACGCATCCGAAACACATCATGCTGATTGATAACGACTGCGGCTGCCGCACTTAAGTGATGGATCTGGAGCGGTTTCTCCGCCACAAACAGAATTGATTGGTTCCAATGATGTGGATTCGCAAAATTTTGTTCAAAGAACCAGTGTTGAATCGGCGTGAAATAAATCGGCCCTGAATCATCATTTAGCTCCGGTGGATTGTGTGCTGGCGTCACTTGTTCGGCTAAGGCTGCTAATTGTTTGATCGTTGGCGCTTGAAAAATGTGCTGCGGATTGATTTTTAATCCGGCTTCTTCGGCATGGATAACCACTAAAATGCTCATGATCGAATCGCCCCCCAGTTCAAAAAAATTATCCTCGACACTTACCTTGTCGATTCCCAAAACTTTTTGCCAAATTAAAACGAAAATTTGCTCCTTTTCATTATTTGGAACATCTAATGACTCACTTTGCTTGGACAATACGTAATCCATTTTAAGAAGTACCTGGCGATCAATCTTCGCAGAAGGAGTAAGTGGAAATGATTCTAACGGTACAAAAGCGGTAGGCACCATGCTGCGCGGTAATTGCTGGCTCATAAATTGAGAAAGTTTTGTGGGTGAAATAAATTTGCCTTTTTTGGGAACAATATAAGCCACCAGTTGTTTTACATGGGATTGAGGATGATTTAACAACAAAACCACAGCTTGTTTAACGTCCTTGTGTTGGGATAAAACCATCTCAATTTCACCCAATTCAATCCGCATGCCATGAAATTTCACCTGAGAATCGGCTCTGCCCATAAACAATAAGTTGCCATCCGGGAGGTATCGGGCTACATCGCCGGTTCGGTATAAAGTCTCTCCTTTTATAAAAGGAGACGAAATAAAACGTTCAACGGTTAAATCAGGTTGGTGGATATACCCACTCGATATACCGACTCCCCCAATCAGTATTTCTCCCGGCATTCCCTGCGGTACCACTTGCAAGGTTTCGTTTAATAAATATATTTTTGTATTGGCAACGGGTTTCCCAATGGGTGTATTACCATTGTGAGGGGCAGCAGGATCCACCTGATATAGTGTGCTGCAAATGGTCGTCTCGGTCGGCCCATACCCATTCAGCAAACACAAACCAGGGATCTGGTTGCAAATAGTCCTTAGCAGGCGGTCAGGGATTGGCTCTACCCCCACCAACAGCCGACGGAGCGAGGACGCATTAGGATGGTTTATTGCCCATTTCGAAAAATCTTCCATTAAAAAAGGGGGTAAATAGGCACTGTGAATTTGATTCTCGACCATCCAGGTAAAAAGCTTGGAAGCAATTAAGCGGATTTTTTCAGGGATAACAAAAAGGACCCCGCCCGCCAACAAAGGGGAAAATATTTCGTAAACGGAAACATCAAAACTAGGACTGGTCCACCAACTACATTGCTCTCCTGGCTGAATCGATTGTCGCCGCTGAAAATCCGCCAATAGATTAACAACACCTCGATGAGCCAACATTACCCCTTTTGGACGACCACTGGAGCCTGAAGTATAAATTACATACGCCAATTGATCGGGGGCATGGTTAAGCATAAGGTTGGGTCGCTTTTTAATATTTTGCTTATTAAGCGCTGAATCCAGACAAATCACAGAGTCTTGGAAGTCTGGCATTATTGCGTGTTGTTCCTGTGTTGTAATAATAAAAATAGGCTTTGCTTCCGCGATGATGAAGTCCAGCCGTTGGTTCGGAAAGCCCGGGTCCAGAGGCAAATATGCGCCTCCAGCTTTTAAGACCCCCAAGATGGCTACAACCATCGAAACAGAAGATTCTAAGTAGATCCCCACGATACCATTCTTATCAACGCCCTTTTCTCGGAGCAAATAGGCCAACTGATTGGCTTTTTGGTTAAGTTCTTTGTACGTTAATTGGTCTTCACCATGTACCACAGCGAGCGCATGGGGTGATCTTTGCACTTGTTTTTCAAAAAGTTCATGCAGGCATACTGAGTCAGGATAGGCGGATTCTGTATCATTCCACTGATTAATTAGTAATTCCTGCTCGGATTCCGGCAAGATTTGGAGAAGGGAGACTGGTTTTTGCGGATCGTGTGTTATTTCTTCAAGCAGCGTGCAATAACTTTGTGCTAAACGAGCGATCATATCTCTGTCAAAAAGGTCTGTCGCATATTCCAGGGAGATGATTATTTCATCATTTGTCTCAGCAGCCATCATCATCAATTCAAATGGCGCAGTACGGTGGGCAATATGCACAGAACGAATCGAGAGACCTTCCAGATCAATTTGCTGGCTGCCTTGTCCTAACATAAATGGACCAGCATTTTTTTTGGGAATGATAGGGGGCGCTTGTTGCCATGAAAAAACCGTCTGAATCAGCGGAGAACGACTGAGTTCCCGGTTTGGCTGAAGGTTTTGTACCAACTCAGCAAAAGGATACCAATCATATTGACTGCCTTCTTCGATGGATTGGTGTACTTTGTTTAATAATTCCAGAAAATTCATCTCATCCGAAAAAGCAGTTCGGACGATCATTTGATTGACAAAATACCCGACAACACGAATGGTAGAAAGATTCCTGCCAGCTTTTGGGAAACCCACCAAGATATCCTTCTGACCCGTGTAACGATATAAAAGGGCTTGGTAGGCAGCGAATAGAACTGTATAGAAGGGTACTTTTTGTTTTTCTGCCAAGTTGCGGAGTTTGTGTGTTCGTTCCCTATTAAGATGGAAAAAATGAACAGCACCTTGGCCGGTTAATTCCGTTGGCCGGGGCAAGCTGGTAGAGAGGTTAAGGGTGGGAAGTTCACCTGACAAATTATTGCGCCAATAATTCCAGGCTGCTTCCCCTTGTTTGCCCCCTAATTTATCTTTTTCTCGGATCATATTATCTTGATAGGTTTTATGGAGCGTCCGTAAGGAGGCCGGAATCCCGCTTGTCTCCTCACGATAAATACCGGCTACTTCCGACATAATGATCGCACTTGACCATAGGTCAGCTACTATATGATGAAATACAAAAAGAATTAAAGGCTGCCTTTTTATTTTTTTCATCTCATCATCAAAAAAAAGAGGGGCGTTCAAAATCACCGTCACGCGCCAGGTTGGCCCCTTTTCTAAATCAAAGGGGCGGTATGCTTCTTCCTTTATAAACTCGTCCAGTTGATCTGGATGCCATATAGCCCCCTTCTGCAAGCTATAAGAGATCTCCATGGCAGGTTGTACACGTTGAACCGGTTCTCCCTGTTCGATTGTAAACAAGGTTCGCAGCATAGGATGCCGCTCTGCAAGTTTTTGTAGGGATTTTTTTAAAGCTTCCAGATCCGTATCATCTGGCACTGCAACCGCCGCGGCAATATGATAGGCAACATTGGTAGGGGCCAATTTATAATGAAACCACAATGCGGATTGTCCACGTGAAAGCGGATAACTTTGAAATTGAGTTGATTTATTGGTTTGCATAATTTGTGGGTTGTATGACTTGTTTTAACAATTACGATGTTCCTCCACGCTCTTTCATATCACCGGTTCGTTTTGATCTGTATTATTTGAATGGGGAGAAAAAACCGACTTAACTTGACCTATATTTGTTTATTAATCCAAATTAATACGATTGATACCAATTTTGGTTAACTTCAGCCAAATCTGCCAGGGAGTCTGACCATTTCTTCCACCAGGGTTTTCCATATTTTCCTGCAATATCATGCAAAATTCGCAATCGTTCGCGACCAACGCTGGATAACCACTCACGTCGTTCTCTCGCATCAGGTTTGTACATCGCCTCTTCCCAAATGGCCCTACCACCAAGAAAGCCGGAGGCACCGGCCTGGCAGGCGATTTTAACCTGCCTGGCAAATGTTTCAAAATCGACGCCCGCACTGAGTAATATCCAAGGAGACAACGAAGCGGCATCAAGTCGCGCACATGCTTCTCGGATCACTCCTTCGTCCTGCTCGAACGCCATATCCACAGGAAATTCAGCCTTTAACACATCAATACCCAACGGTGTGAGATCCCGTGCGGATTGAACAACCAATTCTGATTTTTTCATCGCAAAACGAGCAGCATCATTTCTTTCTACTGACAGTGGGTACGCAATGGGTTCGATTAAAAAAGGTATATCGGCACGAACGCAATCTTCGCCTACCTGTTGTGTAACCGCCCTTTGTTTGGCAGCATTCTCCTTCAGATCAGGGCGATAATAAAGCAAAATTTTTACCGCGGAAGCGCCCGTTCGTTTTATTTTTTCGATGCTCCAATCTTGCAGCAAGGTGGTAGTCCTCCCCTGTGCATCTACTTCATACCCGGATTCCTCCAGACTTACCAGCAAACCAACATTTCCGGGGAGAACTCCAGCGATGATCGATTGAGCAGCACCGTAGACAGGATCGAGAAGAACCGCTGTTGATTCCGGAGCAAGTTCTTCTGTAAGATCTGTTTTATATTCCACCAGTGTGCTGGCAGGCACTTGTTCAGGTTCGGTTATGTCAATCATGCGCTGCATCGAACCGCGATGATCCATCGCGCACATCGCAAAGATGCCGGCCTGGTCGGAGATTTGTTGTAACCCGCGTATCTTTCCCATCGTAAATTGTTTCGCCATTGAGTTACTCCACATCTTTCTTTAACTTTTGTTCTCCCACAAAATCGCTCATAATACCAAACGCCTTGTTTGTCTTGGCAATCGATTTTTTTCCGTCTTGCTCAATACCGGTTAAGGCACGGATGGCATCAATCGTTTCAGGCACAACAATGGCTTGGTTATAAACCTGGTAATTGTAAAATAACTCGTTTCCCTTCACCGTGAGACTATCTTCCCAAAGACCTACTTCCCACATATCCCCCCGGGAGCGTCCGAGATCAGTCATCAATTCAATGGTACTGTTAAGTGCCACCAGACCATCCGAGGCATTTAAGAAAGCGATCCGGGAATCGTTCCGAAACGCCTTTAAAACCTCTTCTTTTGTGGCTTCACGGGTAAGTTCTACACTCCAGGCATGGAGATGGCTGTTGGTGTGGGCCGCTTTTACCGCAATCGTCACGACATCCAAATCCGGGTCTACTTTTTGGGCATCCGGCCCCTGATGAGAGGGAATTTCTTTTTCCGGGACAACTGTATTCATAATGCCGGAATGATCTGATTCCCACGGGTCAGTCGCCCGGCGAACGAGTACGCCACGCGCTTTCTTGAGCAAGCCTGCCCTTTTTAGGGCGCCTAGCGTACGGACAATGCTGGTGGTATTACATGAAACCACCCGGGTTGTATCCCTGCCTACTGCGGAAGCATAGTTTGACCGCGCCACAAAGGAGTGTCCGGTGAGTTCGTGTTTTTCTCCTCCCTGAAAAATGGATTTTACGCCGTGTTTTTGGTACAACGCCAGATTCTTGGCTCCAATGCCTTTTGGGGTAGCATCTGCAACAATATCAATTTGATCCAGTATTTTCTCCATCGTCCCCCGCAAATGAATGCCGTCTTGGCGCATTTCATCCGCTGCTTGCTTGGTGGATGCATAAATAGGGTATCCTTTCTCCACCGCTACTTTAATACGCCAATCGCTAACGACATCCGCCACACCGACCAATTCCATATCGTCTTGAAGGGACACAGCATCGGCGATCCGTTTTCCGATGACGCCATACCCATTTACCAATACTTTTACTTTTTTAGTAGACATTTTCTCTCCTTTAATCTATTTTATAAAATAACCTTTCCTGGTATTTACTTAGAAAAATAACGTAGTGCCGAGCCCCCACAGGTTAATTCGTGTAAATACCTTGGAGTCGTTCGACCAGCCAGATAATTAATTCAGTCCAGAAAGGGAAAACGAAACCAAGGGTCATAATCGCGGATTTACAGGGTTATTAACCCTCCTTTTCCACTGAAGAAGGCACTCTCACCGGAAATCCCAATGTAAGCCAGTCATGCATACCTCCCCGGTAGTACATTAACTTTTCTGCCGGATATCCCGCTTCCAATAATGCCCGGATTGCCCAGGGAGACTGCGGACATTGTGGGCCGTTACAAAATAAGATCGTCATTTGATCTCTATTTAGTTCACTTATTCTTTCCCCTGCTTCTGTAAAGGGGATATTTTTTGCACCAGGCAAAGTAGCTTCCTGGAAAAAGTTTTCAGTTCGCCCATCAATAACAGGCAGCCCGTTTTCGATATGTTTGATTACTTCTAACTCACCCACGGTTTGTACCCCTTCTGCTGCCTGAATTGATTGAATCTCACCCCAGGTGCTATCTACGATAACCATACCATCTTGTTGAGGTACCGGCTGTGGAATACTGGGAGATCGTTCGCCAAAATCTTTACGTTTAATTTCTTTATGCATAATTATTTCCTTTTGTTTATCTATTTGATTATCTGTTCCTTTTCTTATTTTAAAAAATTTCATCATTTAATATTTTTGATCGCATACATTTATTGGAAAGAACAGGGGTAACTTGCTATATTTGTCAAGTCTGTATCCCCTGTTCTTTTTTTATGCTCTTTATCAACTTTCTTGTCTTTTAACAGTTAGTTTGTTCATTACGTCATTAACTCCCATTACCGGAAGAGCTAAATCTTCTGCCCGGCGCTTCGAATTCCAATCATCCACTGTACCCACGAGCGTGACAATGCCATTCTCAGAACTAACATGAATACTAGAAGCATCGAGCCAAGAATCTACGGTTAAGACCCTTTCTATCTCTGCTTTGATCTGCTCGTCGTTGGGTTGTGCCGGTCCTTTGCCACGATGTGGCCCCATTTTTCCTTTGTGTTTACTTCCACACATGGGACAGCGACCTTTTTTACCCATTCCCCTCTTTTTCATAGATCGCATATGTTCTTTTTTTTCCATCATTCCCATTCCAGTATGTTTTTCCCCTTGTGATTTTTCTTGAGTCTGTTGCATGTTTTGTTTTTTCATTATATTTTTTCTTCCAGTGATCCTTTCGTTCCTTCTTGAGATAAATTCTCTTGTTTCATAATTTAATAGTAACAAGGTAAATTAAAGTTTATTTGAATTATTCTTAAAGATTGTGTAAAGATTAATCTATGAGACTAACCACGTTCTCATGGTTACTACGGTATTGTCTTTAAGAAAGCCAAAAGATCTTCCAGATCTTGATCATTAATCGCCCAACGTGGCATATCTGTGTTGAGTGTGTCACCATCCGGGTGTTTACCCTCAACAACTGCGCTGCGGAAGCTATCAATGCTATAACCACCAGGCTGGGGCGTTTCCCCAGATTCTTCGTTCATCATCTCGATGAGTGCATCTCCGTTAATCGGTGGTGCATACATAACCTGCATTGGCATCGTATGCTGACCTCCGCTGCCTGTAGGACCATGACAAGTTGCACAAGTCAGATAAGAGCCCATCATCATGCCACTAAAGTCCGGACCATCGGAATAGGGAATTTGTTCTCCCTTCCCGTCCAATCCGGTAAAATAAATTCGTTCGCCGTTCGCCACACCAGAAAGTTCAGTTCCAGTCTGATCAGCTGATTGGCGCGATAAACCAGTACAACCGGTAATGACAATACCGATCAAAACCAGCATTGCTCCCAGAGTAATCATTTTTACTTTCATTCGTTTTCTCCTAATTTCTTAACAAAATTTCGTGAATTTCCCCTATCATTATTTATAATTTCCTCCTTCTTAACTATATACTGCATTACGATCAAATAATAGTGGGAATTTCCCTATATGAAATCAGGGCTTTCCCCAAACATGTTCTTTATCCCTTTTTGTAAATCAGATATTTTTTTGCATAAGAATGAGTAAACATTAAAATATAAAGAGCATTACAGTTGAGCTTACTTATTTTCAGTTACGGTTATCCACCATTGATATTCACGTTCATCCTTTCCCCATTGGCTCTTAAAATAATCAAGGATCATTGCCGCTTGTTCCTGAGTCAATTGATCATCAAATGCCGGCATCGTTCCACCATACAGTTTAGCACCACCTTCTAAAACAATTCTTTGAAGAATTGCATCTGAATGATGCCACGTATGACCGCTATTATCTTGCGGGGGCGGCGGAAGTGTGCCGTCTTCTAAAGGTATCTTCCAATTTAACGCTCCCTCCAAATTAATCCCATGGCAGCTTGCGCAGTACTCCATGTAAAGCTGCTCTCCTTCGCTTATGTTTTCTGGTATGAGATCTGCCACAGGAGGAACTTCGGTACCATTGATAATTACACCATTGTTATTTACTGTTTTATTGCCGGGAGAATCCGGCACACAGGCATTAAGCAGCAGCGCCAGAATGCTAAAGGAAATAGTGCTTAATTTTAACCGTCCAAAAAATCGTTTCATAATATCCACTTCCAACTTTACAAAATTGCTTTTAAGAAAAAAGAAGGATTAAGAACTCCAATTGATACGAGCAGACAATAAACAGCCTCCTCTTTATAATGAAACTCCTTTTTTTTCTTCATCAGTAGAATCAATCCAGGTATATAACATCCAAAGTGAAGCAGCTAAAACCATTAGCGCAATAATCTGAGATACCCGAAAACCACTCCAGATTGTGCTGTCACCTCTAAAGGCTTCTATGAATAAACGCGAAGCGGATGAGAGGGCAATTACCAGCCAGAAACTACGTCCGCTGCCCGGTTTCAAAGGATATTTCAAAATAATGAACAGAATAATTATCGCAAGCAGGGTTTCATAGATTTGAGTAGGATGACGATATTCGTTCCAGAGATAAATTGACCACAGTGTATCGGATGGTATCCCAAAAGCATCTCCGCTTAGTAAATGAGCCAGACCCTGAAACACCAAAAATACTGCCAAAGCTGGCGCCAGGGCATCCAAAGCGAGGCGAACACCTAGTTTTTTGCGTTGCCCATAGAGGAATGCAGCAAACAACCCAATCATCAATCCTTCAGGGATAGAGAGTGTTTCCGGGGTAAGTGCAAAAAGACTTAATGGATTAGAGATGTAAGCGTTTATAAACCTGGCAGCATAAGCTGCCCTTGCCCCGATCAGACCAGCAATTAAACCGATAAAGATCAAATTGGAAATTAGATCGGATTTGATACCTATTCTCAACGCGCGTTTTTCCGCAATCCAAGAACCGAACCACACTCCTATTAATAAGGATAGACTGGCCAGTGGTAATAAGAACGGTCCTAAACGTAGATAAGGTAACATATCACTCAGACTCTTTTAATAAATTTTCGATTTTAGATTGGATCAATGCTTCAGCCATTGGACCTCCCACCACTACAGAATGGATCGTGCCGTTCCGGTCAATAAAATATGAACTGGGTAAACCACGCAATTGATAACGCGCACCTACATCTCCCTTACGATCTAAAGGAATAGGAAATGTTAAGCCAAATACTTTGGCAAATGCGATTGCGGCTGCTTCGCTATCCTGATTGGTCACATTAACTGCCAGGACAACCAACCCCAAGGGTTCAAATGCGTTGTAAATTTTTTCGATGGCTGGCATTTCTTCTCGGCACGGTGGACACCAACTAGCCCAAAAATTTACTAATACCACCTTACCGCGTAACTCAGACAAAGTAACTTCCCCCCCTCCAGCCAGATCTAACGTGAAATCAGGAGCAATAAATCCTTCCCGAGGAGCCGAAGGCGGAACGGCTTCTACAGAATTTCCAACAGGAACACGTGAAACGAAAATCCACATAATTCCAACCACCAATATGATCACTGAATAGACGATCCAGCGGCGGCTATCTCGCGATAAATTAATTGTGGCCATTATGATATTCCCCAAAAGCATGACCGCTAAGATAACCAACATAAGCTGGCACAAGCGGCAGAACACACGGTGAAAGGAAAGAGATTAAACCAGCCACAACAGCAATAAGGTATGTAGGAGCAGCTGCTCCAAACGGCAGGTCAAGAAACAGTCCATTCTTCTGTGCCCAAATCGCGAGAAAGCTAATTTGATTTGTGAGTAACATAACCCCAATTAAAAGTAAGAATATCCCGCTAGCGATTTGTATACTGCGCATATGCCGTTGAAATCTACGCACGAAACGGGTAGCGCGTTCCATGCCCCAGCCAATTATCAAAAAAGGTATACCCAATCCCAGCGAGTAACCAGACGACAAAATTATTCCTTGTCCAACAGTTTCCTGGGAAAAACCAAGCGTGAGTATTGTGCCCAAGGTAGTGCCTACGCAAGGAGTCCAGCCTGCTGCGAAAAATATACCAATCAATCCGGATGCAAACAGCCCGCCTCTCGCTTGGTTTTTCCATTGCGGGCGGGTATCGTAATAAAGCCAGGGGATTTTAACAACACCCAAAGTGGAGAGCCCAAACAAAATCACAACAGCACCACCTACCCGGCCAAGGAAAGATTTATACTCTCCGAAAACCTGCCCCAATAAAGTTGCAGCCCCGCCCCACCCAACGATAAAAACCAAAGAAAATCCCAATACAAATGCCAAGGCATGTGTAAAAACGATGAGCCTACGGCTTAAAACGTTTGGAAATGGAATATCTGACCGCTTCTCCATATAGTTAATTCCTTTTATTTGGAGGTGTTTTGAACTCAATAATTTCCGATAAAATTTACTTTATTATTTAATTCTGTCTCCTTGCCGCATCAGAAATGGGCAAAAATACCTGCATTTTAGATCCATCAAAGCTTTTTTTCAAAATCTTCAGGTTACACCCTGAATAAAATGGGTCAAGACCAGATCATTTTCATCTCGATTTCTTTTTTATTGGAACACCCATGTCGGGTTTCGCAAAGTGTTTAGGGTCTTGTTCAAATTGTGCCTGGCAGATGGGACAGCATAAAAAATACTGGGTATGCTCATATTCAACAACTGCGAACGCTTTACCACGATTTAATTTTTTTCCGCACACGGGATCTTTTATCATAAAACCTCCTGAATTAAAAAATTTCGATATCCTAGCTCAAAGACATGTCCTAATAGGTTAATATAATAAATTAAAATTCTAATCATCTAAAGCGCCATTACACTCAAAGGAAGATAAGCATAATGGCTACCCTCCCTCCAAAAATATATTATTCTATAAGGACTAAATGGGGTTTAACGTGTTCACTCTATAAGAGAATGACGAATCAACTTTGCAACAACAGACAATTATGCCTATTGTGAAATATTTTTTGACTATTTACAATTTGAGCAATTTGAAATTTCATTCACAGAAGGAATAATTTATGCCTAAAAATAAAAAAACTGTCAAAACGAAACCTTAAGTTAGCTGAAGTTGAAGGGTGAAACATCTCCGGTAAGTTTGTATACTGCCCTCATTATAAAGCACATAGATGATCAGAGGCGCAGAGAGGAAAAGATTTTTTCGCTGCGTTGCTGTTTCCTGTGGTATGCGGATTTAATAATTTTTCCTCCCGTTGGGCTGGCTTTAATTGGGGTTTCATTCAACTTCACCAACGGGAGGTGCTTTTCCAATGATTAAATTACTCAATCAAAACATCGGGTGGGGTGACCGCCATCCTGATCAGGCCGCCGGTGATCAACCCCAAGGCTAACCCCACCACTCCCCAAAAGACGTGGAAGGTAAACGGGGTCATCGAGAATAACCCTTCCCATCCGGGAATTGTGATGATCCCTTGAAACATCAATACCCCAAAAATGAGACCAATCCCAGTGCCGACCAAAATCCCCAACCATGTTGCAGACCATATCCCATCGGGAAAGGATTGAAAGTGAATTGCCTCTGGTCTGGATTTATCATAATACAGGACTTCTTCTTGGCTGACCTTTTGCATTTCAGAAATTTGCGTGTTTTTTGAATTATCCATCTTATTTTTCCTCCTTACTCTTCAAACGGATAGGCTTCTAAAAGAGTATCCAATTCGACCTGGGTTTGCCAACTGATGGTTTCTTCACCACCAATGATCCAGCCGTGGTTTAACAGTTGCTGTTGGGCATCGGTTGGATAAGGTTTCAGTACCATCAGGTAGTTTCTTACACTATCCGGGACACCGTCCCCATCTAATATCAATACAGGGGCGTGTTTCCCCATGTGGCTTAAGGTGGTGGCGGTCACTGCGTTTTGCCAGCCCGTCGGTCCATCGAGGTTTACAAACACGGCGTTATGGCCTGCTTCCGAAATCCCCCAGCCAAAATCACGCGCTTTTTGCCAGAACCAGGCGCCCCAGTCCGCTCCAATATCCTTAAACCCGGAAAAATAAGCACTGATTGCGGATGGATCATTGCGCGGCATACGGGTCACCTGTCCATATTGGGCCAGCTCACGTACCACATGCTCTGGCACGATGCTTTCATCCCCAAATACATAGATCCAGGCCCCATTGGCACGTCGTTTTAAGATTTCTTTGGTGGCTTCCGGTACACCCTCGGATGTGACATACGCAAACCCTTGCCCCATGTGGGCATTCCAATAGGCTGCCGGGATCGCCATTTCGGGGTGTTCGATATTGGCAATCGCGACCTCATTCGGATGGTCACCATGTTGGGTGGAGGTCCAATTATCCACCACTTCTGCCAGTTGAATGGGATCAGGTGCGGTGAAGACGCGGGTTTTAAACCCCAATTGGTTGACCGCATCATTGACGGAAGCATCAATGGTTCCCACAAGATAAACTTGTACATTACCATCCGCCGGCACACCTTCCGGGTTGAGTCGCAGCAATTCGTTGCGGGTGATTTGCGGCAGGTTAGACTGTTCCACGTACAACAACGGCGCGTTTACCGGAAAATGTTGAATCCGGTTTGCAGCCACTAGCAGTTCCGGCAGGTTGTTAATGTTAACCAATATGACAGCGCCCGGTGTGTTTTCTTCTTCTGTCGCCGGATAAATGACCTGTGCCACGGCAACCGCCGTTTCAAACGCATCATCAGAGCCAATGCGGGTGGTGTTAACCGTCAGCAGTTCACTGTTGGATGGCAAGGAAGCGATATCCGCCGGTTTTTGATCGGCAAGATAGGCTTTGGCAATTAAGTTCGTGCCTGTGAAAATTAAAATCGCTGTAACAAGAACGATGAGTATACTTATTAATCCTTTTTTCATTAAAATAGCCTCCTACATCAATCCGCTTTTATTTTGTTTGCGGATCAAAACATAATTGAGCGGCCAGGCTACCAACAAAGCAGTAAAGGCGGTGAAAAACATCACCCCAAACCAAAGGATAGATTCTTCGGTTGGCATCATGGGGATCTTTGACATCATTAAGTACCACATGAGGGGGTTCATTCCGATGGCAGCAAATGTCATCGAAATTAATACCATTGGTAGTGATTTCCCCAGCGTTTCGCGATAGGGTTTGTTGGTATACATAGCCATCATTGGGGTTTGGAAAACCAGCCACGAGACCAATACTGCGACCACAAAGTTAATGATCATCAGTAAGATCATAGGTGTACCTAATAAAAATGCACCGGTCAACCGGTTGGGAATCAGCGGCATGCCAAAAAATGTGGTCAGATAACCGCTGGTGATCATGATCGAGGCCCCAAACCCAACCGCTGAAACGGTAGCGGCCAACCCTTGCAGCCAGAGCGGGCGATCCCAGACGATCATCCCGTTTGGTAAACGGATAATGGGACGCCGATAGGCGAGATAATACAGTAACAAACCAAAGGGGCCGATCAGCAAGGCTAATAATGGCCAGGCCAGACTCATAACCCAGTTTTGTTTTGGCAAAAACTTAAATTGGTGGAGTAAGATCCATATCGCGGAAGCCATACCCATCAGTACCCAAAAAACGGCGATCAGGTCGATGCCGCTCATGCCTACGCCTTTCCCAAAGTATGGTCCAATCTCAACAGCATAATCAACTTGACCTTGTGCTTTAAAGGAAATTTGGTTTTCGTCTCCAATGATCCAGAAATGATGGAAAGGGCCTTCTGCGGGTGTAACCCAAAAAGCTGCTCGTTGTGACCAGAAATAATTATTCACCCCCGCTGGCAATTTTTCGGTTCCAGACCACATCAGCGGGCCTGGTTTGCCGTGGATCGCCAGGTTGGCAGCAGTTAACGCCATTGCAGGGTTATTCGGATTTGCGACAATATAGGCGCGGTATCCTGCGAGGGTGTTAGCGTTAAAAGCCCACCCAAACAAAGTGTTTTGGGGGTCTTCGTATTTGGCAAAGGTAACTGCCAGCGCATCCGGGGTTTTAGCGGTGATGCTGGTAAAACCATCGGTCTGGATCCCCAGACTATAGCGGTTCAGCCCAGCAGGGGCATCAGCCGCATCAAAAATGATCAGATCGCCGCTGTACGCTGCCCAGGGGGCGGCCAACAAGGCCGTTTCGGGGGTATCTTTATCTACCAGAATGACATTCTGGGGAGCGAGGCCATATCGTTGACGCAAACCGAGAATATCATCCAGCATCAGGTTTTCACCTGTTAGCCCATCGGCCTGTACCCCATCTAACAACACCACCCCATTATTGGTAAAGTCATTCCGGGTGGGGTTTAACCGCGCCACCTCTTCCCGCACGTTTTCCGTTACAGGCAGCAGGACCCCTTTCATCGGACGTAACAAAGGGGTGGCTGCCAATCCGGCCTGCCAGTTTTGCGGATCAAATAAAAAAACGGTTTCTGGTTGGCTGTCCGGGTAAACAGCAGTACTGATCCTTGTACTGACCTCTTCCAAGGATGATCCCGCAAACCGGGTTGAATTTTTCGTGTTTAAGTGAAGCCGCGCTTCACTCTTGGTAGGTGGCTGCATGGATCGATACGGGACACCAATCATCCCGCTGATTAAAATCGCCGCAAGTAAGGCAGCAACCACCACAGCCAACGGTTGTAGAGTTTTGGAATTTGATTGCATTTTTCCTCCTGAAGTTAATATTAAGAGGGTATCTTCGTTAAGAAAGAGTTCCCCTTAATTAACGTACCGCAGGGAAGAGGGAGAAGCAATGCGGATTTTGCCTGATGCATATAAGGAAATTCCCTATTGTAAACAATTCAGATACTTTTTTAAAGCTGTGTGAAGAAATTAACAGGCATATATGCCTATTGTGAAAAAAAATCCTGCCCTTTACAATTATTTTAATTTATCCTATTTGAAGGAGGCCATGATGGCTGCCCAAAAAAAATATTCGTCAAAATCAAAAAAGGTTCAAAAGAAAAAAGAGACAAAAACCCCGCTATTTCTTATCGCGGGTGGTGTTATTATTTTACTGATTGCTTCGTTATTTGTTTTCGGGAAAAAACCGGAACGATTCACGCCCGAGGTTGTTGGCTCTCCTAAATTACAAGTGGATGATTCGCTAGTAGATTTGGGAGATGTTCAGTTGGGGAAAACTGTTCAGACTTCATTTAAGGTCCACAATGTTGGAGATCAGGATCTGCACTTCACCCAAAAGCCTTATGTGGAAGTTAAGGAGGGGTGTTGACCACCCACTCCCGTCATCGGTTCGATGACTCTCAAACCAGGTGAATCTACCACCATTTCCATGCAATTTATGATGCATGGTGATATGGGTGGCCCCCATGACTTCCGCCTTCATTTACCAAATGACGACCCTGCCCAGCAAGATCTATCTTTGACCGTGCTTTCCAATTGGGTGCCGTAACAATCGGAAAACCAAATCCGATTGGATGGATAAAAGATCAAGGGTAAATGAAAAACTTGCTCTTGGTTTTTTATCCAAATAAGATGTCAGCCATCAAATTTATTTCAGGTAAATATGAAAAATAACCAATTTATAAATTTCTCTTTTCGTGCTCGTGCTTCTCTCTTGTTTTTATTTGTACTGCTGCTTGGTTCCCTTTCATCTTGCAGCGGTAACAACACAACCGAGGAAAACACATTGGATTTAGCCCCGCTCTCCGTCTTACCAATGGCAATGCAGCAGTCGCCTGTCACAGTGCGGGAATCGTATCAATTTGCAGTTGCCAATTCGGAAGCGTTAAAAAATGTGCCATGTTATTGTGGCTGCAATGCGATGGGGCATACCTCTAACTATGATTGTTATATTCAAGAAATCCAACCCTCCGGGGATATTGTCTTTGATGAGCACGCCTTGGGTTGTTCGATTTGTGTTGATATCTCTCAGGATGTGATGAAAATGACCCGTGATGGAAAACCTGCCCTGGAGATCCGAGAATTCATTGATCTGACCTATGCTCAATATGGGCCATCCAACATGCCGCCGGTGGAATAGGTTTATGAAATTACAGGTTACAGGCAGTGATTTGATAAACCGTATTAAAAACAAATGGTGGTTTTTTGTGCTCCTTATTGCGGCCGTACTGATCATTTTTGTCCCGCTGCCACAAGCACAAGCAGCCGCGGTGGACCGGCATCTTCGTATCGAAGCCAGCATGTATCAGTTTACCCCAGGGGTGATCAAGGTCAATCGGGGAGATAAGATCACGCTTGATCTGGTTTCGATGGATGTGGTACATGGACTTTCAGTGGATGGATATGATTTTGAATTAATAGCCGATCCGGGACAAACGCAAACTGCCGCTTTTATTGCCGAAAAAACGGGTGTGTTTCGCTTTCGGTGTTCGGTGGCCTGTGGCAATTTACACCCCTTTATGATTGGAAAACTTCAAGTCGGCCCGAATTTGATGTTTATCCGTGCTATGCTGCTCGGATTATTGGCGATGGCGGCGGCGTTTTGGTCTTTGCGTAAACCATTCCCCAATCTGAAAGAGGTCAACCATTGAATCGGATTGATCTGACCCGTTTTCCAACGACAAATTTATTACTGCGCAGCCGCTGGCCCCAATTCCTTATCCGCGCCATCACCCTGGCGGGATTTGTTTTCACGATTTTAGCCGGGTTGTTTGGTTCCGTGGTGGGCAGCCATAATTTTGCAATTATTTTTGTGTGGATCGCCTGGTGGAGTGCGCTGAAGTTATTTTTCATTCCCTTTGGCGGGCGTTCCTGGTGTAGTATTTGCCCGATTCCCATGCCCGGCGAATGGATGCAAAAGCGAGGGGTTTTTTCTCCAACGGGAAAGGGTTTTGGTTTGGGTAAACGATGGCCTAAAAAACTACGTGGTAACTGGCTGCAGGCTGGTGGTTTTCTTCTGATCGGATTATTTGGGGCTGTCACCCTCACTTCTGCAAAAGTAACAGCAATCATCTTGTTCTTTATTATTGCGTTGGCTTTTATCCTGAGTCTTATTTTTGAACGGCGCTCCTTTTGTAACTACTTGTGCCCGATCGGCGGCTTTACCGGTTTATATGCCCAGGCTGGCCCGGTGGAGGTACGGGTGAAAGATAAGCAGGTTTGCGCAGAACACAGTGAAAAAACTTGTTACACAGCCTGTCCCTGGGGGCAGTATCCGCTGGCATTAAAATCCAGTGCAGATTGCGGGTTATGTATGGAATGCCTGCGAGTCTGCCCATCCGACAATATTGCAGTGAATCTGCGTCCTTGGGGCAGTGACCTGGGCCAAAACACAAAACACAATCCGGGAGAAGTTTTCCTGGGGTTGGTGATGCTGGCAAGCGTGCTGGTTGATTCGGTTGTCTTTTTAGGTCCGTGGGGGCAGCTAAAGACCGCGGCATATGAAGTTGGCAGCCTACCCTGGCTGATTTTTGCTGGCGTGTTTTTAGTTGTTTCTTTGGGTGTGCTGCCAGGGCTCTATTCAGCCGCCATGTGGGGTGCAGTCAGGTTGGGTTCTGCCAAAACCACTTTCCGAAAAACATTGTCCAAGTACGGGCAGGTTTTGGTGCCGCTGGGTCTGATGGCATGGATCGCCTTTACTGTTTCATTCGCGTTTGTAAAATTTTCTTATGTGTTGCCCGTTATTTCCGATCCTTTTGGTTGGGGGTGGAATCTGATCGGTATGTCCGGTACGGCAAGTATTGGGCAATCAACTTCATGGAGTGGATGGATTCAAATCCTCCTTTTGGTCATCGGGTTGTTTTGGGCCAGCAGGGTAACACAGCAGATCAGCGAGAGCAAAAGACAGGCGCTGCCCATCATTGCGTTTTCCGGTGTTTTTACGGTGAGCATGTTATGGTTGTTGATTGGATGATTGTTTTATGAAAAAAGAAGTGTTAGCCCGTTTTTTGGTTGTCTTTTTTGTAACACTTGTGATCCTGATTTTTGTACTTGGGTGGCAGAAAAATCGAAGTCAACACACAGGCACCATTTTAATCCATGCCCGCATGCCGGAAAATGGCGGGTGGAGTGTCACCTCGATCACTGGGGAAACGAATCAACCGATCAACCTGAGATTAACTAGCGATGATGTCGTACATGGTTTTGCCGTTGGGAAATCTGACCAGCCAACAGTCGAACTTATACCGGGAGAATTTGTAGAGACCACCCTCTTATTTGATGAACCGGGCACATACACCTATTATTGTACGCGCTGGTGTGGGCCAAATCATTGGCGGATGCGCGGCACGATTGACGTGCAGGGGGAGGAGGCAGCTGTCACCAATCCCCCGCCCTTGTATCTCCAATTGGGCATTGATATTGACGCGCCACACGAAGCTGATGTTATTCCAAGTGAACCGGTGCTGCTCCAAAAGGGCGCTGCCTTTGCAGAAGACTTGCCAGCGTATGTTTTCGAGCAAGAGATTTACTTAACAAACAGCCCGGCAAACGTATGGTCACGTTTACGGGCGGAACCCGACTTGTCCGCATTAAGTGATGAGGATGTATGGAATGTGGTAGGTTGGGTCTGGCAGGAAAACACCTCACCAGCCGCCATTAAAACCGGTGAAAGCCTGTATGCCGAAAATTGTGCGGCCTGTCATGGCGAAACAGGCGAGGGGGATGGTGTGATGGTGCGTGATCTTCCCAAACCAGAGGCAGAAGCGCATGATATGGATGATCCGCATTCAGAATCAACAACAGCGGGTCTAACCCGTCCACATGATCTGACTGATCCGGATCATCTACTGGGTGCCAGCCCGGCCTTACTGTCCGGAAAGATCATCCGCGGGGGGATGGGCACGGGTATGCCCTATTGGGGACCCATTTTTACCAGCCAGCAAATTGATGCCCTGGTGAGTTATTTATATACTTTTGCGTGGTGAGTTTCGGCGATGATTGTGGTTTTTATTGGATTTGCTGTTTACCTTCTGTTGTTATGCCGCCGCCCGAATGGGTATAATACATAGTATGGAACCTCATTCAATTATAACTACCCTCTTAGCCGATGACCATGCTGTTGTCCGTGCCGGCATCCGTCAATTTCTGGAACAGAGCGCTGATATCAAAGTAATCGCTGAAGCATCTAATGGGCAAGAAGCACGCGAATTTCTAGAAAAAAATATTGTTGATGTCGCTGTACTTGATATTCAAATGCCTTTAATGAGTGGAATCGAACTTACCCGTTGGGTTCGTTCAAGTAACCTCTCAACTGGCATATTGATCTTGACTGCTTATGAAGAAGAGCCTTACGTTCGTGCAGTTCTCCAAGCAGGAGCGAACGGCTATGTTCTAAAAAGTGCAGATCCCGATGAAATCATACAAGCAGTCCATGATGTATTTCAAGGTAAATCTGTATTGGATCCTAATCTGACCCAAAAACTTTTTACACAACTTGCTGCTCCTGATGATCCACCTATTAGTGAAGCACTTACCACTCGAGAACTGCAGGTGTTAGCCCTCACTGCTAAGGGTTATACCAATAAAGCAATAGGGATGCAGTTAGGGATTAGTGACAGAACTGTGCAAAACCATTTGGCAAACATCTTCCAAAAAATGGATGCAGAAAGCAGAACGGAAGCTGTCATGAAGGCTGTTTCTCAAGGATTAATTTCTGCAAGCCTAGATGAACCAACTTTATGACTGTCCGGAAACTAAATCGACCCAAACAGAATATAATCTCATGTTTTCAAAACTAAAAAATAAATTCACTAATAAATTCAATTGGAGAGGTTTCACTCTCCAATTGTTTGTAATTACAATAATTCCTTTAACAGTTCTTCTCTTAATCGTTGTTTTTGGCAGCCAATCTTTACATCGGGAAGCTATGCGCAATCTTGTGGGTGACCGCGATTTGAGAACAGCACGGGCAGCAGCAAGCTCCATAGAACAAGAAATTGATCGATCAATCAACACCCTGGATTTACTATCACGCAGCCTGGATGTACAATCCGATTTTTCTTCGTTTATTTTCAAACCTGAGGAAATCAATTCGATTTTTGATGGGGGGTTGGCAATATTTTCACAGAATGGTCATTTTATTAAATCTTCTTCTACCCAAATAGACTGGCAAAAAATCTCTCCGCAAATTCTGAAATCATTTAATTCGCTAACAAAAGAAATTACACCTTCTGTCGTTTTAGGACAACCAGTTACTTCCAAAAACTCTGAAGCTTACCTTTTGATTGTAACCATTACAGATAATCATGAAATATTAGTTGGCGCATTTTCTGCCAACCGACTGATAAAAAACGCGATCGGTGATTTGGTTCAAAGGAGTCAAACAACAACAGTTGTGATTAGTCCGGGTGAAATAGATGAAAAGTATGAAATACTTTTTCAAACAGGTACTCTCCCTTTAGGGAAAGAAGGCGTCTTTCACCCGGGAATTAGAGATTCATTAAATGGAGAAAGTGGAATCAATTATTATCAAGGGCAAGAAGGTGAACACGTTATTGCTTTTGCACCAATTCCATCGGCAGGGTGGGGTTTGGTAAGTGAAGAAGCTTGGGAAAATATTGCCAGTCCCTATTTAAATACGACCCAGTATGCCCCATTAACAATTGTTCCTGTTTTTTTATTTACATTAATGGCTGTATGGTTTGGGGCCAGGCGAATTGTGCAACCCCTTCAAAAACTGGAAAAACAAGCTGCTAACTTAGCAAATGGTGACTTTGCAGCCATTCAAATACCTGTTGGCGGGATTGCAGAGATCCGAAACCTTCAACTTGAGTTGATCGAAATGGCTGCAAAATTAAAAGCTGCCCAACAAAATTTACATAGTTATATTGGAGCAATTACAGAGGGTATTGAAAACGAACGTCGTAGTCTGGCACGCGAGATCCATGACGACACGATACAATCACTTATCGCATTGAATCAGCGTATTCAATTGCTCATGATGAAAGCTGCTGATCCCCAAAAAAAAGAATTGCAGGAATTACTTGCTTTGATGAGGCAGACAATGGAAAATTTAAGACGCATGATCCGTGGATTAAGACCAATATACCTTGAGGATTTAGGCTTATCCGCTTCTTTGGAAATGTTAGTGAACGAAATGGAGCAAGCTGCTAATATTCCTATTAAATTTCTATTGCATGGCATGGAACGCCGCCTCGATCCAAATACTGAAATGCTCCTTTATCGAATGGTACAGGAATCACTAAACAATGTAGTTCACCATGCTGAAGCCAGTCATTCCTGGGTAGAACTGGGGTTTTCTGAAACGGAATTATTTATTAAAATTCGGGACGATGGAAAGGGATTTGATGTGCCTGCCAGTCCCACCGATTTCGCAAAACAAGGTCATTTTGGTTTGGTAGGAATGAAAGAAAGGGCAGAAATAATTAATGCTGATTTCCGCATTTCTTCAACCCCAAAAGATGGAACGGAGATTACGATCAAGATAATATAATGATTCTCTTGTTATATTGGTTAAGAAGAAGTCTACATAAACTTAAATGTTACAACCATTGGAAAATAATTTGATATGCAAATAAAAAATTTAAATCCGTATCTTCAAGCAATTTTAGCTGCAATTCTTTTTGGCATAAGTACACCATTATCAAAGTTGCTACTTGGCGAGATAGATTCTATTGTTTTAGCTTCATTGTTATATTTAGGCAGTGGCTTGGGTATAACTACACTATTGTTATTTCAAAAAAGCTTCTCGAATACATTTTTAAATGAAGCCAAAATCGGTCGACCAGATATACCATGGCTATTTGGAGCCGTTTTAGCAGGGGGTGTAGCTGCTCCCATTCTATTATTATACAGTTTGAGAAATACGAGTGCGGCGAGCGCATCACTTCTTCTAAACTTCGAAGGTGTTGCAACCACGTTAATTGCTGCGCTTATTTTCAAAGAAGAAATAGGAAAACGAGTTTTTTTTGCGATGATTTCGATTACGGTAGGCAGTATCCTGCTTTCATGGATGCCTACTTCAAATTTTCAATTTTCTCTGGCTGCTTTTGGTATTATAGGTGCTTGTATTCTATGGGGTTTCGATAACAATTTTATACGAAATATATCTGCAAAAAACCCTTTAACTATTGTTGCCATCAAAGGTATTAGCTCAGGTACATTTTCTTTGGTTTTGGCTTTTTTACTTAAAAAATCATTACCAACAAATAATCAAATAATATTTGCTTTATTGCTTGGATTTGTATGCTACGGACTAAGTATAGCGTTATTTATATTGGCAATGCGGAATTTAGGTGCAGTTCGGACCAGCACCATGTTTGGTGCAGCACCTTTTGTGGGTATGATTTCCTCAATAGTTATATTTAAGAATATTCCTCAAGGTTTATTTTATTATTCATTACCCTTCATGTTTATTGGGGCATGGCTGATGCTCGGAGAACACCACGAACACACCCATATTCATGAAATAATTGAACATGAACACTCGCATTCACATCCAGAAATTCATCACGAGCATATGCATAAGGAAGATTTGAGTTCAATTGGTAAACACTCTCATAAACATATTCATGAACTTATTGAACATAACCACACGCACACACCTGATATACACCATCGTCATCAACACTAGTTTTTGCATCTCCTTTCACTCTATAGGCGAAAATACTTAGTATGATGCCTATCATTTGGCGCTATTGTTTCCATAATAATGCCAATATACTTATTTTTAACGCAAAAATTTATTAGTGAAAAAGGAGATAAATAATGCATAAAGATTTAGTATGTGGAATGGATGTAGATCCAAAAACGGCAGCAGGGAAAGCAGAATTTCAGGGAGAAATGTACTATTTTTGTTCTCAGGGGTGTAAAAAAGCATTCGAAAAAGAACCTGAAAAATATATTAAACAATCAACAACCACTCATTCCGGACACCATCATTAAAATCATTAATTGTTCTTACCCGTTTGCTCATGTTGCAAACGGGTAAATTATTAGAGGTATGTATGATCACAATTTCAATCAATCCGATATTATTTTCAATTGGACATTTTCATATTCGCTGGTACAGCTTAATTGTCACTGCTGCTATTTTTATTGGCGGATGGTTAGCAATTCGGGAAGCCGGTAGAAAAGGGTTTACCACAGAAAGTGTGACCAATGGATCCTTATGGATTATTATTGCCGGATTAGTTGGTGCCAGACTTTTTCACGTGATAGACCATTGGTCGGATGTCTTTGCAATGAATCCCGTCCGTGCTTTTTATATTTGGGAAGGCGGTCTAGCCATTTGGGGTGGTGTCGTCGGTGGGTTGATTGCGGCTGTCATCCTTGCCCGTGCCCAACATTGGAAATTACCACGCTTTTTGGATGCCTTGGTTCCAGGTGTTGTTTTGGGACAAGCTGTTGGGAGGTTAGCCTGCGTAATCACTGGTGACTCAATTGGAAAGGTTACAAGCGGGCCTTTTGGGTTTGCATATACAAGCCCAAATGCTATGGTTCCGCAACTCGGTGTATATTATACACCTACCCCTGTCTATGAAATATTCATGAACTTGGCAATCTTTGCTCTTTTGTGGAACTTGCGCAAGAAAAACTTGCCGGATGGAATTTTAACACTGATTTATTTGCTTACGTATGCTGTAATTCGGTTTTTTATTGCTTTTACCAGCGCATACAAAATTATCGCTTTTGGTCTTAATCAAGCCCAAATTGTTAGTATTCTTGTTTTTACCATAAGTGCACCATTATTGATTTTCCTAACAACGCAGAAAAGAAAACTTTCTGTTAGAAGTAAGTCAATGTCATAAGACACTGATTTAAATCACAGTAAAGAAAGTATTACTCACTTTTCTTTTTATTGTTTTTAATTCGTTAGATCCACCGTTTTCCCGCCAAAGCTCAATGAAATCAAAGGAGCGACAAAACGATATGATAAATAAACCAAATAGTCAATCCTCCCCTGATCTTGAATTACTCTTGATCGAAGAAACCATAAATCAGCTTGAAGTAGGTCATTCTGGTTACATACGCAACTTGGTTATCAATTTCCTCATTGCCTTAAAATCCAAACCTTTCATCATTTTGACAGGACCTCCTGAGTCAGCAAAAGAGAAATTGGTAGAAGATTTTAATAATATTTTGATCGGTAAAGATACCCATCAGTATCAAACAATGATAGGACACCCTTGGTGGGCAGCAAAAAGTATTAATGTGATAGAGAACATACGGTTTCAATCCAGATTCAATACCTTCAAACTGGAATTGTTACTGGAAGAGGCAGTACTATTTCATAATAAAAATCGGATATTTATTGCAACGATGACTAAAATCAGCCGAGGTGAATTGCTTGAATACTTTACGGAAACAGCGTTTCAATTAAGACATGGGCAAATAATGCGACTGCCTGGTTCACATTTTTTTGAGCCGATTCCTTTTCCGACAAACCTCTCTATCATAGGCACACTGGATTCATCTGATTTTTCTTGGGTTGATTCTGATTTACTGCCACAAACTACAATTTTACCCTGCTTGTTCATTTCTAATTCATCATCTCGTAATTTAAAAGCCACTATGAATCAGACCTCATTTCAAAAGGTCTTACTACAATCCTCTATTCGTTCTCCCCAACAGGCATTTAAAAAAATTTTAAAGGTAACCAATACACTTTCTCAAGCTCTATTACCGTTTTTACAGATAACTCAAATATTACGGAAAGAACTTTCCCGATATGCTGGTAATTTTTTGACAGAAGGAATGATTTATTTGGCTAATTCTTGGTCACAAACTGGGAATGGTTTATTTTCTAAAGACCCAAGAGAGAATTTACAGTTTGCTTTAGATTTGGCGATTATCCAATCACTCTTTTTGCCCTGTACAGATAAAATTTCCCAATCGAAAAATCTGCAAGACAATTTACACAAAATTCTTGGAAATAAATTTCCCAATGCTGCAGCTTATCTTCATCAATTGAATCCATTATAAGATCTTCGTCTGCTTGTAAATAGGCATTATTACTTACCTGACATTCCGCAATTTAGCGCTTCTATTAACACTGTCAATAATCTACTCTTGTAACAATAAAGGACCTAATACTATACAGGAGAAATTCCATTGAGAAAAATTCACTACCTTTTCCCGATTATCATTGCGAGTTTATTTCTTTTAACTGCTTGTTCCACCCAAAATAAATCTGAGATTTTGAATGTTATGGAATCTGAAGATAAATTAAGTGCAACCGTTACACCCGGTACTATGACGACTTCTTCCGATAATAACCACATGATGCAACCGATCAGTGTGGAGAATATTCAAAACGCCTCAGAGGAAATCGGCGGTCAACCCCTTGATTTTCGTTTAGAAGGTAATGTAAAAGTGTTTGAATTAGTTACGAAACCGGTTACGTGGCAAATTATTCAAGATGTTTTCGCAACTGCCTGGACGTATAACGGTACTGTTCCCGGACCAATGATTCGGGTGACCGAAGGTGATGTTGTTCGAATTCTGATTAAGAACGAATTGCCAGAACCAACCACAATCCATTGGCATGGCATAGCTGTACCAAATGCAATGGATGGCATTCCCGATATTACCCAGAAACCAATTCTCCCAGGAGAGACCTTTACTTATGAGTTTATCGCTCAGCCTGCGGGAACATACATGTATCATTCACATTACGAAGGAGATGTTCAAGTTTCTGCTGGGTTATATGCCCCCTTCATCGTTGATCCGAAAGAACCAACTTCTCCTGCACCAAGTGTTGACGTTAATTTGATGATTTCCGAATGGCTACTTAGAGATGGAGAAACCTTTGCAGCCATGCCGATGGCGGGCATGGAGCCTAATTATTTCACTATCAATGGCAAAGCTTTTCCGGATACGGAAACTATCAATGTAAAGAAAGGACAACTCGTTCGCTTACGCCTGGCAGGGATTGGTCAATTAGTTCATCCAATTCATTTGCACGGTGTTCCTTTTACAATTGTGGCAACTGATGGGCATCCTGTTCCAAAAGCAGCCCAACTAACCAAAGACACCGTCTTAGTTTCGCCGGGTGAACGTTATGATATTGAATTCATTGCTACAGAATCAGGTCAGTGGCTATTGCACTGCCATATTCTTCATCATACAACCAACAACAATGTTGAACCAGGGGGTCTAATGTTGATAATTAATGTTACAGATTAAACCAGGAGTAAAAAATGAACTTCATGTGGAAATTGACAGGAGTCTTACTAATTTTTGCACTTTTGCTGGCTGGTTGCAGTAATACTATTGTGCAACCGCAGGAATCGACCTCAAAGACCGTAGAAATTACGATGGAGACCAACTCTCCCACACCAACGGTTGGGCTAAATGAGCTAATCATAAATCTTAGAAATGAAAAAAATCAACCAATAACAGGCGCCAATGTAGATATTAGCGCGGACCACAGTGAAATGAGCGGCATGACTATGAACGGAGTGGCAACTGAACAAGAAAATGGCAATTATGCAATTACAGCAGATTTTAGCATGTCTGGGATGTGGAAAATAACTATTGTTGTTCAGAAGGAAGGGATTGAATACAAAAAAGTTTTAGACCTAAAAATTCAATAGCTTCATATTTAATAAATGTTAATAAGCGCCTAACCACTTGGCACTTATTAACAGGAATTCGAGTAACTCAGTATGGCTTCCCTTATAAATGGTTCTTCATTAACTTTAAAAAAATCCGATCAATTTGTACATTGGTTGGGCCGTCATTGGGTTTTGGTATTTAGTTTGTTATTTGGACTTTACGTTTTGACACCTTTCCTTGCACCAGTGTTTATGGCTGCTGGTTTTTCTATTCCCGCAAAAGCAATCTATTGGTTTTATTCTTTCTTTTGCCATCAATTACCGCAAAGGTCCTATTTTTTATTTGGCAATAATATTTCTTATAGCCTTTCGGAAATACGTACTGTTTGGCAAGATAGCGGTAATATCATCTTATTGAGACAATTTACAGGCAATTCACAAATGGGTTGGAAAGTGGCTTGGTCGGATCGAATGGTATCAATGTATACCAGTATTTGGATTTTCATCATCGTATGGGGCTTATTAAAGAAAAAAATAAAACCTATACCTTGGTGGGGTCTGGCCTTATTCATATTACCAATGGCGATTGATGGAACATCACACATGATCAGTGATTTTGCGGGTATAGGTCAGGGATTCAGAGATTCAAATGCTTGGTTAGCAGCAATAACAAATCATAAATTTGCACTCTCCTTTTATGTAGGTGATGCCTGGGGATCCTTTAATGCCTGGATGAGACTGATCAGTGGTGTTTTGTTCGGTCTGGGAATCGTCTGGTTTAGTTTCCCTTACCTTGAAGAGTCTTTTATAAATTCAACCAAAATAGTGGAGTATAAAACTCAATATCAGTCTCTACTAAACAAAGAAAAAGAACGCCTGACTGATGGAGCATAAACAATAGCGTTTTCACTGAGATGTATCAAGTTTTACATGGCATTCAGAATTAGAAGGAAAATAATGGATATAGAAAATCGATCATTAAACTCAGTGATTAAAGTTATTTTAGCAGACGATCATGCTGTTGTGAGGTCAGGGACTCATCAATTTTTAGAGCAAGCCAGAGATATTCAGGTTATCGGAGAAGCATCCGATGGCGAAATGGCTTTGACGATGGTTGAACGGATGAAGCCCGATGTCGCTGTTTTGGATATTCAGATGCCCAAAATGAGTGGGATTCAAGTTTCAAGGGAGATTCAAGCCAGGAAGCTGCCGGTTGCTGTGCTAATTCTTACGTCATATGACGATGCCCCATATATAACTGCGGTAATGAAAACCGGTGCGAATGGCTATGTTCTTAAAACAGCTTCGCCTGAAGAGATCATCAACGCTGTTCGGAAAGTTTATCGGGGAAAGTCCGTTTTAGATGGTACGATCTTATCCAAAATAGTCGCCAACATTGCAGAAACAAATGAAACCCCGGTTTATGAAAATTTGACTGAACGAGAAATGGAAGTTTTAGCGTTGGTCGCAAAAGGATTGACCAACCGTTTAATTGGTTTTGAATTACAGATCAGTGATCGTACAGTTCAAGGGCATATTTCGCGTATCTTCGCGAAACTGCAAGTCAACAGTCGAACAGAAGCTGTAATTCGTGGTTTATCCCTTGGGTGGATCGAGCTTCCTGAAACATTCAATGAATAAACCTACAAAATCGGAATTCTTCCCCTCCTTTCATTGCCGAATTACTTCTATTTCATAATAAGCATAACCGCCTATTTTCAGCAAGCTGATTGACTTAGCAATACCCTCGCAATTTTGCGCTGTTCAATCATCTTTTCATACGCTACGATTAAATAAATATTTTGTACCCCTTCCTTAATTTGGGGGCTCCTCGAATTATTAAATTGGTACAAAAAATCTTTTTCATGCAAGAGGTGATTTCATGGTACGAGATCCGGTTTGTGGTATGGAAATTAAACCCGAAGAGGCTATTGCAACTCGCAAATTAGATGGTAAGGAGTTTTACTTCTGTTCAGAAAGTTGTATAAAGAAATATGATGCAAATCCGCACCAATACATACAAAATTCAAGCAAACCTGCCGGTTCCGCGAATACTGGCTTTAATCCAAACTCTGCTTCACTGCAAATCGAATTGCCCATAATTGGGTTCGCGAAAGAAGGGCAACCGGGCAGAGCTTTGATCCATTCTGCTTTTAATAAAATGGCAGGAATTGAGCGAGTTGTCGCAAATCCGATTGAAGAAGTTGTTATGGTGGAATATGATCCCAAAGCTATTCAAATTATGGATATTGTCAATACGATCAAGAAAACCGGATATCAGGTCGGCGGTGCGCAAAAAAGAATTGGCATTGAAAGTATTCGTTGTTCTTCCTGCGTGGGATTTATCGAAAATGAACTTAAGATAACCCCAGGTGTGTTAAATGCCTCAATCAATCTCGCTACTCAGGAAGCGACTGTTGACTACTTGCCCGAACAAACTTCATTGGAAAAGCTAAATTCTGCCATCGAAAGTTGGGGTTATAAAACTCAATCTGCGGTAAGTGATATGCCGGTTGACCAACAAGAAGCCGCTCATGACAAAGAATATCGACGTTTGATGAAGAAATTTTGGTTCGCAGCACTCATTTCCATTCCCGTACTGATCACAGCCTATCCTCAATTTATTCCAATCGTACGAGATTGGTCAATGGAAACACTACGATTGACTTGGTTTGGAACAGCATTGTTGACGTTACCCGTTTTATTCTGGTCAGGCAGCGATTTTTTCAGCGGGGCCTGGGTTGCATTAAAACACAGGGCTGCCAATATGAACACACTGATTGCATTAGGTACAGGGGCAGCCTGGTTGTACTCAACTTTTGCAATCCTTTTTCCTCAAATTTTTCCTGAAGGTACATCTGAACCTTTTTTCGATGTGGTTTCAGTTGTTATCGCGCTGGTGGTTCTCGGACAGGCATTGGAGCTGCGTGCAAAAGGTAGAACAAGCGAGGCGATCAAAAAACTGATGGGATTACAAGCCAAGACCGCTCGCGTAATACGTAATGACGTAGAAATGGATATTCCGGTAGAAGAAGTGCTAGTTGGGGATATCGTGCAGGTACGTCCGGGTGAAAAAGTGCCGGTTGACGGAATTATCATAGAAGGTAGTTCAGCAGTAGATGAATCAATGTTAACTGGCGAAAGCTTGCCAGTCTCAAAGAAGACAGGTGATGAAGTTATCGGGGCTACATTAAATAAAACCGGTGCGTTCAAATTCCGAACAACCAAGGTTGGAAAAGACACTGCCCTGGCTCAAATCGTCAAAATGGTTCAGGACGCCCAAAACAGCAAGGCACCCATAGCGCGTCTGGCAGATACCATTTCAGGCTTCTTTGTGCCTATTGTAATGATTTTGGCAATTATTACTTTCGTAATCTGGTTTGATTTTGGACCTCAACCACAACTCGTTTACGCTCTTGTCACCGCTGTATCCGTGCTGATAATTGCCTGTCCTTGCGCACTTGGACTGGCTACTCCAATGAGTCTGATGGTGGGAATAGGAAAAGGTGCTGAAAATGGTATTCTAATTCGTTCCGGGGAGGCATTGCAAACTGCCCAGGCTATCAAGACTGTTGTATTGGACAAAACCGGAACAATTACCAAAGGCAAACCGGAACTGACTGATATTGTAATCGTTCCCCAACAAACTACTATTCAGAAAAATGAACTTCTGAAATTAGCCGCTTCAGTAGAAACTGTGAGTGAGCACCCATTAGCTGAAGCTATTGTGGAAGGAGCAAAAAACGAAGGTATTTCACTTAGCAAGCCGGAAAATTTTGAGGCGATTCCGGGATATGGTGTGATTGCTTCTGTTGATCGACGACAGGTAGCCCTTGGGAACTTAAAAATGATGAACCGCCAGAACGTTGTTTTAGGAGATCTAGAATCTTTATCTGAAATACTTGCCAATAATGGTAAAACTCCTATGTTTGTTGCAATAGACGGGTTGGCTGCCGGCATCATTGCAGTAGCAGATACCGTCAAAGAAGATTCAAAAGAAGCCATAGCTGCTCTGCATCAAATGGGAATTGAAGTTGTGATGATTACCGGTGATAATCGCCGTACTGCGGAAGCAATTGCACGGCAGGTCGGCGTTGATCGGGTACTGGCTGAGGTATTACCGGAGGATAAAGCACATAATGTCCACCTGTTGCAAGCTGAAGGTAAAAAAGTGGCTATGGTTGGTGATGGAATTAATGATGCTCCTGCTTTGGCACAGGCGGATGTTGGTCTGGCAATTGGTACAGGAACCGATGTTGCCATTGAGGCATCGGATATTACCCTAATTAAGGGAAGCCTAAAAGGTGTCGCTACTGCCATTGAGGTCAGCCGAGCAACCATGCGAAATATCAAACAAAATCTGGTGGGTGCATTTATTTATAATGCTTTAGGCGTCCCGATTGCAATGGGAGTATTGTTCCCCTTCTTTGGCGTACTGCTTAGCCCTTTACTGGCAGGTGCAGCGATGGCATTTTCATCCGTTACAGTCGTTAGTAACGCCAATCGACTGCGCAGTTTCCGCCCAAAATTACATACGAAATGAGGTAAAAATGGAAATTCAATTACTTTACTTTGAGGACTGTCCTTCATGGCAAAACGCACTATCGAACCTGCGTACAGTGCTGAAAGAAATTGATTTGAATATTGAAATCAATCTACGTGAAGTGAAATCAGATAAAGAAGCGCAGGAGACAAAATTCCTCGGATCGCCCTCTTTCCAATTAAATGGTCAGGATTTCTGGCATGAAGAAAGACAATCTTATTGGATGAACTGCCGGGTTTATATAACTCCTGAGGGCTTGAAAGGTTGGCCTACCATAGAAATACTTCGTCAAAAATTGGTGGAACTAATCACAGATAAGGAAAATATAAAATGAACACAATTCAAATTGCAGTTAGCCTTGGAGGACTTGTCCTAAGTTTATTTATCGTTTGGTTTTTTTGGTTAGCACCAAAAGGGCAAATGCGGGTTTCAGCCAGTTCCAGCGGTGTTCAGGAAGTAGCCATCTCAGTAAAAGGCGGTTATACCCCTGATATTATCGTGGTCAAAGCCGGTCAGCCGCTTCGAATGCGTTTTACGCGCCAAGAGAGTTCTTCCTGTTCTGAAATGGTGCTTTTACCGGACTTTAACCAAAGTGCAAAATTGCCGGAAGGTGAGGAAGTATCCATTGAATTTACCCCTGAAAAACCCGGCGAGTATGGGTTTCAATGCCAGATGGGAATGCTGCGCGGAAAGTTGATCGTAGAGTAAGCATATTTAATAAATAATTTGGCAATCATCTTTACAATAACTTCACATATCCTTTATAAGGTGTTTGAACTTAATGGGTAAGATGAAGATGTAACAGGCATCTTTTTAATAAATATAGAATTGGTGTTTTCGGATGGTCACATACCTTAACACACCACCTTTATTGAGAAGATACGCAAACCATGTACTAATCGAACAGGAGAAATTAATTATGAAAAAAACATCAGAAAATTTTGCTTACTACACAGTACTTAATATGGATCACGAACAAGCCGTAGAAAAAGTCACTGCAGCACTTAAGGAAGAAGGCTTTGGTGTATTAACTAATATTGATATGCAAGCAACCCTTAAACAGAAGTTGGACGTCGATTTCAGAAAGTATGCTATTCTAGGCGCCTGTAATCCACCACTGGCTCACCAATCACTCAAAACCCAATTAAACATAGGGCTTCTGCTGCCATGCAATGTGATCGTATATGAGGAAGACAACGGCAGTGTCGTCGAAATACTAGACCCGATAAAAATGATGAAAGTGGCTGAAAACCCAGACTTAGAGCCTGTTGCTCAGGATGCACAAAGCCGATTGCAGCGTGTGATCAAAACTTTGAAAAATGAGTAAAAAAGACAAATTTATCTTTTCAGACGAAACTATTATCAAAAAAAACTAAACACTAAATTTTATTGGGATTCCAATTTGCCTGTCTAAGCAAAAAACTTCAGGCTTGCGGATACCGATTTAGAGCAGCAATAATTTTTTTACAAATGTAAGAGGTGAAAAATCCTATATAGAGGGTTTAAATCAGAAAGTAAAAGGTATAAAATGAACTTAATGGGATTAATAATTTATAAAATTTCGTAATCTAATCTTTTCAGGAGGAAAAAATGGATGAAACACACAATCATAAACACGGTAACCATAACAATACCGATGTGGGTTTAAATAATACAAAAGAAATACCTTCACATCAACTGAATCACAATACTCATTCCGAAGGTCATGAAAATCTCGAATCACATAAGAAGCATGATGGTGGTCAGGACCACAGCGCCCATGTGGATCATAGTGGGCATGAGCAAATGTTCCGTAAGAAGTTTTGGGTCTCACTCATACTTTCGATCCCCGTATTAATTTTCAGCTCTTCAATTCAGACCTGGTTGGGTTACAGCGTGCCGGAATTTCCAGGCAGCACCTGGATCACCCCAGTCTTTGCAGTTATTGTCTTCTTATATGGCGGAATGCCCTTCTTACAAATGGCAGTTCCCGAAATAAAAAATCGCCAACCTGGTATGATGACCCTGATTTCACTGGCAATCAGTGTGGCTTTCGTTTACAGCGTAGCGGCGCTGTTCCTACCTACCAGTGTCACTTTCTTTTGGGAACTGGTCACCCTGATCGACATTATGCTCTTAGGGCATTGGATCGAAATGCGCAGTATACGACAGGCTTCCGGAGCTTTGAATGAATTAGCACGCTTAATGCCAGACACAGCCGAAAGGATTCTGTCAGATGGCAAAACTGAAACCATCTCGGTAAATCAATTAAAGAATGATGATGTAGTTCTTGTCCGCCCAGGCACGAACGTACCGGCAGATGGTAAGGTGCAAGAAGGTGAATCGGATGTCAATGAAGCCATGCTTACCGGGGAATCTATGCCCGTGAAAAAGCAGAATGGGGATAAGGTAATCGCCGGGACAATTAATGGAGATGGCAGCCTGCGGGTAAAAATAACTGCCACCGGCGACGAAACGGCTCTGGCAGGTATTATGCGCCTGGTAGAGCAGGCACAACAAAGTAAATCCAATACCCAGATTTTGGCAGACAAAGCTGCCGGATGGTTATTCTATATAGCTTTGGGTGTGGCCGCATTAACCACAGTTGCATGGACGATCGCCGTCGGGTTTAATGTGGAAGTTATTGCCCGTGTTGCAACTGTCCTTGTTATCGCCTGTCCGCATGCCTTGGGGCTTGCAGTACCTCTGGTTGTAGCAATTACAACTGCAATGGGTGCCCGAAATGGTATTTTAGTTAGGGATCGTCTAGCGCTTGAAAAAGCCCGCAAGATTAACATGATCGTTTTTGATAAAACCGGCACGCTCACCGAAGGCGAGTTTGGCGTTGTCGCGATTAAAACTGTTGAGGATGTAACTAATGCAGAAGCATTAGCATTGACAGCCGCAATTGAGGGCGACTCAGAACACACTATCGCCCGTGGAATTCGCAAATCTGCTAATGAAAGGCAGCTTTCTATACCGGACATCTCAGGTTTTGAAGCTATCAAGGGACGTGGTGTAAAAGCTGTTTATGAAGGTCATCCTGTATACGTCGGTGGTCCCCGCTTGTTAGAAATGCTCAAAATTGAACTTCCCAAAGATATTGCTGAATTCGAACATCAAGCCAGTCTAAAAGGTCAAAGCGTTATAAACCTGGTTGAAGAAGGTACAAAGGGACCGCGTGTACTGGCTGCTTTCGCCTTGGCAGATGTTATCCGGACAGAAAGCAAGGCTGCCATTCAAAAACTACACGAGATGAATATTGAAGTAGCTATGTTGACTGGTGACAGCCAGGCAGTAGCAAAAGCCGTTGCAGATGAGCTTGGTATTGACACATATTTCGCTGAAGTTTTGCCGGAACATAAAGATCAGAAGATCATGGAACTTCAAAAACAGGGAAAAAGTGTTGCAATGGTTGGCGATGGCGTTAACGATGCGCCGGCACTCACGCGTGCAGATGTTGGTATTGCCATTGGCAGTGGAACGGATGTAGCCATTGAATCAGCAGGCATTATCCTGGTAAAGAGTAATCCCATGGATGTGGTTAAGATATTCGACCTTAGTCGGGCTAGTTACAGAAAAATGATTCAGAACCTGATCTGGGCAGCGGGATACAATATTGTTGCCTTACCATTGGCTGCCGGCGTTTTAGCGCCAATTGGTATCCTTCTCTCTCCCGCTATGGGCGCTGTACTGATGTCGTTGAGCACAGTGATTGTTGCCATCAATGCACAATTGCTGCGAGGGCATAAATTAGCAGCATGAGAATACTAAAAGTGAGTGGGATTTAGTTACTATATTCCACTCACTTTATCCGGTAAATAAAGATTTCAGTTAAAAACTAATCACCGATATTTCGCCTGAAATCAACTGGAAAAACTGTAAGAATATTATATTTCAAATTTTAACCAATAAATTAGATTTAAGAAAATTGCTGTGTCTATCGCAGGGTTTTATGATTATTTTCAACTGAATTATTTACATATTCTTTAAGCAGTCTTCAAATTAGCTTTAAGTTGGAAGCTTATAATGAAGTTACAAAAATAGATATATTCATAAAGGAGAAATAACATGAGGGGTTTTGACTTGATTTTTACGTTACTTTTTAGTGCCCCGACTTCCTATGCAATAGGTTGGAAATTGGAGATTCTTTTTAAAGAAAAGTCGTACGGTTATTCTAAAACATTAAAGATTTACTAATAAATCGTTATGAGCGTGGTGAAATTAGTAAAGAAGAATTACAATAATTATTAAGAGATCTGGAATAACAAAACAATATGACAAGCAAACAAAATCAAACATCCGAAATAAATTCTGACAAGCTCAAAAGAAAAACAAATCCAACAGAACGACGTTATGATCGGATTGCACCATTTTACGATCTAATGGAATGGATAACCGAACGATCAGTATTTCAGGATTGGCGTAATAAGCTTTGGTCACGTATATCTCCCGGAAAAATCATGGAAGTTGGTGTTGGGACAGGAAAGAATATCCCATATTACCCAAAAGGCGCTGAAGTGACAGCTATCGACCTTAGTAAAGGTATGCTAATAAAAGCTAAAGAAAGGGCGATAACACTAAATATAAAGGTTGATTTGCAACATATGGACGTTCAAAGGATATCCTTCCCTGATAATACTTTTGATACCGCCGTAGCAACATTTGTATTCTGTTCCGTTCCAAATCCAATCAAAGGGCTCCAGGAATTAAAGAGGGTTATAAAAAAGGATGGAGATATCTGGCTTCTTGAACACGTACGGGTTAATAAACCTGTTATCGGCCCCTTAATGGATATAGCAAATCCACTCGTTGTACGTATAATGGGAGCGAATATTAATCGCCAGACTGTGGAAAATGTAAAAAAGGCGGGTTTACAAATTTTATCTGTAGAAAAATTAAAAGGTAATTTAGTTAAACTTATTCATTGTAAAGTGTAATATCAATAACAATGACCTCACACCTGGAACATATTATAAACACTTGTTTAAAAAATTTTCCGAAGAGGGATAATAAAAATTAATAATTGAGACAAGGGGCAAAATTGCCCACTTTGAAACAAGCAATTCAGCTCTGTTCGATATTGGAAAACCACTTTAATATATTAACATGAGAAGCAAGAAATACATTGTCTGGCTCTCCGATAATCAGAGATATGTTTTCAATATGAAAAACGCGAATAACAGAAGACGCTGGATATTTCGAGAGAGGATACTTGTAAAATAACGATTGTTTCTTTCACGAGGTGAAAATGAACAAAATTGTGCGCCGTTTGATCGGTGCAATCCTTATTGTAGATGGCTTGTTAACATTTGTCTTTGGTAAAAAATATATACATATATTCTTGTCTGAAAAGTAAAAAAACTTTTACCAGAAATTTATAAAGCAATTACTTGTTCTTCCCGCCTGGCAACTTCGCGCAGCAGCTGCAATTGAAACAGGAATAGGATTAAACCTTTTAGGAAAATCATCCCTCAAAGTTCCAACTTTTTATAAACTTGTTGCCAAGGGCTATGCCGCTATCGATCCTGGCTGGCGGGAGTGGTTTTATGGACAAGCTCATCAGCAATTTGACCAGGCAATATCAATTGCTCAACCCCAAAACGGAAAAATTCTTGATTTGGGTTGTGGTGTTGGTGCTAACGTATCCCGATTAATTGCCCTTGAAATACCTTATAGTTCGTATACTGGTGTAGACCTTACCCCAGAAATGCTTCATTATGCAATAAATCGATACAATCATCTTCCAAATGTATCTTTTCAGCAGTTGAATCTTATTAGCGATCCTCTTCCTGAGGGCCCTTATGATTTGATCATTTCTACCTGGGTTTTAGAACATCTTCCACATCCAGCACAGGTAGTAGAAAAGGCATGGGAACATTTACAGCCGGGAGGACATATGGTCTTGTTGTTTGAAGCCCAGGCTGATTCACTCTTGAGTCGGATAATCAACCAAATATATCCATTATTTAGTGCAAAGTTGGTTGCTAAAAGCGAATACAGGAATTTTCCGGGAGAAATTATCTTGGAAAAGCACTTTTCTGGGCCGCTTGGTGATCTGGCGCTTCTTGTTTTAGAAAAGCCTGAAGTGATAAACGAGCAACGGATATAAGCATTCTGGTAAACCTGGTAAATTTTTACGGAAAGATTTCGTTTGGAAAAATCACCTTCGAGAAGCGATTAATTTGCAATTATTCTTTAACTTTATAGAATTTCTTTACCTTCAGGGGAGAAATTTCTAACTGATTGGTGACACTGACAGCACAAATAACATCCCAATTGCAAGGATGGTTCTTTACATGATGTCATATAAAAAAGATTTAGGTGACATATGCCGCGCTTTTTAAGGAAACCTCCTGGTTGCTGAAAACATACCAACTAAACAACTATGAAACTTGATATTAAGCCAACCACATTAAAGCTGGGTGCATTGTTAAAATTGTTGCCTATTCTAGGAATTAGTGTTACTTATGCCATTTGCTACACAGCAATCAAGTTTGGCTTGAAATATTCCCCACCTCTCATTTTTGGTGGAATGAGAGCATTCATCGGGGGATTAACCTTATTATCAATTCTAATTGTCTTGAGACGACCGTTTTTACCGGAACGACAGGAATGGAGAGTTATTCTTCTGATGGGTTTAATTTCCACTACCTTAAATTTCGGTGCAATGTTTCTCAGCCCAGATTTTATTGGAGCTGGTATTGCATCTGTTTTGGGAAATCTACAGCCACTAATAGCCCTAATGTTGGCTGTAATATTTCTAGGCGAGCGAATAACGGTTCCGAAAATCACAGCAATGTTTTTTGGATTAGCAGGGGTGATCTTGATTACTTTTCCTGCTTTTTCCGGAACACCACGCTATGGAATTGGTGGCAGTCTGCTGGCATTGTCTATCTCTTTCAGTTCAGCTATAGGAACAATCCTTGCCAAACACTTAATTCAAAAATCCAAAATTCTACTTTATGCGGCCTGGCAACTAATTATTGGTAGCCTACCACTTTTGGCTATTTCCATCCTGGTTGAACCAGTAAAAAAGATAGCTTGGACCCCGAATTTCATTGGCATTCTGCTCTTTTTAGCTTTGGTAGGAACATCTCTTGTAACCGCTGCTTGGTATTGGCTACTTCAAAATCAAGAGGTGGGTTTTCTGAGCCTATTCCTCTTCCTGACACCATTATTTGGGTTAGGAATAGCAGCTTATGCTTTCGATGAACGATTGGATTTGATGGCAAGTATTGGGGTTGTCTGTATCCTTGTTGGTATTACGATTATTTCAAGAAGTCCTGAAAAAGCATTCCCAGGCTGATCAGCAGAAGCATTTTTGACAATTGAGGACCATTTACATTTCTCAGCTCAGCAATTGTTGGAAGGACTTTCGAACAAGAACCAACAACAATTTTTCGGAAGGATAATCAATCGGTTTGGATTTTTTTATTAACTACAATACATCGCCTTTCAATCGGTACCATAACCATCCAATCGCACAACCCAGCAAACTTCCAACCAATCCCGACAACCAATGAACAGGGTGTGGCAAGGCATCAAATGCTATTCTACCGAAGACATAACCTAGAAGCCCTAATCCGATCATCCAAATGAATACCACTAGCGACCATTCTGCACTTGGATTAGCTTTTCGTCCTCGATCAGATCGTTTATTGGATTTCTTAATCGTCCTTTTCATTTTTTCACCTTCCTGGGTATAAGAAATTTTTGCAAGACAAATAAATTGATTATTTAAAAAACTGCCACAGTGGCATACTATAAACCATTCTACGAGGTATCAGAGAGCCTGATAAGCGCGAATTTGCCCCCTGCATTATATGCTAAATCGCCTGAATTTTACTCTTCATAAATTTGATTCGAAGAAAAGTTTGGAGACAATTTTTCCCATATTCCAATCATTTATTAAATAATCAGATTTATGAATTTTTTTATAAGAAAAACTCTTCTTAACTTTCATGCTCGAAAGTCAAACCTACCCATTTCGATAGGTTTTTACTGCAATACATACCGATATTGGTATATTGTTTATATACAATTACAGTGTTATTCTTTGATTGAAATTATTAATCCTACTTTGTCTTTGAATTCCCAATTATGGGTTTCCCACAATCTAATTAAGTCTGCATATAGTAAGGGTCAATTCTATTTCCCTTACCATCTATTAGCGCACCTATTTGCTGGCATTGTTTATAAGGTTTGGAGAGTAATTGAAAATGGTAGATAAGAATTTTGATTATTTATTCCCCCAAGCAAAAGTTAAACCAGCTGAGCTTAGAGGATATGTTTGGAAAGTCATTATAGATCCAACCAGGGTCGATGATGATCCTGGAATGTTCTTTGGGAGGTTGTTTCGAATGATCGATATTCGCCTCAACCGGGACGAGAAATCAACCTGGCCGGATGGAATCATGTTTGAAAACATTACCTCAGGATGCCGACTTACGTATAAAGATGGCTTGTTGATGGATCTGACAAATTCCAAAGTCATTCAAAAAAAGCCAAGAATCCGAGATCGCAGCCGGCGGTCAGGTTGCCAAAACCAAACTAAAGGTGAAAGCAAGGCTAGAAAACCAAATCTCATTTCATCAAACAGTCAGATGCGCCGGTTTGTATTGATTCGGGTGGAAGATCTCACCGGTGTATCAGGGACTGGCGAAGTTGCAGAAGGAACTGTGTTTAGCAGTGGTTTGGCAGTCATTCACTGGCTCAGGGAACCTTTTGCCATGGGAGTTTATCAGACTCTCGAAGATGTCATTTCAGTTCATAGTCATGAAGGTCGAACACAGCTGCAATTTATCGATTAAGGAGAAATCAAATGACCACAAAAATTATCACTATCTCGAACCAGAAAGGTGGGGTAGGAAAGACAACCACCGCCGTAAATCTGGGACATGCTCTCACTCTGAAAAATAAACAAGTGTTGTTGGTTGACCTTGATCCACAAGGGCAGTGCGCATCCAAGTTGGGCATGGATAGCCAAATGGGAACATATTATTTCCTGACGACTCAGCCAGACTCTCCAAGTGAAATAACATTTATCCGCCAATGGGTCCGTGATACAGGCCGCGATTTCTTGCAGTTGATTCCAGGCAACTCAATGACCTCCGCTGCGCAAATGATGTTGGGTGTTCAGGACCAACCGATCTCGTACATAAAAGGGCTGCTCAAAACATTCACTAAAGACCGTTTTGATTACATCATTTTCGATACCTCCCCATCTGTGGGTGGCTTGCAGGAACGCGCAATTTGGGCAGCAGACCTGGTGATTGTTCCTACTGCAACAGAATTCGCATCATTAGATTCATTAGCAAAGACAGTCACGACCATCCAGACATTGAGGGTCAAAAAGAATTGGCAAGGGGGATTGCTGGGGATATTACCTACCTTTTTTGATAGTACCAACGAGTCACGCAACTCGCTGCAGGATCTGCAGGTAACATTCAGCGACAAGGTGCTTTCTCCCATTCATCGGGCGACTGTTTTGCGTGAATGTTGGTCTGAGGCAAAGACCATTTTTGAGTATGCGCCAGAAACGCGGGCTGCCGAGGAATATAAAGCTTTATCAGCTCTCGTATTGAAATATTAGAGGTCATGATGGTCAGACGCGACGCATTTATAGGATTTCACAATCCTAATCCGATGATCGAGGTTGAGGAGAATCAACAGCAAGAATCCACGATAATCCAACGACAGCCCTTGGATTTAATTCCCACAGCAGATCGCAAGAAGAAAAGATCTCGCAAATGGGAACAGGTTCATCGGTTTGAAACCGTGACCTACCGGGGAATTCCACGGCAAGTTGTGGAGCAGATTGTTGAAATTGCTCAGCGTCTTTCGGTTCCCAGGGATGAAGTCATCAGGGCATTCCTTGAGTATGGAGTAGATCTATACCGAACTAGAAAAATCAGTCTTTTTGCGTACCCCAAAGCCCAACGGATGACGCTGTTTCCGGAAGGAGGTCAAGGGAATCCTGTTTTGCCTTCTCAAAAAAATACAGACCAGAATTGGTTGTCGGAAGCATTTCCTGTTCCCAAAAAGAAATCAATAGCAAGCAAAAAGAAAAAATCCACGAAAGACCAAGACATCATCCCCCATTGGGAGATGCGAGTAACTTTCCGGATTCCAGCTCTATTAAAGGAAGACGTTCGAGCTATTTCAAGGGAGCACACCTTACCAGTTGGAGAGGTTGTTTGGTTCTTCGTTATGGAAGGTGTGAAAGCCTATCAGAATGGCAACTTACAACTTCAACCATCACCGAAGACTATTGGGAAGACTTTGTTTCAGGAAGGATGTTGATGGCCTCCCTGCGTTCCTGGAAAATCTACCAATATTTTTTCAAGCCAAAAAATACGTCTGCGTCCATACTGACGTGCCGCAGACGATGCCGCTGACGTTGAATAAACAGGAAGCACGTAGAGGGGTCTTTCCTGGAGGAAGTGGGATAAACACCATTCTTCTGGAAAAAGCCGAAATCTTGCCATTTTTTTGCATTTTTCGAAATTGGTATTTTTATCGATAGGGATTCTTTTATGAATGCAGTTATTGAATTTTCACCGGAAAAAGCCTGGCAAGCAGCCGTCGCTTACCTCGAATCGGAAATGTCGACGGCGATTTTTAGCACCTGGGTAAAACCAACCCATCTGGTGGGATTTTCAGACGACACTTTTGTGATCAGCTGCAGCAATGCTTATAGCCGCGATTGGTTAACGAATCGACTGACCACCACCTTACAACGGTTCCTTACAGGTGTTTTAAACAAAGAAGCTGAAGTTCGTTTTATGGTTTGTGAGCAGGAAGTTGATGATGAGGAAGATCTCGCTCAGGAAGAAAATCAAGACCAAGAGGAAGACGAGGAAAATCCCGTAGAACTGGATATTCACTATAGCTCTATCCGGAATATCATGCTGGAACCCGGGCGGGTGGTTCGCTTACCGGTATATAACCTGCGTTGGCTGCCGTATGTCGGTTCGCAAGTTATTTTCCTGGTGATGGCATTGTGGCAGGAATATTATCTGGCGAGTGGAGGAAAAGGGCGAAAAGGAGGTTATAAAGTATCCGTACGGGCTGAACGGATTTGTCAGTGGGCTGGGATCAGCCGGGCTCAGTTTTTTCGCTTACTACAACCTGGTAGCAGCTTGGGATGGTTTACGCGAAAAATTGACAGCGATCATGAAGTAGATAAGCGATCAGGAAGGGCCAAAAAGTCCTCCAACAAATATGAACTATTCGAATCCCCGCTGACACCTGGGGACGCCGAAGACTTGAAGACTTTTTTGCTTTCTCATGGGATACAAGAGTCTCCTGAGGTAGCGTTGAAATTGGCGATCAGCACAAATCCCAAAGAAATATTCCAATATCCGGTTCGACGACCTTCGGAAGACTTCACCAAAATGATTCCACGTTATCAGACCGTTCAGTATGTCATTAGAGAACTGGTTGGGCACCGGCTTATTGGAAAGCTTGGCAACCTGGCAGACCAGCTTGCTGACCGCCTGGTAACACAGGGAGATTTCATTCTGGTCAGTTGGTACTTCCTGAAACATTGGTTACCCGTTCTAGGTGCAGATGCAGCCATGTTTGTTCTGGTTTTGCGTAACATGTGCTACTTCAATGATGAGACTGGAGAGGTCCGAGATGAGGTCTGGATGAATGGCGGCTATGAAGCCATCGCTAACCGGTTAGGAATCAACAACCCTCGAGTAGTGGCGAACTGGCTGCCTGTCAGGATAGATCGAGGGAAACGAAAAGACAAATTGAGTGAACGCACAGTTGAAGAACTTTCTCGCCGGCAACGACTACAAGACTTGCTGAGCTTGTTTGTTGAACGCACCGATCACCGGATCAATTCTGAGGGCAATTACAGTTGGAAATTCAAGGTGCAGCGGGTCGATCCTCTCACGCCACAACACCAAACAATCCAACAGGCTGCTTCGTGTCTTTTTGTGAAATCAGAAAGTCTTTGTGTTCAGGACGAACTTGGTTCCTGGATAAGTTACTTGGGCAATGATTGCGCGCAGCGTCCCCAAGCGCAGGGAGTGGGATTTGAGACTGTCAAAACGGAGCCACTGGAACGTCCCCAAACAAAGTGCAGGGGAATGGTTGCGTGTAACGTCCCCGACCAAAGGGAGTGGGATTTGAGACTCTCAGATCTAACCAATGATTGTTCTGAGACTCTCAAGAGCATCCTCAATGATTGTCTTGAGACGCTCGACCTGCAAGCCAACGATTGTTTTGAGACCCTTTTAAAGATTCTCAAAAGCTTTAAAGATTCCCTAAAAGATAAAGATACCTCCTCAACCCAAGATTCTTCGATTTCGCGAAACGATCCTTCGAGCCAATCGGTGGCGGTGGTGACTGATTCGGAGGGAAATTGGTCTTTGGACAAACTTTTAGCTCGCGCAGACAAGAAAAATCAGTCTGTTCTGATCGAGCAAGAAAAGAGCGCAATACCCTTCGTATCCTGGATGATACATGGCGCTTCCCAACCGGGCATTCAGAATCCGTATAGTCTGGCCATCGCCAAGTTGAAAGAAGCTCCTGGGATCAGTGCCGGCGGAGCCAGTGATCGCCTGGCTTCCATACCGCCTCGAGAACTTGTTCGTCTGATTGAGCATTCATTCTCGTTTTATTCTCCATCCGATCAGAACTGGCGGATGCTTTTTGCGGAGGCGAAAAGGGATCGTATACGGCTCCTGGCAGATTCTTTGGGATTGGTTCTGGACATCGAGGACACAGGTTGAATAAGTAATTAAGTTGAGCATAGCCTTCGAAGGCTTTCGAATTCAAACAAACATTCATGAAGAGGAGAGTACAAATTATGGCACAAGGCAACCTAACATGGCAGCGTGGCGACATCACCGGGGATATCTATTTTGATTATTTGCGTCCCCAGAATCAAGATCCCATCCCCTATGTTCGCCTATATCTGATGATCGATGGCAGCCCTGAATCGAAACCGGTGAAGGGATTACGGGTATTGATTTATGGCACCCTAGCTGAGTTGGTATATGGACATGTTCAAAAAGGCAGCCGGATTGGGGTGGAAGGGCATATTCAGCTGCGTTACCGACCTAATATAACCACTCCTGTTTTCGAAGTCGTTGCTGAAAGAATTGAGTTTATCCGCAATATCGATTACGAACGCGGCAAACAGGTGATTGCGGATTTGAAACAAAGGGGAAAACGAAACTCTGCTGCTTCCGACCTGGAAGTCATCACACAGATTCTTGAAACTGGAGAATTTAGTCATGACAGTGAATAATCAAAGCGATCCAGAAATCCATATTTCAGAAGAAAAGCTGCAAAAGTTAGGCTGGATACTTTTGAGTCTTGCTGTGATTTTCACGATTATCGGTGCCCTTGTTTCCCCATTGGATGAACAGGGGAAGCCAGTTCTCTTGCTGCCCGAGGTTAAGGCTGTTGAGGATTACCGGAGATCTGCTCAAACATGGATATCTGAACTGACTGTTTTGGACGGTGAGATCGCTAATGTGATCGCTGCTGAACAGCAAGGGGATCTCTTTTCACAGTCCAGGTCTGCGCAGCAGACACTCCAGCACGCTGTTGAACTTACTCAAAAGGTTGACCGCACCCGAGTTCCTCCAATCGGTATGGGATTGCATGAGCAAATCCTCTCGACCACGCTGAGCTACCTTGAGGCTGCCCGCAGCGCTTTACAGTGGATCAGCGCGCCTGAACAGAAAAACCAGGACCAGGCATCCTATATTTTGAAGGATGCGCGCCAGTTGAAATCTGAATTGGAGAAAAATAAGTGGTTGATTTCACGTTAGAAGAATTCCAACGGAACCAGTCAATTCGGATCTCCAGAGACATTATTGGGCAAAGTGAGGAGCACGAGCAAAAAATGCAAACTAACGCTCAGAAATTATGGGAAAATGCCCATAAGCAACTTGTCGCCCTTTTGAGGTTTCTGGATCAGGATTACGATGAATCCTGCGAAAAAGCGACCCGTCCGTTGGAATCGTTTAGCGATGATGATCTGGCATACCTGATCCATATCCGGCTGCGAGCTATGCAGGGTAATGCTTCAATAAAGAGAATACCAGGTGAGGTCATTCAACTCAAACATAGTTTGAATGACCTCAGTCAAAAGTATGCTGATCTGGAACAAACGTTATTGGCCACACAAGAAATGAACAAGAAATTACTGGCTGAGAAATCTGCCTTAGAAGCCCACCTATCTGCTCTTCGACAGGTTCAAAAAGATGTAGCGTCTCTGGACGTTCAATCGCCAAACATGGTCACTGATAATCCAGGAACACTCACAACTATTCCTGATTGGATAAAAACCTGGAAAGAGTCGAAGATCTTTGAAAAAACGTCGACCGCAATTCTTGTGATGGGCGAAATGGGGATCGCTTTACGACCGACTATCATAAAATCGATGGCAAAAAGACTTTCATTATCGGCAGCGAATAAAAATCTGGACGAAGCCTTGAATTGGCTGATTACAACAGAGGATAAATCATGCCCAATCTTAATTGAACAGATTGGGGGTGTTTTGGAGCAAGGATCAAGTTCTGGCGGAAATCAACCCGCGGTGTTACATCTGACTCAGGATGGTCAAGTTGCATATCAAGTATTAAGTGGTAAACCCCCGAAGGAAAATGAATTTGATGTGCTTATAAAACACCATTCTTCACCAGAACACACCATTCTGAATATTCAGGCTGGGGAAATTCTGGTAGACGAGGGTTACCAAATTCGAGGACGGGCACAGTCTATCAATCTATCCAATGGTGAAACTTATATCCCTGATATTATTGCCGTCGATCCCAAAACAGGTGAAGTTATTTTTATTGAGGTGGAGCGGGATGTGAGTAAAGATCAAGTTTCCAGAAAACAGAAATGGATGAAATTTTACGAAGCTTCTAATGGAAACTTGTATATGTTTTGTGATAATCTGAACTGCCAAAGAACAATCCAGGGAGAGATCAACTTAGCTTTAGGCGGGTTGATTTACAATTCCTTTTTAACGAACCTGCACGGATTACGAAATGGAAAACGAGCAGAAAAAGATGGAAGTATTTGGTTTTCTCAAAGACGAGGAAAAAAATAATAGAACGGTGTGCACATCGTTCTTACAACATTGTTCCTCTAGAGTATTAAGGGAGAACAGTGTGATTGGTCAAACATTTCGAGGCTATATACTTAGTAATTTGAACTGCATTAGTTATCGAATAATAGAAAAATAAGATCTCGGATAATACTGAATGAACCACAGCAGACTGTTACTTATTTGACAGTCCAATAAAACCAAGGTACACTTCTTCATTAAATGGTAACAACAATCCAGCGATCACTCTTAGTTTTAATCTTAATCTTAATGGCTATTAATTTGGCTGGGCATATCACCGCACCTACACAATGCTGTACTGTACAGGAAAACACGAACTCTGCAGGGGATACCGATTGCCTGGCGTGCACACTTCAAGTGGGCACATGGGTACCCTATTCTTTGATAATCGAAACGGCTTCAAAGCCAAGTTGTTCTTCGCCAGGTAATCTGTCTTTGGTACTTAGTCTTGTTTTTGATATTCCACACCCCCCAATTGCTTAATACAACTGAATAGTTAACGTTTAAAAACCTCATTTAAATTTTCATAGAGGCTTGTAGTTTCGTTAACATACCCCGCCATTTACCAGAACCTTTGTTGTTCGATACTGGCGACTGTGCATTTGGATTCTCAATCTGGAAAAAGATCTTATGAAAAAACGACCTGTTTTACCACTTTTATTAATAGGGATAGGTACTGTGCTCTTTTTAACAGCAATATATATCAGCACCGATCTTAGAACTGTACCCCAAGCTCCTCAGCCATTGACTTCCGAGGAGGAGACTTTCCCCGAAATTCCAAGGGTTAACCCAAAAGAAGCCTTCACAGCTTTCCAGGATGGGTCAGCTGTGTTCATTGACGTACGTGATGCTGATTCTTACACAAACTCACACATTCCAGGAGCACAATCCTTTCCCCTAGCTCAGCTAGAAGAAAAATTGAAAAAACTTAGCACTGAGACCTGGATTATTACCTACTGCACCTGACCGGCCGAAGAATCGAGCGCCCGTGCGGCGCGCATCCTGTTGGATAACGGTTTCAAGAATGTAACACCTATTTTGGGCGGTTTACGCGCCTGGGAAGAAGCGGGCTATCCGGTGGAAACCGGACCGTAGCAAATTTAATGAAGGACCACCACATGACTGTTTTGCAGACGAATCACACTCGACAACGACTCTTCCTGATCTTACTGGGATTGATATTCCTAGGGGTGCTTGCAGCTTGCACTAATAGGGCACCCGTTATCATGATCGAACCAGCCTTGCAAGACTTGGGAAATCAACCGCAGCAATTGATTGATCTCGCTTACACCGTCAAGAACACCGGAACCGCAGATCTGATCATTGAAAAAGTCAGCGTTTCGTGTGCGTGTACGACAGCGGAGTTGGAAAAGAACACCATATCGCCCGGTGAATCGACTGAATTACGAGTGAAGTTTGACCCAACTGAAGACAACCTATATGGTGAGATCCAGCGCATCATCTATCTGCGCAGTAATGACCCGGATAAACCCGAAGCGGAAGCGGAATTTCGGGTCACTATCCAAAAACCAGGAGATTAGCCCGATGTTTAAAAAGTGGTTGAAAAAATTGGGCGGTGGAAATACCCTGTACTATCCGGGGTGCGTCACCCGCTACGCTCTACCCGAAGTGCAGGAGCGGTACGAACGTTTGCTGAAGAGAGCTAATATTGACTTCATTATCTTGCCTGGTGAGCTTCAATGTTGTGGCAGTCCCGTCAAGCGGGCAGGGTACCACCAGGATTTCGAACGGTTGAAAGCAAAGAATCTAGAAACCTTTGCTCGCTTCAGCATCGGGAAGATAATCACCAACTGTCCGGGCTGCTACCACACCTTGAAAAACGAATACCAGCTCGAGGTGTATCACACCACACAAGTGCTGTCCGAAAAGATATTGACCTCTCGCTCAAAACTCGAGTGGGATGTGAAGCTTCCCATAACCTATCATGATCCATGTCATCTTGGCCGCTGGTCGGATATTTATGAAGAGCCGCGGCGTCTCCTAGATCATGCAGGTTGGCAAGTAGTCGAACTGCCAGATAACCGAGCAATGAGCCTGTGCTGTGGCGCAGGGGGCGGCGTCAAATCGAACTATCCCGACTTGGCAAATGCAATCGCTCAAGCGCGCCTAGCCCAGGTGAATAATGGTCGGTTGTGCACGGCCTGCCCTCTGTGTTATGCACATTTCAAGGAAAATGCCGGCGATATCCAGGTGATGGAATTTAGTGAAACCCTATTACAAGATGGGGACGAGAGGCGCTAATTATGGATCAGCTTGAATCCTTATTCCACCCAACCCAGGTGTCCAATCGCGAAGAAACAAGGATTGCCTACAACCGGGATGCCTCTCGAATTCAAGGAGAATGCCGGGCGGTCGTCTGGCCAGAAACAGTTACCGATGTTGTTCGTTTGGCTCAATGGGCTGCAGAAACTGGAATTGACTTGGTACCACGAGGTGCCGGTACAGGCTTGTGTGGTGGAGCAACACCGCAAAACTCGGTTGTCGTCGATTCCGCACGTCTGCGGGAAATCGATGTTTTAAACATTCAATCAAAGCAAGTGGTTGTCGAGTCCGGCGTTCCATTGGATCAATTAAACCTTAATCTTCGCTCGGCTGGGTTGTTTTTACCGGTCATACCTGGGAGTCACCGCTCAGCAACGATTGGTGGAATGATCGCGACAAATGCTGCAGGACTGCATGCAGTTCGCTATGGCAGGATGGCTGATTGGGTTGAGGATGTTGTTATAGTAAATGGGAAAGGGCAGGTTCAATGCTTGTCTGGCAGCGCACGGAGCAATTCTACAGGATGGGAAGGCATAACGGGGATGATCGTGCAAGCGACACTCCGCCTGACAGAACGCCCTGGCAACCGCTCGCTCACCTTACTGCCACTTGAAAACCTTAGGGAATTGTTAGATCAAATTGACTCTCTGAAAACCAATCCAGCTCTTTCCGCAATGGAATATATCAATCCGAATGCAGCGGTCAAGGTTGGTTGGGCGGCAAAACACACTTTATTGGTTGAGTATCACAGCGCAGATGGGGAGATCAAAGATCCGAAAGAGATGGCAATTATCTGGGGAGCGCGGGAAAGTTTATCTGCACGCTTAACCCAAGCCGGTTACCCGATCTCTGAAGATCCTCAAATCCCTCCCGAAGCCCAAGAAAACATATTGAGCTGGCTGACTGCTCAGAATATTCCCGTCTTTGGCCATATAGGAGTTGGAATCCTGCACCCCCGATTTTTACCGGATGATCCGCGAATTCCTCAACTTTACCGACGAGTATTTGCGGCAAGAGGTCGGATCAGTGGCGAACATGGAATAGGATTGAAAAAGCGACAATGGATTAGTGATGAAATGAAGGCCGAAGTTCAGATATTGAAAAAACGTTTCGATCCAGATTGCGTTTTTAACCGAGGCAAATTATGCTAATCGGCCTTGCTGAAAACCCCACCTGCATTGAATGCGGCCTTTGTCGTGAGGTTTGCCCTGTCTTCCAGATCCAGAGCCAGGAAGAATACAGTCCGCGTGGCCGTGCAATGCTGCATTCCGCCGGCCTACAGACGTTGGTCTTTTACCAATGCACCTTATGCCGGACCTGCCGGGTCGTGTGCCCGATTGGGCATGATCCTAATGGAGAAATATTGCGATCCGGATTAATTGAGGCTGGCATCGAAACGCCGGCCAATCAGACGATGATCATCAATATCCGGTTATATGGCAATCCCTTTGGACCACTCGCCGACGGCGAGTTGCCTAAAGTGTTAACTTGCTGCTAATGATCACCCATTGGAGTAATTAAAAATGAAAAAAATCATCATATTTACGTTAACAATATTCACCCTCATCTTTTCTGTGTTTCCTGTGAATGCTGAGAATACCAGGCGACAGGCTGTGGTCTATTACAACGAAGCTTGTGATGAATGCGCCACCTATATCAATGGGGAATTGCAGGAAATCTTCCTTGTCAATAATGTGGAGATGATTCGAAAGGACTACATCAACCAGCGCGAAAACAGGGCTGAATTGAATCAAAAGAACGATTCCCTGGGAGTGCCACTTGAGCTACAAAGTCACCTGGTCACCTTCATCGACAATGGTCAAATAATTTTGCAGGGTGAGCCACCCCGTAAAGTGGTCGAGGACTTATTGTCTGCTCAAGGTATGCCCGAGAAAATTTTGATTTACAGCGAAGAGGGCGAGAGCGATGGATACAAGGTTTGGGCGTTTGCTGGACCCGTGCAGACTTATGGAGTCAATGAACCTATCATTACCTACTTGACCTGGTTTGAGGCAAACCAAGCGTCTTTTGATAGCGCAAGCATCGTTGGGGTCAAAAGCAAGCTGCTTCCGGCTGTTCTATTAACCGGGCTTGTGGACGGGATCAACCCCTGTGCGATGGCGATTCTGCTCTTTTTTATCACGTTTTTATTTACGATCCGAAAAAGACGGGCAGCCATTGCCCGCATGGGGCTGGTTTATATTGCCTGCGTCTATATCGTTTATTTTCTGGTAGGTCTGGGATTACTTCGCGCGACAACTCTTGTGCAAGGCCATTGGCTGGGTCAATTTGGGGCAGCCCTGCTTATCCTATTTGGAGTAACAAACCTACTTGGTGCTTTGTTTCCAAAATTCCCAATTCGGTTGGAAGTGCCAGAAATTGGCAAAGAGGGGCTTAAAAATTGGATGTATCGCGCGACATTGCCCGCTACTATTGTATTAGGCACCCTGATGGGACTGGAAAGTTTTCCTTGCTCGGGGGGACCGTATGTCGCTATTTTAGGGTTACTGGGCAGCCAGACGAGTTTCTGGGAAGGCTTTGGTTACCTGGCACTCTATAACCTGATGTTTATTATGCCGCTGGTTATCATCTTGATTCTTGCCTTAAATCCGGTTATGGGGGCAAAGATTCAAGCGTGGGAAAGATCATCATCTCATAAGGTTCGCGGGATCACGGGTGGGGTGATGGCGCTCATTGGGTTAGCACTTTTGATCTGGGTTCTTTAAAATTTACTGAAATAGGAGTTGTGATGTCTAGAAAATATTTAAAAACAACCAATCGTTCGAAAAAATCACCAAGGAGGGTTAACTGGTGGATTCTTGGTGTCTTGAGCATAATCCTTGTAGCGGCTATTGCTACAATAGTGATGCAACAAAACCGGAATAATATCGATCCAGTAGCAATTGCACCAATTGAAATCAGCCAAGATAAAAGCCTAGGAAGTGCAGACGCTCCGGTTATTGTCGTTGAGTATGGGGACTACCAGTGCCCAGCATGCGGGCGGTTCGCAGAGACAGTCAAACCTCAAATTGTAGAAGAATTCGTAAATTCAGGGCAGGTTCGTTTCGTTTTCCGGAGTTTCCAGTTCATTGGGGAAGAATCACAGTGGGCGGCTGAGGCGGCGGAATGCGCTAATGAACAAGGAAAGTTCTGGGATTATTACGAAAAATTGTATTCGTCACAAGCTGGTGAGAACGCTGGAGCATTCAATAAGGAAAACCTGGAAGGATTTGCAGCCGAGTTAGGTTTGCAGACTGAGCAATTCAACCAATGTCTGGCATCGGATAAATACACCGAAAAAGTAAAATCAGAAACCTTGGAGGCGCAAAACCTTGGACTTCGCGGGACGCCTGCGCTGCTAGTGAACGGAATATTTGTGGAAGGCGGCAGTCAATATGATATTCTAAGCCAAAGTATAATAGAGGCGCTCTCTAAATCCAAGTAGACATTGATTTACACCGGGTACTCTAGTCCTGGGTGGTTTTCAAGCCTTTGAGGTATCAAGCAGTTGGCAATTTTCTGCTTCAGAAGGTAGATTATACCCAGGACTGTTCTTTGTCATTTTTGTACTTTACAAGCTGATATTTGGTTTCTTCAGCAGGATTACTCGATATTGCCCATGAAGCATTGCGGATTCATCGATCACTATAATCGCTTCAGGGATAATCTTCGCCATTTCTCCGAATCTTCGGTTAGGATCGGTTCCCAATTGACGGATTAGCCCACCCAGCAAGCCGCGGGAGAATGTCAGCCTTGAGTGATCGGGAAGAAATTTGTCGAATATAGCGATTCGTCCGCCTGGGCGCAGCACTCGCCAGGCCTCCTGCAGGCATTTTTTCCCATCCGGTACAACCGAGAGGATCAGGTTCAGCAGAACCGTATCAAAGGAACTGTCAGGAAATTGCAGCGTTTGAGCATCCATCTCCATCAATTTTAGCCCTTCGTACGATTTCCTTTTGGCTTCTGAAAGCATCGCCGGACTGATTTCGGTACCGGTCACTTGTACGCCTGAAGGAATATACGCTAGATCCAACCCTGTTCCAATACCTGGAATAAGAAGATAATCCCCTGGCTGGAGACTAAGGAGGTCTACGGAACGTTGGCGGGCTTTCTTCATAACGTTACCAAATAAACGATCATATATCGGGGCGTATATTGGATACACGGATTGATTGACTGGATTGCTCATGTCACTTCCCTTGGTTCGATGCAAAACTTATGAAAGGTCTTATCGTACATAGGTCACCTGTAAAAATCCGACTAATTTAATCTTTTAGTTGCGAATCTGGTATCTCAACAAGCGTAATGCGTTTATCACAACCAGGATCGTGCTTCCCTCATGCGCCACCACCGCCCAACTGAGCTGAACCAAACCGGATACCGAGGTCACTATCAGCAGAGCAATGACTCCCAACGAAATGACCAAATTCTGTTGGATTATCATCCGACTGGCACGGCTTAAGCCTACAGCAAATGGCAGCTTACCTAAATCGTCAGCCATCAATGCCACATCCGCCGTTTCAAGAGCTACGGCTGTCCCCGCTCCTCCCATGGCAATTCCAACTGTAGCTGTTGCGAGCGCGGGCGCATCATTTACCCCGTCTCCGATCATGGCAACTGCCCCATACTCTTTTTGCAAACGTTGAATAGTTCCCAACTTGTCTTCTGGCAGTAACTCTGCTTCAATGTCGGTGACTCCAACTTCTTGAGCAATTTGTTGTGCTACTTTTTGATTATCTCCGGTGAGCATAATTAAGTGCTTAACGCCCAGGTTACGCAACCGTGACAAAACCTCAGCAACGCCAGGCCGTGCAACATCTGATAATCCCAAAACCCCTAGAAATGTGCCATTCCGGCTAAGCGTCATCGTTGTCCGGCCTGAGTTTTCCAGTTGAGTCACTGTTTGCTGAATGGTAGTATCAATGACTATTCCATCGTTTTCTTCAAATAGTTTGAGTGAGCCAATCCATACCGGCTGACCCTCCACTTGACTGCGTACGCCTCGACCTGGAATATTCTCTAAACCGTTCGCTAAAGGAAGCGTCAGATTTCGTTCTTTTGCTGCTTTCACGATCGCTAATGCTAACGGATGGCTGGACTGTTGTTCAACAGCCCCTGCCAAACGCAGGACATCATCTGGTTGTGACCCATTGAAGGGAATGACATTGGTAACCTGAAATTTGCCCATTGTGAGGGTTCCAGTTTTGTCAAAGGCTATTGCGTTCAGTCGCCCTAAGTTTTCAAGATGGACTCCACCTTTAATTAATACACCGTTACGCGCTGCCTGCGCAATCCCGGCCAGCACTGTGGCTGGTGTACCGATAGCCAAAGCACAGGGTGAAGCCGCGACCAAAAGCAGCATAGCTCGATAAAAACTTTCGGAGAATGGCATCCAACCAACAATAGGTGGAAAAACTGCAACGAGCACAACCAAAACTAACACAATTGGAACAAAACGGGCGGTAAATCGATCAGTGAACTGCTGCGTTGGGCTTTGCTGACCTTGCGCCTCTGATACCATTTTCATGACTCGGCTTAAAGTATTATCTTTCGCAAGCCGAGTGATTTTTACTTCCAGCGCAGCTTCCTGGTTAATTGTCCCAGTAAAAACTTCATCACCAACGTTCTTCTGTACTGGGACTGATTCTCCAGTAATGGGGCTCTGATCAACGGCACTCTCACCCAGAGAAACTACCCCGTCCACTGGAATACGGTCACCAGGTCGGACAACAACCATATCACCAATGATAAGTTGGTCGACAGGTTCTTCCATGATTTGGTCTCCGCGCCTGACACGCGCAGTCTTGGGCATCAGTTCACCCAACGCGCTGATAGCATTACGCGCCCGGCCTAAAGCATAATGCTCGCCGGCATGCCCCAACCCAAATAGAAAGAGTAGGAAAGCGCCTTCTGCCCAGGCACCCAAGAAAGCTGCTCCTACTGCTGCCGCCAGCATTAAGACATCTGTATCAAACTTACCCCGAAGTAGTGCCGGGATGGCATGATGCGAGATATCGTAGCCACTGGCAGCATAAGAAAGAATAAACAAAATCAGTGCGGCGTTTGTTGGTAAGCCAAAAAATTGCTCCCCAGCCCAACCTATAAGGAGAAATAAACCGCCAGTTGCAATCAGAAATATTGTCCAGCGCTCCTGGAGCCAGTGAGGTAAGAAGGATGGTGCAGTACCGTGATCATGCTCATGCGCTTCCCCTTCTTCTTTGACCATTGCTTGGATTACAGGTCGGGCACCAAAGCGGCGCATGGTACGTTGGATCTGTTCCAGGGAAACGACTTTCGTATCAAAGGCGACAATTGCCAGTCCTGCAGCATAACTCACGCTGGCATGGAGCATCCCATCCATGCCTTCGAGCTCCTTGGCGATCATGGTTGCTGAATCAGCGCTGTCAAGTCCTGTAAGGGGAATTTGCTCGTGGTGGTAACCATTGCTCAATTCCGATCCAGCCTCCTCAGCAATACGTTTGATTGCTGCTAATGAAATCAAGTTTGGATCATAATGGATACATAGATCAATGGGATCATGATCCAAATGCAGGTGTGTTTGGAGAATGCCTCTTTGGGACTGCAAGCGGGTCTGCAACCGGTCCATACAGTGATTGCAAACATCCTGAATTTCTGGCAGCAACAAAGGCAGTGAGATTTCCACCGTTTTTTCTATCATTGGTTTGTCCTTAATAAATCGTTCATCTTGAAAAGCGAAAGCACAATTAAAACCAGCCACGCTAAAAAATCGCCTGTTCATCACTAAATTGGGAGTTTTACTATCGAATGGGAGGAGGAACGAAGACTGAAAGTTTACTTGTCCTGGGGAATTGCCAGTGGATAGGGTCAATCTTTACAAGTAATGCAATGAAAAACATTGTAGGGATTACACCCGAAATAATTCCGTAATGAATAGCTCCATTGCACGACCCCGAGTTTATTCCCAAGCTGTCCGAATGCCCAGGTTGTAAATCGTGGAGAAAATGAAGACCTACGCTAAACATAATCAGTATTAATAGAAGGATAATAATGAGATTATGAGGAATCCGAATATTATTCATGACAGACGTGGTCCAGACCACGTTTGAACAACTCGCTGATATGTTCATCATCTAAGGAGATAAATACCTTCCTGCCCTTTTTCCTTGCGCGTATCACGCGTTTGTCGCGCAAACCCCGAAGTTGATGTGAAATAGCGGATTTGCTCAACCCCATGGCTTGGACGAGATCGCCTACATTGACCTCACCAGCAACCAGGGCTGAAATGATCCTTACACGTGTCGGATCGCTCAAAGACTCAAATAGGCTGGCTACCCGTCCTGCTGTTTGTTCATCCACGCTGGATATATCACATTTATCTATCATAATAACCTTATTGTTGAATAATTGCTCAACTAATGTTTAGTTTATTACAAAAAAGGCCGAATGTCAAGATAGATATTGTGATGCAAAAAGCAAAGTCCTTGTCATCAATAATTCCAATTGCTCTTGACAAATAGAAATGGATCGAATAATATATCATCGTATCATGATATATAAATATAAAACGTCAGGAGTATTGGAATGCTAAATGTTACGAACGTGGCAGAAGGAGTTCAATTACAGGCCAAATTGTTTCGTGGCTTCGGTGACCCCGCACGGTTGGGCATCTTGCAGGCGCTGCGAAACGGCCCAATGACCGTAACAGAGATTGTCGCAACCACATGTATGAGCCAATCCAACACCTCTAACCACTTACGCTGTCTGCGTGAATGTGGTTTAGTTGCCGCTGAACAACAAGGGAAGTATGCCCTCTATCGTCTTAGCGACGACCGAGTGGGCGAACTTCTGGCAATGGTCGAATCCTTGTTATCCGATATTGCCTGTGGAGTTTATGAGTGTACTCGGTACAACCTTACGCGTGATGTGTGTCTGGAACAAAGATAGGATGAAAACAGGTCATCGGATTTTCGTCACCGTTATATTCGCCATTCTTCTGGATTGGTTAACAAAGGTTTGGGCTAAACAGGTGTTGACCTCGCCCAGCCCGGTAATCGGGCAGGCTTTTCGACTGACGCTTGGATACAACACGGGAGTGGCATTCGGTCTATTTGCCAACGGTGGAATATTTCCTCTCATCGTCACTGGAATAATCATTGTTGGATTAGTTATCTGGCTCGTAGTTGTGTTCCGCAGCGGTGAATTTCCAGCTGCCACGCATATACCCATTGGGATGATCCTTGGCGGTGCGGTAGCGAATTTCGCTGACCGCCTTCCAGATGGACGGGTGACAGACTTTCTGGACTTTGGCCTGGGCGCAGTACGCTGGCCGACCTTCAACTTGGCAGATAGTTTTATCATTGTGGGTGCCGCCATACTGCTATGGACTATTTTGAGTATCGAACCCGCTGATCAGGAGCAGCAGGCATGAAAATGTTGAAGATCCTTTTACTATCCATCCTGACCCTGGTCGGGGTGAACCTGACCTGGCGCTGCTTGAGTCGCAAACGTTCCCTACCCTGCCCTACCTGGCTGGCCGGTATCCTCGAAATGGACAGAATTGATGCGTTTTTAGGAACCGAAGCGACTCTGGACCGCATCGGGATGAAACCTGGTCAGAAAGTTCTGGAAATTGGTCCGGGACCTGGGCGTCTGTTGATCCCGGCAGCAAGACGGGTCCAGCCAGGAGGTGAAGTCTTTGGGTTGGACATCCAGCCAGGAATGCTTGCCCGGTTGAACGCCAGAGCAGTACAAGCTGGAGTATCCAATCTCACATCCGTACTGGGTAATGCCTCTCAGTCGCAATTTCCACCCGAGAGTTTCGACGTGATTTTCCTTGTAACCGTGTTGGGCGAAATCCCAGACCGGGAAGACACATTGAGGCAATGCCATTCGACGCTCAAACCTAGCGGCCTGCTTTCGGTCACGGAAATTTTTCCCGATCCGCATTACCAGTCTCGCACCACAGTGCGGCGGTTGGCAGAGGCAGTCGGATTTCGCCTGAAAAAGATGCACGGTCCCTTGTATTTCTTCACGGCCAACTTTTTAAAATACTCACACTAAATAACGAAGCTCAAAGGTAACAAAATTATGAATGACAAACAAATTTTCCAGATCCACGCCGATATCTGCCAGGAACTGGCACATCCAATCCGGTTGGAAATCATAGAGAGCCTGCGCGACGGCGAAAAAAGTGTCACACAACTGGTAGAAGCGCTACAAGCCTCCCAGACAACTGTTTCCCGGCATCTCAGTCTCATGCGGTCCAAAGGAGTTGTCGTGTCGCGCCATAAGGGGTAGAGTATCTATTACAGGCTGGGCAGCCCGAGGACCATAGATGCTTACGACGAAATACACCAATTCGTAGTAGAGTACCTCATGAGCCGGTCTGAGATGATTACCAGCGAAAGATAAGTATAACCTTTGGAGTTATTCATTATGGAAAAGAATGACGCTATCCAGAAAATACGAGCAGAACTTGAATCGGGAACTCTGCTTGCCAAATGTAAGAAGTGCGGTTGCATGAAAGATACGCTCAATGATCTGGCTGCATTGCTGCCAAACAGTGGCGAGAATAATGTACATGGCCTAGCACAAGAACTTGAAGTTTGGATCGGGAGAATGGAACCGGCACAATACGCATGCTTGGGCTGTGCACATTGCTACCCTGCGGTTGCGGCTAATGCTTTAGAAAATGCTTTTCCGTCCGCCATTCAGGTACCATCGCCAAGTTGTGATTTCCGGTTGAGCACCACGGGATGGCCGCTGGTCGTAGGGGAATATATTGTACCAGACCAGACTGCGCCAGTGGCTGTCTCGACCCTTGCCAGCGTTGAGTTGACCAAACTCCTGGTCAGCCACAATCCGAGGGGGCTGGCTATCGTCGGCAAAACCGAAACTGAGAACATTGGTATTGACAAGATTGTCAAAAATATCATCACCAACCCCTCGATCAAATATCTCATCGTTTCTGGCACTGAACCGCACGGACATGAAAGCGGCAAGACGCTCCTAGCGCTCTCGCAACATGGGATTGATGATAAGGGACGTGTCATCGGGTCTCCTGGCAAGCACCCTATTCTGCGCAATGTATCTTGGGAAGAGGTAGAGATTTTTCGGGAACAGGTACGGGTGATTGATATGGTCGGATGTAGCGATCCCAAAGTGATAAGTCTGCAAGTCGAAGCTTTGGCTAGCGAGGCAGAAATATCATACGAGTGTACCGATTGTCTCGAGCCGTCATCACCACCTGTTTTAATTTCGGCCGTTCCTACAGTCACTGTCACCAACGAACCTGAACAAGTCGTGAAAATGGATAAGGCCGGCTACTTCGTTATAGTCCCTCTAGCCGAGAAAGAATTAATCAACGTGGAGCATTACGCCTATGACAATACACTTTTGCGCGTCATTGAAGGCAGTACCGCTCAGACGCTCTATAAAACCATCATAGACAACGGATGGGTTACTGAATTGAGTCATGCCGCGTATCTGGGCAAAGAGTTAACGAAAGCAGCGCTGTCCATCCAATTTGGATTCAAATATGTCCAGGATGGCGCTTAAAATACACATTATTTCAGGAGAATATGAAATGAATACAAAACAACTAGAACTTCGCGTTGGTAATCTTGATTGCGAACACGACGCCGACGCCATTGAGCGCGGACTTTCCGGTTTTCCGGGATTGCACGAATTAAAAGTGTACCCAAAGTCGGCCAAAGTCTCGTTAAGCTTTGATCCAGCAGCAACTTCCCCGGAAGCCTTGAAAGGGAAGTTGGATACCCTTGGCTTTCCACCGCAGGCAGGATTGTCCATGCCTGAGCAGCCCAAACCCTGGCGCAACCCCAAAGTATTGACCTCGGTGGCTTCGGGTATCCTGCTGCTGGTTGGTTGGCTGTTGGGCCTGGCCGGTTTGCCGGAAACCGTTTCGATGGTGGTATACATCGTTGCCACTATCATCGGTGGCTACTATTTTGGCCGAGAAGCGCTTGAAGAACTGATTTATGAGCGGGAGATCGGCATTGAACTGCTGATGGCGATTGCGGCTATCGTCGCCACTGCCATGGGGCTGGCGGCCGAAGGTGCCATGCTGGTTTTCCTCTACTCCATCAGCGAAGCGGCGGAAGGTTACACGGAGGAGAAGACGCGTTCGGCGGTAAGGGCGTTGATGGATCTGGCTCCGAAATTTGCCCTGGTGCGAAGCAATGGTATCGAACAGGAAATCCCCGTTGAAGAAGTGGCCGTGGGCGACGTTTTCATCCTCAAGCCGGGCCAATCTGTGCCCACCGATGGCGCAATCCTCACCGGCAAATCCAGCGTGAATCAAGCCCCTGTCACCGGCGAGAGCGTGCCGGTCGAAAAGCAGCCCGGCGACCAGGTTTTTGCTGGAAGCATCAACGGCGAAGGCGCGCTGGAAGTAACGGCCACAAAAGCGTTCGCCGACAATACGATTTCGCGCATCATTCAAATGGTTGAGGAAGCGCAGGAGCGCAAGGGAAAGAGCCAACGGTTCATTGAGCGTTTCGGGTCGCGTTATAGCCCGGTCGTGCTGCTGATCGGCATTTTGTTGGCCCTCGTACCGTCGCTGCTATTTGGTGCGGATTGGATAACATGGCTGACGCGAGCGACGGTGTTTATCGTCGCCGCCGCCCCCTGCGCCCTGGTCATCTCTATTCCCATTACGCTTGTGGCCTCGTTGGGCACGGGTGCGCGCCAGGGTGTGCTGATTAAGGGGGGCATGTACGTGGAAGAATTAGCGAAGATTGAGGTTATCGCCCTGGATAAAACAGGCACGATTACGTGGGGCAAGCCGCAGGTTACAGATGTTGTTTCAATGAACGATAAAACAATGAAGAATGAGCAAATGTTGACGCTGGCGGCGGGAATTGAAAGACGCAGTGAGCACCCGCTGGCGCGGGCAGTGGTGCAATATGCCGCAGCGCAGGGCATCGTTCCCGCTGAAATCAATGGTTTCCGTGCCTTTTCAGGCGCGGGGGCGCAGGCAACTTGGCAGGGCAAACAGGTCTACATCGGCAGTCCGGCGCTGTTCCAGGAAAAGTTAGGGGTCAACCTGGAAGCGTTGTCAGCCGAGATTGTGCGGCTGCAAGCAGAAGGGAAAACGGTGGTGTTGTTAGGGGAGGAAACGGCCGTCTACGGCCTCATCGCCATCCGGGACAACATTCGGGACAATGCGCGCCAAGCCATCGAAAACCTACACAAAGCGGGCATCAAAAAAGTGGTCATGCTCACCGGCGACAACGAACGCACAGCGCAGGCCATTGCCTGCGAAGCGGGCATAGACGAATTTTACGCTGACCTGAAGCCGGAAGACAAAGTGACGAAAGTGCGCGAACTGGCTGCTCGTTACGGCCATGTGGCCATGGTCGGAGATGGCGTGAATGACGCCCCCGCTCTGGCTGAAGCCACAGTCGGCATCGCCATGGGCGCAGCGGGAACGGACGTCGCGCTCGAAACTGCCGATGTGGCCTTAATGGCTGACGACCTGGAGAAGCTGGTCTACGCCTTAAAACTAGCAAAGCGCAACCAGACTGTGGTAAATCAAAATCTAGCGTTGTCAGCAATTGTCATCGGCGCGTTGGTAGTCGGCGCCGTGGCGGGCTTGTTTACGCTGCCCATCGCAGTTCTGGGGCACGAAATCAGCGAGTTCGTGGTCATCGGAAGTGGATTACGCATGTTGCGTTCGTAATCCGTTTAACACTCATCTTGGGTCTGGCAGAGAAATTCCAGTACCCTGTTAGACTTGAGACTAATTACGAAAGGAGATTTAAATCATGTCAAATTATGGAATGGATATCCGCATCAAAGGTAAGCTGGAGGAGGTAAAGCCCAGCGTAGTGGAGGCACTCAAAGCCCAGGGATTTGGGGTTCTTACCGAAATCGATGTTCAGAAAACCCTTAAGCAAAAGATCGGGGTGGATTTCAAGCCTTATCTGATATTAGGAGCTTGTAATCCGCAATTAGCCCATCATGCGCTTTCCGCAGATGAATCCATTGGCTTGCTCCTCCCCTGTAATGTCGTCTTAAAGCAAGAAGGCGATGCGGTGGAGGTCAGCATCTTGGACCCCGAGGTTATGTTCAGTGTGGTAGATCCAGAGATCAACAAAAAACTGGCTGAACTACCTCGCGAGGCAAAGGATCGCTTGCAAGCGGTTCTTACAGCGTTAGAGACACAGGAAAAATAAGGGGTCATCTTCTTCTCGAAGTCCCCTTTAATGTATGAACTGTATCGAACGCACCCTGCACATCATCCAGTCGGATAACGCGTACTGGATGATGTGCAGGAATTAGATGGATTTCTCGCATCCTAAAAGGCGGTTCTCGTTTTGGCTGTAGATAAAGTGCCATACCGATGAACCGTGAAGCGGCGACTGGCGGTTACAAAGCGACTGCATCCTCTGCTTGGTTGATAGCAAAAAGGCCAATTGTGGAACAGGTTGTGAAATTTAGACAAGAGGATCAAACAATGACAGAAATTCCTACAGCAGAAAGCCCAATGCTTTCCAAGCCCAAGTTGAATTTATTATTGCATTCTCTAATTTTTGTACTGGGTTTTTCGGTAATATTTGTGATCGGATGGGGAGGCGCTACCACTTTGCTGGGGGGAATTTTCTTTGAATATAAAAATGTAATTGCGAAAATTGGTGGGTTGGTTGTAATCTTATTTGGATTAGCCACAATGGGTGTTGTAAAAATACCCTGGTTTTATTACGATACCAGGCCAGAGTGGCAGGGGAAGCGAAATAATAGTTTTATCTCATCAGGTTTAATGGGCGTTTTTTTCGCAGCAGGCTGGTCACCTTGCATCGGCGCGACATTAGGTGCAATACTAACTTTGGCTTTTACCCAAGAAAATTCGACCCAAGCGATGGTACTTACTGGATTTTATTCTTTGGGTTTAGGATTGCCATTTATTGTGATTGGTTTAGGAGTAGATCGTGCTGCAAAAATAGTGCACAAACTAAATCGCTATATGCGTCTCATTCAAATTATCAGCGGTGTGTTTCTGATACTGATCGGGATAATGATCTTGACAAACCAAATATTTTTAATTGCCATCTGGGCACAACGGAATGGCTTGTTCTTAGACTTCCCTTTAGGGACCGCTACTGTTCCATCTATTTTTGCTGCTTTCGCTGCTGGTCTATTATCGTTTCTGTCTCCTTGTGTTTTGCCCTTAGTTCCAGCATATCTGGGTTATATGGGCGGACAAGTTTTTGGCGGGCATTCTTTGGAAGGAGAACGGTAAGGCTCAATATGCACTGTTATGACAATGGAAAGGGAGGTAAGAAGAGGAGCATTATTTATCCTTTCTACAGCATTAATGAGTTGAGAATATATAAAAGGATTGGTTACAAACCTCACTATTTTTTAGGACGTTTGTACATACCACGTATCACCCTTTGGTGATATTTTTAGGGAAACCATAATAAAATCGTCAAATTTTATAAGGTGAGCCAAAATATGGAAATTAGTGAAAGCCAAGAGATGTATTTGGTAACGATAGCTTCCCTACTTGAAGATGGATTTGAAGAGCCAATCCCGCTATCGCAACTTGCCGATAAACTTTCAGTAGCGTCAATTTCAGCCAATGAGATGATTCGCAAATTGGCTGAAGAAGAGTATGTCAGTTATCTGCCATATAAAGGTGTGAAGTTGCTTCCAAAAGGAAACCATCTTGCCCAAAAGATTCTGCACAGTAGGCGTTTGTGGGAAGTATTTCTTGTTGATAAGCTCAGCCTATCGCTCAATATGGCCAATGTTCTGGCTTGCCGGATGGAACATATCACACCGCCCGAAGTAGCAGAACTCCTATTCAATTATTTGGGAAAGCCAATTGTCAGCCCGCAGGGTAAACCCATTCCAAGTCCAAATGGAATTACGGTTATGAAAATGATTAAACCATTAAGTGAACTTCTCGTCAGCACCCGCGCAGAAATTGAACGGTTGGAAATTGAATCGACAGGCACTGCATTCCTGCAAGCAGAAGGAGTCAAACCAGGAGCGGAGATCATTATCCAGGCTATTGGAAATCATGGGGATATGCTACTTAAGGCAGGGTCGCATCAATTACATATTGCCAGCGCCATCGTCAGGAAAATATGGGTACATCCTCTACCTCAAAATTGTGAATCACAAAGCAGCAGTGCTGCCAAGATAGACAAGGACTAAACGAAGATGCAGCTAGAACCTGTGAAAAAAAATTCACCATCAGAACAACAAGCTAATTGCCATAGTGGTCCGCAAGCTGATACCAATGATCTCCCACTGGTCGCCATCGTCGGCAGCCCTAACGTGGGTAAGAGTGTATTGTTCAACACGCTAACCGGCGCTTATGTCACAGTATCCAACTATCCAGGCACCACGGTAGAGGTCTCACGGGGCAAAGGTCGCTTGGGGAGCGTTGAGTCCGGGGTGGTGGATACACCGGGTATGTACGGGTTGCTGCCTATCACCGAAGAGGAGCGCATCGCCCGCCGTATCCTGCTGGAAGAGCAACCTGATGTCGTTGTGCACGTGGTGGACGCCAAGAACCTGGAGCGGATGCTCCCGATGACGCTGCAATTGATTGACGCTGGGCTGCCGGTCATCCTGGATTTGAATCTGATGGACGAGGCCGAACGGCTGGGGGTGCAGGTGGATGCCGCGGCTCTTGAAAACGCTCTTGGCGTCCCCGTCCTGACAACAGCATTGGCGCTGGATCGAGGCACAACACAGCTCAAGGAGAAAATTGCATCTTGTCTCCACAAGCGTCCATCGAATGATTCGTCCGCCGCCTCTTCCCGAACAAAGGTTACCTACCACCCATTGATTGAAAACACCATCACTAAGATGGAGACGCTGCTCAACGGCTCTTACCAGATGAACCGCAATAGGCGTTGCTACTACTCCAGGATGACGCTGAGATTAACTCACTGGTTCAGGAACAGGAAAAACAACATGCTGATGAAGTCTTGCTTATTGCAGAGGCCGTGCGGGCGCGTTTCGGCCAGCCACTCTCTTACATTATAGCGCGCAAACAACGGGAGGCCGCTCAACACATCCTCCAATCAATATTGAGCCTGCCGGAACGCCGCGTTTCTGGTTTTGTCGAACAATTGAGTGAAGCGATGATGAAACCTTGGAGCGGTCTCCCAATCCTGGTGCTCTCGCTGTTCCTAATGTACGAATTCGTTGGCGTGCTGGGCGCCCAAACGCTGGTGGACTTTCTGGAAGAATCAGTCTTTGGCGCGTATATCAATCCGTGGGTAAATCAGATGTTGGCGTCATTCATCCCCTGGTCAGTCGTGCGCGATCTGCTCGGCGGTCAATATGGGGTCATTACCCTGGGGGTGCGTTACGCCGTAGCCATTATCCTGCCAATTGTGGGTACTTTCTTCTTGGCCTTCTCGGTTATTGAAGATAGCGGCTATCTGCCTCGCCTGGCGATGTTGATTGATCGCATCTTCAAAAAGATCGGGCTCAACGGGCGTGCGGTCATCCCTATGGTATTGGGTTTCGGCTGTGACACTATGGCAACCATCGTTACCCGCACTCTAGAGACGCGTCGTGAACGGCTGATCAGCACAATGCTACTGGCACTGGCCATCCCTTGTTCAGCCCAACTTGGTGTGATGCTTGGGCTGATGGCTGGGCAACCGAAACTGCTGGTTCTTTGGGCCATCATCGTTACCGGAATATTTTTGCTAATTGGCTTCCTGGCTGCTCGTGTGATCCCAGGAGAACGCCCGATGTTCTATATGGAACTACCTCCACTACGCTTACCGACCTTAGGCAACATTATTGTCAAGACTTATACCCGCATGGAATGGTACTTTCGGGAGGTCTTTCCCCTTTTCATTCTGGCTAGTGTGATTATCTGGTTTGGGAGGTTGACCGGATTATTCGATGTCGTTGTAAACGCGCTGGAGCCGCTGGTGAGTTGGCTCGGATTACCGGACGAAACTGCGGTGGCGTTTTTATTTGGGTTCTTCCGGCGCGACTACGGAGCTGCTGGCTTGTACGACTTGCGCAGCACTATGAACGGCGTTCAGTTGCTGGTATCTACGGTAACAATGACACTCTTTGTACCGTGCATAGCGCAATTTTCAGTCACGATTAAAGAGCGGGGATTGAAGACAGCGCTGGCGATCTTCGCCTTCATTTTCCCCTTTGCCTTCTTGGTGGGAGGTTTGCTCAATAAATTATTGGTAATCCTGGGAGTTACAATATGAAATGTAGTTTCTGCGGCTATTCATTCGCCATTGATGAAGGCGAAAATGCCTGCGGTAGTTGCCCTTTGACTGGGAATTGCCATCTCATCCGCTGCCCCCACTGCGGATATGAGATGCCGCCGGAGGCAAAATTGGTCCGCTGGTTTCGCAATTTAAAGCGAAAAAAAGAAAATCGTTCAACATTGATAAAGGACTCAACACGATGAAGATTAGTGAAAGCGCCCAGGAATTGCTCGAAATTCTGTGGGTCGTTACAGAAGAGGAAGCAAAGGCTGGCTTGCAGAAAAAAGACGCCCCAGCAGATGGAGCTGGTGAACTGGTTCAGCATGGATTGGCCGAGTGGAAAGGAAATTTACTGATACCAACTCTGACTGGAAAACCCGAAGCCACCCGGGCTATCCGTCGCCATCGACTGGGAGAACGTCTTTTGGCGGACGTGCTGACAATGGAGGCTACCTTGCTGGATGAGCACACTTGCCGACTGGAGCATTCGTTGTTCGACGGGCTCGATGAGAGCATCTGCACACTTTTAGGACATCCGCGTTTTTGTCCCCACGGAAGGCCGATTCCGCTTGGTGAATGCTGCCGGGAGATGCGAGCCTCGGTAGGACGGCTAATTGCCCCATTGTGCCAGCTTCAACCAGGACAGGGTGGGGATATCGCTTATATTCAAATGAATAACCCTCGCCGCCTCCAGAAATTGATGGCCATGGGGGTTTTGCCAGGCGTGTCCATCAAACTATTTCGCCGCTCGCCATCTTTTGTTTTCGAGGCTGCCTACAGTCAATTTGCCGTGGATGAAGAAATTGCTGCCGACATTTATGTGCGATTGAACGGCTTATAAGCAATTTTCGAATGCAAACCCTTTATCACCAAATGCTCAAATGCTCTTCACATTCTCTACACAATTTTGTTGTAAAGTATATACAATAATCAATTGGCAATTGGAGGTACTTTATGGTAAACAAACTAATATCTACAACAATCTTTGCAGGAGTTGCTTTACTGCTGGGCGCGTGTTCGCCAGCATGGACACTTCCATCCGCTGCTCAACAGCCTGCATTCAATCAACCCGCTGCATCCAATATACTGGTGCAACCGAATTCTCAGAATCAACCGGTAAAACAAAGCGGAAATGGTTATGGTGCTCCACGGATGATGCCGAACGGTGGGTGGAAACAGCAAGGCATTGGGAATCTACCTTCTCCACAACCTGGAAATAATTACGGAAACATGTCAGAAGGCATGTGGGCGCAACAAAACGGTCAGAATGAATCTGGGGCTTATAGCCGTAGCCCCGGAATGTGCGGCGGCTGGAACGGTTATGATAATTGCATGGAAGGATATGGGAACAACAACGGCTACGCTCCTGGTCAGATGTCAGGCAGTAGCAGCATTCCGCCGGTAAGTTCCACTGCCGTTTCCTTCAGCCGAGATGTGCAACCCGTTTTCAATGCGCGCTGTGTTTCCTGTCACGGCGGAACGGAAGGCCTCTTTCTGGATAGTTATGTTGGTGTGGTAAATGGCAGTATGGGCTGGCCGGTGGTCATCCCCGGCGACCCGATCAACAGCCGATTGATTCAGTTGGTTTCCAGTGGATACATGCCCTATGGCGGCCCATCGCTCAATCAAGATCAAATTCAGAAACTGGTAGATTGGGTCGCAGCGGGCGCATTGAACAACTGAGATGAGTAGTTGTTCTCGACAAAACACAAAGCAAATATTTGAAGGAGATATTCAATGATTGCATCGAAATGGTTAAAATGGTTGGTTATTGGAGGAGTAGCTTTGGTTATCCTAGGTGTAGGGTTCAGCCTGCTTTCCCCTGTAGCTTATGGACGCACAGGCAATTGGGCTTACGATGACTGCAGTATGTGGGGAAGCCGAGGTATGATGGATAATTGGGGCGGCACTGGAATGTTGGGATACAGTTCTTTCGGTTGGTTTGGAATGTTTCTGGGCTTTCTTATCCCTGTGGGATTTATTGCCCTGCTCATTGCTGGTGGTATCTGGCTCGTAAAGGTATTTTCATCCAATCGTACACCTTTTACCCCGGCGAAGGTAGCAGTAATTGCTTGCTCAAGTTGTGGCCAGAATGTTCAGGCGAATTGGCGTAATTGTCCCCATTGCGGCTCAATGATCGATTAGTAATTGATGGCAAAGAGAATTCTTGTTGTTGAAGACGAAGCCAACATCGTACGCACTGTTCGCCTGTACATTGAAAAAGCGGGTTTTGAAGTAGATTGGGCAACTGACGGGACGCAGGGTCTAGCTGCGTTCCGTCGTAATAATCCTACTCTGGTCTTACTAGACCTGAACTTACCTGGAAAGCTAGATGGTCTGGATGTCTGCCGCACACTGCGGAGCGAATCGAATATTCCCATTATTATGTTGACCGCACGCAGTGAAGAGACGGATAGGCTTATTGGCCTGGAATTGGGAGCCGATGACTACATCACCAAACCTTTCTCTCCCAGAGAGGTTGTAGCGCGCATACGCACCGTCTTGAGGCGCATCGAACAGCCAGATGTTGTCCTTGAAAGCCTCGAGGTGGCGGATATCAAGATCAACCTGGGCAGCAGGATCGCAACCATCTCCGGTAAGCCAATCGAGTTAACCCGCATGGAATTCGATCTATTGGCTGCTTTGATGCGCTCTCCTGGACGAGTTTTTTCTCGCGCTCACTTGCTTGAACATGTTCTAGATACGCCCTTTTACGAGGGTTATGAACGTACGATTGATCAGCACGTGAAGAATCTACGTCAAAAGCTAGAACCTGGTCCACGTCAACCGAAATATATCCTCACTGTGCGAGGTGTTGGGTACAAAATTGTTGATGGGTAGAAGAAAATGAAAAGTCTGTGGGTAAAATTGATCGGCGCGTTTGGCCTAGTCATCCTGGTAGGAATCGGGGTAGTGGTGTTACTGGCAAGCCAGGCAACAGTAGGGCAATTCGAGTTATACGTCACCCAAACTGGGCAGCAGTGGGCTGATCAACTCACCCCTACGTTATCGGAATACTTTGCCCAGACAGGGTCTTGGGAAAGGGTAGATAACATCTTACACCAACCGGTAGCTTATGGCGCTTCTCCTTCATCTGGCAAATCTGGTGGAGATAACTGTATGGAGATGGCGGCAGGTGAAAGTATGATGGGGGATATGATGGGGTCTTATTGGGAAACAGAAGGATGGTGCCAAGATGACCAGTGGATGATGGACATGTGGACATCTGCGGGCAATAGGCTGGTGCTGGTAGACGAAAATAGGGTTATCGTGGCTGATACTGCTGGTGCCTTAAAAGGAACCCGTCTTCAGGTAGATGATATCGCCCGCGGCACACCAATAATGGTACAAGATCGCCAGGTGGGGACATTAATCATTACACCCTTCAACAGCCCTTCCACACCTGCTGGAAATTTTCTTAGCTCGGTGAGCAGTTCTGTTCTCTGGGCTGGGATAGCGGCGGGGATAGTTGCCCTTATTCTGGGCTCTCTCCTGTTTTTTCAGATTACTCGCCCATTGCGGAGTCTTTCCACCGCTGCACTAAGTATTGCGAAAGGAGATCTGAATCAACGTGCCTGGATTGGGAACAATGACGAAGTTGGGCAGGTTGCTCGTTCTTTTAACCAGATGGCGGACAAATTACAGAGCTATGAAGCCGAACGCCAGAATTTGATTGCAGACATTGCCCACGAACTCCGTACCCCTTTGTCGGTTATTCAAGGTAATCTAGAAGCCATGCTTGACAATGTGTTGCCTTCCAGTGCCAGGGAACTGGCTTTGCTCCATCAAGAAACCATATTGCTCAACCGGCTCATCAGCGATCTACGCACCCTTTCCCTGGCAGATACTGGACAATTAAATTTGCAATTACGTCCTGTGGGCCTAGCGGAATTGGTAAACCAGGTAATTGAGAGATTACAGCTACGCATTAATGAAAAAGGGATTGACCTGAGAACAACGATCCCTGCCAGCTTACCAAAGTTACAAGCAGATCCTGAACGTCTGTCGCAAATTCTAATAAATCTGGTGGACAACGCCTTGAGATATACGCCTGGTGGCACGCAGATAGTGATTGAAGCAACTACCACACCTGATAGTATCAGTGTATCTGTCAGTGATAACGGACCGGGAATCCCTGATGATGAATTATCAAAACTCTTTGATCGTTTCTGGAGGGCTGAGAAATCACGCAATCGCGCCACAGGCGGCACAGGATTAGGGCTGGCTATTGTCCGTCAATTAACCGAAGCTCAAGGCGGGCAGATTAGTGTAGAGAGTCCAATCTATCACAATCCAGACGGATCTGGTTACGGAACGTGCTTTGCACTCAAATTTCCCATTTACTAAATTTAACCATTCATCACGACTCCTATCAACCCCAATGCTCAGAAAGCCATTGATGCCATGCATACCACAGGAGCGAGTAAAGTGGTCATGCAAACCGGCGATAACGAACATACTGCCCGGGCCATCGCTCGCGAACTGGGAATCGATGAGTTGTATGCGGACCTGAAGCCGGAGGATAAATCGGTCAAGGTACGCGAGCTGACCTCCCGTTATTGGCATGTGGCATGGTCGGAAACTTGGTCAGCGACGCCCCAGTGCTGACTGAAGCAACCATGGGTGTCGCCATGGGAACAACTGGAACGGATGTGACTTTGGATACCGCAGACGTGACTTTGATGGCCGACGACCTGGAGAAACTAGCCTAAGAATTGCGCTTTGCCAAGCGCAATTACTCCGTAGTCAATCAGATACTGACCCTTTCGGCAAATGTAATTAGTGTGTTAATCATCGGTGCAGTTGGCGGCTGGCTCACCTTGACCATCGCCGTACTGGCGAGATCAGCGAATTCGTAGTTCTCGGAAGTGGTTTGAGAATGTTGAAAAATTAAATCTCTCATTCATATGTAAATGGACTGCAGTTAATAATTTGTAGTTCTTTTTTATTGAATCAAAGGAGCTTTTGTCGAGATGTAAATTATGCTCCTCAGCCAATTAATCATTGTCTCATCGTAGCCAAAACTGGCCTTAACTTACACCCATAAAAAGCCGGCTTACCCACCATCGTCCAGGATAATCTTTCAATCGTATTCCACCAGATACCAGGCACTTCATACCACTTCGCACCGGCTACATCCTTTGGGATATCTGGATCAGAGGAAGTGCCACGAGCAAGAAGCCCATCTGGGTGAATTCCAACTTCGGTATAAACGAATGAATAGATGGGACCGAGGGCGACCAGTGATAGCATCATTCCCCAACCACACCGGGAGGGCTTAACCGTTTTTGAGGCATCAATCCGGTCGGCAATAAAATCTAAGTAGGTCATCCCCTTTGGAGCCTGGGGAATCTGCATGGGTTGGTTACCCTTGTAAGCAATAAACAAGATGCTGGAGCAAATCGCCAGGATAACCGCAGTCTTAATAACACTCCCAATCAACTTAAGAAACATTCCGATGAATTTCATTTTCTCCTTCATTTCCTTTATCTATCAGATACTGATCTTCTGGTCGGGCTCCCTCTCGTAGGACCCGGTTGTAACGAATTTCCTCCCGATACATTCGGTCAAGCGCCACTTCAATCACATTGCTTTCACTTCGTCCCATCACGTTTGCCATTGCTCTTAATTGACTCACGCCTTCAGGACTTATTCGAAAAGAACGTACTGGTTTACTGGCAGAATTTGTTTTCGGCATGCTCATTTTCCTTATCGGTTAGGTTATCTATAATGTAATACTCTAGTATTACTTTGTCAAGTTAAAACCCCCCTTTTTTCGAAAATTCATCAAAATGACCCTCTAGGATAAAGGATTTCCCCTTGCTATGATTAGTGGTACAACCAAATATCTGTTCGGTCGCTGATAATCATCAGCTAATCCATATAATCCTTGGAGCGACCATCACGTCTTTCCTGTTTACACCTTCCTTCAAGTGCATACAGGAATTGAAGACATGATTGGTCGCTTTTGTTTTACCCAACTTTTGAACCCGCTTATCGGGAAAGGAGAAAAATTGAAAGAAATTTCAGTCTCAAAACGTGACCTGATTGTTGCAGTCATCCTGGCCGTGGTCATCGCTATAGGAGTCCTGGTGATCGAAAACTGGCCTCTTCATACGGAGCAAGGTTCAATAGCAGAAACCAGTGAAGATAGTCTGGTTTCTGCTGCAGCCGTCAATGCCATTGAAAAGGTTTTTCAGGTGAACTACCAGGAAGGAAAAGAAGTCTGGCTCAATCGCATTTGCGAGCTCAGCACGCCCGATGGATGTGAGTTTTTTTCAGCCGGCGCAGATCGTATGTGGGAAAAATATGTGGATGCCAAGTCTGTGGTCACAGCTGCCACGCAGGCAGTGGATAAGGTAGCAGACAACGGTTCCGAGCAAGTATGGCGGATGACCATTACGCTATCTTCCCCTCTGCCAGGTAGCAATAAAACCCAGGACACGGCGTATGTTGTTCTCGTGAAAACGGAAAGTGGTTGGAAATTTGATCGTTTCCTGATGGAAGCGGAAATCAACGCCATCCTCGCTCGCGAAAAAACTCCCACCACAACTGTAGAAGAAGGAAAGAAGTAGTGAAAAGATTTTTCCTAATCATTGTCGTATTGACCTTTCTCATTCCATCAGCTGTTTATGCTCAGGGTAACGATCCCTGGTCTGAGGTCTTTCAACCAGACGGCAACCTGAATCCAGATCTTATTGATCTGGGAGTTACCACAGATCATCCCGACTGGATGTCGATTGAACTACCCTTTGGGCAATCGCTTGACCTCGATGCTAATTACCATCGCTACCAGACCCCCAGTGGGAACATTGTTGTGTTGCCTTCCGCTTCGACTTTGTTCTTTATGGCCATGAATCCTCAGGAAAGTGGCCTAACCAGCTCTTATGGATCCCTGGGCAACGGGTATGGTAGCCTGATCTCTTTTCTCGGTCTGGCAGCCGGCGACAACCTGGATTGGAACCGGATACAGGCAGAACACCCGGAATATACCAGCCCGGATCAATTCTGGGGTGCTGTGCTTAATGGAAATCAGGATGTGTGGACCTATTTCTCCGGGTGGGGATTCATCACCAATCTGTTGCAGATGACCTGGAATGATGGGGCACTGCGTTCCTTGTACTTGTTGTACTTGAATGGCACACAAAATTGTGCGTCCATTCCGGGTGGTTGTTCGGGAGTAGTCACTCCACCTCCACCTCCTCGGGAATGTCCTGATCCGAGCGTAACCATGCAGCAGCCTGTGCTGACCATCCAAAAGACTGCACCGAATAATCCACTGGTCGTTGGGCAAGATACTGAAACCCGGCGTGGAGCAGATATTCAAGCCAGGGTGACAGTTCTTCCAGTAATCTTCACCTGGTATGAACCCATCTACGAGGAACGAGATGTTTGCCGGTCAGCTAATGCCGGGGAAACCCCAAACTGCAAAACGAGTTCAAGATCAACCATCAATGATGGAGTCTCTGATATGGAGATGGTATTCAAGGAATGCCGGATGCATGTAGAACATCTACCAGATGCAGTTGCTTCCTTACAAGCAACCGCCGCCCTGGATGCCGCCAGTCAAGATTGGATTACAGGCAAACTGGGTCAAACGCATTATGAAGCTTACATTCACCAAGCAAATTTCACTCTCATTCCGGGAATAGGATCATGGACGGGGGGATGCGATGGTAGTGGAACCTGTACGGCAACCGGACAGGCACTTCGAGTTCCATTTGCAGATCCGGGAACCTTCAACTTGCGTCTGGACGTGGTTACCACGGGGACACGCTTCCGGGGTATTCCGATCACACAACCGAGACTTGTAGGGATCGATGGAGCGATGAAAGTCTATGTAAATCTACCGGCGTTGGTGCCATAAAAGGTCAATGTGCAGATTGTATGGATAGCGGTCGGTGTGTTGCTGACAGTCTTCCTAGGTTTCATGGCAGTCGTTTATCTGTTGTTGGTTATTGGTCTGTGGTGTCCAAGTAATGATTATGACGAGTAAGGAGGTAGTGGTTTATGACAGATTATTTTGTTGTCTTTGGGGATTTCCTCGCAGCACTGCCTACTTACTTATTGAATGGTGTACTGGCAACTGTCTACTGGCTTGGTGAATCCGGAGCTGCCCTGGTAAGCATTCTTTGTGCAGGTTTGATCATTCGCTTTGTTGATCAACGAGTGCAATCCAGGGCAGCTTTCCGACCTGGCCGTAGTGGACGGGAGGCGGCTACTCCGGATTTATACACTGCACAGATCACCACGGCAATCATCTTGGTGATGTGGGTAATCAGCCAATGGGGAATGGGTGCACCAGTTCCCTGGCTGGGTGCAGCGATGTGGCTGACCGGTACCATCATTGTTCTGCTGATGCACATGCAAGAACACACACTGCTATGGAATATGAAATCAGGAATTGCGATTTATTCCTTGGCCGTCATCGGCAGCCGGCTCTACCTGGCATACACCGCTCAATTATCAGCAGATCAGTGGGCTGCCCTGATCGGTACTTCAGAAAGCGCTGCGGCTGTAATTGCCAATACACGCGGTAATGTAACCACGATTATTTTATGGGCTTTGTGGTTGGTAATCCCTTTGGGTTACTTCGCGATGTTACTGCAGCAGGTCTTGATCAACCCGATGTCGTTGGTCAATCCATTGGCAGGAGCCAGTGAGTTGATTAACCGATACCGGACTAGAAGGTAGGTGGTAGATGAAACCAGCACACATAATTGAGCTTGTTTTATGTATTACTCTACCTATTCGGTACGAGTTTTATAAACGTAGGAAGTTCTTTATTAACGCCAGATTCTATTTCAACGATTGGAGGTCAATATGTCACAACTTATGGATTTGCTGCGTGGACCTGCTTTAGGAGTGATTTCTATGATCATCTTGATGGCAGGCGTCCTCATCATCACTGCATTTGCGGCGCTGATTGCTCAAATGAGTCTCTTGTTCCGGTTGAAACCCTGGAATACTTCCGAAAAGCGAAGTGAAACTGGGAAAGAAGGTTACCCACAAGAATCCTATGAGCAACGTTCCTCAGCTCGTGAAAACCAGCAGGCATCATCCCAAAGTCGCCAACGCTCACCACAGGTGGTGGTTGTCGAGCCAAATGTGAACGAGGTGATTGATGCAGTCTGGTGGGAATCAGTGAAGCAATAGTAATCCAGGGCTTCTTTTGCGCAAGCAAAAGCAGCCTCATGAATTTACCAGCCGATCTAGTTGGCGAATTGATGAGGCAGAACGCCAAGTACGGAGAAAAGAGAACGATGATTATTGGAAAACTGACCGAAAAAATACCCTGGCTGAAAACGAAGGCCTCTCTCTCCATTCCTAATGACCTGGAAGTGGAAGGCACAGAGCTGCATTTCAACGACCGAAATGAGCTCGACTATCTGGTCTTTCGTGTCACAGAGCGGGAAGGTACGCGGGAATATCAGGGATATCGGGCGGTCCGGTTGCTGCAATTGCGCTATATTTCACTGGAGGCTCGCCGGGATGCCGGCTTGCTGCAGAAGATGCGCACGGTCTTACGTGGTTTATATGGCGCTCAAGTTGATCTGGTATATCTGGCGGCCGGTGTTTTTAAGAATCCAAATATTGGGATCGTTCAATGTTATGGGGTAGCTGCGTTTTCTCCAAAGAAAGAAGAAGCCATCCAACACTCTTTACGGGATCTTTCAGCTTTACGTGCAGGGTTGGTCGGTGCTTACCGTCAAATCCGCCTGGAGCCGCTTTCGACTGAAGTGGCTCAATGGTTGGCGCGTTCGTTGGAGCAGATGCCTTATGCCATTGTGGCTGTTGGGCATCCGGATCCACGCGAAAACGCTCGTGGTGGCGATTCTTCGATGCGGGATCCTCTGTTGTCCGGAAGTCAGGGTGCTCAGCAATATTCCATTCAACAAAATGAACTGCTCTTCCGAGGAATGAGCAGCCTGGAAGAAGAATTCCTGTTGATGCTGCTCACCAATCATGTTCGTCTGGAAGATATTACGCGCATGTTGGCTGGCATGTTGGAAGATACTTCCGTTTACGCTTCCCGTCAGTTGGGAACCCGGGCAGCCTCCTTCGGGATCAGCCTGCCAGCGATTCTGACCGGAGGCCTGGCAGAAAACGCCTCCCAATCTTATGGCACAAACCATTCGAGTGGCGTTACTCACGGAGAAGCTGCTACCGATGGCGTGGCGGACAGTCAGGGCCAAGCCCATACGGTCGGCCATGCCAGTACGAGTGGTTGGGCACACACGGTCGGAGTTTCTGAGACAGACACGGTTGGTTCATCTTCCACGGTTGGAACGGCAGTCAGTCAGGGGACAGCTCATACAGAAGGCTCAGCTGTAACCGACGGATCCTCGCACTCCGATTCCTCTGGCGTGGCGAACTCGCATACCGACAGCTCTTCCTACGGGGTTAACGGCGGCGTAGGCGGCAGCGTTGCTCCGGCTGGTGTAGGGATATCTGCTAACGTTGGTGGAAATACCATTTGGGGTACGGCTGATGGTGTGGTTAACAGCAGTGGCTCATCCGACTCGAGTATACATTCGGTAACCTCAAGTCAATCGGATACCGTTTCTCAAAGCACCACCCAAAGCCAATCCAATACGAATTCTCAAAGCCACTCGTCGACCCAATCGGAAGCCTGGACGACCTCAGGCTCTGAGACTGATTCTGTAGCGGATACCACCAGTACCTCTACCACCCAGAGCCATGCGGATACAAAAAGCACAGCCCGCTCCGAGGCGGATGGGGTAGGTTTGGGACAAAGTATAGGGCGTGGAATTAGCGCTGGCATGAGCGTGGGAGTTGCCCCTTCCTTTTCCCTTTCCAACGCCTATCAGTGGCAGGATGATCCTTATATCCTCCTGACCGATATCATGCGCACCCAACGCAAGTTGTTAGATATAGCCAGTCGGGAAGGCGCTTTTTATACGGATTTATACGCCCTGGCTCGAAGCGAACAGGGTGTGCACGCTTTAATGGGGCTCATCCCAGAAGCCTTTCATGGAACAGAAGACGTGGTGGCGGGTGTGCAGACACGTGCGCTAACAGATCCCGAACAAGCTTACATCGGCCTGCATGCCCGTGCTTTCACTCCATCCACCCGAATTGAGAATATTCCTGAAGCCATGAGTGGGTATGCTGATTCGACTCTTCTGACCATGCTGCAGGTAGCGGCTTACACCACTCCGGGAATGTTCGAGCAAGGATCAGCGCTCACTACCCAGGAAGAGACGCCAGCATTTGCGTTTTATCCGGATATACCGGGGAATATCACCCTGGCCAGACAGTGGTCGAGCGAAACGGGTCTCCTGACGGATACATTTTTAAAGTTGGTTCCTGATCGTCATTTCCACACAGCCTTTGTTGGCGATACTGGTTTTGGAAAATCCATCGCTGCTGAGCGCCTGGCTTATGAAACTACCCGTTTCTGGCATTATCGCACCATTGTATTGGACTTCGGACAGGGTTGGCGCAAGGCTATGAACTGGCCAGGGGTTGGTCAGAAAGGTTCAGAAGACGGTTTAGGTCATGTTGATATCCGTCAGCTCTATCCTGGTTCTCCTCGTCCACTGCGTTGGAATATTCTGCAAGTGCCGCGCCGCATTGATCCGGGTCGTTACCGCAGCATGGTCGCTGAGCTCTTTGCCAACGCCGGCAGATTGGGAGCCAGGCAGTTGGGTTTTATGCGTCGCGCGCTGACCGAATTGTATTTTGAAGCGGGTGTCCTGACTGGTGATCCCAAGTTGCAGAATGGCCCCTTGGGACATCTCCAGGATGATCGGGAGGTGCAGCTAATTCAGAATGAACGTCAGAGCTCCGGTGAAAACCTGAATGAACCTCATCCTGGGACCTTGTTAGAAAGCCTTTCTCCTTCAGAACTACAAGTCCTGGCAGTCTACCGCAGTCGTAAACTGGATGTTTCCAAATGGGTAGACCGTCTTCGAACCTACAAAGAGAAATTAGAACGTGATCAGGTCAGTCGTACAAGTCTGGAGGGCGTCCTCTTGCGACTAGAGCAGTTCTCCGAAGGTCATATGGCTCGCCAATATGGACCCTCAGCCAGTGGAATCGGCGTGGAAGACCTGGGATTGATGGGCAGCCCTGAAAATCCATGGGGCATCACTGTCATTGAAGGTGGCGCTGAAATGGACGAATACTCCAAAGCGGCGTTACTTTCTTTGTTGGCCAGCATCCTGTACTCGGATGCAGTCGCCCGCCGGCGCGAAATGTTGGGTGGCAAACACTTCCCGCCCATGCAAATCTTTTTTGAAGAAGCCAATAAAGTCCTGACCGGCGTCTCGGGTGGTGCCGCTTCCGATCAAGGTTCAGGAGAATCGAGCAATCCGGTCAGCCACCTCTTTCAAACGATGTGGCGGGATGGACGTAAGTACAGCATTTTCCTACACTTGATGGCTCAAACCGTGAGCGAGCTGCCCTCGGGCATCCTTTCTTCATGCGCGAATGTCTTTGTGTTTCAGACCAAAGACCCCAAAGATCGCGACTTAATCCTCCCACATTTGGGACGCTCCGAAAAAGGTCTGGTCAACACCGAATACAAACGCTACCTGGCGCGCATTCCGCGCACTTATGCAATTGCCAAGTTGGGCTACAGCGATGATGTATTCTGGCTGGAACCGGTGCTGGTACGCCCTCTAATCATTCGCTGTAATGAACCTTCAGATCTTGAGATCACCCAAGAATTGGGTGCTGTTTCCCTGGAACGGACAGCATCCGACATCCTTGCCTCTAATCCATAATCTATTTAATTTCGAAAAGGAGAATTATCTACTATGCAAAGCAAAAAACGTTCCCCCATCGCCGCCATCGTGCTGGCTGTCGTCATCGGTCTTCTCGTGATCGCTCTGTTGAACGGTGTCATTCGCCCAACCCAGGTGGTGGTTGCCAAAGTCGCCATCGCACCGGGCACTCTTCTGACCGATCAGCTGGTCGAACTGCGTACCATTCCGATGGGAGCTAAACCGTCCGATGCCATCGCTAAGATCGAAGAAGTGAATGGCAAAATGTTGGCAGTTGGCCGCGCTCCGGGTGACCTGATTGTTACCTCTGTTTTAGGTGAGATCGCCGGCGCAGGCATTCCTGCTGAATTACCGGAAGGTCACGTAGCCCTGGCGATCCATGTCGACCTAGCCAGTGGCGTGGCGGGACTGCTCCGCCCTGGACAGACTGTGACCGTAATCGGTATGATTTCCCCCGATATTCTGAAAACGAGCAACGCCAGCGTATTTACGGCTCCGATTTCGGAATTTACATCACCGATCGTTTCCCTCACTCCGGGTGTAGCCGCAACACCTACCCCAACTCCCACACCTGCGCCGCCTTCTTCTCCTCTGGCTCGTCTGGTCATTACCGGCGTGCGTGTTTTGATGGTTCCGCAATCTTTTCGTTATGAAGAGATTCCAGCGGGTGCCAGTGAAGAAGAGCTATTTTCTTCGGCACGCACCAGCGTGTCCGCCCAGGAGGGCAGTGTCATTGTTCTGGATGTTCCTACCGGGCTGGTAGAAGTTACACCAGGATTCAAGGTTGATCCGGCGACCTTGCTGGCTGCCCTTGACCAATATGGCATCATCCATCTGGCTTTGGAGCCGACCTCAGGATTGGAATTGGATGTGGCGGATGTGATTACCCTCAATCTGGGTGAACTTTATAACGAGATGAATGAATATCGAAAGAAATAGGCCAAAATGAGCGACAACGCTTACCAAACCAATAAAATCACGGTGATGTTAGCCGGGGCTGGCCATGACGTCGTCTACTATCAGATGCAGCAGCCGATCCTGGCAGACCAACGCTTCATGATCTCGGGTCATGCAGCTCAGTGGTCCATGTTTGAAACCAACCTGAATAACTTACGACCAGACCTGGTAATTGTCCAGGCGGATATTGCTCCAGATCCCGACACACTGATCCGTACTCTCCAGAAAATTTCAGCCTGGCGAGGGGTTGCAATTGTGGTTCTCCCTTTACCGCAGAAGGATTTTCAGGGAGCTTTCGTTAAGATAGATACCGTCCGTGGGGTTTTTGTCGCCCCTGTCAATTGGAATGAGGTTATTCAGGCTGCCTATGGAGCAGCGATGACTGCCCGTGCCAGTCTTAGCCAGGCTGCCCCCATGCAACAAGGAGTATCCGGTTATTCTCCCAGTGGGGCTTCCGCTTATATCACAGGAACCAAACGGATTGCTGTGCTCTCCCATGCCGGTGGATCTGGCTGTTCCACCATTGCAGAAAATCTGGCGTATGAATTATCAGTTCGGCTCAGCGTGAAGACCTTGTTAGTCTCAATGGGATTGCCGCCTTCAGCTGCACCCCACTTAGGACTACGCTATGTGCCTAACCTCACCGAGTACTTTGACCGTCCCGGTAAGGCTGCCTTTCAGACTGCGATCCAGCGCAAGGAAAATCTGGAGGTCTTGCTTGCACCTGAATCTTCCCTGGAATACATGCATATTCTGGAAAGCTCCAATAAAGGTACAGGAGAAGGAACGATCAATGGAATGTTGATAGATTCTGAAGACGGACGTTACGCTGCCATTGTGATGGATGTACCAACAACCGAAGATTTGTGGATGATGCATTCAATCATCTTCGCAAATTATGCCCTGATCGTCACCCGACCGACACTTGCTGACCTGACTGCTATTCGCCATACCCTAACTTTGTTACTGACCGGCTTAAAGAGTGAAAAACGACTTGCCAGAGATTCAATCTACTTGGTTTTGAACCAGACCTCCGAGCGTAGCAGTTTCACCCCTCGGATCTTTCAGGAAGAACTTTCCAAATCTCTGGGTTGGGCTCCGCCTATCGCCGCAATCGTCCCCTTTGATCCGGGCGTCTCACAGGCACAAGATGATGGAATTCTGCCAGTGACCCGTGGAGATGAGTTTTCCAAAGGCATTCGAGCTATCGTAAACACCTTGTTTCCCATGGTGGATAACAATCTAGATCGTACCGATGGGAAAAAGGGTATTCTGCGATTACCAAAGATTCGCTTCACTTAAGCATCTTTTGAGACAGAGAAGTATCTAAAAATTGGAGGAGTGACATGCCTGGGATTTTGGGTTTGTACGACACAGCCACTAATGTAAATAACCTGGATGAAACCACCCGATCCGAGGTGTTCAATGAAGTGATCGATCAGATCAACCACGAGTTTCCCACTACCGTGTTGCAAGGTCCGAGTGACACCGACCGGCAACGCATCCGGGAGCGGGTTGAGGCACAAATTTCTGCTGCTTTACGCAAGCGCAACTGTCGTCCTGGTGCCCAACTGGAAGGCGCAATCGCGGAAGAACTCACCCGGCGCATTCTAGGATTGGGTTTCCTGGATTTACTTTTACCGCCGGCACGTACGGATATCTCGGAAATCACGATTTATTCGAGCGGGCTGCTGCAAATCATGCTTAAAGGGTCTGTGCGTTGGGAATCAATTGACCTGCATCCTGGGGCGGGCGAGATCTGGCGGGTGCTGGATCGTCTAATTGGACCGCAAAACAAAACACTAAATGAAACCAACCCAAGCATCAATGCAAAGCTGCCGGCAACGCTGCACAATCCAGGTGGGGGGCGTATCAAAGCCCTACACCCTGTGATTGCTCCTCCAGGTCGCAACCCATCTATCAATATTCGTCTGTATGAGCAAAAACCGGTCAAACCAGAATGGTTATTGGAACGTGGAATGATGAGTTCCGAAATGATGGATCTTCTTCGACAGGCGATGGAAGGTGGTAAAAGAATTTTGATCTCAGGTGGAACCCGCACCGGAAAGACCACGCTGCTAAGCGCCCTGTGTAATTATTTGCCATCGATCTGGCGCATCGTAAAGATTGAAGATCCTGAAGAAATCTGGGTAGACCGCCCCACGGTACAGACTGTCGAAGCCCGACCGCAAGCAGTTGGTACGGATGTTCGCCCTTACACTTTGGCGGACGGGGTGGATGATGCCATGCGTATGTCCCCCGACTACCTGGTGATCGGTGAGGTTCGTGATGGGATAGCAGCCATGAGTTTGTTTCGGGCTTTGATGACAGGTCACAGCGGAGCTTGCACCTTTCACGCAGACAGTCCGCGTGAAGCTGTTCGCCGTCTGGCCACTGTCATGGGTGCGGATGCTGGAGTAAAACCGCATGAAGCCAATCAAATGATTTCCGACGCAGTAGATTTGTTGGTGCAGATAAGTATCCGTCACGAGGTTCGGCGGGTGACCGCAATTTCAAATATCGCCAAGGATTTAAAAAATGGAGATGTTTACTTTGAACTTATTTACCGGTACATAGAAGAATCATCTGCAACAGAACCAGGGTGGGAGAAATTGGGGAGCTTAATATAAATGATTATCAGTTTTTTTGTACAGTCTGATTTGTACTCAATTACTAATGTTCATATTTACAACGGCAATGGAAAATTAACTAACAAACCACATCAATAAGCATTAATAAAAATATTGCCACTATCTTGGGGAAGCTCATTTCGAACTGTCATTGGTTGAACAGTTTTAAATTACATGTTCTTTTTTTAAGAACTCAACGCATTTTGGTATAACAAAATCAGGAACAATATCATATTTATTGAAGTCAAGGTAAAATATATAGTCATTTTCAATATGAAATTGCTCATCTATATATTTAAGTAATGGATCATCACTAATTCTTGATCTTAAATTCGTAACTGCAAGTAAAACCCTAAATACTTGAAGCCGAAAATATGCGTTTTGTTCGCCCATAAACAAACTAATTAAATTAGTTTCGTTAAATATGTTGTTTTTGTAACTTGGATAAGTAAAATCAGGGATAAATGTCTTGATCAGTTCTTCCCCAAGCAAAATATCTACTGCGCTTATTTCTGTCTCGTCAAAATAAGTTGGTTTTTCCCTACAATGCAATAGACAGGAAAGAAGATTGTAAGCTATTTCCTGAGAATGATCTTTATGGATATATTCAAAGAGTTTTCGTAAACTTGAAATACGATGAACTTTATTTACTTCTTCATTTTTTGCATTTTCCGACAATAATATTGGGAGTGATTTTATATCATTTTCTGTGATTTCCATTTCACAAATTTCACCATCATTATTTCTGAAGAAACTAGCTGTAACAAATTGCCCATTAGGCTTATTATTAATTACAAAATCTATTATTGGCTGGAAGTCATGAGTTAGCATCAAGACAGTTTTCTTGAAGAAACTTTTCTTTTTGGTAGTATTCATGAAAAGCCGATTAATAATCGCATATTTTTTATTGCTGTCAAATGATGAAATTGGATCATCCAAAATAATAAAATCAGGGTTTTGACTAAGGGCATAATGCATAAATAGGACCAGGGCAAAAGCGTTTCTCTCGCCCCAGCTTAAGTGCAATTTGATATTTTCTACCTGTATTGAGTCTCTATTCTTTGAAAGATATCTCAATATTGTCCTAGTTGTGTTCTCTGATTCGTGTTTGATTTCCAAGGAATAATTAATACCAGACATAAATAGAAAGTCGTTAATATCCTTAACAGCGTTATTTGTAGCTGATCCAATCAAACTTTTGAGTTGACCAATATCAGTTTTAAGGATATCAGTCTCTTTCAAAATCAATTCTATTCTTTGATTGATTGAGCCAACAATTTCTTTAACTTTATCGTTATTGAAAATAATTAGATTTGAGGAATCAATCCTTAAACTTTTTAGTTGCTCGTCTAATTTTGATATATCTTCACTTTTTATATTGAACGAATTGAACTCTAATACATTCTTTATTTTATCTACAAGAAAACTAAGATCATCATAAAAACGCTTAATCCAAAGATTAATGGTTTGCTCGTCTTCGGTTTCCTTTATACAACGATACAAAACTTCACTTTTGCTTTCATCCATATACTCTTTCACAGCATCAAAATATGAAATCATCTCTTTAATATTTTTTACGTTAGATTTTGTATATGATGAAGTAAATAAAGCCTTTTCATTCTCATACTCATTATCTAGAACAGTTGTACAAAAGGGACAAATATTATTATCGTCGTACTTTGATCCATCATTTTTCCAACCAACCCAATCCACATTGTAATCTTTATCCATTAATGGCTGGAATTTTTTTATTTGGTTAGGTAGTTTGAATATACTCTCTGTACTCGTTAAACTTTTTATTAACCCTGTTTGCTTTAATTCATTCGATTTCGTTAACGTAAATTTGGATAAAACAGATTGTCCTATATTTAATAGTTTAGCTAAATCTTGATTTGTACTAGTATCGATATGAATATCTTTTAGTCTCTCATTGATTGATTTCTGTTGCTCTTCATACTCGGGAGTTTTAATAAATACATCAAATGCGTTCTGTATTACTTCGCTCTCTTTAAAAACAATCGTATTTACAAACTCTTCGTTAAATAACAACACTTTGTTTATACTTTCAGAAAATTTTCCGGAGGGCGCAATTTCGCCATCAAATGGTCTCAGTACTGACAGGTCTTCGTTTTTTGAAATAAGTTCAATCGCTTTTGCAATTGTTGATTTTCCAGTTCCATTCATTGCATAGCAAATATTTAAACGGTCCTTAATAAGATGAATGTTAGCTAAAGTAACATTATTACAATTATTTATTTCTATATTTATCATCGCCATATATCCTCTAACTTCGTGATGATTTCTCTGAATTCTAACAACAACGGACCTCGTTTACTGGTAGGTGTTTTATGAACAAACTTCAGAATCAGGAACAACCTTGGTATGCATATGTAAATAATTCTTCAAAATTAGTGAATCCCTCATGTCAAGTGCGAAGCAAGTTAGCCAGCGGTGTCTCAAATGTGTTAACTAGCAAGCTATAGGAAAGGATATTTTCGATACAACAATAGCCTGTTAAGACCGAATAAATGAAATGGGCAATATTTATACTTAGTGACCTCACGTAAACTCAAAAACAAAGCAAAATTGGGCTTGAAGTTCTCTTTTTGACACGATACTAGGTAAAATATAACACTTTCAGGTTTTGAATTCATTCTTCGAGAGATATTCAGCTCGCATCCGAATTACAATTTGAGCAAAAGCAAGCCATTTGTTTAACTTTTCATAATTTCCACAATCTTCTGATATTTCTTCAGATAATGGACAATACTCTCCATCAGGAATGATCCCTAGTTTGCATTTAAACTCACTCAATTGTATTACCACAAAAGGTTCTTCAGTTAATGTTATACCTATTTGATCCGATTTAACAAACCGGTTGAAGTATGATACCGGTCGGTTTTTTTTATCATCTTTCCAGGAGACTTTAGAGCAATCTTGACTGCAATTCTCTCCCAAATCCCTATACATTTGTGATAATACTGGCCGCCAAATGAAACTGAGTAACTCAGTAGGCGCCTCTATATTGCCTTCTACTAATTGGTAAGGATTTGCAATGAACTTTAATAATCTATCCAAATCTATTCGGAGCAAACACATTTCAAGCAAGTAAGCAAGCCCAGTGATAAGTGATTCATTTGATTTTCTAAAATTATTAAATCTAACAACTAGTTGAGGTACATTAGCTAATCCAACGACTAAAGTCTCCATCAAAAGTTTCTCGTCAGCTACCAAACCCCATTGGCGAAACTCAGGATAACCAGCCAGTGTCTCGGATATTACAAATGGCAAGAGACTTTCACCGTTCCAATTAAGGGATGAGAAATTTTCCCAAAAATAATCAATTTCATCTAGAGTTGGTAGTAATAAAGAATTAAAAAATCGATTCCGAACCGCCCTTAGTAGATCATTTGGGGGTAGATTTTTATAAAAATATTTCGTTGCAGTTTGAGGGTATTTTCCTAGCACTCTTTCTAAGTCCTGAAGTTGCCAGACTCTAATTCTTAGTTGTTTCTCGCTTCGTTCAAATTCCTTAATCCAATCCAATGTTTTATTCGAAATGGTTCCAGTGGTAATTATGGCAAAAACATTAACTCCTTCGCGCCCTAATGCATTCAAAATTGACTCTTTGACAATTGTAGGTGACAAGTTATGAGATCGATATTTTACTTCAACCCACCACTTTTCAAGCCGGACTAAATCACCAGGTTCTATTATCGTGAGAACTGCTTCCAGATCCCTCCCTCCATCGGTGGAAGAAATTCCCTCCCCTCCTTTTCTCCACTCAATGTTTTTAAATCCCATCTCGTCAAGCAGAAAGAAAACAAGATTTTCGAAGTCTGATGGCGAAATAGCTTCCCAATCAAATAGTTTGTGGTGCGAATCTGGGTTTGTACTCATTTTTTGTAATCACATTCTCAAATTTGGAAGACTGGCTAACACATCACGTGTAACTGAGAGCAGATTTAACTAACTATTTGATATTATGGCATAAAACGTTGGAAAACATACCAGGTTTTGCGGGGTGTAACCCAGTCCATTGCCAAAAAGACTTTTTTGAAAAAATTGTATTCAACTTTTTTTGTTGGAATGAATCGGGGAATTACTCAATTACACAATCACATTTGAAAATCAAAACCATTATTCTTTACAACCATGCTTATTTGGAATATAATATAAGCATGGTTGTAAAGAAAAAAGAAAATCCGATTGAAAAAGTTCGAGGTATTTTGAAGGATCAGAGTGGAATTCTATTAACTTCTGATCTTGCGAAATTTGGAATTCCGAGAACCTATCTTTCAATTCTAGTAAAGAACGGCGAGATCCAACGAATTTCCAGAGGAGTTTATTCGGCTGCCGATTATATGACTGATGAGATGGCCAGTATACAGGCAAGGTACAAAGGAGCGATCTTTTCCCATGAAACAGCCCTTTACCTTTTAGGACTGACGGATCGGACCCCGCTCTTTTATTCTGTGACAGTCCCGGCTGTATATAATGCAACACCATTAAAAGCGAGTGGGGCAAAAGTATATTTTGTAAATCGTGGTTTATACATGTTAGGAGTAATCACAATGAAATCGCCTCATGGGAATGATATCAAGACTTTTAACCTCGAAAGGACGGTCTGTGATGTATTGCGGAGTAGGAACCAAATAGATGTCCAATTCGTGAACGAAGCCTTGAAAAAATATGTGATCCACGAGGACAGGAATATTGACCAGCTATACAACTATGCTAAGCAATTCAGAATCCAAAAAATCGTCAGAGAATATATTGAGATTCTCTTATGAGTAAAGCAATGCAGTTAAAAGCCAAAATTAAAAACCTGGCTTTGAAAAACCATATACCTGCTCAAGCCGTACTGCAAAATTTTATGCTGGAACGTTTGCTGGAAAGAATTTCGCTCTCAAAATATAAAGACATGGTCATTCTTAAAGGGGGAATGCTGATCGCTTCAATGGTAGGGATCAATAGTAGAACAACCATGGACATGGATGCAACACTGAGAGGATATCCGCTTACTGAAAAAGCGATCCAAGCAGCTCTTTCGGAAATATGTGCCATTCCACTCGGGGATGAGGTCACCCTGGAGTTGGATCACATTGCACCTATCCGGGAGGATGACGAATATGGTGGTTTCCGAGTGGCAATTATTGCAAGGATTGAATCTATTAATACCCCTTTGAAAATAGATATTACAACTGGCGACATTATTACCCCCGATGCCATCCGCTATGCATTTCGTTCGAATTTTGAAGACAAGGACATTGAAGTCTGGGCATACAATGTTGAAACGATCTTGGCAGAGAAAGTTGAGACCATTTTACGAAGAAGTGTTCTCAACACCCGGCCAAGAGATTTTTATGATGTCTACATCATTATGAAAACCCAACGTCAGGCAATCCACAAGAAGATTTTTATCTCTGCATTGACTGCCACATCAAAAAAAAGAATGTCTCTTTCTACTCTAAAAGATCAAGACAAAATTTTGCTGACAATCCAATCAGATCCAACCATGAGACAACGATGGGATCGTTATTGTAAAGACAATTACTACGCTAATGGTATTGAATTCGATGAAGTGATAGAGGTATTGATCGACATCATAAATTAAGTACGATACCAAATGCGAATTTTCATTTCTTTTCATTGTCCCCCTAGGATAAGCCCTTTTCTCTTGCTATACTCAAAATAATCTAACAACCGAATAACCTATTCTTTCAATCGTTGGCCGGACTCTACCTGCTGGATGCGCACATAAAAGGTGCGCCAGTGCGAGTGTCCGGTTTTTGTATTTAAAACATACCTGGAGGATGCATGACGATATTAATTCCGGTGGTGGGTATTTTATGCACCACATTATTCCTTTTACTGTGGTATCCGAAACAGATCAAAACAGGCAAGTTGGCTGCTCTTTACACCATAGATTCTGCACGCTCTTTGTCTTCCGTCCCCCAAGGGGGTGCTTCGCAGGATCCGAAATCACTAGAGTACAAACTGTTGGCCTCCGGGTTGAACATAAAGCCCATTACCTTTCGCTTACTGCGCGTTTCTGCCGGTGTCTGTGGGATGGTCGTCGCCTGGATGTTTTTGCCAGGTTTGCCGGCAATTGTGATTGGCATAATTCTTTTTTACATTCCTGGGGCCTGGTTGGATGATCGGGTGAAAAGTCGTGGACGAAACATCGATCAACTACTTCCCATTGCCATCGGCCGCACTGCTGCCGGGCTGCTGGCAGGTGGTTCCGTGCCGGATGTCCTTCAGCAAGTTGGAGAGTCGTTGGAGCTGGAAAAAACCAATCCGCTCACACCCGAATTTGTTCTCACCGCTTCAGAAATGCGCATCAAGGACCGGGTAGAAGCGCTCCGAAGTCTTGCGTCTCGCAGCCCTTCGGTGTCCCTGTCCAATCTTGCTCAATTACTGGAAGGATACACCGAGGCAGGTGGACGCGCCTATACCGGAGTTCTCATGGATATTTCTAGCCGTGTCCAACAAATCCTGATTGCCCGCAACCGTGCCCAAGCCAAAGCTGGCGATTCACTGGTCTCTGCTAAAGTGCTGCCGGTTGTCTTGATCTTCATCTTGATTTATCTCAGCCAGGATCCAATGGTGCGCTCTTCTTTGATTGCACTCCCCGTTCAAATCGTTATTGGGGTCACGATGGCAGCTATGGTGGGTGGATATTTCATCATTCGTTCAATGATCATGGAGGCCGTATAGATGACCGCTTTAATTTACCTCACTGGGATTGCTGTCTTTGCGTTGGTCATCTACCTGACGCTTGAGTTGGCACCCGCTGCACCCACCGGGCGTTTGTCTGAGATTCTTACTCCTGCGGATGGCGTCGTCCTAACCGGGTGGCGCAAATCCCTGTCTCCCCTGGATAAACCGGTCTCTAAATGGATGCCAGTTGGTTTTCTTCGAAAAACGCGTGCAGATTTGTATTGGGCGCATATTGGAGAGCGCTGGAATGATTGGAACGAGGTGCAATTTACCTCCTTGCGAGTCGCTTTAGCCGTAACAGGATTTGGATTGGGGATGGTTGCTACTGCAGAACCTGTGTTCGCACTGGTAGGTGGGTTGGTCGGGTTTCAATATCCTGTCCTATCAATGGGTGGAGTTGCCCGCCGTTATCGTCGTCAGTTCATTGCTCAGCTTCCAGAATATGTGCAATTGGTTTCAGCCCAGATGTCAGCCAATGTCTCTATGGAAGAAGCCCTGCGGCGCACAGCCCAAGCACAAAGTTTGGTTGGTAAATGGATGCGATGGGTACTTCAAATGGCGCAGGGTCGTGACCTGATCGAGCATATGCAGCGTGAAGCACAAGAATCCCATCTTCCAGAGTTGATTGGAATGTCAGTCCAGCTGGAATTCATCCGAAGGGGCACAGCTCAGCAGGAACTGATGGGACAGCTGGCCACCAGTATAGCGGCCGACTACATCGGCAGTGCTGAGCAGCGGGCAGAAAAAGTCGGGGCAGAACTTGTTATCCCGATGGTGATTTTCTATTTCTTGCCTTTCCTGGTGACCTTGCTCGCCGTGATTGGCTGGCCGATTGTCCAGAATCTCGGTGGAATGTGATGCTTGATAATTCCTTTCGCTATGTCCAGGGGCGTTCCAGTCGTCTGCGCGATCTGGCTGGTTTTGGTTTCTTTCTCTTTGCCGCACTCATTTCTGCGATGTCTGCCTGGCAGCACCCCTCGATCCTGACCTGGCTGTATGCAATTCACAATGGGTTATTGGCTTTCTTTTACACCCGAAGAGCGCCGGCAAAACAATATGATCGCACCGGTCTATGGTTGGGAATGATCGCTGCCTTCCTGCCTACATTTACTACTAACACTAGCCACACCGCATGGTACTTCCTGTTCCCTGCACTGGCAGGGTACATTTTGATTATGTGGTCGCTTATCACGCTAGGACCGCGATTTGGCGTCGCACCCGCGGATCGAGGCTTGACAAGCCGGGGTCCTTATCGTCTCTTGCGGCACCCCATGTATCTTGGTGAATTGGTGTTTCGGGTGGCCATGATTTTCAGTTCACCACAGCTCTTTACAGCAATCATTCTGTCACTGGTACTGGTGTTCATTCAATGTTGGCGAATCCTACGGGAAGAGAAAATGATCGAAGGATACACCTGCTATATGCGCATCGTCCCCTGGCGACTTATTCCTGGGCTCTGGTGAAAAATGGCAAGAAACCTATCTAACCTTTGCTTTGGAATGGCCTTGAGCAGTTCCCTGCTCATGAAAATCTTTGCTGTTCCGGAAGAATTGATCCATCTAGCCGTGTTCTGTGTGGTTGCATCTGCCATTCTGACCAATTTTATGTGGGTTCGATCTATGGGTATCGCTGGGATCAGCGGCTTATCTATTGTCTATTTCAAATTAGGGAGTAGCTCGCTTCCTGGAACTGTCCTGACAATTCTAACCACTGTCCTTTTGATCGGAGCGGTTTTCATGGCGATCTACGCAGACATATCTTTACCAAAAAACAGTAACCAAGGAGACGAAAAAAAGCATGAAGCTCAGTTTTAGAAATTCCTTCAAGTTAAATCGGAACGCGACACTGAACGTTCTGATAGGGACGCTCCAACCGGATCGAGACGTGCTGGAAACTCTCTCACAGAATGGGAACCTTATGGTTCGGGAGGCTTTTACGACCCGCGGCGTTTTACAGGACCTGACCGGTGTTCAACTGGTGATTCTCGGAGATTTAATTTCTCTCCCGGATGTATCCAATGAGGTACTACAGAGTGCATTGGATCGAAGCGGAGTCCCGGTGGTATCGCAAGAGGGATTCCTTGCTGATCCTTCCGAATGGCTTGGACGAGCTCGTCTGACCAGCGCCAAACAGGTCTCGTTCTTACCTGCAAGGCAAGTCAATCTTGTAAATTGGTCTGGAGGAGTGGGTAAAACTACTCTTGCGATGGCGATCTGTAAACGTTTCGTACAAAACACTGGGCTGCCGGCGGCTTTGCTCGAACTCAGTATGGGTGGAAGTGCACTCCATGCCAGGGTTTCACCGGATTTGCCTGAGTTTTTTGCCATTGCCACGCATAAAGAGACCCCGGCACTCTGGAATGGGGTGAGCTTATATCCCATGGATGGCCGTACCATCGATGTCCTATGGAGCGAAGACCCGCAAGGGGTCCGAAATTTGCTGGCCGAAATCCAACGGAAACACACTCTATTTGTCGTGGACTGCTTTCCGGGACATCCGCTTTTTGCTGAGCTATCCAAACCCAAGCCTGGGTTGGTCAACGTGGTGGTTACCTCTCCCCGTGACGATGCCATCTTGCAGGCGAGAAGATTGATCAACGAAATACCAGAACCCCGCCATTTGGTAATGAACATGGCGAAGTCCGTAGCGGATCGTGCTGAAGGCGGCATGTCGATTGTTCTGCCCTACAACGAAACCTGGGCTCAGTCCCTCGCCCCACGCCTGGCTGATCCCATCCTGGAACTAGTTTACTCAGGTTGGAAACGGAGAAAATCATGAATCGAACGACTCAATTTATTATCGGCCTTATCGCGGTAGTCGTTGCGCTAGGTGCTGGTTTTTACGGACGCAATCTCTACCTGAATGAAGTATCCACTTACCAGGTGCCTGTACCGATCAGCGCTATCCCGGCTTATACCGTTCTCCATGCAGACATGTTCCAAATGCGGGAGATGCCGCGTACGATGGAATCCTTACCTTATTTCCAATCCATTCAGAGTCTGGGTGAAAAGATTAGCACAGTTCCGCTGCCAGCTGGTCTGCCGGTGGCTCAGGTTAACGCAGTTCCCATTGCACAATTTCGTCTTGCGGATGCAGCTTTTGAGGTGTTATCTATCCCGGTTGAACCTGTCTCTGCTGTTGGTGGACAGATCCGCATTGGAGAACGAGTCAATCTTTATCAGGTGCTTCCCGAGAAAATCGATCCTGAGAACACAAATATTTCTGCAAATGATCACCCCACCTTCAACGTAGAGCTGATCGCCGAGAACATTTTGGTGGTAGATGTCCGCAATGCCCAAGGTGTTGCTGCTGAATCAAACCAGAAGAGCGAGGATAATTCAGCATTAGGGGGCAGTCCTCAAAATGAACAGGTGCAAATTCTCACCCTGGCAGTGAAACCAGAAATTGTGGATCTTATTCTCAACGCAGTTGCTGTAAGTAAGAAACAAGGAGGCTTGCTATGGACAACCTTGGCACTTCCCTGATCCATCCATCCTCACCACCGATTATTCAACCCTTGAATCAGTCTGACCTGTCTTTGATTGAACGAGTGCGCGAGGAATTGGTTCTGCGTGGGATCAATCCTCCCAGCTGGCGTGAAGTAGATCCCGAAAAGCGTCGCCGATTTTTTGATGAGGTGCGCTCCATCCTGATCGATCAAGCTGAGGACCGCCTTGCAGTTAACCGAAATGCACTAATCATCACTGATGCTTTATCCGGCATTGGCTTACTCGATCAACTCCTGCGAGATCCGTATGTGGAGGAAATATTCGTTCGCAATGGTGTAGTGGCGGTGGAATACGACGGCAGCTTCTATCATCTGGGAAAACTGGCAGATGACAGATATTTCGAAAATCTGGCAGTGCATGTTGCTGATCAAGGTGGAGCCACTCTAAGAGGCGACCGACCGGCAGTATTAATTGATCTTCCTGGAGGAGAGCGGTTTACTGCCATTGTTCCCCGCCTGTCTACGGAAGGAACCGCAATCAATATCCGTACATTCGGGCGGCGGGTGCGAACGCTGGAAGAAATGGAACAAACCGGCACATTTACAAGAATTTTCCCTTCTGATCTGGACATGGTCAAAACTTTCGCCATCAACCCAGAAAAAGGTGTGGGGTCTGAATCATCTCGCCGCTTTCGGTCATTGCTAAATACTCCAGATCGGTTTCTGGCCTGGATGGTGTCCACATTATCAGGCAGCCTGATGATTGCTGGTGAAATGGGCTCAGGTAAGACAACTTTGCTAAATGCCCTTTCAGGTTTCTTACCTGTTTCAGCACCCATTGCTGCGTTGGAAACCTTTCGAGAATTAGAGATTCAGCATCCCTTTTTACTACGCGCCGTCGCACCGGCAGAACTCTCACCTGGCTCATCTGGCGTGACCTTGGAATGGGTATTGAATGTCATTTACACACGTATGAACCCGGCCGCAATTCTGGTGGGCGAGGTGGTTGGGGACGAAGCACTGCAGTTCTTAAAAGCTACCTGCCTGGGACGCAAGGCGTTGACCACCATTCACGGCGGAACCATTGAGGAAGCCCTGATGCGCCTGGAGCAGCTAGCCCTGGCAGCCGCACCAGAATTGGGATTGGCAGCCGTGCGCTCGATGGTCGCGATGGGTTTGGATGTGGTCGCCTTGATGGGAAGAATCAACAGCTCCGGGAGAATTCAACGCACCTTACAAGCCATTGCGACAATCAAAGGAATTGATGCGAATGGAAATTATCGGTTGGACTATCTCTACCGGGCAGAAGGTGAACAAAACACCCCTGTCTTTGAGCTGGCTTATCAGCAGTTGGAGGAAATGAAATGAAGCGCTTCTTAAAGTGGATCCTTATCGTTGTATTTCTACTTGCTGTCGTAGGATGCCTGGTTTTTGTTTTCGTGAATCTCAATGCTTCTATGAAGGTGAATCCAACACCTATAAAAGTCGAGGTTTCGGAGGATGTTAATCGAACAAAGCAGGAGCTGGAAGACAAATTACGGAACGCTCCCTGGCAGGGGCTGCGGTTTATTCGAGATGAACGAACCTGGCGGTTCTACGGAGTGGCAGGTGAGACCAGGCAAATTGATTTCATCCAACCATTCAGTTTAGTTAAAGTCTATTACCTCGAAGCGGATGGTGATCTGAGCTTTACCTGGGCAGCGACGGAAATCCAATTTGCAGGAAAACCTACATATTCCCTGACCTCTCAACCCATTCAAGAAAGCCAATTGATAGCAGTCCAATTGAAAGGTGATTATGTCACCCAGAACGGGGTGTATTGGGAGGATTGCGATTCGGAATATTGTCATCTGGCCCAGATGATCGATACCATGCTTGTGCTCGATGCCCAGGGAACTGGTTTATCCAACGGGTTTATCCGGTATGGCTGGGAACCGCCAACCTATCCCTATTACGGCTTCCTGTGCTGGCAAATTCTATCTGCAGAAAACAACCAGGAAAATCTCCTGACTGCCAGGTAAGGGAAGTGAATATGGAACCGTGTGAATATCAGCAAAACATTCAATCCATCACTAACCCCGAAACTGGGCAGCAGGAATATCAAGACCGTCAGCATCCTCTAGCCCGTAAAGATGGGATGGTGATGTTGAGCCGGCACTTGATGTCGGTCTGTTTAGGGCGGTGGCTGCGCCCTGGAGAGATTATCATTTACAGGGATGGAAATCCTCAAAACCTGACAAGTGAAAATCTGGAACTAACGACCCTGTCGAAACTGGCTCACCGCTTACGGGGAAATTCAGCAATTTTGCATTGTCCATTCTGTGGGCTGCCATTCAAAGTTCCTTCTTCTCAAAAAAATCGCCGTGTTTACCACAATGACTCCTGCCGTAGACTCGCATCGCGTAAATTTGAGATTGATCCCGAGGAATTGCGCCAATTGGTTTGGGAAATCCCTACAACCCAGATCGCCAGCTTATACGGTGTTTCAGATAAGGCGGTTGAAAAACGTTGCCGGGCCTTGGGCATTTCCAAACCACCGCGTGGTTATTGGACCAGACCGGAACGTGAAAGTGTCTCTCAGGAGGAGCAGATATGAGTCCGTTTCGATTACTGATTGATGCCGGGGCGATATTTCTGGCTGGCGGCATTTTTCTGACGCTTTACAGCACTTTACTGACAGGTATTGAAATTGTCGTGAAAATCTGGCGCAGAACATTTATATCTCGGGTAGGCCGGCGGCTGCGTGCCATGGGAGTCATTCAAGAAAAACCATACCAGGCACAACACGAATTGGACTGGAAACGGTTGGCATTGCTCATTGCGACACCCATGTTGGCAATGGCTGTCCATGATTTGATGCTTTCACCGCTTGTCCTGATGATCGCAATTACCATTCTGGCATGGATCAACTTTCAACAAAAGCAGGTCGAACGAGCACAAATCAATGAAGATGCTGAAACGGTCGCTTTGCAGATCCGATCTTTGATGAGTGTTGATCACTCCCTGCTTAATGCTCTGTCGCAAGTCAAGTTGCCTGTGGGGACAATGAACCGCGCTGTTGAACAGGTTGCCAGCCGTTTGCGGATGCATCAAGCACCTCATCAGGCGGTCCAGGCATTAAAGGGGTTACCCGGTAATGTCACATCGAGGCTTTCAGCTCTGATTGCGAATAACGCCCAGCTCACCGACGAAATTCAGGATGAGTTGCTCGTTTCCCTTGAGCAGGAAGCGCACCGCCAAAAACTGCTACGCTCCAAGACTCGCCAGACGCTTTCACTTGTGCGAGGGACGATCCGGCTCTTACAAGGTGTGGTTGCCGCATCGATTTCTTTTGTAATGTTGGCTCCTGCCTGGCGTGATTTTTTCTTACAAGACATCTCCCATCGGGTGTTACTGGCTGTCATGATCTGTGGGGTCGTGCTGGCCAGCCTATATTTTGAGTACGAAGTCTACCAATTAAGCTTTGGAGAAGTCTAACGATGGATAACATTTCTCTGGTGGTGGGCTTTAGTCTGGCAATCGGAGTGGGCATGGTTGCCAATACCGTAATTTTAATAATTTTTGAGACAGGAAGGAGGCTTAGCCGCCCAGTCTGGCGTGGACGATTACATACACTCGGATTCGGCAACAAAGACCAATACGAAGAGAAAAAAACAGAAGAAGCAATTCTAGGATTCGGAGGAATTCCTTGGGGAAACCTCTATGCGGGTGCAGCCCTGATCGGCCTGGTTCTTTTGGCTGTACTGGGTCCGCATCTTCCCAGCATCCGGCTGGGGTTCCTGGCATTGCCTGGCCTGGTGTGGTTAGCCAAACGCTACCTGATTCAGCAGCGTAAAAGGTTTATGGTCGGACAAATTCGTCAGTTTCTCATTGATATGCGTCTGCATATGAGCCTGCAAGGATCGCTCTTGCTGGGATTGGAGAGTATTGGCAGAACCACCCTGGAAACATCAGCGGTATATCAACGCCTAAAAAAGCGATTGAAGGGCAGTTCTGCCCGCAGTGGTTTGGATTTGCTCAGCCAACTGGCGGAAGATTTGAAATCCCCACAGTTGCTGCACCTTGTTCAACGTGTCCAGGCTGCCCAGCAGTCCGGAGGTGTCTCCGATGTTGATCAGGCGATAGCCAGTGTTATCGAAGAGTTGAACGAAGAGATTGGTTACCAGTCAGAAGAACAGATGCAGCGATTGCCCATGCGCATCACCTTATTGGCTATGCCGTTTCTCCTCGGTCCTATCGTTATCTTGTTGTTTTACCCGCTGGTTGATCGCATACTGAAAACCCTTTCCGGTGTGTCGATTGGCGGTGGGTTCTAATCCATCTTTTTTTTAGTGCCCCATCTGGGGAAAAGGAGACTGTTTATGTTATTTGATAAGAAAGCATCCGAAATTCCACAATTTGTGGTCGTCCTGGCAATCGCTGTTGTTCTAGGCGCGGTAGCCGTCTGGGCTATCCTGAGCAATATCGGTACCCAGGGTAGTAGTATTGCGGACTGGATCAACAGTATCGCTGTGCCTGCCGCGCATCCATAATCATCGTTCAGTTTGGAGGTGGCCAGCTTTCTAGAAAGCTGGCCACCAACCATCCCCTGATCAAAGAGAAGGAGGAATCATGTTGCATGATCGAAATGGGCAGAGTGTCGTCGAATATATCGTTGTCCTGGCGATCTTTATCGCTCTGGTTGGCGGCGCACTCTGGGAAGTTTTTTCCACCTTGAAGGTCAAGTTCAATGATGTCAATGCTGAAATCGGTTCTTAGGAAAGATCAAAAAGGCCAGGCAGCGGTAGAAGCCTTGCTCGTCCTGATGATTCTGGCATTGGTAATCTTCGGTGGCCTTGAGCTAAGCCGGGGAGTCGCCATTCGGCAGGCTCTGGATAGCAGTACTGGCGCTGCCGTCCGCGCTTTGTCTCTGGATCCCACTCAATGGAGTTTTTCCAGAGACTTGGTTCAGGATGGTACCAACCAGAATGTGATGGGTGAAAGTGTGACTACAACCATCCAGGTCTTTGATGCAGCCGGAACTTTACGCAGTTCAGCCTGGCTTTCAGGAAGTCCTTTTGGTACGACTTTCATCTTGGAAGGATCTGCTCCATTCCAGGCGCATATTCCATTTCTATCTGAACCAATCATGACGATTCGGGTTCAGCACTGGGGAATCGTGGAGAGATACCCATGATTAATGAAAGGAAAGCACAATCCGCCGTGTGGGGACTGCTGACCATTCTGATTCTGGTGGTCGTTACAGGAGGTTTAGTGGATATTTACCGGCTATATGCGGCGCGAAATTGGGCTTATTCTGTAGCACAAGAAGCTGCGCTTGCCGGTGCATCCCGTGGCCGGGACTGGGACACTGTTCTCAATTCCGGTTTTATCCAACTGGATCAAGCCGTAGCTAGTACTGAAGCTCAAAATATCGTTAATTCCGCCATGCAAGCCCGTGGAATTACTGGATATACCTCGGCAATCCGGGTGTTACCTGACCCGCTTGGCGGAACTGTATCTGGATTTCCACCACGTCCAGTCCGGCTGGGAGAAGGTTTGAGCGACTGGTCGAGCAATGAGCCTGCGGTCGGGGTGTATCTGGAAGTACCCGTTCAGTGGACAATTCTGGATATTTTTGGGATTAATTTGAAAACCATTCGAGTATTTGCGTCTGCCGGGGTTGCGCAATGAAAAGATTATTATCGAATCTAACAACTCGCAAGAAAACAATGTTGGAATTAATTCTGGCAGTTGTGATTGGTCTGGTGATCACCATTTCTGCACTCGCCAATTATGGCCATCCCATTGTTGCATTTAATCCAAATCCAGTATCGATCACATTTCCGAGAGCTGGAAAAATAGTTTTATGGAACATCATTACATCAGGTTCTCCGGGATATTTTTCGCGGTATTACTTTATCCGTAATGGCTGCCGGGTAGGCCAAAACTGCACCTATATGGATGTGATCAACAACCAGACTGTGCTGACCCCGATCACAGTCACCGCTGGCGAAACCATCCAGGTTAAGGGCTGCGATTGTTATGGGGGTAACTGCGGTTCTGGTGGGTGTGCAAATCCTCATGTGGGTTGGAAAACGCCACACCACAATTATTTCTGCCCTAATTATTTTTACTCTCAGAATTACAACCCAAGCGCCGGTGGGAGGGATTTCACCAGCCTTATGACCGCTTTTCTGGCTTCTGGGGATACCATCATCGGTACCCCGCAATGCTGGGGAGATTGGGATGAAGATAACAGCAACGGCGGATATGACCACGATTTTGAAGATTTCGTATTGATTTGGGCATATCGGGATACTTTCACTGGTTACCATGATGGGTCATCTGGAACCGTACCCCAAGCGCAATGCCGCGCTTATGGTTGGGTAAAGCAAGATTCCGCTCCTGGATTAGACATCAATTACCGCATCCTGGTAGATGGCAAACCCGTTGCCAATGGAGTCGCAAACCAATATCGAGCAGATTTGACCGGAACATGCACGGGCGGAACTTGTGGGTTCACACAAGATTTATGGGGATTGATCTCACCCAATGTCCAACACACCGTGCGGGTTCAGGCACAAAACCCCTATAACGCTTCCTGGTTTGACCTAACGGGAACAAATAAAACGATCCGCTGCTCTCTCCCGGCCAGTGTGGATTTGAAGGTCAACAACCAGGATGGGACGATTCGCCTGACTTCTCCAGCCCAATATATTTTGAGTTGGACATCGACCAATGCAGATACCTGTTCCGCTTCTGGAAGCTGGAGTGGAAGCAAGAGCCAAACAGGCTCTTCGAATTACTCCGGTATTACCATCGGAACCTTTACCTACACCCTGACCTGCTCCAATCCAATTGGATCTGCTTCGGACAGTGTCACAGTCATTGTCTACAATCCGCCTATCGTGGATTTGAAGGTCAATAACCAGGATGGACCGATAACCATAGTGTCTCCTGCCAGCTTTACGCTGAGTTGGGTTAGTCAGGATGCAACCAGCTGTACAGCGCTGAGTACAGACGGAATTTGGACGGGAAATGTTATCGTAACTGGAAGTCGATCCCTGAATGGAGTCGTCACCGGAACCCATACTTATACCATTACGTGTTCGAATCAGTATGAAACAGTCAGCGATTCGGTTACGGTGGTTGTCGTTGCGCCAATGAGCGGAACGATTTCAGTGACATACGCACGATTGCTCTTATTCGCGCCAAATCTTGGACAACCTGCACAAACCCTGATTGGAAGCGTGTCAGGTGGTATTTCACCTTATTCGATTCTTGTTTGGGTTCGAACACCATCGGGTGCTCTGATTTCTATGACCCGCAGTGGATCAACCTGGTCTGTAACTCCTGAAAATTCTGGAGATCTCAATTTTGGTACCACCGAAGAAGGTATTTGGACTGCCTGGGCAGATTTACAGGATAGTTCCGGTCAGACTTATCGAACTGCTAGTGCAGTATGGGAGGTGGCATGGCATCCCGTGCATGGTCGTCCATAATCCGTTTTCTCTTGGTCGTCCTAGTGATGACTACCGCCAATTGGAATGCTGTACCAGTGAAAGCAGACGGCAGGGGAACTTGCCAGATAGCGTATGGACTAACCCCAACCTCAATCCCAGATTGGTTGATGCCAGCTGAAGAAAACACAGACCTTACTACCGCCAACCGCTATGACATTTTGGCTGCAAAGCTATTGTCATCTGGACTAATTGATGGCTCAAGCTGCCCAGCTCAAAGTCTGAATCCAGATGGCTCTGCGAACGGTTGTGGTATCGAACTCACCACAGATCAGGTGAAGGTCTGGCAGAACCGATATGATCCGACGATCCTTACCTACTCTCGATCCAACGATTTGCCCCCAACAGTGGTCAAAGCTGTTATCGCAGTTGAATCGCAATTCTGGCCAGCGGCGAATTGGACACAGGGAGAGATTGGATTAGGTCAGATGACCGGATACGGAGCTGATCTTGTCCTGATGTGGCGTCCGGATTATTACCAAAGCATTTGCCGGCAAGCGTTTGGAGGAAAAAGTTGTAGCACCCAATACCAGTTTCTTGACTTATCGACCCAATTGCTTCTACGTGGATTGGTATTGAAAGAAATCGATGCTACCTGCCCTAGTTGTGCGGGTGGAGTGGACATTGAAAAAGGCAAACAGGCTGTACAGGTATTGACAGAAACCCTTAACGCCAGTTGTATGCAGTCTACACGGGTTATTTATTTGGCTACAGGGAAATCTCCTGCAGCATTGTTGAGCTTTGAAGATTATTGGCGTTTGGTTCTGGCTAATTATCACGCTGGAGCCGGTTGTGTTTATCAAGCCCTTCGAAAGACTGGGAACCCAAATAGTTGGAATAGCATAGCTGCTAATTTTTCCGGTGGGTGTGGTAGTGGCGCAGAATACATCCGGCGTATCGAAGAGCAGATCAAACCTTAGGGTAGAGGTATCTCATGGATTGGATAATATTTATTCTTGTTGTGGCCTGGTTAGGGATTGTATCCTGGTTCGATATTCGTAAAAATGAGATCCCACACAGTGCCTGGGTGATCATCCCGCTTATTGGAGCATGTTTTTATCGAGCCTGGCAGGCAAATTGGGCTTTGGTTTTGCTTACTATCTTGGTTGCAGCCGTAAGTGAGCGAGAAAGAATATCCCAGCTATTCGGGTGGGAGGAGATCGGGAAAATAATCACCTGGTTTCCTTTATTATTTCTTGGTGTATATCTATCTGTTCAAACTTCACCTTTCGCAGCTCTGTCGATCATCGGTTTTTGGGCTGCTTGGGAGTTGAAGTGGTGGGGAGGGGCGGATGCGGTGGCAACCATGACCTTAATTCTAATCTATCCAGAGATTACATTTTTTCTAGCTTTTTTAACTGTCCATGTGATAGCAACCATATGGCTGGCAATTAGGTCTTTGGTTAGGGAAAATAAGGTTTGTTTGCATAGAATTCCCGGTTTACCATTACTTTTAATTGCAGTGATACTATTTCAAATTATTAAGTTGTTGTCATGATTTAAAACATTTTGTGGTCTTATAACGGTATAATTGAGATTAACAGTACCCACCACGCCTCTGCTTAGCATGCGCACCGAGGTGGGTCATTTTCTCGATATAGTAACCTTGTTTCAGATTCTCAAAGATATCCCTTTTTCCTTTTTCATTCCATTGTCGGGGATTTTTTTTCGGCATAGGATTGATTGTCAATATTTATCAATTGATAAATATTGACACGATATATATTATTTGATATACTAATTACAGATCTTTGAAAGACAAATAACTGAGGCGTACATGGAAGGTTTTTCAGAAGAAGAACTACGTCGTCAAATCCTTAATTTCCTGAAAGATTTTAAGGAACTGATGGGTCAGGGTCACTATTTCGTCAAAGAACATCAAAAAAACATGCAGGCACTCATGGATTTGGGCATTAATGCCAGATTACGAGATGAAATTATTCTTTCAATTGCCAAGGAAGATTATTCATCTGGTCCGAATCCTGACGAATACCATCCCGGTTATTATTGGATTTTTGGAAAAAACTTAGATGCAGTTGAAATTTACATCAAACTAAAGATAGTTTCTTTCAACAACGGAAATGAAAGGGCTGTTTGTTTTTCCTTCCATTCATCAGAACACCCATTGAAATACCCATTTCGGAGTTGAAAGAATTATAAAGCGAGAGAAAAGAACAAGAGGCGAAAGTGATGAACGCATTTTGTCCAAATTGCGAAAAAGAAACCGAACAAAAATTTGTTGAGAAAGTTGAAGAGATCAACATTCGTGGTGAAATTATCCCTATCCACATGGAATATTATCAATGTGAAGAATGTGGTGAAGATTTTGAAATCCCTCGCCCCAATTATGATCCATTGGATGCCGCCTATCGTGAATATCGAAATAGAAAAGGAATGGCGCAACCCGATGAGATCAAAAAATTCCGCAAGGAGTTAGGACTGACTCAAAAAGAATTAAGCGAGATTCTTGGTATTGGAATCGCTACGTTAAATCGATATGAAAATGGGGCTTTGCAATCCGAATCACAAGATCAGGTTATCCGATTGAGTATGCAGCCGGCTAATTTGTTACAAATTCTGGGGAAAAAACCAGAATTACTTTCGGAATCAAACAGGAATCGTATCATTCAACTTCTTCAAGAAAAAAAACAGGACTGCGGAGATTTGTTGGAAGAGGCTATTGAACTATTCGGCAGTTATTCTCCCAGCTTATTGAGCGGCTATATTAGATTTGATGTCAATAAGCTTTTCCAGGCTATGAAATTTTTTTGTCTTAAAGATCGGGTGGTCAAGACGAAACTTATGAAGCTCTTGTTCTATGCTGATTTTAAACACTTCAAAGATAGTGGTATTTCTATTACTGGAGTTTGTTATGCACATGCCTACCATGGTCCAGTTCCCGATCAATTTGAGACCTGGTTGGTTGCAATTTCTGAATGGGAGAAACAAATCACCAGCGAGGAACAGGCGTTTGGTGATTATGTCGGTGAAGTGTTTACGAGTGGAGAGCCGGATTGGTCCGTTTTCTCCACTTCAGAGCTGTCAGCTCTCGCATTTGTCAAGGATAAGTTCCAAAAATACAGTGCCAGACAAATCCGAGATTTTTCCCATCAGGAAAAAGGGTATCAAAATACCAAAGATGGCGAAATCATTTCCTACCAGTATGCTCGGGAGCTACAAATATAGTAATACCCACATTCCACGCCAATTATTTAATCAAAAACCGACAAACTCGCTTTCAATCTGACAATAAAGAGGTTTTTCAAACTTTGGTTTTCACCTTTGTGTGAATTAAAAAGCAGTTGAAGCAGTCAACTTTAACACCTCATTGAATGTAAAAGTTGAATCTGCGAGATAAAAAAACAGAGTGAAAAAGGGCTTTAAATTGATTAAGAAAATTAATCTAGCAACCAAGAATTTGACATCAAATACAGACCAATTTCTTGCTCGAAAACGCAAAGACCACTGGTATTTTTGAACTGAATGATTGATACCGTCCTGGTGTTTGATTGTTTAATTTTCCCTCCTTTGTGTTATAATCTTACTAGTAAGATATTCAAGGAGACGATCAATGAAAGCATTAGCAACTACTCGTATGTCCTCAAAGGGACAAATTGTAATTCCTGAAAACATTAGGAAGCAATTAAACCTCAAGGAAGGCACTCAATTTGTTGTCGTGGGAGAAAATGACGTTGTGATAATTAAGACCATCGAAGCACCTATAATGGAAGATTTTGACAACCTCATTCAGCAAGCACGTGCGCAAGCAAAAAACATTGGCTTAAAAAAGTCGGACATTAAAGCAGCAATCAAAAAAGCCCGCGGTCATGAGTGAAAGTAGTCATTGACACCAATGTTTTTATATCTGGAGTGTTCTTCAGTGGTGCTCCTTACCTAGTTCTACGGGCATGGCGTGATGATAAAATCCAGGTCGTACTCTCTCTGGAGATCATGGCAGAATACCGACGAATTGGAGAAATAATTGCTCAGGATCACCCTGGTATAGAACTTACCAAAATGCTTGATTTTGTGTTCCAAAACGCGGTTATCTACGACGCCCCCCACTTCCTGAGCATATTAGTGAAGACCCGGACGACGAAAAATTCCTGGCATGTGCGTTGGCCAGCGGAAGCAAGTTGATTGTCAGCGGAGATAAGCACTTACTTAAAGTGTCTGGGTATCAGGAGATCGAAGTGTTGAAACCGCGCGCGTTTTTAGACAAATACTTCCCCACTAATCCGTAGTAGCGAGAAAGACAAAAATCTACTTCTGTCGGTCATGAAGTTTTTTGGGTCGGTAGTAATTTCTTCCCTCAATCAGCACATTAAACTGAAGGAAAAATGGAGTAACAGTCCATAAAGTTGTAGACATTCCGTTATTGCGGTTTCTACTGAAAAAAACTCTTTTAAACCTGTGAAATTTCTTCAAATTCTGGATCTATAAGGGCGGTAAACTGCTTTACATTTTATTTCTACAATACCAGCGAAACTTACTTCGAACCTATAGATAAACGAATATGGTCGCAAAAGTCCTTTATTACTGCGCATTCCGGTGAATTCGGCCACCGATTCCGGTGGATTGCGGCCAGTGCGGGGTGAAGAAGGACTGGTATGTTAATTATAAATCAAC
>MKUW01000022.1 GCA_001899005.1 Chloroflexi bacterium 44-23
TACTGAATACAAGGGCGACAAAAAAGGGAATGGCAGCTATCGTTTTATGCAGGATAAAAGGCCGTTGCGTCAAGTAGAAATTTGAGCCGCAAAGACGCAAAGCACGCGAAGGAAAGGCATTATGAGATCCATCAGTTGTAGATTGGGCAAGTCTGGCTGACAGGATTATACTATTGTACGATCACATTGAAGATACAAAGGCGCCGACAGCACAAATGCCCAACCTACCTCTGCACGGTTTGAAATCTTGAATCTGGCGGTTGCCTATGCCTTCTTCCGGTGCAATCCTTCGCGAATAATTGCAGTCATCTGCGGGTGAAGTGTCGGGTTGGCTGCCAGCACATCTGTGGGGGATGTTAGGATAAATGGGCTGCCATCCGGGGCGGTAACCACAGCGCCGGCTTCGCGGGCGATCAGAACTCCGGCCGCCAGATCCCAGGCTTGAAGACCTAATTCCCAGAAACCGTCCAAACGGCCGCAAGCTACAAAACACATATCCAGCGCTGCAGACCCCAACCGGCGGACTCCCTGCGCACTGCGAGCAAAATTTGCGAAGTTGTCAAGATTCGCGCCGGTCTCATGCACATGATAAGGAAACCCGGTCGCGACCAGGGCATCCACGAGCTGGGTAGCCTGAGCCGTCTGAATCGGGCTGCCATTCAATCTGGCTCCCCGTCCGGCTTCAGCGCTAAAGCATTCATCTGCCAGCGGATCGTAAACGACCGCCAATTTAATCGCATGATTGACTGAAAATGCGATCGAGACCGAAAATATGGGAATACCATGCACAAAATTCGAAGTGCCATCGAGGGGATCGAGATACCAGACCAGGTCTGATTGCGCGCCAGTGTAGGTGCCGCCTTCTTCACCAATGATTGTTTGTCCAGGGAATTGCTGGTGAATTTGTGAAACCAGATATTCTTCAGATTGGCGATCAATCTCAGTTACCAGATCAATAGAGCCTTTATGGGTTACCTGATGCACCTGACCGAAGCCAGTTTTTAATATCTTTCCTGCCTGTTTGGCAAGCCGTTCGATTTCAATTAATGTGGGTTGCATGGATCGATTCCGTTTCTGTTGATTTGTTGGAACCAATTCTATGTCAGAGCTGGCATTTTGACTAGAGAAGGGAAAGCCAAGAACAGTGATAATTGGAATATTCTCTACATATTGGTTTTAAAAGGCTTTAAATCCGCATAAACTTGCCTGGAAAAGCAGAGGTATACTTATTGGCGTCCTTTAATGGTTTGTTCTTATGAAAAAGTATCTCAAAATTACTTATGTGATTGGTTTGATAGCCATTATTCTTTTGATTGGCTATTCATTTGAAAGGGTTGGTTTGGCGCAATCCACATTGCCAATACAAATGGCAACCCAAACGCACGCTTCCGAAATAGCCCTTACCCAGTTAGCCTCACCTGGCATTGATCCTCAACCTTCTCTTTCTACAAGCCGCCCAACCCCTATTCTGACGGCTACCGCTTTGCCAGTGGAAGAAACGACTGTTGTATCCCACCTGCCGGCAGAGATGTGGGAAAGCTGGCCCATTTTGCCTCAATCGGTCTCAGACTCATTGCGGGAGGTCTATCGACGGGGGTTGGCGAATGGTAATTCTGCCACTGCTTTTTCAGTTTTAGGAGACTGCCAGAGTGAGCCCGATGTGTTTATGGGTGTCTATGATCGCGACCCGGCTGCTGTGCAATCCTTGCCAGCCAATCTGCAAGAGACAGTGGCTAAATTTCAGGGTTCATTTGATCGTTACAGTCCGACCGTCAAAGGGGGCACCACTGAGGGAGCTTTACTATGGACGATGTGGAATGAAAACTTGGAAGGCAAATGCACGGCAATTGAGACGCCGCTCGACTGTGAATTACGTGTTCAACGCCCCTCGATTGCTTTTGTTCACGTAGGCACCCATTGGGAAACGCGCAATGAACATTATTTGACGATCATCATTGAAAAGCTACTCGAAAATGGCACTGTACCGATCATAGTGACCAAAGCCGATAACCTGGAGTTGGATGAACGTGTTAATAACAATCTGGCCAGGCTGGCTGAAAAATACGATCTGCCCATGTGGAATTTTTGGGCAAGTGTTCAGGATCTGCCCCGCCATGGATTTGCCAAAGATACCGAAATGTTGTTGAGTAAGCAAGCCAAGGAAATTCACCGCCTGGGTGCATTGCAGACACTCGATTTCGTCTGGCGGGCTTTACAAGAAAAAAACCACGAAACACACTAAAAACACGAACAAACTTTTATAGGGTAACCACGAAATACACGAAATACACGCAATACACGAATAAACTTTTAAAGGATAACCACGAACCACACGAAAAACACGAACAAACCTTATTTATAAAGCTAAAGGTTTGGATAAGTTGGCCGCGCAAAATGATATTCGTGTTGATTGTATCCAATATTGAGGAAATAAAAACGTATTCTTGTGATTCCTCACCCCACCGCGTCATATCGAAGGAAATACGCCAATTTTATATTCGAAGTCGGAAAGGGCAACTACTCTAAATTGAATGGGGTGGAACATGTCTTTAAATCATCAACAAGATGCCGAGAAGCAACAATAATCGTAACTACTCAGTTTTTCTAAGAATGATGCCATTGCGAAGTAATTTTCTGTTTTATGAGCATTCTACTTAAAAGAGATTGCCATGCCACCAAAGAACAAGAATAGTGGCTCGCAATGACAGGGTTGTGTAGATACGAATTATTACTTACTACACGTGAGATCTTTCGTAAGGGCGAAGCATCTGGGAAACCATTCTATCTTGTAAACATACACCCATCACGGATGCTTCGCCCATGAGCGGACTTAGGCTGAAAAACTGTGTATGAATACCATTAATTCCAAAGTGAAATTATAAGACCTTTCGTAACTACTCAGTCTTTCTAAGAATGATGCCATTGTGAACCAATTTTCTGTTTTATGAGCATTCAACTTAAAAGAGATTGCTTCGCCACCAAAGACAAGAACGGTGACTCACAATGATACAGCTGTGCAGTTACCAATAATTTATCAAAATAAAAAAGTGAGATCCGGATTCCTTCCCTGGAGCTTATGTTTATTGAAGTCAGTTCACTGTTAGCAAACGGTGAATGGCTGATACAAAGCGTGACTATTTGTTTGGCATGAGATATTCTGACTCTAAGACTGCTGGCGAAGATTGCCCATTTGTCTCCCAACAGCCACTCAGCATGCGCCCCATGCAGACACCGTTCATGCTGGCCTGAATCAAGCCGCGCGTCAAACCAGCGCCATCGCCCAGTACATGTAAATTTTTGAGATTGGTTTCAAAATTGGAATCAACCACCAATTTATTCGAATAGAACTTGACTTCAACACCGTAAAGCAAGGTGGCGTCTGAAGCAATGCCAGGCATGATTTGCTCCAGCGCTTCCAGGGTTTCGATGATGTCGATCATGATGCGGTAGGGCAGCACCAGGCTTAAATCGCCGGCAACAGCATCTTGGAGCGTCGGTTGGACGATGTTCTTTACCAAACGTGCCTGCGTGGTTCGGCGCCCACGCTTGAGGTCACCATAGCGCTGCACCAGCACTTTGCCGCCCGAGAGCATGTTGCCCAGTTCGGCGATGTAGTGACCGTATTCGATTGGGGTTTTAAAGGGTTCGGTGAAAGTCTTGGATACCAGCAGGGCAAAGTTGGTATTGTTCGTTTTGAGCGATTGATCTTTGTAACTGTGCCCGTTGACGACGGCTAGCTTGCCATATTTTTCCTCGGCTACCACCCCTTTTGGGTTCCAACAAAAAGTGCGCACGCGGTCTTCAAAGGTCTTGGTGAAATAAACCAGCTTGGCTTCATACAGGCTGTTATCGATCTCGGCGGTGACGTTGGCATCGGTCTCGACCCGTACTCCAATATCAACCTGACCGACGCGTGCATCAATGCCATACTTCCGGCAGATCTGACTGAGCCATTCGCTGCCCTCACGCCCGACCCCGGCAATCACTTTGGAGGCATAGATGCGTTGATCAGTTTTGGTGATTACTCCTGTCACCTTTTTGCTTCCATCCTCTGCGGAAATAAGGATCAGGTCTTCAACCATTGTGTTGAAGCACATTTCAATTTTTAATTCCTCGAGTGCTTTTTGAATTTTGGAGTAAATATCATAAGCCTTTTCGGTACCCATGTGGCGCACACCCGATTCGATCAATTTGAGATGAGCCTGGGCAGCTTTACGGCGAATATTATCAATAACCGGGGTGTTTTGAAGGCCATGCACGGTTGGGTCGGCGCCAAAGTTGACATACAGGTCATCGGTGTATCGCAGGATTTTACGAAATGCTTCAGCTCCGATGTATCGAATCAACTCCCCGCCCACTTCGCCATTCTGACTGATGGAAAGTTTACCGTCGCTAAAGCTGCCGCTGCCCGAAAAACCGGTGGTGATGGCACACGGGTTACAATTTGCACATACGCCGGTGATGCGTTTGGGGCATTTCCGTTTCTCAATAGATTTGCCTTTTTCGATGATGAGGATAGACAAATCAGGGTTTCTTTTCTTGGCTTCATAGGCAGTGAAGATGCCGCTCGGACCGGCACCAATGATGAGGACGTCGTAAAAATCGAGTTGAGGTTTCAAAATGAATTCCTGTGACGGAGATATGCAAGATTCTATCATGAAGAAAACAATTTGGTGCAGCTTTGGTCAGTGCGAGAGGAGATGTTCTCAACCGCAAAGACGCAAAGAACGCTAAGGAGGATATGAAGACAGGGGTGGACTTGCTATAGAGAATTGACTGGGAGAGGTGGAAAAGAGACCGGGGGCGGAAGATGGTAGGCGGGAGAGGGTCGGCCGGGAAAAAAATTGATCAACATCCAATCAAAAACTGGTCTTACTAAAACTGGCTAGCTTAGTGAATGGGAATCGCAAGCATTTTTTTCTTGACTGATCAAGATTAAATTGTCATACTAACTTGATCCAGACCGGATGCTCTACCAATTTTCATTGAGATTTTGCACGCATGACTGAATGGGGTCATCTGAGCGAAACAAGTGTCTATGCCTACGACCTACTCAACCGCCTGACAGAAGCAAAACTTGGTGGGATAACAGCAGAGACCATTACCTACCACCCTACCAACGGCATTATCCGCAGTAAGGACGGGGTGCTGCATGGTTATGATGTCAATCACCCGCATGCCGTAACCAGACTGGATAGTGTCCAGAAATACAGCCACGATGCCACCGGCCGGTGGCGCGGAATGGGTGATTCTCTTGCCGCAATTTCAGCTTCCCAGTCTTCGGCCTTCCGTCTCCGGTCTTAATTAACGCCGAATCTGAGCTAGCAACTTGGTTCCACGTGAGGAGGGTGGCGCGGAATGGGTGATTCTCTTGCCGCAATTTCAGCTTCCCAGTCTTCGGCCTTCCGTCTCCGGTCTTAAATAACGCCGAATCTGAGCTAGCAACTTGGTTCCATGTGAGGAGGGTGGCGCGGAATGGGCGATTCTCTTGCCGTAATCTCAGCTTCCCGGTTTTCTCTCTCCGGTCTATTCAAATGGTTCAACCGTGTTGATTTGAAGGTCAGTTTCGGTAGTGGCTTGGCGGGTGACTTTTTGCCAGAGATAGGATACTCCGCCGGCCAGCATACTTAACGTGGATGTCATCGAGTAAATTTTCCCGGTCTTGCCTTCGGTAGCTGCCGATGCGATCCAAATTGCTTTTTTGGCAGCTTTGGAAGGAGGGTGAGCCAGTAAGCGGATAACAGTCGGGAAAGCTTTCAAACGCTCCTCAGAACCGGCAATTACTTCAACATGCGTGAGAAGATCCGTCAACATCATGCCGGGGTTAAAGGCAAAGACGCCAATGGCGGGGTTATCGATTTCTTTTGCCAGCGAGCTGGTAAATGAGCGCAGCCAGGCTTTACTTGCGCTGTAAAGGCTTTGAAAGGGGGCCGGACTTTTGGCACCACGCCCAAGGATATTGATCAATTTTCCCTGGCCGCAGCGTAAAAAGTACTGTGAAGCCACCAGGCTGCCATGGTAGGCACCGGCGATATTGGTGTTGATCAGGGCATGGGCAGTCGCAGGGTCCACCTGAAAAAATGGCCCATAAGGTCCACTTATTGCGGCATTGTTGATCCAGACTTGAAAGCTGCCAAAAGTGGCGATTGCGGCTAATGCCAGGGTGCGCACTTGCTGTATGTCGGCCACATCGGCGGCGATACCGGCCACGTGGTCAGATGATTGACCGGGGGGAGTTAGTTGTTGCAAGGCTGCATCCACTGCGGATTGTGAGCGGGAGGATATGACGACATTGCCGCCGGATTGCAAAACCTGGCGAGCAATTTCAAAGCCCAGTCCGCGGGAACTGCCGGTGATGACAATGGTTTTTCCTTGTAAATTGGTCATTACTCTGCTTTCTTGTTGGGTGGCTGATGATATGCCTGGTAGCGTGGATTGACCCGCCGCAAGAGACGGTAGGCAAAGGGTTGAAATCCAAAAGTGGGCCAATAGCTGGCAGCCTGCAGGTTGGTGGTGCGCCAATCCGTGAATATCGTGCTGTAATGTTGCTGGCGCGCGATGTTGAGAATGTGCGTAAAAAGAGCACGGCCGATGCCCCGCTTGCGATAGTCGGGATGAACCGCAGCAGCGGCAAATTCAGCTGCGCTGGATACACCCAAGAGGTAATCGGGGCCGCAATCGACTGTATAGAGTACCACATAAGCAACAATGTCATCATCGTCCACCACCACCCAGGTAGTACACTCAGGGTCAGTCGCCAATTTGGCGTATTCCGGCAAAATATTATCAAGATGTTGCTGTGGCACTGGTTCCCAGACCGGACTGCTATTGAGGTGGGCCGCGATCCAATGCCCGCGCTCAAAGAGCTGGGCAGCATCCGCAGGCTGTACCTCGCGCATCTGCAAATTACCCGGCAGGGCAGGCTGCGGGCGCAAATCGGCCAGCGAAGCTACTGCGTATACCTGTTCTTGCCCAAAGCTGAGCGAATAACCGGCCTGCAACCAGGCAGGGAAGGCCGGGCAGACCAGGTAGTGATTGATTACCTCATCCGCCATCCATTCATTTCCCGCAGCGGCGTATAACCTGCGCAGCTCATCGTAAGGTTCAATTTGCTTGAAAGCCATGCCCCCAAACGGAACCCAGCAATGCCGGCCGAAAAATGGGTTGTCGGCATAATTTCCGAGCATGAAAGCCTGAACCTGGCTGCCCTGTTCGCAGACCATGCCGTGACTTTCGGATCGGTCCAGCAGCGCTTCTAAAAATTCATACGCGATGGTAGGAGCGCAAATTTTTTCAGGCAGCAGTGGAAATGCTTGCAAGATGTGCTCATTTTGGGTAGCCAGCATTTGAGCGGCCTGTGCTAAGTGCTCGTGCGTGAATTTTAGATACTGTGCTGCTACCATACGACCATTTTACTGGAAAAACGGGTTTTTAGAAAAATATTCCATGTTACTGCACGCGGCAGCTTTAAATAAAAGTGACATACCCGAAAGCATTCGAAACCAGAACGATCGTTCGAGCCTGTAAAGAGCAGGCTGCGTTTGCTATAATCAAGCCATCGATTAAAGAAAAACTGCTATACGTGGAGGAAGAAGAAATGAAATACAAGTTGCTGGGTAAGACAGGCGTGCAGGTGTCCGCGTTGTGCTTTGGAACTATGTCGTTTGGCGGTGACGCCGATGAAGGAATGTCGGAGCTTCTTTACCGGCGCACGCGCGAGGCCGGTATCAATTTTTATGACTGTGCCAATACTTATTCGAAGGGTAAATCTGAGGAATTGCTGGGTAAGTTTATGGCGGCAGAGCGTGATCAACTGGTGATTACCAGCAAAGTCTATTTTCCGACTGGCAGTGATGTAAATGAACGCGGTGCCAATCGCCGAAATATCTTTCTGCAGGTTGAAAAAAGTCTGCGACGCCTGGGTACCGACCGGATTGATGTCTATTTTATTCATCACTTTGACGAGAATACTCCGCTTGAAGAAACCGTACGCGCTCTGGATGACCTGGTTCAGCAGGGCAAGATTCTCTATCCAGGTGCTAGCAATTTTGCTGCCTGGCAGATCATGAAAGCACTCGGAATCGCTGAGCGTGAGCATCTGGCCGGTTTTCAGGTCGTGCAGCCAATGTATAACCTGGTCAAACGCCAGGCAGAGGTGGAGATATTACCGATGGCACAGGCCGAAAATCTGGCAGTGATTCCGTACAGCCCGCTAGGCGGCGGCCTGTTGACGGGCAAGTACGCATCGGGTTTGCCGAAATTTGGTCGCCTGGTGGATAACAAAATGTACATCACTCGCTTTGGTGAAGATTGGATGTTTGAGAGCGCCAGGAAGTTCTCCATGTTTGCACAAGAGGCGGGCTATGATCCGGCTGCTTTGGCGGTTGCCTGGGCGGGTGCCCATCCGGCTGTGACCGCGCCCATCATCGGCGCGCGCAATATTGAACAGTTACAGGGTTCGCTCAAGTCGGTGGAAATTGATATAACTCCGCAATTATACGAACGCATCTCTACATTTTCCCCTCAACCAGATTTGGCTACGGATCGGAGTGAAGAGCGCTCGGACACCGTCTGGTTCAAGTAGGATAATTTGGTGAGGTGGGTAACATTCAAGCTTGCTTGTGCAAAACACGTAGCGCCGCCGGCACGCCTTAATCCCTACAGCGGGTCGCTCATCTCCGAATCCGAGCTAGGAAATAGCTTATAGATGGGCTTAATTTGCCCATTCCATTTCTTGTGACCGCCCCAATCTCGGCTACGAACTGTGCCCCTCAAGCTCGGATCGGGACTTATAAAGCTCATTTAACCCGAATCCGAGCTAGGAAACAGCTTTTAGATGGGCTTAATTTGCCCATTCCATTTCTTGTGACCGCCCCAATCTCGGCTTCGAGCTGCGCGCGATACGTGGCCTTGCAGGCTTTAAAAACTTGGTAACCGAATCGTTCCTAGCCGAGATTGAGGGACTTTCAGGGAAGCCTGTTATTTCGAAAATGTCTTTTTAGTCACAACCCTCAAGCTCGGATTGGGGAATTAATATACTCATTTAACCCGAATCCGAGCTAGGAAACAGCTTTTAGATGGGTTTAATTTGCCCAATCCATTTCTTGTGACCGCCCCAATCTCGGCTACGAACTGTGCCCCTCAAGCTCGGATTGGGAAATTAATATGCTTATTTAACCCGAATCCGAGCTAGGAAACAGCTTTTAAGTGAGCTTAATTTGCCCATTCCATTTCTTGTGACCGCCCCAATCTCGGCTTCGAGCTGCGCCCCTCAAGCTCGGATTGGGGCTTATAAAACTTATTTAACCCGAAGCCGAGCTAGAAAATAGCTTATAGATGGGCTTAATTTGCCCATTCCATTTCTTGTGACCGCCCCAATCTCGGCTGAGGGAGAATTGCGAACACAAAGCCCGGTCTGCCAGATGTGTTGGGCACCCCCCAATCCGAGCTTCAGGCGGATTAAAAACAATGATTCTTCAATCATGAGCTATTGGATAAGTCCCTGAATCTCGGCTAGGGAAGATTTGCGGAAAGAGAGCCCCTTGTATGCCAAAGATGCATCAATCCTGCCCAAGGAATCGCAACCGGCAGGTGACAACCTCATGGTCTTACAGAAGGTTCGTATCGCGCAACTGACCAACCAACCAACTAAGCGACTAATCACCAATCCACCTAACCAACCAACCAACTAATCAACAAACCAACTAACTCCACTAATCAACACCTCTGCCCCACGAGTAAAATATGCTCCGGAGGAAACTCAATGCCCGCTGTAATCAGCTCGATTTCATCCTGCCAGCGCTCATAGTCGACGCTGATGATCTCATTGTGGACGATGCTTAACTCGTTTTGATCGAACATGGCGCAAAACTCGCTCTCATTGAAATATTGGTAGCTTTCCCGGCGCTCGCGTTCCCAGAGCGGTTTGCCTACAAAGATGAGCTTGGTGATATAGCGCGTGAAATCTCTTTGTCTCAAGCAAACGCTATCTGCTGTGCTTCCGGGTTGTGATTGGATGCGGAAAGGAAGGTATTCTCGGGTGAATTGTTCAAAGCGCTGGCGTCCGGCGGGATGCCGGAAGCGAAATTCAATCCATTGCTGCGCATCCGTGTTTGCCTCAACGCCATCAAAGAGTAAGAGATAACCGCCCGGGTTGAGATAGGTGCAAATGGCGGCAAAAGTTTGAGCAACATTCTGTTTGCCTGCCTGTTCATCGATCTGGCCAAGCTCCTCATCATACGCATCCGAAAAGGCGTGGTGTAGGGCATTGACCAGCAAGATCAGGTCAAATTTCCCCAGCGTACTTAAATAGCGTGCATCCGTAAAGCTGCCGGAGAGAAATTGCAGCCCGGGGTAATCGCGGCGGGCTTTGCCCAGCGCATCATCATCGCGGTCAACTCCCATCGAACTGCTGACCTGAATCTTTTCCGGGTGAGCCTGAAGCAATGAACCCAGGATCTGGCCTTCACCGCAGCCAAGCTCGAGGATGCGGGCTGGCTTCGTGCTGCCACGTAATATCTGGGAAGCGGACTGAATCGCAAAACCTTTCCCCTGTCCCTGCAGAAAAGCCAGGTGGCTCTCCCAATAAAAATCCCAAAAGGAATCATTCAAACTAGCCAACCCAGTAGAAACGCACAAAGCCGGCAAACAAAAGCGCCTGTACCGCCAGCATGCCATACATAACCAGACGCCGCAGGTTCGGCCGGTTTTCCAATAAACCTTGCAAGGCAATCATCGCTGTGAATGAAGTGACCGTGTATCGACCAAGTGAAGTCGAGACACCCAGAAAAAGCGGGGTAATGACCAAAAAGAGGCCAAACAAACTCCATTGCTTAAGTGGATATTTCCAAATTGCCAACAGGAGCAGGCCAGTAACCATTAACACCATACTGATGTTAATATAACCGCTGACGAGATAGTTTAAATCAATGTGTGTCAACACAGCCCAAGGGTTTGAAGTTTGATGTCCCCAGCCGCTGTGCGAATTAATGATCATCAACCAGTCTCCGCTGATCAAATAGAGAGTCCAGATGTAACCAAAAGCAACCAGAGGTACGAGCGCAAAGCTGAAAACATCGCGCCAATGAATGCGCCCTTTGTTTTGCACAAGGTAACTGATGGCGATCGGAATGACGACCAGCTGTGCCAATGGCCGGGTAACCATTAATAGCGCAGCTGTCACTGCGCATAATAACCAACGTTTGTCCATGCAGAACCAAACTGTTGCTAACACCAAAAAAATAAAAATGCCTTCCGTATAAACTGCGGAGAAGAAGAAACTGAATGGCGTAATCAGGAGCAACCAGAGCGTACCGCGTGCAAAACTCTCAGAATATCCCAGGCGCAATAAGACTTTACGCAGAATCAGCAGAGCACCCAGAAAAGCCAGGTTGCTGATCAGTATCCCAATCAGAACGAAGGTGGTACGATGACCTTTAAAGTCGAACAGAAAATAATTTCCGGCACGCATCAGAAAGGGATAAAGCGGGAAAAACGCAAGGTTCGTAAGGCCTTCTGATTTACGGAGGCCATCGAATACGATACTTAAGTACCAGCCGCTATCCCAACGTGCCCACATGTCCAGCAGACGGTAGGGGGTAAAATGCCAACCTTGTTCGACCGCTTTGCGAAGGGGGTAGAGATCACTGGCACGATAGAGATAAGAGAGCAAACCGGTCAATACCAGAATGGCGCGTGAGGTTAAGAAAGGCAGCAGCACGCCTTCAAATTCAGATTTAAAGTCAGAGAAGTTATGTACCTGCACCATATGATTATGATATCAGATAGAAATGGAAAGTTGCAATTTAAATACTGCCTTTCAGCTGGAACCCACTTTTATAAGGACTGCGCCATGAATACATGATAAAACCTGCCGATTTCGGCAGGTTTTTGCGTTTAAATATGCCTAATTCGGCAGGTTGTATTCTCCCTCAAAAAGTAGCATACTGATCTCAAGATATAGAACATAATATCTATTATTTGAGGAGGAGAAAAGATGCAGGAGGCCCGACCGCAAGAAACACCGTCACCCGGGTCAAAAAAACCCCGCAAGGGATTTTACGGGCAGCACTTTACCGCTGCCGAAGTGAACGACCTGACGGGTGAAACCCGCCCCGATCTGAGTGACGAAATTGCCTTACTGAAGGTTGCTATCCGCCGTTTTGTGGATGAGACCCTCTCTTCAGTCGAATCCTTTGAGGACGGCGTCAAGCTGTTGAACACGCTCACCTCAGCCGTCTCGCGCCTGGCCCGCCTGGTGGCTTCCAATCACAAGCTGGAAGTGGATCAGGATGTCGATAACTCTCTGCGCCAGGCTCTCAACGAAGTTTTGCAAAGAATTAAGCCCGGTATTGAAGAGGAGGATCTGGATTGAAGACCCCTGGCCCTGCCCACAAACAAGTACAGCCATTCACCAAGAATATTTACCAATTTACTGCCCTCGGTGATTTGCATCTGCGTGCATATCAGAAACGGGTAGCCCGTGCAGTGGTGCGGTCCGTGGTGCAGGGTCAGGGATACAGTATTGTGGTCATGTTTCCCCGTCAGAGCGGCAAAAACGAACTGCAGGCCCAGTTAGAAGCCTTTTTCTTATTGCGTTACAGCAGTTCTGGCGGGGAACTTGTCAAACTGTCCCCTACCTGGAAACCGCAGAGCCAAAATGCGCAGCACAGGTTGGAGCGCGTATTGTCGACGCACCCATTATTAAAAGATCGCTGGCAAAAGGAACAGGGCTATATCTACCGGGTTGGTGCAGCCCGCCAGATTTTCCTTTCCGGATCACCGGAAGCCAACATTGTTGGGGCAACTGCCTCTTTGCTGCTGCAAGTAGATGAAGCCCAGGATATTCGCATCGAGAAGTACGATAAGGAAATTGCCCCGATGGCAGCCAGTACCAATGCCACCCGTGTATTTTGGGGCACAGCCTGGAGCGATGACACTTTGCTGGCGCGCGAATTACAATCAGCCCGCGAAGGCCAAAAAAAGGATGGTGTTCAGCGTGCGTTTGTTCTGGATGCCACTCAGGTTGCGCGCGAGGTGCCAGCCTATGGATTATTTGTTCAACAACAAGTTGAACGCCTAGGCCGCGATCATCCGCTGGTACGTACCCAATTTTTTTCGGAGATGCTGGAAAGCGGTGGCGGATTGTTCCATGCCGGACGCCTGGCTTTGATAGCCGGTGAGCATTCCAGATTGACGCGTCCATTACCAGGCGGTATATATGCACTCTTGCTGGATGTAGCCGGCGAGGACCAGGGTCTCACGCAAGGCGGCAGCCTTGAACATCCCAACCGCGATTTCAGCGCCATGACCGTTGTATCCATGGATGCTCAAGCTGCAGCGGCCTGGGGATTGCCTCTGACCTGTTTTCAGGTCGTATACCGCCGGAGCTGGCATGGTATTGCCCAGACGCAATTATTTCAGGAAGTCATGGCACAGGCGCGGCTGTGGAATGCGCACAAGGTGGTGGTGGATGCCACTGGAATTGGCGCCGGTCTGGCTAATTTTCTACAGCATGCTCTGCCCGGAAAAGTGATTCCATTTTTATTTACCGCCAGCAGCAAGAGCCAGCTGGGGTGGAATTTCCTGGCTTTGATTGATAGCGGCCGGTTCAAAGATCACCGTGAAAGCGATCCGGAGCAGCAGCAGTTTCTGAGCGAGGCACGTGCCTGCAAGTTTGCCATTACCCCCGGACCGGAACGACGTCTGTCCTGGAGTGTGCCTCCCGGCAGTCGTGATGCGCTCGGCCAGCCCTTGCATGATGATTGGCTCATGTCAGCCGCTTTGTGTGCGGTCTTGGAAAACGAAGCGCTGCCTTCACGCGGTATAACGCACATTATTCGCGCTCGAGACCCGCTGCGCGAGATGGATGGCCAGCAAGTTGAGGATTAACTACCATCCCCAGAAATTAACCAAAACCGGTGGATCTCATCCTACCGGCGCAAGGAAGGAGCAGTATGAAAATTGAAATCCCCAAATGGCTGCGCAGGCAGAAGCAGAGTAGCAGCTTTACGGCTCAAGACTATCTGCCGCTTGTGAGGAGCCCTCAAGAGAATCGCGACCGCCAGTTTTATGACCAGCAAACCACCCTGACCCAGGCCTTGCAAGTCTGGCGCAGCAACCCCCTGGCGCGCCGCATTGTCGGGTTGACCAGCCAGTATGTGGTTGGCGGCGGATTGCGCTTGCAGTGTGAGCATGCGCGCACACAGCGGTTTTTAGAAAGTTGGTGGCAGCATGACCTTAATCAGTGTGCGTTGCGCGTCTACGAGTGGTGTGATGAATTGACACGCTCCGGCGAGTTGTTTTTCTTGCTTTCCAGCGATTCAGCCGGCATGTCGTATGTGCGGGCTGTACCTGCGGCCCAGATCGCACGCATTGATACAGCGCCTAATGATTTGCAGCAAGAGCTTGCTTATCATCAGATAGGGGCCGGCGCTTTGCAAGAAGGACAACGATGGCCTGCCTACGATTGGCTCGACGATCAGCCGCAAAGTGACGGTACCTACGCGACCGTTATGCTCCATTTCGCGATCAACCGGCCGGTGGGAGCTGTGCGCGGTGAGAGCGATCTGGCGCCCATCATTCGCTGGCTGAATCGCTATTCCGCCTGGTTGGAAGATCGGGCGCGCTTGAACCGCTATCGCAACGCCTTTTATTTTGTGGTGAGATCACGCTTTGTGAGCGAGTCGGAACGAGCGGCGCGCCAGACGACCCTGAATAGCAACCCGCCCACGCCCGGTTCAATTTTGGTGACCGATGAGAGTGAACAGTGGGAGGTGATCAATCCGCGCCTGGAAAGCAGCGAAGCGGCTGCCGATGGATTGGCGATCAAGAAAATGATTGCAGCCGGTGCGGGCGTACCCCTCCATTTTTTGGCTGAACCCGAATCAGCCACGCGTACCACTGCCGAAGCAGCCGGCGGTCCCACATTTCGTCATTATGAGCAGCGCCAGCAGTTCTTTTGTGAGATGATGCGCCAGATTGCCACGATCTGCTTGCAAAGACGCGCACGCTTTGACCGGCGCCTGAATGCACGGGTCAAGATTCAGGTCCAGGGTGCGGATTTAAGCGCCCGTGATAATGCCTCGCTGGCGATTGCCACGCGTGCTGCCAGCCGAACATTCCTGGAACTGTTCGACCGCGGTTTGATCGGCGAACAAGAACTCTTGCGCATGACTTACCGCTTTGCGGGTGAGGTGGTTGATCCACAGCAATTGGGCGGAGGCATTCCCAGCCAGGGACGCCGATCGGTGGTGGAAAAGCAGCCACGTGATGGAATCAAGGAAGATGTGATTGACCCGGAGACGGGAGAGGAAAGAGAGAAGATTTTGTAGAGGGTAGTTGTTTGTGGATTAGTGGATTAGTTGGTGAGTTAGGAGTAATGCCAAATGAGTGGATTGTTTATTAGTGAAATTGTTGCTGCTGAAGCTTGAGGGTGTACGGGCCGGGCATGCCCGGACCGTACAAACCCAATCCGTGTAAATCTAACCCCTACAAACTTGAGGGCATTGTAATCGGAGGTCGGCCTCACGTTCCCCGACAGGGGCGGGGTGAGGTATCACTAGGGAGTTTTTGTTGCCAACCCATACGGATTAAGGATCTAAATCTTGGATTCACATAGATGTAAGTATTGAGATGGAAATGATTGATAAGGATCAGATGGTAAAAAAATGCTTCCCTCATTACTCCAAACTTATTACGCATTACTTCTTACTTTGACACGGAGCCTAAATGAAAAATAAACAAATAAAAGAAAAATTACAACTCGAAACAACCGCTCTGGACTGGCTGGAGGGGCAGGCTGAGGAGGAGGACATTGTCCTCGGAAAGGAGCAAGGATCTGTTTTTGAAGTGACGGCTATCACCGCCGGCATGGGCAATGGCTGGTTATTCTCAGATGAATGTCTGCGCAATTCACTGCCTTTGTGGGAAGGAGTCGAAATTTTCATCGACCATCACAATACACCGCTGCGCAGTGTGCGCGATCTGGCTGGAATTGGGTTTGATGCCCGCTTTGACGAGAACAGTCACGGTATTTACCTGAAAGTACGCCCGAGCGGGCCGAGCGGTAAGCTCTTGCAAGCGGTCGGGTTGGAATGGCTGCAGGCGCCTGATCCACGCCCGCGGCTGGGTTTTAGTGCCGATGTCATCTTCAATGCAGCCGGAAATTCGGTCAGGCAAATTCTGAAAGTAATCAGCCTGGATTTGGTGTTCCAACCAGCCCGGGGCGGGCTGTTCAATCGTGCGCTCAATCAATTTAATCAAAAGGAGATCAAAATGGAAGAAAAAGTAACACAACCGGCAGGTATTGACGGAGCTTTTCAGGTTGCGCTGCTGGAAAGCAAACAGACGCTGTTGGCGCTCAAGCTGCAGCAAAGCAACCTGCCTGAACCGGCTCAGCAGTTTTTGCAGAAAGAGTTTAACCAGCGCAGTGACTGGCCGTTGGATGAGTTGGAAGACGCCATTCAAGACCAACGTGAACTGGCAGCTGCCTATCAGGGGCGCCAATCCATCCATGCTGCCGGAAAGATCGAATCTGTGCGCAGCGAACAGGAAAGATTGCAAGCTGCCGCGGATGATTTGCTGGGTGCTCCGCGTGAAAGCGCAATGATCAGTCATTCCGTCCCGCGCCTGACCGGTATTCGTGAACTGTACACTGCTGTGACTGGTGATGACGAATTGTACGGCAGCAACCCGCTCAAACGCACCAGCCTGGCTACCAGCGATAACCTATCAAATGTCCTCATGAACAGTTTTAATAAAATAATCGTTAAACAATGGGATGAGTTGGGCAAGGCTGGTTACCGCTGGTGGGAGAAGGTTGTTCAGGTGGAACATTTCAGCTCTCTGCAGCCGGTCAGCGGTATTTTGTTGGGTGAAGTAAGTGCCTTGAGCACTATTGCTGAAGGCACTGCTTATGGTGAACTGGGTATTACGGATAGCGGAGAAACCAAAAATTTTGTCAAATATGGTGGTTTGCTGCCGATTACACTGGAAATGATCGACAAGGATGAGACACACAAGCTGCGCCAGATGCCCAACAAACTGGTCACATCGGTCATTCGTAATATCTCTACTCTGGTCAGTGATCTCTTTACCAGCGGCAATGGCAGCGGTCCAATCATGGCGGATGGCTATCATGTCTTTGATGCCAGCGGTCATGCCAACGCGGGAACCGCGGCTCTTTCTGCGGAGAGCTTTGAGGCCGCCAGCCAGGCTATTTACCAGCAGGCCATGGTCTCAAGCGATACCAGCAAGCCGCGCCTGGGTTTGGATGCGCGTTACCTGTTGGTGCCGCGTGCTCTCAAGCTGACTGCCATGCAAATTCTCTACCCCTATTTCGGACGGGAAGTAAATATCGTTTCCGAGAATATGCAGCGTGGTGAAATGGGTGATGTGATTGTTGTCCCGAATTGGAGCGATGCCAAAGACTGGGCAGCCATCGCCGATCCGCTCTTGGCACCAGCCATCATCATTGGCGAGCGCAACGGTCTCATTCCCGAAATTTTTGTGGCAGATGGTGAACAGAGTCACGACATGGTGCACAGCGATGTTATCAACTTAAAGGTACGTCATTATCTGGCCGTCTTTGCGGCTGATTACCGCCCGCTTTACAAGGCCAACGTGCCCTAGGTCGAATCAATTATTTAACGGGGGGTGTTTCAGCACCCCCCAGATGACAGCAAAAGTGATGCAGAAAGGATAAAAATGGACACACCGAAATGGAAGCGTTTACTCGGCTCACGGAAATTCTGGGCGGCCGTCATCGGGCTTGTTTTTCTGACCATCCGCAACTTTGATCCTGCCTTTCAGGTGCCGGAAGAAGAGACGATTGCATTTGTCTCGCTGCTGGCGGCCTACATCCTCGGGGTAGCCCTCGAAGATGGTATCAGCCAAATCACACCAGGCAAAGGAGGTGAATGATCATGTTTGATCAATATTGCCTGGGCGTGGATCTGTCGCACTGGCAGGCGGCCCTTCAATGGGATCCACTGGTACGGGCCGGGGTTCGCTTTGCCATCATCAAAGCTTCACAGGGCAGCTATGGACGTGATCTCAGTTGTGGGGCGCACCTGCGCAATGCCGGCCAGGCCGGCATGATTTGTGGTATCTATCACTGGTTTGACCCGGGCTGCAGTGCCCAATCTCAGCTGACCAATTTGAAAGCGGCTGTCGAAGGGCGTGAATTTGCCTTTCTGGCCCTCGACGTGGAACAATACTGGCAAAACTGGGAAATGAGTAAGCGGGCGCTTAAGGAAAACCACTTTAGCGCGGCGCTCATCAGTCGCCGCAGCCTTGAGATGGCGCAATTGGTGCGTGAAACCTGGCAGAAACCGGTTTTAATTTACACGCGGGCCAGTTTCGTGCACGATTATGCGCTGGATATGCAAACCTGGCTGCGTCATTGGCCGCTTTGGGTGGCTCATTACCCCTATCCCAGCGGACGTGTTTCGCTCAGCTGGGAAACGCTTAAAACGCATTACAGCCCGACCATTCGCAACCCACTGATCCCGCCCGGGGGCAAAAACTGGCACTTCTGGCAGTTTTCTGGCGATAAATTTGTCTTGCCGGGCATCAACGCGCCGCTGGACCTCAATTTTTTTCATGGCAGCCTGCAGGATCTGCAAGTCTGGTGCGGCCTGCCGGCGAGTAGCAAGGCCTGGACACTCGAAGAAAAAATGAGCCTGTTATGGCAGGCGCACCCGCAACTCTGGCAAAACAAGGAGGAACGAGATGAGCAGCAAACGCAAACAGGTTAATCAATCCCGCGAACATAAGGAAAAAGATGCTCTGCCGCTGGCGGTAAAGCATCTGGCACAATTGAACGGGGTGGATCCGCAGCAAATTGTGGATTGGAAGACCTACAAATGTGGAAAAGTAGTATTTGTCACAGCCAATAGTATGAAATTCATTGCCGAGCGAATTGGACTTGATTTTCTTGCCAATAGCGATGAGGCCAGCCATGATTCTCAACCTTGATGGATTGCTGGTACAAATGCGCCACATGCTCTGGGATGAGGATGGTCTCATTTGGGGGCCGCAGCAACTGGAAGAATGCGTTCGCTTAGGATTGGCGAGACTGCAAAGCGTGTGCCCCATCAAGCTGAGTTTGGAAGGCCTGGATGATGCTGCAATCACAATTCTGGAGGATGGTATGTCAGTTTTGTTGCTGCGAATGGCGCTGCTGCATGCCTGGCATCTGCGCGAGCAAGGGCGTTCAGAAACCTTTCATCCTGATCCTGCCACAGGTAAAGACAACCAGGACTGGCTGCGTGGCGAGGGTCAAGCGCTTGAGCAGGAAGTGGAACACCTGCGGCAGTTTTACTTACAGCGCAGTCTGCAGGTGCCGTATGGCTGTTGGCCGGATAGGCCGCCATCAGTGCTTGATTGTAATCAGGAATGTGAGTGACCAAATGACAGGCCGGGATGATTAATTCCGGTCTGTTTTCCCGGGGAGCAGGTAATCTGGACGAGCAACACAAACTCAGCGAAAACAAAGGAGCAGCATGTATTCACTTTCTTTATGCATTGAAAATGATCAGATCGGTCTACATGGACCGCAGACAACTTTGCCTCTGCACGGGTGCCGGCGCCTGCCAGGACAGCGCCTGGCGAACAATCACACGCTGGAAGTGTTAGAATTGATTCTGCAAGGAAGCGCGGGGCAGAACCGCGCCTGGATCGGCCGTCTGCAATCATTTTTGCAACGCATCAATCAGGGACAGTCCGCAGTACTGTCGCTGCAAAGCGAACCACGCGAGTTTCCCTATGAAAGTCGTATCTACAGCGCTGATTTTCAGTGGATTGTCGGCAGTTTGCAGCCAAAAGGGATCGGTTTACGCCTGCAGCTTGAGCGCGATGATTTCTGGGAAGGGCCAGCCTACTCCCTGCCGCTCAGCAACCGTTATGGCAGCCGTGTGACGGGTGGCTTACGCGTGGATAACCGTGCGGATACATTCGGAGAGAATCAGGTGCGTTGGCTGGCTGAGGATGTCAGCGGGGAACTGCCGGCACCGGCGCAATTATTACTGGCTCACAAGCTGGGAAGCAACGCTGTACCGCAAAATATGTATGCGGGTCACTTGCGTGCGGTGGAAGATAATCTGGCTGTGCTGGAGGGTGAAACTGCGGCGAGTGATCTCAGCAATACATTGCTGCCAGATGCGGGCTGCCAGGGCGGAGTCTATCGCCAGGTAGAGTGGCAGGGATCAGCCGAGCAGGAGCTGCTGCGCTGGCAATTTGAGGATGTTTTCAAGGCTGTGCTACAGTCGGTGCGTGTGCGTCCTTTTTTGCGTCTTCCAGCTGCAGCACCTGTGGTGGAAACCTGCTGGCTGCGCTGGGTGATTAGCCAGGGTGGCATTGTCTATCAAAGTCAGATGGTCAGCTTGCAGCCCGGCTTGCAACTGCAAGCCCTGCCAATTTTACAATTACCGGCAACACACAGCAAGTATCCCCATCCTGCCAGCTACCGAGTCTCATTGTTGATTCAGGCGCAAGGGGAAGGCTCTCACGTTTTGGCTGTCGATGCAATCTTCCTGTTAGGCCTGGATGGCTGGCGCCACTTCCAGCCGTATCCTGGCGGCAGCCTGATGGCAGGCCAGACGCTGATTGATTTTGGTGCGGAGCAGCAGCCATTACTGCTGGAGGATCAAAGCGGAACGGTGGCGCAGACCTACGCTGGTCTGGGCGGGGGTATTTGGGTCTGCCCGTATGAAGACCAAAGTTTTCAATTTTTGGCCGATAGCGGCACGCTGATGCCGCTGGATGCTTACCTGGAACTGGAAATTCGCTATCGGCCACGGGTCAGGATGCTGGTATGAGGGCCCAGGTCGTTTTATTGAATCCAGATTTCAGCCCGCGCCCATCGGAAGGGATTGACTGGCAGGTTGAGCAGATGAGCTGGCAGTTGGCGGGTGGAGCTGCCAAAGCCAGCCTGAGTGCCATCCGGGGCAGGTTCTCGGATGAATGGTTCAGCACCTTTTCTGACCAGATTTTAGGGCTGCCGCTGGAAATCAGAGGCGCGGATGGAGAGGTGCTCTGGAATGGTTGGGTTCAAACCATTTCCTATAGCGGGCGTGGTGCTCGTCTGACACGCTCCTTGCAGGAAATGTACAATCGCGTGATTGTGCGTTACCCTTGCCAGAATCCACAGCTCAGCCCGCTGGAACGCTGGCAGTACACCGGCTGGATGGATGCAGCGGACAGTCAGGCGCACTTTGGGCGGCGCGAGAAATTGGTCAGCATCAGTCAGGCGGATCCCTATCTGGCCAATCAGTCTTTGCTGGCCGCATTTCACGCTTTACAGAGCCGGCCCTCCTTAAGAATAGAGGCAGACCCCGCCGGCAAAGAAGGCCGTCTGGAAATGAACTGCCGGGGCTGGTGGCAGCGCCTGGACTGGGTGCTGGATGCCAACCCGCAAGGGATGCTGGCCCACCTGAGCGGCGGCAAGAGCCAGGTGCTGCTTGGGCGCCTTGCAAGTCAAGCGCAGGTGGCACAATCTTTTTGGAATGCAGAGACCGATTTTCGCCTGGGACAGATCTGGCTGAGGGCAGCCATTATTGGTCAAAGTGTGGATGATTTGCAGGTGGCAGTTCACGCGGATGAGCATGGCAAACCAGGCGTGCTGCTAAGCCAGGTTGAGCATGCCGCTACCAGCCTGGATGGCGGCTGGCAGTGGCACTGCTGGCAGTTGGCAGAGCCATGCCTGTTAGCGGTCAATGAAAATAACTGGATCGTGATCAAGCGCTCCGGATCGATTAACAGTGAAGTCTACTACCTGTTGGAGAGTGACGATGGTAACGGCTATGCGGGAGGGGTTCTAAAACGCTGGGATGGCAGCAATTGGCAGACTCTGGGACAGGACCTGCGCTTTTGTTTGATAGCGCACGAACCCAGCAGCGTCTTATTGTCCAATTTATTGGGTAGTGAGAAATGTTCAGGTTTCATTCGTGGGGTGCTGACACCACCCCTCTCGCAAGAACCTGATCGCATGCTACCGCGCTGGCGGCCGCTTGCGCTTTCCTACCGGGCTCGTATTGAAGGCTGGCTGCAAGGTGTGCCCCGCCAATCGGCTTTTGTTGATGCGCAGCGTAATCTGCAGGTGATTGCCCTGCCCAGAGCGGGTGCAGAATTCAATATTTCGAGCATGAAACCTGCATCTATCAATAGGCTGAATGCAGCACTTTACAGCGGCAACAACCTGCTCGGCTGCCCGGTTTTCAACGATTTTACAGCTGCAAATGAAAATTGGGTACAGGCAGTGCAGTGGAGGCAAGGGAAAGGATATTCGTGGCAATTTCAAGCTTAAGTGGATTGTAAAGTTACGATCGTGTTACTGAATCATCACAATATGATTACAGTTCCGGCCAAGACCCTTGTAAAACTGGCCAAATCCGTTAAGATAAAATCAGGATTACTCTCCCTATCAGTATAAATGAGAAGAAAAGCAGTGAAAATTATGAAATTTGGACAAAATCCTCTTGTAAAGAAATTCAAGAACCGGCAGCTGACGCGTGGTCAAAGCTTTGTGGAGCTGGCCCTAGTCGTCCCGATCCTGCTGCTGATTCTGCTGGGGTTGGTGGAGGTGGCCTTCTTCATGGGCCGCTACCTGGATGTCCTCGATCTGACTCGTGAAGCTGCCCGCTTTGCCTCCGGCAGAGAGTTTTATCTGAATGCCGCTTCACCCCCGGCTTCTGCAGATTACGATTGCAGCACTCCGAATGCATTTGATTTTTACTACGATACGGCTTGCATCTTTTCTCCACCTGAGAATGACGTATGTGTACTCGCAGATGACCCGTTTTGTAATGGATTTAACTCGTTTGTTGATTTCAATTCCGCCACCGATGACGTTGTTATCAGCGTTTTCACCATTGAGCGTGTAGCAAAAGATGATGACGGAGACGGGGTTGTCGATCGTACTGTCCAGGAAGTTACCAACTCCTGGCCGGCACCGAATGGTTACTGGGCACTTTCCAATTTCGATACTGACGCAGCGCATAGTGATAATTTCAAGCGCAATTGTAAAGGAGATGCTGTCCGCAGCACGCCGCTGTACACCGCTACTTACGTGGATTCAAAATTGGCCATATCTGAATCAGCCACACCAAAAAAAGGTTATGTGGCTGTCGAATTCTACTATTGTTATGAGCAGGTGCTGGGAATTCCGATCATCTCGGATATCATCCCCAACCCCATTCAAATTCACACTTATACCTTGATGCCTTTACCGGCAGCTCAACCGACACGAGTGAGTCCCTAATGAAAAACATATCCACACAAAACAGCGGTGAAAAATCACAGGGTCAAATATTGGTCATTTTTGGAATTTCCTTGCTGGCGCTTTTGTTCTTTGTCGGTCTGGCGCTGGATGCAGGTTCGCTATATGTGACTTACGGCCACCTCAAGCGCACAGTTGACTCGGCTGCCATTGCGGCAGCGAATGAGTTTAAACGCGGAGCTGATTCGACCTCCATGGCCAAGACGGCCAATGAAGTCATGACACTCATGAATACTGACATGGACACATTAAACCTGCAACTATATGTTTGCGATGAAAAAGATAATTCCACCTGGGGCACGCCCGCTTATGCAACTTCAAACACTCCTGACGGTATCCGTGACCCGAACTTAGAGACGGCTTCTCCGGTTTTTTGGGCGCGCTGTCCGGATACATTAAATGGGGAAACACCCAAGAAACTGGTCTGGATTGAAGCAACACAGAAAGCCCCACTTTATTTTCTGACCTTGATGGGCTTTACGAATATCAGCCTGACCACCAATACCATCTCAGAAGCGGCACCACTCGACCTGGTAATCGTTCTGGATGTGTCCGAGTCAATGGGAAAAAATACCGACGCAGCTTACAGTTATATTGAGCCCAACAACCTTACAAATGGTTGTAACAAAGGAAGCGAAACTGTTGTAATAAATGGCACCGCCACTGTAATAAACGGAATTTGCCAGCCTCTGTTAAATGCGAAGATAGCAGCTATCAAATTAGTTAACACGCTTTATGACACCATTGACCAGGTGTCCATCGTGACCTATTCCAATGTGGCTATCGCTCATGGGATCCTGCCCAAGGTAGGTGCGACCACTGTATATTTGAGCGATGACATGAAGAATGTGAAAGACGCCATTGCTGATATTAAGTTAAATGATGATGCACCTGTTAGTAAATTATGGGGAAATTGGTTTTGGTATGCCTATGAGGGTCGCCAGGTGGTTAATTTGGCGAACCCCGAAGATCGTGATAATGATGGCAGGGACATCGATGATGATATGGCGCTTTATGGTGCCAATTGTCCCTGGCCTGCTGATCCGGCTGATGATGCCACCAGCATATTAGGCGATCGCTGGTGGGGCGTTACCGAAAGCCCCGCTCCTCCGGCAGGTTTATTCGCCCCCGGCGGCAAGTTTGAAGGCTGGAGCGGCGTGCCCTGTGACCGTGATGACAAATATGACTCCTATGACTGGGATGGGAATGGAGTTTGGACATTGGATGAACATCAAACTTCAATTGACTATCTGGCTGCCAATGACCCGGATGGTGCCGGCCCGTTGGAAGCCACACTGGCGCCGCTCTCCACCTGCATTGGCTGCGGTATTTATACTGGTGGCAACGTGTTAAAGCAGGCTGGCCGTTATGGCTCTGTCTGGGTGATGGTCTTTCTGACGGATGGCCAGGCTAATTTGAGCGATACGCCGGCTACCAACCCGGAATTTTTTGATGTATCCGACCCACCGCTTGCATATCCGAATGGATTTTGCAACAGTACATTAGGAGGGAATGTCGGTGGCCCTTGGGGATTTAAACCAAACGCAGAGGTTCCGCCTTCGTACGAGCCAGCCTGTAGGGATTTGGAATGGAGCCCGCGTTACTGTATTAAAAATGATCCGGACACATGCCCGGTAGCACCCACAGGAGTGGATTGGTCGGTTGTAACAGTACCGAGTGGGGCCTTTGAGCCTCGATATTCTGTGATGGATTATGCTCGCGATATGATTGACCAGACTGCCTTAACAGAATCGGAAAATCCGCATGAAGCACTCGGTGCAGATATCGCTGTTTACACTATCGGACTGGGCAATATTGGTGATGTCAGCACCAAACTGCTGCGCTACATGGCATTAATCGGCATAGAAGGCCGCCGGGATGTAGTTGATCCCTGCATTGGAAAATCAAACGAAACCTGGTGCGGGCAGTATTATTACGATAAAGGTAGTGGGGAAGATCTGAGTCCTATTTTTGAGGATATTGCCTCACGTATATTCACTCGAATCAGCCAGTAAAGGCGGGTAATGGTATGAAAAATCTAACAATCTTTAAATTTCCTCACGGTAAACGCAGCCAGCGTGCACAGAGTATGGTTGAATTTGCCCTGACCCTGCCCATCCTGCTGCTGCTTGTTTTTGGCATCATTGAATTTGGGCGCATGCTGCAGGCCTGGTTGGCGCTTGAAAATGGCGCTCGTTTTGCCATCCGCTATGCCGTTACAGGTAACTACAACCCGGATTATTGCGCGGATGCGGCTGCTGCCCTGGATGACAACTTAACCGCCACATTTGTTTTAGGTAAAGATTATCCCGCCGCTACATTGATCAACTTCTCCAATTTGGATAACGATGGTGCTGGAAATTTTGATTGTCGTGTGTCTGAAGACCTGGTGAAAGCGCAATCCTGGCATACTGATGATCACAAAACCAAGGAAGAAGTTGAGCTGGTCAACAGCTTTTTAATAGACTGGGCGCGCATGCCCTCCATCCGCGAGGCAGCTCTTTCCGGTGCAATGGGGCTGGCTTATGATCCCGATGCGCCGACCACGGGTGATTACCCGGCTTTTCTGGCTCATGCTTATGATGCCGGGGCTACTTTCGATCAGTTATATCGCGGTAGGCCGCAGGACCCGGGTTATTTTGATTTCACCATTTGTTCCAACCGAGAATACCCCACGGGTGAGGGCTTTGCTTTTAATCCAAACGCACAGTATTATACTCCCAGTATTCCCCCTCCACTCGACCAGTACAAATATTTAAAGTACTGCAGCCTGGTGGATTCGTCCAGTAGTTTTGTGCGTCATATTGATGATGCCGGCGGGCCTGGCAATCGCGTACGTGTGGTACTGACCTACCGCCACCCGCTCATTACACCATTTGTCAGCACCTGGTGGCCGACCCTGCGCCTGACCTCCGAGCGCGAAGGCCTGGTGGAGAAGTTCCGTGTCTCGCGCGTCACCGGTCTGGTTGGTTCGATTGGCAACGCACCGCTTAATACCAATACTCCGCTGCCGCCGACCAATACTCCAACAGCTACAGATACTGCTACGCCAACTGCAACTCCGCTACCGTGCAGTTTGTATGGTACCGGGATTACCGGCGCCTATTATGAATATAATGATCATAATACCCCATCATTTGATGAATTAAAACTGATTAGAGATGACCCCTTTATTAATTTCGCGTGGGGAAACCCCGGCAGTCCCGGCCCCACCATTGGCGATAATTACTTTGCCGTACGCTGGACAGGAAAAGTCATTCCAAAAAACCCTGGCGATGTCTATACCTTCTATACCAGTTCAGACGATGGTGCCAGACTATTTGTGGATGGAGCTATGGTGATTAATGCCTGGCGTGACCAAAGCGAATACGAGGATAATTCCGGCCAAATAACATTTGATACCTGTGCACCTAAAACGATCGTGATGGAATACTATGAGAAGGGGGGAGCTGCGACTGCGCGCTTGAGGTGGTCATCCTCCAGCGTCCCCAAGGAAATTATTCCCCAGTCAAATTTGATCCCCGACCCTGACTCAATTTTACCAACGCATACCCCTACCAACACAGCCACTTCTACTCATACGGCAACCAACACCGCGACCGCAACAGCTACTCCTGAGGTTTGTAGTCCAAATGGAACAGGAATAACAGGAAATTATTATACATATTCTGCTGCTACCAACAGCCCGCCAACCTGGAGTGGTTCTGGCTGGTCAAGCGCGACCATATTAAGATTATCCCGAATTGATCCTGAAATCGACTTCAACTGGGGCAATGGATCAATAGAAGGAATTGCCAACGATAAAGTGGTCATTCGCTGGGTGGGTTCCATTATGCCACCTCAGGAGGGAGATTACACTTTTCGAACGGAAACTAATGACGGTGTCCGTTTGTATGTGAATGGCAATCGGGTTATCGATAGATGGGGAGATGTAGGAGAAACAAATGCAAATACGCTCCGTAGAGTAACGACTGGGGCAGTCAACCTTAAGTGCAGCCGCACGTCCATTGTGATGGAGTTTAATGAAAGAGATGGTTATGCCAGATCACAATTAAAATGGGACGGAGCCGCAATTGCCGGCACATATCCGATCATTGCCCAGCAATACCTTTACCCGGACAATACAATTCCTACCTCCACACCGACAATCACCCCAACCAGGACCAACACGGCGACAATTACCAATACACCGACGATAACCAATACGCCGACGATTACCCCTACGCCGACGATTACGCCTACCCGTACGAATACGGCGACCAGAACCAATACCCCAACCAGGACCAATACACCCACGAACACTAGTACACCGACGATCACGCCTACGCCGACGATCACCCCGACACCCACCAACACACCGACCAGAACGCCTAGGCCACCCACTGCAACCAGAACCAACACGCCAACTATTACACCAATAACACCGACCAGCACGCCTACCAATACGGGCACTGCTACTAATACGCCAATAAATACTCCCACGCGGACGGCTACCGGAACGGGAACTACTACATCCACGCCCACTATAACTCCGACCCCGTCAATTACAGCAACTCCGACAACACCAGTACCTCCAATCATTATTGATTAATATGGGTGGTATTTCTAAAAGGGTTACCAGAAACTACCAGAATACTTTTATGGTGGTTCCTGGTTTAGTTTCAGGAGTTCTTCACTTAAAATAATTGATAGACCTATGGTTTTTCCTACCAAAAAGGAGAGGATGAAAACCAAATCAAATACAGATATCTTATGGTTATCACTTCTTCTGTCCGCGTTTGTAGCGTTGGTGTGGCTGCAATCGTTTTTGTCACAACGTTTTTTTGCCAATCAGAAGGTAGCGCTTGAGCGCCAGTACACTTTGTTGGTTGCCCTCATTTTCTTTTTTATGGCCCTGGCAGCTCTGGCGCTGGTTTGGCTGCTGCGCAAATACAAATACCGTGAGAAGCCCTGGCTGGTCTTAAGTGCTGCCTATGGCCTGCCGTTACTGGCAACAGCCATTTCCTTTACCTGGTTAATGTTTGTGCAGGCACCCATCCTGGCCGGCGGCCTGGCGGGCAGTCTTTTCAGGGCAACCTGGCAGCCTTTTCTGTATTTCTGGCAGGTGATGGTACTGTTTTTCAGCCTGCGGCTGCTATTTCCCGTCCGCCAGATAAGTGGAATTCCGCTACAGAAACTGCCGGCAGCCGTGTTGAGCGGATTGGGCTGCGGGGTGGTCAGCGTCTTTATCCTGAGCGTGTTGTTGAACTGGTCCAATCAGGCGGCACGTTCATTGGCTGCCATCGATCCGCCGGCGGTGCTGCGCTGGGTTACAATGGCACTGGCTTTGAGCGTGGCTCCTTTTGCCGCCGAAGGATTTTTCCGGCAGATCCTGCTGTCCGGCTGGCAGGCACGTTTTGGTGGAACCAAAGGCTTCTGGATGGTAGCCGGGCTGTTTGCATTCTTGACCTTTCAACCGGCTTTATGGCTGCCGGCCCTGATCAGCGGAGTGGCGTTCAGCTTACTGGTCAGATACCAATCCCTGACCAGTGCCATGATCGCCCATGCCGTCGCTAACGCCGTACTGCTGATCGTCGGCTGGCAGTGGGTGTTTTAAGCGCTTCGCTTCGCGCGCGAGCTCATAGCAACTGATAGCTGACGGCTGACAGCTGACAGGATAAGAAAGCTTATTGCTACCGCGAAGCGCGCAAAGCGAGCTGAGGCCAAAGGCCCGCTAAGCGAGCTTACAGCTGACAGCTGACAGGAAAGCCCGGGGACCTCACGAAGTGTGCAAAGCAAGGCATGTGCTTCTCACTAGAACGCAGACAGCAAGGAGCAAGGATCGAGTGGTTTAAAGTAGTTGGTAGGTATTGCACCTGCTACAACCTCTAGACTACCCGCGCGTGCCCGAGTACATAGCTCAAAGGAATCAACTATCAGCTATCACCTGTCAGCTATCCGCTTTTTACCTTGACACTCAAACAGGATTGGTTATAATATTGAAGCTTTCCTCGATAGCTCAATTGGCAGAGCGGGCGGCTGTTAACCGCTAGGTTGTAGGTTCGAGTCCTACTCGAGGAGCCTTTGACAAAAATGCCCCCATATAATGCGGAGGCATTTTATATTTAAGACTGTGCCTGCTCATACGATACCAAAACAATAAGCGGTATTCAGTCTATTTTTTTGTCCATTATTTTTTATCGTATAAAGCTGGCAATATCACCCCCGCATTTTACAAGAGATTCACTGTATTTCTATTGAAAGTACAGTAAATTCCTTGTATAATTGGTAAGAAAGAGTTGCTATGCTAAAGGATAAATTTGAGAAGCATAAAGAAATATTTAGAGCAAATAATGGAATTCTGCGCGCGTCAAAAGCGATCAATTTGGGAATACCTGAGTACATTCTTTATGAAATGCTCCGCGAAAAAGAACTAATTAAAGAATCGCGTGGTTTGTACCGCTTGGCAGAAACAAAAAACCTTGGAAATCCGGATTTCGTTCAGATAAGCCTCCTTATTCCAAAAGGAGTCATATGCCTCATTTCCGCACTATATTTTCACGAATTGACAACGCAAATTCCTCGTTATGTTTATGTAGTTTTGCCGCAATCAAGAAAGAGACCTCGAATTAATTATCCGCCTGTGAAATTTTTCTATCGATCCGAGCGCCAATATTTGGCAGGCATTCAAGAATATATTCTTGATGGGGTAGCTGTACGCATTTATAACCAAGAAAAAACGATAGCAGATTGCTTCATGTACCGCAAACGAATAGGAATTGAGATTGCCCTGGAAGCATTACGGGATTATATGCGCCAACCGGCACCTGATATCCACCTCTTGATAGAATATGCGAGAATTGATCGTGTTGAGAAACTGATCAGACCTTATATCGAGGCACTTGTATGAGCGAGCGCCAACAAAATATTATGGCATCCATCCATGCGCGCCTGGCCAATAAAGCCAGGGAGTCAGGAAAACCATTTGGTGAAATACTTCAGTATTATGGGATCGAACGATTTCTGTACCGTCTTTCTCAGACCCGCCATTTGGATGACTTAATTCTTAAAGGTGGATTGGTTTTCTATAGCATGGGAATTCCTTTACGGCGATTAACCCGTGATATCGATTTCCTAGGTCTTATGAAGAATCAAAAAGAAACCATTACCCGTGTAATTCAAGATACTATTTCTGTTTCCGTGCCGGAAGATGGTGTAAAGTTTGATCCTGCATCGCTTTTAGTTGAATTTACTCAAATTGGCGCCGATCGTGAAGGAATTAGAGCAAACTTTGTTGGGTATTTGGATAGAGCACGTATTCCGATTCAGATAGATTTTGGGTTCTCAGATGAGATGATCTTTGAGGCCACAACGATAAAGTTTCCAGTTTTATTAGAAGGTATGGCTGGTTTACAAATTAAAAGTTACGCTGTTCAATCAGTGGTTGCAGAAAAATTCCATGCAATCCAGCGCTATGCCGATATTCCCAGTCGCTGGAAGGATTATTACGATATTTGGCTAATTTCAGGTAATTTCGTGATTGATGATCAAGCCTTACAAAATGCGATTATAAAAACGTTTGAGAATCGTGCTACTCGACTTCCTTATGGCAGACCGCTTTCGATGACTGTCGAGTTCGCTTTTAAATATCGTGAAAATTGGCGAACATTTCTGCGGAAATCAGGCTTGGAAAGTGATGATACCAATGATTTGGCGCAAATAATTGAAAAGATATGGTTATTCCTGGAGTGGCCGTTGGGGCTTACAGCTTTTGATGTTCAAGGGGACCATCGACAGTGGATTCCTGGTGAAGGATGGCATCTGTGAGCAATACTGCTGACATTGGACTTAAATGCAGTAGTGGCACAGCCGCTCTGTATGCCCCCGGTAACCGTGGCCCTTCAAATACGGTTGGATATAGCTATGAACTTTGTTTTTAAGCGGGGTTCTTAATCAAGAATAATATATACACAGATGGCACGAATTACGCGAACAGTAAAATGCTTTAATATTCGCGTAATTCGATCATTCGCGACATTCGTGATTAATTTGCAACTACTCTGTCTTTCTAAAAACAATCTCATAGCGAAGCAATCTCCTGTTTACGGGCACTCAACTTGAAAAGGATTGTCGCACCTCCAAAGAACAAGAACGGTGGCTCACATAGGCATGGTTGTGGGGTGTGCTCGCAATGATGGTGACTGCCTACCTACTGAGCACTATAAGGCGATATCTTCATTTCTTTCGCCAGGCAATTTTGAGAAAAGGCAAAGTGAAGATCCACATCAAGACCAGGATGGAGATAAGGGGAACTGATTTAATATTATGTTTAGCGGACGATATTTCCAGATCTAATTTTTGTACTTTATCTGCTAAGCCGTTATTGATAACGGTTACTGCTCAGTGCATATTCTCACACGGAACATGCAGGAAAGACAGTCAAGCCGCCTCATCACTTCTTACTCATTACCCATTACTTTCCCACTATATTTCCTGCTGCTCAAACAAGCCAACCGCCCAGACCAGCGCAATGATGATCACAACCACTGCAGCACCCAGAGCGGTGAAATTGCTGGTTTTCAGATTAATGACCACCTTGCTGGTCATGGATGCAACCCAGGTCATCAGTGCTTGCGGACTGATGCCGCCATATCTGGGGATACTGCCGGAGAGCAAAATCACGATTGCACTCGCCAGGCTGATCCCGGCAGCGGCGCCGGTTGAGCGGGCGACCGTGCTGCCCAGGGTTGTGATGGCGACAAAGACCATCAGCCACAGGTAGAGCAGCAGGTTCATCCAGGAAAACACAGCAAACGAGAAGCTTTGGAAAAGATAGACCGAGTAGCCGTAGGCGAATACTTCGGCCACCAGAAAAGCAGCCATGTAAACCAGTGCTTGCGCTACAAATTTGGAGAGGATAAACGCCCAGCGCGGCAGCGGCTTATTCAAGATCATTTCGGTCATGCCGCTTTCTTTTTCGCTGGCTACTTTGCCCATCCCCACCAGGATGGCGATCAGGAAGCCAAATTGGCTGATATTCTTGATGTATTGGTCGAGAGAGTCTTTCAAAGCGGGCACCGGAATTAAATCTTTAAACATCTCAGCACCGGCAACGCTGCCCAAAATCTGCGGTAAAAAGTAGGCCAAGAGCGGTGATGCAATCCCAAATATGGCGAAAACGCTTAAGATGACGAAAACCATTTTGGTGCGCCAAAGCTGCATCAATTCCTTGCGCAATGACTGCCCAAACAAACCCCATTCGACCGGCAGATGGCTTTTAATGCTCACTGAAAACTGGCTGCGATATGTATAAAAGACCCAAATCAAGCCTGGAATAAGAGACAGAAGAAGAATCACTTCAATGAGCCCAGGATTGCTGTTCCCGCTTGACAACATGACAGCCCCAAAATCGACAATGGCGTGATAAAGAATGGCAAGCACTACCCAGATCGCATTCCGGTGTTGAAAAGCGCGCAAAACCAGCAAAGAAAGGATGACGTGGAAGGTCATGGCGATCATGCGTTCGAGTAGGGGGAGGAATGCCACCAGTGGCGATTGGTTGAAAATTTGCATCTGTTTGCCAAGCGCAGCCATTTGAGCGGCACTTAGCGAAAGAGTGCTCAGGTCTGTGCCCCGTAAGGCGAAGAGCTGCCCAATCGTGCCGGCGGTCACAATCCCCAGGATAATCATTGCTTCAACACCCCCGTGACCGAGCCCCAGCATGATGCCATCCTCAACCTTGCGAAAGCGTTTCAAAAGGGCATAACCGGCTGTGCGTGCCAGCTCTTCGCATACTCCGGCTGTCAAACCGGCAATGATCGCCACCCTCCAAAGAGCGGCGCCCGTGGGGACTGCTGCGATGGGCAACAGACTCCATTTGGAGAGCAGAGCATTCAAGGGCAAATGAACAACCTGAGAACCGATAAAAGTCAGTGTGCCGACGGCAAACAAAAACCAGGAAACGCGAAAACGGCGGCGCAGCCAGGTGGCTAAGAACAGCGGTAGTAAAATGGTGATCGTAATGGAAAGGATATATGCGAAGGCAAGCATGGATTACTCACTTAATTTGAGGAAAATTTCTTCAAGGCTGGGGCGCACCCACTCCAGGCGCATGAGCGGTAGAGCGGCTTTTTCCAGCAGGGGTAAGATCTCGGCTTTTGCGCTCTGAATATCGCTGACAACTATGCGCGCCAGGTTATTTGCGATGGCAACACTTTCAACCCAGGCGAGTGACTTGAGCGTTTCTCCAAACGCTTGCAGCTGACCATTGGATGCGGCTTCAGCTTGAATCTCCAGCACGTTGGTCGTGTATTCCGCCATAATCGCATCACGATCACCGACTTTCACCAATTTTCCGCGGTTCAGTATGGCAATCTGGTCGCAAATACGCTCGATATCGCCCAAGATGTGGCTGGACAGAAAGACGGTCGTGTCCGGATCGCGCTTGCTGATCCAATCCAGGACCTCGTGCCGCCCGGCTGGATCGAGTGAACTGGTGGGTTCGTCCAGCAATAAGACCTTGGGGCGGTGAACGATGGCTTGTGCGATGCCAAGACGCTGTTTCATGCCGCCGGAGAAGCGGGCGATTTTTCGCCTGGCAGCCTCTTTTAAACCGACCTGATCCAATACTTCATAAACGCGCTGCTTGCGATCTGTGGCATCCATTTTATAGAGCCGGCAGATATAATCCAGATATTCCCAGGCACGCATCCAACCATAGAATACCGGCTGTTGGGGCAAGTATCCAAAGCTATATCCCCCGGAAGGGTTGCCGTTGCTTGTTTCGATGCCCGCGATCCAGGCAGAGCCGCTGGTTGGGCTGACAAGACCGGTCAGGAGGCGCATGGCGGTGGTTTTACCGGCTCCATTACGCCCTAAAAAGCCGTAAATTGAACCCTGCGGGACAGCCAGATCGAGATGGTCAACGGCTTTGACATCGCCATAATAACGCGTGAGATCCTGGCAGTAGATTGCGAAATCACCAGGGGTGCTGTCAGCCATTTTATTCGTCCTGGCGGCCGATGATGAAATAGGTTATCGGGCCGATGATGTTGATGAAAACGATCACCAGCGCCCACATCCACCTTGGTCCGCGCGTATTCTCGTGTTTGAATAGATCCACAAGGGCAGCGATCATAAGGCCGATTTGAATAATAAATAAAGGAATCAATAGCGGAAGAAATTTTGAAAGTTCGGCGAAAATATCAGGTTGCATTGGAACTCCTCAGGTGGTTTCTCAGGCATTGAAATTATGGGGCAGCCTTATGATGGATTATAGAACCAGATTGATGCGAATACAATGCTTCCCGGGGCGATTTGACCGTCTGGATAGCCGTAATCCGTTCTTTCGGGCAGGTGGATGGATGTGTATTTGCCTGCCTGGAAGGGGATTGGCCGGGGGTGAAACAAGATCCAGGTGGCAGGGTGATTCCGTGTTAAGGGCGAAGCCATCCGGCGAGCATCCCCGGCGACACAAGCGGATCGTTTCCCGGTTGCTTCGCCCCTACATTGTACGGTGGGCATGAGCGCGTGACACATAGGTCGTGTGTCATAACGCAACATATTTACGAATCAACAAATCAACCAGGTAACAAATCAACAAATCAACCAGGCAAGCATTTACGCCGACACAAGCGGGTCGTTTCCCGGATGCTTCGCCCCTACTACCCGCTACTTGCTAGCCGCTGTTCTTCTACGACACATACTCTTTCAACTGGCGTGAGCGGCGGGGATGGCGCAGGCGTCGTAAGGCTTTGCTTTCAATCTGGCGGATGCGTTCACGCGTCAGACCGAATTTCTGGCCGACTTCCTCCAGGGTGTAGGTGTGGCCATTGTCCAGCCCGAAACGCAGGCGCAAAATACGGGCTTCGCGTGGGGGCAGAGTGTCCAGCACCGCTTCAATGCGCTCACGCAGCATTTTGTCATAGGTGCTCTGGATGGGAGTGGGGGTGAGGGTATCCTCGACGAACATACCCAGTTCTGATTCCTCATCATCCTCGTTAATGGGGCTTTCGAGGGAAAGCGGCAGCCAGCTGACGCGCATCATCCAGTCGATTTTGTTGGGGGAGGTGTCCATGGCAACGGCCAATTCTTCGTTGGTGGGAACCCGCCCTAATTTTTGCTCCATCTCATGCATATGGCGATAGAGATGACGGATGCGGTCAACCATGTGAACCGGCACCCGGATGGTACGGCCCTGATCTGCGATTGAACGTGAAATGGTCTGGCGAATCCACCAGGTTGCGTAGGTGGAAAAGCGAAAACCGCGCTGATATTCATACTTTTCAACTGCCTTCATCAGGCCCAGGTTGCCTTCTTGAATCAGATCCAGGAAAGGCACGCCGCGGCCGATGTAGCGTTTGGCAATGCTGACCACCAGGCGCGTATTGGCTTTAATCAAATGGTCACGAGCATGCTCGCCGTCTTCAATTTCGGCCTCAAAGCGCTCCAATTGATCGGGCGGTGTGCTGCCGTTCAGGTCACGCAAGAGATCTTCCGCCATGCGCCCGGTTTCAATGCGGCGTGCCAGGCTCAGCTCTTCCTCGACGTTCAGGAGCGGGACAGATGACATTTCTTTCAAATACAGGCCGATGGTATCATCGCTGGAGATTGTTTCCAAATTGGCTGCGAAAGGATCCATATCACTGGGAGGACCGCCATACTCCTCATTGCTGCGGCCGGATTCCTCCTCATCGAAAACATCCACCCCCTGGCGACGCAAAGCCACCATGATGGCCTCCATGCGGTCGACGTCACTGGAAATTTCAGGGTAGGCTTCCACCAGATCTTCAGTGGTCAAATAACCCTGAACGTCCGCCTTTTCGAGCAGCATACTGAAAACTTCTGTTTTGCGATTACTTCTTCCTGGATTCACTAAAACCCCTCCTTTGGCCTGATCGTGCGGATGCAGTTTGTGTTACCAGATTTTACGGTTTGTGAAAGTTGATTGCTAAATGCTGGGTTGTGTCTGTCAATCCGGAGTATAGGCTGCAATTCGATTCTCGTTTGTCTATAAATAATGATATTAAGAGGAAAAAGTTAGTTTTCTGCCACAGATTTTTGATGCTCGCAGGCAGATTGGTTAAGATTGGTGCCGCAAATGATACATAGCCCCTTGCATTCCGGCCGGCACAGCATTTTAATAGGCATGGCCAGGATCATATTTTGATAAACCAGAGGTGACAGGTTAATATGACCATCTTCCGGAACAAAGAATTCTGAGTCGCGCGTATGTCGTGTATGATATGCAAACAATTCCTTAAATTCTGTTTCCAATGGCTGTTGATAATCTTCCAAACAACGTCCACATTGCCCCACCACCAAAGCCTGAAATTCTGCCTCCAGTAACAAGCCTTGCGGCGTTCGATTGATTCGAACCTGCCCTTTGAGATGGCTCAGCTCAAGTTCCGAATAGAGGGTGATCTCATCTACACCAAAGTTCAGGTCGCGGTGGCTGCCGGTTGGTTCATTCAGCATGAAGCCGACATTTATTCGTAATGGATTATGAAGATTGCTCACCAGAAAATGCTACCGATCAAAGGGTATAATAATACTTTTGAGATTATAGCACAGCGGCATACCCCCGTCAACTTATTATGATTTTTATCATAAAAAAGGAAAATATTAACAATGCAAGAACTCTTGATCGCCAGCTCAAACCCCGGTAAATTGCACGAAATGCGTACCATACTCCAAGATCTGCCAGTCAAATTAATTCAACCGGCAGATATACGGTTAAATTTGGATGTGATCGAAGATGGCAAGTCTTATGAAGAAAATGCGCGCAAGAAAGCCAGGGCCTATTGCGCCGCCAGTGGCAAGGTCACCCTGGCAGATGACTCCGGCCTTGAAGTGGATGTGTTGGGAGGAGCGCCCGGAATTCATTCAGCGCGCTTTTCCCCCAAAGCGAATGCAACCGATCGCGACCGGCGCGACTATTTGCTGGAAAAACTAAGAGGGTTCGAGCAGCCCTGGTATGCCCATTTTCACTGTTCGGTTGTGATTGTGACACCTTCCGGTGCCGAATATGTGCATGGAGCCAATTGTTATGGCCAAATTATCGATCATGAACGTGGCAGCCATGGCTTTGGCTATGATCCGCTCTTTTTCATGCCCCACCTGGGAATGACCACCGCGGAAATGGAAGAAGATAAAAAAAACATGATTAGTCACCGCGGCCTGGCGTTAATGGCGGCGCGAAAATCCCTGAAGCAAATTTTCAGCCCGGCCAATCAAGCATGACCTTCAGCCAGGCTCTCCTGCGCCGACCGGCCGCGACGATGGTGGCCGGCATCACCACAGCCGCGCTTGGCTTGCCGGATTATCAGCTGGCCTTAGCACAGCACCACCAATATGACTTGGCATTGCAGGCAGCCGGCCTGACGACCACTGTCCTGGAGGCTTTGCCTGATTTCCCCGATTCCGTCTTTGTCGAGGATTGCGCCGTGCTGGCCGGGAGCCTGGCGGTACTGACCCGCCCGGGTGCTGGCAGCCGCAGGGGAGAAGAGCTTGCCATTCGAGCGGCGCTGGAAGGCATTTTCAGCCAGGTTTTACAAATTGAGGCTCCGGCCACGCTGGATGGCGGCGATATCTGCCAGATCGACGATCATTTCCTGCTGGGCGTATCGGCACGCACCGACCGTGCCGGGGCGGAAGCCTTGGCTGCCCTGTTAACGGAGAAAGGTTTCAGCAGTGAGCCGGTTGATATCACTTCCTGGAGCGGCATTTTGCACCTCAAGAGCGCTATCAACTACCTGGGAGATGGCATGCTGCTGGTCGATGAACGCCTGGCCCGGCACCCGGCCATTGCGCGTTATGAATGCATCCTCGTGCCGCAGCAGGAAGCCTATGCCGCCAATTCACTGCGCGTGAATGATCGTGTTCTGGTGCCCGCCGGTTTTTCGCTTACACAAAAGAAAATCAGTCAGGCGGGGCTGAGAACGGTCAGCCTGAACATGTCTGAATTTCAAAAACTGGATGGCGGCTTGAGCTGTCTCTCCTTGCGCTGGTAAGCCTGCCTCATTTCTCAACCGGCTGGCTTGCCTGCCTTAACCACCAAATGCGTAGGTGGGCATTCCCTCTACGCTTGTTTTCAGCCGCATGAGCGCGCCGTTGTACGGGTATCGCTGCCGGTCGACTGCGTCCAGCCCAATGGCAGCCGAGGTGACGTACAGTTCGTTGCGCTGCGGCCCGCCAAAGACACAGCTGGTCACACGTTTGGCCGGAAAAGAACAGGTTTCGAGCAATTCGCCCGATTGAGGGTTCCAGCGCGTAATAGCGGCACCATCCCACAACGCCAGCCAGAGCATGCCCTGCTGATCGACGGTCATCCCGTCGGCCACAAACTCCCCCGCCGGCAGGGTAAAGGCCACGCGCTGGTTGCTGATTTGACCATGCGCCAGGTCGTAATCATAGGCCCAGACAGCCCGCGAACCTGAATCCGCCAGATAGAACTGCGAATAGTCCGGGCTCCAGCCCAGCCCATTCGAAATAAAGAGGTCTGCGCGCAACGTACGGACGCTCAGATCGGTCTCAATACAATACAGCGATCCATGCGCGGCACCGTCCTGATTTATGGCCATGGAGCCCACCACAAAGCGGCCGAGCGGATCGCACTTGCCATCGTTGAAGCGGTTGCCGGGATGCTCATTTTCGAGTTCCAGCACAACTTCAACCTGCCCGTTGTCCAGATCCAGGAAGGCAATTTTACGATCGGGAGCAATGATGAGACCCCCTGCCCGGCGGGGTGCCAGCGTGCCGATGTTACCAAAGCGGGCAGAAAGATCAATGGCACGGTTGCTCTGATCGGCAGGGTTGTAGACGAAGACGGTGGCGCGCGGGATATCGAGCCAGTAGAGCCGTTGCGCTCCGGCATCCCAGGCCGGACCTTCTCCGGTAAGTGCGTGCTGGTTGACGAGGATTTCTGGCATGATTTGGCTCCTGTGAATGTTGAATTAATTGTAGCTTAAGTGAGAGTAATGAGAGAGGAGTGAGGAGGTGATTGGTTGATTAGGTGATTAGGTGATTTGTTGATTTGTTGATTGGGTGATTAGGTGATTTGTTGATTGGTTGCTTTGTGAATTAAGCGCCTGGTTGGCAGAAACGCCCCTAGCTGAGATTAGCGGTTAGAATGCGTGTCGTAAATGGAAATGAACCTCCTCAGGCATTTATTTGCTTAGCTCAGATTGGGGATTTAAAAGTAACAGTCCCCCTTAATCATCCGGCACCGAATAATCGTTGATTGGCACCGAATCACGGTGGATGGGAATCGGATTAACCATAACCAAAGGGTAGGGGCAACCCTTGCGGTTGCCCTCACATCCGGCACCGAATCACGGTGGATGGGAATCGGATTAACCATAACCGGAGGGTAGGGGCGAGCCCTACCCCTACATCCGGCCCCGAATCACGGTGGATGGGAATCGGATTATCCGTAACCAAAGGGTAGGGGCGAGCCTTGCGGTTGCCCTCACATCCGGCACCAAATGATGGTGGATGGGAATCGGATTAACCATAACCGGAGGGTAGGGGCAACCCTTGCGGTTGCCCTCACATCCGGCATCAAATGATGGTGGATGGGAATCGAATTAACCATAACCAAAGGGTAGGGGCAACCCTTGCGGTTGCCCTCACATCCGGCATCAAATGATGGTGGATGGGAATCGAATTAACCATAACCAAAGGGTAGGGGCGAGCCTTGCGGTTGCCCTCACATCCGGCACCGAATCACGGTGGATGGGAATCGGATTATCCGTAACCAAAAGGTAGGGGCAACCCTTGCGGTTGCCCTTACATCCGGCCCCGAATCATGGTGGATGGGAATCGAATTAACCATAAACAAAGGGTAGGGGCAACCCTTGCGGTTGCCCTCACATCCGGCACCAAATCATGGTGGATGGGAATCGGATTATCCGTAACCAAAGGGTAGGGGCAACCCTTGCGGTTGCCCTCACATCCGGCCCCGAATCATGTTTGATTCGTCTCCCTGGCTGAGCTGCGCCTTAACGCTGTAAGCGCGCGCCGCACGCGCTTGATGTTTTTAATCCTCCGTGTGTCATTATTGTGGGAAAACTGGAGGTTGCACTCCGCGAATAAAGAGGCTATCTGCGTTTCTTCCTGCTTCTGGCCAGCCGGGCAATCAGGCTGACAGCCGCAGCCGTGAAGCCGGCCATAATCCCAAACAGGATCGAATCGCGCGTCCCAAAGGCAGTATTCACATCTCCATGCACGTTTTTAGCCACCAGGAAGACGACCCCACTGGCTTTATCGAGCGTAACGTCGGAGGCGATCAAGACTCCTGTACCAGTTTGGACCATATCCGCGCCCTGACCGGCGACGACGAGCATCGATTGGGTGTTGTTGAGTTCGGCATGACCGCCGGCCACCACCACTTTGGCCGAGGAACTGTTCAGCGTGGCTTCCTGAGTATGCGCTACAACTACGGCCCCGTTGGTTATCTGCAGCGAATCCGTATTCAGTTTTACAACCCCACCCTGGGTGATGTTGACCTGCTCAGCCTGGACGCTATTAGCCCCGCCCTGGCGAATGCTGACCTTGTGCGCAGTCACCTGATTGGCTCCAGTGCGGAAGATTTCATAGTCGCCCTTGTCCCCATCCGCTGGGTTGATGTCTTCGATTAGATCTTCAATTTCTTTTGGACTCATGCTACTCCTTTCGATTGTATTCTTATTTTCATTGTAGCTGCTTCGTAAGACAGATACAATGTACTTCGCTTCCTTCGCTGCGCTCGGCATACTTCGCAGCCCCGCATTAGCGTATCTCTACCCTGCATACCCCGGATAAACACCCGAACGGACGGCATCGGCCGGATCGGGATCGACGGAAGACAGCTCGATGCGGGTGATCTTGCCATCTGCGACCGTGATAAAAGCCAGCCCGACCAGTTGCTGCGGATAGGGTTCTGCCAGAATCAGACAGGGACGCGTGCGGCCCTGGTACTGGCAGGTGCCCAACTCGGCATACGGTCTGCCATCCAAATATTGATACCCGTCCAGCACCAACCGCAGGTAAGCTTCCAGACCGGCTTTGTTGGTCAGCGGATTCTCATTGGTGGGTGACCCGTATAGAAATGTTTCGGCCATATGCGGCATGAGCACATCCACATCCATCGTATTCCACATGCGCGCCAGGGTATTGAGTGCCTCTTCTTCATCCAGCAGGCCATCTGCAGAGACTGCGCGCACATCGGCAGCCTGGCCGGCGGGCAGCGGCATGTCGGGTGTGGGGGTATCGCTTCTGAAAACCCGCACGCGCTCGGGCAGGGTTAAGACCTTCAGTCCATCGAAAGCAATATAATAGCGGCCCCCGCGCAGCGGCGTAGCGCGCTCCAGCTCATTTTCCCCATCTGCATTGGCGATCCCGAGGCTGGCAAAATAACAATAGGCTTGGTGTCGATCGGCATGGTCGACCAGATCCTGGATGAGCTGAGCATCCGTCAGCTGACCATGCTGGGGATAGAGCGCCGTGCGGACCACAATAAAACAAAGTTTGCCTTTGCGGCGCGCGACGATCTGCGGGTTCCTGGTGATGTCCCGGTTTACCTCAATATCCGTAAAGCCTTCGGACTTCAATTGGTTGCCCACGATTTCAATCCCGAAAGCGTGCACTTCCGCATCATTCAAAATTTCGCGTTCAGACATGCCTGGTTTCTCCCTGGTAAAGAGATGGGTGATAGGTATATTGTATAGGAGAAATGGAAGGAAGGGACAGGATTGGCAGGGGGAGGTGTGAGCGCGTCATACCGCCCATAAATCCTGGTCAGTGGTTACAAAAAACGCCGGCATCGCTCAAGACCGTAATTGGCAGATGCAAGCAGCCCAGTGGTTTAGCTCATTGGTTTGATACACTATAGTTTCTCCTTTCCATCCGTTGTATAATTTTATTGCCTACAGTTACACCCTTTACCGATCACGAATGGGGTAAATAAAATGAACGGTGATTCAAACAATGAGGGTATATGAATAATTATATTGTTGTGGTTTGGATAAAAAAATACTTATCAATTTTTGGAAAATTCTTTTCAATAATTATCCCCTTTTTGATTCCGACTTTCTTTATATTTATTTCGAACATACTAATTGATTTTCAAATATGGAAATTGATTCTAATAATCTTTTTGTTCATTTCGATAGGATATTTCTTTATTAAGAGTATGGATATTTTCAATGAATATGAAGGCAGATTCACTTCATTTGTTAATGTATTAGAAAATGATCTTCTAAAAAAGGCAGAAGGGATAAATAAACGTCCTGTAAGAATTTCGCCTGACTTTCCTCAAACAGATTTTGGTTTGTATCAAAAAATGATTACGAAAATTAAGACCAGAGGATATGCTGAGTTTATTTGCCAAAATATGGGTTGTGAAATTGGTTACAAATGGCCACTTACATTATCGGCAATTTCACCGGGCATGCATCAATATTTCCTCGTATTAACATATGGTCATGATCCAAGTTCAAAAGGTTATTTCAGAATTTACGATGAAGAATTAGTGGATAAAAAACAAATAAACAAATCAAAAATAATACCCTCAGATTCCAGGGATTTTACGCAAACAATTTTCAATGATCTATTTCCAATTTTAGGAAATTTTAGTGACAAAATATCTGAAAAAATGTCGGGACAAATAATGTTAGAAGCGGCAAATGAGCATTATTTAATAACAAGTTATAAGCTAAGAAAAAAGAGAATGAGAAGAGGAAATGGATTCTATTACATACGAATTTTCCTATGAATAATTGGCCAAATTTTTTAAAGACAAAAGAACTTTTTTCCCTTCATTCACCCGCTATAATTTAAAGGGTGGTAAAAACAAAAACAAATTAACTTATAAAGGGATGCATACACATGGCAATTAAGAAAAGCGAACTATACAGCTCACTCTGGAAAAGCTGCGACAATCTACGCGGTGGAATGGATGCATCACAGTACAAAGACTATATACTTGTCCTGCTTTTTATGAAATACGTTTCGGATAAATATGCCGGAAAAGCAAACTCCCTGATTGAAGTGCCTGTCGGAGGCGGTTTCAAGGATATGGTTGCCTTGAAAGGCAACAAAGATATTGGAGATGGCATTAATAAAATCATTGCCAGGCTAGCGGAAGCCAATGAGCTTAAAGGCGTCATCGATGTCACTGACTTTAATAACGAGGATAAACTTGGCAAGGGTAAAGAAATGGTGGAGCGCCTTTCCGACCTGATCTCCATTTTTGAGAACCCTGCGCTTGACTTCAGCAAGAATCGGGCTGATGGTGACGATTTGCTCGGTGATGCCTACGAATACCTGATGCGCAACTTTGCCACTGAATCCGGTAAAAGCAAAGGACAATTTTATACTCCAGCTGAGGTATCGCGGGTGATTGCCAATGTAATTGGTGTCAATCAATCCAATAGCCAATCCCAAACCATCTATGACCCAACCTGCGGATCCGGTTCCCTGTTGCTCAAAGCTGCGGATGAATCCAAAACTGGTTTGACCATCTATGGGCAGGAAATGGATAATGCTACCGCTGCTATGGCGCGCATGAACATGATTCTGCATGAAAACCCGACAGCCGAAGTCTGGAAGGATAATACCCTCTCTAATCCTCATTACAAGAACAAAGATGGATCGCTCAAGACTTTTGACTTCGTTGTCGCCAATCCACCTTTCTCCACCAAAGCCTGGAGCAGTGGTTTTGACCCTGAACATGACCTGTACGACCGATTTGTGGATGGTATTCCACCCAAAAAGAATGGGGATTACGCTTTTCTGCTGCACATTCTTCGCTCTATGAAAAGTACCGGTAAAGGCGCAGTTATTCTGCCGCACGGCGTGCTTTTCCGGGGGAACGCTGAGGGCGAAATTCGCAAGAATATCATAAACAAAGGCTATATCAAGGGCATCATCTCGCTGCCGCCTAACCTGTTTTTCGGTACCGGTATTCCAGCCTGCATCATTGTGTTTGATAAAGATAACGCCGGCACACGCAAAGGCATTTTCATGATCGATGCCAGTAAGGGTTTTATTAAGGATGGTAATAAGAACCGCCTACGTCATCAGGATATTCGAAAAATTGTGGATGTCTTCAACGCACAATTGGAAATCCCTAAATACTCGCGCATGGTAACCACGGCCGAAATTCGGGAAAACGAATTTAATCTCAACATCCCGCGCTATATAGACAACAGCGAACCCGAGGACTTGCAGGATATCGAAGCCCATCTCAAAGGCGGTATCCCCAACCGGGATATTAAAGGCATGGAAAAATACTGGCAAAGTTTCCCGACGTTTAAAGAAGAGTTTTTTATTCCCGGTTCAAGGGAGAACTATTGCGAACTAAAAATTGAAGCTGCAAAAATCAGAAATGTCGTCAGCCAAAATTTGGAATTTAAGGTTTTTGCACAAAACGTGGCTGGACTGTTCAATGGGTGGGCAGAACGGAATGTGTCCAAATTAAAAAGCCTCAAGATTGGGGATAGCCCGAAGGAATTGATCGAAACGCTCTCAGAAGATCTTTTAAAAACCTTTGAAAACGTGCGCCTGATTGATAAGTATGATATTTACCAGTATCTGATGGACTATTGGACCAGTACGATGCAGGACGATGTGTATATGATTGTAAACGATGGTTGGGTAGGGAACAAAGACCTGCTCCCACCAGAATTGGTAATCAACCGTTATTTCAAAGCCGAACAGGATACCATTGACCTACTTGAGGACGAAAAAGATTCCCTGGCATCGCAAAAAGAAGAAATGGAAGAGGAACACAGCGGTGAGGATGGTAGGCTGGAAGAGTTGAAAAACGATAATGGCAGGATAAGTAAAAGTGATGTAGTTAAGCGAATCAAAGTGATAAAAGGTGACAAAGATTTCGTAGATGAGTTGGAAATATTGAATTCGTATTTATCCTTGATCGAGCAAGAATTTGATGTCACGAGGAAAATCAAGGAAAAACAAAAAATCTTGATGGAGAATGTAACCAGAAAATATTCCCTTCTTTCAGAAGAGGAGACTAAATTACTGGTGGTAGATAACAAATGGATGGCTATTCTTCGGAAAGAAATTGTTGGTGAAGTAGAAAAAATTTCTCAGAACCTGACAGGGAGAGTAAGGGAACTGGCCGATCGCTATGCGATCACTTTACCAACCTTGGCAGATGAAGAAAAAGCATTGAATATTCGGGTTGAATTAAATTTAAAGAAAATGGGGTTTACTTGGAATTGAAACAGGGGTTCAAACAGACAGATATTGGTGTTATACCTACGGATTGGAAAGTTGAACCTATTTCGGAAATTGCACTTGTTAGAACAGGACCTTTTGGATCCTCACTTCACGAAAGCGATTACGTTCGAGAAGGCACACCGATTATAACTGTAGAACATTTGGGGGAACAAGGTATTGCCCATATTGATACTCCCATGGTTTCTGACTATGACAATTATAGGCTAAGAAGATATACTCTAATACTAAATGATATCGTTTTTAGTCGTGTTGGCTCAGTTGATAGAAATTCTTTAGTAAAAAAAACTGAAGAAGGCTGGTTGTTTTCTGGTCGTCTTCTTCGGATTCGGATCAAAGATAAACGAGTACACCCCCCATTTCTAAGTTATTTTTTTAAAACCGAGAATTTTAAAAATCGTATAAGAAGTGTGGCGGTTGGCCAAACTATGGCTTCTCTAAATACACAGATTATTAACAATATTGAAATATTTTTTCCACCATTACCCGAACAACACGCCATCTCGGAAGCGCTCTCTGATATGGATGCGCTCATCGCTGCCCAGGAAGCCCTGATTGCCAAGAAACGCGCCATCAAGCAGGGGGTGATGCAGGAATTGCTCACGGGTAAAAGGCGCCTTCCGGGGTTTAACGGAGAATGGAAAGAAAAATCAATCGGCGAATTATTAGATTATGAACAACCAACTAAATACATTGTTAATAGTACGGAATATGCACCAAACAATGAAGTCCCAGTATTAACGGCAAATAAAAGTTTCATCCTTGGTTACACAGATGAGATTCATGGAATTTACGAGAATGTCCCTGTCATTATATTTGATGATTTTACAACAGATAAAAAATATGTTAACTTCCCGTTCAAAGTAAAATCTTCAGGCATGAAAATATTAAGACAAAAGCATAAATTTGTTGACTTGAGATTCGTTTATGAGAAAATGCAATTGATTGACTTTGTGATTGGTGATCATAAACGATACTACATCTCAGAATACCAACATATTAAGATTTCAATTCCAGTTTTATCAGAACAGAATGCAATATCTGCAATTATCACCACAATTGAGACAGAAATTAAGACGTTAGAAAAAAAACTTGAAAAAATTAAACTACTCAAACAAGGTATGATGCAGGAGCTGCTGACCGGGCGCATCCGGTTGATGTGAGGAAAAGATGACCAAAATCGGGGAAATTGAACGCAGGACACAAAATCGAATCTTGAAGCTATTTCAGGATCAACTTCATTTTGACTTCCTCGGCAACTGGGAAGACCGTATCGGAAATTCAAACATTGAGGTAGACTATTTACAAAACTACTTACAAAAACGCAAGTATAAAGAGGATCTGATTAAAAAAGCGTTGTTTGAACTCCAAAAAACCTCCGGAGATCAGAGCAAAAGCCTGTATGATGTCAACAAAGAGGTCTACAGCCTGCTGCGGTACGGTGTAAAGATCAGCCCGGGTGCAGGTAAGAAACGCAAAACAGTCTGGCTGATCAATTGGAAACAGCCACTCAATAACCATTTTGCAATTGCAGAAGAAGTCACTATCCGGGGACTATACGGAAAACGCCCTGACCTCGTTCTGTATGTCAACGGCATCGCCCTGGGAGTGATCGAACTCAAGCGATCAACCGTATCCATTTCCGAAGGCATCCGCCAAAATCTGGATAACCAGAAAGGACTCTTCATCCGTTCCTTTTTTACCACCATCCAACTGGTGATGGCAGCTAATGAAACGGAAGGTATGCGTTATGGGGTGATCGAAACGCCTGAAAAACATTTCCTCAACTGGAAAGAACCCTCTGAGATTGAAAACCTTCTGGATCGTCAGATTATTCAGGTTTGTGAGAAGACCCGCTTTTTGGAACTGATCCATGATTTTATTGTTTTTGATGCCGGTACCAAAAAAATCTGCCGCCATAACCAGTATTTTGGCGTTAAAGCTGCAGAAGCAAGTCTACTAAGACGTGAGGGTGGAATTATCTGGCATACACAAGGCAGCGGGAAAAGCCTGACGATGGTCTGGATAACAAAATGGATGCGTGAACACATCCCCGGATCGAGAGTGTTGATTATCACCGACCGGACCGAATTGGATCAACAAATTGAAAAGGTTTACTTGGGGGTGGAAGAAAGCCTGATACGTGCCAAAAGTGGGCGGGACCTGTTGGAAAAGTTAAATGACACGCATCCACCTTTGATTTGCTCACTGATCCATAAGTTCGGCAATCGGGACGAAGCGGATGTGGATGGATTCATTGATGACTTAAAGAAGTTCATGCCCAGAAACTTCAAACCAAAAGGTGATCTTTACATCTTTGTGGATGAGTGCCACCGCACCCAGTCTGGTGAGCTGCATAAAGCCATGAAGCAAATCCTGCCAGATGCCATTTTCGTTGGATTCACTGGCACACCATTGTTGCGGGTTGATAAACAAAAAAGCATCGAAATTTTTAGAAAGTATATCCACACCTATAAATTCGATGAAGCTGTACGGGATCAGGTGGTACTGGATTTGCGTTATGAAGCCCGCGATATTGACCAGTCCATCACCTCCCAGGAAAAGATTGACCAGTGGTTCGACATTAAAACCAAAGGGTTGAACGATACTGCCAGGGGCACGCTCAAACGTCACTGGGGCAACATGCAGAAAGTGCTCAGCAGCAGGGATCGCCTGGAGAAGATAGTTTCTGATATCCTGTTGGATATGGAAATCAAGGACCGGCTGGCCAGTGGGCATGGCAACGCCTTACTGGTGGCTGGCAGCATTTATCAAGCCTGCCGCTATTATGAACTTTTTGTCAAATTCGGGTTTGATAAATGCGCCATCATCACTTCGTTTATTCCGGACACCAACTCTATTAAAGGGGAGGAGACCGGAGACGGCGAGACGGAAAACCTGGAGCAATATGAAATCTACCAAAAAATGTTGGCCGGGAAAAGCGTCGAAGATTTTGAGAAAGAAGCCAAGAAAAAGTTTATTGAAGAACCCGGGCAGATGAAGTTATTGATTGTGGTGGACAAACTACTGACCGGTTTTGATGCACCACCAGCCACCTACCTCTACATCGACAAGAAAATGCGGGATCATGGGTTGTTCCAGGCGATTTGTCGTGTCAACCGGCTGGATGGGGATGACAAAGAATACGGATATATTGTGGATTACCGTGATTTGTTCCAGAGCCTGGAAGGCGCGGTACAGGATTATACCTCTGGTGCTCTTGATGGCTACGATCAATCCGACGTGGCAGGCTTGCTTTCTAACCGGCTCGAGAAAGCCAAAGAACGGTTGGAAGAAACGCGAGAGAGTATAAAAGCACTGAGTGAACTGGTAAAGCCTCCGAGGAATCAACTGGATTATTTGCATTACTTCTGTGGGCAGGATACGACGGACAAGGATCAACTAGCGGAGAATGAACCCAAAAGAATTGCATTGTATAAACACGCTGTTGCCCTGATCCGCGCTTATGCCAACATCGCCAATGAGATGGAAGAAGCCGGTTATTCCAAAACAGAGATCGAAAAGATCAAAAAAGAAGTGGATTATTATGCCAATGTCCGGTCTGAGATCCGCCTGGCCAGCGGCGATTATATTGACCTGAAGACCTATGAACCTGCCATGCGCCACCTAATCGACAGCTATATCCGGGCAGAAGACAGCCGTAAAATTTCAACATTTGATGATTTTTCTTTGATCAAACTGATCGTTGAGCGTGGAAAAGACGCCTTTGATAATCTTCCGGATCAACTCAAAAAGAACAAAGAAACCATGGCAGAAACAATTGAGAATAACCTGCGGCGCAAGATCATTGACGAACAGCCGGTTAACCCCAAGTATTTTGAAAAAATGTCCATTTTGCTGGATGAATTAATCAAGCAGCGCCGGGCAGAAGCATTCGCTTACGAACAGTACTTGGAGAAAATCGTAGAACTCAGTGGACAAATCGAGAACCCAGCTCAGAGCAAGGAATATCCGCCAAAATTGGACTCCGATACCAAACGGGCATTGTTTGATAACCTGAACAGTGATGAACATCTGGCTATCATTTTGGATGATGAAATTCGCACCACCAAAAAAGACGACTGGCGTGGTAACAAAATCAAAGAGCGGGAAGTTCTTTATATTATCAAAAAACATGTTCCGGAAGAAAAAGTAGAAGAGATTTTTGAACTGGTAAAAAACCAACGAGATTATTGAGATGCATCAGATAACGGTCAGCGATCTGGCGATTGAAGTAGAACGAAAGAATATCAAAAACATGCATTTGAGCGTGAACCCTCCAGATGGCTGGGTAAGGATTGCTGCTCCTTTGAATATTGATGATGATGCCATTCGCCTTTTTGCGGTTTCAAAATTGTCCTGGATTCACAAGCAGCAGCGTAAATTTGAAACCCAGGCCAGACAATCCGAACGGGAATTTGTATCCGGTGAGAGTCATTATTTCAATGGTGAACGTTATCTGTTGAATGTAATTTACCGGAAGGGAAACTCGAAGGTTGTGATCCGCAATAAAACCTATATTGACTTGTACGTACGTGAGAAAAGTTCACAGGAAAGCAGGGGGAGGGTGTTGACCGAATGGTACCGAAAGCAGCTAAAAGCAAAGATACCAGACATGGTCAACAAATGGCAGGAGACAATCGGGGTAAAGTTAAACGGCTGGGGTGTCCGGCAAATGAAAACCAGATGGGGCACCTGCAATATTGAGGAGAAACACATCTGGCTGAATCTGGAACTGGCGAAAAAACCGGACCTCTGCCTGGAGTATATAATTGTGCATGAATTGGTGCATTTGCTGGAACGGAAACATAATGATCACTTTGTAGCCTTGATGGATGAATTCATGCCGAACTGGCGATTGTACCGGGATGAGTTGAATCAATTTCCATTGAAGCATGAGCAATGGGGATATTGAGAAATGGATAAAAAAGAAGAACTACTAAATGAAATTCAGAAAAATAATCGTGTTTGCCCGAATCCACAACTTTGGAATCAACTATATGAGATGCTACCAGACAAAAATCGTGTTGGATATGGAAGGGAACCAGGATTACCGTTAATTTTGGCTGCCTGGTGGGTAACTTCTAATTTAGAGAAATTGCTTCGCTTTCGCGAACATATTAATTGGGCAGCTAATCATAATTGCTTAGAAGAAATATATGATTTCATTATAAGTTTGCCGGAAGAAGATTGGCACCATTTTAGCGATTAGTTAAGAAAGGGGGAAAAATGACTCCACCAAAACCAAATGAATTTGTTTCAATACTAGAAGAAACGCTTTCCAGGAATGGAATCGACTACCATAAGTTTATTAATGAAATCGGGCAGGTAAAAGCTTCCGAAGATCGGAAAAGTGGGAAGGTTTTTTCATTTTCTGAGCATCTCAGAGGTTTGGTGTATGCCCAATTAAGCAATCAAAGACCCTGGGGGCCCATCGCTGATCATGTTGCAAATATCGATGAAATATTTTTCGATTTTGATCCTGATAGACTGCAATCCACTCCACCAGAATATTTCAGCGATTCGCTTAAAGAAATTCGATGCGGCAACAGACAGATCAATAAACAAATGGTTGTCCTCTCCGAAAATATAAACACATTTAAGCGGATTGTTGCTAATCATGGATCACTTGACGCCTTCCTGGAAAAAGAAGATGCTATGGCAATCGCAACAGCTTTATCATATCCAGGGACTTATAAACTCAAACAAATTGGGCTCGCACTGGCACTTGAATATTTAAAGAATGTCGGCATTGAAGCAATAAAACCTGATGTTCATATCATGCGCATTCTCAGTAGTTCCCGGCTTGGTTATCTTAAAGACAATTCAGACGAATATGAAGCTATTATTGAAGTTTTAGCCCTGGCCGAGGAGGCCCAATCCAATGCAATTTATTTAGATAACCTGCTTTGGTTATTAGGTGCGCAAAATTATGGCAATATTTGTAAAAAAGATCCTAGCTGTAACCTCTGCGGGTTTATTGAAATTTGTAACTATCCAAAAAAATAGAACCAAAGGGAGGTCTTTCTTGATAGATACGATTCGATCGGAAGTTGTTGAGGTTAAGGTTAATGCTAATCGGCTAAATGATAAACCTGGCAGTTTGGAGACACTTGTTGCAAAACATAGAAGTTATGAATGGAATGGCCATATCTGGATTTTGTATAATTCAAAGTTCGAAATTATGGGCTTGAAATAGACAAAACCAAATCTTTTCAATTCACCATGTCCTGCCTTGAAACAGGTCACCGGCAGTAATCTTTTTTTTACCAGTATAATTAACTTACTTGTTGTTAAGTGGATGTGATTTAACGTTTTCGATTGCTAATCCATTTCCTCTTGATAATTTAGCTGATCAATAAATTAACAAGGATATAAAATGCGCTATCAAAGCCCACTAGGTAATCTTCGTGATGTTTTGATTCAAATTCAAGAATCAGCCAACTTATATAAAAAAATATTAATTAAAAATGAAGCTGCAACCCGCTCAGTTCTTATAGATCCAATATTAAGAGCGTTAGGTTGGAATACGGCCAATACCAATATGGTTGAAGTTGAAAAGACGCTTGATAGTGTGCGTGCTGATTATGTTTTGTTTGATATAAATCAAATTCCTCGCATAATCGTTGAGGCAAAATCTCTCAATACTGATCTGAATCAAAAGAAGCTGATCATGTCACTTGTAAACTATGCCTTTAATTTCGGATTGGAAGATGTTTTCCTAACAGACGGATTAATTTGGGAACATTTTGATAAGTTCCAACCCGGTAATGTTGAACCATCTAAAACAATAAATTTGGCTAAAGATGATCCTGTTGAATGTGCAGCCTACCTTGTTCAGCACTTGGATGCAGCGAAATATTGGCCAATCGAGCAGACAATAGATGTTCTTTCACAAAGAATAGAAGAACTGGAAAGCACTGTCTCCACAATGCAGAAATCCTTAGAAACGCTAAACCATCAAAACGGAATTAATACAACAATTCTAAAACCCTCACCGAAAGACGAATTAATATTTACTCCTTTGTCGAATCTTGGCGAAATAGCAGGTAAAAAGCCATCTCATTTTAAACTCCCGGATGGAACGATAATTAGTATTAAACTTTGGAAGGACATATTACGCGAGTGTTGCAAATTTGTTTTGAAGAATAATAAAAATATTCATATCCCCTTTCCGGATAGAGTAGGCAAGAAAGTCTCTCTCATTAGTTATGAAAAACCAGCAAAAGGGTTGTCATACATTTCTGAAGAATATAACGAGGAAACGATATATATTTACACGAATTACGATTCTTATAACTGTGTGGCTAATGCTTTGTATATTCTAAATTTAATTCCTAAAGATTTATTCAAATGCGAGCCAGCAATCGTTTTAGAAAAATAAATAATCATCCAGAATTTATAATTGGAAGTCTAGCATTCCTAATTGAACTTATATCAATCTATTGACTACTCTGCAATCAAATTTGGCCCAAACTTAATTTGGCAAATTACTAAAAAACCTGGAATCAACTAAAAAAATATAACCATGAAATTACCAGACGAAGTTAGTGAGACTCTCAAATCATATGTTTATGTTTACATTGACCCTCGCAACGGTCAACCTTTTTACATTGGTAAGGGAAAAGGGAATCGTATTTTTTCTCATCTTGAAGATCAATCTGAAACAGAAAAGGTGCAAAGAATTGTGGAAATTCGTCAAAACGGACTAGAACCCAGAATTGATCTTTTACGATATGGCCTGACAGATGCGGAGGCAGTATTGGTAGAGGCAGCTGCAATTGATTTGATTGGGAAATCCAATCTCACTAATAAGATGGCCGGGTATCATAGCCACTCTTTTGGTCGTATATCGTCTCAGGAGATAATTATTATGGCGTCAGCAAAAGAAACAATTGTAAAACATAGAGCATTATTAATTACGATTAATAAAATGTATCGCAGTGATATGGCATCCGATGAACTTTATGAAGCCACGCGCGGTGTCTGGGTGGTCGGTCCCAGAAGGGAAAATGCACAATATGCAATGGCGGTCTATCAGGGCATTGTCCGGGAAGTTTACCGTATTAACAAATGGTATCCTGCAGGCACCCTGGCATATACATATCGTGACCAACAAGAGATGAAAGCATATAAAGGCCGCTGGGAATTTGATGGCGTAATTGCCTACGATATACGGGATCAATACGTCAATTTTTCAGTTGGCAAAGGTGGGCAAAATCCAATCCGGTATGTAAATTGTTAACAAACCAATATTTAGGTTCATTAATACGAAATTATTTACAGGTTTGTTAGATATGAGTGAATTTCATAATTCGTATAAACAGTGGAGTTTCTTCAAATTTCTTTTCATAAGAAAACTATCCTATAATAAATAAAATAAACCCTTTTCAGGTGGCAAATGACTTCAGAAAAATACCAATTATCAGCTGATATCCCAAAATTCGATGATGCGAGAGCTTTCTTGATTGCTATTGAAGGTGAAAGTCAATCTATTTATCGAGAAATGACTAATGCAATTAGGGGGCAGCGAGGTAGCCCTCAGGATAATGTAAATTGGACAAACCCAAATGAATGGATTCCAGATCGCCTATCAGGTCGGTTAAGTAAATTATCATTTAAAGTTTGGGAAAAGTCTAATCACAAGGTAAACCCTCGCCATTCAAGGTGAACAATTCGTTTTTGCAAACGTTACGGTTTTTTGGAGACCCACCAAGGTGATATCTACACAATAACTGAAAGCGGGAAATTATTTTTAACTGGAAATGAAAAATTAGAAGCATTTGTTGATCAGAAAGAAGGTTTGATTTTTGTGCTTTCTTTAATTAGTGAAAATAATCCAGCCCGAAGAGGTGAACTTTTACCTGCATTTTCAGAATATTGTAGGGATTCCACCACTTTTCAATCTGATATTGTTATTCGTACCGCTTTATATGAACGGTTGATAAATCTTCAAGATCGTAATTTTATTTCACGAAGTGGGGTAAATTATGGAATTGAAGAGTTGGGTGTGGAATATCTTGAAAACCTGTTTAATTCAGGTACGATTCTGGATGATGAAACCAAGATTAATAAGGCTCGTCGATTGGTCCGGGAAATGTACATTGAAACAAGGGAAGAGCTTATGCAACATCTTTTATCTATGGATCCATTTAAATTTGAACATTTAATTAAACTGGTGTTGGAAGAGATAGGATACACAGATGTAACTGTAACTTCACCAACCAATGATAAGGGTGTTGATGTAGTAGCAAATATCGAATTAGGAATCAGTTCAGTAAGAGAAGTCGTTCAAGTTAAACGTTATCAAATAACGAATAGAATGACCCGTCGCACATTGGATGAACTGCGTGGTTCTTTACATCGCTTTAATGCGGTGAGAGGTTCGATTATCACTACTGGTGATTTTTCCAGTGGGGCGCTGAAAGCTTCCTTTGAAAAAAACGCAGCGCCAATCACATTAATTAATGGGGAAAAACTGTTAGATTTGATGGTTGCAAATGAAATTGGAATTAAAAAGAATTCCTTGGATTATTTTCTGTTCGATGCTAAAAAGATAATGCAGTTTGAAGAGAATGTGGAAGAGATAGATGAATAAAGAAATTGGAAATGAACACATATTTAGGAGAATGGCATATATCGAACAGTTTTTTTTTGGCTATCTAGCTTTCAAATTTAACTGTAGTCCTGAAAATCTCGCTATCGAATGTTTAATATTTTGCTGAAACGGCCCCAAATTGCCAGAGGAACTTACGTTGAAATCTTTTTGAATATTAACATTGTCTTTCCTCATAATGTAATTTTTTAAACAAAAGGCAATCATAAGGTTACTATTACATTTTGATATTATTGCATCAAATCTTATGATTACAAATAAAGAAAATTTTAAATAAATGAAAGAAATTTTAACTAGGAGATGATATGGCTGAATGGGAAGCATTGAAAATTCATGACGTAGTTCAAGACATTAGTGATAATTTGATCGTATTACCGGTAATTCAGCGAAGTCTTGTTTGGGATGAAGAAAAAATGGAACTGCTCTTCGATTCTCTATTAAAAGGCAATTCTTTTGGTGGAATTATGTCCTTGGAAGAAGAAAAAGGGGCTCAACCACTTTTCGCATTCCGTCAATTTTCAAAAGAAGGTGAATTACACGATTCGAATTTACCCTCGGTTTTAGACAACAACACAACTCTTATCATTGATGGCCAACAACGCCTTCAGGCATTTTATATGGGTTTAAAGGGCGGGGTGAATGGTAAAAACTTGTACCTTAACCTGGTCAGCCAGATAGACTACGATTTTGAATTTGCCGGGCAGACCAGTGATCTAGCAACAACCAGAAAAGAAGATAATATTGAAATCCCTATGATTTGGTACCTGGTGCCCGATTTATACACACGTCTCCATAAGGTTGGGAACGATGATTATAGAGTTTCATCTGAAATAATAAAAATCCGCAATATTCAAAATGAAACACTCAAGGAACTTGTTATTTCAAATGTCAAACGATTTGAAAGAGCGATTTTTGGGAGTAAGTCACTGGGAATTTCAAAAGTATTCATAGACCAAACCAACCCGGATGGAGAACGTCGACGAATGGTTGAACTCTTTCGGCGTTTGAACGACGGGGGTACCCGTCTTTCCGCTTTTGATCTCGCAGCCTCAGCCCTCAAAGGATTTGATTATCGTCTTGAGGGTTTTTTAAGGCATGAAATACCTCAATTCGCAGATATTGGTTTTGGCCAGGATGAAGTTATTAAGCTGATCTTCCTGCTTCAGGATAACCATACCAAGGAGGTCACTGATATTAAAAAAGAAGATGCGGAATTTACTATTCAAAATGCCCCTCGAATTATAAGGTCACTTGAAGTGTTACGCCAACTACTGAAAGATTCAGGGTTGTATGAATACTATAATGCTGGTGGGCGTTCTGTTATTCCCCTCTACTTCGTCGCTTATCATATTTTTTATAAGAATGGAACGACTGACAGTCTTTCAAATGCGTATTCCAACTATGATGCTAACAACCCTGATTTCACCAATATCAGGCAATGGCTATACATTTCTTTGCTCAATGGTGTATTCAGTAGAGGGAAAGGTTGGATTCCATATATTACGGGAGTTCGGAAAATTTTGAATACTTTATCTAAATATAAGGGGAATCTCTTTCCTGCAGAAGAACTATTTTCCATTTACGAATCCCATCCTCTGATTTTTAATCGTGAAATAAGCGAGCCTAATCTTGCGAACTGGGACATGACTTTCGCTTTTTACCTGATGTATAACCCGCATGGCACAATCGGCCGGGATATTGATCATATTCAACCAAAATCCCTTTTGCAGCAAGCGAATATTTCTGCTAAAAAGATCCATTCTCTTAGCAATTATCAACTTTTAGACCAAGGGACAAATCGTGTCATAAAACGCGCTAAGGAGTTAAATAAATGGCTGGCCGACTGGAAAGAAACCGAACTAAACCAATACCTTGAAAAACATCTAATACCCCAAGACCCCAATTTATGGTTATTGGATAATTTTGATGCGTTTTTATCTGAGCGCTCCAAAATGATAGTGGAAAAAATTCAACAAGCAATCCCTACTGTATCAAAAGAGTCTCATAAAACTGAATCAATCCATCCTCAGGTTGAAAAACCAACTGTTAATATGTCTGGTGCAGCGCAATTGACCAAGTCACAACGCGATCCAGAGAAATGGTTATCAGAGGTTGCTGACCAAAATGGTTGTGGTCATGAGTTTCGTCAGATTGTTGGTGCAATGCGGTCAGTGGGCTTATATGCTCGCTTCCAAAACAATTGGTGGATTGTGATGTTTACTCCACAAAAGAACCGTAATCATTCATTATTTGAGGTTGGAGCTGATCTGATGATTTGGATCTATTCAAATAAAATTGCTAATTACCTGGATTCACCGATTGAAGATGTAAAAAAGAAGTTAGATTTTGGCAAACAATTAGATCCAAAGGATGTTCCGCAATGGGTTGAGAATTTACAAGGATTATTTTCAACCAAAACATAATGATGGAGAGAAATCAATATTTAACGTAACTACACTGTCTTTTGACTTAAATGCCCTGATTCTTGTGCAAATTTGAACTCCCCTCATTACTGAGAACTCCTCACTTTTCCCCCCCAAAATCCTCCCGGCAAAGCGCGTGACTTGGCGTGCATCTTATGGTATCTTTAACGGATCAGCAAACATTCAACACAGGATCCTATGCCAGAATTTGACTTCAATTTCGAAATACCCTTACCGCAACGAC
>MKUW01000023.1 GCA_001899005.1 Chloroflexi bacterium 44-23
AAACCGCTAAGAAGAAACCGAAGCACCTGTTGAACAGGTGGTGAATTTTTTTTGCGGAGAGTTTGATCCTGGCTCAGGATGAACGCTGGCGGCGTGCCTAATACATGCAAGTCGAACGGTGTATATAATTTATTATATACATAGTGGCGAACGGGTGAGTAACGCGTTGGTGACCTGCCCTAAAGCGGGGGACAACAGTTCGAAAGGGCTGCTAATACCCCATGTGGTTGTTCGGGATTAGAAGCGGACAACTAAAGGATAGCCCTGTGAGGGGAAATTCGCTTTAGGAGGGGCCTGCGTCCCATCAGCTAGTTGGTAGGGTAAAGGCCTACCAAGGCGTAGACGGGTAGGGGACCTGAGAGGGTGGCCCCCCACAATGGAACTGAAACACGGTCCATACACCTACGGGTGGCAGCAGTAGGGAATATTGCACCATGGACGGAAGTCTGATGCAGCAACGCCGCGTGAGTGATGAAGGCCTTCGGGTCGTAAAACTCTTTTCAAGGGGAAGAGGAAGGACGGTACCCTTGGAATAAGCATCGGCTAACTACGTGCCAGCAGCCGCGGTAACACGTAGGATGCAAGCGTTATTCGGATTTACTGGGCGTAAAGCGCGTGTAGGCGGTTGGGATAGTTGGATGTGAAAGCTCCCGGCTTAACTGGGAGAGGTCGTTCAAAACTTCCCAACTAGAGTTTGGTAGAGGAAAATGGAATTCCGGGTGTAGTGGTGAAATGCGTAGATATCCGGAGGAACACCAGTGGCGAAAGCGATTTTCTGGACCGATACTGACGCTCAGACGCGAAAGCTAGGGTAGCAAACGGGATTAGAGACCCCGGTAGTCCTAGCCGTAAACGATGTAGACTAGGCGTTGGTGGAGTAAAATTCATCAGTGCCGCAGCAAACGCGATAAGTCTACCGCCTGGGGAGTACGGCCGCAAGGTTAAAACTCAAAGGAATTGACGGGGCCCCGCACAAGCAGCGGAGCGTGTGGTTTAATTCGATGCTACACGAAGAACCTTACCAGGGTTTGACATATAAGTGGTAGGGAAGGGAAACCGGACCGACCCTTCGGGGAGCTTATACAGGTGCTGCATGGCTGTCGTCAGCTCGTGTCGTGAGATGTTCGGTTAAGTCCGCTAACGAGCGCAACCCTCGCTGTGTGTTACAAGTGTCACACGGTACTGCCGGTCTTAAACCGGAGGAAGGTGGGGATGACGTCAAGTCAGCATGGCCTTTATATCCTGGGCTACACACACGCTACAATGGGTAGGGACAATTGGTTGCGAAACCGCGAGGTGGAGCCAATCCGTAAAAACTACCCTCAGTTCAGATTGCAGGCTGCAACTCGCCTGCATGAAGTCGGAGTTGCTAGTAACCGCAGGTCAGCTATACTGCGGTGAATACGTTTCCGGGGCTTGTACACACCGCCCGTCACGTCATGGGAGCTGGTAACACCTGAAGCCGGTAGCTTAACCCGTAAGGGAGGGCGCTGTCGAAGGTGGGGCTGGTGACTGGGACGAAGTCGTAACAAGGTAGGAGTACCGGAAGGTGCGCCTGGATCACCTCCTTTCTAGAGAAAAGTGAACGGAGTTTTTAGGAACCGAGTTCGAGAGAAAAGCCTCAGCGGTGCAGAGGCGAAGAGATAAGCGGGCACTTGGAAGCTGGGAATTTCCTATCACTCCTCAATTGGTAAGGGCTTTTGGAAGAAGGGCCTTTAGCTCAGTTGGTTAGAGCGCGCCTCTGATAAGGGCGAGGTCTCAGGTTCGAGCCCTGAAAGGCCCACCAGCCGCAAGACTCGAACAGCACGTCAGAACCTTGAAAGTCCAGATTACAGAGTATTCCGATGCTGAGTGTAACCGATCGTAGGGATGGGTTACAGTGAGCACTGGGAAACTGGTGAGTAAGGCAGAACTTTAACAGTCGAATAAGTATGTGTAGGCCAAAAGCATCTATAGTGATATAGAAAAGAAAAGACAGTAGAAAGAACGAAAGTAACCGGTAGAAGAAAGAAAGCCGGGGGGTTCGAGAAAGAACATCGAGCTCTCCGCATTACGAAGAAGCTACTAAGGGTTTACGGTGGATGCCTTGGCGCCAAATGCCGATGAAGGACGTAGGTCACTGCGAAAAGCCTCGGGTAGCTGTGAACAAGCGCCGATCCGGGGATGTCCGAATGGGGAAACCCACTGGAGCGAACCTCCAGTATCGCATATTGAAAAAATAGGTATGCGAGGGGAACCTGGGGAACTGAAACATCTAAGTACCCAGAGGAAAAGAAAAGATTCCCAAAGTAGTGGCGAGCGAAATGGGAGCAGCCCAAACCTTTACAGCTTGCTGTAGGGGGGTTGTAGGGCTCAGCGAGAACGGAGACAGAAGACTTGAGGTTAGTGGAATGGTGTGGGAAAGCCAGCCAGAGAGGGTGAGAGCCCCGTACGCGAAAACCGAGAGACTCCAAGCTGAGAACCTGAGTACTACCGGGCACGCTAATCCGGTAGGAATCTAGGGAGTCCACTCTCTAAGGCTAAATACATTTGGTGACCGATAGTGAACAAGTACCGTGAGGGAAAGGTGAAAAGTACCCCGGCGAGGGGAGTGAAATAGAACCTGAAACCGTAAACTTACAAGCAGTCGGAGGGCTAATGGCAGGTCGGTGCTCTGCAGAAATGCAGGTGTGCGCTGCTATGCCTGACGGCGTGCCTCTTGGAGAATGAGCCTGCGAGTTAATCATTGTGGCGAGGTTAAGCGAGAAACACGTGGAGCCGTAGCGAAAGCGAGTCTGAAAAGGGCGGGAGTCGCAAGGATTAGACCCGAAACCGGATGATCTAACCATGGCCAGGGTGAAGCGAGATTAAACCCTCGTGGAGGCCCGAACCTACTAACGTTGCAAAGTTAGGGGATGAGCTGTGGTTAGCGGTGATATGCCAAACGAATCCGGAGATAGCTGGTTCTCCCCGAAATAGCTTTAGGGCTAGCGCTACGAGTTCAGCAGCGGAGGTAGAGCACTGAATGGGCTAGGGGGCTTAGAGCTTACCAAACCCAATCAAACTCCGAATGCCGCTGTTCCAGATCGTAGTAGTCGGACTACGGGAGATGAGTTTCGTGGTCGAAAGGGAAACAGCCCAGATCATCGGCTAAGGTCCCCAAGTTTAGACTAAGTGGGAAACGATGTGGGGTTACTGGAACAACCAGGAGGTTGGCTTAGAAGCAGCCATCCTTTAAAGAGTGCGTAATAGCTCACTGGTCAAGTGATCCTGCGCGGAAAATTTAACGGGGCTAAGTCTAACACCGAAGCCATGGGATCGTACTTTGGTATGATCGGTAGGGGAGCGTTCTGTTTGCGGAGAAGGTCGACCGTAAGGACGGCTGGAGCGGACAGAAGTGAGAATGCAGGCATGAGTAGCGTAAAACACGTGAGAACCGTGTTCACCGTAAGTCTCAGGTTTCCGACGCCAGGTCAATCCGCGTCGGGTTAGTCGGGGCCTTAGTCGAGGCCGGAAGGCGTAGGCGATGGACATCCGGTCAACATTCCGGAACCACTAAGAGGGAGCGATGAAGGGACGCAGCGAGGTAGGCCAGCCCACGATTGGTAGTGTGGGTGTATGATACGTCAGACGATGAGAGAGGTAGGGAAAACCGCCTTTTGAGTTGAGGTATCGTAGCGAGTCTCAAAGGCATAAGTGAGTTGAGCCTTGCTGCCGAGAAAAGCTTCTAAGCGATGAACTTTTAGTGCCCGTACCGCAAACCGACACTGGTAGACGGGTAGAGAATACCAAGGTGAACGGGAGAACCTTCGTTAAGGAATTAGGCAAAATAGCCCCGTAACTTCGGGAGAAGGGGTGCCCCTGAGCGTGACACGTGAGTGGTAGCGCATGGGGGTCGCAGTGAAATGGTTCTAGTGACTGGTTAACAAAACCACAGGTCTCTGCAAAGTCGAAAGACGATGTATAGGGGCTGACGCCTGCCCAGTGCCGGAAGGTTAAAGGGAGAGGTTAGCGCAAGCGAAGCTTTGAACTGAAGCCCCGGTGAACGGCGGCCGTAACTATAACGGTCCTAAGGTAGCGAAATTCCTTGTCGGGTAAGTTCCGACCCGCACGAACGGCGTAACAACTAGAGCACTGTCTCAACGAGGGACCCGGTGAAATTGAAATGGCTGTGAAGATGCGGCCTACCCGCAGCAGGACAAAAAGACCCCGTGGAGCTTTACTGCAGCTTGGCATTGAATTTGGGCATAATTTGTGTAGGATAGGTGGGAGGCAGAGAAACTAGGGCGCCAGCCTTGGTGGAGTCGTCAGTGAAATACCACCCTGATTATGTTTAGATTCTAACCCCATACCGTAAACCGGATGGGGGACCGTGCCAGGTGGGCAGTTTGACTGGGGCGGTCGCCTCCAAAAGAGTAACGGAGGCGCCCAAAGGTTCCCTCAGACTGAATGGAAACCAGTCGAAGAGTGTAAAGGCATAAGGGAGCTTGACTGCAAGACCAACGCGTCGAGCAGAGACGAAAGTCGGGCTTAGTGATCCCACGGTACTGAGTGGAAGGGCCGTGGCTTACCGGATAAAAGCTACCCCGGGGATAACAGGCTGGTGAGGTCCAAGAGTTCACATCGACGACCTCGCTCGGCACCTCGATGTCGGCTCATCACATCCTGGGGCTGGACAAGGTCCCAAGGGTCGGGCTGTTCGCCCGTTAAAGTGGTACGCGAGCTGGGTTCAGACCGTCGTGAGACAGGTCGGTCTCTATCCGCTGTGGGCGCAAGGAGTTTGCGAGGAGCTGTCCCTAGTACGAGAGGACCGGGATGGACAGACCTCTGGTGTGTCAGTTGTCGTGCCAACGGCATTGCTGAGTAGCTATGTCTGGCAGGGATAACCGCTGAAAGCATCTAAGCGGGAAGCTCGCCTCAAGATAAGACTCCTGTAATCCTGAAAGGGAGTAAGATCGCAGGAAGACTACCTGCTTGATAGGCGACGTGTGTAAGTGCAGTAATGCATTGAGCTAAGTCGTACTAATGATCGAGGGCTTCAGGTAATGCGGAGAACTGGATGTTCTTTCGAAAAAAAGGGGCTACACATACAGGCTGTAAAGACTGAAACTGAAAAGGAGAAGTCTTTTGGTGATAAAAGCGGCAGAGGTACACCCGGACACATCTCGAACCCGGTCGTTAAGGCTGCTAGCGCCGATGGTACTTGGAGGGCGACTTCCCGGGAGAGTAGGTCATTGCCAAAAGGCTTTTTTTTGATTCAGTGTTGACTTGTTGATTTGTTGACTTGTGAATTAGTTTATTTCGTTTCGTCACGCGAGGCGCGCCGAAAACGAACCACTAATCTAGGCATTACAAATCAGCCAA
>MKUW01000024.1 GCA_001899005.1 Chloroflexi bacterium 44-23
TGCCATCCGCGAGGGCGGTCTGACCGTCGGCGCAGGTGTGATCACGAAGATTCTAGCGTAACTCGAAATAAAGGAGATAGGCGCAGCTTGTAAAAGAACAGGCTGCGCTTAACAAAAAATTATGGCCTCAAAGAAAGATATTCGCCCCGTTATTACCCTGGCTTGTGGTGAGTGCAAAGAACGCAATTATACGTCCCAAAAAAACCGCCGCAATGACCCTGGTAGAATGGAACTAAATAAATACTGCCCGCGTTGTCGTAAACATACTCAGCACCGCGAAACGAAGTAATGACCGGTCGTGAAGTCTGTGAGTTATTGACCAGCGAACAGCTCAGGCGAGTAGCTCAATTGGCAGAGCACTGGTCTCCAAAACCAGGGGTTGCGGGTTCAATTCCTGCCTCGCCTGCCTGAAATCCAGACAACGCCGTCCCGTCGTGAGGCGGCGTTTTGCCTCTAAAGAAGGAGAATATAATTGGTCGACAAAGTAACCAAGCCGAAAAGTATCGAAAAACCCAAAACCGTTTCGAAGGCAAAGAGTGTCGAAAAGGCTAAACGTGTAGAAAAAACAAGCACAAGCTCATCTGGCAAGAAAAAAGGTAACCGAGTTACCCGATGGTGGCGCTCTACGATTGGCGAACTGCGTAAAGTGAGCTGGCCAACTCCTCAAGAAGCCTGGCGATTAACCAAAGTCGTGTTGTTGGTAGTTTTCGTCATGGCTATGATTTTAGGGTTGCTTGATTTCCTGTTTTCACGAGGAATTGCGGCGTTGGTATCAATATAATACAATACCGCTGTAGTGAGGATAACAAATGGTAGACAAGAAAAAGAAAAAATCGGCACCTCAAACTGATGAGACAGAAAATGTCACCAGTTTAGAAGCTGAAGAGAAAATTGAAGAACTGAACCAGGAAGATGAGTCGGCTGTTGAGGATTCAACATCATCAGACGACGAGCAATCTGAGGGTGAAGCTCACTGGTATGTAATTCACTGTTATTCGGGCTATGAGAATAAAGTTCGCCATAATCTGGAACAGCGGATTGAAACCATGGGCATGAAAGACATGATTTTTGATGTTGTTATTCCCACTCAAGAAGAAATCGAAGTCAAAGATGGCAAACGACGCACGGTAGAAAGACACGTTTTCCCTGGGTACGTACTGGTCAACATGGCACTGACAGAAGAATCCTGGTATGTTGTTCGCAATACACCCGGTGTGACAGGTTTTGTGGGAATGGGTAATGATCCAACGGCCTTACGCGCTGAGGAAGTCTCTCAGATCTTGAAGCGCATGGAAGCCGAGGCTCCGCTTGTCAAAGTGTCATTCAAGGTTAATGAACGTGTACGCATTGTAGATGGACCTTTTAACGATTTCCGTGGCACAGTTGCGGAAATTGATGTTGAGCGCACCAAGGTTAGAGTAATGGTCAATTTCTTCGGGCGCGAAACCCCGGTAGAATTGGACTTTTTGCAAGTCGAAAAAGCGTAAAAACGATGCCAGTGACGGCATCCGAATTTAGTGGGAGGATGATAACATCCGCCAGAACCACAAAGGAGTAAAAGTATGGCAAAAAAGTTTAAAGCAATCGTAAAGTTAGTACTGGTTGGCGGCAAAGCCAACCCCGCACCGCCTGTTGGCCCTGCCCTGGCAGCTCACGGAGTCAACATTATGGCATTCTGCAAAGAATATAACGCTCGAACCCAAAACAAAATGGGTGAGGTCATTCCTGCAGAAATTTCCGTTTATACAGATGGTTCCTTTAATTTCATATTGAAATCACCGCCAACCGCAGTGCTCATTCGCAAGGCTGCCGGTGTGGAAAAGGGATCTGCAGTACCCAACCGGGAAAAAGTGGGTAAGATTACCCGTGATCAGGTGCGTGAAATTGCGGAAGTGAAGTTTAAAGACACAAACGCCGTTGATATTGAAGATGCGATGGCCCAGGTGATCGGCACAGCCCGTAATATGGGCATTACCATCGTTGATTAGAAAGTAGTGGGAGGGTAAATACATACCCGTTTGCACCACAAAGGAGTAATCATGAGTAAGACAGGAAAGCAATACAAAGCGGCATTCGAAAAAGTAGACCGCACCAAAAATTACGGCTTGCTGGAAGCATTGCAATTGGCGAAAGAAATCTCCTTCACCAAATTCGATGGCACTGTAGAAGTTCATTTTCGCACCGGCCTAGACCCACGCCAGGCAGATCAGCAGGTCCGTGATGTGGTTGTGCTGCCGCATGGCTTAGGAAAAACTGTACGCGTATTGGTCTTCGCGCAAGGTGAAGGCGCTCAATTGGCGCGTGATGGCGGGGCTGATTATGTGGCCGATGATGATGAATGGATCAAGAAGATTCAAGATGGCTTTACCGATTTTGACGTGGCGATTGCCACACCGGATATGATGGGTAAAGCTGGCCGTCTGGGACGTGTGCTTGGACCGCGCGGTTTAATGCCAAACCCCAAGGCCGGAACAGTTGTTGCAGCCGAAGATTTGCCACGCGTCATTCAAGAATCCAAAGCCGGTCGTGTTGAATTTCGTCTCGATAAAACAGCCAATATCCATGCTCCCATTGGGAAAGTCTCTTTTGAAGCGAACAAACTGTACGATAATTTGGTAGCTCTTCTGGAAGCTGTGCGAAAAGCGAAACCTGCCGGAGCTAAGGGTAATTATATAAAAAGAATCACGATCGCTACCACAATGGGACCCGGCATCAAAATTGATCCCTTAACCTCGCAAACTTTAAAGGCAGTTGAGTAATTTAGCAATTTAGATAATCGAATAACAACGCTATGATACAATATAGCGTAACACCGTTGATAGCAGGAGCCTGGTTACAGGCTTAAACATTCCCGCTGAGGTGAAGACCCGAACAGGTTCACGTGTTGAATTCCTTAAAAGTCTTTGCCTTGCGAAAACGGCAAAGACTTTTTTTATTCTAAAAATTGGAAGGAGGTGATAGTCGTTGGCTTTCACCAAAAAACACAAAAACGTAATGTTGGCTCAATATGAAGAATGGTTGCAGAAATCACAGGCTGTTTTCTTCATTACGTACCAGAAGATGACCATGAAGGAAATTGATGAATTACGTGCCAAAGCAAGAGATACAGGTAGTGAAATACATGTAGTCAAAAACACGCTGCTGACCAAAGCATTTGAATCAATTGGCGTGAAAGATGTTGAGCCGTTTGAGGGATCTACTTTGGCTGGCTTTGCATTTACAGATCCGCCTGCCTTGGCCAAGGTATTTAAAGATTCATTCAAGAAAACAGAGGTATTTGAAGTTAAGAGTGGCTATTTGGGCAGTAAGGTATTAAACAAAACCCAAATTGAAGCATTGGCTGAATTACCACCCATGCCGGTTATGCGGGCAACTTTGTTGGGCACCATTATGGCCCCGGCCAGCAAACTGGTACGGACACTTGCAGAACCTGCCCGCGGGTTGGCAGCAGTTGTCAAAGCTTACTCGGAACAGGCTCCCGCCGCCGGATAAGAATTATTTATTCATCCGGTATGCAGGTACCGGAGATATTCAAAATTATAATAATTTCGTAAGGAGTAATTGAAAATGGCTGATTTAGCTAAAATCGTAGATATGTTGAGCGAGCTGACAGTTCTGGAAGCTGCTGATCTGGTAAAGTCCCTTGAAGAAAAATGGGGTGTTTCTGCTGCCGCACCAGTGGCTGCCGCCACTGTTGCTGGCCCCGCTGCCGCCGCAGAAGAAGTTGAAGAACAGACTGAATTCGATGTGGTTTTGAAAGGCGCTGGCCCGAAGAAAATTGAGACCATTAAGGTCATTCGCCAATTGACAAGCCTTGGCCTGGTAGAAGCCAAGAATATGGCCGAAGCCGCCGATTCGAAGGTTCTGACCGGTGTTTCTAAGGAAGCCGCCGAAGAAGCCAAAAAGAAACTGGTTGAAGCTGGCGCTGAAGTAGTGGTAGTATAGTTTCCACTTAACTAGGACTTAAAACCCTGAGTTTGGTTTTCGGATCATTCAGGGTTTTTTTGATTCTCAAGTAAGATATTCGGTAAGAAGCGAGGAAATAAGAGTAAGAAGGCGGGATTAGCTGATAGTGGAAAAATCGGACTATAGACAATAGGTGATGTCGGTAGGATTAGAAGCCGGGATTTGGGCTGACCGGGTAGAATGAGAAAGAACCAAAGGCTAGATTACAATCTACTCAAAGCCAGGTTTCTGGGCAGCATGGGAATTGAAGTGCTGGGGAGGTGCGGATGCAGTAGCCGCATTAAGTCTCATTTTGATCTGCCCAAAGGGTACCTGGAAATGTCAAATTGATTATGTAAAGTGAAAATATCATTGGGATTACACGATCGAAATAGATGTTCAACTGGTTAAGAATTTTCTTCCAATTTTCTTCCAACTAAAGATCGGAGCATTCAAATTGGCGACGATGTCAACTGCAGCCAGGTAGCGAATTTTACGAACCGATACTTAATTGGGGAGGCCTGTTTCCGTTTTGATTTCTTTGCGGATTTGACGTTTATAACTTTCAAAAGTGTTCGTCTTATGAATCAGCCGGCGACCCACTCCAGAAAATTTAAAAACGGATCAAGGTGCCATCCCTCTGCGGTTCAGTACTGATCCGAACTCGATATTTTTGCCTTCTGTAGAAAGATGAGCGGGTTATTGGAAAGTGGTTCCTAAATTTTATTTCTTGTAAATAGCAATGTTAATAGCAGTTTATTGAGATTGTCTATTAATTTTGGCTACTCGTACCAAACAGTAAAACCCTGAGGTCAGGCGGATGAATCCTCAGGGTTTTATATGGGAGGAGAAAAATGGAATTTAGAAATCAGATCAGATTAGTGCACAGTGTTTTTGTATTGGCGAATAACCATTACAACTTTACCCATGATGCGCAGGTCATTCGTGTTTTCGACATAAATTGGGTCCATTGTGGGGTTGGCCGGTTGCAGGCGGATGCGATTGTTTTCTTTATAAAAGTACTTGAGGGTAGTCTCATCTTTATCATCCAACCAGACCGCTACCATTTCACCATTGGATGCTTGCTGGGCCGGCCGCATAACGATAATATCTCCATCGTTGACCATGGCGTCGATCATGGAATCACCCTGAACTTCCAGGGCAAATAATTCATTGATTTTTTCGCGAGCCGGCAGTAGACTGCGGGCTATCTCAACACCACTCTCGGAATCAAAATAATTAAAATCTGAAGGGGGCACCGGGATGGGGGTACTGGCGACAATCCGCCCACGCAATGGGATGGAAATGATGCTGTCGACGGCTGTAGTGACTGCCTGGGCTGCATCACTAATTTGCTTGCTGAGGGCTTTGGTGGCAGATCGGATTGGCTGCAAGACGCGAATACTGCGCGAGATACGACCCTCGCGTGAAATGTATTTGCGCTCTTCCAGCTGGTTCAAGTAATAATCCACCAGCGATGTTGATTTAACATCAATTGCGTCACCGATTTCACGGATGGAAGGAGAGTAACCATATTCTTCAATAAACTCGGTTAAATATTCCATTATTTTGCGATGACGCTCGCTTAAACCTTCTTTTTTCCTGGCCATGTCCATGGTCTCCTTATTAATCGAATAAATATTCTATATGAATACTATACACGAACAAGTGTTCTGTGTCAAGAGGGAAAAAAGAGAAATGTTGATTGGGTGATTGGCTGAATAGTTGATTAGGTAATTAGGTGACTGGGTAATTAGTTGATTGGGTGATTAGTTGATTGGGTGATTAGGTAAATAGCAGCCTTACCAAAGTTTCTTTGCAATGCTGTCCGGGTTTATTAAGATTGAAAAAATTTGGCGCAATTTGTTATGGGTAACATAATTCAGCTGGGAACTTTTTCGGGAGGGAGGCTGCTAAGCATGCACATGCGTTAATCTTTAAAGCAACCTACCCATTACTCATTACACCTAACTAATCTCATTACACATTACCCCTTACTAATCCTTAATAAAATCCTCGGCGAAATGACAGGCAGACCAGTGATCCGGTTGGATCTGTCGCAAAGGTGGCTCCTCGACCGAACAGATCGGCTGGGCGTATGAGCAACGCGGGTGGAAGCGGCAGCCTTTCGGAGGGTTGAGCGGGCTGGGTACGTCACCGGGCAGGATGATGCGTTCGCGTTTGACACGCGGGTTAGGGATGGGAATGGCTGACATGAGCGCCAGCGTGTAAGGATGCAGTGGCTGGCGGAAAAGGTCATCCCGGTTGGAGCGCTCTACCATCTTTCCCAGATACATGACGGCTACCCGATCCGAGATGTGCTCCACTACGGCCAAGTTGTGGGCTACAAACAGATACGTAAGCCCAAATTCATTCTGCAATTCTTTTAGGATGTTAAGCACCTGCGCCTGAATGGAGACATCCAGAGCGGAAACAGGCTCGTCCAGAACAATAAACTTGGGATTCATGACCAACGCTCGTGCGATTCCAATCCGTTGGCGCTGCCCTCCGGAAAATTCATGCGGGTAACGGGTGGCGTGATAATCTTCCAGGCCGACATTTCGCAGGGCTTTCAGCACCATTTCAAAGCGTTCCTGGTTGTTGCCAATGTTGTGAATGCGTAAGCCTTCCGCAATTGATTCACCAATCGGCAGGCGCGGGTCAAGTGATGCATATGGGTCTTGAAACACGATTTGAAGATTGCGCCGCATTGCTTTGAATCCTTTGCGGTCCAATCCGAAGATATCCACATCGTTGTAGATGACAGAACCACTGGTGAAAGAGATTAATCCCAACATGGTTTGGCCGACTGTAGTTTTGCCGCAGCCCGATTCGCCGACCAACCCGAGCGTTTCTCCGGCACGGATGTCAAAACTAACATCGTCCACGGCTTTTACCTGGGCGACCACGCGTTTAAAGATTCCTCCATAGACCGGGTAGTATTTAACCAAATGTCTTACTTCGATCAGATTGCTTGATTCCGGGTTGCTTTTTTCCATGTTTCTCTCTTTAACTTGGCTTACAATCGGATTGGTGCCCGATAATTTTCATCATCCTGATACAACCAGCAACGTACAGAATGACCAGGTTGAATGGTAATCAAGTCCGGGTTTTTCTCCCAGCAGATTTGCAGTCCATACTCTTCGCGGGCTGCACAACGTGCAGCGAAGCGACATCCCACTGGTAAATTAACCAGATTGGGAACATTGCCGGGAATGGTGGCAAGACTGTCTTTAACTTCCCCAAGGACCGGCACCGAGGCAATTAAACCGACGGTATAGGGGTGTAATGGGTTTTCAAAAATAGTCAGAACATCACTTTCCTCGACAATTTGACCGGCATACATGATGGCCACTCGATCAGCCATCTCGGCAATGACGCCCAGATCGTGCGTGATCAGAATCACGGCTGTGTTGATCTTGGTACGCAGGCCGCGCATCAAATCTAAAATCTGTGCCTGAATGGTAACATCGAGTGCTGTGGTTGGTTCATCGGCGATCAGGATTTGTGGGTTGAGCGCCAAGGCCATGGCAATCATGACGCGTTGGGCCTGGCCCCCCGACATTTCATGCGGGTAAGAGCGCGCCTTGCGCTCCGCATCCGGAATGCCGACCATGGAAAGTAGCTCTACCGCCCGTTGCCAGGCGGCTTTTTTGTCCAGTTCGCTGTGGATCAGGATCACTTCAACAATCTGGTCACCAATAGTGAAGACCGGGTTAAGGCTGGTTTGCGGCTGCTGAAAGATCATGGATATATGATTACCGCGCACGACTTGCATCTCGGAATCATTCAATTTAAGCAGATCGCGACCCTCGAAAAAGATCTCCCCGGCTACTATTTTGCCGGGTGAATCCACCAGGCGCATTACAGAAAAGGAGGTGACGCTTTTACCGCAGCCAGATTCGCCTACCAGGCCGAGCACTTCACCGGCATGGATTTGCAGATCAACACCATCGACAGCTTTTACCACACCATCTTCAGTAAAGAAATAGGTTTTTAAATCCTTTATTTGTAGTAAAGGTGTCTGGTTAGAGGGTTGCAAAGTATCCTCCATTTTATTCCGAAGCCTGACCCAGGCGCGGGTCAATGGCATCGCGCAAGCCATCACCAAGCAGGTTGAATGCCAGAACAGTTAACATAATGGCTATGCCTGGGTAGAAAACCAGGTGGGGTGCGGTGAAAACCTGGTTGCGCTCGCTGCCCAGCATTGTACCCCATTCTGGCGTAGGTGGTTGAGCGCCTAACCCCAGAAAAGATAGAGCGGCGGCATCCAGAATGGCGGTACCAATACCGAGCGTACCGGTTACGATCAAAGGAGGGATTGCATTTGGTAAAATGCGGCTGATCAGGATGTGAAAAGGGCTGCCGCCCAGGGAGCGCGATGCGGCCACATACGGCATTTCCTTAATCGAAAGTACACTGGCGCGTACTACGCGCGCATAGACGGGGATCGTGACGATCGCAATTGCCAGGAGGGCATTTTGAAGGCCGGGACCCAGTACGGAAACAATTGTAATGGCCAGCAGCAGTGAAGGAAAGGCCATCAACACATCCAGAATACGCATAATGACATTATCAACCCATCCGCCAGCATACCCGGAAAGTGCGCCTAAAATGGTGCCAATGATGATGGCAAAGCCGACAGTTGTAAAACCAATCATCAAGGAAATACGTGACCCGAAAATAATACGGCTAAATTGGTCACGCACATTCCCGTCAATACCCATAATATGCTGAGGCTGGTCTGCAGGGCAACCCAAAATGTGGATGCAGGGGGCAGAACGTTTCTTGATACCCGCTTCAACGCCGATCAAGACTTCTTCCGGGTCATAGGGCGCAATCACATTTGCAAAAATTGCCACCAGAATTAAAAAGCTGAGAATGACCATACCGAAAATCGCTGAGCGCTGTTTGAAAATACGGCGCAACGTTAAACGCCATAAACTGTTGGATCGATAGTCTTTCATGGTTTCTGAGGCTAAAGATACAGGTGCCATGCATTACTCCAATCGGATGCGGGGATCGATGAAAACGTAAGAGAGATCAACGAGCAGGTTGATAAACACATAACCAACTGCGATGACGATGGTGAAAGCCTGAATGATGGGGTAATCACGGGCTGTAATTGCTTCAAAAAGAATGCGACCGACACCTGCCAGACCAAAAATTGATTCCGTTAAAACTGCACCGGCAAAGATCGTGCCTACCTGCAAGCCAATAATGGTGATGATGGGCAACAAAGCATTCCGCAGGGCATGTTTTAAGATAACTGTCTTTTTCTTCAACCCTTTGGCGCGGGCTGTACGGATATAGTCGAGCTTCATTACTTCCAGCATACTGGAGCGGGTCATGCGAGCTATAATCGCCAGAGGAATGGTGCTAAGCGCGACAGAAGGTAGGATCAAGTGTTTTAATGAATCCCAAAAAATTTTCCAATCACCGGTAATGAGTGAGTTAAATGTATAAATATTGGCAAGGAACTCCGCAATATGATAAATGAATGATTGCTTTGCCATTTGCCAGCCCCAAACTTGATAAAAGGGAATGGCAACAAACCCGGCGGTCAAGCGCCCGGTGGGAGGCAGCCAAAAAGGTGTATCTTTGAGAACGAGAGCAAATAAATAAGCCAGCATTAAGCCCAGCCAATAGACCGGCATGGAAACGCCAATATTAGCGCCAACCATCGTAAGCACATCCCAAATGGAGTTGCGTTTTACCGCTGAAAGAATCCCTAATGGAATGCCCAGTGAAATTGCAATCAGCAGCGCAATCGATCCCAACTCAATCGTCAATGGCAGGCGCTCAATTAAGATAATGGTGACCGGGCGACTAAAGCGGATCGAATCGCCGAAATCTCCCTGTAGAATATTTTTCATATAAATGCCAAACTGGGTGGTGATGGGTTTATCAAAGCCATATTTGACATTAAAACGGGCACAGACCTCTGCGGTGGCTTTTTCACCCAGCATCGCTTTACAAGGTTCGCCCGGAATCATGCGTGCTAAAGCGAACGTGATCACCAGAATACCAATAAGCACCGGAATAGCCATTAATAATCGTCGAAAGGTGTACTGTATCATGAGCTAATCTTTCGGGAAGGGCAAATAGTAAGCGGGGCGGACGCGGAATGACCGTGCCGCCCCGCTATCTTTAGACGGTAGGGATTTACTTGGCGTTTAACAAATCGCCAAATAGATAAGTGAAGTACTCGTAGGCACCGGTATTACCGATATGCAGCGGGTTGGAAGCATCCCAGGCTACAATCCAGGACAAAGCCACATCGGTAGCGTCCAGGGTTGAACCGTCATGGAATTTTACACCATCACGCAAAGTGCATGTCCAGACGGTCAGATCATCGTTGGCTTCACAAGCTGTTGCCAGGCCAGGTTTGACTTTGGTCCCGCCAACTTCATAAGAAAGCAGCGATTCCAGCATTTGTTCGCATGGGCGTAATGATTCGCCATCGGTCTCATCGTTGCAGTACAGGGAAATAGGTTCTGCGTTCTGCATCCAGACTAATGTATCACGTCCACCTGGATCCATAACAGCAAAGTACTCGTTACCAAGCGGGCTGGCATGAGCACCGGTTACATCCGCTTTAAAAGCAGTGGCAGACCCACCATGGGCAATCGGCACCATTGGCACCAATTCTTTAATCGCGTTGTTTGCCTCTTCATACAGTGGGGCAGCTTTGTCGGGGTCCGCGATCTGGGCCGCTGCGCTCAGCTTCTCATAGATTTCGGGGAAGGGCGTGCCGAATTGTGGGTTTGAGGCGGTGAAGTGATAATCCAGGAAGTTGGTAATGTGTGGATAATCAGCGTTCCAGCCTAACAAGTAAATGCCATCCAGGCGGCCGGCAGATGACTCTTCAATAAAAGCTCCGGATTCCATTACTTCGATTTTGGCATTAATGCCAATATCTTTCAATTGAGCCTGCAGGTCGGTGGCAACCAGGCTTGGTTCCGGCAGGTATGAGCGGAAGACGTCACGGTAATAAATGGTGGTATCAAAGCCATTTGCATAACCGGCATCAGCCAGCAAAGCTTTGGCAGCATCGGGATCAAATTCGTACCAATCTTCGCCGGTGCAGCCGTTCGGAACGGCACAGGGTGTAAAGTGAGTGGCTACTTCAGAGCCTTCCGGATAAAAATTATCTACCAGACGATTGCGGTCAATACCCATGGCAATTGCCTGGCGAACTTTGACATCATCAAACGGTTTGAAGGTATTGGTCATGGCCACATAAAAGATATTGAGGGCTTCACGGTCGTAAAGTTTTAGAGTTGGATCCGCTTTAATTACGTCAAAATCATCGGGTGAAGGGTTGTCGATACCATCGACTGTGCCTGATTGAAGCTCGAGTAAACGAGCGGCACCTTCACCAGCCCAGCGGAATACGAGTGTATCGGTGATGGCCGGGTCTCCCCAGTAATCAGCAAATTTCTTCATGACAATGCTATCACCGCGGTTCCAGGACTCCAGGTAATATGGACCGGTTCCGACTGGTTTTTCAAGAATTTCACGAGAAACCATGGCGGATTCAATCCACTCACGTGGCTGCACTGAGAAAGCAGAAAAAGCTGCTTTGGATGGAAAAGCTGGGTCTGGCACGCACATAGTGACCTGGAAAGTCTTCTCATCAAGCGATGCGATTTCTTTGATCATGCCACCATAATCACAATCGGGAGCGGTCAGTTTCATCGGCTCGAAAGCTGTTCCCATTGGTACTTCTTCAGTAGGTTTAGGAACGGCGGTAGGTTCCATCGGTGCGGCTGTCGCTTCGGATCCACCCGGAGCGGCAGTCGGGACGGCGGGGGTACAGGCAACAACCACCAGGCTGGCCAGTAACAACAAAAATACGGCGCTAAATAACGCTTTGGATCTCATCTTCTTCCTCCTGAATTAGATATAGATTGGTTTAAAGTTGAAACGATCATAGAAATTTTTAATAATGTGATTTTGTGCACCTCCAATGTTTGTTTGATAAAGAAATGGAAAAGGTACGGTGATATTAAGTAATGTATTATATATGACATTTATCAATGAAGCAATAGGATAAATTGCTTCATTTAAATGACTTATGGGTCAGATGGATTAATTATGCGGTTCTAAACGCCTCTAATTGACAAGTTGTAGAAGGTAGGGGAAGCTGTGCATGCCTGAAACTTGTGGCTGAAACCGGTAGGTAGGAAGAGAGACGGAAGGCTGCAAACCAAGCTCAGATTAGAATTGTAGGAAGTCACGCAATGCGAGTCTGAAGTGATATTTTCCCAAACAAAAGATAGCATAAATCTCAATCAGCGGATTGTTAATACCCAGGGGCCGTAGATGGCGCCTTCAATTGTGTCATTGATGATCTTGTCAGCTTGTTCACGCGTGAGATTTGGCGGAAACTTTAAATTTGTGTAATATCCTGCCATGGAAAATTGGCAGTGAAAGTCCAAACCAGGATATTCGCTAATCAGGCTTTGACGAGCGCTCTCACAAGCCACGTTTGGATCACCCTGTGGTGGTGACATGCGCAGACTGGAATCAATATCCAGGAGGATGTGGTTTGCCTGTTCAATTTCTCTTGCGCCTGTTTGATAGACCATCTGCATGCAATTCCAGGGGCTGCTGGAGCCTCCTTCCAGGAATTGTGCCGGCTTTTGATCAATTAACAAGGCTGGTGCGAAATCTAGCGCGTAATTGCGGTTGGGCATTGTCATACAAAAAATGACGGTTGTACGTTGATCGTCATAGTTAAAGGAGGATAAAGTGGCCGAAATACCATTTACAGTTGCAGAACCAGTGGTGAGAGTGGCCGAACAAGAATTGCCTGTTTGACAGACGGAGATAGTGACCCAAACCAGGCTTTCACGTACAAAATTTCCCATTTCATCCTGTAACTGATAATAGACCGTGTACTGCCCTTCCTGCTCAGGAGCAACCAGATCTACGCTAATTTGGATCAGCTCCCCTGGCGCAACGGTTTTACCGAGGGGGATTGCTTCCGGGCTGCTTAGCGTTTCTCCTGCGGGAATGGCATCGGTTTTTGTCAGGGTAAAGCCAGCGGGCCAACTTTCCATACCTCCATTTTTCAACGTCCAACTTTTCTGGAATAATTGCCCGGGTGTTAAGACCGTCTTGTCCGGTATGGTTTCTCCCATAAATACGATTGAAAAGCTGCCATTAACCGCACGTGTTGCAACAGTTGCTGTTTCAGCAATTACTGTCGGTGCTGGAGGTGGCGGGGTGGAAGTTATCAGAATCGGAGTGCTTGTTTTAATTGCAGTAGCGCTCGTAATAAAAGTATCGAAGGGTGTTGTTGTGGGAATCGGGACATTACTTTGACAGCTCAATAACAAAAGCCCTGTCAGAAAAATAACCAAAAATTTTGAAAGCCGAAAAAGCATGTTCTTTCCTTTTCTAATGGTGGACGGAGCTGTTAACCGTCCACCATTAAGGTTCTATCGATTAAGAATTTTTATGGGATGGCCATGCCATCAAGGATTCCCTGCAAGGCTGGCAGCACATATGCTTCACATCCATCCGGTTGCAATAAGACGATTTTTCCATTCGGAACTTCAGGCGTAATCAGGCTGACACCCAGCAGATTCTCATCTGGTCCCCAGGCAATGCCACTGATCGCATAGCCCGAAGATGCTAGTTCAATGACTTTGTGTCCTTGACTGCCATCCATTCTCATCAGGTAAAGACTGCTGTTATCACCGGCTCGGTAGGCAATCCAATTTCCATCGGCGGAAATGGTGGGGTAGGGCGCTTTGCGTGAGGAATCTTTCAGTAAGAATAAATCGTGCACTTGCCCGCTGGTCATATCTGAAACTTTGAGCATGAAGCCATCATTTGTCGCAGAGGGAACTGCAAAGTACAACTGCATGCCATCCGTTGACCAGCCGGCGATTGATTCATACCCCAGGGTTGAGATTTGTCGAATGTTCCCGCCCAGATTGTCAGTAACTGCAATACCGAAGAATTCTAAGTTGGTCACATAAGCAAGCTGGTTGCCATCCGGGGACCAATGCAAACCATACCCCTGTCGTCCTGCCAAGACCAACCTTTCAGCACTCGCCAGATTCTGAATGACAAGACCTTCTGCTGAAAAATAGGCCAACTGCAAGCCATCGGCACTCAGTGCCCCGCGGGCGCCGCCGGAAACCAGTAGCTGTCTTTGACTACCGTCAAAATTTTGTAATACGATCTGCTGGTCAGGGTTAAGCTCAGTAAGCAGCATTTTTCCAGTGAGACCATTTGGCAGCGATTGTAGAAGTGACAGGTTCTCGTCAGTCAGACAAATTTGTGAGTTGGAAACTTGTGGGTTGGCAGGAAAATCGCGTATGACTTGTGGCTGCCATTCGGTTTGCCAGCTTTCAGTGGGGCTGACCTTCATGGGATTTGAGATCAACAAGGTCAGCCGGCCTTTTGGTAACTCAGCAAAGACGAGGCTTGTGCTGTATTTTCCTCCCCCGGGTTGGCCACCACCCCCGCCACCCAGCGCCGGATACCCTTCAATTTCGACACTGACGCTGCTTAAGGTAGGCCCTGTCTCAATGGCAAAGGAATAACCATCCGAAAAAGCGCTGACGGATAAAAGGCGGATAGTGGTACCAGCCAGAGGGATTTCCTGGTTTAGCTCCCACACCTGTTCAGGTTGCGGATTCATTCCAACGTCAATTGTAGTGCTTGCCGAGGCTTGCGTATCAATGGGAGAAATGACTACTCCTGAAAACCCAATCGTCAAAGGGAATTTTACCCCGGCACCTTTAATTTGAAGCGCCCAATCGCTTCCACCCTGTCCGCTGCTGCCAGTATCGATTGGCTGTACATTATCCGGCATCGAGTAGCTAATTTTTTTGCCAGTGGCATCGTGCAAGGTGGGGACACCTGTAATTTGCAGCCAACTGCCCTCTGGTATATTCGGACGAAGCGAACCCATGAGGATATAGCCATCCTCTGTTTCGATTATCTGATTTACATGCAGCTCAGCCTGAGCCAGTGTAGTGGTTTCGGTGACTTGCAGGTCACTCCCAGCCACCGTATTATCGTCGATTGGATTCATTGGCGCGGTCACATCGATGACGGGCAAAATTACCAGATCGGGGGGAGCAGGAATAAACCGTAAGGGAATTTGCCAATTGGTCGGAACAGAGCCGGGTAATGTATTGGAAATACAGGGAAGAACGAAAGTGGCTTGCTTGGCATTCGTTGGGATGGGAGCATTTGGATTAATTCTGGTTCCATCAGGTAGAAGCAGATACTCTCTATCGCTGCATCCAGCAACCTTCTCGCCATGTGGATAGGCCGAAAGCGGAACGCCGGAGATACCAAAACCGATGCGGGTTTCTGTGTCGGTCAAGACTGCTTGATTCACTGAAACTGTGATGCCTGCGCGGGTGACACTTACCGGTTCAGCCAAAATGCGAATCGGGGCACTTTGATCAACAATGCCGACACCCGGGATGTAACCAAACAGACCACGTACTGCCGCAAACACCCGTTGAGGGCCAATCACCAGAGTACTGACTGTCAACAAAATGAGCAGGGAGAACACTATTGTCCAAACCGGACTCAATTTGGGAAAAGCAGAAGCTTTTTTGGTCTTATTGTGCGCGTACTTTTCTAAATCTGAATTGAGTTGATTGACAAATTCGGTGCGAATTTCAGGGACGCCAAATGATTGGCGAACACGATCTTCAAAATGTGGAGTTATGTTCCATTCATCCATTTTATTCCTCCAACTGGCTGTGCAGCCGCGCCAGTAAGCGGTAAATTGATTTTTTAACTGTATCTTCTTTACGATGAAGCATCCTGCCAATTTCAGGAAAGCTCATTTCGGCCAAAAAACGTAAACGCAGCAACTCACGATCTTGCTCGGGCAAGTCCTGAATGAGCTTGGCCAGACTTGCAGATTGCTCGGATTGAATCACAACCGAGAGGGAGTCATATTTTAAGTGAGCATGAGTCCCATCCAGGTCAGAATCTGTGTACTTTACATGCCTGAAGTGATCCATGGCTTTATTGCGAGCAATGGTGAACAGCCAGGAGGCAAATTGGTGGTCATCCCTCAGTTTCGGAAGAGATTCAAAGGCTGCCATAAAAGTCTGTGCGGTGACATCTTCAGCATCATGCACATTTCTGAGGCGGCTGTATAAATATCGGAAAACACGTTCGACATAAAGTTGGTAAAGCTCACCAAATGCTTTTGGATCTACTCTGGCTGTCTGGACCAGGCTTGTTTCGTGTAATTGAGAGGATGTTTTTTGTGTTTGCAAAACGAAGCCACTTTCTGTCATATAAGTCCTTTCCATCTATTTTATAACCTGCCGGCAAAACTGTTGTTTTTAGCGCTACTATTAAGACGCAGGACGCTTACAAAGGGGACAATTACAATGCATATAGACCATGGTTGTAGCCAAAAGTTTGTTGCGATTGAGCGGGCAGGAAAAGACCGGCGGCGAAGGTTTGCGTAGGGGGAACTGTGCGCTGATTTAACTGGCAAGAATGTATTGCATATCCGGGCTACACTGAGTGCTACTTATCTTGGATCTGGCGGTTCGTTAGGGAAAACCCTGCCCCTGATTGATGAACTTCCTGATTGAAAAGACACCTGTTTATGGCTACAGTTAATACAATATAAAACCTCGTCTTTTGACGATCGCGAAAGAGAAGGCATGGCAATTGATTCCAGGGTAACGGAGACCAAAACTGATTGTATTATTGAAACAGAGCAATTAACAAAAAAATTTAATGCTGAAATTGGCGTTGAAGATCTTACAATTCAGATTCCGAGGCAAACCATTTTTGGGTTTATTGGTCCCAGCGGCAGTGGAAAAACGACCACTGTTCGGTTACTGTTAGGTATCCATCCGCCCACCTCCGGTTATGCACAGGTTTTTGGTCATCAACCACACCGGTTTTCTCAACATGACCGTGAAAAAATTGGGTATATGCCGCAGTTGTTTATGCTGCAAAACGGGTTGACTGTCTGGCAAAACATGGCTTTTGTCGCCTCTCTGTATGGCATGATGCGCCATCGCAGGCAACGCATCAGAAAAAAGCTGGAACTGGTAGAACTGACCGGTCACGAAAAGAAACGTGCAGTGGATTTATCCGGTGGAATGCAACGCCGCTTGAGCCTGGCCGCTGCGCTATTACATGATCCGGAACTGATTTTCCTGGATGAACCAACCGCTGGCATTGACCCTGTCTTAAGAAGAAAATTCTGGGACCATTTTCAAGACCTGAAAGAACAAGGCAACACCCTTTTTATCACCACGCAGTATGTCTCCGAAGCTGCATATTGCGATTACGTCGGGGTTATGTCGGAGGGGCGTTTATTAATGGTTGAAACCCCGGAAAATCTGAAACGAATCGGCATGGGTGGCGAAATCATCGAAATAAAATTTGCAGATTTGCTCACGCCATCTCAAATGGAAGCTATCCGGGAACAAGCAGATCTTAGCGCCGGCCAAGTTCAATTGATGGAAAGGCAGACGCTGCAAGTAATTGTTGATGACGCAGCCCAGCGTTTACCCTCCCTTCTTGGCTGGTGCCAAGAAAATAAGATTACGGTAAAAGAGGCTCAAAAATTAGAGCCCTCTTTCGATGACGTATTTGTTAAATTAATCGAAAGGCAGCGAGATGGTGCATAGGTTTTTCCATAACACCTTTAGTTTTTTTGTACGGATATCAGCCTTTATATCAAAGGAATTCTTTAATGTGATCAGTCAACCAAGATTGGTGAGCATCCTTGTATTGGGGCCATTTTTAATCCTTTTGCTTTTTGGCGTTAGCTATCAAAACACATATCAAACATTACGGACGGCCATCGTCGTGCCGGAAGAGAAAGATATCGAAGCGTACGTAAAAACTTTTGCCGACCAACAAATCCCAAACATCGAAATTGTAGAGGTGACCACTGAAAAAACGAAGGCATTGTTCGATTTGCAATACCGGCGCTTGGATCTGGTCATGATAGTTCCAGCGGATATACCCGAAAACATCGAGAAAAATCAACAATCTGTTTTTACCTTCTATCATCAAGAAATTGATCCATTTGATATCAGTTATGTTGAGATTATTGTTAATCGCCTTACAGAACTAACCAATCGCGATGTGTTAATTGCATCTGTGGAGCAAAGTAAAGCGCTGGCTCGAACTTATCAGTCAGAAATTCACACGCTCGCACAGGCTGAGACTCAACTCACCCAGGGGGAGAATTCCCTTGGTGCTACCCTGAATTCACAGAAGGTGGCCCCATCCGGAAACTCCACCATCTTGTGGTTTTTATTAAAATCCCTTTCCAGCCTGGAAAACAATCCTTCCTTTTCTGCTGAGAAAAATGAGTTGAAAGGTGAAGAATCTCAGTTAAAAGCCATCGACAAACAACTCAGTGAGTTTATATCAATGGATTCAAATATTATAGTGGTGCCTTTCAGGAACGAAATACGTTCCTTAAGTGAAGTTGAAATTAAACCTGTTCATTTTTATATACCTTCGGTACTGGCGCTGCTGCTGCAACACATCGCTTTATCTTTGGCGGCTTTGTCGATTGTATCCGAGCGCTTCAGCGGGACAATGGAGATTATGCGTGCATCACCCGCAAATGCTTTTGAAATCTTAATTGGAAAATATCTCAGCTTTTCTATTTTCCTGGGTGTTCTGACTGTTATTTTGATCGGGTTGCTCCACTTTTTATTGGGTGTGCCGATGCTGGGAGCCTGGAAAGATCTTGCATTTGCATCCTTATTGGTTGTGCTTGTTTCGCTTGGGTTCGGGTTTTTGATTTCCAGCTTTGTGCGTAGTGAAAGTCAGGCTGTACAATTTTCGATGGTGTTTTTATTGGCCAGCATCTTTTTTTCAGGATTCTTTTTGCAGCTTTATCAACTGCGGTGGCCCGCACAAATTGTTTCATGGATGCTACCTGCTACGTATGGCATCAAAACCTTGCAGGATATTATGCTGCGAGGTATTCAACCGTCAATGAATCTTCTGTGGATACTGATCGGTATTGCGGCATTCCTCTTCATTGTCAACTGGGCTCGACTGCGCAGTCTGTTGGTGCAGGGGTAAGCTTTAAGATTACTCGTAACTACTCAGCCTGATGCAACAAAGTCAGGTAAATAAGGTTGTCCATCTATAGCCATTCGCAATGAGTCAATCGCATTCATGCCATTCTTGCGGGATGTTGAGATATAACCTCGGATCACACAGAAATCATCAGCACCTTCTTTTGTTCGAAAACAACCGGATATTTTCTGTTTTACCTTCATCATTCGAATATCACGTTCTGCCAAATTATTATCAAACGGCACGCGGAAATCAAAGAGAAAAGCAAGTACTGAGTCCTTATAGTGCTTAAGTTGATCCAATAAATTTCTAGCTGGGCTTTGTTTAACCCTGCCTCGTTTTTTATGTCCATCTGTTTCTATTCGTTCAAGAATCGGGTTCGCTAAATACCCTTCTTCTATCAATACATCATAGAGGCTTAGATAGTCAAAATATTGTTGCTCCGAGAGGCGATCCAGTCCTTTTTCTTTCGCTCTTTCAGTCACCTCTTTCATTTTTAATAGAAGTGCTGTTATTTTTGTTACCCAAGGTTGCGGATAACGTTCTTCTAAGAATTTTAATTTTCGTAAGTGATGCACATTACACAAGCCATGTAATATTTTGTACTTAAAATATGAACTCCATCCATCATGAATGGCGCGACCCTGTAAATGCGGTAGTATCCCGATATCATTCATCTCTGGATATCCACACTTCTGGTGAAGCGTATAATGTGTCAATTTTTCTGTACTGGCTGTATGTAACCAATGCAACTTTCCGTCTACCCGTGATCCAGTTTCATCAAAATGTATTACGGCTTCTCGCTCTGTTATGTGTGTTTTGATGCGCTGGTTGACGAATTGAACTTTTTCGGCAATTTCCTGGCAGAAACCTATCAAACTACCCTGAGATAGCGCTTGTCCATAGATGGTTGCGAACAATTCGCTTATTCGCTGAAGTGGTAGTAATTGATATTGATTGAAGTAGACAGCCTGTGCTTTTATTTCCAGTCCATATTGAACCGCTTGATTCACACCGCTTGGAAAAGTCGCTTTGTTTCTTCTCCCACAATGTGGACATACCTTAATTTCAGCCTGATGTTCAGTGACTAACAATTTCACCTTTGGCAGGTCAAACACCTGGCGCGTTTCATGTTCTTTTGTAACTACTTCACTCAAATCTTGTTGACAATGATGGCATTCATTCACCTGGTGCAATTTAATAATATCTGGGTTTTCTACCGCTTTGAGCGTATTGCCAGGATGTCCTGCTTGACCCCCACTTTTCTTCTGGTGTCGTTTACGCAAACTTTTTGGTGAAGGTTTGCTCAAACCATCACTGGATGGAGGTTTACTACTATTTTTGCTGTTTTTGGCTAATCGATCTTCCAGAATCCGTACTCGTTCTGCTAAAAGTATGATGGTTTTATTTGTGCTCTGAATCAACTCTACTACAGCGTCCTCCCCCTGACGGTAGATCCATCGGATTTCTTCTTCGCTTAACTTACGAATTGGTTCCATTCATTCTATTATGGGTTGTTTTTATTCGATCCAATAGAATCATTTATCCTGATTTTTCAGGATGTTTGTCTCAAAAGGCTGAGTAGTTACCAAAAATGTATGATCCACCAAATTCGAAACACGGTAAAGTATCTCGCCCGCAAAGATTACAAACCATTTCTAAAGGATCTCAAAAAGGTCTATCAAGCACCTACCATTAAATTAGCACTCACAAATTTTGAGACCTTAGAAAAGACCTGGGGTTCTCAATACCAGATTATTATTCGGTCTTGGAGAAAGAATTGGGATGAGCTCACCACCTATTTTAAATTTCCTGCAGAGATTCGGCGACTGATTTATACGACGAACACTGTTGAAAGCTATAATCGTCAAATCCGCAAAATAATTAAAACGAAAGGAGGTTTTCCAAATCAAGAATCGGTTCGCAAAATTCTCTACTTGGCCACTGTTGATATCATAGGCAAATGGAATGCTCCGATCTTTGGTTGGAAGAAAATTCTTAACCAGTTGAACATCTATTTCGATCGTGAAATATAATGATTTTTTCCATTTACACAATCAATTTGACATTTCCAGAGATGGTAGTTTTTACTGGTTTTTCTCATCTATCATTTATTTTTCCATTTTTAATTTCTGTAAAAAGTCTAGGAAATTATCTCCTTTTCTAATGGCTACCTCCCAATCCATGCCGATGAACGGAACTTCCACTACTACAGGATCTTGCTCTCTGAAATCAAAGCCATAGGCTTCTCCACCTCCATCTGTTCCGAATATGAATAAGCCAGGCGCATCTGATTCCACAGAATAGTCCCTATTAAATGGAATTAATTCCTCTGCTTTGACGATTTCCAGGTAATTTATACCCATCATCCCTATAGCCCCATTCGAGAATTTCATGAAAGAAATGAAATCGTCTGGAAGAGGATGGGTGAGAGATAAGGATAGAGTTTTCAATTGGCTGTCATTTACTCCTGGATTCAACCTCATCTCATTTGTTAATCTAAAGAAAATTGTTTCCATTACTTTTGTCTCCCTGCTAATCCGAAACGATCCTTATTTTCTCTCTATTACTCTTTGCACTTGTTTCCACCAAGTAGTATATAGATTATGAACAAAAGGGGACAAAGCAATTTTGTTTGTTGGATCTGTAGGGCTACCTCCAAATTTGATAGGGTGTATTTCATGAATACGTAATCCATCCAAAGCAGGATTTTCACTATGCAGCATCCTATTAGCTTGATCAGCAGCTTTTCTTGCCTGTTCATATTCATTCCCCTTCAGCAGCCGGAAGGGGGCACTTGATTGTGGTACTGGTCCTTAAGGATAACCTGACCAATCTCTTATTGAAAAGGTACCAGGCGGGTAATTGGGAGTACCTATATCATCAACACTATCAGCAACTTTACTTACTGCTGTGGTTACTCCACCAGCTTCATTCGTACAATCCCCATCTGCACAAGCAGCACCAGCTGTGATCCCAACTGCTGCTAAGCCAACGGATGCTGCTGCTGCTGCAACAATTATTCCTCCTCCAATAACTGCACCAGCCAGGATTTTCTCGCCACTAATATTTGTGGTAAGCGCTTCACCCCAATCCATCCCTTGGGCACGGTTTTCACCCACTTGGATTGCATATCCTGCGATTGCTCCAGCAGCCAATGCGATACATATTGCAGTGGTAACACCGTCAATACAGTGACCAGAACTGTCGGTATACTTGGCAGGGTTATTATTTGTGTATGCGTAGCGATCCCAATCTAGAACATTGTTAACTATAGGTATCAATGTATCTGCCTGCACAAATCGCGCCAGCGCTGGGTCATAAAATCTAGCCTTGTAAAAGTAAAGACCAATCTCTTCCTCTTCGCGCTGGCCAGTATAACGGTAGTCGGTGGTGCTGCTTCCAGTTCCTCTAGTTTCACCAAAGGCAGTGTACTTCATCGTGCTGACCAATGCACCGGCAGCATTCACTGTCCCGCTAGTGCTGCCAAGATGGTCGCTCAATAACCAGGAGAGTGTGCCATTTTCGCGTACCGCAATCCTTGCAGAACCAACAAAGTAGTACTTGAAGATGGTTTGCTCTTCGTCAACCATCCTCTTTTCATAGTACTGGCTTGGATAGTAGGTGGTAACTTCACCAATTTCAGACTTTACTAAGTTTCCATCCCCATCGTACGTATAAATAATCTCCCCGCCTTGCCAATCCAGCAGCGGACTCTCACCCTCCGGGTTTTCAAAGTCTTCCGGCGGTGGGATAGCCGCGGGCTTTGATGAGTAATACAAATGCACTAATTCTTTCGTTGTAAAGGTGCTGATTTGAATTTTGATAATTTCAGAATGTGGGAGCGGTCAGCGACCGCACCCTGGTACTTCTTTTACGTTCCGAGACCAGCTTTAGTTGGGGTGCGTTTTTCCCTTCTCATTGCTACCTGAATTTCGAGTTGAATTATTAGTGATTTAATTTAAATTAATAACTGGTTTTTATATTTATTGTTTGTTTTTTACCATTCTCAAACAAAAAGTCAATTATTATCACCATTCCTCTCTATTGGAAATAATACATAAAGTTCCATCATTGGAAACATGATTTCGGTAATAATCAGAAAAACTAACACCGGTAACATCCGAAAATAATCGATAAGGTATTTCAGAATAATTTGATAATTCTAGAAAACGAATCTGTTTTCCTTGCGGAAAGAGATCAATGCTTGGTTGATTCGAGTTATCAATGCAAAAATTCAACGAAGGGTTGGTGGTCATTTGAATAACTTTATAGTATTCTATCACTGTATGGAATTTAGTGAAGATAAGTATTAACGAACTTTCAGCAAATCCTTCACCTCCTATTAGATGATGCAAATAAGCTTCATCCGGAAAGCCAAGATCATTTATTATTTTGCTTAGCGATTTATTTGGAAAATCACCGAAGATCGTAATTTTTTCTATCTGATTATTTTCAAAATAAGCGCTCATTCCAGTTTTTGGTTTTCTCAATTCACGAGAAATCTGTCTATTTGAAATTATACAAAAAAAACTGTCACCTATATAGATACAATCATGATCCGGGAAAATATCATGAACAGTATTCCAAACCGACAGAATGTCTGTTTTTCCGGGCTCTATATTCCATAAACAAGGAAAAGCACAATCTTCTTGGTTGTTATACCAATCCTGGAATTTCAGTTGATATTTTTCATTCTCTAAGGTGGGAAAAACTGTAAAAGGGATCGGCGTTGATGTTGGGGTTCTGGTTGGGCGGATTCCAGTGTTTGTTTTTGTTACAATTGGAGAAACGGTGATAGTTATGGAAGGAGAAGGAGTTCGGGTTGTGTTCATTTGAACAGTCGTTTGAAATGTGGGTAAAACATTTGTTGCTTCAATGTTCTCTTTATCAATTGAAATACAACCAGAAAAGATAATCACTATGAAAAGAACAATCCCTGAGAATATTAATTTCAATATTTTCACAAGTCCTCCTAATGATTACCTAATATTGCCAATGAAACCCATAAAGCCATGGAATTGTCCATGAGAGATTTTCTTTCTAATCCTTCATAAGCATATTTATCAGTATCCCAAATATTAAATGCCCAGCTATCAGCCATATTTGCAAATATTTCATAATCTACAAGAGACGAATTCTGAATCATTCCATGACTCCTTATAATACCCTCTAAAGAATCTAACATCCATCCTGTTATTGAATTTCGACCTTGTAAACCAATATGTAAATCAAAGATATGACTAATTTCGTGTCCTGCCCATTCGGAAGTTAACCCGCTCATGCCTATATTACTGAACTTAAAGACAGTTTGTCTTCCTGCAGCACAACCATAACAATTATATGTACTAGCACCTTCATCACCTAAACTGGTGAAATATTCTGAACAAGAATTTGTGTGAGAAACAAATTCTAATTTACCAAATACCAGATTAAATGCCTGTGCTCCATTTTTCAAATTTATCGGTCCATCATAAACACCCATATGAAAAAATTGTTGCAGTACCCTTATTACATAAGGCAATAACCGCCAACCATAAATATTTGCGGCATTATTTATTTTGTTTTTTGCCCCTACAGTCCATCCGCTACCTGAAAAATTTATGATATTTGGTGGTGGAATAGGTGTATTATTAATCTTTCCTGGTCCATTTTCTTCATAATACATCCCAGTTGGATCGGTGAAATTCATTGGGTTGCTCCGAACGTAACTGTACCTGTCCCAATTCTGTGATTCCCCTGGCTCTAGAACAATCGTGTCCGCCTGCACAAAACGCGCCAGCGCCGCGTCATAAAATCTAGCCTTGTAAAAGTAAAGACCAATCTCTTCCTCTTCGCGCTGACCGGTGTAACGGTAGTCGGTGGTGCTGCTTCCTGTTCCCCGCTTCTCACCAAAGGCAGTGTACTTCATCGTACTCACCAGTACGCCAACAGCACTCACTGTGCCGCTGGTGCTGCCAAGATGGTCGCTCAACAACCAGGTGATGGTGCCATTCTCTCGCAGTGCAATTCTGGCTGAGCCAACAAAGTAGTACTTGTAGATGGTCTGTTGCGCATCCACCATCCTCTTTTCATAGTATTGGTTCGGATAATAGGTTGTTTTGTTGTCAATTACAGATTTAACCAGATTTCCATCCCCATCATAGGTGTAAACGATCTCCCCGCCTTCCCAATCCAATAGCATGCTTTCGCCCTCCGGATTTTCGAAGTATTCCGGCAGAAGGGATAGCCATAAGCTTAGATTAGCAATACAAGTGCATGATTATTCCGATGTTAAAGTGCTGATTTAAATGTTGATCGTTTCAGAAAGTTAGATTTATTAACGCCATCTGGTGCGGTCAAAATAACGCACGCACTCTACCGTTAAATTTTAATTTTAATTAAATAAATTTATTGCAAATTGAATGATTCTTTTAATCGCGCAGCAAGGTAATCAAAGAATGTCTCGTAATACCACTTTCCAACACCAACTCCATATTCCCAATCTACAACTGGGCATTCGCCGTTTTTAACTCTAGAAGTGTCTAAACAAACTACATAATCAGCGCCTGAATCCTCAATTACTACAAAGTTCGTTGGCAATCCATTTTTTTGCCAAAAAAAAGACGCACGTACGCAGGATGGTATTTCAGCCAATCCATTACCAAGAATCTCAACACCAGGGACACCTCCGTGGCCATAATGTTTTAAAAACCATATGTAGCTATTTGGTAGCTTCACAGATAACATGCTTTCTATTTTAGCAACTCTAGTATCGTCAGCTCTTCCAACAAAAAAAATACTATCGCCGAATAACTTGATTAGACTATGTAAATTTTGATATTCTTCCATTTAAATAAATCCTCGTTTCCTTTTTATTCTACTCTCCATTTCCAATAGTCCATTCTAAATTTATTGTACTGATTATTTAAGGCAGGTGAATTTCTGAAACTGCTGCCTTTTGGAATAAGGCCATGCAATATCTTTTGCCCATCTACGTGTGTAGTTGTTAGAATTTCAGCCATTGGTCCAGGTTCTTTCTGTAATAAATGGTGCAGTTGTACCTTCTGCCCATCTGGGCCAATTGGAGCTAAGCCTCTCTGAGCAAGCTGGTAATTTGTTAGGTTGGAATCTGGATCTACAAAGTCCCAATCAATGTCATTTCGTTGATACACTGTTCTACCTTGAAATTCAACTTTTCGAAAAGTATTACTATTCGGTGAACTCGGAATCACCGAAGGCAAATAACCATTTTGAGTAGCACCCCAACTAAATACAGATAAATTATTGGTCTGCACGCCGAAATACATTGCAACATCAGGCACCATAAGTGCTGCTTGCCCCGCTGTTAAAGCTGTGCCAACAGCTAGAAGACCACCTTCTATACCAGCTTTTGCTGTAGCTAAGGCATCTTCCGGTGATTCCCACCATGAATTTCCACTAACGTTAAACTGATATACAGCTGCCCCTCCAGAAACTCCGGCAATCGCTATTATGGCCACCAAGCAAGGAATTGTCGTTATCCCATCTATACAATGACCTGAGGAATCGGCGTTGGATATAGGATTATTTTCGACATATGCGAAACGATCAAAAGATTTTGCATTCGCCGGATCAGGTAAAATCGTATCCGGCTGGACAAACCTTCCCAGCGCCGCGTCATAAAATCTAGCCTTGAAAAAGTAAAGGCCAATCTCTTCCTCTTCGCGCTGACCCGTATAACGGTAGTCGGTGGTGCTGCTTCCAGTTCCTCTTGTTTCACCGAAAGCGGTGTACTTCATCGTGCTGACCAATGCCCCGGCTGCATTCACTGTGCCACTGGTGCTGCCAAGATGGTCGCTCAATAACCAGGTGATGGTGCCATTCTCCCGCAGTGCAATTCTGGCTAAGCCAACAAAGTAGTACTTAAAGATGGTCTGTTGCGCATCCACCATCCTCTTTTCATAGTATTGGTTCGGATAATAGGTGGTTTTGTTGTCTATTACAGATTTAACCAGATTTCCATCCCCATCATAAGTGTAAATGATCTCCCCGCCTTCCCAATCCAGGAGCATGCTTTCACCCTCCGGATTCTCGAAGTCTTCCGGCAGGGGTGTATCGGTAGGCGTCTCAGTAGGTGTCTCGGTTGGCGTGGGCTCCAGGGTAGGTGTTTCCTCTAAATCGCCCGGCTCAGGGGTGTTTTGCACGGTTGGCGTCGGTTCCAGCGCCCCTTAAAACTTGCTTGCAGAAGTATTCAGTTGTTAAAGAACCGGTAAGGCTGCCCGCATGGGAATGACCGCACCATCCACCTTACTAGGTGCGGTCCAGGTTTCTTTGTTTTGGAATTTTTCGGTGTGCTGGGTAGGTAATGACTGCATGCTGCCCGTTGTTGAGATAAGTAAGGTGTGGTAAAACGGTTATATAAAATACTTGGGATTACCCCAACCAGACAATGCATCCATAATACCTATAATATACTCGGCTATTTCATCTTTGCCTTCAGTCAAGAATTGCTCGTAAAAGATATTTAAGACTGATACGATTTCCTTTCTATCATAGCCACTATTCACTAATTCCCTAACTGCTTTTTCAGTTATATCATAAGCCGTATCAGCATCTTGCGTTTGGAAAGCTTCATGAACAATTTTTTGTAGATCTTCCATAATAGGCCCTTATTCCATACGTACAAGTTTCCACTGTTGTCTCGTATTGGCCAGAGCTTGTTGGTATGTATTTATGGTCATTGTACGTGCCGGAGAAACAATAGTATGTGTTGGATTTGTAAGATTATAATCTGGAACTGCACTCAAATTTGGTCCAAGATCACATTTTTGAATACACCACATTTGGGTATTCTTTGCAGTTCCTCCCCACCCTGATCCTGAAGGCAAACGATAATCAGGCATATCGAATGGATTTAAATTCGTTGACATTCCCTCGTTTCCAAAATGTACTAATCCATTAGCGTCTGGAAGGATATCTGGGTTCTTGCCACCAATCACCGCACCCAATGAAGTTTTCGATGGACCAACAACTGGAAGGCCATCCTCAGCCATTTTCATGGATCTAAATAAGTATTCGCCGCTGTCAGCTAGTTCATCACTATACTTCACAACCTCTACAACATTGTCGATTTTATTAGCAGCCTTACTTGCCTTGAAAAGTGCACGGACACCTATTCCTAAACCAGATGCAACCGGTAAAGCGGCACCGACAATATCAGCCGTTAGCGCAAGGCCATTTTCCCAATTGAGACCATTTAGCCTGATATCGTTAATGTCAATGCCGATGGAGATACCATCCAGAACAGTATCAACCCAGTGCCCTGTTGGGTCTGTACCATTGATAGGGTTATTATTGACATACGCAAAACGATCAAAGTATTTTGCATCTGCAGGATTAGGTAAGACCGTATCCGCTTGGATAAACCTGCCCAGTGCCGCATCATAGAATCTGGCTTTGTAGAAATACAAGCCGATCTCTTCTTCTTCCCGCTGACCGGTGTAACGGTAATCAGTGCTGCTGCTTGCCGTTCCTCTCGTCTCGCCGAAGGCGGTATATTTCATTCTGCTGACCAGCGCACCGGCTGCATTCACCGTAACACTGGTGCTGTCCAGATGGTCGCTCAACAGCCAAGTGAGAGTGCCATTTTCGCGTACCGCGATCCGTGCGGAGCCGACAAAGTAATATTTGAAAATGGTTTGCTGTGCATCCACCATCCTCTTTTCATAGTACTGGTTCGGATAATAGGTGGTTTTGTTATCAATGACCGATTTAACCAGATTTTCCCTAATCGCTTCGCTCAGGGATGCTTCGCACCATCGCCATCATAGGTGTAAACGATCTCCCCGCCTGCCGGAGAGACCCGCCAGGTGTGGGAAAACCAGCGCAGCCGATTGTTATCCCTGGCCGAACAGCTTTTTGCCCCCCAGATCACGGTTCGGCTTTGCCAGGAGATCGGCCTGCAAATGTGCGAGCTGCTGAATGGGGACGATCCCGGCTGCACTGCCTGGCTCCCGCCGCCCGAACCTGCCCTGGTGAATTCGGGAATTCCTTGTTAGAACTTATTCGGTTGTTAAGGTGCGAGCTTGACTAAGGAGACTGGATTATGATTGCTCGTCAATCTCCGCTTTCCTTTTGAGAAAAAGGCTGATAGCGTTGTTTTTTCTTTCGATCAAGTCTGTGGAGTGGGCTGCGTCCAGCGCTAATTCCTGATATCCCATCTGGAATTTCAATTCACTCGGGTCATTGTCACCATAATATCGAAAATACCACTCGAAAGGCAATCTTGCATCGATAACGATGAACAAATCGGCAGGGAACCAGATTGGCAGGTGAGCTTCAGCCGGAATGATAAGGTAATGTAGGACACCTCTCCATTCAGAGACCCCATAAACGATATGAATATCGTCTGTTATTAATCCAAGGTCAACTCTGGGCGAGTAACCGATTCTCAACATGCTGGCTGGTAGATTTCCACCCGGATCGACAAATTTTACTTTCATAAGTAACTCCAATACCCTAACGAGGAAATTTAAAATCGGCAGATTGGCCTGTTCTGACATTGTAGTTATAGTGGATTTCTACCCCATTGGTATATTGGGTCATTTTGAGCCACCCCTCATTTGCAGGCCATCGTGGATCTCCCAATGTTATCGGTAACCTCGTTCCTCGTTCCGGATCTGCCATGGCCGCTTCCATTGCTAATTGCTCTCTCAAATTGGAAGGTGTTGTCCGGCCTGTACTACCCACTGATGTTTCAGGTAATAAATACCCGCACCCCGCACAGTCCGGGTTCCCCAGCGCATCCTGCCCGATTGACCCGGGTAATGTGTTTGCGGAACTGCCAGGATAACGGCTGCCCGCCGCTCCCAAAACCCCAACCGTAAACAGCCAGATCGAATTCCGGAAACGGGTGCCGCAATCATAACCCAATCCCTCACAGGCATTTTCCATAGCCGCCCCCACCATGAAGGAGGGGGGGTTGTCCGGGATGCGGTTAAGCGACCTGGGATCCCCGGAGATGATGTAATTCGCAATGGCAATTTCGACGTAATTCTTGAAAAGTCCTTTCCCATTAACCAGGTGGTAGCGCCCGCTCCGGGTATCCTCGTGCAGGCAGAAACCCTCATCCAGTTCGATGCAGTGTCCGCTCGGGTCGGTATAGTTGACAGGGGAGTTGCGCACGTAGTTGTATCTGTCCCAGTCCAGCGGATTGTACGGGTCAGGTATAATTGTATCAGGCTGGATGAAGTGGTTGAGATAAGGGTCGTAGAATCTGGCCTTGTAAAAATACAAGCCAATCTCTTCCTCTTCGCGCTGACCCGTGTAACGGTAGTCGGTGGTACTGCTTCCAGTTCCTCTAGTTTCACCAAAGGCAGTGTACTTCATCGTACTCACCAGTACGCCAACAGCACTCACTGTGCCGCTGGTGCTGCCAAGATGGTCGCTCAACAACCAGGTGATGGTGCCATTCTCTCGCAGTGCAATTCTGGCTGAGCCAACAAAGTAGTACTTGTAGATGGTCTGTTGCGCATCCACCGTCCTCTTTTCATAGTATTGGTTCGGATAATAGGTGGTTTTGTTGTCTATTACAGATTTAACCAGATTTCCCCCTACCGCTTCGCTTGGGGGTGCTTCGCACCATCCCCGTCGTAGGTGTAAATGATCTCCCCGCCTTCCCAATCCAGGAGCAGACTCTCGTCATCCGGGTTCTCGAAGTCTTCTGGCAGGGGTGTATCGGTGAGCTTTGATTAGCAATACATGTGCATTGATTATTTCGTTGTTAATGTGCTGATTTGAAATTTGACCATCTCAGAAAGCAAGTGCGGTTACCACAGTCTAATGCGGTTCGGAGACTTAATAAAAGGGTACCCGAAGCGTTCTAATGGACACAACCCTTTTTTACTATCTGCTCTGGACTTACTTCACGATTTTTTGTGGTTATCTACATAATGCTTGATTGTTCCATAAAACAAACCCAAAATAGAACCTGCTTCAATGCTAAATAGTGTAAATGGAAAAAACAACTCGAGAGCAAGAATAATGGTGTCTTTTAAACTCCCTCCGGGAACCACACTGACGAATACGATCAATAGACTAGCCATTCCCATAAAGCTAACAAAGAAAAGGAAAGTAAACGCAATTGTGTATACGAAAATATTTTTTAGTACTGAAAAAATAAATTTCATGGGTTTAGTGAATTTGTTGAAGTACCTTATTAAGTGACTTTTGTATTGGCGTTAATGCCGCTTGGATTCCAGCTCCTCGTAGAACATCATCAAAAAAGCCACTTGATACAAAACTTCGGCTTAGATATGACCGTTGAACTTCACGAACTGCGTTATCAGGTTTTATAAAGGCATTGCTGAATGTGTTTGCTAACCCCTTTTCATAAAGTTTAGTAGCCCTTGATCCTCCCAGTGAGGTAATAGAAGGCAATGCATTTCCCAAAATGCCTGAACCTAAACCAATTATGCCGCTGCTCAATAAACCGGTTTTTGTAATTGTTTGACCATTTACAACGGATTGAAGGGAGTAATCAGCAACACCTGCGACACCGTTGACAAGAATTTTCGCTCCCATTGAAACTGCTGGATTCATTCCCGGTGCACCTAGCACTCCAGTTATCGCTCCTGTTACTCCACCAACAGCTGATGTGGCGAGTAGCTCTCCAGAGCTAAACTCTTTGCCAGAAGAAATTTGATAACCTGCCTCGCTGCCAAGAATACTGCTCCCTGCACCTATTGTTGCCAGCATTGCGACACCAGATGCTGCTCCAACACCTGTCCCAATTAATGCTCCGCCAGCCGCGCCAACTGCGACTGACACTCCCAGGTCAATCCAATTAAAAGATCGACCAGACACGGCCGCAGTTATCCCGTACGTTGCTGCCCCAATGATGCCACCAGCAGCCGCAAGTGCAGGAATCCAGGCAAAATGACCACTCGGATCAGTAGCATTAATGGGGTTATTATTTACATATGCGTAACGATCCCATGATTTTAAGTTGCCCGGATCAGGAACAATCGTATCCGCCTGGACGAAGCGCCCAAGTGCCGCATCATAGAACCTAGCTTTATAGAAATATAAGCCAATCTCTTCTTCTTCGCGCTGACCGGTGTAACGGTAGTCTGTACTGCTGCTTCCAGTTCCTCTCGTCTCGCCAAAGGCGGTGTACTTCATCGTACTCACCAGTACGCCAACAGCATTCACTGTGCCGCTGGTGCTGCCAAGATGGTCGCTCAACAACCAGGAGAGTGTGCCGTTATCCCGCAACGCGATTCTGGTTGAGCCAACAAAGTAGTACTTAAAGATGGTCTGTTGCGCATCCACCAACCTCTTTTCATAGTATTGGTTCGGATAATAGGTGGTTTTGTTGTCTATTACAGATTTAACCAGGTTTCCATCCCCATCATAGCTGTAAACGATCTCCCCGCCTTCCCAATTCAGCAGCAGACTCTCGCCTTCCGGATTCTCGAAGTCTTCCGGCAGGGAGGTATCGGTAGGCGTCTCAATAGATGTCTCGGTTGGCGTCGGTTCCAGTGTAGGCGTGAGCGTCGGCTCCACTGTAGGTGTTTCAGTGGGCTGTTCCGTGGGGGTTTCAACCTGATTCGGGGTGCTTTGCTGTGTAGAAGTTGGTTCCTGGGTGGGCGTCTCCCCTAAATTGCCTGGCTCAGGGGTGCTTTGCACTGTTGGCACGGGGGTGGGTGTTTCCGTGGGCGTTGGCTCCAGTGTCGGTGTCTCGGTTGGAGTAGGTTCCAGCGTTGGCGTTTCAGTTGGAGTCTCAGTCGCAGTTTCCGTTGGCGTTGCCGGCTCCCCTAAATCGCTACGCTCAGGGGTGCTTTGCACGGTTGGTTCCTCTCCCATGCCGCGTTCCAAAGGCAGATCGGCAGTGACCCGCACCAGGCGGTTTTCGCCGTCGTAAATCAACGTATAGGTGGCTTCGCCAATAACACGCATTACCTGGTTGCCGTTGGCGTCATATTCATAGCTGTTGCCATTAAAACCCGTAACCGCGTGTGAATGATTGGCGTCATCATAATCGTAAGTCAACAGGCTGCCCGCATCCACTCCCTTTCCGGATAGTGTGCCATTGCCGGAGTTGTAACTGAAGGCTTCGCTGTGCAGTGTAGAACCACCCTGGCCCTGGGTGACAAGCATGCTGGTGATGCGGCTGAGTGAGTCATAGGCAAAGACGGAATATTCCCCGGCAGCAACATCGGTGATATTAGCAATGTTCCCGCGCGAGTCATAATCGTAGACCAGATTTTGCAAGATCTGAGAAGCGGAATTGACCACGGTCATCGTGTTCAACCGCCCGCCTTTGGTGGATGTTGTCCAGGAGTGATAAACAAAAGATTTAGTCAGCAGGTTATCGCCTAGCTTCAGCTCCTTCGTGCGCCCGGCTTCGTCATACCTGGATGAGGAAAGGTAGTAGAAATTAGAAGCGTTGCGCATGGAATTCAAATTACCGTCGCTCAGAGTTTCATAAGCC
>MKUW01000025.1 GCA_001899005.1 Chloroflexi bacterium 44-23
CAACCAATTTCCTGGCTCGGCATCGGATTAAACAAATATAATAAACCCCAATCCGAGCTTGAAGATAGTGATCAAAGAGTCGTTTTCGAAATAACAAGCTTCTCTAAAAGTCCCTCAATCTCGGCTAGGGAACTATCTTGGAAGCCGAGATTGGGGCGGTAATGATAATCAGACTGGAAAATCTACACCAACCTACAACCTATTTCCTGACTCGGATTCGGGTTGGCAAAACTGAGCTTCAAGATTTTCCTCGACTTGTATAATTTCTGAAGATCCAAAAGAAACCTTACCGCTAAACCGACATTCATTCCGGGGGGTAAGTTGCCTTAATATGATCAACTGAGCTTTGAATCAACTCCTCCAGGACGGTCAGGTCCACATCCGCCAAAGTTTTTACATACAGACAGGCTTTGCCAGTCTTGAATTTTCCCAACTTGCTGAGCAGCTCTTCATACCGATCAAAACCGGCCATGATATAGAGCGTCAGGTTTTGTTTGCGGGGAGAAAAGGCGCTTAACATCCAATCTCCTTCGCGTCCGCTGGCGTATTTATAATGATATCGTCCAAAACCAACAATGCTATCGCCCCACATCTTTGGGGCAGAGCCGGTGGCTTTTTCCATTATGGCCAAAATCGTATAGCAATCCTGCCGGCGTTGATCTGGTTCCACCGCATCCAGAAAACTTTTTACAGAGCGGTCATTTTCCTGGGTTTTCAGTTCCGCCATTCAAACCTCATTCCATATAATCAGGTGCAAATTTGTAGCTAATCATATAAATAATCAAATCCAGATGCAAGGATTTGTAAGGCAATCCTGCAATTTCGTCATGCTATTGCCTTTTGATCACCTTAACCAGCGTTGACAGCAAAGCCGCAAGCATCACCAAAAAGGCAAGTGAGAGCGTGAGCCACTTTAATACAGTTGCAAAAGGAGCCAACCAATCGAAGACTGCTGTCATCTGCGGGTAGCGCGTCATTACCAGGGCTGCACTTACATTTTCCAGATAGTCAAATACCAACGCTGGCAACGCTGCCAGATTGAGAAGCCTCCAACGGCTCTCAGTTGGAAGAACGCGCAGTAGTGCCCAGCTTGTGACTGTCAGCAGGAAAAAGGTATAAGCCAGCGGCCAGACAATATCGAAGCTGAAACGTGCCCGCACATAAGCGGCACGCCCAGCCTTGCCAAACGCCTCCGCCATCCGGTACAGGTCGACCCTCGTGTAAAAAAACGAAGTGTCCGGTGATTCAGCTCCACCGCTACTAACAGCCGCCTTTGCCGATTCAGCTGGCAGAACAAATGCCAGAAATACAACAAAGATAAATAAGGCCACCAAAACCACCCAACCCCGCGAGAATTTATAAATAACGTGCGATACATGCCGCATTTAACCCTCCAGAATTGAATTAATTATATTGAAGGAGGATGATTGTTGAATGGCTGGTTTGTCAGTTTGTTGACTGGTTAGTTTGTTGATGAGTAAGTCGGCAAATACCTAATTCACTAATCCTCTAATTCACTAACAACTAATTTACTAATCCACTAACTACTAATTTACTAATCCACTAACTAACAAATCACAAACTACTCCTTACCCATTACTGCTTATCCATTACTTTCTCTCCCTAAATATACAAATCCCGGCGCTGGTATGTCAGATAGGCTCCAACCAGGAAGACAGCGATGAGCGCCACGGATAGCAAAGTAAACCCAATATCTAATTTGCTTTCATTAAGAAGCTCGACCGGATTGAAGTATTTAAACGGGGTGAAATACTTCAAAAAATCCAGGTTTTTACTCAAGCCGGTGAAAATGGACAAAAAGAAGGTTCCCAGGAGAATTGAAACTGCCATTGATCCGGCGCGCTTGTAGCGTTTCATGGCAGCGCCCAGGAAAATACCGACAGCCAGAAAAACCATCTCAACAATGAAGAGCGTCAAAGTTCCCAGAGCCACAAACGTGTAGAATTTTTCATCTTTCTGATATGGGGCCGCACCTACCAGCGTTGCCCCCCAGGTCACCAGCAGCAACAATACACAATTTAAGGTTGCGGCGGCGATTTTGGCGGTCAGCAGTTGTGCACGTGTGACCGGCAAGGTCAGGGCAAACTCAACTGTTTTATCTCGTTCTTCTTTGGAGATGATATCGCTGCCCCACATAGCCGCTGCAATCGAAATCATCAAGGCAAAATAGGAGATCATAATCCCATAGAAGCCCGTGACCGTCGTCAGATTAAAGGCTGTCAAATTCATCGCTGAGATGACTGCCGGCGGCATGGCGTCTAAAATAGCCAGCATTTCAGGATTGCCTTCATAGGCAGTAAACTTGGCAAAACCTACAACAACAAACAGGATCACAATTCCGCTCCATATTAATAGTGATTTGAAGTTGGCTTTTACTTCCCGTAAGAATATATTCATAGTCTGCTTCCTTCCTAATTGGCCGAGCGAATATTGCGACGTTTATACAGGATGTAGCTGCCCACCAATGCCAGCACACTGACCGCGATGTTGATCACAACCAGTGGAGTTTCGAAAGCAGAATGGGAAAGGATATAGTTGGAATCAAAATGCCGAAACGGGCTGATCAGCTCCAGCGAGTCTTTCCCTAACATGCCTCCAAATGCAACCAGCAAATACATGCCAAATGCCAATGCCATCGATAAAGGGGTCACGCTGCGTACACGTTTCACCAATAAGGAGATCAACAAACCAACGGCCAGGAAAAACAATTGAAAAGGCAGGATGCTTAACAGCAGGATAATAAACGATCCGGTCTGGTACTCGTTTCCGGCATTAAACAAATTAATCACCAGTAATGTGCTGGCCCAAACCGCCAGATTGGTGATGGTCAAAGCCGTTAATGCGGCCAGTAATTTTCCTGTCATTATCTGGGTACGGCTGACGGGTTTTGCCAGTAAGAAATCGGCCGTCAACTCTCGTTCTTCAATGGACACCAGACCAAAGCCATAATTGGAGGCTTGAATGGCGAGGCAGATCTGGACAAACAAAAAGATAAAGCCAACATAGCCTGCCACGGTACTCAAATCAATGCCGGTCATTCCAAAAGCCGCTAAAAGTTCGGGCGGCATATTCGCCAGGGCTTCATCCAACAAGCTAGCTTCGGCACTAAACGAAGGGTAAAGACTCATAAAGGCCAGCATTAGGATGAAAATTGGATTCACCCAGGACGCCACCGATTTAAATTTCATTGCAAGTTCTTTTTTATATATATTCATATTGGTTTACTCGTAATAGTGCATGAAAATTTCTTCCAGGGTCGGTTCTTCAATGCTCAAATCCAAGATATCATATGCAGAGATAGCCTTCAAAATCATATTCAAGTCACCTTTGTAGAAGAAGTTGAGGGTATTATTTTCTTGCTGCAAATTGTTTATGCCCGGCAAAGAAAAACTGTTGGCTTCCAGATTTTTAGCAGTCACACGGATTTTCTTGTAATTGTCTTTTTGCAAGGATTTTATATCCTGGATATTGATGATACTGCCTTCCTTGATGATCGCTACCCGATTACAGATCCTCTGGACCTCACTCAGTATATGCGAGGAAAAAAATACCGTCGCCCCACGCTGATTCTCTTCTTTAATCAGGTTGAAGAATTTCTTCTGCATGAGAGGGTCCAGGCCGCTGGTTGGCTCATCCAGGATAATCAGTTTCGGTTGGTGTAGCAAACCTTGCACAATGGCAACCTTCTTCTTGTTACCATACGAAAGATCATCAATGCGGCGTTTGAGATCCAGCTCCATGGTATCGGCCAGATCAAGCATGCGCTCTGTACTATCCTTCTTGTAGAAGGAGGCTGAGTACTTGAGCAAATCAAGCACCTTCATACCTTCGTAATAAAAGACCTCCGAGGGAAGATAACCAATTTCCTGGCGGATTTCAGGCCCAAATTGGATGCAGTCTTTGCCAAAAATTTTTGCCTGCCCGCTGCTGGGGTAAATTAGTGACAGAAACAGGCGAATAGTAGTCGATTTTCCGGCACCATTTGGACCAATAAACCCATAGATTTCGCCTTCCTCTACATTGAAGGAAACATCAATAATTCCACGCGCTTTGCCATAGTACTTGGTAAGGTGGCTGACTTCAATGACACTCATATTCACACTCCTTTGATAGCTGTAATCACTCAGTTGCATTGCCTGAAGACTTTTAATCCGTCTTGGATGCACTCAAGCCATGCTCTATAAAATTGATAAATTGATCAATGGATGCCAGCATTGTTTCATCAAACTGATCACTTACATATTCGGTGTAATATTCCACCATGCTATTATTGATTAGTGTAATGAAATAAGCCAACATCTGCACGTCAATGTCTTGGCGTACCTGCCCTCGTTTTATGGCATCTTCCAACAATGCCCGGTAAAACTCCATTCCGCCTGAAAAATTAGTAGAAATGGTTTCGCGATAAATCTTGCTCTCTCTATCCTTTAAAAGGTGTGATCCGATAGCAGCGTATTGGGGATATTCCATCGCGAATTTAAGGGCCGCTTTGTGTATCTGCCGCAAAAGCTCGAAAAAATCGAGTTCAGAGACATTCTGAATAAGTGGTGTTAAATAGGTAATTTTCTCTGCCGCCATTTTTTGCAGGATATAAAAGAACAAGTCTTGCTTGTCCTCAAAGTATTGATAAAAGCTGCCCTTGGCGATGCCGCTGTTACCGACAATGCGGTTGATACTGGCATGGCTGTACGAATGGCGCGCAAATTCGTCAACTGCAACAGAAGTGATCAATTCGCGTTTATCGAGGGGGAGGTTGAAAAAAGTGTCTTTAGGCATTCGCTCTGCTTTATGTGACCTGGTGGTCACAATTAGATTTATATTTTAGTGCTGAGATTTTAGTCTGTCAAGAGTAACTTGCAGATTTCAGCGGTTGCATGGCGCATGGTTTATGGGCATAAGGGTGCGTTCGCTCTTGAACGCACCAAACTGCATATTTTGATATTGGTCTAAGCCAGACACCGAAGTTTATGCATTTTTCCACCTCTAGAAAGCAGAACGCTGCGTGCGTGGAAAGCACCCGACTTTTCACGTAGCTACCAGGGTTATAAGTATTGTGAAACGAAGAAACCTGGTTTGAGGTTGGCTTAGGAACCTTCTTTTTCTGCATCAGAAATAATCTTCTTTCCTCAAGCCATGTTTCAACCTGGCGACCATTCGAGAGTAATCAAGATACAAATTATTCGCTCTATTCGTAACTTCGCGTCATTCGTGATTAATTTCCCTCTTGCCCCAACGCTTTTCCACTTGTTCCACACTCATATCCAACCCGAGCGTACCGCCGGGGTTCATGATTTTATTAGGATCAAAGTGCTGTTTCAGAGTACGGATGACATCCATATTCATGCTGCCAATTTGATTTTCCAGCCAGGGTCCGGTTTGCTTGCCGATGCCGTGATGATGGCTCATAGCAGCTCCAGATTGCTGAATTGCGTGCAAAACACCATACTGCAGATCCAGGTAGGCATTTATATCGTTCATGCGGGCAATGAAAATAAAATAAAGGTTTGTGCCTTGCGGGTACGAGTGCGAGAGGTGGGTCATACAAATTGTCTGCGGCCTGCTTTTAACAAAAGTGCGCACCTTCTGATGTACTTCCGGAAGCTGATCCCAGGTTACCGCACACTCTAATGTGTCAATCAAAATGCCAAAGTCCATTAGATCTTCCCGCAGGTAGGGGTCTCGAAAGCGGCTCTTTTCCCACATTTGGGTAACCCGGAATGGAGAGAGGTTGAAAGCGCCATAATGAGATGCAATCTGGCGAATCTTGCGATTGACCAAACGTGTAAATGAATGCTGGCCGTCGCAGGATCCCAATAATATGCACCGTTTACCCGGTTGATAATTAAGCGCCTTTAATACCGTATCAGCTGGGGTGCCATGAATATGGTACATGCGCATGGCCACATCCGTCTCCTCGGGGTCTGATAAACGGTAGACCGATGGCAGGCCAAATTCACCCTGCATGATTGAGCGTGTAGCTTTCAAGCCTTCCTCCCAGCTTCGAAAAAGGTAACTAAAGCGGGTGGTGTTCTCCGGCATGTAACGGTGCAGCTTCAAAGTCACCTCAGTCAGAATGCCAAAAGTGCCTTCCGAACCCATCATCAATTGATTAAAATCCGGGCCGGTCGCACAGCGCGCATAGGCCGGAGTGACCAGAATTCCCCGTGGGGTGACATAGGTCTGTGACAGCACCAGATCTTCAACCTTGCCATAATAAGTTGAATTTTGGCCTGCACCTCGTGTGACCACCCATCCGCCAACACTGGAATGCATGAAAGATTGTGGAAAATGACCGCAGGTGTACTTCCGCTGTGCACCCAGCTTGCCTGGCGCATCATTCAAAACTGCTTCCAGGTCCGGCCCGCTCATGCCGGCCTGAACAGTAATGGTCTGGTCTGTTTCGTTAAATGCAACCACTTGATTCATATGGCGGTTGAGATCGAGGCTGATACCACCGTGGACAGCTTCCATTCCACGGGTAACACTTGAACCGCCCCCAAACACATAAACAGGCACAGCATGCTGATTGCAATAAGCGACAATTTTTTCTATCTCTGCACTGGAGCGTGGTGCCACTACCAGATCAGGCAGGTGCTCAAGAATTTGCTGGCGTAACCGCAGCGCATCGATCATACCGGCACCATAAGAACAACGCACACGCTGGTAGGTCGCCTGGCTGATATTTTCCGGTCCGACAATGTCTGCAAATATCTGGCACACTTGCGGAGACATACTGACTGCAACATGCTGATCAAGGGATTCAAATCCGGTTCGGGATGGAGATTGGAAATCCTCATCGGTCAACTCAAATGTCTCTTTCATGAGCGCATATAAACCCGCGTTGGGGTGTTTATACTGATCCGGTTCGCCCCATTTAAATAAACTGCGATAGCTATTCTCAGCTGCAACTTGCTCAACCCAATCAGGTATAAATTTCGACATCAGCATGTTTCCCTTCCGTTACCTTGCGGTTTTCGTTCCAGTTTATGCAATTTGAGGTTCCGCGTTTTGAACCGTTAGTGGCAGGCTGTATGACGCCTGCCATAATGTCAGATAGGCCTGTTCCTCTGCTTGCCAGCGCTGGTCACTCCAGCCCAATTCCGGTTGAGCAATAGCCCGAATGCGGCCCAGCTGCTCACGTGCCCCATGTTCCAGCAGGTTTCCTAAACGGGTGCGCCTTAAAAGTAAATCATCCAGGTGCAGGATCTGCTCAGCATGCGCTGCCCAGCGGATTTCCGCCCAGGTCGTGTAGGTTTCTGGAATGAGTTCAAGCTCGCCAGGTCCTGCTAAAACCAGTAATTGTGCGGTTTGGTGGCTGTATCGACCTTGCAAACGTAATTTCAGCATTGGATCCAAATCTTTATAGGCTGCCAATTCAGCCACATGATCTTCTGTGAGCACATCCAGCGCGCGAGCATCGCCATTACAGTGGGTGTTCCCCGGCAGATAAGCCCTTGCAAATTTGAGCGTCTCGCAAGCCATTTGACGGTACATGGTCAATTTTCCACCTGTGATGGTGATCAAGCCTTCCTCATTCCATAAAACCTCGTCGCGCGCTTCTCTGGAAGGATCGGCTTTACCCGTATTCAACACCGCGCGGATTCCGGACATAGTGGAACGTACATCTTTCATGGTCAGATTAAGGCATCCGAAAATATGATCGACTGCCTGCAGTAGATACTCACTCTCCGCAGCAGTGATGGTCGGGTCAGTTTGCATATCTTCGGGGTGGTCCAGATCAGTGGTACCAACCAGTGTCGCCCCTTCCCACCCGAAAGCAAACACCGGGCGGTGGTCCTGGGGATGCAGAAAGCTGATAACATCATTTACCGGCAGCACGCTGTGCGGAAAAATCAGGTGGCTGCCCCTTAAACGCCGCAAGCGGGCTGGCCGATCGACATGCTGGCGAAGTTCATCAGCCCAGGCACCGGTAGCATTAATAACCACCCCAGCCTTTACTTCATAGGTCAGGTTGTTTTCGACATCCTGCAGAGCAACGCCAACCACCCGGCCATTTTTTTGCCGTAACAGACCTTTTACTGCCGCATAATTCAAAGCGACGCCGCCTTTATTCTGGCCTTCCTGCAAAACACGCAGCACCAGACGGGCGTCGTCGGTCTGGGCATCATAAAACTGATAACCACCCAGCAAACGCTTTTCATTAACCTGTGGGCATATTTCTTGAATTTCTCTGGCCGAAAATTGATTATGATGCCAGCGTAAAGCCAGGGCGTCATAAGCTGCCAATCCCAGACCAAAAACCCATCCGGGGGTTTTGTCACCCCGGTAGTTCACCAAGGTGAATGGCAGTTGTGAGATTAAACCCTGGCCTTCTGCAAGCAGACGTTTACGCTCACGTACTGAATCCATTGTCAGTTTTATTTGTGCATTTTTTAAGTAACGAAAACCCCCATGTACCATTTTTGAAGAACGGCTGGACGTACCGCTGGCAAAATCATGGGCATCCACCAGCAAGGTGCGCAAACCCAAAGAGGCAGCCTGACGAAAGACACCTGCCCCGACGATGCCACCACCAATGACCAACACATCCCAGGGTTGATCGATATCAGCCCAGATCTTTGCGCGCCCTTCATCACAATTCATATTGCCCTCCGGTTAGTGCTGATCACGAGAAGCGAGTAGCTTGTAGCGGGTAGCTATTAGCGGGTAGCTATTAACTGATAGCTGATAGCTTTTATCGCGTAACTCATAACTCGTAGCTTGTAGTTCGTGGCTGATAGTTTGCCGTCCTGAATAGTGTTTATCAAAACACGAGTGCCTAAACATGTCATTAAAAGAACCAATCAACAAATCACTCCGCATTACGCATTACGCATTACGCATTACAAATCACGAGTAACGAGTAACGAGTAACGAGTAACGAGTTCTTTCTCATTGGTAAGAGGTCTTACCAGTTAATATTATAAGGAATTTATACCCTTTGTCAATAAGGAAATCGGTATAATAGCTGGGACAAATTTCAGATTTCCCTCTTGACTCTCCCCCTGGGGCAGACTGTATACTAATTTTGTTGGTGGCCACCAGCGCAGAATCTAACAGGAGCAGTCATGATCATGATTGGGGAACTGGCAAAAAGAGGCAATGTAACCGTCAAAGCCCTGCAGAATTACGCGCACCTGGGTTTGCTAAAACCGGTCTGGATTGATCGCTTCAGCGGTTACCGTTACTACTACGAAAGTCAGTTAATGCAATTGCAACGTATCCAGGTTTTAAAAGACATGGGATTTGCCTTGCGGCAGATCCAATCGCTGCTGGTCGCTGCTGGACGATCATATATCCGTAGATGTGCTTCGTTCAATCCTTGCCCAAAAGCGCGAGGAGCTTTCCTACCGTATCCGGGTCGAGCAGGCGCGACTCTCCGCCTTGATAGCCCGCTTGAATGATCTTGAATTGGGATATGACCTGCTCTATCCATTGAATTTATTTCAAGAGGAGAATTCTAAAATGGAACCGAAAATGGTAAATTTACCTGCTTTTCAGGTAATAGGTATTCGCTATACGGGTAAGAACCAAAACAATGGAATTCCAAAATTGTGGGATCAAGAAGTTCTTCCCCGCTGTGATGAGATTCAACCAAAAATCAATCCGGAGATCATGTATGGTCTCTGTGATATGGCCGATAATTCAGATGAATTTGAGTATATCGGCGGCTCACAAGTACCGCCAGGGACTGAAATACCCGCTGGCATGGTCAGCAAGTCAATTCCAGCTAACAAATATGCAGTTTTTTATCACCTTAGGATGCTTCTAAAATATCACGGACCATAGAACAAATCTACAGCAAGTGGCTGGCAGAGTGTGGTAGGGGACGCGCCGGCGGTCCTGATTTCGAATTCTACAACGAGGAATTCGATCCATCTGCCGGCGAGCAATGTAAGATTTACATCTACATCCCCGTCAAATAGGGAACCTTCCTGGCTGAAAGTGTTTTATCAAGATATTTTCCCTGGCTCCTAGAGCAGTACCATACTTAATATTTAACCATCGTAACTACTCAGTCTCTCTAAAAATGATGGGATTACGAAACAATTCTCTGTTTTACGAGCATTCTCCTTTAAGAAGATTGCCGCGCCACCAAATATAAGAACGGTGGCTCGCAATGACAGCGTTGTTTAAGTACGAATTCTTCCTTACCACACGTGAGATCTTTTGTAAGGGCGAATCATCCGGGAAACCATTCTACCTTGTAAAAAAATATCCATCGCGGATGCTTCGCCCAAGAGCAGACTTAGGCTGAAAGACTGTTTATGCTTACAATTAATTCCAAAGTGAAATTCAAAGACCTTTTGTAACTACTCAATCTTTCTAAAAAAGATGGCATCGCGAAGGATTTTTCTGTTTTACGAGCGGTTTCCTTTAAGGAGATTGCCGCGCCACCAAGGAACAAGAACGGTGGCTCACAATGACATGGCTGAGCAGTTACTAACCATCAAACATAACGCGTCAAAACTTATTTTTTAGATTGCATGCCAGGCAAGTAAGACAGACACCTGCCATGCCAAATTGGATCTTTTACCTGACAGTATTTTCAAGGCCACTGATGAGTGCCTGCTTTTCCGCCTCGTTCAAGCGTGCTTCCGGGTGCATGGGATAATATACAAAAGGCGGCATCTCTCCCTCTCTTATTACCTCACCAATTTCATCCAGATCATCAAAGCTGGCAGCGCGCTGCCATTCTGAAAAATTCAATTTTTGGCGGCCTTCATCCACGTCCTTCTGGATCAACCACGACATAGGAGCGATGTTGCTATACCATGGCCAGGTGGTCTCATTACTATGGCAATCGAAACAGGCTCTCTGGGCCAGGATGCGCGTCGTTGGGCTATCCCAGGTGGGTTCTTTCACCACAGGTGGGTTGACATGATTTTTTCCATATGGAATGAATTGTAGTAATAGGATTACAACAGCAATCACAGCGACAAAGGCCACAATAATTACCAGGATTTTCAAGAATATTTTCATTTCTTTTTGCCCCTCCGGAAAGCTTACATTAAAAATATTTTCTGAAGATGTTTTTTAGATTATCTTGATAATCCCATCTTACATTATTGTTTACAAATGTCAATGGATTAATTTAATTACTACCTTTGTTTCAGAAATAGCTCTTTTCCTTTGTGGCCGAAGACATTTATTACTTTTAGAGCAACCCCCGAATGCCTGGCTTAAGTAAATTCACTATACGCTCTTTCTTAATCCACGCGGCATCTTTTCTTTTTGTTCTTTAAATGCTATGCCGATACGAAAATTGAGGTAAAGATGTACTGGAGGGCAATAGTCGCGGGGCTTTACAAGAAATGATAAGCTCAAGCCGCACAGGCTAGCTTAAGATTTGCTTACCAATAGTTCCGTCCAACTGCGAGCCATATACCCATTAACTGCAACGACAATCCAAATCTCACCTGAAGGTAGCTTCATTTCACGAAATATGGCTGCCGGAGGAATCTTTTCGATTTATCAAAGAAGGTAAATGATCAAGAAATGCTAAAAAAGGAGGCTGTTATTTTCTTCTGAATTTTTGTCGGAATTGTGAGATTTTCTGCAATATCCGCCATGTCTCACTATTTTTTATGGCTTCGTTTTCAGCCTGGATAGATTGCAGCTGTTGCAATGAAGCTGCCAATTCCTGCTGCAGGGATGTGAACAATTCGGGGTTTATAGAATTAATTTGTTTCTGTTCCATTTCTGTCTGTAAGGCAGCAATCGTCTTGGTTGCCTCACGCAACGCATTTTGGGTTTCAGAAGCGAGTACTCGCAAATCGAAATTTTCTTTTTTTAATGGCCATAATATCCGTTCATATTCCCGTATTACGTGCCATACCGGCTCTTTGCGTTTTCGAAAGCGAACTGCCCAGGGCGTTATGAAAGAAGCATCAAAATCTACATCCCGAAAAAAAGCATGCATTGCGAATTGCTCTGCCCAATACTCCGGAACTTGCACGTTCCAATGGGTTGCTTCTTTGTAGTCAAAAGGTGTGGAAGAAATGAGAATATCATCACTGGCCATGCACAGATTTTGAATGGCCTTCTCTGCCTGATCTTTCGGCATGTGCTCTAAAACCTCTATGCTGACGATTAAATCATACTGGTGGGGTAATGGTTCGGTTAGTGAACCTACCCAACAAAATTCTTGAATTGAGGAATGTACCTGCTCGATAGCATACGTCGAAATATCCACACCGTAAGCTTGCAAGCCTGCGTTACGCAGCTGCTCAACCAAAAAACCAAAGGCACAACCGGCATCCAGAACTGTAACTGGTGCTATTTCTCTCTTGATCTTTTCAGCGATCATACCAAAAAATTGCAGCCATTGTTCGTCACGCTGGTAGGGACGGCCACAACTGGTGGCATAATAATTGGCATCAAAATTAGAGTTCATGGTTTCACCTGAAATAGGAGATCATTCAAGTATAGCTGCAAAAAACAATTTATCCATTTGAACCCGGGATATCAGGTAAAAGTAATTTTTAATGTTTTCTATTTTAGCATGAGAAATAAATGCCTATCCGTGATTTTTGCCTTTGATGCCCATTTTCTTTTCAAAACTGGCTGTAAATCTGGCCACATCAATGATATAGCGCTCGTGTTCTCCCTCGGCGATTTTTTCCACCTCGTCCCATGCGTCGACCTTGAAGAGCACCCGGCGACCCTCAACGGAGAGTAATTCAGCGCGGATGCGGACCTGCATGCCAACCGGTGTGGCGGCCATGTGCTGAATGTTTACTCTGGTTCCCACACTGCTTTGGCCGTCAGCTAAAAAGGGGCGAATGGCTTGCATGGCAGCATTCTCCAGGAGGGAAACCAGATATGGGGTGCTTAATACCGGTGGAAGCGCTTCACAAAAGGCCGCAGCCGTATCGCCGACTTGAACGATAATTTCAATTTCCTGGCTTAACCCGGGTTTTAAAATCATCTGTATGTCGCTCAGCGGTTCAAAATGCGATCAATACCTGGAAATTTCGATTTCTTGACCGGTTCTTTGGCTGGAGTGGGACCAGGCAAGGGCTCATCCAAATCAGGCAGCATGGCAGTCGGAGGTTCATCCAATGAGCTTTCACCAGGGTTCTGAGGTGAAGAAGGCGGTTCTGAATTACCAGGTTCAGCAACAACCGGCGCCATCGGAGTCACAGGCGCGACTGGTTCCGAAGGAGCTGGTGTTTCTTTATACATTTGCAATTCTTGCTGGGCAGCCTGATACTGGGTCTCTACTTTAACCAACTTGGATTCGAGTTCTTTTATTTTCTTGCGGGCGTTGGTAAGTGTAATTTTGTGTTTGAACCAGCCGGGAGTTGACATAAGAATACTGATCAAGACGCCAGTAAAAAGGGTCAATAATAGCACAATCGCCAGTGAATTGTTAAAATCCCAAACGAAAAACGAAACAGTAACCAATGCTGTGTTTTGGACGGCGAAAATCACCGCCAACAGCGCAATCAAAAGGGCAAAAACCAAAAATACTTGCATAATCGACCTCCACTTTCACCATATCATATCATTTTCTGTTGCTCCTGTGTGATTCCACCCGGGATGGGCTGTGAATATACAGGTTGGAAATATAGTTGCAACTTCGTTACCAACCCGCAATTTCGCCTGAAGAACCAGCACGGGCTTGAAGCCGGAAGCACTGTTGAGAATAGGTTTTTTTTATAAACCATTTCTTTTGCATCAATTCAAGAATTGGGGCAGAGTGTTTTGTTGAAAAGGAACTTCCTTTCTTTATAATAATTATTAAATAGAAGAATTGACGGATGTGTAGAGAGTACAATGAAGAAAGCATGGCGAATCCGAAATTGAGGAATTGACATTATGATTGAAAAAGCTATTTGGAAAAACCAAGGCGAAGTTCGCACGTACGAAACTGATCTGAACGGCTATTGGAAGCCGGCCGCTTTTTATCGGGCGATGGAAGAAGCAACAGTGCATCACTCGGCGCATCTGAATGTCGACTTTTTTAGTTTGCAGCAGTACGGGCTGGCCTGGGTACTGGCAAGGTCAAAGACCAAATTCTTTCATTTTCCAACTTCAGGAACACAATTGATAATCAAAACCTGGCCAAAAGGTTGGGGCCAGAAGATTTTTGGGATGCGCGATTACAGCATCACGACCCTGGATGGTACGGTTTGTGCGCTTTCCACATCTGCCTGGCTGCTAATTGATACTTCCAGCCGGCATTTCGTCAAACCTGAACGGTTGCGGGTAATTCTGCCGGATAATCACGGCCAATTTGCGCTCGATGAACTACTCGATAAATTAGGGCAGCCTGCTGACATGCAACCCGTGGCAGTTTTTCAGGCTCGTTATTCATCGCTCGATTTAATGGGTCATGTTAATAATACCCAGTATATCGATTGGATTTTTGATTGCTTCCCGGTAGAAGAAATTCGTGATCTGAAACTGGATTGGCTGCAAATCAATTTTAATAATGAAATACAACCGGATGAAATGCTCACAATCGAAATGGCACCGCTGTCTGGCCCACCTGGATGTTATGCCTTCCGAGGTAATAATCAAAACAACGACACAATCGCTTTTGATGCACAATTAGGGTTTCGTACCGGTTCATAATTACTGAATCTGTTTTGCGGCTCGTTGAGGGAAATGAGTAAAGAGTTAAGTGGTAAAGATTAATAAGTAACGAGTAACAAGCAACGAAAATTACAAATCGTCATCTTTTTTTGCCGTCTCATTACCCTTATCTCATTACTTTTCTCTACACAAAACTAATCCAGGTTGCGCTTCAAACAGGCAACCTGGATTAGTTTCATTGATTGGTTGTTACGCTCCTGAAGAAATTAGAAAGCGCTGTCTACTTTCCAGACTTTCCACACCTTACCGGCCAAATCGGGTCCGGGGGTGAGGGTAGGCTTTCCAGGCTGCCAACCGGAGGGAGTGACAACCCCTTCTGCACGTACAATTTGGAAGGCTTTCACCTGACGGATTAATTCTGTTACATTACGGCCAACTTCAGGCGTTAATACTTCCATTGCCCGTAAATTAAAATCGGGGTCAATTAAAAAGCGACCGCGAATATCCACACCCGCATCCTCATCATAGACACCGTAGAGTGTGCCAACCCGGCCTCCCTGATCTGAAAGTAAGGGGAACGGAACGCCACCCGGTACCATCTTGGAGAGTTCTTCTTCCTGCCAGATCTTGTGGCTGAAACGACTATCGGTGCTGATGGCAACTACTTCTACCCCCAAAGACTGTAATTCCTGGTATTTAACGGCAACTGCCGCTAATTCAGTCGGTCAAACAAAGGTGAAATCACCCGGATAAAAGCAAAGGACAATCCACTTTCCTTTAAAATCCGATAATCTTACATTTTTAAAACCCCCCTCTTGAAAGGCACTCAATTCAAAATCAGGTGCTGGTTTTCCTACCCTAGCTGTCATTTTTGGTTTCTCCTTTACAACTGGTTGTGTCGATAATAAATCAGTTTGTGTTTCATCGATAATTGGCCCCTTGGACGGTTTAACACATCCGTCAACTGGTTTTGTCATTTGTTCCTCCTGTACGGATAAAATGCCGTGCAACTGGTTTAATGATAGCACAGAAGTGTTAATTTATTATTATTTTTTAAGGTCATTTATCCTTTATTTGGGACATGGGATAAGTAAGTTGGTTAGTTAGTTGATTTGTTGATTTGTCTATCGGGGAGTTGGTTAGACTGTTGGTCGAATGGTCGGCTTGACATAATGGTTTTTCAAACGGGCTGCCTATAAACTCGTTTCAGACAACAACCACGTTCTACCGGTACACAATCAACTAATTACCTAATTATCTAATTACCTGATCAACCAATCAACCCCTCATTACCCATTACATATTCCATTACAATTTACCAATCGCCCTCTGGACCGCCTCATAACTGGCTGGCAATTCTTGGGGAGGGTTGGCATACAGTGCTTCAACCCCGGCCAAGGCATTACGATGGTAATCGACTTTGAACTGAGAGAACTTCAAGCCATGCGCAGTGGAGATAACCACCACCCGTTCATTCGGCTTAATAACGCCTTGTTTCAACAACTTCTTGAGCGCTGCCAGTGCTACACCGGTGTGCGGGCAGCAATACAAGCCGGTGCGGTCTGCCTGGGCGGCAGTATTCGCCAGTTCATCTTCGCTGGCCTGCTCGACAACCCCATTGAAATCAATCAGCGTCTGGCGCGCGCGCTCGTAGGAGACCGGATTTCCAATCTGTATGGCAGAAGCCAGCGTGGATCTGGCTGGCTGCGGGTCAAACTCTTTAAAACCGGTCAGATAACTGCGATAAAGCGGGTTGGCATTCTCAGCCTGAGCGCAGGCGATGCGCGGCAAATGATCAATCAAACCCAAATCTTTCATCATCATCAAGCCGTTACCCAGAGCACGCACGTTGCCCAGATTGCCAGCCGGCAAAATGATCCAATCCGGCAGGTCCCAATCAAATTGCTGCACAATTTCAATGCCAACTGTCTTTTGTCCTTCAATGCGCAGTGAGTTGAGTGAATTGGCCAGATAGATGGTGGGGTCTTCCGTTAACTGCTGCACAATTTGCATACAGCCATCAAAATCAGTATCCAGTGAAAGCACCGTTGCCCCATTCGCAATCGGCTGAATCAATTGTGCGGTGGTTACTTTGGCCTTCGGCAGCAAAATCACGGTGGGAATTCCGGCTGCCGCACCATAAGCTGCCAGCGCCGCGGAGGTATCCCCGGTTGAGGCACAGGCAATGGCGCGGATGTTCCGTTTGTTGGCCTTGACCATCTGATTGACTACTGAAACCAGCACGGTCATCCCCAGATCTTTAAAGGAGCCGCTGTGACTGTTCCCACACAGCTTAATCCACAGGTCGTCCATACCAAGTTCCTGCCCAAAACGTTTGGCCCAGAAAAGGTTGCTGTTCCCTTCATAGGTAGAAACGACATTGTCATCGTCGACCAGTGGCATAACCCACTCTTTTTTGCCCCAGACCCCACTGCCATACGGCCAGGCGGTCGAGTAAATACGCTGATTAAAAATGGCTTTCCATTCCTGCGGAGAACGCTCACGCAGGATATTCAAATCATGCTTTACTTCCAGTAAGCCACCGCAATTTTCACAGCGGTAAATAACATCAAAAATAGGATAGTGTGTCCCACAACCATGGATACACTCATACCAACAATTTTCCATTAGAAACACTCCTTAAATGGGTGGGATAATCTCATCATGGATGCTGCGAACGGCCGCCGCCGAATCGGCCTGATCGATGACCAATGAAAGACTGTACTCCGAGGAACCCTGTGCAATAGCGATAACATTGATGTTGGCTTTGCCTAATGCACCGAAGATTCGAGCTGACACTCCCGGTATCTCGCGCATGCCAGCCCCGATGATCGAAAGAATAACGACATGATCACGTGCCCAGATACGATCGATGTCTTTTCGAATAAGTTCAAGTGACATCTCAGCTTCCAACGAAGAAATTACATCTGAGGTGTGCTTTGAAGTGATCGTAAAGCAAATCGACTGCTCCGAAGATGACTGTGAGATCATCAGCACACTTGCCCCAGTGCGTGCCACAGCCGAAAATGTACGAGCAGCAATACCGGGCACCCCTAGCATACCACGTCCTTCAACCGTCAGGAGACTTAAATCCTTAATGGTTGTCACAGCTGTGATTTCACCTCGCTGCCGCTGTGAGTCCTGGCTGATACGTGTTCCGGGAAAATCCGGATTGAAGGTGTTTTTAACCCACAATGGCAGGTTACGCATCACTGCCGGACGAATCGTCTTGGGGTGCAGCACTTTGGCGCCAAAATAAGCCAGTTCACCCACCTCGGCAAATGATATTTCTGCAATGGAATGGGCGGTGGCCACCACGCGCGGGTCAGCTGTCAAAACGCCGTCCACATCCGTCCAGATCCAGAGTTCATCAGCATCGAGGCAATCAGCCAGAATGGAAGCCGTGTAATCGCTGCCGCCACGTCCAAGCGTTGTGGTAACACCATCCTCGGTTGCAGCAATAAAACCGGTTACAACTGCAATTGTTCCTCCGTTGCAAAGCGGAAAAAGCACCTCTCGAATTTGCTGGCGGCTGGCTTCCATCTGGGGGACTGCATTTTGAAAATTACGGTCAGTCACAATCAAATGGGTCGCCTCAATTGCCTCAGCCGTCAAACCAGAAGCCTGTAGGGCGGTGGCCACCAGCGGCGCACTCATCCGTTCTCCCAGTGAAGAAATGACATCCATGCCACGTGCCGTTACCTCGCCCATCACCAGAATACTCTGGCAATAGCGCGTCAACTCATCCAGACGCTGGGTTATAACAGACATGACCCGTTCTCGCTCGCGACCTTCCGGAAAAAGTTCTTCGATGACATTGTAGTGTCTGGCGCGAATGGCTGCAATGGAGGCCAGCACCTCATCCGAGCGGTTAGCGGCGGCCAAATCAGCACAGCGAATCAGTTGATCGGTGATGCCGCTCATCGCAGAAACCACAATAATCAGGTTGGCCGTCGAAGGTTGTTCACGGCGAGCAATTTTCACCAGCTGTTGAATTGCCTGTGCACTGCCGACGGACGAACCGCCAAATTTCATCACCAATGTCTGCATAATGTCTCCTGGGTGTGAGCGGGGTTAAAGTTGTCTCGATTATACGATAAGAAGATAGTAGCGGGGGAAGAAAGAACAGCTGACGGAAGACCAGCTAACGGCTGACAGCTAACAGTTAACAGGTAACAGGTAACAGGTAAAAGCTAACAGGTAAAAGCTAACAGGAAGATAACACCATTAGTCCAAGACAGGAGAGGTGTTCTTGGCAGCCGCCTAAGCACCATTTAGTTAATTTATTTTGCAAGCACCAATAACTTACAGCTTAATATGTGATTAGTCCATAGGGGTACGGGCGACCCTCGCGGTCGCCCACGTACCATGCGGTCAATTCTTTTAGTAGAATCACGATGGACTGCCTGTAATTAACAGGAGAGTTGAAACCTTACTGTATTCGTTATGGCTTTCCATGGCGTTATTAATTCATACGCAGAAGTTGTGGGATAGCAGAGGGGAGCATTATGCTCAAGTTCACAAAACATTCCGGGTCTACTACTGTTCTATTCGTCCTTTCTTCCTGTCCGCTGTTTGCTTCCATTATATAAATTAAATGTTTCGGATTTGGAACAAAATAGAATATACATATTTTGTATGTCATGCAAAATATGTTATAATAACGAGGTTCGAGTGATAAAAACTTTCGAAGATAAGGAAGCAAAGAAGATCTATTCTGGTTACAAATCAATGAAGATCGACCAATCCATTCAGAAAGTTGCATATCGAAAGCTTAAAATGTTAAATAATGCGCATAAAATCAAAGATTTACGGATGCCACCATCCAATAATCTGGAGAAATTAAAAGGAGACCTGCGAGGTCATTTCAGCATCCGGGTTAATTCCCAGTATCGCGTTTTATTTCGTTGGGAAAATGGCGACGCATACGATGTAGAAATCGTAGATTATCATTAGGAGAAAGCATGAAAAAAAGAGATTTTGCACCGCTACACCCTGGGGAAGTATTAATGGAAGAATTTCTAATACCCTTAAATATCAGCCAGCACCAATTAGCGATCACCATGCGGGTGGCTCAGCAGAAAATTAATGATATCGCTCGAGGAAAACGCAGCGTCACCCCAGATACAGCTTTACGTCTGGCTGCCGCGTTAGGCACCACTCCAGAATTCTGGCTTGGATTACAGCAGGAATACGACCTGGATTGTGCCAGAGAAAAAAGCGGGGAGATTATTGAGAATGAGGTTAAGCGATTGGTTGAGAGCGCATTGATTGTTGGTAAGTCCTAGTCGAAAAATCACCTTCTCCCGTGTTGCCATTGTCGGGTATCTCGTAGGGGTGGTGCTTTGTAACACGGGCTGTGCCCGATATTCAAGGCGGGTTTGGAACCCGCTCCTACATGTTATGCACGCATTTTATATTGTTTTTCTCGCGCGGTGGCAAGGAGAATTGCGAGGGAGAATATATAGATTGTGGGGATGGTGCTTCGCACTACATACCTTTTTTACGCACGGGGCAAAATAATATTAATGGAAGTACCTTGACCTGGCTGGCTGGTGATGCTAATCTGACCGTCTTGCAGCTCGACCAACGATTTTGCGATTGAAAGACCGAGGCCATTCCCTTTTTGATCCTTGGTGCGCGTACTATCAACCTGGTAAAAGCGTTCGAACAGGTGCGGTAAGTGTTCTGGTGCGATGCCTTCACCATTATCACTGATAGTAATTCGTTGATTGCGGCCATCCACTTTAGACTGAATGGTGATTGTCCCCCCCTCGGGGGTATGCCGCAGAGCATTGTCCAAAAGAATGATCATTACCTGGCGCAGCCGGGTTATATCAGCCTGGACTTTGCCAGAATTAACCTGATTAAGAAAGGTAACCTGACGCGCGTTTGCGAGCGGTTCAAAGTGACGAGCAAGCTCACTAATACGAGCAGCTAAATCCAGCGGTTGTTTCTCGATCTTCAATTGGTGCGAATCAAGGCGCGAGAGCAGAAGCAAATCTTCGACCAGCTGTGCCATATGATCCACTTCTTCAATGATATTCTTCATTAATGAAGACCTCTGCAGGTTTGGTTGGTTGTTTCGTTGTGCCACTTCTGCACTGGCCCTCATCAAAGTGAGGGGGGCTTTTAATTCATGGCTGGCGTTTGCCACAAATGCCTGCTGCATATCCCAGGCATATTGGGTGGCTCTTAGAGATCGCCCCGCCATCCACCAGCTGCCTACCCCCAGCAGCAGGATACTGATCACACCGACCAGCAGTAAGCCGCTTATCAACTGCCGCATTACACGCATTTGGTCACCAATCGGTTTGCCCATCTGCACAAGCCCGTAGCCAGAATCTTTTGGCACATTGTAAGTCAACAAACGCACGGGGGTACCATCATTCAATGTGCTGTTCCTCAAATCGGATCCTTTTGCTAAGGCTGCTTGCACTGCACTTTGATCCGGCGCCATGGGCAGCTGATAAGGGTTCGGGTTGTACATCAGAACGCCCGACTCATCCAGCGGCAACACAAAAATGGAACTCAATTCACCTTCATACGTTTCCTGAATGGTGGGGGTGGAATTAATATCTTTAGAATCATCATTATCTTTTTTGCTTGAAGAGTCTTTGCTATCATGATTGTCCGTTGCTACTGTCGGAATTCGATAGGTGTGTAAATTTGTCCACTTCTGCTGAGCATTCTTCAAGTCGCTTGGTAATTTGACGTCAATCAAGGTGTAGGTCTCGGCCATTTTAAATTTCAAAGCACTATCATTGTTGTTTTGAAAATAGTAGTAAAGCATAGAATAGGCACTGACCCCTACAAGACCAGCCAATAGCATCGCCACGGCCAGATAGAGCAAGGTCAATCTGAGGCGAAGCGGTTTAAGCATAGTCAGGGTCCAGACGATAACCGACACCGCGCACTGTTTGAATCGGATCTGCCAAGTGGGGTTGATTTAATTTTTGACGTAAATAAGAGATATATACATCGACCAATTCTGGCTTGACCTGATTCTCATATGACCATACGTAATCGAGAATATTTTGGCGAGTCAATGTTTGTCCTGCATGCCGCAGAATATATTCAAGCAGGTCCCATTCCGTTTTTGAAAGTTCCACCACCTGTTCATTTCGCCGGAGACTATGCGCTTTCAGGTCCATAACAATATGACCAACCCGAATCTCAGAAGCGTCCCCACCTACCGGGATAAAACGTCGGCCAAGAGCGCGAATGCGAGCCAGCAACTCATCAAAAGCAAACGGTTTCACCAGGTAATCATCAGCGCCACTATCCAAACCGCTGACGCGGTCTTCAACCTGGCTACGAGCTGTCAATAACAACAAAGCAACCGGCAGGTGTGCCGCACGAACCGCCCGACAAATTGAAGGGCCATCGCGCCCTGGCAGCATCCAATCGATAACAGCTACGTCATGTATGCCACGTAAAGCCAGTTCTAAGCCAACATCGCCATCATGGACGATATCATAAGCGAACTTCTCTTCCATTAGCACTGTGCCAATCAATCGCGCCAGGCGTTTATCATCTTCAATCAGTAACACGCGCATATCAAATTCCCTCGATAAAGAAAAGTATAGCCCAAAAAGATTGGAATTAGATTGGAGTATTGCATTCATTTTAAAAGGGTTCTCCAATGTTTGATAGCTATGCTTATCAGTAATCACAAGAAATAGGAGGTTAACATGAGCAAACGAATGGTGTTATTTACATCCATCTTTTTATCGGTTGTTTTATTGGTAGTCATTGGCGGTGTGGTTAAGATCGTTTTGGCGCGTCAAAGCGTCTCTGTCGCCAGTTCGGATCTTCAGGCGCAAATCTATGCACGTGATGCTGAATATGCAGCACAAATAACAGCGGCTAACCAACAAATTCAACAATTAAGCGTACAACTTCAATCGCAGCAGCCCGTGGATACCGCTATAACCACATCAATTTCCCCTGAAAATGCCTCATCGATTGCACTGCTGAGCGCGGGTAGTGGGGAAGCATTGGTTCAGATTCCGGAACTAGTATCATATGAAGGAAAAACTGCTTATGAAGTTCAGCTTACGGATGGGGTCTATTACATCGATGCGCTCAGTGGTGAGGTTCTATTCAATGGAATCCCTGAACGGGTTACATCTGAACAAGCAGCCGCCATCGCAGGTGAATACCTTGGGGGCATGGATCCGCGTTATGCAACCGTGAAACTGGCGGTATCAAATGGCAGTCAGATATATCAAGTGACTTTCAATGATTACATAGTCTTTGTTGATCAATTCGGTACTGTAATTCAAGCTCAGATCGTCCAGTACACCAATACGACCGCTGACAATTCTTCAACTTCTGTGACCTACAAAGACCATGATGATGACCATGACCATCATGACGATCATGGCGGCGACCATGGTGACGACCATGCTGATGATTAACACTCGAGGACTCTATGAATAAAATAAAAACACCCCAATCAAAGAAGAAAAAAGGCCACGGCGGCATGAAATATGTACTTTCATCATTATCTCTGATTTCCGTAATTGGTTTTTGGCAACACTTTGCCAATAATGATGGTCTAAAAGCAGCCAAAGCTGCGGCCGATGATGCTCAAGCTTCCAACAACCAGATTCAATTTAACCCTCTGCCTACTTTGATGGTTGTTCAAACTTACCAACAGAGAAGTACAAGCCAGGCAACCGGGAACACGAGCGGGCTACAGCTGCGTGAAGCAACCGCTCCAACAGCTCAGCCAGTAACCAAGCCGATTATCACATTTAAAAACGTGAGCGTTAACAATTCAGGTTCTGGCTCTTCTTCTTCTTCACCTGTCACCCGCAGTGGATCCTCGCATTAATGGAAGAACTTACTTTTCGTGCCATGGGCTGTCAAATATCGATATTTTTGGATAGCGATTCTAGCCTGGCAAAGCAAACGCTGGCCCAGGTTCCCATCTGGTTTGAAGAATGGGAACAGATTTTAAGTCGCTTCCGACCTGATAGCGAATTGAGTCTCCTCAACCACCAGTCAGGCATCCCGACCGCCGTCAGCGACACCTTGTGGGAAGTATTGACGCTTGCCATCCAAACGGAAATGGAGAGCAACGGCCTTGTGACTCCACTTGTTTTACCCGCACTGGAACACGCTGGGTACGACCGCAGCTTTGAGCTGATCAAAGGCTCAGACTTTTCGTCAGCGGAATACTCCGGTTATCCGGTGGGCCAATTAGATGAATTGATATTTAACCTCGATTTGCAAATGATCCAACTTCCTCTCGGCAGTGGCCTCGATTTTGGCGGGATTGCCAAAGGCTGGGCTGCCCACCAAGCCGCCCAGCGTCTGGCAGCCTTTGCGCCAGCACTGGTCAATGCAGGCGGTGATATCGCTGTGACAGATTCACAACATGATGACCTGCTCTGGACAGTGGGTATCATCAATCCCTTTCAGGCAGAGCAAGATTTAGCCCTTCTGGAAGTGGGCCAATGTGGGATAGCAACCTCCGGCGTGGATTTTCGGCAATGGCACCAAAACGGCGTCAAACGCCACCACATCATCGACCCTCGCACGGGTCTCCCCGCGCAAACCGACCTGATGAGCGCTACGGTGATTGCACCGGATGTGATGCAAGCGGAAATGGCAGCCAAGGTCGCCATGTTGATGGGCTCAAGGGCTGCTTTAGAGTGGTTTCAAGATCAACCCTGGCTGCAATCAATTTTGGTGTTAACAAATGGACAAATTGCAGCCAGTCAACCAATAGAACCGTCATTATGGAGGGAAAGATGACCGAAATGAAATCGCAACTCAATCTGGATGATGTGCATGAGAATGTTTCCTGGAAGGTAATGGCAACTTCATTTATAGCCATCCTGGCAGGGATCTGGGTTGCAGCGGTTTTATTACCCAATTGGCTGCCGGGCATCACCGAATCCATCTTTGGCAGCGACATCAAAGTGTTCTGGTATATCTCAAGGGGCAGCGGGGTGATTGCCTATCTGCTCTTGTGGTTCTCTATGCTGCTGGGGTTAATGATGACCAACCGCATGACTCGTCCCTGGCCTGGCCCTGCTATTTCCAATGAATTTCACCAATTTATCAGCATTCTGGGATTGGCGTTCGTTTTCATTCATGCGTTTATTTTAATGGGAGATCAATACATCCATTACACCCTGGCGCAGGTAATAATCCCCTTTACCAGTGTTGATTACCGTCCGCTATGGGTTGGTTTGGGTCAAATTGGCTTTTACCTTTGGATCGGGGTAGTGGGCAGCTTTTATGTGCGGAAAAAAATCGGCAACCGCACCTGGCGTTTGCTGCACTATGCCAGCTTTTTTCTTTTCGCCGGCTCATTGCTGCACGGCATCACCAGCGGCACTGATAGCGCAGAACTCTGGATGCAAGTTATCTATTGGTTCAGCGGAGCAAGCACTGTCTTTTTGGTGTTCTATAGGGTGCTGATGGCAGCCTTCGGCAGCAAGCAGAAAGTGGCCCACACGCCGGCAGCCGGGGTCAAGCTGCAAACACCAGCAAAATGAGGATCTGCGCGATTTAGGATGGTTGAGGTGCAGTACGTCTATCATACATTTGTTGTATGGGTACGGGTGGTACTACGTATCACATGTGTGAAGGTACATTAAAGTGCAATTAAACAGATTGTCAGCAGTAATTAATAGCATAGAAGTGGTATTATTATATTTATAGCCTTACGATGATTTAGCGGATTAATAAGGATTTTTGTGTAAGTTTTTAGGCGATGAATAATGTTAAAGGAATTAACCGGATATTATCGATCAAAAGGAATTTCTGCAGTAGGGTTTGTTTGTCCATATTATCGTTCATGTTCTGCAGAAAATCGAAAGGTTTTCACAACTGCCAAAGAAGGGTTTGTAAGCAGTGGCTATGTAACACATGAGTTACCTAGAATCCTGTTTATCTCTTTAGATTCAGGCAGCGCTGAAAAAGATCCAAATAAAAAAACTTTGGAAAGCGTTCGATTGTGGGAAGAAGAAATGGAAAATGTTTGGCAGCTTCACAAAAACAAACATTGGTACCGCACCCATGAATTGGCATATACAATATTAAGAAATTTTAAAAAGGGTTTGAGATTGGACAAAGCCAGGGGATATTTTGCGCATATAAATAGTGCCAAATGTTGTGAAAATAATCCGGGGAGGAGCCAGGCCAAATCTATTCTTTTTGATAATTGTCGTCAGTTTATTCCCGGGGAAATAGAAATCTTGGATCCTGATATCATCATCACACAGGGAAAGTGGGGAAAGCTGGCAATTGATGGGGTTTTTCCAGAATTGCATCTCCCGGATTACATTCCGGAATCTTTACAAGAAATAAAATTCTTATCAATTAACAACCACCCTGTTATTTGGATCGAGACTTTCCATCCCAGAAACGGTAGCTTTCATACGGTAAACAAACCGCATTATCCACTTTATGAACAAGTGGTAATAAACTCCATGAAGGCAAAAACCGCTTTGTAACCATCGAAAATGAATGATATCAGATCAACTCAAGCTCCAGTTCGTCTTGATAAAGAAGAGCCGTTTATACAAACCCAATTCGAAAGGGAAAAGGGATTTGATATGTCTAGAATTTCTGAAACCACGAATCTATCATATGATGTAATCTTTGAACAATTAATCAATGGCCTTAAGCGATCCCTTTCAAAAGAGATCACGGTTCAAAAACCTGAATTTGAGCATTCTACACCAAATCGGTTGCGTATCTATCTTGATCGCAACAAATTCTCTGGTGTTCATTATGAGATATGCTTTCGTCAGGCTTACTACGAATTTGCACTACATTTTGAAAGCACGCCAGCCAGGAATCTGGAACGACGACAATTCTTTGATCCTCATCTAGAAGAAATAACAAACCTTGTTGGTCAAATTGTCAAATCAGGGCCACTGGAAAATCAAGGTCGGATGCGCGTTTGGTATGAACATAAACGCGAGCCAATTGACCAGGAAAAAATAAATATATTTATTGAACATTATTCTCGATTTATGATAGCCACTTATCCAATTCTAAATAAAGTGTATTCGAATACTTAGTAAATCATTTACCCGCTCAAACCCATCATATAACTGTTGAACCACTGGAGCTTGATCATGCCGTTGGTTTTGGAACCTGTCAGCTTTTTGCAAAGATCAAGTTTCATAATTACGAAATTAAGCGTGCGTTTATGGTAATAAAGAAATTCCAGGAATAGCTATATCCTTTCAATTAATGAAACTGTTTGACCATGTCATTATGAGCCATATGTCCTGTTCTTTGATGACGTGGCAATACCCTTCAAGTCGAATGCTCGTAAAACAACGAATTGCTTCGCACTAACATCGAACTTTGTAAGACTGGGTAGTTGCAAATTTTATAAGTAAACTGCCATATCTTTCAAAACTTGCTCCTAAGGACAACCCACAAGTAGACTTTCCTAGAAACACTCTTCCATCTATTTACATTGCGAGAGCTGCAACCAGTTGCCCTGTGGGTCTTGAAAGGTGGCGACCAGGTTGGCCCCAACATCAAAAATGGTATGCTCCCGGTCAGGGTAAAACTGAACCCCTTTTCCACTTAACCTTTCTACTTCCTTGTTGATATCATCCACACGCAGACAAACCATGAATGCCTGCTTTTCCACCGGGGATGGATTCTCTGCGGTGACATCCAATGCAAAGCGAGTTACACCCTGACTGGTAAACTCGATCCACTTTCCGTCATCGTAAATACGGCTTAATCCAAGCACATCTTCATACCAATCCGCCAGTTGTGGGTCGGGTGTATGAATGAAGACAACTTCCACGCCTGTAATCATCAATCTCTCCTTTGGCCATAATATGATTCAAGCTAGATCATACAACCTTTCAGGCTCCGAAAAAACCGGATGGAAAAGCTTCATAATGATATTTGGTAAATCTGTGACTGTCACCCCATAATCGAATTGTGGGTGTTGAACTAATTTGTACAAACTATCTTGACAATACCCTATAATTATTTTATATTGTTAATTGTCTTGGGGAGTAGCATTCCAACCCTGGAAATGAGCTGTCGTCAGTACGGAGAATATTCTCCCGGTAGCTCGTGCGCGTAACAGCGTTTGCGAGACCATCACACGTAGTGTGCTGGTTTTTTTGATTAAATTCAATAAACTGGCGTTTCAAACTTTATCTCTGACAAAGACAGGTAGGTTGTAATGGGTGAGTGGTTTTCAAAAACAGGAGAACAGGTCCTGGCTGAGCTGAACAGCGATGTTCATACGGGTCTTTCCTCTCAAGAGGTACAAACGCGCCGGGCAAAATACGGCCTGAATGAACTAATCGACCGTGGAGGTAAGAGTCCCTGGAAGATTTTGTGGGAGCAATTGACCGAAACAATGGTAGTCATTCTGCTTATTTCAACTGTGATTACTTTTTTTCTGAAAGAATACACCGACGCAATTGCAATTCTGGTGATCGTTATCCTAAACACCATTCTTGGCTTTTCGCAGGAATACCGCGCAGAAAAAGCCATGGCAGCTTTGAAGAAAATGTCAGTTTCCAAAGTACGCGTGCGCCGCAACGGTCAGGTCAGCGAAGTATCAGAGCAAGAGCTCGTTCCCGGTGACATCATCCTGCTGGAGGCCGGCAATGCGGTTCCCTGCGATGGCAATCTTGTGGAGAGTGCCAACTTACGTATACAGGAAGCCGTTTTAACCGGTGAATCAGAGCCGGTTGAAAAAAATATAAAACCAACTGAAAAAGAAAATCCAGCTCTTGGTGACCAGCACAACCGTATTTATATGGGCACCGCTGTTACTTACGGGCGCGCCACGGCTGTGGTAACGCAAACTGGTATGCAGACTGAGCTTGGCAAAATTGCCGATATGATTCAAACAGTGGGCAGCGAGCAAACTCCTTTGCAGCGCCGCCTGGATCAGTTAGGCAAAACCCTGGCTGTGGCCGCACTTGCCATCGTAGCGCTGGTTTTCGCGCTCGGTTTGTTACGCGGTGAAGATTTGCGGACGATGTTCTTAACCGGCATCAGTATGGCTGTGGCAGCCGTGCCGGAAGGTTTACCAGCTGTGGTGACCATTGCGCTGGCGATGGGGGCACAGCGCATGTTAAAGCGCAATTCACTGATCCGCAAACTGCCTGCAGTCGAGACACTGGGTTCAGTCACCACCATTTGCTCCGATAAAACCGGCACACTGACAGAAAATAAAATGACAGTCACCCTGTTGGATGTCGCTGGCAATCGTGTCGATCTGCAAGAGAGTCTCAACGATTTCAGTCCTACCATTACTACCGACGAATCGACTGCCCGGATTATTGATGAATCGAGCGGTGTTGCCATCATGCTGGCCGGCGGAGCACTTTGCAATGATTCTGTTTTAGAAAAACAAGAGAGTGGATTTTCAACCATCGGTGACCCTACCGAGGGGGCATTGGTGATTGCCGCCATGCGAGCAGGCTTGTGGAAAGAAAAACTGGAAGAGGCTTTGCCACGTGTCGGTGAGCTGCCTTTTGATTCAGAACGTAAACGCATGACTACAATCCATGCGATCGAAAATGAAGAAAGTCTGTCATCCAATCTGCAGGACTTGCTCCAAAACCCGGCCTTCCATCAGGGTGAGACACATCTGGCCATTACCAAGGGTGCCGTCGACGGGTTGCTGGAGATCTCCGATCGAGTCTGGATTAATGGTCAAGTCGAGTCGATGGATGAAAGCTGGCGCCGTCGCATTCAGACAGCTAATGATGATTTGGCTCAAAAAGGGATGCGCATCCTGGGTGTGGCTTTCAGTCAATGCAGCCAGCAAGCCTGTGAAAATCCAGATGAAAGCCTGGAGCAGAACCTGGTCTTCGTGGGCATGTTCGCCATGATTGATCCGGCCAGGCCGGAAGTGCGCGAAGCCGTGGCAACTGCCAATTCGGCCGGGGTGCGGGTTATTATGATTACCGGCGACCACCCTTTGACTGCGGTGCACATTGCCCAGGAACTCGGCATTACCACCAATGATGAGGTAATTACCGGAGCGGATTTGGTAAAGATGGATGATACCGAATTACGTATTAGGGTCAAGACCACCTCAGTTTTTGCACGGGTTTCACCCGAACACAAACTGCGCATTGTCGGGGCATTACAAGCCAATGGTCAAATTGTGGCCATGACCGGCGACGGCGTCAACGATGCACCGGCTTTGAAAAAGGCGGATATCGGTGTGGCCATGGGAATCACAGGTACGGATGTATCCAAGGAAGCCGCAGATATGGTCTTGCTGGATGACAATTTTGCCACCATCGTCGCGGCTGTACGCGAAGGCCGCCGGATATATGAAAACATCCGCAAGTTCATCCAATACACCATGACTTCCAATTTTGGTGAAATTGTGGTTATGTTAGTCGGTCCTTTTGTAGGGTTGGGTTTGCCCTTGGTACCACTCCAAATTTTGTGGATCAACCTGGTGACCGATGGCCTGCCCGGTCTGGCATTAACACAAGAGCCGGCCGAACCCAATACCATGCAGCGTCCACCGCGCGATCCACAGGAAAAGATCTTTGGGCGCGGGATGGGGATAGACGTGCTCTGGATAGGCGGTATGATGGGCGCCATTTCATTATTGGTTGGTTTATGGGCATTCAATTTCAATCACCAGCTTGCCTGGCAAACGATGGTCTTTACCACGTTGACACTGGTTCAAATGGGGAATGCCCTGGCAACCCGTTCCAGCAGTCAAACGCTGTGGGAAGTCGGCGTCTTAACAAATAAATCCCTGTTGGCAGCGGTTTTGCTGACCTTCGCCCTGCAGATGGCAGTCGTTTACTTGCCCTTCTTGCAGAAGGTATTCAAAACGGTAAGTCTTTCTCTGTTCGAGTTGGGTATCAGCATTGGCGCAAGTTTGCTCGTACTGATCGTAATCGATATAGTCAAAGTAGTGAAGAGGAAGGCCAGGTCGTAGTGAGCAGCTGCTGCGCTTTGTGCACTCAAGTGGGTAGGAAAAGACCGCGAGAAGCGGCATTGTCACAACACACTTTACCTTGAAAGCGGGAAATGTTCCCTAGCCGAGATTCAGGGACTTTTCTGCTCTTGCAATATGGAAAATTAGATAATGTTTAACCCGTCTGAATCTCGGCTAGGGGTTTAAAGGTCCTCAAACATACCCCTACCCAAACCGATATGCCCAACTCGCATCCGCTTAATCACCACCGCGCTCAACTCGCTTCGTGGGTCATGTACTTCACATCCCTTACTGGCAGCCTGGTTTGAGAACGCAGAAGATCTTTCATCTTTATCATCCCCACACTGCCCGCAAATACCATCAGTAAAAATAAGACCACATACCATGCCTGATTATTTTGCGTCGGGAGGAGGGCAGCCAGGCTGTTGCCGACAGCAAATGCCCACAATGAATTTTTGCCAAGAGACGTTATGGTGTGTTTTAACCAGGGATGGTTGAGAAACATGCGCAGCCTCCAGGAGATCCACAAAAGCAAGAAAGCCCCCATGCTACCAATACTATAATAAGGGATTTCGTGATTTTTGCGATACCTGTAGGAAAAATTAAAAAAGAATTCTTCCCAGGTGGTGGGCAAAACGCTTATAAGGCTAACGCCAAGGCAAATCAATGTCAGCAACAAGAGGGTTACCTGGAAGTTTTTCCAATTGCCAGCCTGTTTGGAGCGCTTGAGCATGTATCCGAGCAGCATACCAAATGCCATGAAGGTCAGCGAATGCCAAACGCTAAAATAGGAACCAAACGGATGGCCAAAAAGTAGTCCCGTAAAATTGCCAATCCGTTGGTTCGCTGCCGGCCAGGTCATGCGATCGAGCAAAAGATCTCCCAACCATACCACGATAGGCAAAAAAGCGATCAACCAGATCCCAAAGCGTTTGCGTAGCCAAATAATTGGGATTGCCAGCAACAAGAAAAGTGCATAAAACTTAAGGACTTCGGAAAGCAGCGAACTCCCCAAAAATGTGATGGCATATTGAGCAGACACCAGATTTAATTTCTGGTTGAACCATTCAATCAAAACGGTTACCACATAAATACCATAACATTGCAACGAGCGCTTGACCAGGCGCTGAGCTGCTACCATAAAACTTTGCTCTTCAGCCTTACGGAAATAGACCAGCTCAAACATCATCCCGGTAATCAGAATAAAACTGGGTGTCGCCAGGCGGGTAAGAGAAATCACCTGATACATTGATTTTCCGAAAAGGACATCATATTCAAACACAGAAAAGATATGGGTTGCAACAGCCAGTATGATCGCAAACCCACGCGCAAAGTCGATAAAAATCTCACGCTTACTGGGCGCTGATTGCACAATTGGTTGAGTTGGTAATTCCAACCACATATACCAAAACCACAAAATTGATAAAGCAGTATAGGTAAGAACAACCGGCAGCATTCTTAACCAGATTGCATAAGATACTTGTAACCTGAAACTTGCAAATGGCATCAGGACGAAAAATACACTTAGAATCAGGATCGAGAATGCCAGTATGGAAAGTAGTTTTTTTATTGCAAGAGAATGTTTTTCAAAAATCAGTTTAACCCATTTGGTGCGAAATAATAAAATTGCAGTGCCTGTTGATAACAGGAAGACAATTAACAATACGGACTTGGTCGACATCTTAAGGAGCGTGTTACCTTGAGACAAGGTAATCAGAATCAGCCAGATTGTGTTGATCATGATCACAATTAATCCAAGCCAGGCAATTAGTCCGATAAGCTTTTGTGGTTTATCCATGAAAATGATTGTCTCTACCAGCCTCATTGTGCAAAAGTTCTGCGATTAGCATTACGAAGAAATATGTTTTGGGACTTCCAAACGAGATTAATGGTCAGCTGATACCACACGAAATCAGCAGACAGGGTACGGCCTGGAATTCAGGTTAGGATTCCAAATCATACCACTGTTTGACAATCAAAAGCCTGGCTTCTGTATCGGGCTGAAATAACTTTTTCTTATTCTTGCCCATCGCAGGTCTTGCAAAATGTGCACATTGCTTGCGGTTTTTGCCAGTCTCCTGAAAAATTATGTGCTGTAGATGTCTGCTCTCGTCATCGGCAAATGAGCTTTACCGTGGTCAAGTTTTGCTAATAAACTTTGATGAATCCCAATGTTTCCAATCTCAAAGGAATGTGCGCTGACGGATAAATACAAACGCCAGGTACGATAGACCTCTTCGCCGACCAGCTTAATTAAAGTTGCTTCATTATTGCCAAGGCGACGTACCCACCGGCGTGTCGTCTTTGCATAGTGTTCGCGCAAATTCTCAACATCGCGCACATCAAACCCTGCGCCTTCCGCAACCAGATTCGCCAAACTGACAGGAACCAGCTCACCATCTGGAAATATATAGCGCTGGCTAAAGGTTCCCCAGCCAAATATTTTTTCATCCAGGTTTAATAAGCCTTTATGGTCTTCTTTGAATGGCATAGCCCCTTTTTTCCCTACTAGACTGGCAGGCACATCCTCAGGCGTTGCCTTTCTTGAAATACCATGATTGAGGAACAAACCTCCCGGTACCAGCAATCTGTAAATGGTTGAGAAGTATTCCGGCAGATTCGGTCGTCCGACGTGCTCAAACATGCCCACGCTGACTGCCTTATCAAAGGGATCTTCATCGAGTTTGCGGTAATCGCTAAATTTAATCTTCACTTTGTTCGCCAGACCGGTGTTTTTGACTTTTTCACTGGCATATTTGGCTTGCTGCTCACTTAATGTCACGCCTAACACTTGTACATTGTAATGCTCGGCCGCATAACGTGCCAATCCACCCCATCCACAACCAACATCCAACAAACGTTCGCCGGGTTGTAAGCGCAACTTGCGACAGATGTGCTCCATCTTCTGTAATTGTGCCTGTTCGATTGTCTCATCGCCTTTTATAAAATAAGCACATGAGTATTGCATATAAGGATCCAACCAGTATTCGTAGAAATCATTACCAACATCATAATGGTATTTAATCGCTTTTTTATCGCGTTCCAGGGAATGCACCTTGCCGGACAATTCGAGCGGACCACGGGTCATCGCCCTTGATTTTGTATCTAATGTTGGCAGCGTGGCAATATCTCGCAGTAAGCCCGCCACTTCAAGAGCTGAGAAAGCATTGTTATCTGTTAACTCATCGATTAAAAAAACTGCCTTTAAGAGGTCGCCTTCTATGTCTAAATCGCCTTGAATATAGGCTTCTCCCAATGAGAGTTCAATTGGTGGTGTAAACATGCGTCGAAGGCTACCGGGTTCTTTTAGAACCAGGGTAAATGAAGGATTCGACGCACCAGGAAGTTCTCTTCCGTCCCATAGTCGTATACCAAATGATCGTGGTGCAGGGAAAACCCGTTCCAACACAGAAATCGTTTTATCCTCAAAAGTATGAGTATCATCTATTTGTTTTTGGGAAATACTATTCATCAGAACCTCCTTAACTAGAATTTTTTTAAGATTAATATTTATAATGGAACGCTCAATTTGAATTGTCAAGCGATTGTGTCAAGGATTGGCATACTAAAATGAATTTACAGCCTGTTTTTGCTCATGTAAGACACACAGTATGTCTTGCTTATTCCGCAGGGGTGCTAGGCCGACATCAAAAGCCATCTAAAATTCTCCAGCCGCAGCAAGATCAGGTCAAATCCTGGTTCTACAAACGGGCCGACATCGTTAACGATTCCACTCCAATTCAGGCTTTCCAAACGTTTCCAGAGAATTCTTTTCCAGTTCTCTCTTTCAGCTCTTTTCCTTGCCAGTTACCTTGCTCAAGAGCGTTATTGAGCAACACAAAATTAGGAGTCGGCGCTAGCGAGATAATCTTTCATAAATCCTGATAGGCTTGGTCTTCTTTTTGGAGTAATTGAGCAAAAAACTTCTACTGCCCAAAACATTTTGGGTGAAGCAAATCTTTCTGCTTGTTTCTTAAGAAGAATTGGTGCAAAACGGTTCAGGTTCTGTAAACGCAACGACTGTAAGAACAGGGTTGAAGCAGAGTCGGGTTGAAAATAGATCAAATCCAGCAGTGCCTTTTCAGGTGTAGCTATCAGGGCAGACTGGCCACCCAATGAGATCATTTTGTAGCCGAAGAGCAGGGCTGTTTTGACATGCCAAAGTTCGTAGATCCCCAAAGGTGTCGTTAGCCTTTCTGGCCTGCCGGTGGTGATACTCACGGTTATATTGACGATTTCAGGGATCATGCCATAGAAAGCTAAAGCGGGTTGCAGGCTGACATAAGGGCAGCGCTGCAGACGATTAGCTACCAGGAATGGGTGAGGTTGTTTTTTTTTGTAGGGTGGAGCCAGTGCATATAGTCCGCGTCGTAGCTGATAAATACGACCGCTTTTTACCCATCGGCCTAACTGCAATCGCGCAATCCCAGGGTTGATGTCTCCGGCTAAAAGCAATGAAGATTCAAACAGTGGCTCATCCCCAACAAGTATTAATAATTCTTAAAATTTCATTGCAATACGTTAGCATTAATGATCATTTGTTTCAGTAGGATAAAGTTGTCACATCTGACCAAAAAAGATAGTATGAGATAACTCACCGCTTTTAGAAAGAAAGGGGTTCACTTCGCAACGCTATTTCCTTCATTACTGCGAACTGGGACCTCGTTACCGGGCTGCTCCGTCGCCAAGGAGCAGCCTATCAATCCTTCAACAATAAATTGACTCTACGCATTACATTCTCTACTATAAACGAAAAAAGGAGCGACTTATGAGTTCGGTACGCATATTTGTTGGTACTCGCAAGGGGGCTTTCATTCTTTCCTCGAACGCTGATCGAAAAAACTGGCATGTGGAAGGACCGCTGTTCCCAGGATTGGAGATCTATCACATGCAAGCTTCACCGCTTAATCCGGATCGGATTTATGCCTCACAAGCCAGTGATTGGTTTGGGCAGGTGATCCAGCGCTCAGATGATGGCGGTAAGACCTGGAAAGCTGTCGGCAATAAATTCTTGTATGAAGGAGATCCTGGCACCCACCAGTTTTATGATGGCACTCCGGTATCCTGGAAATTTAAGAAGGTCTGGCAGCTGCAGCCTTCCCTGTTTGAACCTGATACAGTCTATGCCGGTGTGGAAGATGCCGCTCTATTCGTCAGTAAGGATGGCGCTGAAACATGGCAGGAACTGGCCGGCCTGCGCGATGTACGCGGCCATGAGTGGATGCCTGGTGCTGGTGGGCTATGTCTGCACTCCATCCTGCAAAATCCGGCCAACCCCAACCAGCTTTTTGCGGCTATCTCTGCTGCCGGAGTCTTTCGTTCGGATGATGCCGGCCAAAGATGGCGGGCAGTCAATAAAGGCTTACGTTCCTTCGAAGAATTACCTGAAGCAGATGCCGAGGTAGGCCATTGTGTGCATCGGATTGCCATGCATCCCGATCATCCAGAGGTGCTTTATATGCAAAAACATTGGGATGTAATGCGCAGCGATAATTCAGGTGATTCCTGGCACGAGGTCAGCGGTAATCTGCCCAGCGATTTTGGATATCCCATAGTTGTTCATCCGCATGAGCCTGAGACAATCTATGTTATTCCAATTAAGAGCGACTCCGAACATTTTCCGCCCGAAGGGAAATTGCGGGTTTATCGCAGCAGGACGGGCGGGAACGAGTGGGAAGCACTCACTGATGGGCTGCCGCAAGAAAATTGTTTTGTCAATGTGTTGCGCACTGCCATGGCTACTGATCAGCTTGACCCCGCTGGAATTTTTTTCGGAACTTCTGGTGGCCAGGTGTATGCTTCAGCCGATGCTGGTAATCATTGGACGGCTATTGTACGTGATCTGCCACAAGTTCTCTCTGTTGAGGTTCAGACCAAATCATGATTCGGGTCAGTCTGCCGTTTCATTTGCGCAGTCTTGCCAATGTGGAACGCGAAGTGAAACTCGAGGTGGCGGGAGAGCCTACCTTTGCCGCGGTTCTGGAAGAACTCGAGTCGCAATATCCGATGCTACAGGGCACTATTCGTGATCATGTTTCCAAAGAACGGCGTCCTTTTATCCGTTTTTTTGCTTGCGGGCAGGATTTCTCGCATCAACCCACTGACACTCCTTTACCGGATTGCGTTCGCGATGGCCGAGAACCTTTGCGGATTGTCGGTGCTATGTCGGGGGGATAATGAGCGGGAAATGTGTAATGGGTAGTGTGTTAATTGTAAATACGCTGAGTAGCTGCTTCTCGAGAGATTGATTAAAATATGCGAATCTACATTTCATGAACATCAATTGCCTGGAAACCAGGTTTCTGGTTGAATTAAGGCAAGGCCGCTTTCGTGTTCAATCTTCCATCCCGACCGAAGCCTGGTTTTTAGAAGCTACTCACTACTCACTTTAAATCAAACCTTACTCATATCGACCACCGCTGCCAATTCCGGCAGGTGAGTTTCCTCCACGCGGCCGGCGTCACACAACTGGGTGATCTGCGGATCAACCGGCAAACGTGCGACGATTTCGGTCTGGCAATGCTCTGCGATCTCACTCGCATGGCTGGGGCCAAAAATTTCAAATTTTTCACCGCTTTGAGGATGGCGAAAAAAGCTCATATTCTCAACAATCCCCAACACCGGAATATCAAGACGTTGCATCATATTGGCGGCCTTACGCACCACCAGAGACGAGAGCTGCTGGGGGGTGGTCACCAGAAAAACACCTTGAACAGGTAGGTTTTGCATAACCGTAATGGTTGCATCCGAGGTACCGGGGGGTAAATCTACCAGCAAAATATCTAATTTTCCCCACAATACCTCATTCCAAAAACGCTCAATCATCCCGGCGATCAGCGGTCCACGCCAGGCGACAGCAGCATCATCTTCTTTAAGCATCAGGTTACTGGACACTACCCGGATACCGAGCGGTGTGACCGTCGGCAGAATTCCTTGAGATCCGCCCCGCAGACCGCCTGACGGCAACCCAAATAACTTGGGGATACTGGCTCCGGTGATATCGGCATCAAGAATTCCTACTTTTTGGCCCTGGCGGGCTAATTCAACCGCCAGCATGGCTGTCACCGAAGATTTCCCCACCCCGCCCTTACCGCTCATGACAGAAAGAACCCGGCCAATACGATTCATCGCATTTAATTTCGGCAGGCTTCTTTTAACACTGCCCAGTGTAGCTTTGCGTTCTTCAGGGCTCATGCTAGCGAAAGCAATCTCTACTTGTTTGACACCTGGAAGCTCAGTCAGTCGTTTGCGGGCGTCCTCTGCCATATGGAAACGCATCGGGCAGTTGGCGATCGTCAGTACCAGGGTAAATTTGATCAGGCCTTCATGGATTTCGATCTCGCGAATCATCTTCAAACTAACCAGATCACGGCCCAGCTCCGGATCCTGTACGTTCGAAAGCGTATTGAGCACATCTTGTTCTGTAACCATGATTATTCCTTGCGGAGCGCACATTTTCGCCAGATTTATGGGCGTGTCAAGCGAATGCGGTAGACAAAGCGATCGGTGGCACCAAAGCGATATTTGTAATCCTCGTTACCGCGTAAAAAATCAAAAGCGGTGCGTTTGTTTTCAATTGACCACTGCAGAAGATACGCCAGTAAAACCCAACCGGCCGAGTATGGATAAAACTCGGGATCAATCCCAGAATTGTAAACCCACAGGCGGTCATCAAAATCGAAATTGAGATAAGCAGCGGCTTTCTTTCCATTAATTTCTAGGAAAGCAAGTTGCAAATAACCGGCGTCAAAGGCAGATTGTATGGTCTCCAGCATCGTTTGATGCATTGACCCGCTCAGAAAAACCTCTTTTTGCGGATCATGAGCCATTAATTGCAAGAAAGCCTGGCTCTCTTCTGCCAGCGTGGTGCCTTCACTGACAATATACCAGCGCGTTGATGGATCCGCCTCTTCCAGACGGCGAATCTTGCGACGGATTTCGTGGCGTTGTTTCTTATCGAGACCGGCAAGGTAGCCGTCCCAATCATCCGGCAGGCAGATGACGGGTGCATGGTAACTTTGCTCACAGCGATATTGCCAGCTGCGGCGGATAGCTTCCGCTTCCAGAGCATCAGGGAGACCAGCGATAGAGAGGTTGTTGTGCAAATCGAGCACCTGCCAGGCAGGAACTTGATCAAAATTACAGAGAAAATCAAGCAGACCGCTTAAGAATGATTGCAAGTCCTGTGGACGCACAATAAATGATAGAAAATCCGAAATTTCAATTGATCCAAGAAAAAGAAGGCTTGGTTGGCCTTCGTATTGGGCCGAAAAAAGCGGTGCCACCCCCACCAGAGCGTCATTTTGATGGGCTGTTACCAGTACAAGTTGAGAATCTTGCGGCCATTCACCGCCTCCACGAGTCTGCCACCAGCCTTTGAGATATTCAAAGCGCAAGAAAGGGACGTTGAGAATCGATTCAGTTAAAAGTTCATTCCAATCCGATTTGAGATCTTCTGGAAAGGTCTGGTGCAAAGTAAAGTCCATAGTCTGGATTATACCAAGAAGACTGGCAGCCATACTGAGATGTAGACACATTGCTGCACTTTGAATAGAATTTTTGCAAGCTTAAAACAAGATACCAGGAACCTGTTCTTGATAACAAAGCAACCTGGCGCGTAGTGCGTCAATTTAATTCAGTTTGAAAAGCGAGATTGAAGCGATCAGGTTGTTTGCACGTGTGATCGCTTCAAACTCTTTGGTTTTACTTTTATGGGTTACAGGTTTGTGGCATGATCAAGCTGGTATCCGTTGTATTCGGCACCTGTGAAATATTGGCCGAGCGGATTGCCAACGGGCGAAAAGGCGGTGTAGCCTGAATAGAAGGGACACTCAGGTGTAAGACATAGCAACCAGTAAATGTCTGTTGGGTGCCATTATTGAGCTGAGCAGTGATCACAACCGGCACACTGTAGTAACGCTGCCCGGCACCGGCATCTGCAAACACCTCGCCTGCCACAAACGCCACCGTCTTGGTGTTGGCATATCCATTCTTGAAGTCCGTGTAAGAAGGCAGATCAGAAGCACCTGTCGCTTGATCCCAATAGCCATACGCCCGCGCATATTCCTGGCGATTAATGGCATTAAAAAGGGAGGAGAGCACTAAAATCGGATCACTGCGGTCATCCAGATAATTAGTTTTGCTGATATCACTGGTGTTGGTAATGGGAGCCGGGGTAATCGGATTGCCGCTGGGATAATCGGGACCTGAACAGGCAGTCGTTAACGCAGAGTTGCTATCGGCACCAATTGCCAGAGTAGTGGCTTTGCCTCTTTCAATCGATAACCCCGTGAAAGGAGGTTCCTGAAACCCCGGTTGGCTGAGATGAAGAATGTAGCAGGCTGCATATGACTGTGTTTGTCCATCACTGGTCTGGGCTGTCAGAATAGCCGGCACAGAATAATACATCTGCCCGGCACCGGCATCTCCACCGATCTGACCAAAAGTAACGTCCACGTGTGTGGTCGTTTCGTAACCAGCCTGAAAATTATCAAAAGAACCATTACTGCCCGCCGGATCACGCCAGTAAGAATAAGCACGCAGATACTCATGTCGATTGATGGCGTTGAAGTATGAGTTGATCAAGCCGGTTGCGGTGGAGCGGTCATCCAGATAATCCGGTTGAGTGCTTCCGGTACTGGCTGAGGTGGCACTTGGCGTAAGTGTCGCTGTAGCAGAAGGAGTCAGTGTAGCAGTTGCAGTCACTGCTGCAGATGGAGTCATTGCTTCGGCATTATAGGGCACAAAATTTAGGACGTATTGATTAGCTGCGTCTCTAATTTGCAAATTGCCATTACTAATCTCAAATGATGCTGCCTGATTCAAAGCTCCCAAAAAGTCATGTTCCTGTTGCATCACCTCTTCCGGCAGGCATGCCATCAAAGTGGTTATCACTTGAGAAAACTGGATGGTGCCGTTGCTTTCCTGATAGTTGCCTCCAAATGAATTACAGCCGGCATTGCCGGAGACGCCGCCTTGCTGCCCAAACCGCAAAATTATGTGCGAATTTGGAACCAGCGTGGTTTCGGAACCGATATTTCCGTAAGAAACCAGCGACCAATCAGTTCCGGCTAATTGGCCGACTGCTGCGGTGGCCGTTGGCAATTGCACGGTTGCTATTTCGGTAGGTACTGGCGGAGTTGGTAAAGTGCAAGCGGTCAGTACAAAGATATATATCAAACTTATTCGTTTGATCAAATTAGAAAATTTCATTTTCATCCTCCTTCAAGTTATCGATGCTATAAAATCATCTTAGCCCGTTTTTATGAAGGGAGCAATCGATGTTAAAGAGTTTGTAAGCTCCATCAATTTCGCAAGAAGGGTAGGAGTAACAATAGAAAATTAATTAATAAAACCCTTAATCGCGATCGTCCGGTTTTAAATAAAATCTGCACCGGTCTTTCAGCCTTGACCAGCGCAGATTTAAGAGAGAGAGGAGAGTTGTATTATTTTGTTTTTTTGATTTGGTCCACCCATGGTTCAAATCATACTATCTATATATTAAGAGGTTAGGATTAAATAAATATGAGAAAAAAGGTCGGGTTCGTTAAAAGGAGATTAGAGAAAGGGTAAATTTATGTTCTGGTTTTTTGACGAGTTGTCTTGTTGGCCGATTGGTTTGTTGATGACTGGATTTACACGCACCCGGAAAGGGCTAGTGCCGGATCAGAAAAAAAGGTTCGACTTGAATCGATCAAACCTTATTGCGGCAGACTATAATAAAGCCAACGATAAAAAAGGACTTACTATGATTTATCCTGATTTGCCCTTGATTGATCTGCACCGCCACCTGGAAGGCAACCTGCGCCTCGAAACCGTTTTAGAGCTGGCCCGCAAATTCAACGTAACATTACCGGCAGACACGGTGGAGGGATTGCGTCCGTACGTCCAGGTTTCTAGCCGTCAGCCAGGCGTAATGGCATTCATTGAAAAATTTAATTTACTCATGAAAGTGTTAGGTAATGAGCAAGCCTGTTTTCGAATTGCGCAGGAGGCTGTTCTGGATGCAGCCAATGAGGGAATTGATTATCTTGAGCTGCGTTTCAGCCCTGTATTCATGGCCGCTGATCATCAACTAAACCCGTCGGCAGTGGTAGAAGCAGTCCTGGCAGGTATTCAAGCCGCGGCAGCAGAATCCGGCATCCAGGTCAACCCCCTGGGAATCATTAGCCGCACCTACGGTCCGCAAGTTGCTGAGCAGGAGTTATCCGCTCTGTTGAGTTATGCAGATAAGATCCGCGGGCTGGATCTGGCTGGTGATGAAGCTAACTTTCCGGCACAATTATTCCTACCTCATTTTAAGAAGGCGCGCGATGTTGGCTGGCATATCACCGTACATGCCGGCGAAGCAGATGGTCCACAAAGCATCTGGGATTCCATCCGCCTGCTGGGCGCGGAACGCATTGGGCATGGTCTGGCGGCCCGCCATGATGCGCAACTGCTCAAATATTTATTGGATCACCAAATCGGTATTGAATGCAACCTGACCAGCAATGTACAGACCAGCTCGGTGGCTGATTATGTCAGTCATCCACTCAAGTTTTTTCTTGAAAAGAGGCTGCTGGCCTCAATCAATAGTGATGATCCGGGCATCAGCGCCATTGATTTGCCATACGAATACAACGTGGCCGCTCCAAAGGCAGGCTTGAGTGAAACCCAGATTCGCCAGGCACAATTAAACGCCCTGGAAAGTGCCTTCTTAAATTCCCAGGAAAAGCTGGCTTTGTTCACAAAAAAGCAAAGTAATTCGCTTCTATAGGCAGCCGCTAGCTCTGGAAATTCCATCTATTACAGTGGCATGCGAGCCAGTTTTTCTATCATTACGAATTTTAGGTGACCCCGGTGCTCACCTTTATTCGCTGGCCACATCTTGGCGGTCCTTGCAAAATTGTGTATGTAGGTTGGGCATGCACGACTTACCATTTGAATCGCTGCGCTCAAATCAATGACGTGACATACAAAGAAAGCTGA
>MKUW01000026.1:0-467 GCA_001899005.1 Chloroflexi bacterium 44-23
AACGTTTTTGGAAATCTCAAAAAGCAATTTTCGTGAAATAAAATTAATACTTCCTGAGAAGAAAATATTTATATTATTTGATGAACTAATTTCACCTTTTTTCAATCAGATAAATTTCAACGAAAAACAAACAAATTTACTCAATTCAATTCGCGATGCACTATTACCAAAATTGATGAGCGGAGAAATTGAAGTATGATCTCCCATTCCAGCACCCACCAGCGGCGATCGATCCGCCTGAAAGGTTACGATTATTCGCAGGCGGGCGCATATTTCATCACCATTTGCACGTACAACCGTCAACATGGGTTGGGTGAAATTGTTAACGGCGAAATGCAATTGAATGAATTTGGGCATATTGTCCAATCCACGTGGCAAGATTTGGTCAACCATATTGCCGGGATTGAATTGGGTGAATTTGTGATTATGCCCAACCATATCCATGGGATTATAACGATTGTAGGGGC
>MKUW01000026.1:705-157787 GCA_001899005.1 Chloroflexi bacterium 44-23
CCCTACGGGTGCCGAGTTGACCATCGCCAAACCGAAACAAACCCCATTATCTGAAATTGTGCGTCAATTGAAAACATTTTCTGCCAGGCGCATCAACCTTGCTCGAAACACTCCGGGGGAACCCGTCTGGCAACGCAATTATTTCGAATACATCATCCGGAATGAAAAAGCATATCTGGAAATTACCCAATACATAGTTGACAACCCTTCTCAATGGGAACTCGACACACTGTACCCATGGGAGAAAAAATGATCCTTTACGAATCCGAAATCGAACAAATTACCCTTGAGTTGCTGCGTGACGAGAATGGCTATTCCATTGCGTACGGTCCTGACTTGTTGGAAGGTACGGTTACCGAGCGCACATTCACCGATGTGATCCTGAAAGCACGCCTGCGCACTGCCATTGACCGGATTAACCCGCGCATTCCAGAGGAAGCGCGCGAAGAGGCTTTCAAAAAAGCGCTTCGCATCCAAGCGCTGACTGTCATCGACAACAACGAAGCCCTCCACTACGAGCTGACCGAAGGCGTGGATGTGAAATTCAGCGTTGGCGAGGGTAAAAGCCGCTCCGACAAGGTCTGGCTGGTAGACTTCGCGGTTCCGGAGAATAACGAATTTTTGGCCGTCAACCAATTCACAGTGGTGGAAAATAATGTCAATAAACGTCCGGATATCGTCCTCTTCATCAACGGCCTGCCGCTGGTGGTCATCGAACTGAAGAACGCCGCCGATGAAAAAGCCGATGTTCAGGCTGCCTTTCACCAGTTGCAAACGTATCAGCAGGTGATTCCATCTCTGTTTACCTGCAATGCTTTTGAGGTCATCAGCGACGGCTGGTTTGCTAAAGCCGGCACCATTTCAAGTGACTATTCGCGTTTTATGGAATGGAAGAGCATGGATGGGTCGCAGATTGTGGACTCAGAACACGAACCTGAACTGGAACCACTTATCAAGGGGATGCTAAACAAAAAGACTCTCTTGGATATCATCCGCCATTTTATCGTTTTTGAAAAGACCAAAGAAAAGACAATCAAGAAATTAGCTGCCTATCATCAGTACTATGCAGTCAATAAAGCGATCATCTCCACTTTGCGAGCTTCAGCCAGCGTGAAAGGGAAATTCATTTCAGAACATCCTTCGGCCTATGGATTACCCTCTGTGGAACACCAACCCAAAGGTGACAAAAGAGCCGGTGTGGTGTGGCATACCCAGGGCAGCGGTAAAAGCCTCTCCATGGTGTTCTATGCCGGGAAGCTGGTGCTTGCGGAAGAGATGAATAACCCCACTCTGGTGGTGCTGACGGATCGGAATGACCTCGACCAACAGCTCTTCGAGACTTTCAGCAACTGCCAGCAGTTATTACGCCAAGCCCCGGTGCAGGCTGCCAACCGCGAAGACCTGAAAAAATTGCTTTCGGTGGCTTCCGGCGGAATCGTCTTCACCACCATTCAAAAATTTTTGCCCGAAGAAAATGACGGGGTATATCCAACACTGACCGAACGACATAACGTGATTGTCATAGCGGATGAAGCTCACCGCAGCCAATACGATTTCATTGACGGCTTTGCCCGGCATATGCGCGATGCTCTGCCGAATGCCTCATTCATCGGGTTTACCGGTACCCCGATTGAAAAAGAGGACAAAAACACTCAGGCTGTCTTTGGCAATTATGTGGATATTTATGATATTCAGCAGGCTGTGGAAGATGGCGCGACTGTGCGCATCTTTTACGAAAGCCGTCTGGCAAAAATCGAACTATCCGCTGCAGATCAAAAAATCCTCGATGAACGTGTTGAAGAAATCACCGAAGATGATGAGTTAACCGAAAAGCAAAAACGCTTTGCCCGTTGGACCGGTAAGGAAGCCGTCGTGGGCAGCACTGACAGACTCAGGCAGGTGGCTGCAGATATTGTCAGCCACTTTGAACAGCGCCTTACTGCCGCAAAAGGTAAAGGCATGATCGTCTGCATAAGCCGGCGTATCTGCGTAGCTCTTTACCATGAGATCGTCAAACTGCGTCCTCAGTGGGGTTCCCCAGTCGATGACAAAGGCGCGATTAAAATTGTAATGACCGGTTCAGCCAGCGACCCGCTGGATTGGCAGGAGCATATCCGTAATAAAGACCGCCGCAAAGCCATTGGCAACCGTCTGAAAGACCCTAACGATTCGCTCAAGTTACTAATCGTCCGGGATATGTTCCTAACCGGTTTTGATGCGCCTTGCCTGCATACCATGTATATCGATAAACCCATGAACGGGCATACCCTCATGCAGGCTATCGCGCGCGTCAACCGCGTCTTTGGCGACAAAGAAGGCGGGTTGATTGTCGATTTCATCGGCATCGCCCAGGATTTAAAAAATGCGCTTTTGGTGTATGCCGCCAGCCAGGGCAAAGGACAGATCACCTTCGATCAGGAAGAAGCTGTTGCCAAGATGCTAGAATATTATGAAATCGTGGTGGATATGTTCGGGCGTTTTGATTATCGTCGCTATTTCGCATTGGAACCCAAGAAAAAACTCACCTTCATCCTTGATGCAGCCAATTTCATTGCTGACCTGTCTGAAGTAAAAGAAGGTAAAACCATCCGCAATGGGAAAGAGAGATTTAAGGAGAACGTCATTAAGTTACAAAAAGCGTTTGGGTTGGCAGTTCCGCATCCCAAAGCACTCGAAATCCGTGATGACCTGGCTTTTTTCCAGGCCATTAAAGCGCGTTTTGCCAAGTTTGATGAGACCACGAAGATGCGCACCAATGAAGAAATAGAAACAGCTATTCGGCAGATTATCAATGACGCGATTATTTCCAGCGAAGTCATCGATGTTTTCGATGCCGCCGGTATTCGTAAACCGGATATTTCCATCCTTTCTGATGAATTCTTAGCTGAAATCCAGGGCATGGAGCGCCGAAACCTGGCGCTTGAATTGCTTAAACGATTGCTAAATGACGAGATTAAAATACGTGGTCAAATGAATATGATCCAGGGCAGGAAATTTTCTGAAATGCTGGCAGAAGCAGTCAAACGATACCAAAATGGGTTGATCGATTCCGCTAAAATAATCGAAGAATTAATTCAAATCGCGAAAGACATTCGTGTTGCAGATGAACGCGGGGAAAAATTAAATCTCCGCCAGGATGAATTGGCCTTTTATGACGCCCTGGCGGACAATCCAAATGCAGAGAGCCTACTGGGAGATCAGACCCTTAAACTAATTGCTCATGAATTGGTGGAAAGTGTACGAAAAAACACATCGATTGATTGGCAACTCAAGCAAAGCGTTCAGGCAAAATTGCGTGTCATGGTCAAACGAATTTTGAGAAAATACAAATATCCACCGGATGACCCAACCACAGGCGAGTATACAGTTTCTGTTAATAAAGTATTGGACCAAGCAGAATTACTGGCGGATTTTTGGACAAAGGAGGACAGTGAGTAAAGGTTTTTTTGGGTAATCCAATCAGGATGGGGGCATTTGACCCATTCTAAAGCGTTAATGAATTTTTCATTTTCCTTCAAATTTTTTCCATAAATCAGGTAGCTGAAGGTTTTAAATTGTTTTTGTCATGTAAAATATATGTCTATTGCATTTAATAATCGTATTGGTGATAAACATGGCATCATCCGAAAAGTTCTCGTTCATCCGAACCGTTTTACAGAAAATTGGTCTTTCTGCAGAAGCAGTCAACGACGTTGTCGATTTGATCAGTGACTTTCTTTCTGTAAAAGAAGCAAAGCCAGAAACCGCGTTGGTATATCCATATCTTCAGCGCGATTATTTCCTTTCTAATGCCGAAATTAGTTTTTATCATATATTGCGAACAATTTCAGCAGAGAAAGCCATGGTGTTAACCAAAGTTTCTTTAGGTGATCTCTTCTTTGTAAAATCCAATGACGCGAGTAAATTCCGAATTTACACCAATAAAATTGACCGGAAGCATATTGATTTTCTTTTATGCAACCCAAAATCGATGATCCCTTTTCTTGCCATAGAATTGGACGATAAAAGCTATCAGCGCAAAGATTGAAAAGACCGCGATGAATTGATTGAACGGGTTTTCTAAACTGTTAAATTGCCACTCCTACGCGTTCCCGTTCGGCATACCTACGCAATTGCGGAGATGGAATCTTTGCTGCAACCATATCTTCAGTCGGACATGTGACGACCACTTCCTGCAGGTGACAAACCGCAACCGGCCCTTCTCTCCCCTCTAATCCCCAGCCACCCACCACCCGCAACCCACCACCCGCCATTAAACCACAAAGCACCCCTGGGAGGTTCCCTCCCAGAGGTGCTTTTTTATTCAATTATTGAATTATGCCCGCTTTATGGAGCGTTATAGTTCCAGAACCAGTTGTAGGCATAGTACGGGCTGCTGGTCGAATCCATGCGGATGGCAATCCGGTCAAGGCCCTTTAATCCATCCGGGATATCATAGGTGAACTCTTTTGAGCCGCCATCTCCGGATCCCGTCGTCGCGACGACTGTTCCGCCGAGCGCCAGTGTTCCATATAAGCCCATGGATACTTTGAAATCAGTATCTTTGGGAAGGTTATAGGTCTTGATGGTCACTTTGCTGTCTCTGACAACCGCAAGGATACTGAAGGTTGGGATGCCACTATAACCGGGAATCGGGGTTACGACAGGCGTTGGTGAGACGACAGTGGTCGGCACCGGAACGGCGCTGGTATTATTCCAGAACCAGTTGTAGGCGAAATAGGCCACGCCGGTTTTAGCTTCCATGCGGATGGCAATCCGATCCAACCCTTTTAATCCGGCCGGGATATCATAGGTGAAGGATTGGGTTCCACCGCTGCCGGAATTGGTGGTTGCGACTTCAGTTCCGCCGATAGCCAGGGTTCCATACTTACCCATAAGCACTCTGAAATCGGTGTTCTTGGGCAGGTTGTAGGTCTTAATTGTGACTTTTGAATCGGCAACAACATCACTGATTGAGAAGGTCGGGTACCCGGAATAACCTGGGGGCGGTGTTGGGCCGACAGGTGTCGCCGTGGGGCTTACCGGAGCGGTATTATTCCAGAACCAGTTATAGGCATAATAACCGATGCCGCTGGTAGCCTCCATGCGGATCGCGATGCGGTCGAGGCCTTTAAGTGCGGCGGGGATATCGTATGTTAACGTCTGGACGCCCCCAACGCCGGAAGCGGTCGTGGCGACCAATGTCCCGCCAATTCCCAGGGTGCCATATTTACCCATCAGAACACGAAAGTCCGTATCCTTTGGCAGGTTGTAGGTCTGAATGGTGACCTTTACATCCGTCTCGACACTGACAATGCTGAAGGTCGGATAAGAATATGCTTCAACTAATTTTTGCGGTGCGAATCCAAATGCTGCAACAAGAATAACAAGAATGATAAATGGGATAGCGAATCGTTTCATTTTTTCTCCTTTTCGTAAACTTTGTCCGCCAAATTCTGCCACCATCAGGCGGCGAACAGTATTAATAAGACTATTCTCAAGACAAAAAAGTTCCATGAGCGGCGGGTGAACATTTCCCCGCAATTTACACCCATTTCACCTTCCCAGTGTACGATTTTTGGATGGAAAATACAAGTATTTGAGACATCTTTTTGCTTTTTGGGAGTTGTCGTAGTTCCACAATTAAAAAAACAAAATAACGATTCCAACCAGGTCTGAAAAATATCTCCATACAAGCAATTTGCCACTCGAACCAGGATTTTAATGGGTTGTAATGATTAGGTTTCATTGATCAGTTGCGATTGAATGAATTAGCGGTTATCATATACGCGTTTGATAAAAATTATCCTAAAAGGAGAAGATCGTAAATGAAGAAATTCGCTATGCTCATCGCAATTGCCCTGATGCTAACGTTACTTTTGGCCGCTTGCTCATCAACCAAAGTGACCGATGCCCCTGTTGTTGAGGCAACAGAACAAAAAGTAGATGTTGATGGAGACGCTCTTGATATTGAAGGTGAGGATATCCTCGAAGCCTTTAAAAAAGGCGGCTGTGCGGCCTGCCATGTCATCCCGGGTGTACCGGGTGCCACCGGTACGATCGGCCCGGATCTGAGCGCAATCGGGGAAATTGCCCAGGCGCGCATGGACTCGGGAGAATATAGCGGTCAAGCGGATTCGATTAAGGATTACATTCGTGAAGCCCTCGAAAGCCCTGATCTCTTTATTGCGCCGGATTGTGGCGGTGTCGCCTGTCCCAAGGGGTTAATGTCGCCGACCTTGATCGAGAGAATGACGGATGATGAGGTTAAGGCGATCATCAATTTCCTGTCCGGCTTACCGGGTCACCAGTTGGATCTAAGCCAAACCCAGACTACTCCCGAGGCAGAAAGTTCTTCTTTGCTGACAGACGAAGAATTTGCGCATGCTTCTGAGATCTTTTTCGATCGTTGTGCTGGCTGTCACGGGGTCCTCCGAAATGGTGCCACCGGACCGGCTTTGACGCCAGACCTGACCAGTTTAAAGGGTACCGCCGGCCTGGCCTCCATTATCTTTAACGGAACACCGCGTGGTATGCCGGATTGGGGAAAACAGGGAATCCTAACCGCAGAAGAAACCGAACTGATGGCAGAATTTATTCAGATGGATCCTCCACAACCGCTCGAGATGTCATTAGAGAAAATGATGGCAACCTGGAATGTAATCGTTCCTGTGGAAGATCGGCCAAGCGAACCTCAGCATGATCGTGACTGGCAGAATTTCTTTGCGGTAACCCTGCGGGATGCCGGCCAGATTGCTTTGATCGATGGCGATACCTACGAGATTGTCAATACGATTAACACGGGCTATGCGGTGCACATTTCGCGCATGTCGGCAACCGGACGCTATATCTATACCATTGGTCGCGATGGCAAACTGGCATTGATCGATACCTGGATGAAGGTTCCAGACAAGATTGCGGAGGTTCAGGTTTGCTATGATGCACGCTCGGTTGAAACCAGCAAGTATAGCGGGCCGGAAGGCGATTTCTCCGATAAATATGCCATCGTGGGTTGTTACTGGCCGCCTCATTTTGTAATGCTCGATGGTCAAACTTTGGAACCATTCAAGATTGTCAGCACGCGCAGTTATACCTACGATACAGAAGAATATCATCCTGAACCGCGCGTGGCTGCCATTACCGCCAACCATGATAAACCCGAATGGATTGTCAATATCAAGGAAACAGGTCAAATCTGGCTGGTAAATTATGTTGATCCCAACAATCCCACCATCAAAATGATTGAAGCTGAGCTCTTTTTGCACGACGGCGGTTGGGATTCATCCAAGCGCTATTTCCTGGTTGCAGCCAACCAATCCAACCGGGTGGCTGTTGTGGATGCTTTGGATGGTAATTTGGAGGCATTGGTTGATACCGGTGCGATCCCGCATCCCGGCCGTGGAGCAAACTGGATTGATCCCGAGTTTGGCCCGGTCTGGACAACTTCCCATCTTGGTGAGGGATCTTTGATCGCCATCGGAACCGACCCGGAAAAACATCCAGAGAGCGCCTGGCAGGTAGTGCGCAATATTGCATTGCCCGGCGGGGGCAGCCTGTTCGTCAAAACTCACCCTGAAAGTCAATGGATTTGGGTCGATTTTGGATTGAATTCTGATGCAGAGTTGCAGCGCACCATTTGTGTAATTGCGAAGAGCAATCCGACCGAAACATACAAGTGCTGGCAAGTGGCAGATTATGGGCGTGCAGTTCATTTTGAGTACAACAAACAAGGCACACAAGTCTGGGTCAGCGTTTGGGGTACAGCCGATCAACCGGGTAAAACTGGTGAGATTGTGGTATATGATGACATTACCTTGGAAGAGATTACTCGGATTCCCAATCTGATCACCCCCACCGGCAAGTTCAATGTTTTTAACACTGTCTGGGATATTTACTAACAGAATTTCTCATATATAGCGCCAAAATAATCAATATCCCTCGCCCTGGAACACTGGGGTGAGGGTTATTGATTATTGTTTGTTATTCTTCAAGATCTTTCGCGTTTTCAAGCTCCTGCAAGGTGTTGACATTTAAAAACATCTTTAATTCCGAATCAATGTGCCGTACCGTTTGATGGCTGATGGTGGTTACTTTCACGTCTGGAAACCAGGAAATCACGCGCCGTTTGCCATTCTGTAAGGCTGTTTCAATTGGCATAAGGCAAGCTTTCCGGCGGTAAAGTGCATGTAATGGTTCGAGTCCATTCGCGGTTTCTACAATGACAACATCACTATTTTCTCTTTGCATAATTTGTGTCTGGTTCTTAATCAGATCTGCGCTGACAAAAGGAAGATCGCAGGCAACCATGGCTACGAAGTCTGCCGTGGCAAACTTCAGCGCTGTATATAAACCACCCAAGGGTCCGCTATCCGGAATGATATCCGGCAAGATCGTAATTTCGGAGAGCTGCGGGTAATCCAAATCACCGCTGTTTGAAATAATGAATATCTGCGCACCAAGCGGCTTAAGACGGTCCATCACACGCAGGATAAGCGGTTGGCCATGAAATAGGACTTTTGCTTTGTTTGTGCCCATCCGGCTGGATTTGCCGCCAGCTTGAATGGCAATCGCCAGACTGGGTTGATACTGCTCTTTGTTATCGAAAGAAACCATGCTTTGCTCCATTGCGAAATATAAATGTTTTTCAACTCTCATTATACAAATTCTAAACTTACCGGAAAGAGAACGAGTATAGCCCTTTGGATGCTGGACTGCTGGCATACTCTTTGCACTGATTTATTTGTTCAATGTTATACTACCTGCGCATTTAAAAATTCTATAATGTATCTTTCTTAAATTAAGACTGAGCGTATTCAAGCGGGTGACCATCCACTTGAATGCACTCCTCAACACTGTTTTAATGGAAAAATACGCTATTGTATTATTCAGGTAATTTTCATCCCCTTCACTTATTTATGTGCATATAATTAAACAGTTAGTTTACTAACAGAAACCATCGGTTAGCAGGGAATGTCATGAGCCGTAAAGTGAATAACAGCCTGGATCTAAACACCATAAGTGAGAAAGACCTTATCAAAGTATTAAGGATTTCACCGCGCCTGGCGAAGAGAATTTTGGCATTGAGGCCTTTTTCTGCTTTAGATCAGGTAAATGCTATTTGGGGTATTGATCGTGAAACGCTGGACAAAATTGGCGAAATTTTTGTCTTTCCCGAAAATATCGATGAAAAGCGTGAAGGTGCTGACGAAGAGATCGAGCTGCCGGTCTATTTAACTGAACACCTTGAGAAAGTGAAACCTGAAGCGTCGGAGAAGCCCATCGGCCGTTTCAGGAAATTTGTTGCAGCACTATTATCTACAGATGACACCGCCGAACCTGAGCAGCCAAAACCCAGCAAACCTCCTTTTGCCTGGAAACCTGCTCTTATCCTCGCAGTAATCCTTGTGGTTGGTGCCATTTTTCGCTTTAGCGGACTCAATTGGGATGAAGGTTTTCATCAACACCCGGACGAACGGTACATGACCATGGTCGCGGAGCAGATTCGGCCTGTCAGTGGATTTTCCACTTATTTTGACACAGCCAACAGTACCTTAAATCCACTCAAACACGGCTCATATACCTATGGCATGTTGCCGCTTTTTGTGACCCGCATGGTGGCACAGTGGGTCAATATGGCCAGTTACGATTCGATTACCCTGGTTGGGCGCTTTCTCTCGGGTTTGTTTGATCTGGCTGCGATCTGGGCCCTTTATTTGCTGGCCTTGCGTCTCTATAATAGAAAAGTTGCTTTGCTGGCAGCTGCGCTTTTTGCAGCAGCTGTTTTCCCGATTCAAATGTCGCACTTTTTTACGGTTGATTCGTTTGCGACAGTATTTGTGATTTTGAGTTTTTATACCGCGTTGCACGCAATTCCACTGGATAAGCCCGGTCGGAAGGTTACTAAAGAAAATTTAAAATATTTTGCTTATTTTGGATTCCTGGTTGGTTTGGCAGGTGCCTGTAAAGTGAACACCCTGCCGGTGATTGCAATTCTTTTCCTGGCCGCAGCCATTTATCTGCTTATAGAATGGAAGCAGCCCAATTATCTTGTTATCGTCGTAAGAATAGCGTTTGGCTTGTTATTGGCTGTTCTTCTAACTGCCTTAGCCTTCCGGGTTTTTCAGCCGTATGCTTTCAATGGCCCGAGTATCACCAATTTTTCTTTGAATGAACGCTGGTTGAGTGTCATCAAAGAAGTGACCAATCAAGTGGCGGGAAATTCGGAATGGCCACCAAACCATCACTGGACCAACCGCCCGATCCAATATAGCTGGGTCAATATGGTTGTGTGGGGAATGGGAATTCCGCTTGGTTTGGCTGCCTGGGCAGGTTGGGCCTGGGCAGGGGTCCGGATTTGGAAAAGGGATTGGCGTAAGCACTTATTCCCATTTGTTTGGGTCTTGCTTTATTTTATCTGGCAGAACATGCAATTCTGGCGTTATATGCGCTATTTCCTGCCAATTTATCCGTTTTTAATTATGTTTGCAGCCTGGGCATTAATGGAAATTTATGCTAAATCCGGGCCGAGTCTGGAGCGAATAGGCACAATTGGCCGCGACTTGAAAGAACAGATAGCCCAATTTAAAAATAACTGGCACGGATTTCTAAGTGTTCTTGTGATCGCCGTAGTACTACTTGGAACCTATGCATATGCGCTCGCATTCAGCAATATATATCGACAGCCTCACACTCGCGTGGCAGCCTCGCGTTGGATTCTACAGAATATCGAAGGCCCGTTGAATGTAAAGTTGGAGAGTGCGAGCGGATTAATTTCGTATCCAATCCCTACCTATAATAATCATGTGTTTGAGCCGGAAGAAGCGCAAGTAACTGAGCTCAAACTGCGATCGGGGGGAACAGTCTCTCAGATTACAGCACCTCAGATTAAGCGACTGGGTGGCAGTCTGTTTTTCAAAGTTTCGCGCGATCCTGCCGGTGAAGATCGCGTTACTGATGGACGCGTTGTCTTTAATGATGACGAAACTCGAGAAGCGATGACAGTAAATTTTGGTGATGTTACCCTCGAGACAGGCCAGCCTTACTATTTCTATTACCGTTTTGATAACAGCAATATTATGTCTTTTGGTGCTGTTCGACTCGGTAACGAAAACGATGAGAGTCCCGGGGTAGATTTACCGCTTGTGGTACAAGATCAATCTCCCGGGTTGGCAGAAGACACATTTAAATTTTCTGTCGAGACACCAGTCCGAATTAACAGACTTAAAATCAGTAATTTCTCACAGGAATATGCGCCTTCGGCAGTTAAGCTGAGTGTTAGTATCCTCAAAGATCGTGACGAAGAAAATCCGCTTGCCAGTGCTGAAACATCCTTTGATTTTTCCGCTCCCGGTGAGCAACGCAGTGCCAGATTTGAGTTTCCCACAGTCGAATTATCCAGCGCTGGGTCCTATCAGATAAAAACTGAAGTGGTTGAAGGCAGTTCTATTCAATTATTAGCGGAAAACTTTACGCTTGAAACCTCCTGGGATGATGCTCTTCCGCTGGCCGTTGACAAGATCGATGCTTTGGGGGGCATTTATTCTCCCTTGAATCTGGAGCTGTATGAAGCGGATACACCCGAAAAGCGTGAAAAGATGTTGGACATACTTGCCCGCAGCGAATATATCGTTTTACCGTCCAACCGAGCTTACGATGCCATGCCGCGCCTGGAACTGCGGTATCCTCTGACGTTGAAATATTACCAGCTTTTGTTCGGATGTGAGTGTAGTTCTGATGCCATGGAAGCACGTACGGCTCATCTCAAACCACCGTTTGCAAGCCCGCTTGGTTTTGACCTGGTGGCAGCTTTCGAAAGTTACCCAACTTTAGGTCCGATCCAGCTCAATGATCAATTGGCGGATGAATCTTTTACAGTCTACGATCATCCCAAGGTAATGATATTTAAGAAGTCTGCCGATTTTTCATTGGAAAAAGTCAGGGCTGCCTTTGAAGCAGTCAATCTGGATCAGGTTATATTTCAGGTCCCTTTAAATTACACGCGCGCGCCAACCGCGTTAATGCTGCCTGCAGATCGCCTGGAAGCCCAGACACTGGGAGGAACCTGGTCGAAAATGTTTGACAGGCTCAGCCTGATCAATCAGAACGAAGGATTCACCATCATCGTCTGGTATCTGCTGCTGTTGTTTATGGGCTGGCTGGTACTTCCGCTAACCAGCAGGCTGTTTAGAAGTCTGCCGGACAGAGGCTATCCTTTTGTTCGCATGATTTCACTTTTAATGATGGCCTGGCTGCCCTGGCTGCTGGGAAGTCTAAAACTTGTGACATTCAGCCGCTTATTGCTATTTGGCTGCCTAATTTTATTCGCGGCAATCAATGGTTTGCTTTTCTATCGCGGTAAATCAGACTTCATTGATTATTTTAAGAAATCTTGGCGACACATAATTGTGGTGGAAATCATTTTCGCGGTGTTGTTTATTTTCAGCTTAAATATTCGGCTTGGCAACCCGGATCTCTGGCACCCGTGGTTGGGTGGTGAAAAGCCGATGGATTTTGCATTTTTCAATGCAGTCATTAAGTCAGTCTACTTTCCACCTGAAAACCCCTGGTTTTCAGGCCATTATTTGAACTATTACTATTACGGATATGTGATTGCAGCCATACCGACCAAACTGCTGGGAGTGTTACCCTCGTTGGCCTACAATTTGGTATTACCAAGCTGGTTCGCCATGACCGGTGTGGGTGTGTTTGGAGTGGGTTACAATCTTTACACTGGAATCCACGGTCGTTTGATCGCTTCTAGCGGGGAACAGGGCGAACATCAACAAATCAAAAAAAGGCGGTTGCTGGCAGGCTTTATTTCCAAAAATGGGACAGGCTATTTTGTCGGTGTGTTTGCGTTGGTGGCAGCTTTATTCTTCGCGAATTTCTTTGAAGTAAAACTTTTATGGAAGTACTTGCCTGAAGCAGCTAATCTGGTTGATAGCGGAGCACCCACTGGCAAATTGGAGCAGGTACTATCCGGTGCCAGTCAGGTTTTATCTGGGGATGCACAGTTACCGGGTGACCCTGGCCGCTGGTATTTTGCAGCTTCAAGGCCAATATTGCCTGATGGCCCGGATACTCCCATCGCTGAATTTCCTTACTTCTCATTCTTATATGCCGATCTGCATCCACATTTACTCAGCATGCCGTTTTATGCTTTACCGCTTACCTGGTGTCTCTCATTAATTCTATTACCCCTGACCAAAAGAAAGTGGCCTGAAAAATTGTTGGCATTGCTGATGGCCGGTTTGTTTTTCGGAGTCTTTCGAGCGTCGCATACCTGGGACTTCCCTACTTTTTTGGCGCTGGGGCTATTGACAATGGTCTGGACGACCTGGAGCTCGGAAGAAAGATCTTTGGAACAGAAGCTCAAAACAACATTTTTCTATGTTGTTGCGCTGGTTGTCATGGCGATGCTCTTCTATTCCCCGTTTACTCACTGGTTCAAAACAGAATACGCATCCATTGAGTTGTGGAAGGGTTTGCGAACTCCCCTGAACGATTACGTTGTGGTCTATGGCTTATCGCTTTTCATCATGCTCAGTATGTTGATAAAAACAATTTGGCCTGAAATTCAATATATTTACAAGCGCTGGTTTAAAATACGCAACTGGTCTACCTGGATCCCTTCAATAATTATTTTTGCAGTAATTTATGCAATGTTTCAGCTTTGGAAGAATGATTATCAGGTTTTGGCATTTGGGTTGCCGCTGATTATTGCCTGGGTTTATATCATCTTCTTTAAGAAAAGCGTCTCGGAATTAGAGCGTTTGACCTGGCTCCTTTTTGCAGTCGCATACGGGTTGACCTACGTGGTTGAGCTGGTGGTACTGAAAGGGGATGTAGGTCGTTCGAACATGGTATTTCGCTTTTATATTGAAGCGTGGTTTATTCTGGCGATCGCTATGGGTCTGGCATTGGTCACTATGTATCAATTCATGAAAAAATGGTTACTGCCTCTACGGGCGCTTTGGATTAGTGCTGTGCAGGTCCTGATTTTGTTATCACTGGTATACCCGCTGGTTGCAACTGGCAAGAAAATCAACGACCGCTGGCCGGGGGTTCAGTTGCCTCCCAGAACCCTGGATGGGTCTGCTTTTATGCTGGGCGATTCTATCTACAATGCTGCGCTGGAGGGTGCGATTTATAATGATGAGGGTCGGCCAATAGATTTGAGCCTCGATTACTATGCCATTCATTATTTGCAGGATAATGTTCAAGGATCACCGGTTATCGTCGAAGGCCATACCACCGAGTACCGTTGGGGTGCGCGATATGCCATTCACACAGGTTTGCCATCGGTAATCGGCTGGAGCTGGCATACCCGGCAACATAACTCTTTGATCGAAGGATCGATAATAGAAAAACGGATCGAAGATGTAGTCAATTTCTACAATACGACTTCTATAGAAGAAGCAACTCAGTTTCTGAAGAAGTATGAAGTGAAATATATTATCGTCTCTGGCCTGGAGCGGGTGTATTACTCGTCAGAGGGACTGGAGAAATTTAATGAAATGGAAAGGCAAGGTTTGCTTCGAATTGTTTTTGGACAAAATAACGAGGATTCTGCCATTATTTATGAAGTTATCCAGAAGTAATTACATTTACAGGCAGGCAAACTGTCTCAGTTTTCCATCAGTTTCTACGACGATGTAGAGGTAAATATCCATAATAAAGGGAACATCGATGATTGAATTGATAAAAAAAAGATATAAAAGCATTGCAATGGCTTTATCACTTCTGGTTGCATTATTCGGCCAATGGCTATTGTTAAGAAATCAATTCTTTTTTGCTCTTGTTTTATTTATTTTTGCTGTTGCAGTATTTGTAACAATAGTTGGCGAACCCAAAATTTCATCATATTCAACACCGCTCCAATTACAGCAGATGTCATATAAAAGAAATAGGAACTACTACATTCTTTTTGGAGCCAGTCTGGGTCTCGCAATTGTGTCATTTTTCCTTTTTGAAGGTTTAAGAAATTCCTTGTTCCCCTGGGTTATTCATATCATCAGTATTATCGTCTTCCTGGTATCAGTAGCCGCTATTTCAATCAAAAACCAAGCCAGGCCAAACCTTGTTCCGCAGGCGGGAATCTCCGAACGAAACTTATTGATTATTATCATGCTGCTTGGGGCCATAATTCGTTTTGTCAAACTGGATGGGCAACCGTTTGGATTGTGGTTTGATGAAGCTGATTTTGGCTTGAAGGCAATGCAAACTCTGTCAGATAAAAGTTCATTTCCTGTTTTCTTTGCAGATATACGAGTGCCAGCATATTTTATTTATTTAATGACACTTTCATTCAAGATCTTCGGAATATCAATACCAACACTACGTTTTGTGAGTGCATTTTTTGGTGTGGTCACAATTGCAGCTGCTTATTTTTGCGGCAGCGAATTATTCAATCGAAAAACCGGTTTGCTGCTAGCGTTCCTCATTGCATTTTCCCGCTGGCACCTAAACTGGAGCCGTATTGGTTTGGATAATATCACCGTCCCATTTTTTGAGTTATTAGTGATCGCCTTGCTCATGCGAGCGTTCAGGCGCTTGAGACTGATGGATTTTGCACTGGCTGGTTTAGGATTGGGTCTGGGTCTTTCATTTTATGCGTCAATGCGCCTGTTCCCGGTAGTAATAGGTTTATGGTTTTTAGCCAAATGGATTCGGGATCGACGCGTTATGCGTTCCACCTGGCCTGGGCTGGTCGTATTCAGCTTGGCGGTGGTCGTATCGGTAATTCCTATTGCACAATATGCCCTCTACAACCCGCAAGCTTTTTGGAGCCGCATCAACGAAGCCTCCATTTTTAAAGGTAGGACTCTCCAGGAATCCTGGAGTCCTATTGTAGAAAATACCCAAGAGCATCTGTTGATGTTTAATTACAAAGGTGATTACAACGGCCGCCATAATCTGCCAGGTCAACCAATGCTCGATCCCATCAGTGCTTCATTAATGGTTGTTGGGTTTGGAATAGCCTTAACCCGCTACAAAGAACCAAAATATTTGTTGGTGGTTCTTTGGTTTTTGATCATGCTGCTACCCGGGATATTATCATTGGATTTCGAGTCGCCACAATCCTTGAGAGCAATTGGCAGCCTTCCGGCAGCATATCTGTTGGCGGTTATTCCCATTTACGAGATCTGGAAGATTACAGAAACTGAATATATTAAACCAATTAAAAATGGTATTTCAATATTTCTGGGAATCATTTTCGCTTTCTCAGCCATTTACAACCTTTCTCTTTACTTCACTTATCAATCCAAATCTCCGGATTCCTGGACCCAATTTTCAACGAGAGAGACGATTATTGGCAAGAAAATGGCTCAAGTAGAGGATGAGGCCAGTTATTACCTGAGTACTTTTTACCACAATACCCCCACCGTTCGGTTTCTTGCACCGAAAATAACCCAGACCACTAAACTGGAAACATACGATGTTTTCCCTTTGGACAAAGGTGATAGTGAGCGCAGTATCTTCTTTATCGATCCGGAGCGAGAACCATTTTTCGACCTTGCCAGGAAATATTTCCCTAATGCGGATTTCACCAAAATCAAAGATCCGGACGGTACCACAATCCTTTTTGAAATGGATATCCAGGCAGCGGATTATTTTGCAGTGCAAGGGTTAAGTGCCAGCTATTATGCAGATTTGAATTTTACTGGCTACCCTTTTTATGTGGACCAACAACGTCATTTCCAATTTCAATGGGATGAGAACAATCGTGGCCAATATCCGTTTGGTGTGCAGATGGATGGGACAATTTATATACCGGATTTTGGAGAGTATCGTTTTGAGATTCAATCAACTGAAGAATCAAAAATGTTTATCGATGGACAATCTGTTGAGGTGGCTGGCAACATAAGTGATAACTCATCAGTCAAGCTGGCAAAGGGAAATCATAAAATCCGCATTCAAACCGTTGCGAATGCAGGAAAATTTGCACTTTTTTGGCAGCCCATGGAAGGTGAGCGCCAGCCATTGAACTCAAATAACCTCTTTGTTCCACCTGTTTCTGCAAATGGTTTGTTGGGGAAATACTATGCCAGTCCGGATTGGTCTGGCGAGGTAGCTTATGCGCAAATTGATCCGTTTATTAATTTTTATTATCATAATCAACCGCTGCCGAGACCATACACAGTGGAGTGGGAGGGCCAAATCGATATTCCCACAGATGGAGAGTACGTTTTTGGGTTGCAATCAATTGATGAATCCCGCTTATTTATTGATGATGCATTGCTAATCGACGATGATATCCGTGATGCCAATGTGGATGTGTCATTGAATTTAAACGCCGGGAAACATGCGATCCGCATACAATATGCTGATCGAACGGGCTATACCTACATAAAATTATTCTGGACAAAACCAGACGGCACAACAGAAATTATTCCCCAGGAAGTACTTTCTTTACCGTAATAGAAATTACGCAACCCTGCCCAAAATCTCTTTTCCCGCCAACAAGCGCATAATGTTGACATAATCACCTGCGCGTTCTTCACCGGGTTTGACCCCAACAAGTCCGCTGCCTGCCGCTATGTGAGGGGTAAGAATAAGATTGAAGCGTGGGTCGTTTACGAGTGGCAAGAGAGGATCGTTCTTGGCGATTGGTTCATAGGTGTAGGTATCTATTGCTGCGCCGTAGAGATGCTGATTAAGTAAGGCCCGTGTAAGAGCTTTCTCATCGACGACTCCGCTGCCACCGCAACTCACAAAGATTGCCCCCTGCTTCATTTTCGCAAAGAATTGATCACTGAGTGAAAGAGCGGTTTCTGGGAAGTATGGGAGTAACATGCAGACATAATCGCTTGTTGATACCAAATCTTCTTTGCTCGCGTACTTTATATGTAAATCTTCTTCTGCAGATGCGGGAAGTGGGTTGCGTTTATTATAAATGATGTTGCTTCCAAAGCCTTGCAATCGACGCGCAACTTCGGCTCCGATTTCTCCGAAACCAAGTATCCCAACGGTGCTGCCCCGCAAGCCGCGTATATCCTTGCGATTTGACCAGTTGTAAGCAAAATAATCCTCATCGCTCAACCTTGATGGTTTCCCATAATCTTCAGCCGAGTGCGTTATGTCCATCATTTCCCGCAATCGTTTGGCGCAAGCCAGTAATTGCATGATCATGTGCTCGGCAACCATAATAGCGCTTTGCACTGGCAAACTGCTGACTGCTATTCCAGCATTTCTGGCGGATTCAAGATCAATGTCATATGTCATTGATCCAAGCCGTTGAATTAATAACAGGTCTTTTCCAGCAGCAATAATATCAGCATCAATCTCACCGGAACGTTCTGAAATCAGGAATTTTTTTCCGGGCAATAAGGCAATAATTTCTTCTTTGGTGGGTGACCGCTTAATGGTGATTTCCAATTCCGAGGGAGCGGCTGCCAATGAATCGTGCTGGTGTCTTTTGCCTCTATGAGTGATGAATAAGGTCGGATAAGAATTTTCCATAAAGAATCTCCATTCATGAAGTTTATTGTTTTCACTCTGCCTGTTGTTTTTGAAATGAACCCTAAATTTTGTATTGTGAATTGTACAGCAAAACGATCGGGTTCAGAAAAAAAATCTGATAACAACGCTTGGGTGCGATAAAAGAGGATTGTGAGGCGTCTCTATCAAAGGATGCCCGGACGAATTGGTATCCATAAGAATACTATTAATAGCAGATAGATTTAAAACCATCCTGTTAAATACAAATCGTCAAGCTTGAAAACGACAGATTAGATGTAATAAGCTACGCGTTGTTTTCAAGGTTTAATTTGAATAATTTTGATAGAATGATTTATTTCAGAGTATTATTTTAACCAATCATTTATCTTAACTTCCCGGGGTATTCTCATGGATCCAAAAAGTTCATTTGATATAGAAGACTTACGAGCACAATCGCAGTTATCAAGTAGTTTTGAAAATACACTCCCTACCCAGAACAAAGAAGAACAGAAAAACATTCGCATCGCCAAATTGTTTGGAGTTACATTTGGAGAAAAAATAGCCTGGTTTTTCATTGTTGTTGCCTTAATCGTGAATATTGTTTCTATTTTTCTTCATTTCACCACAGATTTCTTGATAGCTTCTCCCCAGTCCAAACTTGCAGCGACTCTCTGGTTTATCAGTGTCATCTTGGCAGGCCTTTCTGCATTATTTTTTGCTTCCAAAATAAAAAACAAGAAAAGAATTAAACGCTACTTCAAGAAATGGCGGCATATTTCATTTTCAAGTGTTCTTGCGTCAATTAGCTCGTTTTTTTCAACTTTTTCTTTTGGAATGCTGCCGCATATTTTGCTCTTTGCTTTTTTAATCCGAGTAATTCCTATTCAGCAGAATGGGCTTTTTCTAGATGAATGGTACTGGTTAGATTCGGCCAGGCGAATTCATGCTGGTCTTGTGCCATCCCCATTCGGTTTTATTGGAGATCAACCTTCCAATATGCCTGCATTTCCTGTGGCTTTTCTTTTGGCAATTATGAAGAACCCAGTTCTCTCTGTCCGGTTAACAGGCGTAATTTATAGCATTTTTGCAATCATATTTGTATACCTTCTGGCAAGGAAATTAATGGGGAAAAATGCAGCCATAGTGAGTGCTTTATTGTTGGCGGTTTCAGTGTGGGACATCCATATGTCGAATTTGGGTTGGAATAACGTCAATTTAAACCCTATGCTAATTGCAGGAGTACTCTATTACTTATATAGAATCTTTACAAACGACTATGACACCAAAGTCCTGTTCTTTTTTGCTTTATTTGTTTCCATTTGTATTCATCTGTTGTATGTAACCGCTCTTGTTATCATTCCAGCCATCTACTGCTTAATTGTCTTAACAATAAATTGGATCAGAACAAAAAGTGGGCCAACATTAAGAAATATGATTATTTTTCTGCTTTATTTTGTGATTTGTGTTTCACCAATTGTTCCAAAATTAAGCATGTACCCACAGCAATCGATTGGACGTCATAGTGAATTTATTGAAGTAAATGTTATTCAATCCGAAAGTAAACAATCCGCTGCAAGCTACTATTTTGACCAATCGCGTTACCTGTTAGATGATTTCAACACTGGGAAAAATAATTTTCAAGCAGAGGGGCTTTGGGGGATCACAATTTCAAAGATGAGTCTGGCTTTATTTTACCTTGGGCTGGTCCTCGTCATGATTCAGGTATTGAGAAAGAAAGCCAGTTCCTATTGGATCATAATAATAATTACTTTGGCAACGCTTCTTCTAATTCCATTCGTTTTGCTTTACCGTACCACAAGTGTGTGGCGGGCTTATGCTATCTTGCCAATCATCTTTCTTCTTATCACTTTCTCACTTGTCCAGATAGCCAAAATGCTTAAATTAATTACTAAGAAATATCTGTTCTACAAAAAGGGATTATTAAAAATTTATTTGACTATCAGTGTGATTTTATTTTTCCTGATGTCTATCAATTGGTTCGGGCTGTATTTTGATCATTACCTGGATAAACCCAAAAATTATGAGACGAAAATCTGTCAATATGCATCCGATTTGATAGACACAACAATTCCAATAGGAGCCACCATTTATTTACCGGATGAAATGTGTGCTCCACTAATCACCATTATGTACCGAGACAATCAGTATAGGTTCATGCCGGTAACTACGGATAATAATTTAACGGAACCAGCCACTGGCAGTTTTTTCATCATTCTGAATTCACAGAACTTTGGAGGTTACCACGTTCAGGAAATTCAAGAGAATGCAGAAAGGATTATTGCTGATACGGATGCTGAACTAATCAGTCAATATTCAGCTACGCAGCCGGTGGTTTATCTAATCAGATAATAAATTAATAGCATTCTCACGATTGAGCATTCTTCATGTGATAACAAGATAACAATCGTATGATATTAGTTCTTTGGTTGAAAACGAATTTGAAAAAGGGCGAGAAAATGCTTGATACCAATCATAGGCATTTTCTTCAAATGATAAACTTGGGTATTTCCAGCAAATCGAGGCCGATGAGCGACAGCAATTTCTTTTATCTTGAATTTCTTTAAATAAGCACGTGCGATAAACTCCCACCAATACCCTTGTTGCATACTGCCCATACTACTTACCAGACTTTCAATTACACTTTTTCTTGCTAAAACAAAAGGGCAGCTTGGATCATGGATGGGCACATTGAAAAACAATTTGTAAACCAAATAAAAAAAGCGGGACAATATTCTACGAAGGCCTGGGTCTGCTCGATGTATACGCCAGCCAATCAAGACATCGTAAGATTCGCGCAACTCCCAGAATTTCCAAAAATCCTTCGGTTCGCATTGACCATCTGAGTCGAGACACAAAAGATAAGGCGCATCCATAGCCTTCATTCCGTCGCTTACTGCTCTGGAATAACCTTTACGCTCGTTGCTTGTCATTAATTTGATTGGGTATTTGGAAGATAATTTGTGAAGAATGGCTTGTGTATCATCGATACTGCCATCCTCACATACGATAAATTGAAATGATACTTTTGGCGAAAACTCATTAAAGATTTCCTGAATGGTTGCTTCAATACTCCCAGCTTCATTGTGTACCGGTAGTAAAACTTGAAGCTCAAATGCATTTTCCATTGATTTCTCCTCAGTACTCAAAATTAATTAAGAAAAAGAAGAACATTTATAAATTTTCTCGCGTGCCAACTCGTTCTTGAATGAATTACGAGTGATAAAAACGAAGAAAAAAACCAGTTTCGATTTTGTGTCAAAAATAATATTGAGCCTTCTTACAACTGTTTGATTATAGGTTTGCTTGAATAGAAAAGCAATTAAATTTCAATTAATCTTTTAAATTTTGGAGGCATTTTAGCTTTATTCCGGTAACAAGTTTATTAGGTGGGTTTTCGTATTATTTCTAATAATTTATCAGCTGTTTTGGCTGGCTATGTTAGAATTATTTAATCATTTTTATTCTAACAATTAATCGGTTCCGCGTCCGGTTAAACTATTAACTCAAATTTGGGAAAATTGTAAATATCCTAAATTGAAAGTTAAGAATGGGTTCTTCATTATTTATTTTCATTTCAAATATTTCCTTTCAGGGAGAATGATCATGCCAAAATCAAAATATTTGGTGACTGGAGCTGGGGGTTTTATAGGCCATCATTTGGTGAAAGAATTAAGCCGGCAGGGACATTGGGTCCGTGGGGTGGATATCAAATACCCAGAATTTGGTGAAACGGATGCAAATGAATTTTTGCTCCTGGATTTGCGTCGATGGGAAAATTGTCTGCAGGCAGCAGAAGGTGTTGATCAGGTTTTCGCCCTGGCTGCAGATATGGGTGGAATGGGTTTTATCTCCCACCATCATGGACAGATTCTGCATAACAATTTATTAATAAATACTCACACTTTGGAAGCTGCCAGGCTCCAAGGGGTCAGACGATACTTTTATACCTCTTCAGCATGTGTTTATCCGGAATACTTGCAATCGGAAGCCTACATAAAGCCTCTCAAGGAAGAGGATGTCTATCCCGCACAACCCCAAGACGCATACGGTTGGGAGAAGTTAATTTCAGAACACTTATGCCGGCATTATGGTGAAGAGTATGAAATTCAAACTCGCATTGTTCGATTCCACAATATTTTTGGACCTCTTGGTACTTGGGATGGTGGTAGAGAAAAAGTGCCGGCTGCTCTGTGCCGAAAAATTGCGTATGCAAAGCTCACTGGAAAACCGGACATTGAAATCTGGGGAGATGGAGAACAAACACGTTCCTTTTGTTATATTGATGACTGTATCTCAGGAATTTTGAAATTGATGCAATCGGATTATTCGCAACCGCTCAATCTCGGCCAGGATCGAATGGTAACAATAAACGAATTGGCTGATATCATTTCTGAAATTGCAGGATTAAAAATTGAAAAGAAACATGTTCCGGGCCCACAAGGTGTGCGCGGACGTAATTCGGATAACACCTTGCTAAAAAAGGTACTGAATTGGGAGCCACAGATCAGCCTGGAACAAGGGTTAGAGACTACCTATAGGTGGATTGAATCGCAGGTTGAAGCACTGATCAAAGCTGATGGCGAAAGCAATTGAATTCTTGTTTATGGTAAACGAAAGGGTAATTGTTCGGATGGTAAAAAATTTTCCCTGAGAAACCATCACAATTTCTATGATTAACATTTCAAAAAATGGGGAACCTAATGTAATGTTTATCGCTGCTGCCATAGTACACAAACACTTTTTTTTAATAAATTAGGTTATCATATTTATGTAAGTAGACAAAGCCGGTACAAAGTTCATCCGATGGATTTAGTGACAAAGGGTTGGAAAAATGGGTTTGATTAAATCAATCATAACAATTATTCTTGCCAGTATCGCAGTGATTATAATGGCTGCAAGCATAAAATTAATTCATAATTAATAGAGGTGATTTCTGAAAGCTTAGCGAGAAAAGTTGGTTTGAGAAATGGTTTTGCTTGGGATGGATTTCAGAGGAGAAAAAGTATGAAACGCAATTTCCGATCATTATTTATTATCCTGGTTATGGCAGGTCTTATTAGCGTATTGTTTGCTTGTGCTTCTCCTGCTCCAACCAAGACAACGACAACAACTGAAACACAAGTGAAAGATTTTGTTACCTGGTTTCAATATGATGAAAAAAATGATGACCCGGCCAGCGATGAGCGGGTGGGTAATGCCTACCTTAGGAAAACCATTCCAGAATTTAATGCTGACTTTTCCGGTAAATGGAACTGGGTGAATGTGCCCAAAGCCTGGGATAAAATGACGGCCGAATTGGTTGCTGCCGTAATCGCAGGCGGAGATGTTCCCGACATGGTGGAATTAGGTGGGCAACAAACCATTACCTACATCAACAACAACGCGCTGATGGATATTACCGACTGGGTAAAAGCGCAGTCCTGGTATGCTGATTTTGAGCCAGGTGCGATTAAAGCATGTACCGGGCCTGACGGAAAAATTTATTGCGTCCCGACTGCAGAACGCCCAGCCTTGGTGTATGTTTGGTCCGGTCGCTACCCGAATGGGTTCCCGACCACTCCGGAACAGTTTCTGGTAGAGGCAGAACGTTTGAAATCAGAGGGTTTCTACGCCTGGACTTATTTCGGTTCAACCGCATATGGCGGATCCGGAGCTTATCGCATGGTTTGGTCATTGATTTCTTCCTATGGAGGAAAGTATGACGATGGTCAAGGCAATATGCTGCTCAATATACCCGAAAATGTGGCGGCGATCACATTTCTGCGTGAGACTGTGGCAAAGGGTTATCAACCCGAGACTGTTTTCGCAGGTGGTTTCGTTGAAGAAGACGCTTTCAAAGACGCCTCAGCTGGGGCAATTCCAACTGGTTTGTTTGGCTATCGTTATATAAATCCATTAACAGCGCCAGATGGTACCAAGTTCGACAAAGGCAATGAAACGGACATGATTGATGCAATCGCCGCAGGAGAAGTGATTATGCGCCCAATGTTTGCCCCTGAAGGAAATATCCCAGGTTGTAATCTTGACATACAGGGTTATGGCATCCCCGTTGGAGCCAAGAATCCAGAAGCATCCCATGACTATATTAACTGGATCATGAGCGATATGACTCGTACCATTGAGTATGTGATAGGACCTGGTGCCGGATTCCCGACCCTGGTATCAGCTCAATCTAATCCTGCCATGCAAACTCCTTTTTACCAACAGGCTGCTATTGCCATCAATGCTAGCCAGTGCAGTAATTGGGCCGGAACCTTAGAACGTCCTGCTGAGGCATCCGAATTGATCATGAATGCAGTTTATAAATTGATCAAAGAAGACCCTACTATGGATATCGCAACTGAATTACAGAAAGCACAAGAAGAATATAACGCAAACAACTAATTTCTTGAATTACGTATATTGGTAGCTTCATCAGACAAGGTGAAAAGGATTCACTCCCTTTCGCCTGCTACTTTGAACCAGATTTATATTTGAAAGGTCTACCGCAGTACTTCACCCTGAAACAAACTCGAAAGGTGATATCTACAATGCGATCTGCAAAGCCACGAAAACCAATTAGCTACCATCTGCGAAAGTCATTGCCCTTTTGGTTGATCTTACCGACGCTAATTGTCATTATTATTGTTCAAGTGTATCCAGCGTTGTACACAATCTGGTTGAGTATGCAAGCTCGCCACGCTACCGGCTGGGAGTACGTAGGTACACAGAATTTTGAGCGTTTGTTTGGAACAGGTTTATTCCCTGAGAGCGTTGGTCACACGGTTATTTTTCTGACGGGATATGCGCTCGTTACACTCACTTTGGGGTTTGTGATAGCAATCTTATTAAAGCAAAAAGTACCTTTTACTGGTGTTTATATCACCTTATTATTTATTCCCTGGATTATCGCAGACATTATTGCAGGCTTGATCTTTCGATTGATGGTTACGCCGGATTATGGTCTTTTTTCCGGGATCTTACAGAACCCCGCTTTATTTCCTCCGAATGGGCTATCTATTCTAACTGCAGCCCGTCCGGCACCATGGTTTGGTAGTTTCCCTTTTCCACCATCTCCCGCCATGATATATCTAATTCTTGCTGCCTCGTGGCGCGCCTTACCGTTTATAACGTTATTAATTCTGGCAGCTTTGCAGACAGTTTCGCATGAGGTTATGGAAAGTGCCCGCATTGACGGAGCAAATCTTGTGCAATTAACCCGTTATATCACCATTCCATTAATATTGCCCACCATGGTGGTTGCGCTTTTTTTCTTGATGTTGGGTGGCATTAACGGGGTCGGTATGGTGTTTAGTCTGACTGGCGGAGGGCCAGGTACAACGACTTATGTAATCAGTTATCTACTGTATGTTATTGGGTGGGGCCAGCTCCGATTTGGAAGGGCAGCTGCCCTGGCATTGCTGATTGCTGCAGTTAATTGGTTACTAATATTAAGCGTTCTGCGGATTACTCGTATAAACGATCGGAGCAGGTAAAATGACAAAAAAATTTTATCTAAACCGTCGGATTTGGAAGAGGCGTTTGGTAGGTTTAGCCCTTCTGGTCATCACGGTAATTTCGATTTTTCCTATCGCAACTACCATTTTGGTTTCCTTTAAACAACAGGCTGATATTACACGTAAACCGCCGGTAATTTTTCCATGTGACACGCCAGAACAAAAATTCGACATCAAGGCCTGTCGCTGGTCTGTTGAAGGATACCAACGTGTTTTTGCTCCGAAACCTGATGAAGGATCATTGTTTGGTTTTAAATTTACCGGTAATCTGTTGAGGATTTATATTCCCAACACATTGATGTATGCTTTCTCGACTGCTTTCTTTGTGACGCTCTTGGCGAGCTTTTCCGGCTTTGCCTTTTCCCGGTATCATTTCCGCGGTCATAATGCACTCATGGCGGCAATTTACGCGGTTACAGGAGTTCCTTTGCTAACCAACATATTAGCCTTGTATCAAATGTCCATAACACTAAGGAAAAATGTGGGTTTTTTTGATGATCGAATGTTTTTGGTCTTTGTCTATCTCGGATTCTTCTTGCCCATCAGCGTTTGGATTGCAAAAGGTTTCTTTGATACCATACCTCGTGAACTCGAGGAATCAGCACTTCTTGCGGGTTGCAGTACTCTTGGAGCTTTATTCCGCATAACCATGCCCTTGGCCTTGCCGGGTCTTATTTCCGTTTTTCTGTTAACTTTTGTTAATGTTTGGAATGAGTTCATTGTCGCTTATTTATTGGTCACTAAGAATGAATATAAACCGGCTATGTTTGGTTTGTATGATTTCTTGAGTCAAAATATTATCAATTTGCAAGTATTGGCAGCTGCTTGTATTATCATAGCCGCCCCAATTGTCATTCTCTTCCTCTTTGCGCGTAAAATCTTTTTTAAGGCCATGGTGGAAGGAGCAGTTAAGGGCTAGTTACGGGAAATTTATGACCGCATCAAATCGTTACAAGTAAGTTTATTGAATGCTTTTTATGGTGATATTGCATTTTTCCATAAATCCAACAAAACAGCCAGATTCTTAACAACCAGATCCGGCGTAATCCCTTTATCTGTTATTGATTCCTGCTTATCGACACCGGTCTCTATCAAAATCGTTTTCAAGCCGGCTTGTTGACCCCCAATGATATCGGTCTCCAAGCGGTCACCGAGCATAATGGTTTCGGATGGCTGGCTACCAAGCACTTCCAGACCACGTAAAAACATGAGCGGATTTGGCTTACCGATGACAGTCGCTTTACGGCCAGAGGCTGCTTCCAAAGCGGCGATGTTAGTTCCACACTCGGGGATTAACCCTTCTTCGGAAGGCGAAACAACATCCGGATTGGTACCAATAAAATGCGCTCCGGTTTGCAGGTGCAAACATCCATATTTTAATTTATCATAGGTCAGATAATGATCGCCACCAACCACAACAAAATCAACCGGTTTGGAAACATCGCTAATTAAATGATACCCCTCGGCAAGGAGTGCCTCTTCGAGCCCGGATTCTCCAATTACATAGACTGCATGCCCATCCAGGTTGGTGTGCATGTAGTTCGCAGCTACGGTTGAGCAGGTCAGGATGTTCTTTTCTCCAAGGATAACCCCATGTTCTCTCATTTTTTGGATATAAGCTTGTGGGGATAGGGTTGAGTTGTTGGTTAGAATTAAGAAAGGGATACCATTTGATTGCAAGAATGACAGAAAAGAATTCATGGCGGGCAAAGGCGTGCTGCCAGCCAGTAAAGTTCCATCAATATCGATCATGATTGCTTTAATATTTTTTAAAAAGTATGAGTTGTTCAATTCTTGCTTGCTCCCTGATTGAATGGGTGGTAAATGGCTTGAAATATTATTTCTGCATTTTAGCTTTATTGTTTTTTGCGCCGCCCATAGCGTTCTCCGCCATCGACGGTGATAAATTCCGCGTTGATGTAATCGGATTCAATTAAGAATTTGACTGTTCTAGAAATATCAACGGGTGTCCCCCAGCGTTTGAGCAAGGTTCTGTCAGCGACTTTTTTGATTTGCTCCTCAGTGTAACCGGGCGGGGGGAGTATGGGACCAGGCACGATTGCGTTCACTCTGACATGGGGTTGAAGTTCCAGGGCAAATTGACGTGTCATTGCTAAGAGTGCAGATTTGCCAACCGCGTGTGCTGTCAGGTTCGGCCATGCTTCCCATGCCGAAAGATCAACAATGTTAATAATTACACCCTCTTTCGAAGCAAGCATATCAGTAGCAGCCAGATTTGAAAGATAAAAAGCCCCATCAATTTGAACGCCGGTGACTGAATGCCAGGCATCCATTGATGTGGTTGGTACCGGCGTTCTCTTAAATAGGGAAGCATTATTCACCAGAATATCGACTGAGCCCATTTGTTCATGAATCTCGACGAACATGGCCTGCACTTCATCCCACTTGGAGATATCAGCTTTGACAGCCAATGCTTTTCGACCCATATCTTCAATTTCGCGAGTGGTCTCAAGAGCTTCTTTGTTGCTGGAGCTGTAATTGACAATAATATCGGCTCCAGCTCTGGCCAACTCCAAAGAAATTGCTTTACCAACCCGAATCGCTCCACCGGTGATTAATGCGTTTTTCGATTGGATGTTCATTATTTCTCCTTAATTTATTAATCCAAGTTCTGGATTCAAGTTTCAAGTATAACGGACATCCCAAAGAATACCTCATAACGGGCATAACAATCAAGTTGTTTGCGAGAGCGAAGGTTAAGCTTGGCTTCCCGTTTTCTCTCGCTGCAACTTAAGTCCTGAAAGAGGCATTAATGGAATGATTTCCATAAAGGATTCAATAATTGCCTTCATTTTTGTGATTTCTTCGAAAATGACACGAATGTCTGTGTAATAATAGATATACAAGCAAGGAAACCAAAATACTGATCAATTCCGGAGAGATGATGCCCAATTTATATGATCCTTTTACAATTCGCAGTGTTACCTTACGAAATCGCATCGGTTTGTCGCCGATGTGCCAGTATAGCTACCAGGATGGCTTTTCTAATGACTGGCAAGTGCTTCATCTTGGAACACGTGCTGTTGGCGGTCTGGGATTAGTCATCAGTGAAGCGACTGCCGTTGAACCAGCTGGACGAATCACACCTCATGATGTTGGAATCTGGTCGGATGAACACATTGCACCTTTGCAAAAAGTAACCGATCAGATTCATGAGAATGGAGCCGTTGCTGGCATCCAATTAGCCCATGCAGGCCGAAAGGCCTGTACTCATCGCCCCTGGGATGGTAGCTATCCCATCAAAGTAGACGAAAAAGGCTGGTGGCAATCCAAATCTGCCAGCGCAATTGCATTCAGTGAAGCTCATCAAATACCATTGGAGATGACCGAAAATGACATCCAATCAGTCTTAAATGCATTTCAGGCTGCTGCACGCCGATCCTGGCAGGCTGGTTTTCGATGGATGGAAATTCACGCTGCTCATGGATATCTAATCCACAACTTTTATTCGCCCATTTCCAACCACAGAGAAGATCAATATGGTGGCAGTTTTGAGAACCGGATCCGGTTTCTTTTAATGGTTGTGGCAGCTGTAAAAGCTGAATGGCCTGAAGACCTCCCATTGACTATCCGTATTTCAGGGACTGATTGGGTGGAAGATGGTTGGACAGTCGCAGATTCGATTAGATTAGCAGGCGTATTGAAAGATCAAGGTGTCGATCTGATTGATTGTTCATCGGGAGGTAATGCAGCCACGGCGAAGATACCGCTAGGCGCAGGTTACCAGGTGCCCATAGCCGAAGCCATTCGTCAACAGGCCGGGATTGCTACGGCAGCTGTCGGATTGATCACCTCACCGATGCAGGCGGATGAGATCATTCGCAATCAACGTGCAGATATTGTGCTGCTTGGGCGTGAGCTTTTACGTAATCCTTACTGGGCATTAACGGCTGCCGAGGAAGTACATAAAAGCGCAGCAGTTCCGAACCAATACTTACGGGCATTTTGACTTTTCAGTCAATTATTTCTCCAAGGGATGACTACTGGGTGATTGCTGGCATCAATAGATTCCAGATTGATACACAATCATTTTTTATTTTTGTTCAAATTTATAGTTTCATTTTTTTGCAAAACTATTGTAACTGCTCAGTTATGTTATTGTGAGACACCGTTTTCGTATTTGGTGGCGCGGCAATCTCCTCAAAAAAAATTGGTAGTAAAACAGAAAATTGCTTCGAGCTGCCATCATTATTAGAAAGATTGAGTAGTAACGAAAGGTCTTTGAATTTCACTTTGGTATTTATGATATGCATAAACAGGCGGTCAACCTAATTCTGCTCATGGGCGAAGCATCCGCGATGGGTATGTTTTTACAAGATAGAATGATTTTCCAGATGCTTCGCCCTTACGAAAGAACTCACATGCAATCTGGCGAAATATGTACCTAGACCGCCCTCTCATTGCGAGCCACCGTTCTTGTCTTTGGTGGCACGGCAATCCTTTTTAAGTTGAATAATTAGAAAACGAGAATGGCTTCCCATTGACATCGTTTATTGAAAAGCTGAGTTGTTACAAACTATTTTGATTCTAATTCTTTCTGTTCCAGAATCTTTTTTTTGTCAGGAAATTAAATTCAAGTTAAGGAGTGATAAATTCTGTTTAAGACCAACCCTACATGTCCTCACGGAAGATGAGGCCATATTTTTTGCGTGCTGCTAACCAGGCTTTGCGAATGATTTCATAGACTTCGTTTGGCTCATGAATGTTGCGTAGAACGATGGTTGGATTTGATAAATCTGAACCCGAAATACGGATATCTCCCACACCCATAATCCGTTCACCGAGACTTTGAGTAATATCAATATCTTGGACACGAATCAATTCAAAGCTTTCAATATCTTTACCAATCATTCCTTTTGATGTCTTAATCCGTTCATTGGTCAGCGTGTAAAACTCAACCAATGAGAGAAACGGCCGCCCCTCCCAGATAACGATTTCTTCCTCATTATTAAGATTATCTTTTATGCCAGCTGGCTTAATTTCCCCAGCAGCTTCATCCAGGATCTCATTGACCATTAATAGGACATTATCACACAATTGGTTAACCAATTTGTTCTGGTCTTCACTTGATAAAACTGCCAATGAAACATCGCTTTGCGCAAAACTTTTCCAGATAACGCTCTTTAGCTCCGATTGATATTTTTCCAGGCTCATGCAATTATCCTCCTTATTAATCCACTTAAAATTGATTTCCGTTTGAGTGTAGCAAACAAATTGTTTGAGGACAATAGTATAGATAATCTCATTTCATCCGCCGCTTTTTTTCTTACACTTTCAATTTTGGTTGAGAAACTAATCGCGAATGCGGGTCAAGTGTAGGTTTTAATGTTTCCTTCTAACCGGATTATCAAGTTCGTATACTCGTATCCCTGCAAAAAACCCGAATTTACTTTACAATCAATACTGGCACTTATCAAATGCTTTCGAAAGGTAATAGATGGCTGGCGATCGTCAAATAATTAGTGTTGGTATCGATATTGGCACCACCACCACACAGGTTATTTTCAGTCGCCTGTCTGTGATGGAAATTGCACGTCCTGGCCAAATACCAAGGATAGATATCGCCAACAGAGAGATTATTTACACAAGTGATATCAACTTTACCCCATTGATTGATGATTCAACGATTGACGCGGCGCGTACATCAGCGCTCTTAGAAAGTGAATTCCGTCAAGCTGGCATCCAACCTCAGCAGGTAGAGACAGGAGCGGTTATCATTACCGGTGAAACCGCCAGAAAACAAAATGCGGATCAGGTTCTGAACGCAATTTCACAACTGGCCGGTGAATTTGTGGTGACGATTGCGGGCCCAAACCTGGAAGGAATGATTGCAGGTAGAGGGTCAGGGGCAGCCGCATATTCTCGCAAGCATTTTACCACCGTAATTAACCTGGATATTGGCGGTGGTAGTGCTAATTGTGCTGTTTTCCGCCAGGGAGAATACATTGCTTCCTCTGCCATGAGATTTGGGGGCCGTGTCATTGAAATGGATAATGGCAGGATTACACAGATTAATCGTGTTGGCCAAATGTTAATCGAGGAATGTGGATTGAGGTTATATCCCGGTGATAAACCAGATCTAAACCAGCTGAAAGCCATAACTGACCGCATGGCGGAATTAACCAACCATCTGGCGGCAGGCAGCACCAATTTTCACGCAGAAAAATATTATCAAACACCCCCGATTCAGCCCGTATCAAAAAATCATTGCTTGATGCTCTCAGGTGGAATTGGTTATTACTTTTATGACCCCCTTAATATTCGTAATGTTGTGGATATCAACCTGCATGGGGATATAGGGCCACTTTTGGCTGAGAGTTTACGTATGAATGTAGGTCTAATGGATCACCAGATCATACGGCCAAGTGAAACTCAAAGGGCGACTGTGTTGGGTGCCAGTTCACAAACAGTGACGCTTTCTGGGTCAACTATTTGGGCGGATAGTTCAATATTGCCGCTCAAGAACATTCCTATTGTGCGTGTGGAATTACCTGAATTTTCTGCAGATAATCCACAGGAGACTGGCGGCCAAATTCAACGAGAACTGAAATTGGCAGCTCAACGCTGGGATTTGCAGAGCAATCTGGTTAATTTTGCACTGAGCCTAGATTTTGACCAGGCCCTGGATTATGACCAAATGGTATTATTATCTACCAAGATGGCCGAATTTATGCAAAATCTTCCGGCAACATTGCCATTAATAGTTGTGACAAGACGTGATTACGCACGCGTAATTGGGCAGACGATAAAAAACCTGGTGGGCAGCCGCCCAATTTTGATTATTGACCAGGTTGGGCTAAGCGAGGGAGATTACATTGATATCGGTATACCCTTGATGGATGGACGAGTGGTTCCATTGGTGGTAAAGACTCTTGTCTTTTCACATTAATTTATAGGATTGATATGCTCTTACGAACCAAACTTTTCGGAAAAAACTATGAATTTGCAGATATCCGTGTATTAATGGGTAAAGCAAACGAAGAAAAATCTGGAGACCGGCTGGCGGGTCTGGCTGCTGATACAACCGTGGAAAGGGCTGCAGCCAAAATTGTGCTTGGACATGTTCCTTTGATAACTTTGCGTCAAAATCCGGCAGTCGCTTATGATCAGGATGAAGTTACGCGTGTGATCGATGATGGCATTGACAGTGCGGTTTATGAGCAAATAAAGGGTTGGACTGTGGGTGAGTTGCGTGAATTTATTCTTGATGATCGCAACGATGGAGAACGCCTTCTAAAAATTTCGCCAGGTCTCACGGCTGAAATGATAGCAGCAGTCACGAAGATAATGAGTAATATGGATTTGGTAACCGCAGCCCGCAAGATTCGTGTGATACGACATTGTGTTAATACCATTGGTGAAGAAGGCACTCTTGCCGGCCGGTTACAACCCAATCACCCCACTGATTCACCTGAAGGCATTCGTGCCTCCATTTACGAGGGTCTTTCGTATGGGGTCGGAGATGCCGTAATCGGGATTAACCCTGCTGATGATAGTTACAGTTCGGTTGCCCGTTTATTGGATATGAGTTATGAAGTAATTCAAGCACATAAGATCCCAACCCAAAACTGTGTGCTGGCCCATATCACCACGCAGATGCGCTGTCTCGAAAAAGGGTCACCGGTTGGGTTAATGTTCCAATCTATCAGTGGATCTCAAAAGGGGAATGAAGCGTTTGGTATTTCAGTAGGATTGTTGGATGAAGCCTATGCACTGGCCAAAAAGAATTGCTATCCGTTAGGACCAAATTTCATGTATTTTGAGACTGGTCAGGGTTCTGCTCTCTCAGCTGAGGCGCATAACGGTTGGGACCAGCTCACCTTGGAAGCGCGAAATTATGGTTTGGCCAAACGGTATGATCCCTTCATGGTCAACACAGTAGTCGGTTTTATTGGCCCTGAGTACCTTTATGACACAAATCAAATTCACAGGGCTGGCCTTGAAGACCATTTTATGGGCAAAATGAGTGGAATTTCGATGGGATGTGATGTCTGTTATACCAACCATGCTAAAACCGATCAGAATGCCAGCGAGAATTTGGCGGTATTGCTCACAGCAGCTGGTTGTAATTTCTTTATGGGCGTGCCAATGGCGGATGATTCAATGCTGGCCTATCAATCAACATCATTTCATGATATTGCCACACTGCGAGCAACTTTTCGCCTGCACCCGGCACCTGAATTTGCAGAATGGTTGGAGTCGTTCGGTATTACGAATCAAAGTAGATTTACATCTCGGGCGGGAGATGCAACCATATTCTTAAATAGGACTTCCAAATGAGTGATGACCACATTGATGAACTGATTGAAGCAGTTTTACGTCAATTAAAAGCTGAAGGTTTGGTGGCTTCTTCATCTAACCTTAGATCACAAGCAGACAACAGCCAGACAGCAGGATCACATACCCATACGAATATTTCTGCTGACCTTGTTATTGATTCGGATGATCCAACGACTTCAATGCAACGAATTATTCCCGGTCTTGAAAATGCGGCAGATCAGGACGCTTTGGTGATGTTGATGGAAACAACCACAGCGCGCATAGGAGTCGGCAGGGCAGGTTACCGCCCAAAAACGAAAACCTTGCAATTGTTTCAGAGTGATTTTGCCATCTCTCAGGATGCGCTCTACCGTGAAGTGGATCCTGTGTTGCTGCAAAAGTTTGACCTGTTTCAAGTTGAGACAATGATTACTGAGGGCAAAGAGCAGTATTTGCTAAGACCAGACCTGGGTAGAAAATTGTCTTCTGAAGCTATGGCATTGATCAAGTCGCGTTGTGTAAAAAGAGCAAATATTCAAATATGTGTTGGTGATGGCTTGAGTGCCACGGCGATTGAGGTGAACATTCCAAAGATCATGCCGGTGCTTATCTCTGGATGCCAGTCGGTGGGGCTTTCTTTAGGTACCCCTTTCTTTATCCATCATTGTCGTGTGGGTGTAATGAATGATATCGGAGATATACTGGAACCTGATGTTGTCATCTTGTTGATCGGTGAAAGGCCTGGGTTGGGGCGTGCGGAATCGATGAGCGCTTATATGGCTTTTCAACCACGCAGCGGTGATACAGATGCCGACCGTGAAGTGATCTGCAATATTTTCGACAATGGTGGTACAAATCCGCTGGAAGCCGGTGCTTATGCTGTCCAGCTGGCACAAACAATGATGAAGAATCGTGGTTCGGGTGTTAAAATGCGACTGTCAAAAGATAGCGAGAGGTGATTATGGCGATTTTGGATCCGATTTATTCCCAGGCTTTAGCTATCCGGCTTATTCCAAATGTAGCAGAGGGGTACGCCTTGCAATTAGGGTTGCAAACCAACCAGAAGAGTCTGGGTCTGATTACAGCGGACAATGACGACGCGTTATATGTCTCAATTGATGAAGCCACCAAGAAGGCGGATGTTTCAGTGGTGTATGCACACTCTTTCTATGCCGGTGCCAGGCATGCATCCGGCAGACTATCCGGGGAAATCATAGCGATGCTGGCTGGACCTAATCCTGCCGAAGTAAGCGCTGGGTTGGATGCGGCTGAGAAATACCTGACCAATCAGGCGGTGTGGTATTCAGCCAACGAGGACGGCAGTATTGCCTTTTTTTCACACGTTTTATCGCAAACTGGCAGCTATCTTTCAGGCGTGTGTAACATCAGGCTTGGATCTTCAGTAGCATACCTTGTAGCGCCACCTTTGGAGGGCAGTTTTGCCCTGGATGCAGCTTTGAAAATGGCAGCCGTCCGGATTGTATCTTATACTGCACCACCCTCTGAGACGAATTATATGGGTGCAATTCTGGAAGGTGACCAGTCCGCCTGCCAGGCAGCTGCCGATGCATTCCGGCAGGCTGTGCTTGAGGTGGCAACAAATCCGATAGCTTATTAAACCGTTGGAAAAAACCGGACAGGTGAGGATTAATCTGGGGTTATAAACCGCCTGATTAAATAATGATAAAGAAAATCATGTGCTGGGCGGAAAGTTTGCACACCTACTAATATTGGTGCATGTAATATCCTATAATGAATTATGTGTAATATTTGGAAGTAAATGTTCAAAAAGAAATTGTGCCCTCTTAATTGTTGGGAAAAAGTATCATTTCAAAAATTAGAGGCGGGGTGTTTTTAGACAAAATTTTAACAAATTGCCAGTTTCTTGATGCAACATTTGTTTAATAAAATGTGGAGGCATATCATGAGTCTTGACCCTTTAGCAGGTTTACCTGCCCCGAGAAATATATTGATCGATGTCAATAACCTGCTTGACAAATATTATTCTATACATCCGGATGTAAGCGATAAATCCCAGCAGGTAGCTTTCGGTACTTCAGGACATCGCGGTACTTCCTTGGATGGCAGTTTTAACGAAGATCATATTCTGGCAATAAGTCAGGCAGTTTGTGAGTATCGTAGAGGCCAAGGAATCAATGGTCCACTCTATCTGGGTAAGGATACGCACGCGCTTTCAGACGTGGCTCAAATGACTGCATTAGAAGTCCTGGTAGCGAACGAAGTGGAAGTCTACTTTCAGCCTGATAATGGTTTCACACCAACTCCGGTCATTTCTCATGCTATTTTGACCCACAACGCAGCTAAAAAAGGCAGCCAGGCGGATGGAGTTGTGATCACACCCTCGCATAATCCCCCGGGTGATGGTGGTTATAAGTATAATCCGCCCTCGGCAGGTCCGGCGAATACAGATATCACTAATTGGATCCAAACGCGGGCAAATGAGATCTTAAAAAATGGTGTGAAGAGTGTAAAACGCATTAAACTTGAACAGGCCTTACAGATGGATAATTTGCATGAGTATGAATTTCGGGATGCTTATATCCGCGATTTGGCGAGTGTAATAGACTTCTCGGTTTTTTCATCACGCGATATCCGCATTGGAGTAGATCCATTAGGCGGTGCTGCCGTGCATTATTGGGATATGATTGCGGAGATATATCAATTAAACCTTACAATAGTGAATCGAATGGTTGACCCCACATTTTCGTTTATGACCATTGACCATGATGGGAAAATTCGCATGGATTGTTCATCTCCGTATGCCATGGCAAGTTTGATTAAATTGAAAGATGAATTCGATATTGCCTTTGGAAATGATACGGATGTTGATCGCCATGGCATTGTGACCCCTCAAGCCGGGTTAATGAACCCCAATCACTACCTATCAGTGGCTATTTGGTACCTGTTCCAGAATCGCCCGCATTGGCGCAAAGATGCACGTGTGGGGAAAACAATCGTTTCCAGTTCAATGATTGATCATGTTACTTCAGGATTAAATCGTGATTTAGCGGAGGTTCCGGTTGGCTTTAAGTGGTTTGTAGATGGTTTGCTGGACGGTTCATTCGGTTTTGGGGGTGAAGAGAGCGCCGGAGCGTCCTTCTTACGAAGGAATGGAGAGGCGTGGACAACCGATAAGGATGGCATTATCATGGATCTTCTGGCGGTTGAGATGCTCGCCCGTAATGGTAAAAGCCCCAGTGAAATTTACGACGAGTTGACGAATAAATATGGGCATCCGGTCTATGAACGCGTGGATGCCCCTGCGACTGCCAAACAAAAATCCGTGCTTAAAAACCTCGCTGCTGAAGATGTTCACATCAAATCTTTAGCCGGTGAGCCGATAATCGCCAAGCTCACACGTGCTCCTTTTAACCAGGCCGAGATCGGCGGTCTTAAAGTAATAACAAAAAATGGATGGTTTGCTGCCAGACCTTCAGGTACAGAAGATATTTATAAAATCTATGCTGAAAGCTTTATTGATGAAGATCACCTTCATAAAATACAGAAGGAAGCTGAGCAGATTGTGACCAGAGCTCTGGGAGAAGCCTAACAGAGAAAAGGCTCAGTTTTCTTCCGAATATCCACACAACGCAATTGCACGCGGCCCGGTATGCACGCCAAGAATTGGAGAAACGATTGATACGAATAGCTCGGCCGGGTTGTATTCTTTACGGATACGATCTGCAAGTGCTTCAGCTTCTTGATCCGCTGCATTGTGCAAGACAGTGATATGTAGCGGGAAATTAGTATTTACATGTTTAAAGAATTGTTTAATCAAGCCCTCAATTGCCGATGAACGCGATCTTGCCGGTACAGAAGCACCCACGGTTCCGCTGGTGTGGTTGACCAATATTAGTGGTTTAATCTTGATAATCGAATTCAAAAGTTTGACTGCATCACCAATCCGACCGCCTTTGTCAAGGTACTTGATTGTATCTAATGAAATATAGTAGGCTATTTTACTGCGAATTTTTTCTGCCGCAGCAATCATCTCTTTTATGCCAGCTCCGGCATTGCGGGTGCGGGCAGCATTGATCACCTGCCATCCGAGACCCATAGAGTTGCTGCGTGAATCGACCACCTGGACAGGGATTGGAGAGTTCTCTGCTGCCAGTTTGGCCGATAGATAAGTACCACTCATGGCGCTGCTAATGGTCATCACCAGGATTTGATCATATCCTTTGGCTTCGGCTTCAATATATCGGTCAACAAAATCTTGCGGAGTTGGCTGAGAAGTTGTTGGAATTCGTGGATCTTTTGCCAGGCGGTCGTAAAACTCTTCAGGCGTGATGTCAACCCCATCCAGGAAAGTCTCATTATTCCAAATTATGGTAAGGGGGACTTTGACGATGTCAAATTGTTGCAACCAGTCAGCGGGAATATCACAGGTGCTATCTGTAATAAGGGCAATTTTCTCAGCCATTTGTTTATCCAATCACAAAGTTGATTTTAATGATGGGTTCCTTGTAAATTATATACGTTTTTAAGATCAATTCTTTATCCTAACACAATTAGGTATAATGATTCACAGATAACCAGGTGAGTTATGACGAATTAGATAGAATGCATTTACATTATTAGTACCTGTGAAGGTATCTTTTCCATAAAACGGGGTTGAGGAGTGTTTTTAAGCGGGCGTTCGCCCGCCTAAAAAGACCCTGCCCTAACTTTTGAAATGATACCTATAACGTTATAAATTTATTAAAGCTGGTTAAATTGAGAATAATAATTTCGGTTGAGGAGAGAAAAATATGCTGCTTTGTATAGACATCGGTAACTCAGAAATAAAACTTGGACTGTTTGATGGCAACGAAATGCGCAAACACTGGCGAATTGCAACTGATCAAACCAGGCTGGCAGATGAGTATGCCGTTTTAATGACACAGCTTTTTGAGGTCAACAAGATCAATTTTACGGAAGTTGGAGGCGTAGCTATTTCATCAGTGGTGCCTCCACTTACACTAACGTTTATTGAATTATGTAATAATTATCTGCATTTGGAACCAGTAATGTACGAACCAGATCGTAATTTAGGGATGAAAATCAACACAGAATATCCGGCGGAAGTTGGCACAGATTTGATCATGAATGCTTTGGCGGCTTACCAACTTTTTCGGACTGAATCGATTGTGGTCGGGTTTGGTACGGCTACTTCCTTTATCGCTATTTCCAGCGAAGGTGATTTAGAAGGCGTTGCGATTGCTCCCGGGATTCTTGCCAGCGCCAATTCATTGTTTCGCTCTGCTGCTGCCCTTCCTCAGGTAGCTTTATCACATCCGAAGCACGCAATTGGGAAAAATACATTGGATTCAATGCGCTCAGGAATTGTCTACGGTTTTGTTGGTCTGGTGGAGGGTTTGATCACACGTATGAAAAAAGAAATTGGTGGTAATCCGCAAGTGATTGCTACTGGTGGATTGGCATCCTTAATAGCGCCTGAAACGGCCATGATAGAGGTAGTCGAACCTAACCTGGCATTAATTGGTCTGAAACGCATGTATGAGATAAGCAAGAACGGATATTAATTTATTTGAGACCGTTTTCACGCTCGACGGCCACAAATCCGATGACTCCTGAGCCAGCGTGTACGGATAAGCCCGGTCCAAAATTTGCGAAAATGATTTCTTCATTACAGGTAATTTTCTCTTGCAGTAAGTCCAGTAATTTTTGGGCACCCTGCAAGTTATTGACATGAATCATCGCTAATTTATCGATTGATTTGCCAAGTAATCTTTCATCTATCAATTCAACCAATCGTTTTTCAGCTTTTTTCTGCGTTCGCACTTTTTCTAACAGATCGAGTTTTCCGTTTTGTGCAGTGAGGATTGGTTTCACATTAAAGACATCCGCCATTCCAGCGGCAATCTTACCAACTCTGCCGCTCATCGCCAGATATTTAAGAGTAGGCAAAGCTGCGAAAACATGAATTCGTTTGCTCAATGAAGAAATGGTTCGTAAAACCTCATCTTTATTGGCACCAGCCGCAGCTTTTTTGGCCGCCTCAAGGACGATGAAACCCTGTCCCATACAAAGGTTTTCAGAATCAATTACGGTAATGTCCGAATCCGGCAGCATTTCCCTCGCGGTTTCCGCTGCGGAGAAGGTTGCGCTGATCTTGCTGGAAACGGTGATGCAGATAATTGTCTGAGCGCCTTCAGATAATGCATTTTGAAAGGCTACAAAAAAAGCGCTTGGCGGTGGTGCAGCGGTTGTGGGAAGTTTATTCTTCTGATCAATTAGTTTGAATAATTTTTCATCATCTATATCCAGATTGCTGGTATAGCTCTCATCGCCAAAATGAATAGTGATCGGTACTTGCACAATATTCATCAGAGCTGCTAAATCAAGGGGAATACTGGCATCGCTATCGGTGATTATTGCAATAGTTGGCATGGAATATGATCCTAAAAAATAAAATATGGTGGAAAAGTTGATTTGTGCGCGATCTTACCAATATAACACAGTAATTATTGTTAGGTTATGAGAAGCAAGCCACCGAAATGTCCAACTTTTCGATTTGAATAACTTAACCATTTACTTGCGGTGCAATCTCAGAAGAATAACTTTTTAATGCGAAACAATTTGTTTACCCAAATGTGTGAAATCAAGCCCGGTCGGTTCCTGAAAGATCCGTAGACCAAAATTCTGAGCTGCTGCTACCAGATGATCAAAAATGGATGCCTGGATTAATTCATACTGAAGCCAATCGGTTGTTTTTGTAAAGATGTATAACTCTATCGGGAGGCCTGTCGGGTTGGGAGATAAAGATCTAACCAAAAAGGGCATATTTTCGTGAAAAATGTCATCGCGATTGCGCAAATAAGCAACAATATAACTGCGAAAGACTTCAATGTTTGTGATTTGAGGGCCATCCAACGGAGAATCAGATCGGTCGGCAATATCATTCTGGTATTGCAATAATTTTTCCAGTTTGGCTGTTATCTTATCTTTAATGAGATCAATTTTCTGAAATTCTTCCATCATAACCTGATCACAAAACCTGATGCTGACCATATCGATTGAAAACGATCGTTGAATACGGCGCCCGCCACTTTCTTGCATCCCACGCCAGTTTTTATATGCCACATCCACCACTTTATAGGTTGGAATGACAGTATACGTCATATCAAAATTGCGTACTTTTATTGAGTTTAAATTGACATTGACAACATCACCATCAGCACCATAACTGGGCACCTCAATCCAATCGCCCTCTTTAAGAAGGTCATTGGCTACAATCTGTATGCTGGCGACCAAAGAGAGAATTGTATTTTGAAAAATCAGTAATAAAACAGCTGTAAGAGCACCTAACCCGGTTAATAAGACCCAGGGAGATTGCCCGGTGAAGATCGTGATACTGAAAATAATTGCGACCAGTACAAAGAGAATTTTGGTTAAATCCAAATAACTTTGTATGGCTACGCCATTATAATTCTTGCTCTTTTCATAAAGGTCATTGATGGCATTTAATATCCCAAAGGCTGTCACCAGTCCAAGCCAAAGAATCAAAAAAAGAGAGATTGTAGTGATGATTTTAGAGAGTTGTGGAAAGAGCGGGGCACTGATATAAAGAATGAGCAGGGGGGCAAACCAGGCCAATCTGAAGGGCTTTAAATGACCTACGAGAATATCATCAACTTTGGTGGTTGAGCGCTTGCTGATAGAAACGATGCCGCGTGCAAGAATCTGTTGGGTAAATAGAAAAGTCAAAACACAAATGATGATAAGAGCCGGAAACGCCAATGTAGGGTTTTGTGAGACCCATACCTGAAAATCGGGTATATTCATACTCTCTCCCTCAAGAAAATTAAATTGCCAAAATATATCATAAACATCCGTCTGATCGGCAGCATTTTTTTGTACAAAGATACCGGCCTAAATGGACCTGATTTAACCCATTTATTTCATATTGAGGGGAGCTTAACATGGTTCCTTGTTTGTGATCATGCCTGTAATAGATAATCTCCTACCTTTCATTAAATTTGGTGCCCTACATAACCTAAAAGTTTTAAGTAATGTTTTTTCAAATACACTAAATTAGCAGGAGTTATTTTCCAAATAAATGGAATTTCTATTCGAAAATTCATGGATATTAATTGTCCGTCGATTAAAAAGGCTTGAGAACAATGTCTCAAGCCTGTAAATTTGGAAAAGCAAGTGACCCTATTTATTCATCTTTGACCATGAATCGCGTAAACCAACTGTTTGGTTAAATACGAGATGTCCTGGTGTGCTGTCTAAATCGGTGCAGAAATAGCCCTGGCGTTCAAACTGGAAATGATCACCGGACTTTGTGTTGACAAGTGAAGGTTCTACTTTGCAATGCGTAAGGACCAATAAGGAAAGGGGATTGAGGTTATCAAGAAAAGTTTCCCCGTCCTCGACCATATCCGGGTCTTCCCGGTTGAACAAACGGTCGTAGATGCGAACTTCGGCATCCAGCGCATGCTGGGCTGATACCCAGTGAATGGTGCCTTTGACTTTACGACCATCACTTGAATAACCGCCGCGTGTTTCAGGATCATACGTACAATGAACTTCAACGACTTGACCCTGCTCATCTTTTATGAAACCTGTGCATTTGACATAATAGCCATACCGCAAACGTACTTCCTGGCCCGGAGACAGACGAAAATACTTGCGAGGTGGCTCTTCCATGAAATCTTCTTTCTCGATGTAGAGCACCTTGGAGAAAGGAACCATGCGTGTCCCGGCGGATTCATCCTCCGGGTTATTGATGGCTTCCAGTTCTTCCACCAACCCTTCGGGATAGTTGTCGATGATAAGTTTTAATGGATTGATTATACCCATCACGCGTGGGGCGATCTTGTTAAGGTGATCGCGAACACAAAACTCCAGCAATGAAATGTCCGCCACACTTTCATTTTTCGCTACACCGGCTTTATCTATAAAAGTTAACACTGCTTCGGGGGTATAACCGCGCCGGCGCATACCGACCAAAGTGGGCATGCGAGGATCATCCCAACCATTTACATGACTTCCTTCCACCAGCATCTTCAAGAAGCGTTTACTTAAAATCGTATAAGAAAGTTTTAGCCGTGAAAACTCTATCTGGCGGGGGTGAAAGATATCTAATTTCTCAATGAACCAATCATACAATGGACGGTGGGCTTCATAAGCCAGATCACACAATGAATGGGTGACACCTTCGAGAGAATCGGACTGGCCATGTGCAAAATCATACATGGGGTAAATGCTCCAGGTATCGCCCGTGCGGTGGTGGTTGGCATGCAGGATACGGTACATGACCGGATCGCGCATATTAATATTGCCTGAACTCATATCAATCTTGGCTCGCAACACCCGGCTGCCATCCGGAAATTCACCAGCGCGCATGCGGTTGAAGAGATCCAGGTTTTCTTGTATTGAACGTTCACGAAATGGGCTGTTCTTGCCAGGTTCTGTCAGAGTGCCGCGGTAGGCTCGGATTTCGTCCGCACTGAGGTCATCCACATAGGCATCTCCTTGCTGGATGAGCTGTATTGCCCACTGATAGAGCTGATCAAAGTAATCGGATGCGTAATATTCGCGGTCTTCCCAATCAAAACCCAGCCAATGAATGTCTTTCTTGATGGCGTCCACATATTCAATGTCTTCCTTTACAGGATTGGTATCATCGTAGCGAAGGTTTGTCTTCCCCCCGAATTGGCGGGCAATACCGAAGTTTATAGCAATTGCTTTCGCATGCCCGATGTGCAGGTAGCCATTTGGTTCTGGTGGAAAGCGGGTATGGACAACATTAAAACGGCCGCTGGCTAAATCTTCTTCGACTGCATCTACGATAAAATTGGTTGGGGCTGATATTTCAGTCATACTATCTCCAGGTTGTATTAATTGATTTTAAATTCTAACCTTCTTTTGACCTATACGCAACCACAAAAAAGTTCAAAGAGAAGAAAAATTTGTATCTTTTTAATAAAACGGGGTTAGGGAGTGTTTTTAGGCGGGCAATCGTCCGCCTAAAAACACTCTGCCCCTAATTTTTGAAATGATACAAAAATTTTGTGAATGAACCAACCCTAGGGATAATACTGGTTGGATTCGAATTCAATTGGATTGATGTGAAAAATGATATACTCAACCAAAAAATTGAGGTGTTTAATGGTGCTATATGACAACATATTTTTAGATACCCTGAGCAAAGAAAACCATGAAACCTTTATATCTTTAAATTCACCATTGCGTATTCAAGAATACCTGGACAGCATTCCCTATGTTGGTGAGGATTTAAATCGCACTCCTGCTAAGGTGATGGCTGACCGCCAATGCCATTGTCTCGATGGCGGGTTATTGGCTGCCCTCGCTTTAAGGCAGATTGGATTGCAGGCACGTATCATCGATCTGGTGCCGGAAGCAGGGATTGATGATGATCATGTTCTGGCGATATTTCAAATTAATGGTTTGTTTGGTGCTGTAGCTAAGAGTAATTTTTCCAATTTGAGGTTTCGTGAACCTGTTTATCGTTCTTTAAGAGAATTGGTGATGTCATATTTCGAAGTATTTATTAATGTTGACCGGATTAAGACCTTGCGCGGATTTACACGAATTCTTAACTTGCGCCACTATGACAAGTTTGCCTGGCAAACACAACTGAATGGTGTTGAACAGGTAGTAAAAAGGCTCTATAGCCTTAAAATGATCCCTGTGATTGGTGCTGATACGATTTCTCAATTAAACCTGGTGGATGATCGTTCTTACCAATCAGGTTTTCTGGGGGTAAATATGGATGGTTTATTTAAGAAAGATATCCATTAAACAAAAAAAGCCAGGAAGACAACAACCTGAGCTTTTGTTGATTTGTAGGAACAAAATACCTGGTCTTATTAAATGACCGGCACAAAGTATTTTTTGCATCAGATCAATAAATTAGGCCTCAAGCCTACTTTTGTGTTATTTTCGCAATTTAACCCATTCCGGAAGTATTTTGTAAAGATCGCCGATAACCCCAACATGTGCAACTTCGAAAATTGGTGCTCGGGCATCTTTGTTGATAGCGATGACCAGTTTGCTGTGACGCATTCCCATCGTATGCTGCAAAGCTCCTGAAATGCCGCAAGCAATATAGACTTCCGGTGCGACTGTTTTCCCTGTCTGACCGATTTGTAATTCATAAGGTGCGTAACCTGCATCTACCAGTGCGCGAGAAACACCGACGGAGCCATTTAATTTTTCAGCCAGGTTTTTCAAAAGGTTGAAGCCTTGCTCATACTTCCACTGTTCTATTTCTCCGGCAGGTATGCCGGCTGGAGTAGGGTTAGGGTTGCTTAATAGTCCCCTTCCTCCCGCGACGATTACCCTTGAATGTTCCAGCGCAACAAATTGCTGAATGACTGTGCTGGAAATAACCTTTATTCGTTCTTCAGAAAGATCATTTGCGATTGGAATGGTTTCCAGGAAATGAGTTGCAGAAAATGCTTCCGGAGCTGAAAAACAGGCCATATTGATGGTCAGAATAACTGGTTGGTCCTTTAAGTTAAAAACTTGTCTCGCATTTCCCGCCAATATTTTCCGTGTGACGGTGGTAATGCCATCATTTACAGTGATCGTATCCACAGCAGTGATCAGTTGAGTTTGCAAGGCGGCTCCCATGTGTGCAGATATTTCTAACGGGAGTGGCATATTCGAAAAAAAGATAGCTCTGAATGGTTTGCTTTTTAGAAAGTTTTCCAGGGTGGGCAAAAAAGATTTTTGCATTATTTCCACTATATTAATAGGGAGATGGAACAATCTTGAAATCCCAAAAGAAGCGGCAGTTAATAAAACCTGGTTGTTTTCTGGGCCGATGTAAAGTAAGTCGCTTGTCTGGCTTCCTCCAGCGGTAAATAAATTGGCAGCCGAGACCAAGGAGCTCAAGCTTTCTCCTAAATTATCTGTTCCAAGCAGTACGATCAGGACGGGTAGATTCGTCATGAAAGTGCCTCACTGACTTTTTGGTCCAAAATATTAGCGATATTTACCTCGTTTTCTTCAGAGATTAATTGATGCAGTATTGGTCCGGTCACAATTTTTTCTATACGGCTGTCTGCCTGAAAAATTTGATTAAGCTCCAGACCAAGATCTAGCAATGGCCAGCTTTCTATGACAGCTCTGGCTGCTCTACGCATTCCCATAAATGATGGAAAACGCGCTTCGCCAAACTCTTTGCTTGCGGATACAACTATTGGAAATTGAACAGAAATGGTCAGAAGTTGATTGAAAAAAGATTTTTGTGCGGTGAATATGCCATGATTAATTGCTTCAACCTTTGAAATAAGCGATAGATATGGCCAGTTTAATCTTTCAGCCAGCATACTTGCAGTCGTTCCATTTTCAATATCGATTGATTGGCGACCGCAGAATGCAATATCTATATCACCGATTTTCCGGATGGCGGCTGCTAAAATGGAGGCGATCTGGTCATTTCTCAATGATTTGCTGTCATTTTCGATGCGGAGGGCAGAATCACAACCTAACGCCAGCGCTTTTCGAAGGGCACTTTCTTGCTGCAATTCCCCAACGGAAATCGCAATCAATTCTGCACCATATTTTTCCTTAATTTGTAAGGCGGCTTCCAAGGCAAACTCATCCCAGGGATTGAGTGTGGGAACATAGCTGGTGAGCTTAGATTCCTCTGTTGGAATATGGTATGGTTGCGTTAAATCTATTACATTGGTGACAGCAACGACAATTTTCATTTATTTTCACTTTGTATTTTACTTAGGAGGTGCTCGCTCAAATCAAGCACGGGTATTTCACTGCCCTGGGATTTGGCAGCATCTGACAACATCGTATGGCAAAATGGGCAGGATGTTACCACCTGTTTTATAGGCTCCTCGGTGAGCTGTTTCCAGCGTTTGATGTTAATCGGTTCGGATAATGGCTGAGATTCCTTCCAATATTGTGCTCCGCCAGCTCCACAGCAAAAAGTATTGCTCGCCTCATTTTTAAGATTCGCCAGTTCTTGATTTTCCTGTCGAAAAAGCAAACGGACCGGATCGGCAACTTGATTGAAGCGACTCAAATAACAGGAATCATGAAAACTGATTTTTGTTTGGTCTGATGATTCAATTAATTTTAGCGTACCATTTTCAACCAGTGTTGCCAGATACTGGCTGGAGTGTATGACTGAGAAATCGCCCCCCAAGGATCTGTAATCGTTTTTAAGATTGTGCAGGCAATGAGGGCAGGAAGTAACAATTCGTTTTGGATTGACTTGATTCAATTTCTCGATATTGCTAAGGGCCATCTGCTGGTATAGGTCTTCTCTGCCTGCTCTACGAACAGCGTCACCGCTACAATTTTCGAGTTCACCTAAAACCGCGTAATTTACTTGGGCTGCGTTTAATATTTTTGCAAACGATCGGGAAGCTTTTTTGGCATTTTCCTCAAAAGCACCAGCGCATCCGACCCACCAGAGAATGTCCGGGTGTGGATTTTCATTAATGGTGGTCACTTGTAGCCCTTCAGCCCAATCCAGACGATGTTGGCTTGATATCCCCCAGGGGTTGGCTGTATGCTCAACATTTTTGAATAAGAGCTGGAGGGGTTTTGGGAATTTATCTTCCATCAGCACCAGTCCTCGCCGGATTGCCAAAATATCGGCGAGTGGATCAATACCCACCGGGCAAATTTCTACACAGGCACCGCAGGCAGTACAATCCCAGAGCGCCTGTTCGCTGATTGCATAGGTCGTCAATTTTGGCGATTTAAAATCAGGAAACGCAAATTGTTTGCCGCGCGCATTTAAAAATAAGCGTTTGTTGATTTCATAAGCTGCCGGTGAGAGGGGTGATCCACTCTGGTAGGGGGGACAGACTTCCTGACAGCGGAAACACATAATGCATGCGAATGAGTCAAAGATAGCGCTGCGATCCATTTCCTCCAGCCTTAATGCCCCAAAAACTTCAATTTGAGGATCATCCAGGTTAAGGTCAGGCAGATTCGAGAACCAGGGTTGTTGTGACCGAAAGAGAAAGTTGAGTGGTGCGAAGAACAAATGCAGATGTTTGGATCTTGGGAAATAGGGAATAAAAATCAGTAAAGAAAGGATGGATGTCCAAAAGAGTAATTTCCAAATTAACCCAAGATTGGCAGATAGAGCCCATACGGTTGATAATAAACCTGAAAAAGGAAGCCAGATAGAGCGAGGCATCATTTGGAGTCTGATAGATTCTGCCGCCGCACGGCTGCCTACATGAATGATAATTAAGCCGGCTACAACCAACGAATCACGCCGAATAATCTGGTTCATAATGGGCATCGTCATTACATTCTCGCGGGATTTAAATTGGTTAGCGTTTAGCAAACGCCGGATAACAAAAAAAACAATACTGACCAAAATAACAGCATAGACAACGTCACTGGCGTACAAAAAAATATTTGAAAAAGCACTCTGCGAATCAAATTTGCCTATGAAAACAGAGAGCATATCAGCGCTATTAATAATCAAGAAGAAGATAAAACCCCACACGATGAATAAGTGAAATAAGTTTGACCAAAATCGTGTTTTCCAGGTTGACAAGAGTAATATTACTTTTTGAAATAAAACTTTTATTATGTTTGTTAAAGAAAATCTACCCAACCTGCTTTTACCACGCCTGATAATAGCTGAATACTCCCGAATTATCAGAAACGCATAACCAGCTGTTGTCAACAAGACGAAAGTGTAGATTGTTTTTTCAATAAGATTGAATTCAATCATGTGTTACCTTGTTCTTAATCCAAGCTCATTCGCAATCAGCATCTTTTGCATTTCACTGGTACCAGAATAGATTTTTGCTCCTATCGCATCGCGCAAGAAACGTTCAATTTCGTAGTCAGTTGTATAACCATATCCTCCAAATATTTGGATTGCATCCAGAAAAGTTTGAATGGCGCCTTCACTGATCGCTAACTTGGCGCTCGATGATGATAATGCCGGGTCATCATGATCGAAAGCCCAAGCGGCTTTATAAAGCAGTAAACGGGCTGATTCCAGGCGTAAGTGCATATCAACGATTTTTGAACTAATCGCCTGATTGGCAGCCAGAACCTGTTTGAATTGGGTGCGTCGGTTGGCGTACTCGATACAGTCTTCCAATTGACGTTGCATTCTGCCAATAAAAGGTGCCAGGATAAATCCGCGCTCCCACTGCATGATACGGGAGAAGATGCGAAAACCCATATTTGCTTTTCCCAGACGTTGTGATATTGGGATATGACAATCTTGAAAGATGATGTCTGCCATTGGAGATGTGCGGGTGCCCATCTTTTCAGTTTTGCTTTCTATTTGTAAGCCAGGTGTGTTTCGTTCCAGTAGAAAGGCATTTATCGCGGCGAATCCCATCGATCGGTTTGTGGTTGCAAAGACGAGAAAGAAATCAGCTACTGGCGCATTGGTGACAAAAGTTTTGCGCCCATTCAGAATATACATGTCACCTTCTAAGCGCGCACTGGTCTCCATAGACATGGCATCTGAGCCTGCCTGTGGTTCACTGATCGCATGTGCCCCAACCCATTCACCCGAACAAAGTTTTGGTAAAAACGAACGCTTTTGTTCATCAGAGCCATACATAAAAACAGGCAAGGTGACAGCCCATAAATGTGCCCCCATCGACAAAAATAAACCAGCATCTTTGCAGCCATAACCAAATCCCTCAAGGAGATATGCGCCGCTGAGGGCATCCAGATCCAGACCGCCATAGTCCTCTGAAATTGTTAAACCGAGCAAGCCCATTTGGCCTATTGCGAGCCACTTTTCACGAGAAAAATGGCCAAGACGGTCATCTTCGATGATATTACTATTCATTTTTGCCCGGGCAAATTGGATTGCCTGCCGGTACATTTCCTGTTGTTCATTGTTCCATGAAAAATCCATTTTCACTCCTCTGGATGTGTATTTCAACGATGAAAAGATGGAAGGTGTTTTTTACGATTACAACCACAATGATTTTCACGAATCATTATAGCCTTAATCAATACAGCCTATTTTAAGAATTTTCAATTTCGGACAAATACCAACAAAAATCAGGCAGCTGATGGATCAATTCGAGTTGAATGGGGTGAGCGAAGTCTTAAGATAGGATGGACTTGACTGCCATCCAGAGATTGGGAGAGACGTGAAATGGGTACGGCAAGGGCTGAGAGTTTAGTAAGACAAGCTGTTTTCTGCCCCTGCCGGTTTGCACAAGTATCAGGTTGCCGACCCCTGCATTATGACCGGCTTGCAAATCGCTGCTGGCATCACCGATTAACCATGAATTTGCCAGATCAAGTTTGTGATCTCGTTGAGCATCCAGGATCATTCCAGGTAAGGGTTTTCGACAGGAACATTCTGCTTCGGGTGCATGTGGGCAGAGGTAGATATCATCGATGCGGCCGCCATTTTGGTTGATGACTTTTACCAAATTTGCGTTGATTGTGTTAACTGACTCGATTGGCATCAGACCACGCCCAACTGCGGATTGGTTGGTGAGAATGATGAGTTTGTACTCACTCTTACTCAATCGACCTAGGGCCTTGCTTGCAAAGGGATAAATGCTGACTTCATCCCATGCGCGCACGTATTGACTGCGGTTGTGGATGATGACCCCATCGCGGTCCAGAAAGACAGCTTTGTTCACCGGCTAAACCACATTCTATGGGGTGCCATAATTGACAATCAGAGCCGGTCTTGCGGCTGCATTCCAATCTTCCACTTCCGATGTACTGAAATATTTACCTGAGTGATAAGCACCATCAGCGGAATACAGTGCTAAATAAAGCATACTCTCATTATCCTGGATCGCTTTACGGAGAGCTGTGGCAACATCCCATTCGTATGGAACACCTGGCCACCCTGAAAAAGTCTCGATTGGATCAACCCATGTCTGGCTGATGTTTTCCAGTAATTGAGGTGCGTTGTTCCAGTTGAGGCTATTCTCGTTCCAACCGCCGCCACTTCTGGAAACCTGGATCAATGATCGATATGGATGAAATACTGGGTCATTCCACTTCCCCGAATTGCCATAAAGATGTAATTTAAGTTTGGCAGAAAGGATGGCAGTATTGGCGGGAATGCTTGAAATTGGGAATGCAAGGAAATACTTGGAATAACAAGGCCAATCCGCAATATCGCGTTGATTTTGAACAACAGCGGTGTAGTTGTCGGTTGGAGTATAAACTTTTTCACCCCACTGTGTCCAAAAATTTAGATTATCCCCACAAACGGTAAATCCACCCGGGCTCGCATCCTGAACAATTGTACCGTTCAATCCTTCCTGGATAATAAGATTGCCCTGTGAAGTTCCATTTATTGTTCCATTGGGCAATAACCCAAATGAAAGACTGCCCCAATTTGTTGCCTCGCTTTCGCTAAAGGCGGCCGGCCAGTTTTGGGGTGGAATAGTATCTCCATTCAAGTAATCGCGGTCGTGGCCGGTGATTGCCATACGCCAGATGTTGTTTTCTAAAGGTTGCTGAAAGATTCCTAGAGATGAAAATGGGATCTTAAAACTAATATTCCAGCCGCGATCATCATCGGGATCATTCATTGCCTCACCACGCCAATCAGCGATAGTGGTAAAGGCATAATTGCCCCGCACCCATTGCGTCCCATTCCAGCGGTAAGCGGCTTGATATCTGTCTCTGGAGAGTTCAAAAGGCGCCAAACTGGCGACAAATTTTGCAGCCTGGTTGGCAACCAATTGATTGCTACTCGCAGGATTGATGTATAGGGAAATGCTGTCCCAATCCGGCAATTCATCAGCAGAGGGAGTTTTATCATACCAAAGCAGTCTGTCAAAAGTAGCTATATATAAATACAAAGCATCCGGTCCATATCCAATACGGACATCATAGTAGTTTGTATTGATTTCCACCTTTCCAAACCAAAAAATGGCCATTTGAGAAAAATAATCTTTCGTATAGTCATTAGTCTGTTGAAAAGGAAGATGCACAATAGGCAAATTGTCTGGAGGGGAGGTGATTATTTCACCTGCATTCATGAGTAATGGCAAATAGACTGAAAAACCATTTTCAGATGTGACCGGGATTAACTCCTTTGCCAATGGCTGACATGCATTCAATAGCAGGACGAAAATCACAATGATGATCGCCAAATTGAAATTAAAACCAACAGTTGCGCCTAGCATGTATTTCTTGTTAATAACTACAACACTTTCTTAGTTTGATCAGCAGCTTTTTTGGGGGACTGATCAACCGAGTTCTTAATAATATTTGCAGTCCTTTGCCCTTTGATCGGTGTATGATTTGGTTTCTGGTAATAATTATAATAAGCAGACCGCTTGGCACTTCCATTCATCACAAAACCGATAACTTTGGCTTTTGCCATCTTTAATTGCTCATTTGCAGTGGACAAAATATCACGGCGTGAGCGGCCAGGACTGACAACCACCAGAACAGCATCTGCTTTTGCGGCCAAAACGAATGAATCGGAGGTTATGAAAGGAGGTCCATCGATTATAACAACATCGGCTGCGTTTCTAAGTAATTCAATTACCCTATTCGCTGAATCGGAGTTCAACAACTCAGAAGGGTTTGGAGGAGTCTTTCCGGCTGGAAGCAAATATAACTGGCCGTTGAAGAGAGAAACAAGGTGTTTACTGATCGATTCATTACTGGAAAGAAGTAAATCACTCAAACCAATTTCTTTGGTAAGCTTAAATTTCTGTCTGATAACGGATTGATAAAAATCTGCATCGATTAAAATAACACGCTTGTTAGCTTTGGCCAAAGCCAACGCCAGATTCATTGAAACCGTAGTTTTTCCTTCAGAGACACCTGGTGAAGTAACCAGGATGGTTTTGACACTTTTTCCCACATCGGCGAATTCGAGATTATTTCGCAGCGAACGAAATGCATCCGTGATGGGTGAAAAAGGCTGGTCGTTGACGTAACTCAGTGCGTTTTCCTCTTTTGGAATGCGCGGGATTTCTCCCAATTGCTTAACACCCAATATTTTCGCAGCTTCCTCAGGAATATTGATGGTTTGATCTAGCCATTCGAGCAGAAAGATGCCAATGGCGGCCAAAAGAAAGCCAACCAGGGCTGCCAGACCGGAAGTGACCAGTCTGCTCGGGCTGATGGATTTGTGAGGAACCTCTGCGGGTTCAACGATGGTCAACGAATTTAGCGCGCCTTTTGAAGTAGTTGATAGCAATGAGGCATAGGTATCCTGCAGTGTGGATAGTTTATTTCCCAATGAAAAAATCTGCTGTTCAAGATTGGAGATCTGCGATGCGGAAGAAAGAGAACCCATCTCAAGCTTTTTTTGATCGATTTCATTCTTGGTAGCCTCAATATCGGTTTGCAGAGTATTTAATTGGTCATCAATAAATTTCTGACGATCCTGTTGGTCAGAAGAAATGCTGGTGGGTGCACTTTTAATGAGTTGGTCGGCCAACTCTGCAGCGACAGCCCTGGCGCGATTCGGATCACTATCGGTGACACTAATTTCGATCAACTGAGTTTCAGGTAGTGCCCGTACAGTGTAGGGCGGCAGCCAATCCAGCCCTAAGGCATCCATCGTTCCACGCCTGACCGGTTCTCGCGTTCCCATGTCCGCATAAATTGCAGCCAATTGCTGTTCGAGAAAAAATTGACTACTGGAAGGGTTGGGGTTATTAATGGATTGTCCGATAATCAACGTTGTACGTGAAAGATACTGCGGTGGTTGTTGCAGAGAGATAAGAAAACTGATTAAACCAGCGATAACCCCAGCTGCGAGAATTATCCATCGCCATTTCCATAAGGGAGCGAAAATAGATTTTAATTCCATGGTAAACCTTTCAACGCAAAAAATACAAATTCCGAAGAATAATTATTAAAACCAACAGACGTACTATCGCAAATAAATTGGAATCCCAAATTGGAAATGGAATACCTATTAGGATTATAACGAAATTAGCTACCAATAAAATCAATAATATAGTCTCTAACTATGCAGATTGACGGTACAGATCTTCCAATTGATAGGCAATTTCTTTCCAGGAATGATGATGTTCTACATATTTTCTTCCTGCAATTCCGATCTTCTGCCGGAGAGAATTGTCACGTAACAATTTTATGACTAATTTTGAGAATGCTTCATTCTCATCCGCGACGAGAATGTTTTCCCCGTTCTTAATTTGCAAAGCCTGTGTGGCTATGGAAGTCGCAATCACAGGAGTTTCGCAGGCCATTGCTTCCAAAATTTTATTTTGAATGCCGGCACCATATGTAAGCGGAGCGACAGCGATGGCAGCTCCTTGCAGGAACGGACGGATATCCTTCACCCAGCCAGTGATCATGATGCGATTTTCATGACCGAGTTCAATCACTCTGGATGAAGGATTTTGCCCAACCACCCAAAGCCTGGTTTCTGGTATTTCTTGCCAAATGAGTGGCAGAATTTCTTCCACAAATCGGATAACCATGCGCTCATTGGCGTGATAACTCATTTTACCGCTGATAACAAGCGTGTTTGGGTCGCGTTCGATGGCCGGGTTGGGTAGAAAATATTTCAGATCAACACCGTTGGGCAATACCGAAATATTTTTATCCAAACCACGTTCTGATTGAAGCTTAACGAAAATCTGTTGATCCTTGCTGGATGTTACCAAAACACGTTTAAATTTACTGGCAGCATTTGGTTCAAAGTTTGCAGTCCGGCGTGTCTCTTCTTTCATAATTTGGCGGACAAGCCAGCGCGGATGTTGGCTGGCTGCTTGAGTAAAGAGATGGGTGATCGAATCAACACTGTCCCATATGAGGGTGTATCCCTGGTCAGGGTGATTTTCCATTAATCGCAGAGCATAAATTGCGGAACGAATGTGCTCAAAATGAATGATGTCAAAGTGATTTTCTTGATCTAACACCAGCGAACATATTTTTTGAAACATTTGCGGCAGAAAACCATATCGCAATTGAATTGGCTGACGTGTGGGAATTGCAGCCAAACTATTTCTTAATGCCCTCATTTTTGTCAGAGGATAGGAATAAACATGCTCACAGATTTCCAGCAGTTCATTCGTGGGTTCTACCTTTTCCGGAGAGTCATAATATATCAGGGATATTGTATGTCCTGCTTTGGCAAGATGTCGGATTAATTGGTATGGCCTGACTCTGATTAGGTCCGGTTGGTAGGGGACGACGAATAAAACCCTCAGTGAGTTACGTTCAGACTCCAACTTCTTTTCCTCTAACTTTGCTACTCAATCCTTCAAATAATTTCCCGAGAGCGAGACCTGCGAAGATCAAAAAAAGTGCGTCAATTGGCAGGCGATAACGCACAAGACTCCAAGTCAGAATATGTATGGAAGCATAGGTGAATCCGAATATGAGAATAATGCTCAGTGGCGAATCGAAAAAAGGTTTTTTTTGGCGGATAAGATCTTTTAGACTGAAAAATATCCCTGCCAGCATGAATGGCAGTGCCAGGCCGAAGCTGGTGACACGTGCAATATTACTGATAATGGACGATTGGCCACTCGGTAAAAATTGAAACAGAATAGGGATGCGGCTGAGGGAAAGGAGCAGATATTGTAGTGGATTTTGAATGACAAAATCTAAACCGCGTTTGAGCAATTCTGAATCCAAAGCGGCCTCATCCAGACCTTTTAATTCGGTTGGGAGTAGGTCGAGATAATTGCCCATTTCTTCAGGCAAAATGCCAACAAAATGAGTTCCGTAAACAGGGTTGTTTGCCCAAAAAAAGGCGAAACCTGCATTTGTATTCAAAAGCACAAAGCGATTGAAACGCTGCATATTGTAAAAGGAGAACGGAAGAATCATCAACAGGATTACCAAACCTGCTAATACCATATTGCGGAAATGGATCTTAAAATCTTGTTTACGACGCACCCAAAGCAGCCAAAGAAATAAGAAAGGTACAATCAATAAGAAAACCTGGCGTAAGAGTACGGCCAGGCCTGTTATTAAGCCCAGGAAAAGATAACGGCTAAATGAGCCACCAGTTTCGACTATCTCTAATGAAATTAAGAATATGGCCAAAACACATGTGATAAACCAGGCTTCCGTCATTAATGCTGCGCTGTAGTAAATCAAGTAGGTGTAAATGGCAATCCAACCGGCTGCGAAGAGTGGAGAGTAGTGAGGAAATACTTTTTTGGAGATTCCGTAAATTAACCAGGGTTGCAGAAATCCGACAAAAATTGCCTGTAGCATACGCGCTATTAATGGGTTGATACCAAAAATCTTGTAAATTGCCACAAGGAAAAATGTGTACAAATAACTCCAATGTGCGGTTGGTTCTCCTGGTTTGGTAGCCGGCCACCATGGTTGATCGAAAGTAAAGCCAAATCCTGATAAAACGCGTTGCGCCAGTGTATGATATGTGATTTGATCTGCTGTACCCGGCAAAATTTCAACTTTATTGCCTAAGTAGACGGCTGCTAAAAGTCTTAAAAAAATTGAGATGAGGATGATGATTATCAGCCCTTGTTTTTCAGTTATTCGCCCAATTTTATTTGACAGCATGTTTAAATCACTTTGGCCTGATTGTAGACTTGGTCCAACTTAGAAAATACGCTTTGCCAGTCATATTTCTTAACAACTAACTCTCTCCCAGACAGGGCTATTTTTTGCGCTATTTCATAATTATCAAGTAAAAAAATGATTGCTTCTGCCATGTCCCGTGGATTGTCCTTGACAATTACCTCTTTGCCATCAATTGCAGCTATTCCTTCCAAACCAATTGTTGTGGTTACAACCGGCAATTGGCGGGCAAAACCCTCCAAAATTCTTACTCGCATTCCTCCTCCCGCTAACACCGGAACGACCAGGAGTGCGGCTTTCTCAAAATAAGGAGTCAAATTTTCAACATAACCGGTTATAAGAATTTTTCCGGGGTACTTTGCAGCTGATTCATAAAAATCTGCTGGCGGGTTTTTTCCAATAATTGTTAATCCGGCAGATGTTTTTTTGGCGATAATTAGAGAAAAAACGTTGTTAATAAACCAGCGAATACCGTCAGCATTGGGCGGGTAATGAAGGCTGCCGACAGTGAGAATTTGTAAAGATTGTTCTGTTTGCTTGACTGGGGTAATCTGATTGGTATCAATTGCAATGGGGATGACTGAAATTTTTTCATTCAATTCCTTGTTTGAAGGCTGCAGCGATAAAAGAGCAGTTTTGTCAATCTCGGACACTGCCAGTGTATGATCAAAGTTGGTGATTAGCCAGTCTTCATACTTTTGGATTTTCTTTTTTTCCAAACTAATTAATGGTCGTGCAATTGAGAGTACATGCGATCGCATGCGATCCACAATCGTCCAGGTGGCATTGTGAGCATCAAAAATCAAATATGGCGATTTTCTGTCAGGGGATTCTATTTGCTGCCAATTTTTGGCCATCCAGCCAAATTGGGCCATGCTTAATTGATCTGTGTGGATAACATCAAAGTCGTGTTGTTTCACAAGATCTCGGACTGCAGAGTGCATACTATCGAGGTTGTCTCTTTCCACCAAAAAAGGTTTACCGTTGAAAATGGATTTTATCAGCGCTACACCATCATGTTTTCTTGAACGCTTAATTGGTACTGCTAAAACTTTTCTGCAAAGAGATTCTACGGTTGGCAGATACTCCTTTTCTTCGGGCCGGATAAAAGTTACCAAATATATTTCAGCACTGCTCCTGGCCAGATGCTGAAAAACATACCAGCTTTTTACTCGCGGGCCTGCATTGGGAGGATATGGCAGGATTTGTGATAAGAATAAAATGCGCATATTGTTCGTTAATAAGCAGCTATGTTGGCTAACAATTGCGAATAATTCTTAATCAGGTTGCTGGAGTCCGGTGACTGTTTGAAAATATTCATAAAGAATCCAGTTATTATGCGACCAATAGCCGCAAAAAAAAGAACAACTTTGTAAAGAAAGACTGTTAATCCTCCGTAGTGCTTTCGAAAGAAATAGATTTTTGTTTGGTATAGCTGCAAGAACATGGGCGTCAATGCCTGTTGAGTGGATTGGCCGCCATAGTGCATAACTACTGAGGTTGGTATCCAGGCATTTTTCCAACCTGCCTTTTGAAACCGATAATTTAAATCTACTTCCTCGGTGTACATAAAATAGTTTTCATCCAATAAACCAATCTCTTTCAACGCTGATTTTCGAATTAATAAACTCGCACCCTGAACGTTGTCAACAAATTGAATGCGATTGGTCGGCCATTTATGCATTTTATAGCCTGTCTTCGGGAAAAGCGTTTCAAGATGAAAGAGGCGGACGAATTCTCGCCACAAGGTCGGAAAAGGGTAACAGGATGTTTGTAAGCTGCCATCCTGGTTAAGGAGTCGTGAACCACAAGCCGCAACGTTTTCATAAGTTAGCAATGCGGATACAAGACTGTCCATCGAATCATCATACACAATCGTATCCGGGTTCAACATCCAAAAAAGGTTTCCCTGTGCAACCTGAATTGCCTGGTTATTGGCTGCAGCAAATCCTTTATTGGTTTCATTTTGTATCCAAATGATTGATGGATAAAGCTTAAACAATTCGCGGGTGACCTTGTCCGAAGACCCATTATCGACTACGATGATTTCATATGAAAAATTTGTTTTGGACTTGTAAATACTATCCAGGCAAGCACGTAAATACACCCCCACATTGTAAGAGACTATGGCAATTGAAACATCAATGGTCAATTGGTCACTCCTAAAGTTTGATTCTTCTTTTGGATAAAGAGGAGACCGCCAAGGAAAATCCAGGCAAGAACACTTGCCCGGTAGCCATCCATCCCGATATTGTATACAAAAGGGAGAAACCAATCGCCAAGGAATGCTGCCACCAGAGTACCGGCCAGACCAGCGATTGCAGAGACTACAAAAGCATTCTCAAAACAATCCAGCGGCTTTTTAAGCAATGAAAACCCGACTTTTGCTATTTCAATCATCCACCAGAAAAAGACAATGATCCCAACGAGGCCGGTTTGAGCGATAATATCGATGTAATTATTATGTGAATTGAAACTGACTGAATATCCTAAAATATTATAATAAGGCGTATAAAAATAATAATTTGCTGGGCCAACGCCAAAAAGTGGGTTCTTAGCGATGATTTGAAAGAGTATTTTCCAGGCCTCCAGCCTTGTTGACATACTGTACTGATTATCACCTACAAAGATGTAATTATTGATGATTTGAGACTGAACCAATAGAATGATGACAAACACCATCGCTGCAACAATGGCTGCTTTGGGTTTGGTCAACAGAAGAATGACAAAAAGAGCTGCAGCAACTGGCAGCCAGCCGGATACCCAGGATTGTTTGGTGATTGTCACAGTGAAAAAACCGGCCAGTGCAACAATCAGAAAGCTAATTTTTATAAAAGGCTTAAGATTTCTATTAACCAAAAATTGGCCAAATGCAAGCGCGATTAACCATGTCCAAAAGAGGCTGTCCTGTACAGCTCGCTGAAAAATTAAATTCGCGTAGTGGCGTAATGGCGGTAGCATGAAGGCAAGGATGTATGCTCCCCCCAGAGCAATGAATACATAAACAGTTGTTTTAAACCAGCGAATATTCTGCATGCGGTGCGCGGCCAGAAGAAAGGCGGCAGCACTCATGGTAAGAATCAGTATCTGCCCTATTTGTGCGAAAAGGGACGCACCTTTCGATGCATACCAATCCAATTGCCCAAATCCAAACGCCACCAGGCAGACTACGATGAATGCCAGAGCAGCGTAAACACTGCGCTGGGGCAGGATTGCTAGCTGCCGGTCTACAATCGCCATTTTCACCAACCATGCCGCAACGAGAAGCATAACCAGAAGTAAGGCACTATTAATTCGGGTTTGGGTGCCGGTGGAAATCGAAAGAGGGATTAGGAGGCTGGCGATAATTACCAGTGGAAATGCAATACCTGAATGGCGAATAAAAAAAAGCAGTGCAACTACAGTGAGAATTGCTCCGGCAATTAAAATACCCGCCAAGGATTTGCGTGCGATCAATTGAGCCAAAATAACAGCTCCCAGAAATATTAATCCAACGGCTAGTTTCTTTGTCCAATCGGGAGAACCGGCCAGACGGTTCTGAATCTCTGCCTTACTGTTTTTCATTTTAAACTCACCGTTAATTCTGATTGTAGACTCTTCATTGCTGTTGCAAAATTATGCTCTATGATTTTCCAGTCGTATTTTGTAGTGATAGTGTGATTTGCTTTTTCCACCAGCGAAGCGGTTAGGGTCAGATTGTTCAATAACTTGATAATACCTTTTGCAAAGAGGGTGGCGGAATCTGCAACCCAAATCTCATTTCCATGCGTTAGCTCCAATCCCTCCGCCCCTTTGCTGGTTGAGATGACCGCTGTTCCCAGTCCCATTGCTTCCAGGATTTTCAAGCGGGTTCCGGCACCCTGGCGCAGAGGCACAACACACAATTGACTTTCAGAAATTATTGGACGGATATCATCCACATACCCGGTTATGGTAACCTGTTCATTTATTGCCAGTTTTCCAAGATTTACTCCCTTAGTTGATCCTGTGATTAGCAAATGTACATCAGGGATTTCACTCAAAACCAGAGGAAATACTTGTTCCAAAAAATACTGCATGGCATCATAATTAGGTTGGTAGGTCAGCGCACCATTGTAAATCAATTGTCGAGGCTTTTTTATGGTGCCTGCTGGGCGATGCGTCTCACAGTCTACGCCATTGGGTACAATCAGAATTTGATCCTGAGCGATGTGTGTATATGTTTGCACCCTGCCTTTGTCCAGTTCAGAGACGACCATGCATTTGTCAAATGGTTTGTAAATATTGTTTTCATAGTGCTTAAATTTTAAATAGGACAGCTTTCGGCGAAGTTTTTGGATATAACCGCGGGCAAAGCTAATCTCTTCGTACAACATCAATGTCAATAGATTATCCATATCAACTACACGGATAACATGCGGGATCTTGAGAGCATATGGTGCAGTTACAAAGGTGAATGCCAGCACTGCGTCAGGATGCCATTCTCGGGCTGATTTAAGTACCAATTTCTCCATTTTTCGGTTGTAACCGGCAACGACAGCTGCCGGTTTGATAGAAAAAAGACCGAGAAAAGTACGCCAGCGTGTATAGTGAAACGGTTTTTCCGGCAGGATTTTTATCCAGCTGGTAATCTTTTGTAATTTTTCAAGCCAATCTTTTTGAATGGGCTGATCTTCGAAAGATATTAACGCAAGTTCATGTTCGCCAGCCAATGCGCGAATCAAATGATAGGCACGAATTCGGCTGCCCTGATCAAGGGGATATGGAAACCAGGTAGAAAGGATTAAGATCTTCAATGATCACTCACTAAAGAAACTTTCCCAGCGAGAGCCCGAAAAATACTTTTTCAACTCAGAATAATTGCTGATGGATTCAGCCAGGGTGAGCCGGGATTGTTTATATGTCTGTGGAGCCAATGCTTGAATCTCAAGTCCGAGAAAATCCTGAATATTTTCCATGATTTTATGTGTATTTGCGACCAAATTTTCGTAGCTGATTGACATGATTGGGTGGTCTTTAAATCGTGCGTCTGCATCTTCTTCCCAGCGAGCTGTGGTTTCAAAATCTTCCTGACACTTTTGAGCGTCGATAAAAACAGGTGACTGTTTTTCTTTTTCGCCTGTGATATTCACCCAGCGATTGTTTTGATCAGCTTGAATCCGTGAGACATGCGTGGCAAGCATGTTGTCACGTTTAATGTGGAGAATATGAATGGCCTTATCTTTGGTAACATAGTCCCATATCTGCTGGTAAGGGGGATTACTGGCATGATAATAAAAAAGCTTGAACCCGACCGCAGCGATTTCAGGGCGAAATTTGCGAAATACATATTTATCAAGGAAACTGATTGGGTCTGATTGGTAGGTAGCTAACACCCGGCTTGTGGCAGAATATTGAGGTGAATCAAATTCGATTCGATCGGTTTCACGAAATATTTCTCCTAAACTGATCACCTGTGGGTGATTCTTAAGGAACCCCCTTAAGAAATTGGAACCCGTGCGTGAACGTCCAAGGATTATGAAGCGTGTTTAGTCCTTACTCCCTTTCAACAAACCCATTTTTATCGCCAATGCTTCCGCTTGCGGATTTTTCAATGTTAACCATCCTCTAATGTGCATTTTCTTCATGAGAAGCTGACCGACCCTCAAGGGGATGTTTGAGATCGTTGACCCCAGTTTTGCAACCTGAAATCCCGTATTCCCTGCCACATGGCGTCACGGTTGGCTCGTTTATGACGCCATTTTGGTCTAAGACTCCATGATAATAATATCCGTATAAAATACAACCAGGTGAAGAACCATACCCGTAAAGGTGCATTGTGAATTTTATTAAATAAGAGGCGGTTGCGGGTGGCATAATATGTAACATTTGCACCTGGTTGGTAATCCCTTTGAACACCTTTATGCCATATTTTTGCCCGGGGAATCATCCAAACACTCCAACCCATTTTTGAAACCCGGTAACACCACTCGGTTTCTTCCCAATAATAAAAGAAGCGTTCATCCAACCCACCTGCCTGTTCGAGTGCTTCACGGCGAATACCAATCGCACATCCATGAATCCAGTCTACTTCGAATGGTGAGGTAAATTGTGCATGATCGTTTTCGTTTTGGGCCTGATGGTATGCTTTCCAATGGCGATCAAATAATCCACCTGCAGATTGAATCACCTGTGGTTCGTCGTAATGGTAAACAAGTGGACCGATAATTCCGACCTGATCGTTTTTCTCGACTGAATCCATCATTATTCTTAACGCATCCGGTGCGAAAATTGTGTCTTCGTTCAAAACAAAAATCCAGTCGGGGTCAAACTTTTTGACGAAATTCAAGCCGACATTATTGTTGCCGGCGTACCCTTGATTTTCTTGAATTGCCAGAACGTGAACATTTGGAAATGCCGATTGAATAGCTTCCACAGACCCATCCCTGGAGTGGTTATCAAGCACCACAATTTCCAGCTCAGGGTAATGATTTTCCTCTAATGAGGTCAGACATTCCAGAGTGTCAATTTTCCGGTTGGTATTAAGTATGATTGCAGCGATTTTTTGCGGAGAGGTCATGAAACCTAAACTTACTTATCCAGCCATGCTTTTGGAAAATTTTTATGGACTTCGATATTCTCGAATTTACTGCTTTCGCGGACACCATGCTTTTTAACCCAGGCTGCCATTTTCTCCAAGCCTTCATCAAGAGTGTGTTTTGGCCGACTGCCAAAAATCTTATTAATTTTCGCGTGTGAAGAATATGCATCAATCACTTCATTACGGGCTGGTAGATGACGGATATCAGCCCTGGTACCCATTGCATTTGCCACCGCTCCGGCGAGTTGGTTGATGCTGTAAGGTTGATCCGCACCGATATTGAAAATCTGGTTGAAAGCTGAGGGTGAATCGATGGCTTCTGCCATAATGGGTGCCATATCACCGATAAAGCTGAACGCACGGGTTTGCTCGCCATCACCAAATACACTCATAGGTTGATTCTGCAAGATCTGGTTCATGAAGATGCCAACAACATTGCGATATTTATCGCCGATATTCTGGCGTTCTCCAAATACATTATGAGGTCTGAAGATTATGTAATCAAGCCCGAACATTTCTTTGCAAGCTCTCAGTTCCTGCTCGATGGCCAGCTTGGCAATACCGTAAGAATCTTCCGGGTGGGGGAGGGTTTCTTCTGTCATTGGCAGCTCAGGACTGGTGCCATACACTGCAATTGAGGATGTAAAGACAAAGCACTTTACATTTTGGTTAATAGACGCGTTGATCAAATTAATACTGCCGATTAAATTATTTTCATAATTAAATCGCTTAATAAAATGACTTAATCCTTCAGCTGCGTACGCCGCCAAATGGTAAACAAAATCAAACTGTTTATCGGCGAACAATTGATTTACCAAATGTACATCATTAATCGACCCTTGAATAAAATCGGCTCTTGGATTCACGTTTTCAATAAAGCCGCCACTTAAATCGTCCAAAACCGTGACTTCCAATCCACGATTCAATAATGCATCGCTAATATGTGAACCAATGAATCCGGCCCCACCTGTAACCAGAGCTTTTCTAAGCATATGTGTTCCTAATTTCCTTTCTTAGCCAAAAATATACACATAAAAACGATTCAGGGCAGTTCTTTTTACAATCTCCATTAAAATTAATGGACCCAAAATGGCTGCCGCGACCAGAATTGGCTGAAAAACAATCTGGTATTGGAAAATGAAGGGCGCGATTTGATAAATGACCTTAGCCGTAACGGTTATGAATAAGGTGTGGGTTAAGTAAATTCCAAAAGATTTACTCCCAAGAACATTTAACCATTTTTGGCGTGAAATTGTATTCATGTTAAAGCCAATGAATGAAAGAATCAGCAAGATTGAATAAATATTGTCAATAAAAGTCTCACGAGAAGCTATCCAATCTTGACCGGAAGCAGCCAAGAGACTTTCCCACTCCCACATGCCGATCGGAATTAAGACAATCGTAAGCGCTAAGAATACCCATCTCCTTTTGGTTAAGAATCCGGCAATATTTTTATAATAAAAACCAATTGAAATTCCAAGCACCAGCCAAAAAAGGTTGCCGGGAAAAAACCAGGAAGGCAGCAATAAATTTACGATCTCGCTGCCCGGATAAACCAATCCAAGTATGCTGGCATACTGTCCCATGCGAATAAACAACATCAATAAAAAAGAAAGGAATAATAAAAGCAGTGGCTTTTTTCGTGAAGCACGCGTCAAGAAAGGAGCAAGCAGATATAACTGTACCAGAAGCGGGATAAAATAAAAGGCTGCTACAGCTTTCCCTGTCAGGAAAATCGTTAAGAGCTCTAGTATCTGGTAATTTTGCCCAAAAAGAATGTTCATGAGCACCATCAAGAGTGACCATAACAAATACGGGATGGCAAGGAATTTTATCCTTGTGAAGATCCAGCTCCATTTTGGGGCAGATTCTTTCCCTGTAGCAAACGTGATGAAGTATCCGGACACAAAAAGAAATACCGGAATGGCGAAAATGATAATTTGTTCAACAAAACGCAATCCATAATACGAAAATGAACCCAATTGGTCAAAGTTGGGAACCTGAACAAGGCGATACCTATCGGTCCACCAGAACATGGAAATAAATCCCCAGCCGGCTGCATGATACAGGACAGCTCCTAGGATAGCCATCCCATTGATCGCTAACAGTTTTTTGATCATTTTCTCTTTTGAAGGATATGCTTAACCAAACACATATCCATAGACCCTTTTAAGTGGAGAAGGCTTAACGAGTTTCATCAGCAGCAGAGGAATAAATAAACCTGTCACTGCCATGATAATTGTAAATAAAATTGTCATGGAAAGGAGCTGTGGCATAAAATGGTAAATTAAACGGGCTGTAAGCTCCATAACAGGAACATGGGCCAGATAAATCCCAAAAGATTGAGTACCAACTTTTTCTACCCAGTTTTTTTGAGGAAGATTCCCATTCAAACTCAAGATCCAAAAAAGTATGGCAATTGCGTAAAAGGCGTTGAAAACCGTCTCTCTAGTTCCTAACCAATCCGCACCGACAAGGTGCAGGAGGATTTCTTTTTCAACAAGCGAGATTGAAAGAAAACCAATCGCTAGCACAAACCAAAGCTTTCTTTTGCTAAGACAAAAGCTCTGGAATGCTTCGCGATTCACATAAATGACTATTCCAAGACAAAACCAGAAAAGACGGGCAATGAAAAGCCATTTTGGAATTGCGCGCACAAATAGCACAATGGCAGCATCTTTTGGAAAGAATATAATCATATAGGGAATCAGATCAATACCCAATTGTAGAAGCCCGGTGAAAAGCAACAATAACTTCCAGTTTTTCCTGGCAAATTCAATCAAGAGCGGTGAGAGCAGATATAGCTGGATTAATAAAATCACAAAGTAATATGCAGGTGTTATCGAACCCGTCAGGTAAAAGACCAAAATCTCCAAAGGGCTGGAGCTTTTTCCCTGCATGAGATTAAATATGAGATAGATGGTGGTCCAAAGTAAATAAGGGATTAGAAGGAACTTGGTTCGGTTGATAATTGATTTCCACTGCATGCGAGCAGGTTGATTTGAAGATTTAAAGGCCACAAAATAACCGGAAACAAATAAAAATGCAGGAATGCTGAAAATTGCTATTTGTTCAATCACGCGCAAGAAATAATACTGCGGGGAACCGATTTGAGAGATTGATGTGCCTCCCTGCGTTAAGTATTGATTTGACCATGCAAACATGGCGGTCTGACCCCAGCCGCCGGCATGAAAAACGATCACGGCAAGGATTGCCAGTCCGTTCAGATAAAGGAAACGCTTAATCATTCCCGCTTGAAACTTGGGCTAAAGATTCAGCCAATATGGTCTCTGGTATTTCATCTATTGGAATATTGGTGAGTTGAGCTCGGAAAATATGATTTTCTTTTTTCTCAACTGCTTCAATATACCGGCGCATAGCATCGAGGACTTCTACTTCTGAACGATCAAATACGTCGCCTTGTAATAAGCGATGAATTTCAATGCCATATTTTTTTGATTGGATAAAATGGGTGAACAATGGTAACAACTTGTAGTATAAGCGGATGAATTCATACCAGATAACAGTCCCAGATTTTAATTTGGTCTGGTAAGGTATGAACATTTCTTTGCTGAAATCTCCGACCTTCAAAGCGTTCTCGATAACATCAGCAGCAAAACGGCCGCTATACAAAGCGATGCTGACTCCTGAGGAGAATATGGGATCTACAAATCGAGCAGCATCACCAACCAATAGAAAGCCATCACCAACAAACTGATCCATGCTGTAACTGTAATCCCCTTCAGTTTTGAACTCATTGATTTGGTGTGCATTTGCCAAAGCTTTGGAAAGAGCGACATTACTATTGACATATGTATCGAAATAGGATGACATATCCCCTTTAAATTTTCGGAATACTTCACGTTCAACGACAATTCCAACCGAGGTAATTTCAGGTGTGATTGGTATCTGCCAGGCCCAACCGCGTTCCACCGGCAAAAAATAGATGTGGATGTAATCCTCAGTTTCCTCAATATCGCCACGATGGACATTTTCAAACCAGGCATGCACTGCATATTGATTGAAAATAGGGTCATTCTTCTTCATGTTAAGGTGCCGGCCGAGAATGGTGCTGCGTCCGCTGGCATCGACTATGATCTTGGCATGCAAATCTACTTCCTGATCACCCAATTGAGCTCGCACCCCGACAGCCTGGTTTCCTTGGAAAAGAACCTGTTTAACATTGACTCCTTGAACTACCTGCGAACCCAGCTTTTGAGCGTTCTTGAGCAATAACAGGTCAAGTTTGCTACGATCCACATGATAGGTATAATCTTGATGGATATCCTCTCTTACAAGATCGCGAAAATGAATTGCGAATTCCCTGCCACCAGGTTCATGCCAGGAAGCCCCCCCTTTGTGTACGAATTTTTCCTTTTCCATAATAGGCAGCATTCCCAGCTCTTCAAATACCAGCGATGAGGAAGTCACCATCGATTCACCAACGTGCGGACGAGGGTGAATGTCTTTTTCAATAATCATATTGCTGATACCTTTCATTGAAAGGTAACTGCCAATCGAAGACCCAGCCGGTCCGCCACCAATAATAATTACGTCAACCATTTTTGCTCCTGTAAAAAGAAAATAATTATTTAGCGCTTAGAAAATTATTTAACGAAGCAATACTTTGAAAGTTTTCAAGGACAACGTCCTCATCGTCAACCTGGATATTGAACTTTTCTTCAATGAAGCTGACCAACTGAAGAATCCCCAATGAGTCGATGATACCTTCACTCAACAAATCATCATCCGGCTTAATATTTGATTTTCTCCCCTTTGCCAACTCACTTTCAACAAAATTAGTTAATTCCTTTGTGCGATCCATTCATGCCTCCGCTTAAAATACTTTTCATTTATTTACAATTTGCAATGCACGCCGATCAATTTTTCCTGTCGATGTTCTCGGAAATTCTGACCGAATTTCTATTTCGACTGGAATAGCATAAGGTGGTAATATTCTTCTCAACTCTGAAAATAATACATCTTCTGTAAGATTATTTTCCAGTTTTGGTATAATGGCAGCTTTGATTAAATTTGACCCTTCACCGTCAGTAACGGGATATACAGCAGCTTCTTGGACATCATCGAGAGCCAATAACGCATTTTCAATTTCGTCGAGCTCTACCCGATACCCGCGTGTTTTTACCTGGCGGTCTTTGCGGCCAAGAAAGCGGTAATTGCCATCCTCCCGCTTTTGAACCAGATCTCCTGTGCGGTAAAAGCGATCGAAAAATTGATCATTTACTGGCCGGTCAAAAAAACCTTTGCTGGTTAACTCTGGTGCTCCCCAATAACCCTTCATGACGACACCACCACGGATCAAAAGTTCCCCACTTTCTCCTGGGAGAACTGGATGCAAATCTATGTCTACGACCAGGTCTTCTACGTTATCACAAGCGATTCCAATTGGTATCGGCTCATCCGAATCATCCGCAAGATTGGGGACATGGTAAAAAGTACACACATTGGTTTCTGTCGGCCCATAGAGATTACTAAAACGAATGCAGGGTAACAGATGCATTAACTCTCGTAAGTGTTTTGTTGGGAAAGGTTCTCCGGCAAATAGAATCCAGCGCAGGTTGGAAAAGCTATCCTGAGATAGTTTAGCGCGTTGCAACATTTGAATTAACGCGTACGGGACTGAGTACCAAACCGTAATTTTTTCGTCCTGAATCCATTTGGCCATTGAAACTGGAAATTTGGTCACTGCCTCAGGGACAATACAGGTAGCAGCGCCAGCCAACGCTGATGCAAAAAAGTCGAACGTGGAAAGATCAAAATGCAAGGGAGCATGGTTGCTGATGCGATCATTGGACGTTAATTGATACGTTTCCTGTGCCCATGTGGCGAAGCTCAATCCACTGCGATGTGTGTGAACGATCCCTTTGGGCAAACCAGTTGATCCTGAGGTATAGAGAATATAAGCCAGATCTTGTTCGGTCAAATGGATTTGTATTTCCTGTGTAGACCTCTTAAAAACCTCTGGCCAACTAGTAGTCGTCGACCCCGGTAGTGGTTCACTCAAACCAATGACGGCACTCAGGGAAACGCGTTTGGCCAGAGCCTGGACATCCGCTGTCTTACGATCATGTGACACAAGAATACGGATATCACAATTTGCAATCACATGTTCCTGGCGCTCAAGGGGGGCGAATGGATCGAGTGGCACATAGGCACAACCGGCACTTAAGATGCCATATATAGCGACTGCAGAGTAGATATTCTTAAACATGAATATCCCAACACGGTCTCCACGCCGGACTCCATTGGCGATTAAACAATGCGCTAGCTGATTACTTTTTTGATATAACTGTAAATAGGTGAGATGTTCCTTCGCAAAGCGAACAGCAACATTATTTGGTGTAGCTTGTGCATTACGCTTAATTGCCTGGTGTAGTAAATAATTTGACGTCATTCTTTCCTCGATTAAGAGCTTATCTCTAAGAAAGGCTATAAACCCAGCATCCGGGCGATGATATTGCGCTGGATGTCGGAAGTTCCGCTGTAAATCAATCCGCCGACCGAATCACGCAGAATTCCTTCAACACCGTAATCACTCAAGTACCCTTTTGCACCGAATATTCGGACAGCATCCAGGCTGGATTGAACGAAACATTCACTCAGATACAATTTGGCGATGGCAGCTTCCATTACTGCGGATTTCCCAATACTTTTTAACCAGGCAACTTTATAAAGCATCAACCTGGAAGTCTCAAGACGCACTTTCATATCAACAATGCGGTTTGAGACAGACTGAAAATCACCAATCGGACGATTAAATTGTCTTCGTTCGCGGGCATAGGTTATACTCTGTTCAAGTTCGTATTCCATTGCGCCAAGACTGGAAGCCAGAATACAGCTACGTTCCCATTCCATACCCCCGCTGAAAAGTTGAGCCCCTCCGCCTTCCGGACCGAGGCGGTTTTCGAGAGGAATTTGGCAATTTACCAGCTCAACTGATCCCATCGGTATGGTTTTCAAACCCATTTTTTCGATCACCGGGCTGATGTCCAAGCCCGGTGTGCCCTTCTCAACCAGAAAGGCGGTCACGCCCCACATGCCTTTATTGGTGTTGACCGTCGCGAAAATTAAAAATAAATCGGCGATTGGCCCATTGGTGATAAAAGTCTTTGAGCCATTCAATATATAGTAATCACCACCGCGGTCAGCTGTTGATTGCAGGCTGTAAGCGTCCGATCCTGAAACCGGTTCTGACATACAATGACCGGCAATCATTTCTCCGCTGATTAACTTTGGCAGATATTTTTCTTTTTGTTGGGAGGTGCCATGGCTGACTATTGGCATCTGGACGCTCCACATTTGCGCATTGATCCCAAAAATCAAAGCTGCATCGCGGTAACCATAACCGAGACCTTCCATTATCAACATCGTATCCAGAATATTGCCATCCTTGCCGCCATATTCAGCAGGCATTGGGTAGCCAATTACACCGCGTTGCGCGATTTTGTTCCAATCCTGGCGTGAAAAAAGACCTTTTTTATCACGCTCTATAAAATCGGCACTTAATTCATCCTGTGCAAATTGAATAATGTCAGTTTTTATTTTTTGCTGATCAGCGCTCCAATAAAAATCCATAATTTTAATACCCTTTCCTAATTCATATGACCGGTAAAACCTACCAGCAGGTTTGCGAAACGGTCAGCAGAATGCTGCCATGCCCAGTGTTGCTCGACTGATTGGCGCCCGTTTTTACCCAATTGGTTGAGTTTCTCTTTGTTCCCAATTAGCTCCCTGAGCGTGGCTCCAAAAATAGTTTCATCCCTGGGAGCAAGAACACCTGTTTTTTGATCTTCAATTGTTTCAAGAAAGCCCCCTTCGGATACTGCCAGGACTGCAGCGCCACAGGCCATCGCTTCGATCGGAACCAGGCCGAATGGCTCGCGGATGGAAGCGCAGATAGTCAATCTGGCACGGTTATAATGCTCCCGTAAAGATTCATCGCTGATACCTGCTTTTAACCGAAACTCGACACCAGATACGGTTGCGAGCTGTTCCAGATATGCTTTTTCCTCCGGATTTACGAAATTGCAGGCGATGAACAGAGGAAGGCGGTCTGATTCAGGCAGGGTCGCGAGTGAGCGAATAATGAAATCAAATCCTTTCAACGGCGTCAATGAGCCTACTGAGAAGAGGTAATCATCCTTGGGGAGGTCAATGGGATAAAAAAAATCAAGATTAACCCCACCGTAATTGGTAACAGGCTCGACCGGGTAAATTTGTGCGACGATAGAACGCATGAAATTTGAATTGACAAGGATATGATTGGCAGAAACAATGTTCATTAAGTCGTTTTTCTTTAGAGTATTAAAAAAGAGGTTGTAAAAGGGATCAATGAAATTGATCATCGTTCTTAAGCGGGATTCAGGGCGGTCGTAAGGCCTTGCTGGCATTTTTTCATACAAAATTCGCAATGGCTCCTGGCAGTAAAAAATGGTCGGTATATTTTTCGTAAAGTGAAGTAATGCTGGCGAATTTTGTATTTTCGAAGGGTGTACCCAGACCAAATCAAAACCTTTTTTCTCTATATCAACCGCCATTCTGCGGTCCAAGTTGCGCAATCGTCCAAGATCCAACCAGCGGATCAGATTATTGATACGGCCGAAGGGAGAATTGTACAATTTCCCTGTTTTGAAAGGTGTGATTTGGTGTGTTCGTGCAAATGGTCGAATATCACAGAAATCGTGATTGGCATCGGAATATGTGTAAACATGGAATTCATGCCTGTTGGCGAGCCGTTGAAGGTGCTCGAACATCATTCTTTTTGCTCCCCCAGAGGGCAAGTGGTGATAGACTGCAATTTTCAACTGAGATTCCGCCTGTTAATTATGAAATTGTTCATTTCTTGCTGGGGCGGATTGTGAGTACCTTGTAAATCGTTCATTTCAGCCGAAACCATGATTTGAACAATTTCTTTGAAATTTGTTTTTGCTTCCCACCCTAATAAGCGACAGGCTTTGGAAGGATCTGCCACTAATTGAATAGTTTCCTTGGGCCGCACCAAAAGTGGGTCTTGAACTACGTAATCACGATAATCCAGGTCAAGATAGGAGAAAGCTTCCTCACAAAAATCGCGTACAGAATTCGTCTTGCCGGTTCCGATAACATAATTGGTAGGCTGATCTTGTTGTAACATCAGCCACATAAAATGCACGTAATCAGGAGCGTATCCCCAGTCCCGTCGGGCATCCAGGTCTCCAAGAACCAGGTCATTGGAGAGACCCAATTTTATTTTTGCTGCGCCTCTGGCAATTTTGCGCGTGACAAAATCTTTCCCACGACGTGGACTTTCATGATTAAACAGGATTCCGGAGACGGCAAAGAGATGATGGTAATGACGATAATTTTGGACCATCCAGTGTGCATATAACTTGGCAACCCCGTATGGGTTGCGTGGTGCAAAGGCAGTCTTTTCGTTCTGAGGTGATTCTGTGGGGCTTCCAAACATTTCACTACTGGATGCCTGGTAGTATTTAATTAAGGGGTTGACCTGCAGAATTGCCTCCAGAATGCGCGTGACTCCCGCGGCAGTGACATCACCGATATTAACAGCATATTGCCATGATTCATGCGGCCGTGATGGTGAAGCGAGATTGTAAATCTCATCTGGTTGAAATTTTTCAAGACTGTGAATGATCTCTTCACTTTCGGTCAGGTCAATTTCCTGAAGAGAGATCAGATCCTGAATCGACAATAAATTTTCGACGGCATTTAAACGCCCAGGACGTACCCATCCCAAGACTTGATATCGCTCTGAAAGGAGCCATTCTGCCATATAGGAGCCGTCTTGACCATTGATTCCAATTACGATTGCTTTTTTCATATATATCCTATAAAAAAATATTTGGCAGCACCGGGTTTGGTTAACACCAATTATTACCCCGTTTTGCGAACCTCAGAGACAGAAATGCACATTCAAAGTCAAAAACTGTAACGGTGGTACTGTTTAGTTATGAAGTCCAAACGGTGTGTTATCGATTGATTGTACAACCGGAATACGGCGTTTTAATAATTTTTGCGCAAGGTTAGGATTGATCCAAACAATCAATGAAATCAGCCAGGTTTTCAAATCAAATGGATTCAAAATCAAGGATTTACAAAGCCAGTTTTTTACCAAAATAGAATTTTCCGCGTTGATAATCTGGCTGGTAGCAGCAAGGCGCAGCAAGCGAGCTTGAAAGCTTTTGGGTAAATGGGCGAATTGTGGGTGGGCAAACAGAGTGACTGAGCGTTCCGGTTGGTCATATAACAAGTTCATAAACAAATCATAAAAGACATAAAATCGGGTTGATGCCAAAAAGCAGGGAAATTCTGGTAAAGCGATAGCTTTCTCGCGGCAAAGTGCAAGAGATTCTCTCCGCTTGGCTGAAGCTGTGCGAATAGTGATATTTGATTCGTGCACACGATAATTGACGCCTTTGAAATCCAGGTAACCCCAATTGGTGAATTGAGCAAGGTGGGTGAAAAAGTCCCAATCAGGACCGATCACGATACGGGTGTCAAATTGGATATGGTTAGCAGAGATGACATCTCTCCGGATTAAGGTACAGCTCGGCGGACCAAAAACGTCCGAGGCGCGAACCAGAGCTTCTAACAGCTTCCCATGAAATGGACCCCTACGCTGGTTTGAGAGCGGTTCAAGTTGGCGATTGTGCGTGTCGATGTACCAGCCGTCACAGTAGCAGGCGTTCAACTGGAGGTTATCCAACAAATAATGAGCCATTGTTTCAAGAAAATTGGGTAGGAATTGATCATCGGAGTCCAGAAAGGCAACAAAATCACCTTGCATATGTTTGAGAGCATTATTTCGGGAAGCAGCCTCACCCTGATTGGATTGATTGAAAATGCGAATACGTTCATCATCAATATCTGACAAGATGTCAGGTGTCCGATCAACCGAGCCGTCATTGATCAGGATTAATTCCCAATGCGTATAGGTTTGATCAATGATAGATTGGATAGCTTGTCGGATATAACGCTCAGCGTTATAGGCTGGCATCATAATTGAGATGAGAGGGGTATCAGTCAATTCTCCGACCATTTCCTTTGCATGAGTAATTTCGTCATCAGGCTTTCTACCTCGGCCGCGGTGTGTCGCCAGGAGTTATTTTGTTCTGCATCCAGGCGCGCATGGTATCCGAGCTTTCTGCGTAAACCCGGATTACCAATCAATGAAAGCATAGCGTCTTCCAAAGCGTTCACATCACAAGGCGCAACTATTAAGCCGGTCTTGTTGTGTATCAGGGTGGCTGGTTGCTCATTTTCACCACTGGATATGATTGCCAATCCTGCTGCTTTGTAATCAAATAACTTCAGGCAAGAATATTCTTTACGTCCACAAACAGGTGAGACAGCGATATCGGCAGTTGCCAGGATGGGGGCGTACTCTTGATAAGATAACTGCCCGGGAAAGGTAATTTTATGATCAAGGTTAAGTGCTACCACACGTTCCTTTGTCTCAACCAATCCAACGCCAGCCCCAATTAAAGTCAAATAAATATCGGGCCTGGTTCGTAGGCAGCGAGTGAAGGCTTCAATTAATAAATCGGTGCCATGCCAGGCGTAAAAACCGCCCAAAAATACAATTTCTACCGGATTAGTAGGTGCTTCCTCTGCAATTTTGAAGGGTTTTAATTGATCGCGATCAAGTATATCAACCAATACGGATCCGTTTTCGATTACTTTGATTTGATTCTCATTAATCTTCCAATTGTGAATTAACATGTCCCGCCATCCTTCTCCCGTGGCGATAATCATGGCAGCTTTTCGAAGAGTATATCGATATATCTTTATCGCCAGCCAACGCTGGATTCCTTGCGGGGCAATTTTCTTGGCATCCAGATCAATCAATGGATCACCATTGAATTCCTGGATGATCGGGATTTTTAACTTATTCGCCATCAGCGTTGTGCCATAGGCCATCCAGGAGGTGCGCTCGATGATTAAATCAAATCCTTGAAGTTGAGGGAGGCATTGTCTCGCAAAATGATGGCTTTCAAACCAGGCAAAATAAGGGAAACGAATAATTGTTTGAATTTTACGAATTACTTTTTCAGCCAGGTTGAGGAACCGGTTTAGCTTTGGTACAGGAAGAATCCCAAAATGTTCCAAATCATCACTGTAATAGCGGAGGTTGTTCAAGCCAAAAATAAGACGAACATCATGCCCACGCTTGGCTAATTCCATCGATATTTGTCGAATATGGTTGGCAGGTCCATCAAAAGGCGGCGTAATTAAATCGCTGCTAAACTGAACGACATAAGCGATCTTCATACGAACTTGTTTCCAACCGACTCGATTTCACGCAGGATTTTTTCCCCAACAATTTGGATATCAAATTTATTCTCCACAATTGTGCGCAATTTCTTTTTTTGGTCTAATTGTTCGGTTTCGGATAAGGCAGCGAATGATCGGATTTTAGTGTTCAATTGCGCATTTGTCAGAAAAAGGTTATCAGCTGGTAAAAGTTCATTCGAACCTGGCCAGGCATGCGAAAGACAATAACAACCGCTCGCCATGGCTTCCATTGGTGAGATTTGTAAACCCTCTGAATAGCTATTGGATATAAAGATATCGATGTTCGCGAACCATTCAAGCGAGTTTGTCACATGACCATGCATCTTTATTGAATTTTCCAGGTCAAGATTACTGATTAATGCTTTTATCGATTGGTAGTAATCTTTGAACTTAGGGTGTTCACCACCACCGATATGTAATATGTAACCATCTTTGGCCAGATTATACTCTGAGAATGCTATCATCAGCTCATAAACACGTTTACGGGGTGTCAGATGACAAAGGATTCCCAACTGTTTTCGAAAAGGTTGTGGGGAAAATGGGAACTTCTGCAGATCGATTCCTTCGCTAATAACAAGGGTTTTCCCGTTCAACTCCTGGAATGATGTCAAGGCTTCCCCTTCTTTTGCCTGACTGACCAGAATTAACCGATCCACTTTTTCCCAGTTGATGTGCTCTGCCCACTGGTAAAGCTCATAGCGATGTAAACGGGCGACAATACCGCACTGTTTGGGGAGTGCAGTTGCATGTGCCAGGTACTCGCCGGCCCATTCAAAAAAAACCACGTCATTGGACGATAAGAAACGATTCAATTGAGAGCGATAGTACTTGCGATTAATCCGTGTGTTAAATAGAGGGAAATTGGATTTTTGGGGAGAAAATAAGGTTGTTTGATGGCTGGATTTAATTAAATTATAGATTTCATTGAAAAATGACCAGGTGTCATTAATCGCTATGCCAATTTTCATAAAAAAGAGATCACCTTTCTCAATCTACTAATTGCTGGTGGGCAAGTTCAAGGGTAATTAATGCGCCGATCCGGACGGCATGGTTTTCACCAGACAATTGTTCATTTACCAATTCTTTTATTTTTTCGGGTTTGAGATAACCACGACCGAGGGCTTGTGGGGTAAGAAGAATGCTCTCAACCATACCACGCAGTTCATGACGAAACCAGCCATTGTAGTCTTTATATGGTCGTGAAATTGGGCCAGCCAACCAATTCAAACCGCGTTGGCGCAGATGCCATTCAACCAATTGCTTATTCTTGAGCCAAATTTCCCTTGCACAGGTCATCATTGGCAGCCTGGATTGGGCAATTGGGATTTTTGCATATTTTGGAAAATACTGGATAAAGGTACGCTCGACAAGTTCACGCCTGTATAGGAGATAAGGCGGTACCTTTAATGAAAACTCGACCAGATCGTTGTCAGTAAAGGGCAGACGTACCAGGCAGCGATCCCGAACCACATCGATACCGTTTATCGTCATCCGTGGAACCCGTTGGGTCAAATCGAAAAAACTACGCTGTGCTGCCATTTGATTAGATTTACAGGCCAGCATACCAGATCGAAAGTCCTCACGCCAATTGTCAGCGCTATTTTGGATGAACCAATCAGTCATGTATTGAGGATGAATGTTCGGGTCAAAGGTTAAAACACGATAATCACGATATGCTTCCAGGTGCTGTTCCATTTTGATCTCGGGGTTATAGTCTGCCCAAAATCGAGGTCGAATACCAAAGCCAAACATCGCATCGCCCATAAAACCTTTGTATATGACAGGCGAAATGGCAGCTTCTTGTTCAAGCGTCGCAAATGCATGCAAGTTGATCACATTCCCATTACCACTGGTTAATGAGACTGCTTTCTCTGCTTTATCCACCAGCCAATCTGGTTCGAGTGTGAAAAAGTGATGGTCACTTTTTGCCAATTGGGCACATTCTTTGGCGAAACGGGCATCATCCGAATTCGGAATGCTCCAGGTAAAGGTATGTAATTTATCGTCAGGATTCTCAGTTATTAATGCCAAAATATAGCGTGAATCCAGTCCTCCCGAGAGCAATAGGCCTTTTTCAAAGTTACCATTCATTTGGCGCTGTATTGCCTGCCGCATCAAGAAGTTGAGTTCATCAATATATTCTTCGTCCTTCTTGATTGGGAATTCCAGCAGATAATCAAAGTGGTAATATGGACGAATTTCAAGATGTTGGCCGGAAAAGATAAAAATACTGGCCTGCGGCATCAGTTTAACCGATTCGAGCAATGTGCGTTGCCAAAGAATATGGTCAAATGTCAGGAATTCGGCAATGGCGGTTTGATCGACCGTGCGATTAACATTTTGATCAACCAGCAACGCTTTGATGTTAGAAGCAAAAATAATACCAGCACCGGATTGAGCATAATACAAAGGATATAATCCCAACCGATCATTAACAATGATGATTCGTTTTGTATCACTCTCCCAAATTAAAATCAAAAAAGCACCATTAAGATGATTAAATAGAGTATTTCCAACTTTTTCATAAAGAACTGAAATTAATTCAACATCGCTTAATGGTTCATCAGTTTTTACCTGGGAAGCAAATTTTTGGATTAACCCTTTGCGATCAAAAAGCTCGCCAATCATAAAAAAGGCTCTCTCATTGTTGTTGTTCCATACCGGTTGCTGACAGGTAGTCAGTATCTTGAGTGAAGAGTAACCGAATGCGAAATCATTTTCAACCAGAGTGTCATGCTGAAAACGGGGATCTGCGTCATTTACAGCTAGCATCTTTTCCAGAGTTATTGCAGGTGGTTTCGTTGAGTTGGGATTGTAAAATCCAAAAATACCGGGCATTTTACTTCCTTCTAAATTATTACTAAATTTTTACCAAAAAAAGATTAATGCGTGATCAAATAATTTTGCTGGCTGTCGCACATCGACTACTATTTATTGAACCAGGTCTTTAACATGATGCGCAGCACACCGCGATTCTGCAGCCAAGTGCGGTCATACTGTACTCCTAGACGCACATATTTGCCAGCCAGATTGTATTGTTTGGTTTGAAAATAGTGAAAAGCTTTTTGAATGGCAAAATTCCCCAAAATTGCATTCTTTTTGTAATTAATTTTAGTTTCAAGCTCTTTCGGTAGATTGTTAAAAATGGTGGCTAAAAATCGAAGCGGGTCATTTGTTTTTGGAATATCTGTCCACCCATATGTTTTCTGGATAAAAAGTTTGCCTCCGTCCGCCAACAGGCCTGGATTAAGGCTGGAGGCAGCTTGAAGATGTTCCCTCGCACAACTGATGTCTTCAATCAGGTAGGCATTGGCCGCTGCGCGCAAGTGTGCATGGCTATATGCCAGGTCCTTGTATTGCTGCCAATCAGCCGGTAAGTGCGGATTATCAAAAACATTGTTGAGGACATCAAAATTGGCTTTTGTCATCTGATTTCCATCGCGAGTCATTTGATTACTATGGAATCGATAGTAAGAAACGGGCTCCAAGATAGATGCAATTTTTCCACCTTCAATAACCAGGCGTAGCCAATAGTCCCAATCTTCATAGGAACGTAATTTGGTATCAAACCAGCCTATTTTTTCTTGCCAGTTTGAACGAAGCAAAACACTGCCCACATTTAGTGGATTTTCCATGAGAAGTTGATGAGGCTCATTGATACAGCTACTTTTTAATTTATTATCGATTACTTGCCCAAATTGATCAATCAAAATCGACTGGCCGACTGCAAGCGCTAAACTTGTGTCCTGATTAAATTTTGAAAGTAATAATTCCAATTTGTTCGGAAGAAAGCCGTCGTCTGCGTCCAAGAAAGAAAGATATTCGCCTTGTGCTGCTGCCATGCCACTATTCCTGGCAGCAGAAAGCCCCCGGTTATTTTGGTAGAGATAGCGAATAGCTGGGTGGGAATACTGCTTCGCTACGCTGGCTGTATGGTCAGTCGAGCCGTCATCAACGATAATACATTCCCAATCTTTGTAAGTCTGGGCGATTACACTATCGATTGCATAGTTAAGGAATTGTGCCTGGTTGTAGGCCGGGATGATGATACTAACAAGTTTTTCAATCATGGTTTATGTCCCGGCATGTAAGTATAAATAACAACATCTTGGTATTCTTCCGCCAGAGACAACCCAAATTGCTGCTGATAGAAGCGCTGCTCATCCAAGTTTCCACCTGGAATTTTTTCAAAGAAAATAAAATAGGCTGAATCCTTTAAGTATTCTTTTTTTAACATGGAAACCTGGTGATCAAATTCGGGATTGTTTCGGTCTTCCATGTCATTAAATCGCCTTGGAAAACTGAAAACCTCCTGCCTGGTGAATAAGAAAACCGGTTCAGGAGCATTGCTCACAAAAATTGCAGGCTGTTCCCTGCTGACCAGATAGGCAAAGACCGGATTGTTCTTAAATTCACTGTAATTAAAACCAAACCCAAATTGATGTACGTCATGGATAAATGAACGATTTTGGAGCAACATGACTGCCGAAAAAACGGTAAAAAGGGAGAAAAAGAAAAGAAGAAGCGGTCTTTTAAGTTTCTGTTTGTTTTCTGAAAGGAATTTGATGAAAAGAACTACTATGCAAGGAATCAACACAAATATCGGGGATAGCAGGCGGTAGTCCAAAGGGATATTGGCATCCAGTAAAGTAATGGAGAGAATTAGAAAGATCGGGTATATTAAGATAAATGTGACCAAAAGTTTTTCGAGCAATGACGCACTATCCATCTGTTGCTTGGAGTACGTTTTAAAGATCACAAATAAAGATATTAGGATAAAAGTAATTGTTGCTGTTAACTTAAACAAAATTTGACTATTGGTCGAAATTAAAAACCAATGGGAAATGGTATCAATTGCGTCGCCTATTTGAGCAGTGTCAATTGGATGAATCAGGAGAAGCCGGTTAGTGGCTGTTATCCTCATTCCAGTATCTCGAAGGAACCACCAGGCTAGAAACAACATGCCTGGTGTTGAGAGAACAACGACTTTCCAGATTTTGTTTCGCCAGGTTCCATTAGAAAAAATCAATATAACAATAATGCTTGCAGCTAAGTAAGTAATTCCGGCATAGCGAGAAGCGAGAGTCAACGCCATTAACAAACCAGCAACAAGTAAAATATGCTGCTTTCCTTTTGTTTCACTAATTATGAGCCAATTAAAACCGGTCAGTCCCAAAACAATCATTAAAGGCTCAGATCCCAGGGTAGTAAACAAAAAACTATTAATCAGACTGATAACGACGAAGGTCAGTAAGATCAGAGTCAAAATATTCTTTTTCCCCAGTAAGGTAGTCAGTAATCGATCCATAACAAGAATAAATGCCACCAGCAGAAGTAGATTCAAAACCATGCCGCTGTTCAACAGCGAAAGACCTGATTGAGAAAGAGTAAAAATTGCATAAGGAACTAAAGGCGGGAATTGTGTCAAAGGTTGATTGGGTGGAAAACCAAATGGCACCAGGAGACCATTACCCTGACCAAGACTTTGAGCAGCACCAAGGTAAACAACCGAATCTGGCGTCATGACAAGCCCCTGATTGGTGACATACAAAAAATAAACAGATGCCACAACAATTAGGAGCACTAAAACAATATGGTAACTGGTTAGTTCTTTTTCAGAAGAATTTATCAAGGATAATTTCAAAATTAATTTGTTTTATTTTCAGTTATTTTACTTACTGAAAAGCCGGCATGTAAATCTGCAAATCCACGTGCACCACTACTGGAAACCACCACAAAATCAAGGCCACGATCAATGCGGTCATAATATTTGCTTAAATCTTTATACGCGAGATTAACACCCAGTTGATAGGAACCTGCCGAGAGATTCAATTGCAACGGAAAATCGATGATGGCACTGGTAAAAGCTGAAAAATCCGGCGTCTGAATGCCAGCCCATTCGGTCGTGAAATCATAAACCACCTGCCCATCAGGGTGACGAATCGAACAGGCGATTACAGGGGCAGGAGCATCTTTGTAGAAATTGATTTTTGCCCGTACAATGGCATTTTCACCAGAAGGAAAGGTATTGGTAGCCTCATTATTTTGCTTTAATATCTCAATTTTCTCAATGACAGCTTCGTGGGTCATAATTTGCTGACCAATGCCTTCACTGATATCCTCCGAGGAAACATCTTGAAAGTCGGCAGCTGCCTTGCGTAAAATGTTTGAATACTCGGCAGTTGCATCGGCCGATGATCCTTCAAAAGCAATTTCGCCACGATAAAGCACCATGCTTCTTTCACAAACTTTCTGAATTGCGCGCATATTATGGGAAACAAAAATTAAAGTGGTCCCATTTTGTATTAATTGCTGCATCCTTTCATAACATTTCTTTTGAAAGGCCATATCGCCGACTGCCAGTACTTCATCGACCAGTAAAATCTGTGGATCGACATGAGCAGCCACGGAAAAACCAAGTCGGGCGTACATGCCGGAAGAGTAGCGTTTAACCGGCGTATCAATAAATTTTTCAATTCCCGCAAATTGAACAATATCGTCAAACCTTTTTTGAATTTCTGCTTTCCGCATTCCAAGAATGGTCCCATTCAAGAATACATTTTCTCGTCCACTTAACTCCGGATGAAAGCCGGCGCCTAACTCAATCAAAGCGCTGAAACGGCCATTCATTTCAATCTGGCCGGATGTTGGGAATGTCACTTTGGAAAGCAGCTTGAGAATAGTGGTTTTACCGGCACCATTTGGCCCAATGATGCCCATTGATTCACCCGCTTGCAGGCCAAAGTTGATGTTCTTTACAGCCCAATGAAATTTGGTGGCAATATTTTTTCTCCGGAAAATCGATCGTAAATTCAAGCTGGATTTACCGATCCGGTATTTTTTGGATACATCTGTTAATTTAATTGAATACATCATAAAATTTTCTGCTTAGATAATATCTGCAAACTGCACTTCAACTTTCTTAAAAAAGGAATATCCACCGGCAAAAACTAACAGTGAAATCACAATAGAAAAAATAAAAGAATTACCAGGCAAAGCTTCGTGGAGTAGAATTGCGCGGTACCCTTCGATTATCCCGACCATTGGATTGAAATAATACAAGTTTCGCAAGTTTTCCGGTACTAATGTGACCGGATAAATGATTGGAGTTGCATACAACCAAAGCTGCATGATCAAAGTGAAGACATGCTTGATATCTCTGAAAAAAGCATTTAAGGCAGAAGCAAACAATCCAATTCCTAATGCCAGGAGAATCTGACATATCAAAACGACAGGCAAAAATAGCCAGGTGAGTAGGTTAACGGGTAAACGATAAAGGATGATCAATAAAATGAGAATGGCGAAGGCGATTAAAAAGTCCACAAATCTTGCGATCAAAGCTGAAAAAACAAGAATTTCTCGAGGAAAATAGATCTTGCTTACCAGGTTCATATTTGAAACAATTGAATCAACCATGTCGGTAATCGCACTGGAAAAAAATAGCCAGGGAACCATGGCTGAATAAGAAAAAACGATATAAGGGATATTGCCAGTATCCACTTTAATGAGGAATGAAAATACCAGTGTGAAAATTAAGACCGTAGCCAATGGTTGTAAAATTGCCCATAAGCCCCCCAGTATGGATTGCTGGTATCGTGCGCGGATGATTCTGGTTGACCACGCAAATAATAGATCAAAATAATGGTTCAATCGTAAATCTTATCCTTTTTTATTAGAAAATACCCGGCTTAAAAATGCCGTTTCTTGTAATAGTAAAAAAACACCAGCAGACCAAATACAGGAATTAGTGCCCAAAAAATAGACCTGGCTGGAAAGTAATTGGTCGGTTTGGTAGTGAAAGGGATAGCCGTCCCTGGTTGTGCGGGCATTTCAATTGTTTTCGTTTTTATCACCACAGGTACTACAATTTCCGTAACTTCTTGGGTTACGCTGAGAGTCGGGTATGGCTCAGGGGATATGGGCGGGGCGTCAAGGCGTCGAAAAGAATACCAGGCTCCGGTTCGGTCATCTACGCGCGTGTCGTTCCACCAGGTGACAAATAACAAATTTCCACCTAAAACAACGGCCCTGGGAACAGAAGGGTCAAAGGCAGCAGTTTTTTTGCCATAGGTAATAGCAGAAAGAGTTGACCAACGGGTGCCGAGCCATTGGCTGTACCACATACCGTGAATCTCGGGGTCGATTGTGCGATTCCCTAGCAGCAAGTGGATTTTACCGAGACTATCTTTAACCATGGCTGTTGTTTCATATTCTCCAATGAACGGGAACGGCTGGATTGGTAATGACCAACTATCGCCATTGTCTTTGGATGTACGCATAAATCTTGTGGCAGGAAAACTATCCTGATAAAAGAGAAGCAACTGATCATCCGCGCGGATGATATCCGGCCAAGTTGTAGAATAATCATCTCCTTCCCGGCGTGCGATCACAATTTCCTTTTCTAATGCGTCACGAGACTTGTTCAAACGGCCATAATGAACTTCTTCGCCAATACCGGTGTCATTGATCAAACTCCAGACCACGTGTATACTGCCATCATCATCAACGAGTGAACGAATAGCGCCAACTGAGTATGAACTCACGGTGGTGGCTGACAAAAGAATGGGTTGCGACCAATTCTGTCCTAAATCTTCAGATGTAACCAGATAGAGGCCTGTTGCACTTAATTCACCCGCATAAAATACCAACAAGGTCCCATTTTGATCAATTGTAATAAAAGAATATGCAAGAGGACCGGCATCTGGACCAATTAATGTGGGTGATGACCAGGCGCTTGAAATATCGACAGCATCAATATAAGCATGTGAATAGTACAAGTTGCCACCGCGCGTACTTGAGATATAGAAAACGAGATGAAAATTACCAGACTGGTCTAATTTTACGTCTTGAAGAGTGGCTGGCCCGCCCCCCTGACCGGCAAGGATGATATCGACCGGTGGTTTCCAGCCGCCGTCCGGTGTCCAACTGCGATAAAAAACGGCATTATTCGTAGCGTTGATGGACTCATAATTGAACGCATGGATGCGGTTTTGATGGTCAGCGATAATAAACGGCGGCCGCGATGTTCTCTCATAATTGGGGATTTGCTGGGGCGTAGCCCATTGGTTGCTGATCTCAAACTCCCCAAGGTTGCTTAATAAAACTGTTAAGATTAAAAATAATTTTGAAAAGTAAGTGTAAGCCATGTAATCTAATTGAACAAAACTAATATGATATATTTTATTGGGCTTTATTGCCCAAAATAAAGAAATGAAAAGGCGATGAAAAGAAATAGATTGATATTAACAACTTTGATTTTATTTTTGACTGCATGTCAGACCAACAACCAATTAATTCAATCAAATTCCCCAACCACAATTCCATCTCTCGAATCTACAGAAAAGGTGATTATTTCTCCAACCTTTGTAGAGCCTACGGAGACTTCTTTTGCCAATGTTCCTAAGGTAATGACGCCATTACCTGAACTTACTGTTACTGTAACAAACCCAGCTGTTGGAAAAAATAGTACTTCCATTGTAGTTGATCACTTTTCCGTTGAAAATTTCGGTGAAATTCCAGATGAGGTGCTTGCTCAAGCGTCTGACTTGAAGCTGTTATTTCGGCATGCTTCCGTGGGTGAAAATATTCGCTATGGTCTGGAGTGCATGTACGGAAATTTTGCCAATCGACGGCCTGCCTCTTGTAGCCCTTTCCATGATCTTAAATATGATAGCTCAAATTGGGTTTTTCAATATCGTGGGAATAACGGCTGGATCGAAAAAGTAAACGATTTCGTTTCTCAAACGCAATCACAAAATGAAAATTTTGATGTCTTTATGTTCACGTTGGGCTACCTGGATGGTTTTGACGGAATGACTTATCCGGTCATATCTGACGAAGAAAACTTCCAGACCCGCTATATTGAGCCTCTTGAAAAACTTGAAACTCAGTACCCACAAAAAATCTTCGTGTGGTGGACGATGTCTCTGGCACAAGATGGGTATGAGAACTTAACCAAATTCAATCAAATGCTGCGCGATTATGCCGGGCAAAACGACAAAATATTAATGGATCTGGCTGATATTGAATCACATGATTTGGATGGAAAGCCTTGTGTCGATTCTAGCGGGATCCCGGTCATTTGCGGAATTTATACCGATGAAAAACAATCCGGCCATTTGAATGAGACCGGGCGTGAACGTGTTGCTAAAGCGTTCTGGTACATGATGGCTCGCATCACCGGCTGGCAGGATTCATAAAGGAAACCGAATAAAATGCTAAAAAAAACCCTTATCATTGCAGCGTTACTAATTTTCATATTGGCTTCGCTCGCATCTTGTGTAAGATATCCAATTCCTGTTACCAGTGTAACGGAAACTCCGGCTGCCGGTGTGAGCGAAACTCCAGTTGCCAGTATGAGCGAAACTCCGTCTGCCAGTGTGACTGAAACGCCGGCTACAGGGGAGGATGTGCTAACCGGATTTTTTAATACCTTTTTACCGATGGTGAAGAGATCCGTTTTTGTTTCACCAACGCCGGAAATTCCACCTTTACCCCCTCCAGGCAATGGGGATTGGACAACCGTTGCAGCAAATCCACAACGCACCTCATGGTCAGCTGAAGACATACGTGGGAACAATCTGAAGGTGGCCTGGTACCGCCCAATTGAAGCCTACATTTCTCAGAACGTGCAATTGATTGCCTCAAATGGATTGATCTATGTAGCAACGGCCAGGGGTTTGTATGCCCTGCAGGCCGAAACAGGCCAGGAAGTTTGGCGCTTTAACACTGAACTTCCTCTGGGAAATTCGCCGACCGTTGTTGGTGATGTCTTGTATGTAGGTGGACTTGATCATAAACTCTATGCCCTCGACGCTCTGAATGGGCATCTTCTTTGGTCGTTTAATGGTGCCGCAGCTGGCTACAGTACCAATCCACTGGTGGTGGAAAACCAGGTCTTGCTGGGTAACCGCGACGGATATTTTTATGCCATTGGTGCAAATGGAACAACCCGACAGGGTCAGCAGCTTTGGAAGTATAAAACAGAAGGCTCAATTGAATTGACTGCCGCATATTCAGATGGTGTGGTTTATTTCGCTTCCAATGATAATCATGCTTACGCACTTCGAAGTAATAATGGCAGTCTGGTGTGGAAATCAGAGCTGTTACCGGGTGATGGTTATGGCTCATATTGGCCAGTGATATATGGAGATTATGTGGTCTTCTCAGCTGCATCTGGTTACCGAACCGGTTTGAATCCTGGCACCGCCAGTTTGAAGGATGCACGTGGTAATGATTATGCCAAAATCTTTGATATGGATAAGGATGGCGTTTTTCGAAATTTGGGTGATGGGGCTTTTATTGGACCTGAAGTGAGTAATCAAACCTGGGCAAATGGGAAAAAGGTATTGAATGGTAGTTCAATTGTTAATTACCTCGAGGAAGGCAGCCATCCTGAAAGAAGAACTTTAATTGTTCTTAAGCGTAGTAACGGTGTCGAATTTACATTTGACAGTGATCATGATGGTAAAGCAGAATATGCACCTGTTGTCATGGTAGGCACACAATCAGGAAACGCGTACCCACCAGTGGTCGGTTCAGATGGTGTGTTATATTTTTCCACCATTTTGCAAAAGTTAAATATCCCTCAATCCAGGGTAATGGGTTGGTTGATGGGGACTCCATATCTCAGCCAGGCGGGCGGTCAGCATGCAATTGATGAGCCACAAGCACTCTCCGGAGGAGGAAATACTTTCTATCGTAATTTATGTTGTGACCGGGTTGGAGACTGGTTTGGATTAGATTCACCCCAAAGTTATCAAATGTGGCGCTATGATTCGCCTCTCAGTGTTCAGATCCCAGGATATGACCAGATGTGGTACGGCACTGTCGATGGCGATTCAGTAAGACTGGAGGGAAATTTTGGTACCAAGAATGGTATTTATAACGCTCACGGCGATCAAAACCCTATTATTCCATATCAAGGGCGTTTATATGTCCACCGCTCAAATGCGATTATCGCCTATGGTTCCGAGCGAACAAGCGGTGCGCAGCCTTTGTTAAGAATTCAATATTTCCAGAATGACATTGTGTCAAAACCAACTTCCGAAATTCAAGTGATGCTTACCAATGAAGTTCAAAAGATGATTAATGCTGGGCATTTACGACCGGGTTATTACAATGCAGGACAGTTCTCAAATTATAGCCAACTGGCAAATTATTTTGAGAATCCCGGGGAGACTTTGTATGCACTCTCAAGAGCATTTCCCTACTTGTCTTCTTCCGTAAAACCTGCTGCAAAGCAATATCTGCAAGAGGAATTTAATCTCTATTTCAATCCCACGATGGTGACAAAAACCGGATGGAAAGATGGTGCTCCGCGTGAATGGATGCCCATTCCGGATGATATTGAAGACGAGCTTAATTCAATTGGTCCGGTAGTGGGAAGTGATCCAAGATTTTCGTGGCCATATCCGCCGCTAAACTTCTATGCTCTCTGGCAATATGCTTTGGTAGTACCGGAAGATGTTCAAATCGCTTATTCTCAAGCAAAAAGTAAGTTGGTAGTCCCAGTTCCCGCAAATGCCACAAATGATTACCTATATCAACGACCTTATGAGCATAATGCCTACATAGCGGGATATTATGGCTTCTTGCAATTACAGACCCTGGCAGGCAAAGCTTCAACAGATGCCAGTTTGCGAACCAGTGTCACCAATGAATTGAATCGACTCTATAATCTGCGTGTTCAAAATTTCAACAAAGACACGATCTGGGTTAATGGGCAGGGAAGTTACCACTTACGTACTCTGAATATTTCACGAAATTTTATCTACCTGGTACCTGAATTGGCTGATTATTTGCAACAAAATATTTACGCAAAAATCGAAGGAGCCCTGAAGGAATATAATGACGATGCACCTTATTGGTTTGTATCAAGGTTTAATGGCGTAGTGAATGAAGGTGTTCGTCAAAATCTGTATGATTACGGAGCACTTTTTCAGGCATACGCTTACGCGCAGAATTCAAATTCCCAGAATTTACAAAAGTATCTGGATGTGCCGGCATTTGCAGTTGGCGATTTGTTCTATATTAATAATTTAATTGCTGTAATTGAAGCCGCAAATTAAAAAGAGCGATTTGTTTCATTAGCCAAAAATAAAATTGTAAATTTGACGCGAAAACCTGTGCTCAACCCACTTCATGAGGTTGGAGCTTATTAAGATCGTTAGTGTTGCTAAAATCATAACGATAATTGTCTCGACTTGAAAAAGCCAGGGAATGAATTTTGCGGCTAGTTGTGACAGGAAGGTTATGATGGTAAGGTTCATCAAGTAAATTCCATAGGTGCGCTTCCCTAGATTTTCAAAAAATGACAAGAAGGGGATTTTTTTACGATCCACGAAAGGCAATAGCAAGATAAATACCAGTGGCAGTAACCATTCCGCCTGTGAGAATGAAATTGCCCCAAGTTCTTTTAAGACGGCCAATACATATAAGCCAAAAGAAATTCCGGCAATAACAATTATGAAGCGCTCCAAGATAGATTTGTACTTTTGCGAAAATTGAATATAAACCATCCCCAACGGATAAAAAACAGCCCAGAGTGCAAAAGGAAGCCCTAGAATTGGCACATACAAAAGATTGAAGAAATCCGGGAATACAAACCCCAATATTCCAGGGATTTTGATATTAACCAAAACTAATTGAAAGACGAGGAATGCAAATAATGTGATTAACGGCACTCGTTTGATGATCCAGGCGAGCAATGGCGCGATGATGATATAGAAGACTAATATTGGTACAAAATTGAATGGATAGCCAACAATGAGATTCTTCAAATACCCTGGCAAGGAAAAGGTTTCAGCTCTTAGAAAATAAATAAAAATATAAAACACTACAGACCAGATAATGTATGGAAAAACAACATTCTTAAGAGCCGGTAAAACCAGGCGATAGTTTTGTCTAATTTTCTTGTCTTTCATGGCATACATCATGAATGCGCCAGCCAGAAAGAGAAAAATGGGGACTGCAACCACACCCATTTCTTTGATGGTTAGGAGAAAATTAAGTTCCCAAAGAGGCGTTCTTGGTAAGTTATGTTGCGTGATTGCTTGCAGACTTAATACAATGCTATGGTTGATGACCACCAGCAATATTGCAAAACCACGTAAAGCTGGAAATTGTCGGTTCATAAATTATTGTGGATCCGATAATTTCAGTGTCTGCATTCGCAAATATTCTGTGTTTTGCTTTTTGCGCGATATATCTGTTATTACACGTTCTACCTGCTCGGGGCTGAGATCGAGTGCATCTGCAATATGCTGTGTATCGATATTATTTTCTGAACCGTACCAAATGGTATCCAGAATGGAAAATGGCAAGCGGAAGAAAAATTCTTCCTGGCTGCTACCAGCGCTATACGTATCGGATGTCGGAGTACGAGTGTAGATTGTTTCTGGGATCGATAAATTCTTAGCAAGCTGATAGACCTGACTTTTGTAAAGATGTAGAATCGGTTGGATATCTGCGCCTCCATCGCCATGCTTTACAAAAAACCCTAATTGATGCTCGTTTTTATTGGCCGTTCCAACCACGGCATAATTCAATCTTTCTGCGTGGTAATAAAGCATTGACATGCGCGTCCTCTGCTTGAAGTTAGAAGCCGCAACGATTTGCGAAAATGCCTTTGGCGGGATACGGACGCGTATTTCTTCTCCGTCAGGGGAAATTGCGGTCAAATAAAATACATTCAATGTTGCATCGTCCAGCAGACTACCGGGTAAAGTAATTTTCGATTTCCATCCATCATCAAATTCGGGAATGACGCTGCGTATGGCTTCATCACGGCGTTGATAACAAGCTGCTCCATCAAGGGCAGCGCTAATATTTTCTGTTATGGTCTCAACATGAAGCTGATCAGCTAGTAATTGTGCCAGTTCAGCACTCTCAGGGCTCGATTCTATCTCCGGGAGCATAACCCCCAATACGTTTTTTGGCCCTAATGCTTCCACGGTCAAGGTTAACACGACTGATGAGTCAATGCCGCCACTGATTCCAATCACTGCTCCTCGTTTACGCATGGTCTGGCGTATGGATGTGTTTATCCATGAAGTGATTCGTTTGATTTCCTGAACTGGGCTTAGATCCAAACTTGATTTTGAAAACCCTGTGCCATTTTTATCAGAACTTAAAGACATCAATGCTCCTTAATATTCAGACTGAAATTGCCAGATCGATTAATTTTAGCGGAATCCCGCGATCCAACTTTACTTTTGGGAAATTTCGATTACAAAAATGATCATGCAGAATTTGTGTACTTAAAATTCCTACAAAAGCCATTTCTTCCATTTCACTGAGCTGAGGAGTCGCCAGAGCCTTTTCATACAACTTAACCGCTGCACGAGTATTAAAATATCCGAAATTGATTAAGTTTTGCTCATTGAAATAAAATGCAGTTTGCGGTGAGCTGGCCTGGTTTAAGAAACTATGCTGGATTGGTGCACGATAAGGTTTTTTCCGCCGGCGCCAGATTTCAATGGGCAAGAACTTACTGGCGAACTTGCGCAAAATCCATTTTTCTTGTAAACCTCGCAGTTTTACCTGATCAGGAAGAGAATTTGCAAACTCCATCAGGCGATAATCGAGGAATGGATATCTGCCTTCAACAGAATTAGCCATCGCCATGCGATCTCCTTGAGAGGAGAGCAGGTAGGGTGTTAAAAATGTCTTCATTTCCAAAAATTGAGCCTGTGCAAGTGGTGTCCAGGTGCTGAATTGTTTTGGAAGCTCGATCGGGTAGTTAGGATCCGATGGTAAGGTTTGGTTGGCAGTTTTCAAAAAGCGTAAACTGCGAGCGGTATTTGACCAGCGTAAGTGATGCGAATAAAAAGGTGATTTGGTTTCTTGAATATCCTGGCCAAAGAATGCTTGAAGAAATTGAGACCTTGCATTTAGCTGAGGAATCTCAGGGTAAAGACAAGCGTATAGTTTTGAAACATTCGCGGTTTCAGGGTGGTTGGCAATGAAACGCCGAATTTTATTTTCTTTAAAGATATCATATCCGCCCAGAATTTCGTCAGCTCCTTCACCAGTAAGAACTACCTTATAGTCGTGCTGATGCACCAGCCTGGAGAGCAGATACATCGGCGCAGGTGATGTGCGTAAGATTGGAGTTTCTGTATGCCAAATGACCTCGGAGAAAATATTGCCAATATCTTGTGCCCGACAAAAGATAGCATTGTGATGGACATTCAAACGTTCAACCATCTGATCTTGAAAAAGTTTTTCATCATAACGTGGGTCTTCGAATTGAATTGAGAACGTCTCCAGTGGCGTGTTCGTGTAACTTGTAATAATGGCTGCGATAGTCGATGAATCCAATCCACCGCTCAGGTAAGCACCAACGGGAACATCTGCGCGTAAACGGATTTGGGAAGAATCAATTAATAGATTGCCGAACTCCTCTATCAGATCATTTTCATCAGGTGCAGATTTCTTTTTTTCAAAATGAGGTTCCCAATAAGAGATCTCTTCAGAATGCGTATTCGAAACAAGCATATAATGCCCGGGTTTGACTTCATGGACATTCTTAAACGTCGAATTGGGCGTTAATGGACCCCAATAGGTAAAAATCTGTTGTAAAACCTGCGGATCAATTTCTGCCTGCCAATTAGGTATGGCAAGAAAGGCTTTTATCTCAGAGCTAAAAACAAATTGTTTACCAAAATTACTGTAGAAAAGAGGACGAATTCCAATCCGGTCTCGTGCTAAAAACAAAGTTTCCTTTTTACGATCCCAAATGGCGATTGCGTATTGCCCGTTGATCATCTCCAAAAATTGCGGACCGTATTGCTCATAAAGATGAAGAATGACTTCAGTATCAGTTTCCGTATGGAATTGATGACCAAGGTTAATGAGATTTCTTTTGAGTGCAAGATCATTAAAAATTTCCCCATTATAGACTATCCACAGAGTCTCATCTTGGTTTGAAATCGGCTGCTGGCCACCTGAGATATCCAAAATGCTCAAGCGCGCATTAACCATGCTGCAATTTGCATCCCTATAAATACCAGCCTGATCCGGACCCCGATGTTGGATTAAGGCAAGCATGTTTTCAAGCACTTCCAGTTGGACAGGCTCGCGATGCGCACGATTGAACACTCCGGCTATGCCACACATATTGGATTAAATCAAATCAGTTTTCTTAATTTTTCCGGAGGAGGTTTTTGGCAACTCTGCGACAATGACCACAGATTTGGGCACCATAAAATCTTCCATATTGTTTTTGCAATACCGCAAGATATCATTTACGTTGATATCAGGCTGATTTAAAACGACAAAAGCTTTAACGGCCTGCCCAAGAACAGGGTCTGGCACTCCGATGACAGCTGCTTCCTGCACACCGGTAAATTGGTAGAGGATATTCTCGACCTCTTTCGGTGATACCTTTTCACCACGACTTTTGATAATATCATCCTTGCGAGCGATGAAGTAAAAATAACCATCCTCATCCATCTTAAAAAGATCCCCCGAATAACAGATCTTTTCTCCGGGGATTTCACCCGGGCGGTAGCGCTGGTTTGTAGCCGCTTCGTCGTGCCAGTAGCCGCGCATGACATGTCTTCCACGAATTACCAACTCGCCTATCTGACCGGGTTCAAGATGATTGCCAACCTCATCTTCAACCCAGGCTTCCGTGCCTGGAATTGGAATTCCAACTGAATCCGGCTTATTTTCCAGGTCCTCCGGAGGTAAATAAAGTGTTCGTTTGGTTTCTGTTAAACCATACATGGAAAAGAAGCGCACGTTCGGAAAAGTGTTTTTAATTTTTTGTATATGGGTCCTGGAAAGAGCAGCGGCAGTGTTAGTCATATAACGTAAACTGGAAAAATCAATTTCGTTAAGATCCATATTCAGGATTAACGAAAACATGGTTGGCACACCAGGAAAACCTGTTACGCGGTATTCCTCGATCTTTTTCATGATTAACGCTGGGTACACAAATCCTTTCTCAAGGATCATTGTTCCGCCAAATGATATTGTCATTAACAACTGGTAAAGCCCATAATCAAATGAAAGCGGTACCGCATTTAGGATAATATCGTCAGGTGTATTCTCGAGGTAAGTTGTAATCGATTGAATTACAAAAACAACATTGCTGTGATCGCTCATGACTCCCTTTGGCTCTCCTGTGGAGCCAGATGTGTAAATCAGGCAAGCCAGATCGCGATCAATATTTTGTTTTCTGGGTTCTAACGGCGAGCCCTGTGTCAAAAAGTCCTCAAATTTGAAAAAAGGCAACCTGCTTTCGGATGCCTCATCAACCAAAATGGCATATTTTAATTCCGGGAGGGTGGGCATAATTCCTAAAAGCATCTCTTTTTGGTTGGCGGGTGCGATTATGGCATGAGCTTGACTGTTTTTGAGAATATAAGCCAGCTTGTCTTGCTTGGTCGTATGATTAATGACGATAAAAACGCCACCTGCTTTTAAGATTCCAAAAATTATAATGGCTTGTTCTGGCACGTTTCCCAGAAAAATGGCAACGCGGTCGCCTCGTTTTAAGCCCGATTTACGCAACTGCTGTGCAAATTGATTGGAAAGCCTATCTAATTGCTGATACGTGTATTTTTTTTCTCCTGCAATGAGACAGACCTTATGCGGGTATATTCGGGCACTTGAGGTTAGGAAATCTTGAACGAGATTGGGTGTCATATCTTTATTGATATCAATTAAGTGTTTTTCGTTCAACGAATTCGGTTACATTTTTTACAGAATCAAAATTGGCTGGCACAATCTCAAGGTCATCAACGGAAATAGAAAATTCATCCTCAACGAATGCAACAATCTCCATAATATTCATAGAATCAACTACACCTTTTTCAAGGAATGAATCTGATACGGCATACGGATAACCATTTTCGCTGAAAAGGATATTATCGGCAATAAATTTCTTGATCTTTTCTTGAATTTCCATCGTCTCTCCTATGATGATTGCACGAATTACACGTTTTTTCGACGAATAAAGATTGTTGCGGCGATTATAAAAATAATTGAAATAAATACACCAATCACAACACCGAGATAGTTTGGTTGGTTTGAAGATGGTGATGTGTTGATCGTTCCAGGATCAAAAATTGGTGTCGCTATTTGAGTAGGCTGTGGGGTGGAATTGATCGCTACAGGTTTGTCAGTGGCTGTGGCGATAATGGCAACTTCGGTGGGCTGATTTGCTTGTTCGACAGTGCCAAGATCATAACTGGAAGTAAAAAAGCTGCTTTCATCCAGATTGCTTTTTTGCGTATTAAGGGCAAACCCCAAATGCAATTGGCCGTTGCCATCGACGCCAGCAGAAATGGCCGAGATTTTCCCTTTTTCAGAGTTTGTCAAATTGAGCGATTGCTCAGAAGTCCATTGCTTCCCAGCCCATCGATAATATGAGATGCTTGCAGGTCCCTCACCGGAATTATAGGCTTGAAAAAGGTGAATGTTACCATTTTTATCGATTATCGCTTTGGTTGTACTCAGGTTTCCCTCTAAAAGAGCAAAATTGGTTGGTGTGGTCCAATTTTGGCCATTATCGGATGAGAAAGAGTGAAACAAACTAGTTTTATCGGTACTTACTTTCCATAATCGGTGAAGAATTTGATTTTGATCCGTTAATATTTGACTCCAGGTGACCGGTCGATCGCTAATTAATACTGGTGGAGACCAGTTTTCGCCTCCATCGGTTGATTGAATGGCAAAAAGGCCTAAAGAATTATTTGCCTGTGCATAAGTTCGACAAATAAAAATTGCCTGATAGCTGTTTTCACCAAAAGAAGCAAGAGAGATTTGATCGATCCGTGGGCAATTGGTCAAGTTTTTATAAATAGGTATGATTGTAGGTGAGGACCAGTTTTCACCGTTATCTTTGGAACGAACCCAATAAATTCCTTTTCCCGGGTCATAAGGGTTACTAAAAAGCGAATAAAGGTCTCCATTTTTAGATAAAATAATCGCTGGCGAGAATCCAGTAAAATTGGTTTGCAATGCATTTGGTTGTGACCAACCGCTTATGTTAGATGCCTGGCTCAGATCGACCCAGACAGTGTAGATTTGCCCCAACATTCCACCGCTCCACATTACTGAAGCTCTATTTTGTGTTATGACGTCCTGGCTAACCAATCCGGAAGGCTGCCCTTCAAGTGCGGATATAACTGTTGCAGTCGTATCGTCACTGATCACGTTTAAAGAGCTTTTTCCACTAATCGTGTCAATGGATGAGATCAAAAAATAAAAATCACCACTATTGGCATTGATGGCAGTCGCAGCAGTTATTTTGCCCAAATCTGAACCACGCAGTCTGAGTGGAGACCAGGAGCTGCTCCCTCGATACCATTGATCTAAACCAGACAGCATCTTTTGGGTAAACCAGATGTCCTCACTGGCTGCCTCATCTTTTGCTGCCAGAAATAACTGATTGCCGTCAGTTTGAATGTCAATCTGTCCCAAACTTAGTAAATCAGAAGTAAGCGGATTGACAAATTGGTTGATCTCATCTTCGGTTTGGGGAAGACTCCAGCGGATGCCATCCCAGGCGACCAGTGAAATCTCATTTTGTTTCGTAAGAATGAAAAGGATTTGGTCAGATGGCAAAGAAAACCACCTGAGTTGATCGGGGCAACTGCCGAAAACAGATTCAAGGGATTCCGGAGCAGACCAACCATCATTTCCGATTGTCTGTGTCCTGGCATAGATACCACAATTTCCCCCAGGTTCATCCAGTGACCAAATCTGAAGAATAGTATCTTTGTGGAATATCATTCTTAGATCACTCGGTGTAACCAGAGCCAAGTCTTGCGAGGCATCCGTTACTTCAACAGGTTCTTGCCAACTAACACCACCATCAACCGATTTCGAAAAAAATAGTTTTTTTATAGCTGGATTTTCCCAGCCCACATAAGTTACGATATTGCCATTCTGGCTTGTTGAATTAATACTCACATGCATTTGTGTCTGTGAAGAGGTATTGATTGCGCTGCCAGAACCTACCGGTGGAATCATACTGCGGTAATACTTTGATAGGTAGATTGCCTGACTGGCATTCCAATTTGTTAGACTCCCAGGAGAATTACGGTAATAAATTCCTGCTGGGGCATCTGCGGTTTCTCTGGCGCGTGCAAAGATAAGCTGCACGTTGTTAGATTCATCCAAAGTAATAGCAAATGCGACAACCCCATTTCCGATCACTACGGGAGTTGACCAACTTTCAGCCTGCGCCATACCATCTTCCGGCACTGTACTGACATTGAGTGTGTTATCCGCTGAATTGATCCAGAAAGCTCCGATACTCCCTGATTGACTGGCAACCAATTGGAAGTTGTAACCATAAAATGGCAGATCAAGGACACTGGAATTACTCCAGGTATCTCCCAGTCGGCGGTACACAAATTTGGAGTATGTATCCTCCCAAAGAATGTGCAGATCACCGGAAGCCCCTCTTATCAAAGTTGGTTTGCTGGCGGATCCGGAATTTGAAAGGTTAACAGGTGTCTGCCAGCTTCCTTGGCTTTCTTGAGCCTGGACCTGGCTCTCTCCGCTCATTAAAGTGACCAACAACCCCAGAAAAAGAATTGTTCGCAAGGCAAACAGGCTAAAAATTCTTAACGATTGGGAAAAATGGTTTTCTTTAACAAAAACGGACGTCATTAAGGCATTCTTTCTCAATTATTATTTTGTTTTACCAGATTGCCAGGAAAGGTGTTGTATGCCTACACTTAGAGCAGTTTTGAACGTTGAAATGTCAGAAAACAACATTTTTAAGTAAGTAAAAACCGGACCTGGTCGAAATGCCCATTCCCTAAATGCTCGTTTTTGCCAGTATAGCAATTTCTCAGCGGGCAATCCCGGATAATCAAGGACAGTACCTTTATCCATGTCCACTTGTTCCCAACGTGTGCCGGGCCGAAACCAACCGTTCTCGACAACCTCAAAGAAAAATGGAGTTCCCGGATAGGGTGCAGCCACGTGGAAAAGCGCAATATCCAATGGTAAAGATTTTGCGAATTTAATGGTCATTTGGATTGTTTCTTCAGTTTCCGTTGGTAATCCAATGATGAAATAACCCCAGTTTTTGATACCAGCAGCTCTGGACCAGGTCAGTGCTCGCAATGCTTTATCCGTGTAAGCACCCTTGCGGGCGTGCTTAAGCACTTGCTCACTGCCTGATTCAATGCCCCAACTAATGAGATGGCACCCTGCCTTCGCCATGAGTTGTAACTCTTCTTCATCGACGTAATCTACACGTGAGTTGCAAGTCCATTTCATGTTGATGTCAGATTCAATCATCAGATTACACAAACCAACCACCTGGTCGCGGCTGGCGGTGAACAAATCAGCATACATGTGCACATTGTTGATACCAAGTTTTTTTAGGACCCACAGCTCTTCCATAATCTTCTCTGGGTCGCGTAAACGCACCGAAAATTGATAACTGACATGTTTGATACAAAAAATACAACCGGCAGTACAGCCGCGGCTCGTGACAATAAAGGTGAAAGGTCCCTTAATGAGGGGCATGATATATTTTTTATACGGCAATAGGTCGTGAAGAGGGATAGGTAAATCATTAAGATCTTTGATGAAAGGTCTCTGTGCATTTACTACAATTGTCTCATTATCGCGCCAGGCAAGTCCTTTGATTCCTGCGAAATTGACACTGCCATCCTCGTTGAATGAAGGTTTGTAAAGTGGGTCATGGTCGGCAATCAATTTTTTAATCAGGTCACTGCGCTGATCAACTTTGTGTTCCATATGATCCAGTAAATCAACGATCGCCAGATCCGGTTCACCGACCAGCCCAAAATCCAAAGCAGGAAAGGGCCGCATTGTCTCAACAGGGATGGGTGTGATATGTGTTCCGAACGCGATCGTAATTGCACCACGTGCTTTGGCTAGAAAACAACCGTACATGTCGTTTTCCAGTGTCGGAGCAGTCAGTTGTGTCAAGTAATATTTAGGCTGGTATTTAGAGATTTCATTTGCAAACTCAGGCCAGCCCATTCTTTCAGCATTTGCATCAATTATCTTAACTGTGTAATTTGGCACCAATAAAGCTGCCATTTGAGCCAATGATACTTGCGGCCAAACCATGTTTTCTCTGGTGCGCCTGCCAACTCGATGTTGGGTGCGGATCCATAAAGCTCTGTCCGGAGTGGGAGGATTTACCAACATAATATCAACCGCAGTTGATTTGCGTGACTTAATAACATTTTCGCGGACAATTGCATCTGCATTTGGAAATTTTGCCATTTTTACATCAGCAATCCGCCGTGTTCCTAAATTGACTTTTTCTATAGTTTCGTTACTCATTTTTTAACTCCTTACCATTAATCAGGACTTAAATCCTGGTTTACATTAATTGTGCGCATTGTAATATCTTTTAAAACCCGCATTAATATCCAATACAAGATTAGTTGAATGCCAATTAGTGTGGCCATCGCACTTCCGAGAAGATACAGCCATAAGCGAGAAATTTCCCAACCACGCAAACCTAGCACCAAACTCACCAACCCGATTAGAATGCCTCCTGCAATCGCCAGTACGCCTAACCAACCAAAATTATGTTCCAGCGGTTTCTTGAATATAGGTTTACCAAAAAGTCCCTGACGAATCTTCTTTTTGTAGAAGATCGATATCAGATAATTAAAAGTAGCACCAAGTGCAAAGAGCGAAATGCCACCGACCGCTAAAATTAGCCCACTAAAAAGTGCTACAACACCCCAGGTTTGAATTTGAGTGATTCCACTTAAGCGTGCGATCAATAGTCCCAAGAATATTATCAGTGCTACAACCAGAGCGACCAGGCCGATAATGCCTAATACACGTACCGGGTTATAGGACATCACAGTCCAGACGATGGATTCAAGGAACAACCAACCATCCCGAACGACTGAAAGTTTTGATCTCCCCAAGCGTTCGCTGTAAGGTATCGGGACTTCCTTCATTTTGATTTCTTCGTAGATTGCACGGGTACTCATTACAGGCGTCAGGTTTAATCCATCAGGTAAAGGGTAAATACGAGGCAATATTTCCTTACGAAAAACCCGCATTCCGGAGGCACTATCTGAAATTTTTTGCCAGCCCAAAAGGCTGAGCAAATTGGCAAAAAAGAAGTTGCCAAGGAGGCGAGTTTTTGGCATCTGGCTATCCTGGCCCTTCATACGAGTTCCTATAACTAATTCAGCACCATTTTGAATAGATTGGCACAATTGAGGATAATACTCTGGGGGATAAGTTCCATCCGCATCCATAAAACCGATTAAATTGCCCTGGGCTTGTGAAAAGCCCGTTTTGAGTGCGCCGCCATAGCCCTTATTTTTGGTATGAGTAATGACGCGCACGAGAGGATCGTTTTCGCAGAATTTGCTGGCAATTAAAGCAGTTTTATCTTTAGAACCATCATCCACCACAAGCAATTCCAGCTGTGTAATGCCTATCTCAAGAAGTGCAGGTCGAACAGCAAGAACGCGTTCCATAATTTCGGCGATACCTTGTTCTTCGTTGTAGGCTGGAATGACAACTGTCAATGAATGCAAGTGAATCTCCTTTTAATAATAAACCTGTTGATCATTCGGGTGATCTTTCTTTTCAATTTTTCGAATAATTTTGGCAGGAATACCAGCCACAACCACATTCTCTGGAATATCTGATGTGACTACAGCTCCGGCGGCAATTACTGAACCACGGCCAATATGAACTCCGTCAGTAATGATGGCAGCCGAACCCAGCCAAACATCATCTTCAATGACAATTCCTTCGGCGGTAATACCTTGATTTATAATCGGAATATTCGGGTCATCAATAACATGGTTTACTGCCAAAATTTGAGTGAAAGGGGAGGTGTAGACTCTGTCTCCAATGGTGATACCCCCCTGGCCTCTTAAAACGGAATATTCACCAATTAAACAATTCTTACCAATTTTGATGCCGGAATGAGGTATTTTACGAAAATTGTATACATGCAAAATAGCACCATGCATAACAATACTATTCTCTCCAATGGATATGCCCTGCGGACAGGCATGTAAATATGTGTTTTGATCCAGGTAGACACCATGGCCAAGCGTGATGTTGCTTGCAAAACTTAGCCGCACTTTGTTTTCAATTGCTACCCAACCTTTAACATCCAAGATTGCTCTGTAGAAAATCGAACGAATTCCAATTCCTATGATTGTTGGAATCCAGCCAAATAGCGCAGTAAAAATTTGCTCCCAAACGTATCTGGGAAAGGAGGATGCCTGTCTGGATAAGTAAAGACCCACCCCAGGTGGAGTAGGTTGAGTCCCAGGCAATCGCGCATTTCGAGAATTGGTTAAGGGATAGGGTTCAGGCATGCTCCGCCATTTCGACAAAATATCGATTTTTTCCATTTATTTGAATTTTTCGATTCACCAAAGAACTTGTGTAGATTAGATATTTTGTGAATCGTTGAGTTAACTGTTTGTAACTTTCGCCAATAAGTACAGCGCTGCAGCGATGCCAGCTGCCAATTTTAATTTTTCTTGTTTTCGACATTGGTTAATGCCGGCGTAATACTTGAGGTCATGTCAATTGCCAATTCCAGATCTTTGACCGAGAAGCGGTTTTCTTTTGGGCGAACCAGTGTGATAGAGCCAATGATATTTCCAGCCTTAATAGGAATGCTCAGAGCAGATTTCTCATTCTGTTTTTCCACCTCCCATGGACGTTTCAACCAGCGCTTATCATCATTGGTATTGTCAATTAATGCTGCTTGCTGGTTTTTGACCACCCACCCAGCCAACCCATTTTGGTTGATTTCGAGCAATTTCTCGATGGAAGGTGATACAGTTTTACCGCCAAATACTTGCACACCATCGATTACATTGCCTGATTCATCTGTAACGATTAAAGTGCCATTTTTCGTTTTAGTGATAGTCAAAAGCATTTGTAGCAATTGGAAAAGCATCGAGGCTTGATCGTCATTGCTATGCTCCAGTGTAAAGCGCTCTAAAATTATGGGCTCACTCTGCTGAAGTGATTGCTGAGTAGAGATTTGCATTGCCAGCGTTTCACTGCTCATTTCATACAAGGCAAAACTAATCAAGTGTGAAATGATCATATGAATGTCTTCGACATGTCGAATGTTATCGGAGGGAACTCTCACCTCAATATCTACCAAGCCTGCCAACTGACCGCCTTCGAAGCCTGTAAAACCAATTATGATGGCGTTTGCCTTTTTAGCCAGTTCTACTGCCCTCAAGATGTTAGGAGAATTGCCACTGGTAGATATCGCCAAAACCACATCGTGCGGTTGAACGAGATTGCGCAGTTGATGTGAAAATACATTTTCGTATCCTTCATCATTGGCCAGCGCTGTGAAAATTGCATTGCTTGAATTTAAATCAATTGCCCGAAAAGGCGGCAAGCCTTCAAAATAATTATTCTTAGCCAGATCACAAACGAAATGGCTGGAGGTTGAAGCGCTGCCACCATTTCCCATTATAAAAATTTGCTTTCCATTCAAGCGTGCATGATGTAGCACTTGAATAACATGGTTCACCTTTTCGAGAGGGATCTGCTGTAAACTGCTTCCCAGAAAGTTCAAATATGAATCAACATCTACCATTATTTACCTCCTTACATCCTTAACCATTATGTTAACTGCGGTAATCAAAAATTATTTTGGAGCCACTTTCCTCTAATCTAATCGGTATTTCTCGCAATTCGTGCAAGGCATTGCGTACCAAGTCTCTTTTTCCATACGGGCAGTAAATCAATAAAAAACCTCCGCCGCCGGCACCTGTCAATTTACCACCTAACGCACCACTATTGATAGCTTTTGTATAAAAATCATCAATGCTGTTATTGGAAATTCCGGATGCCAACTGTTTCTTTAAGTTCCAACTTTCATTAAGCATATGGCCGATACAATCAATATCGCCTTTTTGAAGTTCTTCTACGGCTGAGATCGCCAACTGCTTTAGTTGAGATAGAATCGGCAGCTTATTTTGAATGTTTTCCTGTTGTTCGGATAATATGGTTTCTGCTGCCCGTTTCTTGCCGGTATAGAACAAAAGTAAATTTTCATTCAAGCGATGTTTGATGGCAGGGTCGAGGGAAATTACATGCGAATGGACGATGCCTGTTTTCTCAAATGCAATCAAACGAAAATCACCTAACGCGGCGATGTATTGATCCTGATAACCGATTGGTCTTTTCAAAATTTCGGTCTCAATCTCGCATGCCTGTTCTGCCAAAAGCTTGGGGTGCACAAACTTTTTTTGATAAGCATACATTGCATTGAGAACACCTACAGTCACTGTTGATGAGGAACCCAACCCGGTACCGGCAGGGATATCTCCCATCGTGGTTATTTCAACGCCGGGAGGCATGCCTGTGATGCGAAAACATTCGCGTATCAGTTCATGCTGGATCTCATCAACACTTTCCACAATTTCTGTTTTTGTATATCCGATGCGGATTAAATCATCGAAGCGCCTCTTTATCGTTACATAAATGTATTTATCAATGGCTGTACTGAGCACACACCCACCATTTTTAAGAAAGTAAGCAGGAAAATCGGTTCCTCCTCCAAAAAAACTTATTCGAAGCGGCGCTTGAACAATGATCAAGGGTTAACCTCCTTTTCCTGAAAATATTCAACAGTTTTCCGAAGGCCTTGTTCCAAACTGACTTCCGGAAGCCAGCCGAGTTCCTCTTTAGCTTTATCGTAAGTTAAGTAAATAGTTCTGGTCTCGCCTAATTTAGCTGGCCCATGATGAGCAGCATTGGGGTAGTTGGTTATGGATTTCAATTCGGTAAAAATTTCATTCACATTTGTTGCGACACCGGATCCGAGGTTGAAGACCCCTGAGCCTACTTGCGTTTCAGTGGCAATACGGTTGGCACGTGCGATATCTTGTACGAAGACAAAATCGCGTTCTTGTTTTCCATCCCCATTTATAGTAATTGGTTCATTCCTAAGCATCTGACCGGTAAAAATGGCAACAACACCAGCCTCGCCATGTGGATCTTGCCTTGGTCCATAAATATTGGGATAACGAAAGACAGTGTAATCCAGGCCATACATGCCCTGATACATATCCAGATAAAGCTCAAAGATATATTTTGTGGCGCCATAGGGACAAATTGGGCGGATAGGGTGTTTCTCATCACAAGGGAGATAGACAGGTTCTCCATATACAGTGCCCCCCGAAGAGCTATATAACATTCGTTTAACATTATATTTTCTAGACAGTTCCAGAACATTGAGTGCTCCAAGAACGTTTACATCTGCATCGTATACCGGATCCTTTACCGATCTACGCACATCCATTTGGGCTGCGTGATGATTCACCACGGTTGGTCGTTCTTTCGCAAATATATCTTCCAGATGAGAATCGCGAATATCCATCTTGTAGAATTTGGCCAATGGGTTAATGTTAGAAACCCGGCCGGTTTCGAGGCTATCTACAATAACTACCTCATGATCATTGCGAATATATTCGTCAACGACGTTCGATCCAATGAAACCAGCTCCACCGGTTACCAGAATTTTCATCTTATTCTCCTTAATGTTCTAATATGCCCCTTTATTTGAAAGGACTGCCGGGATGGTTTGGATTAAAATCTGAAGGTCAAGCCATATGCTCCAATTACGAATGTAGTACATATCCAGCTGGACACGCTGTTGATAAGAGATATCCGAGCGGCCGGATACCTGCCATTTGCCTGTAATTCCTGGTTTTACAGTCAATAAGTTCATGCCCCATTTCTGATATTCTTGCACCTCTTCCGGGGCAATTATGCGTGGTCCGATTAATGACATTTCATTCCGTAATACATTAAACAATTGGGGTAGTTCATCCAGACTTGTTTTTCGGATGAAAGCACCAAATTTCGTAATTCGCGGGTCATCTTTCAGTTTATGTGTGCGGGCAAGTTCTGCAACTTTCTGCGGGTAGCGTGCCAGGATTTCGTCCCCGTTGGTATACATGGTGCGGAATTTATACGCATCAAATACTTTGCCGTTGACACCCATTACTTTGCGGCGATGGATAATAGGGCCAGGTGATGTAAATTTTACAGCCAATGCAACCATGAGTAAGATCGGCGAGATTAGAATGATCCCGGGTATGGTGAGCCCATAATCCATGACCAATTTTAGCATTCTGTTTATGCCGGTCAATCGAACTTTATGTACTTCAACGAGCGGAACCCAAGCAAATTCTTTAACACTCATGCCAGTTGTAAAAATCTCATAGATCCCGGATGAAATATGTAGTTTGACCTTCTCTGATGTGCCGTAATTCTGGTAAAGTGCCAATATTTGTTCATGCTCCAGTGCAGAACTAATCAGGATCACTTTCTGAATGCCATACTCCTGAATTATGATATCCAGTTCATCCAGATAGCCTAGACATAAAAAATGAGTATTGTCATCCGTTTTGACTTGATTGCCGCTATTAATGTACCCGAACAGACGTAAACCCGAATTTCGTGTGAACTGTAATTGTTCAGCGATTGAGATTGCTTCACCATTGAAGCCAACTATCACGGCGTTAACTAAAAACCATCCATTTGTGCGCATATAATAAACGAGCCGTCTTAAAAGGAACCTGCCGAGTGCTGTGAAGAAAAACGCTGAAAACCATGAAATTAAAATCCATCCACGCGCTAAATAAAAATTCGGCTGGAAGAAACCAGCTGCCACGACTATCAAAACAGCAATGGTGGTTGCATTAAAAAGTTGATTGTATTCCCAAACTCCGCCGACCAAATTATCGTATTTATACAAACCGAAAGATGCAAAGATGATCAGCCAAATAGGAATTATTAGTAAAACAACCCCCAGGTAATAGTCTGGAGACGATAAGGCTTCTTCAACAAAAAATGGAATATTGGCCTGGAATCGCACCCAGTAAGCGAACCAGAAGGCAAACCCGATCATTAAAATATCCGTAAGGAATAGGCCGGCGGTAAAAAGGATTATCTGTGCCTGATCGGAAATTCTAGGCAAAACATCGTTCAAGGTAAAGGCTACCTCTATGTTTTTTTCCACTTTCTTTCTGAATATTGAATTCATTTTATCCAACCAATCGTCAGTTAATTTTTTCGAATGACGATTAAGTTCTAATTCATATATACCAATAAATAATCCAAAATATCACTATTACTAAATAGTGTTCACTCATTTAAACAATTTAATAAGCAAATTATTGCGTAAAACTATGTAAATAAACTTATTTTTAAAAACCTCAACAACTATCCTTGCAGTAATATGCTTAATAATAAAGTTAAAATATCAGATGTCAATAGGTTGTATATTTAAAATGACATCAATTTAATATTAAAATTTATGAGTAAGTTTTTTTTTGGATAGCTCCATTATAAAAGTTCTTATTCAGCGATTATGTCACCATACCAATCGACAAATCTTTCAAGAATAATCTTAATCCTGGCTACCTCAATTTATTCTCCCAATTAAGGACATTGATTTTTTTTGGGATCGGAATTGTGAATTCTTATTTTCTCCTGAGGTCTGCCACTGTCACAAATAGATCGAGCTTAAGTGACCCTAGGGGTTGATGATGAAAAAGGAAAACTGAATGGTATCGAGGGCACAAAATTGAAACAATTCCTTTATAATTCCAGTGTGATGATCAAAAGAAAAACCATCAGGATCTTGCTACCCCTTTACATGGGTGTGATTTGCCTTACAGGCTGTCAGAATTTGATGGCCAACAATCCTGGTCATGCAGCGAATTCCGGAACACGTGTCTATATGGAGGATAAGGGCTCAGATACGATGGTCAACCTGGCATTGTATTGGGCGGAACGCTATCAGGAATTGAATCCAGAAGTCAGCATATCAGTGACCGGTGGCGGAACCGGTACCGGAATTGCGGCTTTGATTAGTAAATCAGCCAGCATTGCCAATGCTTCCCGCAAAATTGAAGCAGAAGAAGTTGCTCTGGCGAATTTGAATGGAATAGAACCCCACGAGCTTGTTGTGGCGAGAGATGCAATTGCAGTCATCATCAACCGCCAAAACCCAATTAATCAGCTGACATTGCAACAATTATCTGATATCTACTCAGGCAAAATTGAAAATTGGTCGCAGATTGGTGGTGAGAATCGCCCAATTGTGAAACTATCGCGAGAAACTAATTCTGGCACGCACGTCTATTTTTTGGAATCAGTTATCCGTCTGGGAAATCCAAATGATAAAACCATTTTTTCAGCAGACACATTGCTTTTACCTTCCTCGGAAGGAATTATTACTGAAGTGCGAGATAACCCGAATGCGATTGGTTATGACGGACTGGGATACGTTACCGAGGATGTTAAGACACTGGCTATTTCTGAAGACAGTGGAAAACCTTTCTTCCTTCCAAACGTAGAGACGGTAAAGCAAAATCTTTATCCGATCGCCAGAGATTTGTATATGTATACAAATGGGGAACCAACTGGTGAACTATTGAATTATCTCGATTGGATCCTTTCTTTCGAGGGTCAGCAAATTGTGCAAGAATTGGGTTTTGTTCCGGTGAATAAATAAAAATGGCAGCCAAAAGTCAAAAAATCACCGGCGCACTAATTACCAAGGGAATTCAATTTTCTGGTTTCTCATCCATTCTCTTCGTGTTATTAATAATGTTTTTCTTGTTTTATCAAGGAATTCCAGCACTTTTTGATGTTCCCTTAGGCGATTTATTCAGCCAAAGGTGGTATCCCATTGAATCTCTGTATGGCATTGTCCCATTAATTCTTGGCTCGCTGATTGTAACTTTAGGGGCTTCTTTGATTGCAGTTCCTTTTGGTGTGATAACGGCCATTTACATCGCGGAAATTGCTCCACGCTGGCTGGCGGAAATCATGAAACCTTTGGTGGAGCTGTTAGCAGGTTTGCCCAGTGTTGTACTTGGGTTTTTGGGAATTCTGATTGTTTCACCCTTTTTAAGGGATGTGCTTAATCTACCAACTGGTCTGACAGCATTTACAGGCTCTCTTTTATTAGGTGGCATTGCCATCCCCACCATTGTTTCAATTTCAGAAGATGCGCTTAAAAATGTGCCGGTCTCATACAGGCAAGGGTCTTATGCATTGGGGGTTACGCAATGGCAGACAATTTGGAGTGTTACTGTCCCGGCTGCTCGCCGTGGAATTTTAACGGCCATCATGCTTGGGTTAGGACGTACGATTGGTGAAACCATGACAGTCATGATGGTGACCGGAAATGCACCAGTGATGCCGGCTTCTTTCATGGCATTGTTTATGCCGATCCGCACGATGACGGCTACAATTGCGTCCGAAATGGGTGAGGTTGCTGGCGGCAGCCCTCATTATCATGTGCTATTTTTTATTGGATTGATATTATTTCTTTTTACATTGGCCGTAAATATCGTCGTATCCAGGATAAGCACTCAGCAGTTGAAACGTTCAGAACGGATCCTGTCATGACAAAAATTCCTGCTTCGGGAAATGCTTCGCCTGTTTTAAAACAATTAATTTTTCAACAAATAGGATTCTCGGTCGTTACAGCATTAGCGATTTTAACGGTTTTACCCATTATTGCTGTCCTGGTTTATATAATTTATTTGGGCGCCCCTGCGATTAGTTGGGAATTTTTAACAGCCATGCCTCAAAACGGGATGCGTTCTGGCGGAATCTGGCCCGCAATTGTTGGTACTTTTTATCTAACGCTGGGTACTGCCATATTTTCAGTACCATTAGGGGTTGCCTCAGCAATTTACCTCTCAGAATACGCGCCAGAAAATCGGTTAACTCGTCTAATTCGCCTTGCAATAATTAATTTGGCTGGGGTTCCATCAGTTGTATACGGCTTATTCGGGCTGGGGTTATTCGTAATCTTTCTCAATTTCGGTACCAGTATTCTTTCCGCTTCTTTGACCCTCTCAATCATGACCCTTCCAGTGATTATCAGTACTACAGAGGAAGCCTTAAGGGCAGTTCCTCAATCATTTCGGGTTGTCAGCGTTTCGCTGGGAGCGACAAAATGGCAGACCATCCGGCGAATTGTTCTACCGCAATCGACAGCCGGTATTTTAACCGGGGTGGTATTGGGTTTGGAACGCGCGGCTGGGGAGACCGCTCCTATTCTGTTCACCGGGGCTGCGTTCTTTTTACCACGCTTGCCAAACTCACCGCTGGATGCAACCATGGCACTGCCTTACCATCTGTTTGTCATCTCCACGCAAGTACCGGGCATGCCGATCCAAATTCAATATGGCACAGTTTTGGTGCTGGTGGCTTTCGTTGTATTAATGAACATTATTGCAACTATTTTACGATCGAGAGCGCGTGCGCGCAGGAGCTGGTAAATGACGGATAAGATCATCGTTGAAAATTTCAGCCTGACGTATTCGGATGGAACCGAATCGCTATTCGATGTTGACATTCACATTCCGGGTAATAAGATTACTGCGCTCATAGGTCCGGCAGGTGGTGGAAAATCAACCTTTCTGCGAATTTTTAACCGGTTAAATGATCTGGCGGATGTGCGAGAAGTACGAGGAAACGTCCTGATTGATGATGTTGACATTCTTGACCCGGAATTGGACGTGATCGCCCTTCGACGAAAGATTGGAATCGTTTTTTCGAGACCGCTGCCATTACCGCTCACAATCTATCAAAATGTTTCTTATGGGTTGGAAATTGCAGGTGAAAGAAATAAGAACAAATTGAATGCAGGTGTGGAACACGCACTCCAGATGGCAGAATTGTGGGAGGAAGTTAAGGGGCGCTTGTTTGATTCTGCTTACTCACTTTCTGGTGGTCAACAGCAGCGTTTATGTTTAGCGCGAACATTGGCTCTTGAACCGGAAATCATATTGCTTGATGAACCTACCTCGGCTTTGGATCCGGTGGCTACTGCGAAGATTGAATCCTCTTTATCGGAACTAAAAAACCAATATACGATCATAATTGCTCCACATAATACACAACAAGCCGGTCGTATAGCGGATTATGTGGCTTTTTTCTTGCAAGGTCGCATGATTGAATTTTCTTCTGTTGAAAATATTTTTACAAGACCCGTAGATGAAAGAACTCAAGATTATATATCAGGAAAATTTGGATAAAATTTATTTGCTAAAAAATAATTAATTGATTGAATTAATTTGCGCTTATTTCACCAAAAGGAGATAAAGAATGAGACCACCTTGGGATAATTATTTTATGAAGATAGCAGAAGATGTCGCCGTGCGTTCCACTTGTGATCGAGCGGCAGTTGGTGCAGTACTGGTAAGGGATAAGCACATTATTTCTACCGGCTATAATGGATCTCCGGCTGGTTTGGAGCATTGTGATGATGTCGGGCATCTCATGATCGAAGGCCATTGCGTGCGAACAGTCCACGCTGAAGTTAATGCAATTATTCAAGCAGCTGTGTTTGGGTTAGCAACCCGCGATGCTGTCTGTTATGTTACACACTTCCCATGTTTAAATTGTACCAAGATGTTAATTAACGCGCGTATTTCCAAGCTTATTTATAAGAATGCATACCGTATTGACCCAATTGCGCTCGAATTCCTGCAAACTGCGGGGGTTGAGGCAGTCGTCTATAACGAAAATGATTGAACAAGTCTTTCTACCAATTACATAATTTTCAAGCAGTTTCTTTCTCAGCTAAGTTTAAAAGGATCGCGTTCATAATTCCACCGGTATTGTAATAGTGCACTTCCATCGGTGTATCAATACGTATTCTGACTTTAAATGATTTGACCGAACCATCATTCGCTTTGGCTTGTACCAAAACCAGCTTACCGGGTTGGATTGGTTCGATATCGTAGATATTGTAAACTTCAGTGCCATCCAAATCGAGCGTTTCTGCGTTTTGTCCGGGGAGAAATTGGAGTGGTAATACGCCCATCCCGACCAGGTTTGACCGATGGATGCGTTCGAATGAATCGGCGATCACTGCCTTAATCCCCAATAAAAGTGATCCTTTGGCAGCCCAATCTCTTGATGATCCTGTTCCATATTCTTTTCCTGCGAGCACGATTAATGGTGTTCCCTCTTTTTGGTATCTTGACGCGGCTTTAAATATGTCCATCTGCTCATTGGTTGGAAAATAAATCGTGTAGCCGCCCTCAACACCATTCAGTAACAGATTCTTAATGCGAATATTTGCAAAAGTTCCGCGAGTCATTATCAAATCATTGCCTCTTCTAGAACCATATGAATTAAAAGCTGCAGGGGCAACGCCATGATCGATCAAATATTGTCCTGCCGGACTTTTAAGAGCAATAGCTCCGGCGGGAGAAATATGGTCAGTCGTAATTGAATTACCCAGCATAATTAAAACGCGTGCATTTTTAATTTGTGCACTTTGTTTTATAGAACCAACTTCATTAAAGAAAGGAGGTTTTTGTAAATAGGTTGAATCTGGATGCCAGGTATAAACCGGCGATGGATCCACTTGGATATTATTCCAGTCTTCATTTCCGGCGTATACGTTTTCATAACTTTCCTTAAACAATTCGGCATTGATGGTAGTACGTAGAACTTCCATAATTTCTTTTGATGTAGGCCAGATATCGCTCAGAAAAACCGGCTTGCCGTTTGGATCATTTCCGATTGGATCTTTGCTTAAATTTTTATCAATTGTGCCCGCCAGAGCAAAAGCTACTACCAGAGGGGGAGAGGCCAGGAAATTGGCTTGAGTATAGGGGTGGATTCGGCCTTCAAAATTGCGATTGCCAGAGAGAATTGAAGCGGCAATCATATTTTCTTTTTGTATGAAGTCAGCGACCTCTTGTGCAAGCGGGCCGCTATTGCCAATACAAGTTGTACAGCCGTACCCAACCAAGTTGAAACCCAAGGTTTCCAGGCTGGTCATTAAACCACTTTTGATCAAATAGTCGGTTACTACGCGAGAACCTGGAGCAAAGCTGGTTTTTACGTATGCAGGTACACTCAGTCCTTTTTGAACGGCTTTTTGCGCCAATAAACCAGACCCTATCATGACAAAAGGATTGGAGGTGTTTGTGCATGATGTGATCGCTGCAATGGCGAGAAAACCTTGTTTTAAATCATACTTTTTACCATTTAATAACAAAGTCGCTGTCTTTTCAATTGCTTCTTTTGAAAGACCAAAACCCAATTCATTTTTTGGTTTTTGCAAGCTTTCTCGAAACCCTTCTTTAACTTTGCTGAGAAGAATCTGGTCTTGTGGACGCTTTGGACCGGCAAGACTTGGTTCAATGCTCCCTAAGTCAACATTAATAATTTCGCTGAAATCTGGCATCGGTGTCTTTGAATCGCGGAACATTGATTGTTTTTTGAAGTAGGCTTCCACCAAATCGATTTGAGACTTGCTTTTGCCAGTAAGGTGCAAGTAGTCCAGAGTTTGTTGGTCTACCGGGAAATAAATCATTGTCGCGCCACTTTCCGGAGACATATTACCGATCATCGCGCGGTCAGCCAGCGAGAGCGAATCTAGGCCATCCCCAAAAAATTCCACGAATTTATCCACCACCCCGCGTTTGCGTAATAATTGAATGACTGTCAAGGTTAGGTCGGTTGGAGTAGTACCTTCCGGAAGCTTGCCGCTCAACTTTATCCCAATTACATCCGGAGCAAGAATTTCGAGTGGCTGGCCCATCATGGCTGCGACTGCTTCAATGCCGCCAACGCCCCAGCCTACGACACCCAAGCCATTTATCATGGTGGTATGCGAGTCTGTTCCAACTAATGTATCAGGGTAAGCAATCAGTTCACCATTTTCCTTTTTTACAATGACAGATTTTGCCAGATATTCCAGATTAACCTGATGGACGATTCCTGTGGCCGGGGGAACCACATGAAAATTATCAAATGCCTGTTCACACCATCGCAGGAATTCATAACGTTCACGATTACGCTGGAATTCCATTCTGGCATTGGTGCTAAATGCATCCGTATTTCCAAAGGCATCAACCATGACGGAATGATCAATTACCAGATCGACGGGTACAACAGGGTTAACTTTTTCTGAATCTCCACCCAGCTTTTCCATCGCTGAACGCATGGCAGCCAAATCATTCATGACAGGCACACCGGTAAAATCCTGCAGAATTACACGACCCGGGTAAAATGAGATGGATTTACGCACATCTTCGTATGGTTGCCAATTCGCCAGATATTGCGCATCTTCAATGGTGATCACTTTATGATCCATGTTGCGTAATACCCCCTCAAGCAAAATCCTTATGGAGAAGGGGAGGCGTTGCCAATAATCCTCAGGTAACCCATCCAATTTTTTGATATTGTAATAAAAATATTCCTGATCACCAACTTGTAAACTCGTTTTAGTTGAGGATAATCCCTTCATTTTTAATTTCTCCTTTTTAGATTGTCTTCATCGATTCACAAACAGCCGCAGCAAACTCGATTGTTCCAAGTTGGGTAGAATTTGGCACAAATTGGGCCAGATCATAGGTTATCAATGCTTTATCGTACGTTTGTTCAAGGCCCTCATTGATCAGATCTGCTGCCTCATCCCAACCCAAATAACGCAGCATCATTTCAGCTGAAAGAATTAACGAAGAAGGGTTGGCAAGATTCTTGCCGGCTCTACCGGGGGCTGTTCCATGGGTGGCTTCGAAAATCGCCAGCCCGCTCTCATAATTAATATTGGCTCCGGGTGCAATCCCAATTCCCCCAACCTGTGCAGCCAGTGCATCCGAAAGATAATCTCCATTCAAATTGGTAGTCGCGATCACCTCAAACCTTTGCGGGTATAACAATGTTTGTTGAAAGGCTGCGTCGGTGATAATATCGTTCATCCAAATCTTGCCATTTTGAAGAGCGCTTTCTTTTTCTTGTCCGGCAATTTCATCACCATACATTTCGCGGGTTTTTTGCCATTGTTGAGATGTGTAGACCTGATCAGGGAATTCATCCGTGCCAACTTGATAACCCCAGTTGAGGAATCCACCTTCCGTGAACTTCATAATATTGCCCTTGTGCACCAGAGTGACTGTCTTCTTACCGAATTTCAAGGCATAATTAACAGCGGCACGTACCAGTCGTTTACTACCCTCCATTGAAATTGGTTTGATTCCAAAGGCAACATTTTCATTGAACCGAATTTTTTGTTTCTCATCGGGAAAGTTATCGGAAATTAATTGAAAGAATTGATTTGCTTCAGTTGAATCTGCCTCAAACTCAATACCACTATAGACATCTTCAGTGTTTTCGCGAAAAATAGTAATATTCATAATCTCGGGGTGTTTAACCGGAGCAGGAACCCCATGAAACCACCGAATTGGGCGTACGCAGGCATACAGATCCAATTCTTTCCGCAGGGCCACATTTAGTGAACGAATTCCCCCACCGATTGGAGTCGTCATTGGGCCTTTTATTCCAATACGAAATTTTCTAAATTGCTCCAAGGTTTCATCCGGAAGCCAGGAACCAGTCTGATGAAAGGCGACTTCACCCGCTAAAACGGGAAGAAAATTAATGGAGCGATTGTCTCCATACGCTTTTCTAATTGCGCATTCGATGACCATTTTTGTGGCTGCCCACACTTCCGGTCCAATACCGTCGCCAGGTATGACAGGAATAATAATTTTGTTCGGCACAAAAAGTTTGCCTGCACGCATTTGGATAATGTTTTCTAGTTCCATCTAAAAAGTTCTCCCACTCTAAAGTTTATGATCGCTGCTGTACCCATTACTATAGTACCTACGCTTTCTCGAAATTACCACTTGACTTATCATCTTTTTATCCATATAATCATATAATAAATCTGGGACGCCGTCCCACTAAGCGGAACATTATGCGAACAGAAAAAGTTCAAACCCTTGATCGCGCATTTCAAATACTGGATTGTTTTTCCCTTGAGCAAAATGCTTTGGGGGTTCGTGAGGTTGCACGAATAACCGCATTGCCGGTCAGCGTATGTGGACGCTTAATGAGTTCCTTGCGTGACTGGGGTATGTTAAACCAGGATGCCCGTACCAAAGAATACATGATTGGTGCAAAGGCATTGCGCTGGGGAGAAATTTACCTCGCGAACCTTGATATCCGTACAGTCGCATTGCCTGAAATAAATGAATTATTAGTCAAAACAAAAGAGACTATCAGCCTTTACATATTAGATGGCGACGAACGTCTATGCGTTGAGCGGATGGAAAGCGCTCAAAATGTGCGTATCGTGGCACGTATCGGAAGGCGATTGCCTTTGTATGCCGGATCAGCAGGAAAAGTATTGTTGGCATTTTTACCTGAATTCCGTCGAAATGAAATCCTTTCTAAGACAAATTTCACGCCATTTACAAAAAGCACAATCATTGATGAGAAGATCCTGCGACAGGAATTAGAGCAAATCCGCAAACAATGTTATGCGTTTTCAGATGGAGAATGGGTGTCTGATGCGGCAGGTATTGCTGCGCCAATTTTTGACTATCACAATGATGTGGTTGCCGCATTGACCATCTCTGGCCCTTCAAATCGATTTACTGCGGCTGCCAGGAAGATTCACATTTTCAATATTCTCCGCTCAGTTCAGCGTATATCGAATGACCTGGGTTATATAGGAAATGCTTATCCTCAAACCTATTAAATTTCGTCAAATCCAAGAATTAAATTCCACTCTTTTTAAAATCCCCTTCCATAATTCATATAGACAAAAAGTTTTATTACCAACACATTTGTTTTATCATTATCATTCCATAGGAGCCAAAACCAATGAAGATCATCGAAGAAAGAATTGCTGCACAACTTCCACTTTGGCGCGAACGGGTCAATCATTTGCGAGGGAAAAGCGGAGATTTCAAAGTTTGTGATGTCACTGTTTCACAAATTTATAGTGGAATTCGCGGGGTTCAAATTCAAGTAAGCGACATCTCTTACGTTGACCCCAAAGAAGGAATTAGGATCCGTGGATTTACAATAGATGAATTGATGCAAGAACTTCCAAAGGCACGGGATACGAAGAATCCGATGGCTGGAGGATTATATTTTTTATTGCTGACCGGAGATTTACCCAGTCAAGCAGAGGCTATGGCAGTTGAAGAAGAATGGCAACATCGCTGTTTAATTCCAACCTACGTTTTTAATTCAATTCGTCGCATGCCGCCAGATACACATCCAATGACATTGCTTTCAATGGGAATCATGGCATTACAACGCGAATCTGTCTTTGCCCGCAAGTATGCCGAAGGAGCGAATAAACAGGACCATTGGCGTTTCTATCTGGAGGATGCAATGAACCTGACCGCCAAGCTTCCCGGCCTGGCTGCCTTTATTTACAATCTTCGTTATCAGGATGGCATTTACATTCCACCCAATCCAGATTTGGATTGGGGCGCCAATTTTGGTTACATGATCGACCGTCTTAAAGATCCTGATTATTATGATCTTTGCCGATTGTTCTTTTTCTTGCATTCGGATCATGAAGGTGCCAATGTAAGCGCGCATACCAGCCATCTCGTCAGTTCTGCCTTATCGGATGTTTATCTATCCTGTTCCGCAGGAATTAATGGTCTGGCAGGACCATTACATGGTCTTGCAAATCAGGAATGTCTTAAATGGCTATTGGACATTCGCGATCAGTTCAATGGATACCCAACCCAGCCACAATTGGAACAGTATTTACGATCCTTGCTCGCAAATGGCGAAATGATACCAGGTTATGGCCATGCTGTCTTACGGATCACGGACCCGCGTTTTACAGCTCAATTGAATTTTGCACATGAGAATATCAAAGATGATCCCCTCATCGATTTGGTCGAGATGGTCTATAATACTCTGCCTCCGTTATTAATGGAGAAAGGAAAAGTAAACAATCCGTGGCCAAATGTGGATGCGATTAATGGCGCTTTGCAATACCATTACGGCGTCACTCAATTTGATTTTTATACGGTCTTGTTTGGAATTAGCCGCATTCTTGGAATTACAGCCCATATTGTTTGGGCAAGAGCCCTCTTAAAACCGATTGAAAGGCCAAAATCATTAACCACGGATATGTTGGAGGCAATGGTAACCCAGAATGAAAAGGCGAATGGAGTAAATTAAATGGAACAGGAATTATATCAATTATATGCGGACAAAATTGTTATTCGAATCCGCAACCGTGTCTGTGATACTGTCGGTGAATTGATTTCAAGTAAAATTTTTTCAGCAGTGCTTTCTCAATATGTGCAGCATTTAGCCCGCCAACAATCTCGCTTGCTGGGTGTGTTTCAAGATAAAAATAACATCACACCACAGGAAGTCAAGACTTTGCAAAAAACGCTCATTATGCTTGCAAAATTGCCTGCCGACCAGGCCCAAATGCTTGTGCCCAATAGTGCTACATTCTTTGAAGATCTTGATCTGTTGAGTGACTTTGTTGAACAGCTATATAATTTCTGGCGCGGTCTTCACCGCTTGATTATTTGCGACTCCAAAGGGTTACGACTTGATCAAAAGCCTTACCGCACCTTTAGCGACACTGTCGAAAAGCTTATGCACGTGGTTCGCTCGGCGCAACGCGACATTCTTGAGAACGTAACCGGCAAACATCCCCGCGTCTATCGCCAGGTAAGCGCTGGAGCAAAAATGGCAGTGATTGCCTTGCCAGGCAAAACTCCGTTTACTTCGCCTATTTATAAAAAACTGAACAGAATTCAAGTGACTCGCCAAGTCTTAATTTATCCTCCTATGATCTATAACTCGTCAAACAACAAGCGCAGCGGCACGTTCACACAGGTCAATTACAATCCGATCAAGGGCGTAAATTTTGATGCGCGTGAGTGGTTATGTTATCCGGCCAAAGTAGGATCTCTGGTTATAAACGTCTATTTTTCGATGGAATACTTTGAATTGGGGTTCTCGCTCTGTAACTTATTTGAGATAGCCGATGATGAGGATTTGCTGCGAAAGCCAGATGCGATTTTTATGTTTGGTCTGCCGCCGGAAGATGAGAATGCCACGCAGGAATCTGAAACGATTTTTTACGATGATCTGGAAAATAACATTTTGGTAGGCTCAGTACCATTCCGCGAAAAGTATGGTTATTTTGGCTATTTAAAGAAAATGATTCTGACGCTTCATAATATTAAAATGATGAAGAATGGGCGAATGCCATTCCACGGAGCCATGTTCCACATTGTCTTGCGTGATGCAGGCGCTTCGAATGTGGTTCTTATCGGAGATAGTGGAGCTGGCAAATCGGAGACTCTGGAAGCATTGCGGGATATTATCGAAGACCAGGTGGAAGAACTGACAATCATTGCTGATGATATGGGATCAATTGAAATTACGGAAGATGGCCGGGTTCTTGGCTATGGGACTGAAATTGGGGCATTTGTCCGCCTCGATGACCTTCAAAAAGGGTATGCATTGGGGCAAATTGACCGTACCATCATCATGAATCCCGATCAAGTCAACGCCAGGGTGGTCATCCCGGTCACCAAGTATCAAGACATCATAAAGGGATATGAGATTGATTTCGTCTTGTATGCCAATAATTATGACCTGGTGGACGAAGATCATCCGGTGATTAAGCAATTTAAAAATACCGAAAATGCTTTAGAGGTCTTCAGGTCTGGAGCTGTGATGAGCAAAGGTACTACCACAACGACAGGATTGACGCATTCTTATTTTGCCAATATTTTTGGTCCCCCCCAATATCGCGCCCTTCATGAAGAGATCGCGCAAAAATATTTTGAAAAATTCTTTGAGAGTTCAATTTTTGTCGGAGAAATGCGCACTCAATTAGGAATTTCTGGTAAGGAATTTACCGGACCAAGTGAATCCGCCAGATCTTTATTGAATATGCTGCTGAAAAAATAAAGGGTGCCTCGATTGTAAAGAATTAGGCAAATTTTTAAGAAACTGGAAGGAGGTTCCTTATGGGTGGGTCATTTCTCCCAAAGTGAGCTGCACTTCCATTGCAGACCCATCTCTTATTAACCCGATCTTAAGCGTATCACCCGGCTTATATTGAAAAAGGACATTAATGAAAGAATGTTTTTCATCTAACTCAGTTTCGCCTAATTTGGTAATGATGTCGCCAATTTTGATACCAGATTTATCAGCTGGGGTATTCGATCCTACTTTTGTAATATAAATACCGTAATCTGCGGGTAGATTATACTGGGCTGCGATGCGTGGTGTAATAACCTCATAATTAGCACCAAAAAATGGTCTGGCGAAATAGCCTTTCTGGATGATTTGATTACTGATCATTTGAGCAGTGAGAGATGGTATGGCAAAACCGAGCGCTTCCGCGTTGGCGGATCCGGAGTTATTTGTACGAATAACGAGCGTGTTGATACCGATAATTTCACCAGCCAGGTTGACCAAAGGCCCACCAGAATTACCATTATTAATGGCGGCATCTGTTTGAATCAGATCTTCAATCATGTAACCTGAGCCGGTATCGAGCGAACGGCCAAGGGCACTTACAACTCCTACGGTGACTGAATTACGGAAAGTGCCCAGTGGTGACCCAATGGCGATCACTGTTTCACCGGGTTGCAATAAATCAGAATTACCGATTTTGGCGACTGCCGGAACTTTTCCTTCTACCTTTAGGACAGCCAGATCCGCAAAAACATCACGATTTATTAGCGTTGCGTCTTGTTGTCTTCCATCGTTATAAATTACTGAGATGGTTTTTGTGTTTTCAATAACGTGGTTATTGGTGATAATATAACCATCCGGCGAAATGATGACACCGCTCCCGCTTACCTCCTGATCTGGAGTAACACCGAAGAATGTCTGCACACCGCTAATAGTACCGACTACCGTCACAACCGCCGGTTCCACTTGATTAACAACATTGGTTATCGTGGTTTGTATGTCTGTATTTGAGATGGTAATCAATTCCGGTGGTGCGGTAGCCGAAACAGAAGGGATTACAAGCGCCGATTGTGTGTTTTGTTTTTTCAGTAAATTAAATGTTGTCAATGTTCCTGCAGCAGCCCCCAGGAGCGCTGAGCCAAAAGAGAACAGAATAATCAACAAGACCAGGAGTATTCGTTTTGGATTCATATGCTATTCCTTTAATAATTAAGTATAAAGGTTTTTAAATAACACACGAATGAATTTAAAACCTTACTTTTCCGCTTAATGGAAAAAACAATATCGCCCGATTAGTTTAATTTATCATTTATCCGGAAACTCTCAATACAATGCCAGGAATTTATTTAATTACGTTTTTATGAGAATTTGATACAATCCTTTGAATGAATAAGTCTTTGGTTTTCCTGACCTTCTTTACCTTTGTGCTGGCTGGGTGCAGCCAGCCTATGTCAAAATCAACAGATGCCAACCCTGCGGCTATTGTGGAATCAAAGATAAGTACGACCACTACAAAAATTCCGAGTCAAACAGCAGTAATTACGCCTGTGGAAAAGCTGACATCGACTTCCACTGTGAACGCTTTCAAGGAGACCGCAATTTATTCACCTTTAATTGGTATACCTTTAGCACAGTTAACGGATATGATTTTTAACCCATTTCATTTGCCAGCACCAGGGTCTGATGATCCACACCAGGGCATTGATTTCAGTGACATTGACCCGGAAACAAAAATTGCCAAAACCGGCTTGGGTGTTCAAGCGATCATAGAAGGACGTGTGATTGCGGCAATATCTGATCGTTTTCCATATGGAAATGCAGTAATGACGGAGACTGATTGGCAGGATCTTCCTCCAGGCTGGCAAGCATTGATTGATTTACAAGCTGTCCCTGCACCCTGGAAGAAGATCAGCGCTTTATCCTGCCCGACAGGATGGGACCAGTATTCACCGGATTTGGGTAAATCATCACTCTATATACTTTATGCCCATCTATTAGATCAACCTGAACTTGAAATCGGTGAGCGAATTATCGCTGGTGATCCAATTGGAAATATTGGAATGAGTGGTAACGCACTGGCGCCGCATGTTCATGTTGAAATCCGGTATGGGCCATCTAATCTATTTCCAGATGGTATCGCGCATTATGATGTTTCTGCTTCTGCCGCGGAAATGAGCAACTACTGCCGCTGGCGAATTAGCGGCTGGTTTCGCCCGATAGACCCGATGCTGCTACTTTTAAATCAATAAAACTCAGTGCTATTGCTCACCCAGTAAATCATAACCTTCAGCCAGCATCCATTGGCAGAGAATAGGTCCGCCATGTTCATCTGGAATTGGAGCAAAACCCTCAGCTTGCGGTAAGCCGTTAAATCCTCTAAAGTAGCCATAAGGCCCCGTCAACTGGTCCTGAGCCGCCTGTGATAATTCAGCATCACCAATAGCAATAGCATGAATATGAATCGGTGAACCAGGATAAAGCTGGTCAAAATCACGCAGCCAGGCTGCAAAGCCTGCAATTCTCAGCGCTTTAATCAAAACGGGGATATCGTCATATAAAACCTGATAGACGCCGTATTGAATGACGGATAAATCGACTGCACCACCACCGGCATGGGTGCCAAAACTGGCTGAAACACTGTTGTTGTAGCTTCCTTGTGTTAAATGGTATCCGGTCAATTCAAGTTCACCGCCATACAGGGCCTGGGCATTTTGCAGCATTGAAAAGGTCCTTTGGTTAATCTGCATCCCATTAATTTCAATTCGGGAGTAATCCTCGGGTGGTTGCAGACAACCTGGCGGTTGGTCGAATGTGGCGGTATGAGAGGGTGTAGCCGTAAATGTAGGTGTCAGTGTTTTAAATGTTGTTCTTGTTTGTGAAGGCGCTGTACTGGTTTGGGATGACATGGGTGGGTGAGGGCTGGGTTTCAGGGTACTTGTGGGTGGAAAAGTAGGTGTAACTTGCCCGCTACAAGCAGCCAGCATCACAAGGAAGATAATTGCGGATAAATTCAAAAGATGGTTCTTGAGCTGCTCAGCCATTACACATTATTGTGTTAACAACACTTCAGTAGCATTGATTTGATCTTCCGGGCCATACACCTCCAGAACATCGTCTAATAATATAAGTGCATTGCCATGTGGAATAATGTTCTCTCGATTACGTAAGATGCTGACTATTATGACATCTTTCGGTAGTTTTAAGTCCTTGATCATTCGGCCATTACATTCAGCGCCGGCAGGGATCAATATTTCCAGGTAACGCATTTGAGCCTTCAAATCTTCAATCTTTTGCGAACCAGGATCGAACAGGCTTCTTTGAACCTCATCAACACATTCTTCGTCTGCGAATATGGTTAATTGATCACCCTTACGCAGGACAGTTTGGCCATTGACTATTTGCAATCTTCTTCCCCGCCGCAGAGAAACGATATTGCATTGTTGTGGTAGTTTAATCTCACTTACCTTTTTCCCGATAACCTTCGATTCTGAGGTGAGGTTGACAGTTAAGAATCCAGCGTTATCAAGTTTTCCCAGCTTGACTCTTTCGAGTGAATATTGCAGACCCGCCTTTTTTGCAATCGCGTGGTCATAGGCTCTAATGATGTCTTCACGATGCAGTAACCCAACCATTTTGCGTGATTCCGGTGATTCTACAACCGGGATTTGTGCGATATCATGAGAGCTCATTTTATAAAGGGCTTTCCAAATCGGTTCCTTAGGATAGGCGACCAATAAACCTTGTGTGGTGGCAATATCGGAAACCGATTTATTAATAATATCCCCCTCTAGCTTTCCTTTCTCCAAATCCTTGCGAGTGACTACTCCGATCAAGTTGCCCTTTGGATCAATTATTGGGAATCCATTACGGTGAGATTGCTGAAAGAGTTCATAAAGTTGAGGCAAAGGCAAATCGGCAGGTACTACATCAAATTCTTGCGCCATTGCTTCATCCACCATGATCGTTTGCATGATGTCAATGTCTTCCGATTCCGACAGGTGAATTCCTTTGCGGGTTAATTTTAATGTATTGATTGAATCCGGACTGATCATTTTTGATATGATCATGCTTAATACTGAACTGATCATTAATGGAAGGATTAATTGATAATTATTCGTCATTTCAAACAGAATTAAGATGGCGGTCATGGGAGCGTGAGTTGCACCGCTGTAGAATGCAGCCATCCCTACCAAGGCGTAAGCACCGGAGCCAACGACGATATTGGGAAAGGCGTAAGTTGCGATTTTTCCAAAACCGGCACCAAGCATGGACCCCAGGTAAAGCGATGGTGCAAAAATGCCGCCTGAATTACCGGATCCAAGTACGAAGACGGTGGCGAATAGTTTGGCTGCAAAAAGAATCAGGGTTACTTTTATGGTTAATTCCCCAAATAGTGCCAAGCTAATCGTCTCATATCCAACGCCATAAATACGCGGGAATCCGCTTGCATTCTTAATGGTAATAACCCCTATTATCCCAAGCAGCAGACTCCCCAAAGCTGGTTTTAGCAATTCAGGCATCTTAAGCATTCGAAAAAAGTCTTCAGACCAATATAATAGTTTTGTGAATGTCACTGAAGCAAAGGCAGCGATAACCGCCAAGAGTAGATAGAGAATAAATTCCCAGGGACTCTTCACAAAATATTGGGGAATATTGAATGCGTGGTTATTTCCTAATAATGCATGAGCGATTGCATCTGCAGTAACTGCAGAGATGACTACCGCACCAAAGTAAAGAGTGTTCATTCTATTGAGAATAATTTCGAGCGCAAAAATGGCTCCGCCTATCGGCGCATTAAAAATTGCTGCAATACCTCCGGCTGCGCCGCAAGCGACCAGTGTTTTCATGCGCTCTTCGCTTAAATGCAATTTCTGACCTATAAAAGAACCAATGGATGCACCAATCAATGCAATTGGTCCCTCACTTCCAACCGATCCGCCTGTTCCGATGCAGAGGGCTGATGTGATGGTTTTAACGATGCCTACCTGTGGTTTGATACGCCCGCCTCGAACGGCAACTGCCTCCATCACTTCAGGTACTCCATGTCCTTTGGCTTCGCGCGCATATCGTAAAATCATAGGTGTGTTGATCAGACTGCCTATTATCGGAATGAGGATTAAGAAAAATAAGTACCAATAAGAAGGAAGTTTTTCGATGGGATTAAATACGAGTTCCTGGATTTTTTCGATTGCAATTTTGAAAGCAACTGCCCCAAAGCCGGATGCGACTCCAACCAACAATGCGGTAAAGATTAATCCGCCGGATTCCGTGATCGCCGGGTTGGATTTATTTCCAGTCAATGCCTTTTTCAGGTTTTTCCATTGATCCGTGAGTGATTTAATCGCAATTTCCACCGGCATAAAATTCCTTTAAAATCTTTAAAGTTTGCGCATGAAGTATACACCTAAAAAGAACGGTGTTTTCTACTCAACTTTCTCTCTGATATTGAAAAGAGCAACAAATGACAACAGGAAGAGGACGGCATAAATGCCAAGTAAAGGTGTGTATCCGATTTGATCCGCAATTGGGCCGCCGATATATGCCCCAACCGCTCCGGCTCCCGCTCCCGCCAGATTGGAAATGCCGAGAAATTTACCAGCTTCTTCAGAAGGAACAATCTCCGTTCCTAACGCCCAGTTTGCCGCGTAGAAGAAACCAATCCCGGCTCCGATTAATGCTCCACCTGCATACATCAGTGTCAGCGTAGGAGAGAAAATGACAACCACTGTACCGGCTGCAGCCAAAAGAGCGCTGATGGTTATCATGATTTTCTTACCCAGACGGTCACTTAACCAGCCACTTGGCAAAGCCGAGATCAAGATAAAAATACCTACAAACATCGTGATGGTTGCAGCCGGTGCAGCTGCTTTTTCACCCTGATATTGGACAAATCTTTCTTGTAAGAAAAAGATCATAAATCCGGCCAGATTAGTGGAACCGGCTAAAAATGTAAGGCGATTGACGACCCACCAGGTAAATGAGCGTTGTTCTTTAATTCGTTTGCCCAAACCTATGGCAATACTGCTCCACACACCAAACCAGATTGCAAATGCCATCCCGATTAAACCTAGAATTACAACCACACTCTGGTTAGGAACACCGAATTCATCCAGCGTGAGGCGGGTAGCCTGTCTCACAAGAAAACCCGATATGAGGATGATAGCTGCAAATGCAGCCGTCATCAGGAAAAGCCGCAGAATTGGTTGCCAATCAAATGATTTGTATGGATTAGTATGAGGGGTCTCGCGTATCGTCATCGTGATAAGCATACAGAAGATCAAGATGCCAATCAGAAGAAACAAAGACCCCCATAAATTGCCTTTGCTGACCATGCGGCCGATGACAAACGAAACGAAAATTAAAGGTAATGGCAATTCTAATAGTGCTTTTACGCCAGAAAAACGACCACGTAAATTCTCAGGTACCAAGTCGGGAATGATGCCTTGCATGGCTGCATGGGACGTGTTTGAGGATGCCATTGAGAGCGTATAAAGCGCAAACAGGAACCAATAACCAGTCATTCCATCCAACCCGGCACTGAAGCCAATCAGGATAAGTATGATTACCTCGCCAATCGTTCCTGCCGCTATAAAAGGGCGCCTCTTGCCCCATTTTGAATTGGATTGATCAGAAAGCATCCCCATTAACGCCTGAAAGAGAACGGCGATCATCAAGGCGCCCAAGCGCATGTTACCAACATAGCTGCCTTTTGCAGCTTCTCCTACGAAGCGCTGCACCAGTAAGGGAATTATTAATGGCGAAATGACTTGAGCGCGCGTTGTCAGGGCAAACCAATAAATATTAAATGTTATATAGTCATACCAACGGATAGCACGTTTCATTTTTTTCCTCAAAGAATGGTGAAGACCAATTCCTCCGCCGGGAATTTTGCATTGCTTCTATGTGAAGGGATAATGTAAAGGTAAAAAGGATATTTTTAAGGTTGAAATTTATGATTTAGAAGAGAAAGTATTTTCTCCGTTGATTTTAATCCATGACCGCTGAAAACAGTGACCACTTTCTGATTAATCAGTGACCCCGATATTTTTGAGATGGCAGCAATCACTGTGGCTGAAGTTGGTTCAATGTAAAAACCGCTATGCATTGTATCCTTTAAAGCCAATGTGATTTCTCCATCTGTCACGGTCACGAATCGCCCGCCGCTATGTTTAACTGCCCGAAGGATTTCTTCAGCGCGAATTGGCTCAGCAATCGCGATACCTTCCGCGATGGTTGCTGAAGAACTTACACTTGAAAACTGGGACAGAGGCTCTGCGAATGCTTGAGCCAGCGGTGAACAGTTTTGCGCTTGGACCCCAACTAATTGTGGAATTTCTGAGATCATCCCTGCTATCAGTAGGTCTTGAAAGCCAAAGTAAGCGCCTAATAAAAGTGTGCCATTGCCAACCGGTAAAACAAGCACATTCGGAACTTGCCAACCAAGTTGTTCCCATATTTCAAAAGCAATTGTTTTTGTGCCCTGGAAAAAGAAAGGGTTCCATGAATGACTGGCATAATAGCAAGTTTCAGCTGCAACCTGCACAGCGCGGGTTGTGTCTTCGCGTGAGCCTGGGATTTTATGCAGCCTGGCACCATAGCTCTCAATCTGAGCCAATTTAGCGGGGCTTGTAGATTCCGGTACATAAATATCACATTTGATTCCTGCGCGTGCAGCGTAAGCTGCTATCGCACAGCCAGCGTTCCCTGAGGAATCTTCAACCACATGGTTAATGCCGAGTTCTTTCGATTTTGAGATCAACACTGTGGCACCCCGGTCTTTATATGAGCCAGTTTGAAAAAGATGTTCTTGTTTTACGAGGATCGGGATACCTGCAATATTTATTTCGAGCAAAGGTGTAAAACCTTCCTCGAAAGAAATTATGGCGGAATCATTTTCAATGGGAATTGCTTCTCGGTATCGCCAAAGGTTTGGCTTTCGTTTTTTGATTAGATCCGGGTCAAATTGTGGATTGTAGACCAAATCAAACAACCCACCACAAGCGCACCGCCAAATTTTTTCTGAAACTGAATAATTGCGACCACAGGTACGGCAGATTAACGTTGATTGAAGCATTTTTATCCTTTTTCAAATTTTAAGTAGAAAGCGCACATACAAAGGGGATGGGATAGCGTTGCGTAGGGAAAGCCGTATCTTTTCAAGAATTAGGGGTTTTTAGGTTTTCAGCGAGCGATCGCTTGTCGAAAATCACTCCTCAACCCCGATTTATTGAGAAGATACCGAAATATGATAAAAACTTTGAATTTATTATAGGGGAAAACTCTGAAAGTAGAGTTAATTTAGAAATTTGGAAGTCTGCCTACCGTTTTTGATGATTGAATTGTTTTACAAATGAAAAGATTATAGAATCGTTGGAAATCGAATGATCATTTATCGTAATGTATTGTTATAATGGTGAATATTTCCTGAGTTTGTATTCTTTTATAAGAAATTATGTTTGGATAATTCAAGGAGCTGCGCATGGCACAAGATCGAACCCGAAAGTTGGTAGTAACCGGAGTAATGGGGGCAATAGCAATTTTACTTGGGGTGACCCATTGGGGTTTTATACCCTGGTTTGGAGGCGTTTCACTAACCATCATGCATGTACCGGTTATTATTGGGGCCGTGTTGGAAGGTCCGCTGGTGGGTATCGGCATCGGTTTAATTTTTGGTATTTTTAGTATGATTCAAGCGGTAGTGGCTCCCAATTCGCCTGCAGATACGTGGTTTACAAACCCGTTGTTGGCTGTATTGCCACGTCTTTTTATTGGCCCCATGGCCTATCTTGCCTGGAAAGCTCTACAACGATTTCCCGTAGTTGGCTTGATTGCGGCTGGAATTGTAGGTAGCTTGACCAATACCATTTTGGTATTGGGTGTGATTGGGTTGATGGGATTGCTGCCCTGGGTAGTATTGGGTGGAATTGTGGTCAGCAATGGCTTCCTCGAGGCTGCTGCTTCGGCATTAATTACGCTGGTTGTCGTTGCTGCCTGGCGTCAAATTCGGATAGGTAAAAAGCAAGGTGCTGATTTATAGAAAAATAATCAGGGCCATGATGATCAAGGCGGCAGCTAAAAAGATGCCGTCTTTCTTTTTAAAGTGAAATTGCTGGTACGAGCTGCGATTTTTTTGGCTGCCGTAAGCACGGGCGTCCATAGCCAGAGCCATGTTTTCAGCACGCTGAAGACTGATAATGAACATGGGGATGATTACCGGGTAAATGGTCTTAATCCGATCGAGAAGACTCTGTTTCTTTATTCCCCATAAAGCTCCGCGAGCAGCCTGTGCTTTGGCAATCTGTTCGGTTGCTTGGCTCAACATTGGCAAGTAATGCAGTGTGATTTGCACTACCATGATAAAGTCATCACTCTGGATGCCAATCCAGCGTAATGGTGATAACAATGATTGGAGACCATAGATTAAATCGCTGGTTGATAATGTATAGCTGGTCAATGAAATTAACAAAATTAAGGTGACAAATCTGGCCATAACGGTTCCGGCGGCAATCAGACCCTGGACTGTAATCGTCAAAGACCAGATTTCTAAAAGAAGGGGATTATTAACACCGGGACTGAAGCGAAATATCTGCAGAATCGCAATAAATACAAGAAATGGCAAAGGCGTACGCAGGCCTTTTAAAGCAAAAGAAATTGGCACCCTTGCAATTGGGAAAAGGACGAAAACCAAAACTAAAGCAGCAAAAACCGCAAAAGTGTTGCGTGTAAAAGTTATCGCTAAAATTAATCCCAAGAATGCAATAATTTTCGCACGAGCATCGCGCTGATGAATCCAGGATTCCAATGGTAAATACTGACCAATGGAAAGATTTTGTGAAAACTCAAAGGTTGACATGATAATCCGCTGGAAGTGATTGAAACGCTGTGATAAGCTGGCTGCTGACAATAATATTCTCTGGCACCAACCAGCCTTTTGATCGCAGAATCGCAGCCATCTTGGCGGCGATTGGGGTGGTCAAACCATGCTTCTGTAAAAGTGGTTGATTGGATAATAACTGGTCGGTAGGTTGACTGGCGACCACTTTTCCAGCAGACAGCATGCTAATATGATCCGTCAATAAAGCCAGATCCTCTAATTGGTGCGAGGAAACAACCATTGTTTTGCCACCTTTATGCAAAGAATTCATCTGGCTTAAGATTTCATTTCTGGCGAGTGGGTCGAGGCCAGCGGTAGGTTCGTCGAGTAATAATAATTTAGGATCCAGTGCGATGGTTGAAGCCAGAGCTACTTTACGACGCTCTCCGCCGGAAAGGGAAAACGTCATTCTGTCTTTGAAAATATCAAAATCCAACCCAACGGCCGCCATCGCCTGCTTTACTCTCTCGCGCAAAGCAGCGCCTTGAATGCCCAACAAACGCAATCCATATGCAATTTCATCGCCAACATATTGCTCAAACAATTGATAGTCAGGGTTTTGAAATACAATGCCTGCATAACGACGAAGCGCCAATAAATCCACATCATGATCAATATTGAAAGGACCAACTCGAATTGAACCGCTTTGAGGAAGGTATAAGCCATTAAAATGCTGCAAAAGGGTTGATTTTCCCGATCCGGTGGCTCCAATCAGGCCATAAAAACTTCCTTCAGAAAACTGCAGGTTGACCTTTTCTAATGCCTGATGAGCGAGAGGTGTTTTGTGCATGTAAGTAAAACTGAGGTCTTTTATTTCAACAAAAGCAGAAGCCTGCCGGGGCGGTTGGCGTTCGTCGTTTAGTGGCGGAAAATGAACCGGATTTGATAAAGAAGGTACCTGCTGCTCAAACTCATCCACAGTAAAGGGAGCCTTCAGGCATGGAATCCAATGTTGAAGCTGCTCTGAAAATGAAAAAATTCTGGGGCGATTTAGATTGAGAGTAGCCAGCATTTCCGCATTTGTGAACAGTTCACGGGCTGAGCCATCAAAGACCAACTTGCCTTTGGAAAGTCCTATCATTCGGTCTGCCAAAGCAGCTTCTTCCATATAATGAGAAATGGTTATGATTGTAATTCCTTGAGCGCGCAGCCTTGAAATATTTGCGAGTACTTCATCGCGGCCGGCAGGGTCGAGCATAGCAGTCGCCTCATCAAATATAATGCACTTCGGATGCATCGCCAGAATGCCAGCCAAAGCTACCCTTTGGGTTTGGCCAGCTGAGAGATATTGGGGCGAACGCCTGCGTTCATCCCACATGTTCACCGATTGCAGGGCTTCCTTTACCCGCGTTCGGATTTCGAGGGTGGAAAGTCCCAAGTTCTCCGGCCCAAAGGCGACATCTTCTTCAATCGTTGTTGCGATCATTTGTTCTTTGGGTTGTTGAAAAACCATGCCAACATTCTGATGAATAAAGGGCAAGTTATTTTTGTCTCTTGTATTAACGCCTTGAAAGAGGACAGAGCCTCTTTGCGGAATTAACAACCCATTTAAATGGCGAGCAAGCGTCGTTTTTCCTGAACCATTCGCCCCGACTATGGAGATGTATTCACCCTCATGAATCTGAAATGAGATATCACGCAACGCCCGGTGGGGAAGCGAACCAGGCATCGGGTGGGCGTAAGACACATTATTCACCTCAAACAAAATTGTCATCGGGCAATCATCTCGCAAGTATTTACCGGAGACAGCTTGCCTGCCCGGCACTCAATGCAAACAATTTTATCATGGCGCGCATTATTTACGCCTGTTTCGTAGTTTGACATTATTTTTTCAAAGCTTATGCCTTTGCTGACTATTATTACAAGCATATAGCCTTACCCTGGTTCCTACTCTGTTTTCTATGTCGGAAAGGGCAACAGTAATTTGCGATACACTAAGTCTGACCGAAGAAACGCAAGTGTATTTCTGGTAAGGGTAAGGCTGTAATGAATATTTCAGTAAAACTAGTTAAGAAATGATTTCAACGGCTGAATATTTCCAATCAAATACTCTAAATTAAATGGGGTGGAACATGCCTTTAAATCATCAGCAAGATAGAAAATCACTTCTTTATGAAGGCGCGAATCAAGAGGTATGAACCGATTAAAATGATAACAACTGGCCAAATAAACTCAAGTCTCAGGCCAAAAATCCGATTGCCACCGAAAACGATGAACATGACCATGCTAAGTGCAATCAGAAAAAGACTGGCGGAAAGACCGTCTTTGAATTCTTGGGGTGAGATTAAACTTGCCAATAATATTCCGATCCCAACAAAACCCGGGATCAAAGCCCAAATATATGACCAGGACTCCCAGTTGCCGGTTAGGTTTTGATAAAAGAGTATGGCACCTATGCCGCCGACGATCGCTCCAGGAATTGCCAGACCTCCGGTGCGGGTGAATAAAGCAAAAATCAGAAAAAGAGCACCAGCCCCCATAATAATCCATGGCCAACCAACCAAATTTCTTAGGCCTGGGATTACTTCACTGATTAACAGAAATACACCAAATAATATTAGAATGAATCCCCAAACAAGGTTCTTATTTTTTTTCTCCATTTTATACTCTCCTTATTTATCGTTCGTGTGAGACTGTTTTACTTGGATTACACTTTAAGCAACATGTTACTTTATTCTATTTCTGTTGGCATCGCGCTTGGATGGGTGCCTGTGGTGACATACTTTTCATCCGCCAGCATATACCGGGAAAATCTTCCGGCAAGTTGCGCAAAGTAATTGAAGATATGGACAATGCCGGGGATGATCATTACACCAACGATGGCTACACCTAAAGCTTCTGAAAGGTTATCGACTACATAAGAACCAAGATTTACGGTTGCAAATGGGTAGATGAACGGGGTGAGTATGAAACCCAACCCCACAGCTAATCCGGTTGTTACCATCGTGAAAGCGAAGACACCGAAAGGAAATTTGATTAGTAAGAAAAGAATTCCTTTCCAGGTGACTGGATTTATGAGAAATGCTTTTATTCTGCTCCAAAGGCTGGCGTCTGGCTGAACAGGTGTAGACATGGGCGGAAGATCGAAGCCTAAGAGAAAGATTGTTTGTGCACGTTCAAATCGGATCAAAAGCCAGACCGCCGGAAAAATAAGAGCGAGAATTAAAAAGCCTACCCAAATGATTACTGTTGAAATACCGGCAGAAAATCCAACGACCAGGAAAATGAAATAAGCCAACCCAAGCGGGAAGGACATAATGAGATAAAGGAAGTTTAGATAGGTGCGCGGTTCAGCAAAAACACCGAAATAAGTTTCCAGAAAATTTTTATTGTTCATATTCAAAAAGAGCCTTCCTTTGTATTTCTTACAAATAAATATACGATTAAGAAGTAAATAAGTTGCAGCCACAAAAAGAGAGCCTGGCATCAAATGACAGGATAAATGAACCTACATTCTTTTTTGTGCGAAATACAAAATAAACAGACTTCCGCCAGCTAACATCAAAATTGCCGGTATCAGCGTTAATTGACGATTTAAAAGCGCCAATAAAGCAAGGAAGAAAAAAAGAAAGGAAGCTATTAAATTAGCAAAAAAGCCCAGGCGGGAGGGAAAATGGGCGCTTTTTTCCTTAAAAATTTGAAAGATGCCTCCGCCCGCAAGCACAAGCAGCGGTAATCCCAACCAGCGTGTGCTCTGGGCAGCTACTGGCACAACTTGAAAATCAAATTTAAATAAGAGCAGGCCTGTGATAATTACCGCCAAACCGCTTGCAAAAAGCCAGCCTCTAAAGATCTTTGCAAAATTACCAAAGGTATCGTTGGATCGCACCAATCCGCTTTGAAAAACGATTACACCGGCAATGATGATGAACAAGGGTAAATTACGAACCCAGTCTACGTTTAGAAGTAGGATACCCGTTATTAATCCTATGAATAAAATACTTGACATTGAACTGATGGTAGTAAAGGATACCGGCTTTTTCTGTAAAAATTCTTCCAACAGGCTGCCAAAAGAAGAGTAAATGGGGATCAACAAAAAAATAGCCCACCAATTTACGGGATTAATCAGCCGAAATGTTTTCAATCCAAAGAAAACAAGTAGGGTAACCATAATCAGTGTACCTGTTACCAAATTGCCAATTGATTTGCGTTTTTCCAACTGCCAGCCCTACATAATTTTTTGAATGGTCATGAAGTCACCTGCGATAGTATTGGCAGTTTGAATTGCACTGCTGGCACCAAGGACCACCACCTGACCATTATCTTTCACTTGATCCAAATAATCTGCCAGGGCATGAAAATTGGTCAAATCGGTGCTAAGAATTTCCTCACGAATTTGTTGTCGTTTCGAATCTGAGATGTTTAGCAAATAACGAATTAGCGCAGTGAAGCCTTTTGCATCCGGAAGCTGATAGGCATCGATTTCACCAATTGCACCGATAATTGATTTGGTCAGTTCCTTATTAGAGATGCTCAAATTACGTAGAAAGTTGGGCGTCTGGTCATAAACTTTTATTGTTTCCAGCAGATTTGGATCACGGTAAGAAAGATAGGTAAAAATACCTGAAAGGCGGTCGAATGAAACAAATCCGCCATAGGCACCGCCTTGCACGCGCACTTTATCCCATAACCAGGTGGTCTTTAATAGCGATGTAATTACATTGATCGATCCGTGATAGTTGTACCCAGAAGAGTAAAGATTGGCACCTTTGCCCACATAATTAACCTGGCTTGGAATTGTCAGGCCCTCATTTATTTTTGGAAAATTCTTACCCCAATCCTCGAAATTCGATTTCATGCTGGGGAAGAGATCAATAAAAGCCTTTAGCGCAGCATGCATTTCTGTCTGACGGGAAGAATCAATTGTAAAATTCACCACCATGTTGGTTTGATTGAAGATCTTTTGACGAATATCTGCCATAACTCCTTGGATCTTTTCCCATTCTTGATCGAGGTTGTCAGCTAATTTGCGAACGAAGAATAGGTAATCCAGGCCGCTCATTTGTTCTGTAGCCCAGGATGACTGACTAAAGTGCGATTTCAAACGATTATTGACCACTCTGTGGCCTGATGGAATCAGGCCGGATTCCATGCCTGACTTTTCTTCCAAGACAATTTGGCGAAACCGTTCTTTATCTTCAAAGAGGGGCTGCAAAAGAATATCTTCTAACAGTAAAAGTAATTCTTTGCTCTGACTGGCGATTGCCTTGCTGCGCAGAAATAAGAAAGCCAAAGCCTGATCATTGTTTTCCTGGTCTGACGTATAAAGTGTGTGGGAAATCCCTCCGCTTTCGCGTCCAATGCGTTGCGAGAGAGAGACGAAATCTTCTTTACTGGTCCCCATTTCCAACAACGAGCGTGAAAAAAGGCGCATGTAAGGAAGTTGATCCGGTTGAAGGACTTTTAGATTAAAACCGAGGTCTAGATAAAGGATATCGCTGGTGAAAAGATCATGAAAAAGTAAAGTGCTGGCTGCTTTGAGGATTTGATTGGGGATGGTTTTAACTTCCCGATCAATATCCATAAGATTAAGTTGGGGAATGGTTGCCAGAGCTTCAGGAGAATCACTCGCTTCCTGTCTGCGTTTTAACTCCAGCGAATTTACCACGATTTCGTTAATTTCAGCAGCGCTCATCTGCTCACGAGCAGTTTCGATGCGCATTCTTTCGTTTTGTTCACGCTGTTTCCCCAGATCATTATCCGGAACCAGAACGACGGTTACTCGATGACTGTTTTCCAGCAAGTGTTCTTTAATGAGATCTTCTAAATAATGGGAATTATTTTGAAGCTTCTTTTTGATAGACTGAAGAGGTGCTTCATATTCAAGTGGTGAGATCGGGTCAAGATCATATAGCCAAGTGGATAGGGTTTGCAGCATCACTGCCAATCCGCGTGGGAAAGAGCCGGTATTATTTTCACGTAACCTGAATTCAATTGTGTTTAAGGCTGCTTCGATAGTCTTCGGGTCAATGCCTTCTCTGACAATTTTGGTGAGCTCATTGAGAATGAACTTTTCAACTTCATCTGTATTCTCGACTTCCACTCCACGCAAACCGGTTGAAAATGTGAGCTGGCGCAGGTCGCTCCCCAGCCCCTGGCCAATAATATCTTCACCAAGGCCTGATTCGCTTAAGGCTTTCTTTAAGGGAGAGGCGGGAGTAGCCAACAAAACATATCCAAGCACAAAGAGTGCGATGTTACGTTCCACATCATTCCCCTCCGGCAAAAGCCAGTTGAGCAAGATATAAGATTTTGCAGCCTCGCCCGATTCGCCACTATCATAGGGAATGATTTTTTTTGTTGGCTGTGAAAACTTCGATTGCAATGGCAGCGCTGATGCAACAGATTTCATCTCAAAATCATTTAAATATTCATCCAGAATCCTGAATCTTTGGGCGGGGTCATCGTCACCGTAGAAAAATATCCTGGCATTCGAGGGATGATAAAAGGTTTCATGGTAATTCTTAAATTGATCGTAGGTCAGGTCAGTGATTGCTTCAGGATCTCCGCCGGAGTGCAAGCCATATGGCGTATCAGGCAGCAAAGCCATTTGACTTTCATCGCCCAAAATATCATCCGGAGACGAAAAGGCACCTTTCATCTCATTGAAAACCACTCCTTTGTAGATCATTTCTTGGGATGGATCAGTTAATTCGTAATGCCAACCTTCCTGCATCAAAGTATATGGTGAAAGAATCGGATAAAAGACTGCATCCAAATAGACATCCACCAGATTGTAAAAATCCTTAAGGTTGGTACTGGCAACCGGATAGCAGGTTTTATCCGGATACGTGAAAGCATTTAGAAATGTATTGAGCGAGCCTTTCATGAGCTCGACAAAGGGTTCTTTAACCGGGTATTTACGGGAACCACAAAGTACGGAGTGTTCCATGATATGCGGCAGCCCACTGGAATCCGGTGGAGGAGTACGAAAAGTGACTCCAAATACCTTATTTTCATCATCATTTTCGATCGATAGAATCTCTGCATTGGTTTTAATGTGCTGATAAAAAGAGACTTTGCCGTTGATCTCGCTGATAAATTTTTCCTGTAATAATTTGTAGCCCTTGTACTCTGACATAATACATCCTTTAATTCAAGATAATTCATTTATATCACAGCCAGCGGAGGCGGGATACTCCACAAGTAAATAGTTCTCAAGCACAAAATTAATTTATGCTGGTTATTTCCGGATCGAGCTTTCACCAGGAAACAATACGACAACAATCTACCAAGTCACGAGATTTGTTAAAGACAACAAATCACGAGTGGCGAATAAAGAAAGAAGGACGAATTGTCCTGATCATAATCGATTTGGATTGTTTCTTTCTTCCTGAACAAAAGGAAATTCCGTAATAAATAATCTCTTTTCGGAATAGATTAAGAAATCAACTGTAAAGACCTCAAATATCTTGCTGGCATGTATCTACGCTGTAAGTGTTTTCGACTTATGATAAAGCTAAAAATAGCTACTACTACCCATAACATTTACTCGTGGCTGTCTGGTGTGTTCGAAACGCACCAATGGTTTGGTACGTTACGAATAATCTTAAGAAATAAAATTTCATAAGGCTTTCCTTCCTAGAGGCATAATATCCCTTTCGGATGGGATCTCTCGTAAGGGCGAAGCATCCGGAAAATCATTCCATCTAGAAAAAGCATACCCATCGCGGATGCTTCGCCCATCTGTTAGCTCAGGCTGGCAGAACCCACCCTTTTTTATGTCACGTTGTTTCATCAAGATATGAATACTTAAGAAAATTGATGGGCAAATTATCTATTTTAGATCCAAGATAATCTTTCTAGCCTGCAATTTGGTGCGTCGTTGACCCACCCTACTCACTGTCATTGCGAAGAGGACGTGTAATGCCCGACGAAGCAATCCTTTCTATTGAGAGAAAGATTGCTTAGCTGCCCTACTCATAGCAAAACTCAAACGTCCCAACTTAACCATTCTCGCAAATGGGCTTTCTCGCTCCAATTTACTCCGTTCTTTTCGCCTTAGTGTAACCTGCCCAATTTACCAGTTTGTTATTTCTGCTTTTGATGACGCTCTGCGTCATTGGATGGTCTCGCAATGACAGTTATCCATCAGTTGTCTGTGGTTTCAATTAAAGTATCAATATAGAAAAACTCAAAAGTTCGATTTATGAATGAAAAGTTCTAATTATTATCAAATCAGTTCTGTTAACTTTGTTCTGAGGTGTTGATCAAAATGGAAGTAGAGGTTGTTCATCGAAAAGAGAGCTTCATTCGCATCTTCTTAGAAAGTATAAGAATATGGAAAGTACAAGCGGTTAACAATTGAATACTGAAAAATCAACCAGGAGAAATCTCTGGATTTTAAGCGTTCGGCTGTTCATTTCCGGATGCGTTGTTGACAAAATATGCAAGCTTTTTGGACAACATCTATTAAATTTATAATCTGTTCTCGAAAGTCTTCCATTTGCGACAATGTTTAATTATCATAATCTTACCTACTAACCAGACAAACATGGAGATGGAAAACATTATAATTCCGTCAGTAATGAGGCTTAACGGGCGATGGTGAGACATGCTTTTAATTTCACCCAAGTGGTACTTTGCAAAGGTCAGAACCTTTATCCAGATTTCTTAATGAAGCAAATCATGAATATGAATTTCTTTAGCTGTCATAAACCAGTGTTTAATAAGATTGTCATTTAAATTTTGCTCGATTTCCCGTAAAAATGATGTTTCAAATCAGGAAGTTGCCACCGAAAATAACATTGAGCAATCGGAGTAAAAAGTAACCTTACCCATCCAGTTGATAGGTATGGTAAGTGCCTTTACAAGGCGAACCCCAGGCGGCATGCATCCGACGGTTGCTTAAATCAATAACCATGGCCATGATCGTTTTTTCACTGTTGAGTACATTTTTATCAATCCCATGGTTGCAAATCGAATCAGGGTAGTTGACATGGTCTCTTTGAATTTCTTGCAGAGATTCCACAGAATGCTGATGGGAAGCATGCAACAAACGCCAGGCACGATGATATCGAACGCGTGCGCTTATCAGTTCTTCCGGTTCATCTTCAACCCGTTTCATTTCTGCGTCGAGATAGAAGTTCGTGTGCACCAGACAGCCTTCTTCCCCATAAATTAAAGCAAACTGGCGAGCGGAAGTTTCGACGTTATACATTTCACCGCTATCGTGCACGATCAAGTGGTTGTAACCGGCCGCTCTTTGCGGAACCAAAATACTACGGATCGCATCGGCCGGAGATTTGGCTGCCAGCACTGCACGCGAATAGACGATACGGGGAATTCCGATGCGACTATCATCGGGGTAAACAGAATCGCAGCATTGTGCTATTCCAAAAGAGTTAAATCCGACATTGGGCAGCAAACCGCCATAGCTCATTGCCAGGAAGGATGGTTCATTATCCGGGTTGGCGTGCACGAGGTAAACAAAATGTTCATCTTCAGGCGTCCAATCTTCGTTATGACTCACCAGCACGCTACCATCACGGGTGCATTGTTGGTTGACAGCCATGCTGGTGCATTTGGTCAGGTGGAGCGCATCGCTGGTAACCGCCTCCATCGCATTAACAACACAGATGTCATCGTACTCAACATTTGCCCCTTGAGCGATTCCTTGCATCTCGTCGACATATTGAGGGTAATGCTCTTCGACAAAGGGGATGTATTTGCGGGATTGGATGACAGCCCCTTCCCAGTTGAGCTGCAGCTGGTCATATGCCTTATCGATCAGGATGCGAGCATTATCGATACTTGCGGATATGTTTTGGCGAAATGCCTCGCCGATTTGGTGTCCGATTTGTAAATGCGACCCCTTAACATGGATCAAGGGGATTTTATTGGCATCCTCCATCATCATTTCTCCTTGGGCATCGTGGCAAAAACATAATCCCATAATGGAGAGCTGACCCCAAATTGCAAGTTGGGATCTTTATAATGATGCTGCATGTGATGCCGTTTTAGCCATTTCCAGATTCCGTTGTGCATGGCAAAATGATGCGTAGCATAATGCATCATATCGTAAATGACATAGCCGGCTATGAAACCTGAGAATGTAGCTCCTACCCAGGCATTCATTGGCAGGATTACGGAAAAAACCAGGTAAAAAAGACCTAAAAAAAGTGAAGCCATCGGGATGCTCAGAACAGGCGGCATAACCAGACGTGTTTTAATTTTTGGCTGAGCATGATGGACACCATGAAAGAGAAAGAAAATACGCTCCTGGCGAGGTGTACGTGGGCGATAATGAAACAAAAAACGATGAAGGACGTATTCAGCCAGCGTCCACAGGAAAAGTCCGCTAATAAATGCCAAAGGAGTGATTAACCAGTGCTGTGCCTGGGTGATTGTTCGATAAAGGAAAAATATTACAATGGGAATCCAGATTACAAGGACAGTAATTGGGCTAATGTGAGTAAAAAACTCCAAAAAGCTGCTCTTAAATAATCGAATAGGCTCCGGGTCATGGTTTATGGTTACATGAGACATAGATTCCTCGCAGTTATGGTTGTCGTTAATCAGGCAAAAAATGCAAATAAAACGCTTAATAGGTATAACACAAAAAGGGGCACCATCAAAATCGCCATATTGACCGGGTCGACGGTAGGTGTAATCGCTGCTGCCAAAACTGCAATAATAACAATGGCAATTCGCCATTGTTTTAATAGCATTTTGGGCGTAACAATTTTGAACTTGGCAAGCGCAAAAACGACAATTGGCAATTCAAACCCAATCCCAAGCCAAAATATCAAACTGGTAGTGAATTTTGTGTAGCTTAATAAACGCGGGGTAGTGGGCACACCCAAAAAATTTATTAAATAAGGCACAGCAACCGGCAACATGACAAAATAAGCAAATGCCACCCCGGAAAGAAACAAAATTGTAGCAATCGGAATAGTGATAAAAATCCAGCGTTTTTCTCGTTGGTTGAGTCCTGGAGCAACAAAAGCCAGCAGTTCACCAAGGATAATCGGGAAAGCAAAGATAAAACCGGAAAGCATCGAAAGACGCATAAAAACGCCGATATTTTCTGTCATTTCAATCGACTGCAGGTTTTGCAATCCACCAACCGGTTTGGTGATGATGTTTAACAAAAAGGGAACGAGTGCAAAGCTGATTATGGTGGTTATTGCCAGTGCACCAACTGCGATAAACAAGCGTTTGCGCAGCTCGTTGATGTGGCCCCAAATGGACATTGATTCAAGTTTACTTGTGCTCATGAATATTTATAGTCGGTGATTATTCTTCAGAATCCGGATTTTTGAGTTCATTATTTTTAAACGCGGTGTTTTCATCAGCAGACGTGATTCTTAATTGATCTGATTGTTTATTAGCTTCGTCTGTTTCCAAATGAGAATTTTGTGGTAATTGTGATTCACTTTTATTTTCATCCGATGAATCAGGAAGAGGGTTTGTGGGTTTGATTGGCGTAGATTTTTGATTGGATATTGATAATGGATCGATTGAAATAGATATATTCTTAATATCATTGACAGATTGGGTTGATGACCTTATTTCTTTGAGGTCTTCTTCCAAACCAGCTTCCCGAACCAGGCGGGTCGGAATGTCCCGAATTTCCCTGGAAGTATCCATAATGGTTCCCCACAAGGGAGATTTAATCACTTTACGCATAAATGCCCCTGCTTTTCGGGCTGTAGTGACCATTTGTTGTGGTCCAAGAACCAATATCATGATGATGATGATGAATACGAGTTCTAACGGACCGATTCCGAGAATATTCATATTCTTATCGTTTTCCAGGTGAAAAATAGCTGAAAATTGAAGGGATTAAGCTTCGTCTTCAGAATCCTGATCTTCTTTGTCTTTTTTATCGCCTTGCAAACCATCTTTGAAAGAGCGAATCCCACTGCCAAGTTCACCGGCAATTTTGCTAATTCTTCCTACTCCAAAAAGGAGAAGAACTATAGCCAATATTACAATTAGTTCAGTTGGGCCTAAACGCATTTGGTCCTCCTTGTGGTAAAGTATTAATAAATTATATCACTCATTAACCCTCGTCTCTCAGAAGCTGGCAGCCATCCTGGCCAAAGATCTGAAAATTTAATTTAAATAGAAAGGTATCTACCATGATGTCCAGATTCCCAATCGCACATACTTATTCGATCGTTGCTCGTGACCCTCAAAGCGGTAACATGGGGGTGGCAGTTCAATCTCATTGGTTTTCAGTTGGATCACTGGTTGGGTGGGCAGAAGCCGGGGTGGGTGTGGTTGCCACTCAGTCAATGGTGGAGGTTAGTTATGGACCTCTTGGGCTCGCGCTAATGAGAGCTGGCAAAACACCAAAGCAAACGCTGAATGCTCTTCTTGCTGCGGACGATAACCCTCAGGTTCGTCAGGTTGCCATGGTTAATGCAAGTGGTCAGGTGGCTGTTCACACCGGAAAACGTTGTATTGCTGCTGCTGGTCATCACAGCGGTGATGGCTATAGTGTTCAGGCGAATATGATGGATAAGGAAACTGTCTGGTCTGCGATGGAAAAGGCATATTTGGAAAGCACTGACACATTTCCGAATCGTTTAATGGCGGCACTTTTTGCAGCCCAATCCGAAGGCGGTGATATTCGTGGGAAACAAAGTGCAGCGATTCGAATTGTGTCGGCAACGTCATCCGGCTCTCCCTGGAAGGATACATTGATTGATCTGCGGGTTGAAGATGATGCGAACCCATTGGATGAGCTCAATCGGTTGCTGCGGATACATCAGGCATACACGTTTATGAATAATGGGGATGAATTTTTGGCTGCCGGGAATATGCCAGAGGCATTACATGCTTATCGATCTGCAGTCGATTTAGCACCCGAAATGACAGAACTTTTATTCTGGTACGCCGTTACCCTGGTTCAAATTGGGAAAGTAGAACAATCGAAATCGTTATTTCGTCAGGTATTTGACAAGGACCCACACTGGAAGGATTTACTGGAGCGTTTACCCCAGGCTGGATTATTTAATGTAGAGCCAACGGTTCTATCAGATATTCTTAAATAATATGATTGAAAGGTCGGCAAAACGCTCAATAAAAGCAGCGATTTTAATGTTAATAAATGCTGTGGGATTGAGTATAATTAGTTGGTTATAATGTCGATTTATTAAGAAAGTGCTTTCTTCAAGGAATTCACCAACTTCATAGAATGCGAGAATATTTCCTGGAAATATGTAAGGACAGGAAATAAGAAGAATTCGGTTGATTCTAAAAATCACCCACTTTATTAATAACGTTGCTGTTTTGAATTTGGGAGACCATGTATGGGCAAAGATAAACTGATTCGGGTGATGCTGGTTGATGATCACGCAGTAGTTCGCAGTGGTTTGGCTGCATTCTTATATGTTTTTGATGATCTCGAATTTGTAGGCGAAGCAAAAGACGGAAAAGAAGCTGTCGCACTATGTGAAACGTTATCCCCTGATGTCGTTTTGATGGATTTGGTGATGCCTAACATGGATGGCGCTGCTGCGACGAAAATTATCCGTGAGCAATGCCCATATGTTCAGGTGGTGGTTTTAACAAGCTTTAAAGAAGAAGGCCTTGTTCAGGAAGCATTAAAGGCGGGAGCGATTGGTTATTTACTGAAGAATGTTTCTGCTGATGAATTGGCAGCAGCTATACGTTCCGCTTACCACGGTCAACCAACTCTTGCTCCGGAAGCTACTCAAGCACTAATTCACGCGGCCACCCATTCACCCAAACCAGATTACGGTCTTACAAATCGTGAAGAAGAAGTACTTTCCCTGATTGCAGAAGGGCTTAGCAACGTTGAAATTGCTGAAAAATTGGTCATTTCCCGTTCAACAGTAAAGTTTCACGTTAGCAGTGTTCTCGCTAAATTGGATGTCTCCAGCCGAACTGAAGCGGTTGCGATGGCACTGAAGCAAAAATTGATAAAGAAGTAAAAACTTTGAATGTTATCTTCAAGTCTCACTTGAGGATTGATTTAGGTTAAGTTTATAAGATCAGATCTGAAAATGACTGGAAAATATCATTAAACAATCACACGATGATTGCCAAAACCACTGGAGCGAAGAAAATCAATGAAGAAAAGCGACATTTTATTAATGTTAGCCATCGCGTGTATTGCCGCCACATTAAGAGCACCGATAACGGCTGTAGGCTCGCTCATCACCCTCATTCGGGCAGATATACCCCTCTCCAACGCCGTTTTAGGACTCCTGACCACCATACCATTGATTTTGTTCGCAGTAGTTTCTCCCTTTGTCGGCAACTTTGATAAACGTTTTGGTACAGGATATGTTCTTTTAGCAAGTTTGTTTGTCATGATTGCCGGTATTTTGCTCCGTTCTTATTTTCATATTGCAGGCCTGTTCCTGGGATCAGTCATTCTTGGAATTGGGATTACTTTCGGGAACGTGTTAATCCCGGGTATTATCAAATCCCGTCTTCAGTCTCATATTGGACTGGCAACGGGTTTGTTTATCACCAGCCTATCTGCTTTTGCCGGAATTTCCGCTGGGATCAGCCTGCCGATTAGCTTGCTACCGGGAATGAATTGGCGCCATGGTTTGGCAGTATGGGTGATCCTAATCATTTTCGCTGTGGTAGCCTGGTATCCACAACGTTCTATTCGCCTTGCCAGTAGATCAAGTGCCGGAGAGGATCGCCCGCAAACAAATTTGTTGAAGTCTCCGTTAGCATGGTGGCTCACAGTTTTTATGGCAATGCAATCAATAATCTTTTACTTTATGGTTGCCTGGTTGCCAAGTGTCTTGAATTCACGTGGGATTTCTTGGGAGAATGCCGGTTATTATGCATTTGGATATCAGATCATGAGCAGTATAGCTGCTTTCCTGATTCCTCAACTGGCAGCCCGTAAAGCAGATCAAAGAACAATTTTGGGGATCACCTCCAGCATTTATTTTTTTGGAATTGCACTTCTTCTGGTTTCGCATAGTCCTGAGGTTTTATTGGCGGCATCGCTAATTTGTGGATTTTCATCAGGGACATCATTTGGAATGACGATGCTCTTGATTTCACTCAGATCTTCCGATGGTGCGATTTCCGCAAAACTCTCCGGAATGGTTCAATCTGTGGGATATGCGTTTGCAGCGATTGGCCCGATTTTAATGGGAAGTATTTTTGATTCAACAAATTCATGGACTCTACCTCTGATCATTCTCCTTAGTTTCACAATTTTGTTGCTCCTTTCAGGGCATTACTGTGGAAAAAATCAAACCGTATAAATTTGCTCAAAACTCGAACTTAAATTTGATGAAACCAAAGAATTCGTTGTAACAAAATTTAATTGGCCCACCTTATTTGCTTTTGCTTGACCAGCTCTAATGAGTTGGTCAAGCCGTTGCGGGTCACGCAAAATGATTTGCGGGTGAACGGTAATGATTTTTCTACGATCGTTCTGATTTTACAATGTGATTTTTCACCGTTAATACTTCTAAGCGTTCCCCTTCTTACAGACCTTTGCTGATTTGGCTGTCATTGCGAGATTCAGCTATGCCGCTGAAAGGCGGTATTAGAGGATGAAATAACATTGCTCAATACAAGCAAGTCGTAGGGTGTGCTTGTAATGCGCCAAACCAACACATATTTATGGTATGAGTCGGAGCAGTCGGCTGATGGGCGAAGCATCCGCGATGGGTATGATATTACAGGATGGAATAGTTTCCCGGATGCTTCACCCTTACGAAAGATCTCACTTGAAAGAGACATAATACTCCTCGGAAGAAAAGCCTTTTGACTTTTTTTCTCAAGAAAGTTTGTAAGGCACCAAACTATCACTGCTTTTTGTTATGAGGAGCAGCGCAGCAATCTTTCTCTTATCGGACAGGGTTGCTTCGTCGGGCGTTACAATCCTTTCTCGCAATGAAAGTTATCGATCGGTCGTCATCGGTTTCAAGTAAAGTTGCAAAATAGGTGAAGCTGCTGCGGAACACATCAGTTGAGGCGAGTTGCGAAAAAAATGAAAATTATGATGTTAAATTAAAAGAGGTTATCCGGACTAAAAGATAACCTCTTTTTGCATAGAGCCATTTTCGGTCAGGACAAACCGTAAACCTCGCCGGTATCAGGATTGAGATCAATATCAAAAAAAGCAGGGCGGGTCGGTAACCCGGGCATGGTGCGCATTTCACCAAGGAGGGGGTATAAGAACCCGGCCCCAAGCGATGCTTTGATATCGCTCACAGGAATGCGGAACCCGGTCGGCACACCTTTCAAGGTGGGGTCATGCGAAATACTCAAATGCGTTTTTGCCATACAAATAGGGTTATTACCAAAGCCAAGCTTTTCATAGGCGGTAATCCGTGCCTCTGCTTCTGGCGTGTAATCCACACCATCTGCCCCATAAATTTCTTTGGAGATAGTTTCGATCTTATCTTTAATACTCATTTCCAAAGGATAGAGGAATTTAAAATCGTGCGGCTTTTCAGCTGCTTTCATTATGGCTTTTCCCAATTCAACTGCCCCTTGGCCACCAAATTCCCAATGCTCTGAGACAACCGCAGCCTCTGCACCGCCATTTTTCATGGATTCTTCGCAGACCAGATCTATTTCCTTTTGAGTATCAGTAAAGAAACGATTTACCGCTACCACTACAGGAATTCCGTATTTTTTGGCAATCTTAATGTGGTGCATGAGGTTGTTAAGACCGGCTTTAAGTAAATCCATGTTTTCTTCCACATACTCTTTAGCAAGCGGCCGGCCAGCCACTACTTTAGGCCCGCCACCGTGCATCTTTAAAGCGCGAATCGTTGCCACAACTACGACAACATCAGGAATCAGCCCGGATGTACGACATTTAATATCAAAGAATTTTTCCATGCCCATATCGGCACCGAATCCGGATTCGGTAACGACGTAATCTGCCAACTTTAATGCAATCTTATCTGCCAGTACGGAGCTGTTACCATGAGCAATATTGGCGAAGGGGCCAGCATGAACGAAGACGGGTGTGCCTTCCAATGTTTGCATCATGTTTGGCTTTATTGCATCTTTCATCAATACCGTCAAAGCGCCGGCGACACCGATGTCATTGGCATCAATGGCTTCCCCTTTAAAATTGGTTCCAATCACCATACGCCCAAACCGTTCACGCATGTCTTCCAAACCAGTTGTGAGTGCCAGAATTGCCATAATTTCGCTGGCAACTGTAATGTCAAAACCAGTATCACGTTCATGCCCGATCTCATCGGGGCCTTTGCCGATGGTGATCCCGCGTAAGAAACGATCATTGGTGTCGACAACACGTTTCCAGGTGATCGAATCAGGGTCGATATCAAGGCGAACGAAACGACTTCTTTCTTCAGCAGTCATTTGGTCCGGATCATCCGTTTCAATCCCCAGTTTTTTCTTGCGATGCAGCATACCTACTGAAAAATGACGCTTCTCCTGTTTGTCTTTGGGGAAGAGATTGGCAAATAAGCGCTCATCAGTCTGAGTTGATTCGTGTAGCATGCGGGCATCGATCGCGGCAGCCAGTAAATTGTTGGAGGCTGTGATCGCATGCAGGTCACCGGTAAGATGCAAATTGAACTCATCCATCGGAATTACCTGGCTATAACCACCACCCGCAGCGCCGCCTTTAATTCCGAAGGTAGGGCCCTGGCTTGGTTGGCGAATGCAGGTAATGACCGTTTGGCCAAGATGAGCACCGAGAGCCTGACTCACCCCAACTGTCGTGGTTGTTTTTCCCTCACCAAGCGGTGTGGGTGTGATAGCGGTTACATCAATGTACTTTCCATTAGGAACGTCTTTCAAACGCTCAAGGATTTCCAGTTTTACTTTTGCCTTATACGGGCCGTAGAGTTCCAGTTCTTCGGGCAGGATACCCAACTCCTCGGCAATCAAACTGATTGGTTTAAGTTCAGCCGGGCCGGCAATTTTTATATCAGATGGTACCGGACTTAAAAGGTTTAGTTTTGTTGCTTGAAATTCCCTCTTCTTTTTATTCGATGTGTTACTCATTGGATTCCTTTCTTATAACTTTCTCACTACGGTTTATAAAACGGGGATTAATGGATTTTGATTTTTACATTAAAGGTGAAAATCAGTATTAAATCAAATTCATTTCACTCCTAATTGTAAATCCATATTGATAATTGCGGGGTAAGAGATCATAAATTGTCCGGTTAGGAAAAGTATTGGCCATCCATTTAATCAGGTGGAGAGTCCATTGCTGATAGGAAATTTGGCAGATTCTGGAAACTGAAAAGCTGCGATCATTTCAGCACCTTCATCCATCCGGATTGATTGAATGAATTTTTCGAGAACCGTGGCCAGCACATTTGATATACCCGCAGACATTCAATAATCAACGGCTTCCCTTCGGTCAGAATTTCTATTAATGGTCGGAGGCAGGCATCCTAATTGAATTATTATAATTCTGAGTGAATAGGGTAGGATAATAAGCGTGAGATTTAACATGTGATTAACGAACTGCCCAATTTAAGTTCTCAAGTTGAAACGTAGATAAAAAGAAATTCTTTATCGCTCCGAAATGCGGCTGCACTACTCAGTATTGACTTGGCTTTAATCGACCGGTAAAAAACGGATTGCTTTTGTTAAGAATGTTCTAGAAAATTAGCGAAGGCACATAAATATGGGCTTGATTGAAAAAGACGTGCAAAAGGTTACACGTCTGTAGGGCGAGTGGGACTTGAACCCACAAGGTATCTCTACCGGCGGATTTTAAGTCCGCTGCGTCTGCCTATTCCGCCACCGCCCCATTACCTATAATTTTATCTTACTCTCAGAAAGCGTCAAGGCTGAAAACAATTTAAGTTGACCGGGGAGATTCATGTATCAGGATTTTTCCCCTGTTCTCATACTTTGATCGTAAAGAAATAATATCTTTTTGCCCTATTGACAAGTCATTTGGAATTAAGTAAAATATCTACTATCTTATAAGGAAAGGAAGCACAACCCATGAGCCAAACTATTTACATTGAATTGTTGCCCGCCGCATTTATCGCCAGTGTTTCTGGCAGCTGTGTTTATCCTTGTCGGAGTGTGCCTCTTAGTCGTTAGATAATTTTTTTGTCATCAACGGCCGCGGGCAACTCAAAACCCGTGGCTTTTTTCTTTAATATCAATTCTACAATTTCCTTAAGCCACGGATCACATACATCTGTGGTTTTTTGTTAAGAGCTTAAGAATAAAATGGTGAGAAGAAATAACAATTTTGGCATGGCTAACAAGCCGAATCGCAGAAGAAGTTAGTAGGCAACCTCTGAAAAGGAGGCTGGAAATGTTTCGAAGTCTATTGATTAACAATAATTACAGTATCGAATATATCAACCGTCAGGCAGTAGCAAGTCCTGATGCGTTTGGGTTATATATTCCCGCCCATTGCGCAAAAGGGGCATATGAATTGTTTGATCTCAAGCGTAAAGTTATGCTAGCACTCATGCACATCGATCGTTGTATGGATAAAAAGATGCTGGTTGCAATTTATATTGATCTGCATTCTGAAACATATAATGATTACCGGGCGTTTGATGCATTGAGCAGGGATGTGCGCTCAGGCATGTTTACCAAAATATTATTGGTCAACGTGAATGATTTCAAAAAGGACAATTTCTTAAAGAATTCAATGGGCAAACTGGTCAGCGAGGTGAGCGGCCTTGAGTACAGGGGTTTGGATGAAGAAGCTTTCCAGTCTTACCGTTTACCTCTAAACTTCCTAATTGGAGTCTGAGAAAATTGTATTCAAGAGAGTGAAAAAGGAGATACCCGCAAATATTTTCAGGTATCTCCTACAAGTACAAAGAAAATATTAAAGAATTCTAGTCCGTTAATGGAAACAAAATCATGCACATTGGCTGAAATCGACTATGAGATTGATCCCAAGCGTGCTTCACTCCTATCACTGGACCCGGCCAAGGCTATAGAAGTGATGCCATGTGTGTGATTCTTCATGTCCACCGTGTCAGCATGACGGCGTTTGAAGATAATCAACGGGCAATTTGTCCCCATGAAAAGATTGGTTTAAAGTATGAGGGAAAATTGGTCAATTGGATCGATTATGAAGGCAAGCGCTGAAATCTGAATTTCATAGGAATTTTGCGCAGCGAATGGGAATCAGGATCTGGTTAACCTTTGTCGTAGAAGTAAACTTTCGACGTGTTATACTTTGGATTATCAATTTTAGGAGAGTAAATGCCCGGTTCTGATATAAAAGCAATTATTTTTGATATGGGTGGTGTATTAGTCAAAACAGTTGATCAGGCCAGCCGCTCTCATCTGGCACAGCAATTTGGGCTTAGTTACCGGGATTTGGATCAACTTGTTTATGGCTCCGATACAGCACAGCAAGCAACACGCGGTGAAATCAGTGAGCTGGAGCATTTTGAAAATGTGCTCGACAAATTAGGTGTCCCAAATGATGATGTTATGAAATTTAAAGAAATGTTTTGGGGTGGCGATGCGCTCGATTTGGAATTGGTGGAATTCATTCGCAGCCTAAAAGATAATTATAAAATGGGTATGCTTTCAAATGCCATGAGTGAGACGAGAAGATGGCTGGAAAATAAGTATGATTTTTTGCATCTGTTCAATGTTGTCTTTTTTTCGGCTGAGCAAAAGAAAGCCAAACCTGACCCTCTTTTTTACCTGGCAATTTTAAAACAAATGGATGTTAAAGCCCAAGAGACTATTTTCATTGATGATTTTATTGAAAATATAGAAGCGGCAGATAAATTAGGAATGAAAACAGTTCTATATAAGTCCACCCCGCAAGCCATTGCTGAAATTAAAAACCACCTCAAATAAGAACTAAAAACCTTTGGTGTTTTTGAATGTTCGTGAAAGTGATAAATCTTGGTGATAGAACAACTGGATTTCTTGAAAGGTAAACCTGCCAGAATAGGGGTAATCGCAGATACTCATATTCCAGATCGGGTTGGTTCACTTCACCCTGGAATTTTGCCGGTGTTCAAAGAACTGAAAGTAGATTTGATCCTGCATGCAGGGGATATTTCAACGATACGAGTGATTGATGAGCTGCAAAAGGTGGCTCCCTGTTTGGCAGTGCGGGGAAACCGAGATTGGTTTCGTCTGCCAAAGCAAAAAGATGTTATCTTACTCGAGATCAATGGAGTGCAAGTTGCATTGATGCATGGACATGGAAGCTTTTTTAGATATTTATTCGATAAAATACCCTTTTATTTGCATGGATATCGTTTCTCCCGCTATCCGAAGAAATTGAGCAATTATGCCAATGGGGCAAAAGTGATCATTTTTGGCCATACTCATCACAGTGAAAATCAATGGGTTGGAGGAAAATTGTTTTTCAACCCAGGTTCAGCCTATGAAGGTAACCATAAAGGCGATCCCCCAACCATTGGTCTGATCGAAATCGGATTAAAAAAAGATATTAAAGGAAGAATAATCAACCTTGAAAGAGCAAAATGGGTTCACTCGAGTTGGATGTTGAATTAAGAGAATAGTGAAATTGAGGTTGATTGGTCGAAATTTTAAGTAGAAGGTAAAGATTGAAATTCGGAAAACTGCTAAATTACAATGAAGAAATGTGAAATTAATAAATTGCTATCTTGACCAGTCCGGTCCCTATTGTTATAATATTCGTTTGCATCCCGTCGATAGAATGGGAGGATAGGCCTTGTTTCCATCCATCGGGTTGAAAACGTCAGGAGAAAGATATGTCATTTTTGCCAGAAAAGTCTTACGCGCGTATTCCGGTTGTATACGATTTACCTCAGTTAATTGAGGTTCAGTTAGAATCCTTCCAGCGTTTAAAAAACGAAATGCTGGGAGATTTATTCGATGAGATTTCACCTATTGAATCATATAATAAAGGATTAAAGCTTTATTTCCCAGGGAAATCTGTTGAAGCCAAAGAATGGAATTTGAAGTATTGGTTTGAAGCTCCTAAACATACAATTGAAGATTGTGTGGAGCGAGATCTTACATATGCCAGCCCGTTATGGGTTTCAGTCTTATTGGGTGGTTCGGATGTTTCGGAACAGATCAAACAGGACATCTTCCTGGGTGAGTTTCCTGAAATGACTGAAAAAGGAACGTTTATTATCAATGGTACCGAGCGGGTAGTTGTTTCGCAGCTAATCCGTTCTCCGGGTGTCTACTTTGAGGCTCCTGTGGATCGGTCGACCGGGCACAGGTTGGCTTCAGCCAAATTGATACCTGACCGCGGTGCCTGGATGGAGTTTGAGACTCGTAAAAACGATTATTTAATTTTAAAATTCAACCGTAAGCGTACGGTTCCCATCACTATATTCTTACGTGCACTGGCAGCCATCGATGATGGTTTGGTGGATCGCCCATTTAAACATGGGACTGATGAAGAGTTGATGGCTATTTTCCACGATGTTGATAATGACCCGGATCGCCAATTTATCGCAAAGACGATAGCGCAAGAACCTGAGTGGGACTTAAGCGGAGATATGAAAATTTCTGAAGCTGCCCTGGTGGAATTCTTCAAACGAATGCGACCCGGAGATCCTGCCACGGTTGATAACGCCCGCCAATTCCTGGAAGAGCAAATTGTCGATCAGCGTCATTATGATCTGGAACGTGTTGGTCGCTATAAGCTTAATCAGAAACTTGACCTGACTGATCATATCCCCATGTCGCATCGTACAATCACAACCTGGGATATTGTCGCCCTGGTTCGGCGGCTGATTATGATCAACAATTTGCAGGAAGATAAAGATGATATTGATCATCTTGGGAACCGTCGAGTAAAAACGGTTGGAGAGTTGATTCAGAACAAACTGCGGGTCGGTCTACGTCGAATGGAACGTGTTATTAAAGAACGTATGTCCATTCGTGACCAGGATCAAATTTCACCAGCCAGCCTGGTAAATATTCGCCCGGTGATCGCTTCCTTACGCGAATTCTTTGGTTCCAGCCAGCTTTCACAATTTATGGATCAAACCAACCCTTTGGCAGAGTTACGCCATAAACGAACACTTTCAGCGCTTGGCCCGGGCGGATTAAGACGCGAACGTGCCGGCTTTGATGTACGCGATGTTCACCATTCACATTATGGTCGCATTTGTCCAATTGAGACACCGGAAGGCCCAAACATTGGATTAATTGGCCGGTTGGCCACTTTTGCTATGGTAAATGAATATGGCTTTATCGAAACACCATACAGGCGTGTAATCCGTTACCTGGCCAGCGATGATAGCCGTTTGCTGCAGAAAGAGGTACGCGAAACTCTGTCCAATACCGAAACCGGCGAAGTGATCGTCAGTGACGGCGAACGAATCACCAAGAAAATGCTGCCTGCAATTAAAGCATTGGATCGCAAGAGTATCCCTGTCAGACCTTTTGTGTCTACAGAAGTCGAATATTTATCGGCTGATGCAGAAGATAAATTCGTCATTGCGCAAGCGAACACACATCTCGATGAGTATTTTGAATTTGAAAAAGAACGAATTTCCAGTCGGCATCACTCTGACTTCATCATTTCCAGTCAGGATAGTATCAATTACATGGATATTGCTCCAAACCAGGTTGTTGGTATCAGTGCCTCTTTAATCCCATTTCTGGAACACGATGATGCTAACCGTGCTTTAATGGGCTCTAACATGATGGCCCAAGCAGTCCCACTCCTAAGGCCGGATATTCCCACCGTTTCAACGGGTATGGAAAGTTATGCGGCCAAGGATTCCGGTCAGGTGCTGGTTGCTGAAGAAGAAGGCGATGTGGTGTCCGTCACAGGCCGTGAAGTGATGGTTCGTAGTGAAAGTGGCCTTAGGAGCTACACTTTACGGAAGTACCAACGGTCAAATCAAAGTACGTGTATCGATCAAAGACCGGCTGTGGTTAAAGGCCAGCGAGTGCGCAAAGGTGATGTATTGGCCGATTCTTCCTCCACAGTAAATGGGAACCTGGCTTTGGGTCAAAATGCGGTTGTTGCCTTTGTTTCATGGGAAGGAGGCAACTTCGAAGACGCAATCTTGATCTCAGAACGGCTTGTGCAGGATGATCGTTTTACATCGGTTCATATTGAAAAATATGAGGTGGAAGCCCGCGATACCAAATTGGGTCCGGAAGAAATTACCCGCGACATACCCAATGTGGGTGAAGACGCTATTAAAGATCTTGATGAAAGCGGCATTATCCGCATCGGCGCAGAAGTTGGCCCGAACGACATTTTAGTTGGTAAAATTACACCAAAGGGCGAAAAAGAATTAACACCAGAAGAACGTTTGCTGCGAGCCATTTTTGGCGAAAAATCGCGTGATGTAAAAGATACCTCCCTCCGGATGCCGCATGGTGAGCGCGGTAAAGTTGTAGATGTAAAGGTCTTTACGCGTGAAGATAACACTGATTTATCGGCTGGGGTTGATATGATGGTGCGTGTAGCTGTGGCACAACGACGTAAGATCACCGCCGGTGATAAGATGGCTGGACGTCATGGTAACAAGGGCGTTGTTTCACGGGTTGTACCGGTGGAAGATATGCCATTCCTTGAGGATGGTACTCCGGTTGATATCATCTTGAACCCCCTAGGCGTTCCCGGTCGTATGAATATCGGTCAGGTTTTGGAAGTTCATCTAGGTTGGGCAGCCAGTCGATTGGGTTTTCGTGCCATTACGCCTGTGTTTGATGGCACCAATGAATACGAGATCGAAGCTGAACTTGCGCGTGCCTGGATGATTGACCGTGCATGGAATGTTTCAGCCAGCAAAGCTTGGGAATGGGTGAAGGAAGAAGATTATTCCCCTGCGATGATTCGTGATGACGATGAGGTACGTTTACTGTACATGGAACAGTGGCTTGGAGACCAGGGATATGACATTTACGCCTTGTCAACCGATCGCCAGCTTGCGCGCAAATCCGTGCTCGAAGGCTGGCTGCGTGATGAGGGTTATGACCCCAGCGAAATTCTGGCGTTCGAATCTTTAGAGAACCTGGGTGAAAAAATTTCTCAGACACGTGATCTTAAAGCGATTGAAGCATGCTTGAAATTATGGCTGGCTTCTGAAGATCAGGATATCAGTGGACTTACCTTTGAAAATGTACGTTCAGTTGCTGAGGAATATATGCGTGAAAGCGGCCGGCCGATGCCAATTCTTGGAAAAATGACTTTACGAGAAGGAAAAACTGGCCAGGTTTTTGATCAACCGGTAACTGTTGGTGTTATGACCATGTTGAAATTGCATCACCTTGTTGAGGACAAAGTACATGCCCGCTCTACTGGACCATACAGCTTAGTTACGCAACAGCCGCTGGGCGGAAAAGCTCAATTCGGTGGACAGCGCTTCGGTGAAATGGAAGTCTGGGCATTGGAAGCCTATGGTGCTGCTTATACCTTGCAGGAAATGCTGACAGTCAAGTCTGATGATGTGCAGGGGCGTGTGGCTACCTACGAAGCCATTGTAAAGGGCGATCCAATTGAGGAGCCAGGTTTACCTGCTTCATTCCGTGTTTTGGTGAAAGAACTTCAAAGCCTTGGTTTATCGGTGGAAGCCATTATGGAAAATGGTGAAGCTGTTCGGTTTGGTAAGGATGAGGAGCGAGTAAAACCACCCAGTATGGGTACAGGATTGTTAGGCCTGGGAGGAGGTTTCGGGGGAATGGGTTAGAGATACTTTCCTTGACTGTGAAAGTAGCGCATGATATAATCCGTCCTCGTTGCCTAAATTCAGTGGAACCCACTGTTGTCATTCAGGCGTATTGTCGAGGCCATCACAGTAAGAAGGTGGCCTTAATTAATGAAAGTATTTTTTGATATTCTTAACTGGAGGCAAGAAGACGTGCCAACTATCAATCAACTGATCCGTAAAGGACGTTCGACCAGGAAGGCAAAAAGCAAGGCACCAGCTTTGCAATATTCATTCAACTCGCTGAAACAACGGCGTTCACACGAAGAAAAGGGTTCCCCTCAAAAACGTGGTGTTTGCACGGTTGTCCGTACAATGACACCTAAGAAACCAAATTCAGCGTTACGCAAAATCGCTCGTGTCCGTTTATCCAATGGTTTGGAAGTAACTGCTTACATTCCTGGTGAGGGACACCAATTACAAGAGCACTCCGTTGTATTGGTGCGCGGTGGTCGTGTAAAAGATCTGCCGGGTGTGCGATATCACATTGTTCGTGGAACATTGGATAGCACTGGCGTTAATAATCGTGGTCAAGCCCGTTCCAAATACGGTTCCAAACGACCAAAAGCTGGAAAGTCTGGCAAGTAAAGTTATTTTAGACGGAGAATTTTTATGCGACGTACAAAACCGGAAAAAAGGGAAATTCCTTCTGATATTCGTTATAACAGCGTGTATGTACAAACTTTCATACATCATATTATGAAAAACGGTAAAAAAAGTGTTGCTCAACGATTGGTTTATGATGCCTTTGAAATTATTCAACAAAAAACAGGCAAAAACCCGGTTGAGATAATGGAAACAGCGATTAAGAACGTAGGTCCTGTTATGGAAGTAAAACCACGCCGTGTTGGCGGGGCTACATATCAGGTTCCAATGGAAGTAACCGCCGATCATCGGACTCAGTTGGCGATCCGTTGGATAATCACTGCTTCCCGATCCCGCTCAGGGCGCTCATTTCCCGAAAAATTTTCTGCCGAATTAATGGATGCAGCAACTGGACAGGGTAGTGCTGTTCGCAAGCGTGAAGAAACGCACAAAATGGCGGAAGCTAACCGGGCGTTCTCGCATTATCGCGTCTAAGAAGATAACAGGGATATGATGGATCGTGCTTTTCCGTTAGAAATGTGCCGGAATATCGGAATCATTGCGCATATTGATGCCGGTAAGACCACCACAACCGAACGAATTTTGTTTTACACAGGTAAAACATATCGAATTGGTTCTGTTGATGAAGGTACTACCGTAACCGACTGGATGGCGCAAGAACGCGAGCGTGGGATTACGATTGTTTCCGCTTCTGTTACCGCTGAATGGAAAGGTTATCAGATTAACATCATTGACACTCCTGGACATATCGATTTTACCGCCGAAGTACAGCGTTCATTGCGTGTATTGGATGGTGGTATTGTCGTTTTCGATGCTGTTCAGGGCGTTGAACCGCAAAGTGAAACGGTTTGGCGTCAGGCTGACCGCTATCATGTACCGCGAATTTGCTTCATAAACAAAATGGATCGTGTGGGAGCCTCTTTCGAGAATTCCGTTGCTTCTATTGTCGATCGTTTGGGCGCTTTCCCAATCCCAATGCAGCTTCCGATAGGATCAGAAGCTGAATTTACAGGCGTTATTGATCTGATTGAAATGAAAGCGATCTATTGGGAAGATGTGGAAGGTCGAGACCCGAAAGTTAGAGATATTCCAGCGGATATGTTCGAAGCAGCTCAATTTGCTCGTGAGCAGCTTATTGAAAAAGCTGCTGAAGTTGATGATGAATTGATTGAGAAGTACCTTGAAGGCGCAACGATTAGCATCGAGGAATTAAAAGCCAGTTTAAGACGCTCTGTCTTAGATAGTAAAGCAACTCTTATTTTTTGTGGATCATCATTAAAAAATAAAGGCGTACAGCCTGTTTTGGATGCTGTAATTGATTATCTGCCTTCACCACTTGATATTCCACCTGTGATCGTAACCTCGCTGAATACGGATGAGCAAATCGAACTTCATCCGGATGATAATGGCCCTCTGGCTGCACTGGTCTTTAAAGTGGTCAGTGATCCCTACATGGGTCGCCTGGCCTACTTCAGGGTTTATTCGGGGAAGATGAACGTAGGTGAGACTGTCATTAATCCTTTAAAAGGTAAGAAAGAACGAATTGGTCGCTTAATTAGAATGTATGCCGACCGGCGAGAAGATGTTCAATCAATACCTTCCGGGGATATTGGTGCAATTTTGGGTTTGAAATTTAGTTTTACCGGTGAAACTCTCTGTAATAATGGCACACCAATAATCTTAGAGAGTATTACTTTCCCCGAACCAGTAATTTTTATTGCAATAGAGCCAAAAACAACAGCCGATCAAGACAAAATGTCGGAAGCATTGCGTCGATTATCTGAAGAAGATCCTACATTTCGCGTTTCTACCGACGATATGTCCGGCCAAACAATTATTTCAGGCATGGGCGAACTTCATTTGGATGTGTTGGTAGATCGGATGATGCGCGAATTTAATGTTAAAGCAAATATTGGCCGTCCACGCGTTTCTTACCGTGAAACGATCCAAAACGCCGTGCGAGGCTATAGTTATAAATATGTCAAACAATCAGGTGGTCATGGCCAATATGGTCATGTTGTTTTTGATATTGAACCTTTAAATCGCGGGGGTGGAATCGTTTTTGAAATTGCTATCGTTGGAGGTTCGGTACCAAAAGAATACCATCGAGCAATTGAAAATGGTGTTCGGGAAGCTGCCGAATCTGGTATTCTTGCCGGATACCCGGTCACGGATGTTAAAGTTACGCTTGTTGATGGCTCATTCCATGAAGTAGATTCAAGCGAGATGGCTTTTAAATTGGCTGGTTTGTTTGGCTTTAAAGAGGCTTTTCAAAAAGGAAGACCGATATTATTAGAGCCAATTATGAAAGTAGAAGTTGTCATGCCGGAAGATTATCTTGGCGATGTATTGGGTCAACTCAATTCTCGCCGGTCAGAAATTCAAGGTATGGAAGCACGCCCTGGAAATTCGCAAGCAGTTCATGCCATGGTACCTTTGGCGGAAATGTTTGGTTATGCAACTGAGTTACGCTCAGGTACTCAGGGTCGTGGAGTTTTTTCAATGGAATTTGACCATTATGCGCCAGTTTCGGAAACTGTGGCGCGTCGTTTATTAAACTTGTAATTTTATCGCTTAATGATTTAAGGAGCATGGAACTATGGCGAAGGAGAAATTTGATCGAAGTAAACCACATTTGAATGTGGGTACAATGGGACACATTGACCATGGTAAGACGACGCTGACCGCGG
>MKUW01000027.1:0-193289 GCA_001899005.1 Chloroflexi bacterium 44-23
CCAACAATTCCGTCATGGGAGATTCTTAGATTGTTGGGCACTCAGCCTTCGGTGGTGATTGACTTCAATCTAATTTTGCCCTCGAGGGTGTTGTCTGCCGAACATGCCCAACCTACAATTGCAATTTAACTTGTGAAGTGATGGCAGGATTTGGCAATGACCACGTAAAAACCCACCTGAATTATTGTATACTTGATGAAAGAATGCACAGGGTTGAGTCTGTTTGATATCTTTTCATTTTCAACCGTGAGAAAACCCATAAAAAGCATTTTTTATAGCTTTGTTTAAGATCACTTCCCGCCATCTTTCCGATTTGACAGATTGGAGGAACCATGAATAAAACAGTTGTTGCAGCCGCCCTGGGAGAATGTGTGCACGTCGCCGGCATCAGCAATTTTCTACGCCTCGCTGAAACCGCCGGTTGGGAAACCATTTTTCTCGGCCCGGCTGTCCCAATAGAATCTGTCTTACAAGCTGCCCGTGAGCATCACGCTGGTCTGGTGGGCATTTCCTATCGCCTGACCCCGGAAACAGCCCAGCGTCTTCTGGGTGATTTCGCTGAAGCTGCTGATGAGTTACGCAGCCAAGGAGTGCATTTTGCTTTTGGGGGTACTCCGCCGGTGGCCGAGAAAGCGCGCGCGCTTTCCTTCTTCGAGCAAGTCTTCGATGGCAGCGAACATACGGAAGAAATTCTAGCTTACCTGAAAGGCCAGCCACTACACGCCAAAACCAGTCAGAAAGATTTCCCGCAGACAATGCTGGAGCGCTTGCGGTGGAAAGCTCCGCTGCCCTTGTTGCGCCATCATTTCGGGCTGCCAACCATGCAAGCCACAATGAACGGTATTGCTGAGATTGCCCGTGCACGAGCATTGGATGTCATCTCTCTAGGGATCGACCAGGATGCGCAAGCCAATTTTTTTCACCCTGATCGCCAGGACCCGCAACGCAAAGGTGCTGGTGGTGTCCCGGTGCGCACACCAGAAGATTATAAAAGCCTTTACGCCGCCAGCCGCCAGGGCAATTACCCTTTGATGCGGACTTACTCGGGAACTGATGATTTTATCGAATTGGCGCAAATGTATGTGGAAACGATCAATAACGCCTGGTGCGCAATTCCTCTCTTTTGGTTCAATCAGATGGATGGGCGCGGCCCCTGGGATCTGGAAGGGTCGATCCGCGAACATCAGCGGGTGATGGCCTGGTATGGTCATCATAATATTCCGGTCGAATTAAATGAACCTCACCACTGGGGAATGCGCGATAGCTCTGATGTAATATTTATCGTAGCGGCCTATCTGGCTGCCTACAACGCTCACGCATTTGGTGTGAATGATTACATCGCTCAATTAATGTTCAACAGCCCGGCCGGTCTTTCAGGCAGGATGGATCTTGCCAAAATGCTGGCAGTCCTACGCATGATAGAGCCATTACGCAGTGATGACTTCCGCATTTATCGCCAAACCCGCACTGGATTGTTAAGTTATCCTCTGGCTGATGGAGCTGCACGAGCGCATTTGGCCACCAGTATTTATATGCAGATGGCCTTAAAGCCGGATATCGTCCATATTGTCGGCCACACAGAAGCTCACCACGCTGCCACCGCGAACGATGTGATCCAGGCTGCCGAGATGGCTCGCCGTTCAATCGAGATTGCTTTAAATGATATGGCTGATATGACAGCTGACCCGCTGGTGCAGGCCCAAGTGGACTTTCTGGTGAACGAAGCCCTCCTTACGCTCGATGCAATCCGTGCTTTGGCACCTGTCAGTCATCCCGACCCATTGACTGACCCAACCATTTTGGCCCGGGCGGTTACCAGTGGAATTCTGGACGCACCTCAGTTAAAAAACAACCGATTTGCCCGTGGAGAAATCAGGACTCGTATCATCTCGGGTGCCAGTCAGGCGTGCGATATTCATGGGAATCCAATTGGAGAAGCAGAACGTTTGCGGAGTTTAATTATAAAAGGAGCATCGGAATGAAAAAAAATACCCGCTTTACTGTCAGCGGAGCTGGTCATGGCGGTAAAGCCATGGCTGCCCATCTGGGCTTAATGGGCTTCCCAACCACATTGTACAATCGCACTCATTTAAATATCGCCGCCATAGAAGAATTGGGTGGTATCAATTTGGAAAGTAATACCGGGGATCTTCATGGTTTTGGAAAACTTGAATGTGTGACCTCGAATATCGCCACGGCCATTCAGAATGCAGAGATGATTATGGTGGTAGTGCCCTCGACTGCACATGCCGATATAGCCAGATTGAGTGCCCCATTTTTACAAGATGGGCAAATTGTTGTTCTTCATCCGGGAAGAACCTGTGGCGCAATTGAGTTCGCCAAAGTGCTAAGAGATGAAGGCTGTCGTGCAGATGTCACCATTTCTGAGGCGGAAACATTTATTTATGCCTCTCGTGCGGATGGCCCGGCACAGGCACGCATTTTCCGGATCAAAGAATCGGTGCCCTTGGCTGCATTACCTGCTACCCGCACACCGATGGTGCTTGAGAAAATTCATACGGCTTATCCCCTCTATATCAACGGCGGCAACGTACTACAGACCGGATTGAATAATATGGGTGCCATCTTTCACCCTGCATTAACCATCCTGAATACGGGCTGGATCGAATCCACCCATGGTGATTATCAGTTTTACATTGACGGCGTCACTCCTTCGGTCGCCACCATGCTCGAGGCCCTCGACCGCGAACGTGTCACTGTCGCCTCGTCTTTAGGCATCCGCGCTCACACCGCGCTGGAATGGCTGCAACTGGCCTATGCCACCACCGGTGAAAACCTTTACGAAGCCATTCAGAACCAGCCGGGTTATTATGGCATCAAAGCACCGCCCACCCTCAAACATCGCTATTTATTTGAAGACATACCGATGAGTCTGGTGCCGATTGCCTCCTTCGGAGAGTATTATGGTGTTTCTGTGCGCGGCATTGATGCAATCATCCGCCTGGGCTGCATCATTCATAAAACCGATTACTGGCGTAAAGGGCGTACAATCGAAAAACTTGGCATTAAAGGATTGAGCGTCGATGAGTTGCTTTCCTATGTCAACGAAGGGATTTTAACATGAGTTTCTTTCGAAAATTTACTGCATTGTTTGTGATTGGCATTTCAATTCTTGGTATTCTCTTCTCGCTTTTCTGCCTGGTACAGGTCTGGCGATTGCGCGTACCGGTTACCAATGGTTTTATCCATGTTCTCAATCTATCAGATGGAATTTTAGCAACCAGCGAGGACGGTCTGGAAATTGTCGACAATGTTTTGGTTACGGCTGATTCCAGCCTGACCAAATTGAAAGATACGACCGACACGATCGCCAAATCAATCGAAGATACCGGTCGTCTGGCCGATACATTTGCCGGGCTTTTCCATACCGATCTCAAGGATACGCTCCTCAACACGCGCCTATCCGTGATTGCCGCCCGAAGTTCCGCCAAAGTGATTGACTCCTTGTTGTATGGCTTATCCCAGATTCCATATTCCCCATTTCAGTACAATCCAAAAGTGCCGCTTAACCTCGCGTTGGAGGACATAGCCGACAGTATGGAAGCCTTACCTGCCTCATTGGAAAATATCTCGACCAATTTGGATAATAGCAGCAGCAATCTGGTTACGCTTAAAGATCAGGTATCGTCGATTTCCTCCAGCCTGGATGAGATTCAGATCAGCCTGGTTTCTGCCCGTGTAGTGATCAGTAATTCACAAGATAAAATTGACGAGTTACAAAGCATGTCCGCTCGACTGCGTAAGAATTTGAACGTGATTATGTGGACTGCTTCCATCCTTTTAAGCATTTTCCTGCTCTCGATCGCTATGGCCCAGATTGGTGCCGCCTCCCCGGCGTTGGACGTGCTGCGGGGAAAGAGAAGTAGCTAGCAAGCTGCGCGTAGGAGAGAGAAGACCGGAGACCGGAGACCGGAGACTAGAAACCAGGCTTGGGTCAGTTTACAAACCCGTCACGCGAAAGAAGGCTCAGAGGTAAAGTTCACACACGATCTTAATCCGAGGAGAGCCGTTTTTCGTCCCCGCGAAGCTATGTTTGCCCTGCTCGGATCAGCGATGAGTGATGAGCGATAAACTGTTCTTTACCATTCGCTTCAACTTCAATGGCAACTATCAAGCCCTTCATCCAACACTTCGCCATCGACATTTACGAATTGCCACTGGTAATCATTCTGACCCAACACCAACTTCAACACGCCAAATTGCCCATACACTGTTTTTTCACTAAATTCGAAAGGCACATCTTGATAATAGTGACCGGCACCGCCGGTGCCAACAATAAACTCGCGGATGCCATTAAGCTCATCCGGTAAGCCCTTAGGGTCAACCTTAGCTGTGCGCTCATAATGATGATCATGTCCATTAATAACAATATCCACACCAGCCTCATAAAGTACATCCCAGAACGAATAAAGCCAGTCTGCATTCCTGGCCGGCCCTGAATTCCAGCGAGGAACATGCCAAAAAGCAATGCTGCAGGCTTTATGGGAATTAGCCAGGTCTTGCTTCAGCCACGCGACCTGATCGGAGGAAGGTCCGCAGGCGATCGCCCCGCAATTGGAATTGAGGCCGATGATGTGCCAGTTTCCAGCATCGAAAGAATAATAGCCCTGCCCGGGTTTACCGGCAGCCTGACCAAAATAGAGATAATAATTTTCGAAGGGATTGCTCTTGTAATCGTGATTGCCCGGCACTGGGTGAACAATCTCTTGATACACTCCCCAGGAGGGTTGGTAACATTTTTGATACTGTGCAAGCGTGCCATCCTCGTTGGATAAATCCCCAGCAATTAATATCTCAGATACGCCCCAATCAGCGATCAAAGCAGCCGTCTGATCATCACCTTTTTGCCCACAAATGGCCACATCCGCCACGGCAGCAATAATCATTGGAGTGGCAGTTGCTGTTTTGGTCGGTGTAGGAGTACCGGTTTGTGTCGCAGTGCTCGTCAGAGTGGCTGTAGCAGTCAGGGTCGCAGTTATGCTTGGACCTGCAGTTGCTAAAGTCGACTTCTGTCCTTCATCATCTACTTGAAACATTTCCGAAGAGGTTGGTCCGCTGCAGGCTGCTAAAAGTAGGAGTATGGAGATGGGAATCAAGTTTCTTTTTTGCATGCCATAAGTATACGTCAGGTTGGCATGTGAATAAAATTCTATATCCAATCTACCCAATCCTTCCGGCCCAATACATTTGAATATGGGGCATTAACAACTCGAATCTCGGCTAGGCAGTTGGTTTCAAAATAAGATTGACAGTCCGTCCGAGCATTGATTTATTGTCCCAAATTACCATTGACGAGCACCAAACAAGGTTTCATTCAATTAAGACTGCCAATGGATATTGTGATTATCAATTCTTGTCCATTCCCCATCCTGATCTGTTACGAAGAGAGTAGTTAACAGTTTATGCTTGAATACACCCATAGAAAGTTCTCGTCTCGAGATGAGGCGCTTTGTTGACTTGTACACACCTTTACTGTATGATTAAAGGGGAAGAAGCGCGTAACTTCACGCGGTGAACAAACGAACGCAACTTCAACAAAAATAAAGCAAAATTAACAATCGGAGGAATTATGGCTGACAAAAAAAATATTTTCGATAAAATCGGTGACGCATTCAGCAATCGTGATGAAAAGGCTGCTGAAGAAGCTAAGGTTGAAGCTGCTCGCAAAGAGGCAGTCGCCAAAGCACAGGCAGCCACAGAAAAAATGCAGAAAGAAGCAGAAGCACGCTCTGCTGAACGGGCTCGTGTAGCCGCTAATGAAAAAGCTGCTGCGGAAGCTGCCGAACAAGCGAAACTGGCTGCGCAAAAAGCGAATGCCACGCAGCAACGAATCCAGGGCGAATTTGCTGAAAAACAAGCTCAAAGAGCATCAGAATTCAAGCAAAAGCAAGCCGACGAAGCCGCTGAGGCAGCCAAATATATTAAGCATACCTGGACCAATGAAGATACATATGCCAGCCTGGCATTCAAGCATTACGGCTCAATCAAGGAACCTTACTGGCGCTTGATCTATGAGTACAATAAAGACATCATTGGCAATCACCCCAATAATATCAAAACCGGTACGGAAATCGTAATTCCACCCCTTCCAGCCGAATTGGAAAAGAAAGACAATTAATGGAAAGCGCTAATGTTGATCTGGCGTCAGTCTTTTCAGCTGTCTCAAAAGCACTACGACAGAATAAAGAGGCAATCAACGAGGCCGATAGTTATAATCACGACCATGGCACTAATATGGTCCAGACCTTCGCGACTATTACCAAAGTGATGAAGGCCAACCAGGAGCAAGGTCAGGGCCAAGCTCTGGCGAAAGCCGCTGATGTACTCAGTCAAAAAGCCAACAGTTCTTCCAGTAAGCTGTATGCACAGGGATTGCAACAGGCCGCCCAACAAATTGAAGGTGATCGCGTCAATCCACACATGGCCATGCAAGTGCTGCAATCGCTTTTAAGCGCAGGCCAGCCGGTAGGTGCAGCAGCCTCTACTTCTCCAACTACTGGAGGCCAGTTTGGTGATCTGCTTGGGTCCTTGCTTGGCTCGCAAAGCTCGCCAGGTACTCAAGGCAGCCAACCTGCTGCTGGAGGAAATTTGCTAGGCTCGTTACTGTCTGGTTTCGGACAGAGTCAATCCGCTCAACAGACCGGCGGCTTGCAGGACGGTCTCGATCTGGGAGACTTGCTAACAGCCGGTATGGCCTTTATGCAATCCAAACAAAACGGAGCGAACACAATCAATTCTCTGGTAGCAGCATTCACGGCCGCCAGCGGAATGGGTGATGCTCCTTATCGCCAACAATCGACACAGTTAGTGGCCAACAGCTTTCTGCAGGCTTTACAAAAATATATGAAATAAGTGTATCATTTCAAAAATTAGGGGCAGAGTGTTTTTAGACGGGCGATCGCCCGTCTAAAAACACTCCTCAACCCCGTTTTATTGAAAAGATACAAATAAGTTGGTATTCAGTACAGTGGCTGGGTGGTATTCTTAATATCATCCGGCTTTTTTATTAAGAGCGAAAAGTCAGCCTAAAGTGGATTAGTATTTGCTGTGTCCTATGAGCGCTTAGCACGTAAAGCAGCCTATATTTTTTAAGCATTCACTGAAAAAATCTGCTAGAATAAAATTATCCTGACTTAGAGGTAATTTAAATGGTCGAAATTTCTCAAGCTCAATTCTTAAATAATTCCAACGTAGTACGTGTCGCCAGCAAGGTTGTCGAGTTGCTCGTCAGCCTTGATTTTGGGCCACGTATTCTCTTTTTCGGCACCCCTGGTGGAGCAAATCAATTCTTTGTGCACGCGGCGGATATTGAATCCAAACAGACAGACAAATACCATAGTTATGGCGGTCATCGTCTGTGGTCAGCCCCGGAAGACCCCGACATTACCTATCTACCCGATAATGATCCTGTTGAGTGGCAGCAGGAAGGACGTATAGTCACCTTTCGGCAACCAGCCCGTGGAAAACAACCGCTCACCAAGACTATGAAAATTGCCATGGATCCGCTTCTGGCACAAGTAACCATCACACACACACTGGCCAATACCAGCGATAAGCCGCTTCATTTTGCTGCCTGGGCTCTGACTCAAATGGCTCCTGGAGGTATGGGGATTATGCCTCTCCCGCCGCGTGGTGAACACAGTGAGAATCTTCTTCCCACGGGCAGCCTGGTGTTATGGGCGTATACGAATCTCTCCGACCCGCGCTGGTGCTGGGGCAATCAATATATACGGATCCAGCACGATCCGCAACTTGCTCAACCGCTTAAGTATGGCATGGCTGCAAATCTTGGTTGGCTGGGCTATGCCAACCATAACCAGCTTTTTCTAAAGCGATCAACTGTGGCTCCGGGAAAAACATACCCGGATCGTGGCGCTTCCATTGAAGTTTTCTTGAACGACAAGATGGTTGAATTAGAAACACTCGGCCCAATCGCAGATGTTAACCCCGGTCAATCCGTTATACACATTGAAACCTGGCATCTGATCGACAAGGTTGAACCGCCCCAGGATGATGCTGACGTACTGCGCATAATCGAGAATTACGTCTGACAAAAGCATCCGCTACAATCAATTTCCTCGAAAGCTTTTGTCCGCTATAATGGCAAAGCGATAATTATGCAATTTTACCCGGGTAGAAGTCAATTTTTCGGAACCTGCTGAAATGTCAATGCAAATGACAATTTTACTTCATCAGGTTCTTCAAAAGGCTGCGATCTTCTACTCTCTTTGGTTTATGTAAGTGCCTTAAATGAGCAATAATAAGAAACTTGACAACGTTGATTTGAAGAAATATCTGCCGATCATAACGATCACTTGTATGTATGTACTTTTTGCGACTCTTTGGATCCTTTTCTCAGATCGTATTCTTGCGCGCATCATCCCGGATTCAGAGCAATATATCTATGCGCAAACATATAAGGGGTGGTTCTTTGTGGTGGTGACAGGATTATTATTGTATAACACCATCCTGCACCAATTTAAACAACACTGGAAAACAGCACACGAGGTCGAACAGATTGCAGCTTTCAGTAAAGACATCCGTGGAATTCTTGATCCGCACACCTTGACGCTTAAGATTCTCACCCTTTTACACGATCTCTTTCAAGCCGAATCAGTTTTTTTTGGACAGCCCGATGGGCTTACAAAAATGCTGAAACTCTCTTTTCGGCGAGGTCCGGAAGAACTTTTGGTGCAATACATACCAGATTCCGATCCAATCTGGCAGCCGGTACTTCATCAGGCACAAAGCATCAGTTCATATCGCAATTTTGGTCATTCAGCACAGCTGACATTTGCCGGCCAATCTCTCAAACAGTATGCAGTCTCACCATTAATCGCCCGCGAGGTCGCGATAGGACTGATTGGGTTTGCGCGCGAAAACCCGGTTGAGCGTTCAGATTTGCACCTCTTACAGGCAGTAGCGGATATTACCAGTCAGGCATTTTTTGTTGCTGATCTTTTACATAATAATGTAACCCAGATTCGCCGGCTCTCATCAATGCGCAAGATCGACGATTCAATCCTCACCAACTTCGACATCCAGAATTTGATCAAACTTTTATTAAAAGAATTCATTGACAATTTAGGGGTCGATGCGGCCGCAATCACAGTATTGAACCATGAGCGACGAACCATTGACATTTATCAACAAATCGGATTGAATGAAACTGAACCTGCCTACTTAAATGAGGCCTTTAACTATGTTGCCGGTTGTGATACCATGCTGGTCATTCAAAACACAAAAACCGGTATCCACAGTGAACGCAATTACCCACGCCACCACCCCATTCATAATGCGAGCTTCATCAGTTATGCTGTTTCACCTTTGATCAGCCAGGAAGAAAAATTGGGGATTGTTGAGCTTTATGCCCGCCGGGAAATTGATTGGAATCGCGAAACCACTCAGTTTTTTGAAGCGCTCGCGCGTCAAACAGCTGTTGCTATTGATCGTGTCAATCTGGTACTCAATTTGCAGAAATCCAATTTAGATCTAACCAGATCGTATGAAGAGACTCTCGAAGGGTGGTCACGCGCGCTTGACATGCGTGATCATGAGACCGAAAACCACACCCAGCGTGTAACCGCCTTAACCATCGCTATGGGCCAAAGGCTGGGACTTAGCGAAGAGCAATTAACACACATGCGGCGTGGCAGTTTGTTGCATGATATCGGTAAACTGGTTGTTCCGGATACAATCTTATTAAAGGAAGGCGATCTGACCCCGGAAGAGTGGCAGATTATGCGCCAGCACCCTTTGACCGCTCGCAACCTGCTCGAACCAATCACTTTTTTGGCCCCAGCTCTGACCATACCCTACTTTCATCATGAAAAATGGGATGGCTCTGGATACCCACAGGGCTTGAGTGGTGGCTCAATCCCGATCGAGGCCCGCATTTTTGCAATTGTAGATGTCTGGGATGCACTTACGAATGATCGCCCTTACCGCACTGCCCTCAGTCCTGTGACTGCCGCGCGCCATATCCTCGCACAAAGTGGAAAGCATTTTGACCCTCAAATCGTCAATTCCTTTCTAGAGATGCTGAATGAAAATGGCGTTCTCTCCGATGCGGACATGCTTAATTTGATGGATTAAGAGGACGGCTGTCAGCTCCTGACTGTATAGTCTCCGTGAACAACCCATTTATAGGTCGTCAGCCCCTCCAAACCGATTGGACCGCGTGCATGCAAACGCTGAGTTGATACTGCCACCTCGCCACCCAGACCAAGCTGGGAGCCGTCACTGAAACGGGTACTGGCATTAACGTACACCACAGCCGAATCCACTTGCGTAACAAATTGTCTGGCATGCTCGTTTGTTTCGGTTAAGATACCATCCGAATGAAAGGTGCTATGCTGCCAGATATGCTCGATTGCTGTCTCTAAATCCGGAACGACTTTAATGCCCAGCACCAATGAAAGCCATTCTGTATCGAAATCATTTTCCTGGGCTGGTAGAATTCCTTTTTCAGCATCAAGCGCCAGGAAAGGCTGACTGGATGGATCCAAGCGCAGGGAAACGCCATCTGAATACAGAGATGCCGCCACTCGAGGTATAAAATCGGCAGCGATTTCTTGATTCACCAGCAAAGTATCCAGTGCGTTACAGACGGTTGGTCGCTGAACTTTGGCATTTTGAATGACTGCCAGGGCGCGCTCCGGATCGGCACTGGCGTCAACATACAAATGACAGATGCCGATACCGCCCAGCATGACCGGCATGGTGGCTTCCTGCTTGCAGAATTGTTGCAAATTATTTCCACCACGAGGAATAAGCATATCCACAAATTTATCCATTTTCACCAATTGGGTTACCAGGGCACGATCGGCATCATCTATAAATTGGACTGCATCCGCCGGTAGATCGCATGCTTTTAAAACACTATGGATGATGTTTACCAGACACAGATTGGTGGTGATGGTTTCCTTGCCGCCCCGTAAAATGACAACATTGCCCGATTTTAACCCTAATGCGCTGATATCAACTGTCACATTCGGCCGTGCTTCATAAATAACCGCAATGACACCCAACGGAACCCGAACACGACTGGCATGAATACCGTTAGCGGCAACCCGCTCATCAATTATCTTGCCAATCGGGTCCGGCATGGCTGCCAGAGTTTTCAGATCAGCTGTCATGGCTGCAATGTGGCTGGGGTTCAACGCCAATCGATCAATCAAGGCATCATCCAAACCAGCCCTTCGACCGAATTCAATATCTTGCCGGTTTGCCACAAGGATCTCCTCTGCCCTTTCTTTCAATGCACTGGCTAATCCTGTCAAAAACAAGTTCCTTTGTGAGTCCGGTACGGCTGCCATGAGCCTGGCAGCCCGGCGTGCATTTTTCCCCATTAATTCAAGTTCTATCATCACCACTCCTTCACACAAACAAGAGGTTATTGTGATGCAATACCTCAACTCCATAGGTATACCCGAGTGTTTGCTCAATCTCTTGAGATTGTAACCCAACCAGACGCGAAAGGTCGGCTGAACCATAATTAACCATGCCGAGCGCAATATCCTTGTGTTGCAGATCGCGAATGTGGATAATATCTCCACGCTGAAACTCACCAGAAATTGACTTGATGCCCACGGGTAACAGGCTCTTTCCACTGTGCAGTGCAGTGACTGCGCCAGAATCAATTTCAACGGCCGCATCACTATTGCGAGCCTCGGCCAGCATATAGCGTTTACGGCTTTCCAGCTTGGAACATAAAGCGCTAAAGCGTGTGCCAGCTGATTGACCATTAACAATTTGGGCGATTAACTCAGGGCGAGCACCGTTGATGATGACCACCTCCACCCCCGATTGACGGGCAAGCTGTGCAGCTTGCAGTTTCGTGTACATTCCACCGGTCCCCTGATTGCTGCTGCTTCCGCCGGCTGCCTGCCAGTATTGAGCATCAATTTCAGCGCTGTTGATTTCACTTACCAACCTGGCGGCCGGATCATTGCGCGGATCAGCCGTAAAAAGACCATCCTGGTCCGTCAACAAGATCAACAGATCGGCTTCAATTACATTTGCCACCAGTGCCGAGAGGTTATCATTGTCACCCAGGCGAATTTCTTCAGTGCTGACCGTGTCATTTTCGTTAATAATCGGGATTACCCGGTATTGAATCAGAGCTTCCAGGGTATTGCGTGCGTTCAGGTAGCGCCGGCGGGATGAAAGGTCTTCGCGTGTTAACAAAACCTGCCCCACGGCGATATGATAAAACCCAAATAGCTGCGAGTAAAGCTCCATCAAGCGGGATTGGCCGACCGCTGCCAGCATTTGCTTGGCCGGCATATGCTTAGGCAGGATCGGATCGCCCAGCATTGACCTTCCCACGGTGATTGCTCCGGAGCTAACCACCATTACCTGGTGACCTTGCAGGTGTAAACGGGCAACCACACGCACAATTTCAAGCATATGCTCTACCGCGAGATCGGATTTTCCCTGGGTCAAAGTTGAGCTGCCAAGCTTGATGACGATTCGTTGAGGTTCCATTAATAACCTATCTTCCTTTGGAATGATTGAATTGCCCTATCATACTCGAAATAAGGATAAAATCAAAGCCTGTTGTCTGACCCCGTTACTGATTCCTGGCAGGATTATTATGATGTGAACGATGCAGCCGTAGAGCTGCATGAGCACAATGTCCATGTGCGCGTGGGTGTTTCATGATCGGTCGCTGAATCTGAACACGAGGCACCTGCATAAACAAAGGCCTCAGATGCCAGGCACTGCGAGCTTTATTGCAGCGTTCAAGATCAGAATAATCCTGATAAAAACCGCCATCAGAAGTCCAATGCACGCCGAAATCAGCACAGGTTGATGAGCGTTGTGCGTAGATGGCGCACTGCACCTTTTCATGAACCTGGCCTCGTAAGGCCACGCAACGCGGATGAGCCTGGTTGGTACCTTTCATGGCACGCACATAAGGTGAAATATCCTCGGTCATTTCCTGAGGGACCGGCCCACCCAATTCATTTTCGCTCTCTTGCCAATAGAAAGAAACGCGGAAGAATGCGCAGCAGGCACCACAATTAAGACATGGATTGCTTCGAAACATAACGAGCAATTATAGTCCTGATCCGTGAAAAGGTGAAAAGGAAAGATGGACAACCCGAATGCATTCGAGCTAGTGGTACAAAGCTCCAAGTTGTAGGTTGGGCAAGTCAAACGGGAAAATTACCAGCATGCAAGTTCACTCAGCAGGCTATCAATAACGCCTATTTACACTCTAAAGTTGCATCTTTCATACTCTCTCGTCGGACATGCCCAACCTACTCGTAAAATTAGGACGGTCTTCTGCCTTTATTCTCCAACTACCCAGGTCATTTCCCAGTTGCTTTTTAGGACCAGTTCAATGCTACTCAGGGTAAGATCAATTTTGCCATTTGGGAGTGCATCTGCTGGCCAACCCGAAAGCCAGGTGCGGGTCTCTTCCTGATAAACTCCTGCTTCCTCATCCAATGTGTTTAACCAGAGTTGATTAATTTGCACGTTTTCGGGGTCCAATATCTTAAGATCGAGTACCAACCCCGCCAGATTTTGCCCTTCCCATTTCAGCGGCACCAGGCGCGCTTGCTGGACTTCAAATGCCAGGTCACCGGCTGTTATGCGTTGGTTAATTTCCCAGTGATCTCCAATCTGTGGCATTTCACCCAGATCAATTTTGAAAACCTGCTTCAATTCCGCTCGCAGGGTTAACGCATTGACCTGAAAAGTAAGCGTGCGAGCGGAAACATCCACTGGCATGAAATCATAAGTGCTGCTATAGGATTGATAGGTCTCACTTGCAGCGCCCGTCGGATCAATTTCTAATATCCGTTGACCCTGGTCTTCGAAATGAATACCGCGTTCAATTTGCTGATATATTCTGCCTTGATCATCCTGTAAAACAAAATCGTTGAAGTAAATCGGGAAAAAAGCGGAAGGGAAGTTCATTCTGATCTTAAGTGCGGTATCTTTAAGGCTTTGAGAGACTTGCTCTACGATTAAGGTGATGTCATTTTGCATCGCACTGGCACCCTGCGGAGAATAAGCTTTGGGTAGTAAGGCTGCCATTTCTGCTTCGGAAAGCGGATAGAGTCTGACAGGCACCTCCCAGGCAGGTGTTTGTGTATCGGACTTCATTCCAGATGGGTCCCAAACGACACTCAACGAACTTGCAGCATTTGGCAGACTATGAAATTGGAAGATACCCCAATATTCACCAGGTAAGGAAGTGACCTCTACCATCTTCCCGTTGGGATGAAGTTCGGCTCCATTGGCAAGACGCAAAGCAATTCCCTGGTCCAAACCAATCTCCTGATAAGCAGAGAAACCGGTCAGATGAATTACGAGGAATGTTTCTTCGTTGGAGGTGAACAGTTGTTGCACTTCAAATTGCTCTTGCCCCCGAGATTGGCTGACTGTTTCCTTCAAACCCCAGCCATTATCTGTATTAACAAAGCCCACCCCCGGTATGTAGCCAATAAGATTCTGCAGTCCGGCATAAACCCGACCCGGTCCCATCCACAAAATGACAGCAATAAACACGATCAAGATGACTGCGCTCACACTCACCAAACGCGCATGAAAACGCACGCGAGGCATCCGATCGCGGGCAGGGTAGGTTAACAAACGCCCCCGCAGATCCTTTAAGAAAAGCTCGCCATTTTCCGTCCCCCGCATGACATTTCGAATCTCCTCTTCAAATGAATCTTTTTTCTGGATTTGAATGTCCACTTTAATCCTCCATCTCATTCTGCAATCGATTGATTAATCGGTAAACACGCTGCTTGGCAGCAGCTTCTCTGATCCTGAGTACCTGTGCCATTTCAGCAAAGGAAAGCTCCGATACATAGCGGAGCCGCAACAGTTCCTCGTCTTGCTCAGGCAGAGCAGCGATCAGCGCTTTCAATTTCTGTTGTCTTTCTGTCATGATCACCCGGCTTAATGGATCTGTTTGCGGATCAATCGCCTCTTCGGATATTATGGCAGGCCAGCGTTTATTCCGGCGAAAATAATCCACAGATTGGTTGCGCGCAATCGAAAAAAGCCAGGCGGAAAAATAACCCCTTTGACGATATGCCGGTAATGCTTCCAGCGCTTTGATAAAGGTCTGCGAGGTTAGATCTTGCGCAACCTGGAGATTGCCAACCCGGCTCAATAAATACCGAAAAATAGAACGTGCATAGCGATCATAGAGTTTTCCAAACGCCTGTGGGTCGCTGCGAGCAGCCTCCACTTGCTGCGCTTCCTGATCTACCGCTGAGGGCGAAATTTCTTCTTCTCGCTCGAGTGGTTTTTCCATCACACTCCTCTTAATCTCTGACTTAATCTTATTACACTCATAGGTTAAACGCAAAATGGAACGAAAAGTAACATAAAGAAAGTAAGCTGCAAACCGTTAAGAAGTTAGGCCACAATCTAAATTTCAAATTGACCATTTTTTTTAATATCGCGTCATTTGAAAGTTTTCGTTGTATTTCTTAAATAAAACAGGGTTGAGGAGTGTTTTTAAGGGGATGATGGCCAGCCTATACTTGCAAAAAGCTGGATATTGAAGCATGATTAAGCATCGCAACCAACAGAAGGAATCATGGAAAAAAGACCTTTGCCTCTTATCCCCTACCCGCATTCAATCCAGCGCCAACCCGGCAGCCTGGAACTGATTGACAGTCTGGAAATCTTTTACCATCCTTATTTCCAAAACGAGATGAGCGTATTTCGCCGCCAGGTTGCTTCTCTGATCGCAACAGAGATAACCTATATTAAGGAAGAAGCCTGTCTATTCCTGCGTCAAACGGAAAGCGAAGAGCTTTCTTCCGGCAGCTACCAATTAGATATCACCCCATCCCAGATCCATCTGGCCGCCCGTGAACGCAGCAGCATGTTCGCCGGTTTGCAGACTCTCGTGCAACTCATGCGGGCAGGCAGCGACGCAGGCCATCTGCCGTTGCAAATTGAATGTATGCGGATTCTCGACCAACCCAACTACGAGTGGCGCGGATTCATGCTGGATGAAGCCCGTCATTTTCAGGGCGCCGAAACTGTCAAAATGATCCTGGATTGGATGTCCTATTTAAAGATGAATGTGTTTCACTGGCACCTCAGCGATGATCAGGGCTTTCGCGTGGAGAGCAAGCGCTTTCCGTTATTGACAGAGATTGGCTCGTATCGCCCTGCCACGCAACGCGGTGGAATGCTCAGTCGAAAAGTCAACATGCAGTCGCACCAGGGTTTTTATACGCAGGCCGAAATCAGTGAACTGGTGGAGTATGCTGCTGATCGCCATATCACTGTGGTGCCGGAAATTGATGTTCCCGGTCACAGCAGTGCCATCCTGGCTGCCTATCCAGAGCTAGGCTGTCGCGATCGTGATTACGTGGTGCAGCCTTACTGGGGCATTCACAGTGACATTCTGTGTGTCGGCCAAAAATCGACCCTCGATTTTCTCGAGCAGCTCTATGGCGAGCTTTTGGATATTTTTCCGGGGCCATATTTCCATAGCGGTGGTGATGAAGCCCCCAAGAAGCGCTGGCATCGCTGCCCCCGCTGCCAGGAACTCACGCGCCAGTTGGGTTATGCCAAAGTTGAACAACTGCAAACCTATCTCGCCAATCACCTTAATCGCTTCCTGCAATCTCAAGGGCGTACCATGATCGCTTGGAACGAAGTGTTGTCCGAAGACCTGGACGCGGACATTATTATTCAATTCTGGCTGGGAAATAAAACCGAATTAATTGACCATGCCAAAACCGGACGACGCATCATCCTCTCCAATTATAACGCCTACTATCTTGATCATACCTACACGCATAGCAGTCTTGAAAAGGTCTATATCTTCGATCCTTTATTTGGCGATCTTAAATCTCACACCGCCAGTATTCTTGGGATCGAAGCGCCTCTCTGGACTGAATTTGTTCCTACTCGCGCTCGCTTGGATTGGCAACTCTTTCCCCGCCTGCTCGCCATCGCGGAAAGTGCCTGGTTGGGTAATAGCCGGCCCGGATATGATCATTTTCACAGGCGACTTGCCGGGTTACTGCCCCAGTTGGAGCAGGCTGGCATTGGTTATGCCGCATTGGATCAAGTTGATCCACCTGCCTGGAGGCGTCTGGGTAGTGGAATCTCGTTGCTCCAGGAAGGCAAAGGAGTGGCTGAGAAGGATTAAAGTACGATTTGCAAAAAGACATTCGTACTTTGTGCAAATCTAAACAGAAAGTCTTTAGGTTTTTGTGCGAGGGAACACATAAAGTCTTTTGTCTTTTGTGAATCTGATCACGAAAAGACCTTTGACTTTTGTGTGTTTGGCGCTATAATCTGAATCAGGAGCATCGAGTAATGAAGAGACTAATTCTTGAAAAGCTAATTGCCTGGAAGGATGACCCTTATCGCAAACCTTTGATCATCCGCGGGGCACGTCAGGTCGGTAAAACCTGGATAATGAAACAATTTGGCGCGCTGTACTTTGAGAAAGTGGCTTACCTTAATTTTGATAATAATACCCGGATGGTTAACCTCTATGAGCATGATTTTGACCTTCAACGCATACTGACCGGCCTACAAATTGAAGCCGGCGTTCCAATTGATTCCGAAACTTTGATAATTTTTGATGAGATCCAAAATGTTCCGAATGCAATAAACTCATTGAAATATTTCTTTGAGCAACTACCTGACTACCACATACTCGCCGCCGGAAGTTTGTTGGGAGTTGCTTTGCACCCCGCTTCCTCGTTTCCGGTCGGCTCTGTTCAATTTCTCGATCTTTATCCTTTAAATTTCTCAGAGTTTTTATCTGCAACTGGTAATGACGATTTATTGAGTCTGCTTTACCAGCAGGATTTCGAATTAATTACTGCTTTCAAATCAAAATACATTGACCTTTTAAAGAAGTATTATTTCTGTGGTGGAATGCCTGAGGTTGTAAAGACCTATACGCTTACCAACGATTTTATGAAGGTGCGCCAGGTTCAAAGCCAATTATTACAAGCTTATATTCAGGATTTTTCTAAACATGCGCCTTTGGAAATTGTTCCCAGAATCCGATTGCTTTGGAATTCCATCCCAGCCCAGTTAAGCAAAGAGAACCGCAAATTCGTTTATGGATTGATCAAGCAGGGAGCAAGAGCGCGCGATTTTGAGCTTGCCCTCCAGTGGTTGCTTGACAGCGGATTGATTTATCAGGTCCTCCGCATCAGCAAACCAAATATTCCTCTCAGCGCTTACATCGATGGAAACTCCTTCAAACTTTTCTTTCTGGATATTGGCTTACTGTGCGCTTTGAGCGAACTTGACTTGAAAACCCTGCTGGAAGGAAGCCGCATATTCGAAGAATTCAAAGGATCGTTGACAGAGCAATTCGTTTTCCAGGAGTTATTAGCAAGTCGGGAAATTAACCCATTTTATTGGTCTGCTGAGAACGGTACTGCCGAAGTAGATTTTGTGTTCCAATATAATGGTGAAATCATTCCACTTGAAGTTAAAGCTGCCGAAAATCTTCAATCAAAAAGTTTACGCAGTTTTTCTGAAAAATATCAACCTTCGCGGGTCTTCCGGATATCACTATCGGATTTTCGCAAGGGAGAACACGTCCATAACATTCCCTTGTATGCCACCCCAATTTTGGTTGAGTTACTCGATAAATAGATCGATCGATCTGCATTCACTACAGCGGAACCGTTGTGCAGATTTCTATTCGAGTTACACAGAGAACTCCGTAAATTGTAAAACAAGTTCAGGGCAAAGCCATACAATTTCCGCTCTCAGGGATGACAGTATGGTCTGCGTTCGCTACCAGGGCACAGATTTGATCAGCTTTCGCAGGCCGATCCGAAATTGTGTAGCGCGTAAATGGACGCGGGCCTCCATACAGTACCCAAGGACCATTACCGGGCATCCCAGCCTGATCCGGCGGTACGGTGTTGAAAAAGAAATGAACATGCATGCCGGGCAGCTTCTCGGTGTACCCAAAGGTCTCATAGTCGACTACATAGGTATACCCCGCGCTCAAGGTGATGGAATTGATGCGAACATATAATGGTGGCATGGTAGCTGTGGCAGTCGGACTGGGTGTATCTGTCACCACAGAAGCCGCAGTCATCACCTGCGTAGGTGGAAATAATGCATTGGCTGTCAATGTTGCTGAAAAACTTGATATGGCTGTCCGCGTCGGCGTAGCCAAGGATATGGCTGCACCAAGATCTGGCGTCACATCTCCCTGTGAAATAACACCGGCTAATGGGGTAGGTTTTGCGCCGTTATTGCCTAACAAGGGGCGAAGGATGAGCAAATAAGATGCCATGACCAACCCAACCAGGAACAATAATGCCACCCCGCCAATTGCAAACCACCAGCCGCCCGCCATTCTTTTTTTCTCCGGCGCAACATAGGGTTGAGAATAATCCATCGTCGGAGTCGGTCTCGGAATCGGCGCGCTATAACCACCCGGTGGGCTGGGATTATGCGCAGCTTGCTGGTAAAGTGTAGCAGTGTCCTGATTTGGGTGATATGTTTGTGTACGCTCATCCGGAAGCACTGTTACCGGTTGCGGGCTGACATTTTGATCGGTTTGTAAATTGGAAAGCACCTGTTTTAAATCGCTGGCCATTGCGGCGGCGCTGGCATAGCGTTGATTGCGATCCTTTGCCAGGCTACGATTGAGGATGGTTACCAATGCCGGCGGTAAGTCCTGGCGTAGTTTACGCGGATCAGGTACAGGATCGTTAAGGTGCATCATCATCAATGTCATGGCAGAATCAGCTTCAAACGGTGTTTTGCCACTTAACATCTCATAAAGGGTTACCCCCAATGAGTAAATATCGGAACGCTGGTCGGCTGATTCCGAGCGGATCAATTCGGGTGACATATAGCGCGCTGTTCCCATCACAGCTCCGGTGGCCGTATGCTGGGTGCCACCTACTATCTTCACAATTCCGAAATCCATCAAAATAGCATGACCATATACATCCAGCATGATATTGGCGGGTTTGATGTCACGATGAATCATACCGCGTTGGTGAGCATAGTTGAGCGCATCGCATATTTCAATTGTGATCTTGACAGCCTGGCTTACATCCATGTTGCGTTTCTGCCCGGAAAGACGCTTGAGATTATCCTGTAATGTCTCTCCTGGAATAAATTCAAGCACCATGTAAGAAACATCCTGGTCAGAATTAAAATCATAGACCTGAACAATATTAGGATGCCGCAGAGAAGCCACAGCCGTGGCTTCCTCCTTGAAACGCTGGACGAATGATGGATCACCCGCCAGGTGTGGATGGATCAACTTGATCGCCACCACGCGCTTTAAGTTGGGATCTGAGGCCTTATAAACTGCAGACATACCCCCTTGCCCGAGTAATTCCTCAATGTAATAACGGCCATTAAGCGTTTGTCCGATCCAGGTTGGTTGTGCCATATAATTCCTCTAATATCATGGGTTGCGAGCAGGGTTGAAGCGTTATAAATATCTGTGATCTATATTATACATTTCTAAAATAGAAATCAATCAATTGTCAGAACTAGTGGCCGTACTTATTAATTTTCTGCGCTATTTGAGGTGAGAATTGAAACTGGTTGGTAAAATTCAAGAGTAACTTAATTGATGCTTTCTTTTAGCAGGCTTAATCAACCGGTGCAGAGAAACTAACCTCGTAAAAAAAATCGCGAGCTCCAAAGAGTTTTCTTTGGCCGAGATATCATAACTTGTGAAGCGTAGCAACAAACGAAATAAATGTCAGGAAACCTTTTCATTCAGTTCAATCAGCCTGGGCTTGTGGCCACTTAATAACAGAAAGCTGACAAGATCAGCATGTGATATCACCAGTGTACTGGTGTTAATTAAAGGGTGAGCAGTGATAGCAGCTGCCTCCCAGGCTTCACGATCAAAAACAACTTCTACATGATGATCAACGTCGTTAATTAATGCCAGGACAGAAACAGACCCGGGATTGATGCCCAGATTTTGCTGTAAACGTTCAGATGAGGCGAAGGACAAGTTATTAACCCCAACCTTAGAAGCTGCTTCCTTTAAATTGATGGCCTTATCACCCCTCACAACCAGCAATATCAAGCGCGTAGCTTTTTTATCGCGCAGAAACAAATTCTTGGTGTGAAAACCTGGCAATTCAAGCGCTAACCGGTCAACTTGCTCAACAGTGAAAACGGCCGGGTGGTTCCAGCGCTGGCAGACTATTTGATGCTCTGTTAAAAAAGCGTAAAGCGATTCAGGGGTATGTACAAAGTTCATCAATATAATTGTACACTTGAAGAGCACAAACGGGATTGAGAAAGCCAAGCGCAGAATTCAATGAATTTTCTCCAGCACGAAATGATCGACCTCGAAGCTTGCGCCTTGATTTAATCCGCAAAGTAAACCTGAGGTTGCACGTTTCAGGCCTGCTCTCTTCACTTTTTCAATAATTTGATGTATAGTAATTCTCAGAATGAAACGGAATATCCTCTTGATTGACGATGATGCGCTTTTACGCCGCAGTTTGGCTTTCAACCTGGAACAAGCTGGCTACAAAGTCCATTCTGCCGCAACAGCTGAGGATGGCATAGCCCTGGCCGATCAGGAAGCACCTGACCTGGTATTGCTGGACATCAACCTGCCAGGCATGGATGGTTTGGACGCGCTGCGCAATTTACATGCGGATAAAGCTTTGCCGGTCATCATGCTCACAGCCCGGAGGCGCGAATTGGATGAGGTTTTGGGTCTCGAGCTGGGGGCAGACGATTATGTCACCAAACCGTTCGACTTTAATGTGCTTTTAGCCCATGTAAAAGCCGTCTTGCGACGCTCACCGGCAGGTGATGAACCAACCGGAACCAGCAGTCCACCCATCATTGCCGGCGGATTGAGCATCGATCCGGCCGCTCACACAGCCAGTTTTAAAAATCGCTTTCTTGAACTCTCACCGCGGGAATTTGACCTGCTTTACACATTGGCACGTTCGGCCGGTCAGGTAATTTCCACTGAAGACCTGATTAATCGTGTTTGGGGTGCGGAATTTATCGGCCAACCGCAGGTTGTCTATGTCCACATGCGCTGGTTGCGCGAAAAGCTTGAATTAGATCCCAACAAACCACAACATCTCCTAACTGTGCGCGGCATCGGATATAAATATCAGCCAGAACTTCCCAAAAATGTTTAAGTCGTTACGATCTCGATTAATTCTGAATGCTCTCCTGCCGATGTTGATCATTTTACCTGCCATCGGTATCCTCACGACCTATCTCTTAGAAACACAGGTATTTCTAGCCAATCTGACCAATGAGATCACCAGACAGGCTGTCCTGGTGGCGGACACAGCCGCCAGCTACATTGAGATCTGGCAGGACCCGGTACGTGCCCAGGAATTCGTGAGCCGTATCAGCCCTGGTTTAACAGCGAAATTAATGCTTTTGGACCCGGCCGGGCGCTTGATTGTCTCCAGTGATCCTGCTGATTCCTTCCTGGTCGGCCAAATTTTCAACGTCCCGGACGCAGATATGTTGATGACCCAGGAAATGCCAGCAGAAGTGAATGTGAATGAAAAGAAAATCACCGATATTAGCGTACCGGTCTTTAATAACAGAGGTGAACTGATTGGATTTGTAAGGCTGGCCAACCCGCTTGCCAATATTTATGGACGCTCTCAGAATCTACGCCGGGTCCTGGTGGCAGTACTGGCGGGAGGTCTGCTTCTGGGTATTGGCTTAAGCTGGATACTTGGGCGGCAAGTTGAAAAACCGCTCAGGCAGACTACTCAAGCAGCCTTCCATCTGGCCAATGGTGACCAACCCACTGCGCTCGAGCTGAGTGGACCGCAGGAAACGCGGATGTTGCAATCCGCATTTAATACTTTGCTTGATCGCCTGCAAACGCTCGAGACCAGTCGAAAACGTCTGCTGGCTAATCTGGTCCATGAATTGGGCCGGCCATTAGGCGCATTGCGCTCGGCCTCACAGGCTTTATTGGGCGGGGCTGTCAACGATCCCCAATTGTCACGCGAGCTGCTGGAAGGAATAGATGATGAATTGGTACGCTTACAGGGTCTCTTAAACGAGTTGGCGCATTTACACGAACAAGTGCTGGGCAGTCTGGATATGCGCATCCAGAGCGTCGAGATACGGGCTTGGTTCAACAGCCTGCTGCCAACCTGGCAACGATTGGCGGCGGATAAGCGCATCACCTGGAAAAATCAGTTGGCGGATGACCTGCCGGAATGCGCCGAATTTGACCCGGACCGCATGGCACAGGTGCTGGCCAACCTGTTCAGCAATGCCATTCGCTATACACCACCAGGTGGCACGATCGAGGTAAGGCTGGAAACCAGTGGAGATCGGCTTAAGTTCAGCGTGCAAGATAGTGGCAGCGGTATCCAGCCGGAAGAATCGCAGCAAGTATTCGAACCCTTCAAACGCGGGCAGGCCGCTCAACGGTTACCTGAGGGGATGGGATTGGGACTCTCGATCGCCCGCGATCTGGTCCAGGCACATGGCGGTAATTTGGTGCTGGAGAACCCCGGGCAGCATGGCAGTCTGTTGGTGGTATATCTGCCCTTGAAACAGCCTGCGACTGAAGCATAAACTGGTCACGCCATTGAGAGCATAACGAAACAATCTTCCTCGCATGGGACAGGATTGCTTCGTCGGGCGTTTCATGCACACCTTGTGATGACAGTTATCGATTAATTGTCGTCAGTTTCAATTAAAGTATCAAAATAGAACAAACGATTGAAAACATTAGATTTACAACCAACCTTGCCGGAAGAGTTTTGCGGGCAGGTTCGCAAAAAATTAGAACACCACACGATCATCGATTATTGCCACAACGAATTGGTTTTCTGACGATTATCCATCAAATTGCGCGGCTTCCTGCCGTCCCCTTAAGCATTCCTTAAGCAAACCACAAAGATACGATAAAGACCAAAACCCCGTATTTTTCCTATACTTGAATAAACTACAATTTTATAACAGGAGTGTTATTAAAGATGAACGTGGATAAAAGAAATAAGTTGTTATTTTTGAGCGCGTTGGTAATGATCGCTCTGGTCATGACAGCATGCGCACCTTTAACGGCGATTGCCAATTTGCCGTTTCTCAATTCTGAAACAAAAAATAACGCACCGAACGTGGCTGTAGAAACTGTACCTCAATCTCCGCAGAATTCAAATTCGGCTTTGACTGTCGACCCGGTTTCTGTGGCAGCCCTGGAGGGAACATTGGGGGATATTTACCGTCAGGTAAATCCATCAGTCGTTAATATCCAGGTGACCACGAAAGTGGATGTCAATTTGCCATCCTTCGGAGAAAATCACCCGCCAGTACCTGATGTCGCATCCGCCTTGGGGTCAGGCTTCGTATGGGATAGCGCCGGGCACATCGTTACCAACAACCATGTGGTCGCAGATGCCACCAGCATCGATGTTGTTTTTAATGATGGCACTTCCTATCCGGCTGAATTGGTTGGAACCGATGTCGATTCTGATCTGGCAGTGATCAAGGTGGATGCTCCCGCTGATCACCTTAAACCCGTCGTGGTCGCTGACTCAAAAGATGTCCAGGTTGGTGATCTGGCAATCGCTATCGGTAATCCCTATGGTCTAGGCGGCACCATGACCGTTGGTATCATCAGTGCCCTGGGGCGCTCATTGCAATCTGATAACACCACCGTGACGGGCAGCTACACCATTCCGGACATCATTCAAACGGATGCAGCCATCAATCCTGGCAATTCCGGTGGCGTTTTGCTGAATGCAGGAGGCCAGGTGATTGGTGTAACCGCAGCCATCGAGTCACCCGTACGAGCCAATGTGGGTATCGGTTTTGTGATCCCCTCCGATATCGTGCTGAATGTGGTGCCGGAATTGATCAGCAAAGGTACCTATGAACATTCTTACCTTGGCATTTCGGGCGGTACCCTACAGCCTGCCATGGCTGATGCGATGAATCTCGACCACAATCAGCGCGGCATACTGGTCTCCACTGTCACCAAAGGCAGCCCTGCCGAGAAAGCTGGATTAAAAGGTAGTGATAAAGCCATCCAGATTCAAGGCGTCGATGTAAATGTCGGCGGGGATATCATTACTGCCATCAATGGTCAGCCTACACCGACTTTTGACGATCTGGTATCTTATCTCGCCAGTTCGACCAAACCTGGTGATACCGTCACTCTCGATATCCTGCGCAATGGAAAAACCATGCAGGTCAAAGCCACATTAGAAGCGCGGCCGGCTAGCAATCAACCCCAGCCTCCGACCAGCGCCTTTGCCAGTGGCAGTGCCTATCTGGGTATTACAGGCGGCAGCCTGGTGCCAGAAATTGCTAAAGCGATGAATCTGGATAGCAATCAGAGCGGTGTACTCGTGGTGGCAATTGCCAAAGATAGCCCAGCCAGTGAAGCCGGCTTACAGGGCAGTACCGAAACCATCACCATCAATGGCCAGGAAATCAAAATCGGCGGTGATGTCATCACCAAGATTAATGATACCAGTGTGGATGGCATCCAAAGCTTGCGGCAAGAACTGAGCAAGTATGCCCCTGGTGATAAAGTTACGCTCACCATTCTGCGTGATGGAAAAGAGATAACTGTGGAAGTTACTTTGGCCGAAAAACCATAACTCATTCCAAGTCCCCCCTTGTCGCCGGGTATCCTTAGGGATACCCGGTATTTTGTATAAGCAGAATATCGGAAGATTTGATATCTTGGATCATTTCCTTCCCGCTTCTGGAATCCAGCCTTGGGGTTGGAATGCTTGCCCATTCAGGGGAACAAAGCCATAATCTCCATCAACAACAGACCTGGTTTTGGTTTTTAAGATAGTCTAGTCTTAACCGCATCGTACCTATCGATCAAAGCCAGGTTTCTGCTTATATCCCAGTCGGATTGTCTTTGCTAACCAGCTATCACCTCACCCGAAGCCTGGCTTTAATACAACCCCTCCCAACCACTGGAAACTCGTCAGTGCGTGTCACCCGGCTTGAATTTGGTAATACCAAGAGAAATAGTCGCAATCTCTTATTTATCTCTTTGAAAGTAGATAAATCTGAACCAATTAATCTACGGCGACCATTACATTTGATGCTTTGACTACTGCGTAGGCATCCACACCGGCTTTTAATCCAAGTGATTCAACCGATGTGTTGGTAATTACGGATACAATCTGAGCACCACCCTGCAACTCAAGCACGATCTCGCTGTTAACAGCTCCTTTGGTTACCTTTACAACTTTTCCTTTTAAAACATTGCGTGCACTAATTTTCACTTTACACCTCGTTGCTTGATTGAATAGAAGCATGTTAACTTAATTAAATCAATTTTTCGCGCAACTTTATAGGGTTGTGCCTAATCCGCAATCATATATGTGTTTGTATTTCAGGCACGGCATAGTCCTGATGGTAATTCATGTTAGTTGGCCAGCATCGCTCTCAGAGACGTTGTAAAAGGAGGGCGTGCAATGCCATACTCGCTAATTATGGCACTGATATATTTGGCAGGTGTGATATCGAAGGCAGGGTTATAAAATTTGACTCCCTGCTCAGGTGCCATGGGCTTCTGATACCATTTTCGGTAAATTTCCTGCGGGTCACGTTCTTCGATTGGAATTAGCTGACCGGTTGCTGTAGCAAGATCCAAGGTGGAAGATGGCGCACAAACGTAGAACGGGATGCCGAATTGATGCGCCAGCACAGCCACACCCAGTGTGCCAATTTTGTTGGCTGTATCTCCATTAGCTGCCACCCGATCACAACCAACCAGGACGGCCTGTACCCAACCATTCTGCATTACGGAAGCTGCCATATTATCACAAATTAGCGTCACATCCACACCAGCTTGCGCCAATTCGAAGGTGGTCAAACGAGCACCCTGCAATAACGGCCGGGTTTCATCTGCGAATACTTTAAATGCATACCCACGCTCCTGCCCAAGATAGATTGGGGCGGTAGCGGTGCCATACCTGGCTGTCGCCAGCCCGCCTGCATTGCAATGCGTCAAAAGGCCATCACCCGGCTGCAAGAGGGACAGTGCATGCTCTCCTATGGCCAGGTTGGTGCGTATATCTTCCGCCAGGATAGCATCCGCTTCAGAGCGCAATGCTGCGACCAATTGCGGAATTTCAACCTCCATCTGCGACGTGATAACATTTTCCATGCGCTGCAGAGCCCAGAATAAGTTGACTGCAGTCGGCCGAGCGGAAGCCAGGTATTGACTGGCCTGCTGAAATTCTTTTAGGAAGGCGCCTTGATCGCCAGCTGTGGAGTGTTTGACAGCCAGGTAAATCCCGTAAGCAGCCGCAATACCGATGGCCGGGGCGCCTCTCACGCGCAATTGTTGGATTGCTTCCCAAATTTCAGCCTGGCTTTGCAAGGCTAAATAGCATATCTCGGTTGGCAGTAAAGTTTGATCAATGATGACCAGGGAGTCCTGATCGTCATCCAGACGCAGCGTGTCAATTGGGGTAGAAGTTTTCATCAGGGATCCTTTGTGGGTAGATATATTTATTATAGTGCCACGCGATATGTGGTTCTTGATTGGCATGCAATAGTGGTGAGGTGAATGCAGATAATGAGCGCTCTGCAATAGGGTTCGCGAAGGTGAGGTATCGCCCGCGATTGAACTTAACTGAGATGACAGCAGCTTTGGAACAAAGGACAGGGAAGTCAAGTTAATATGAGAATGTGACAAACTCCTTCGAATAATCTAATTGTTATAAGCGCCTGATATTGTCAGGCATGGTTTCAACAAGCTGAGTAACGTAATTCTTCCCAAATGTGTTTGACTAAATCTCTGTCATTCGATTGCGGAATACGATAATTTACCGGCAAATCAATACGGGAATTTCCACTGATTCTAAAACATAATCGATGGTCGAACCTGAGATAATTTCTTTAAACGGTGCGGAGCCATAACTACCCATCAGTATCATATCGATATTTTTTTCTTTTGCGAAAGCCAAAATTGTTGCACCGGTTAAACCCTTGCGCATATGTGCATGCGGACGTACATTGTGATCAATTATATACCTTTGAGAATCAAGAAATTTTCCACGAATTTTCTCTTTGGCATTGGCATCGCGAAATACTGTCAGCAAATATAGCTCCACACCCCAGTGTTTGGCAAGGTAAACGGCAATATAACTGGCCTCTTTAGCCTTCTGACTACCATCAAATGCCAATAAGATTCGTTGGATCGGCCGCATTTGTTTAGGTATCACCAAGAGTGGCGTAGCCACCTGTCGAATCAGCAGCCGGAAGCCGGAGCGCATTTTGGCAAACGCCTGCGTGCCAGGAGCATACTGCAGGTGAACTACAACCATGTCGGTATAGACCGCCCGTTCAATAATTTTTTGGTTGGCTGTACCAATTTCAACTACCAGGCTGCCATCCAATCCTTCTTCATGCAAGCGCCAGTAAAATTGATTCCGAATTGCCAGCGTGCTTTCGTTTTCTTTCGCTTCTTCCGAATCGACCAGATGCAAGGCCGATAAGCGTGAACCTTCTTTTTTGGCGATCCAAATGGCTTGCTCAAGCGTTTGATGAGAGATTTCATCACCCTGTAATGCGATTAGAATATTTCGGAATAATGAAAGATTCTTAAGCGTAAGCGGATTATGCTTGCGCCGCCATACACCCGGTTTGGGGCCAAACATAAACTGCTCGGGAATTACAAGATCAATGAGCCAATACCAGAATCGACGTACGTAATACCAGATATTGCGCGATAGCTTTTCACCAATCGAATCAGCCGCTGTATCGGTATCAATTTTCCAGCCGAGTTCTTTTTCCAATTCAGCGCGATGTTCCAGCATCCAAATATAAAGATCTGTTTCGGTGCGGTTGGGATAATCACGCAACAAGGCTTGCTCATGAATAACATCAATGACTGGGCGATATACTTTTTGATACCAGCTCACTACGGCTTCACTGTACGGCACCTCACGTTTTTCGTCAATTCCCATATAGTAGCGGTGGACACTGATGTGCTCAAGGATCTTCTCATAAGCGCCTGCCACTGTGACTGACAAATTAATGGGTTCTTTAATCAAACGGTCAATGCGGGTTTCCTCCAGAAATTGAGCATATTCTTCTTTAATAATCAGGCTATCCAAATCCATCTTTGCATCAAAGGGAACCCGTGTGAACACTTCTGTCACATTCCCTTCAATGTATTCCTGTTTATTCATGCGAGCAATGGATACACGGTGGTTACCATCCCGCACGAAGTAGACATCACCGATTTTGTACACATCAATCGGTGGTACCCCGGTCATGCTCTCGGTTGCCATTTTAACAGTCGCCCATCGACCTAGATCCGATTCCCTGCGTGGCAGAAAATCTCGGGTGAAATCGGTATAGCGGCCAACGCTGCCAACGATCTTGTCGAGAGGAATCTCCGCACGACCGCGGTCAGTTTGACCTTCAACACGTAGGCGTTTAAGCACTTCATCATATGATAAGAGGTCGGCCGATTCCCCGGTAAGTTTGGAAAGCACAATTTGAAGGGAGGCTTTGCGATGCGCTTCGTAAAAATCATTAATGGCTGATAATCTATTCACTTAATCTTACCTGTTTGGCTATCTCAGCTCTGCTTGAGATACCTTTCTTTTTAACTTTACTCCAAAGGTAGCAATTTGAAAACCCTTAGGGTATGTGCATTTATAGATGGGTTGCTGTGCTTAACGTCCAGTTAATGCCTGCCAAAGCTGAATCAGTTATTCATTCCATGCTCATATTATCCACATAATGTATCTTTTCAAGAAAACGGGGTTTAGTAGAGTTTTTGAAAAGATACCACATAATGGTAAAATTAAAAGCAGATTGAAATGCTATTTATCAGCATGAAACTTTGACAGGGTAATTCGTTTTCTGGAATAATTGATTGGATGTACAGGAAAGATCAAAAACATGACAGACATTAACAAAATCCCTGCTCGTGACCAAATCGTTTGCATTATGAAGCGCATGTATCAGCAGAAATTAACATCTCTCTCGGGTGGTAATCTTTCAATTTACGATGCTGAAAATAATTTCTGGATCACACCAACCGCTGTTGATAAAGGCAATCTCACTTCTGATGATATCGTTATGTTCAACGAAAGGGGTGAGTTCAGTGGTAATCAACGCCCATCCAGCGAATACCCGTTTCATTGGGGAATCTATAAAAAGAGAAATGATATTTGCGCCATTGTACATGCACACAGCCCGGCGTTAATTGCTTTTTCAATAGCCGGAAAAGTGCCAAACCCGCGTATTACACCGGTTTCATTTCAAACCTGCGGGGAGATTGGTTTTGCCGAATATGCCTCGCCGGGAAGTCAGGAGCTTGGCTACGCGATCGCCGAGGTGTTTGGGCGCGGTTTCAATATTGTCATTCTGGAAAATCATGGAGTGGTCAGTGCGGGTATGAATTTAATCAAAGCGTATGAGCGTATGGAAACTCTGGAATACACTGCTCGAACGCTCATCTATGCCAAATCCCTGGGTGAAGTCAAATGGTTGCAACCCGGCTCAACATTGGAATCTTGGATGAATCCTGTTTTTACCGGCGAAATGGTGCCGATACAGGATGCCTCTCAAGACACAAGTGATATAAAGAAACTGTTGGCCAAAATAGTGCGGCGAGCCTATCGCCAACATTTGATGGTCAGCACTTCAGGCAGTGCCTCAGCTCGACTGAATCGCAACGATTTTGTGATCACTCCATATGGTGTCGACCGGAATTGGTTGGAGGCGGATGACCTGGTCATAATCCAGAAACAAACCCGCCAATCAAATAACGCCCCCAGTCGCCTGGTTGAATTACACCGAGCGATTTACAAGAAACACAAAGACGTGGAATCGATTATGACATCTCAGGCTCCTTATGTGACCGCTTTTGCTGTCACAGGAACACCCATCGATACGCGCTCAATCCCTGAAAGTTACATGCTTTTACGAACCATTCCACAGGTTAGCCTGGCTGACGCCTTGCAGCAACCGGAAGAAGTAGCTGGCTTGATCAGCCGGCAATCGCCCGCCCTATTAATCGAGAATCTTGGTATTCTGGTCACCGGTGAAAATATTTTGCATGCTTTTGATCGCCTGGAAGTGGTTGAATTCAGTGCCCGATCTTTGATTGAAGCAAAAGCTCTGGGGGGTCTCAAACCAATCGATGATCAGGAAATAGCCCGATTAAATTTCATGTAATAATGGTTTCTGGGGTGAGATGCGATCTTTTGTGTTCAAAAGCAACTGACTGATCATCCGCAGAGGTAGGATAGCCTGATCATCCCATTCTTTTTTCTGACGAATGGAATCAAAACCAATAAATCCGCAAATTTTATCCAGACGCATCATCGGTACCAATAAAAAGGATTGCATTGATTCGTCATTCAAAATGTGGCGTAAGCAATCGAATTTATTTTGTATTGATTGAATGTCAGCAAATAAAAATTGGTTTTCCTCATTGAAATGTTGATGCCAAATTTCGACTTCCTTAACGGGTAGCCTCTGTAAATTACTTATTTGAGGGCTGATTCCTTCAGCACACCATTCATGTGTATTCGAAATGGTTTTTTGGTCTTCATCCAAACAAAATATATAACTGCGATCCACTTCCAATAACATCCCAATCGAACCCAAGATTTCATTGACAGTATCATTCCATTGCTCGGGTTTGACTTTCATCAAAGACAGGGATATATTGTTGGCCAGCCTTTCAAATTTTGAGTAAAACTCTTTTCTCTGGTTAGCAAGCTGAGTTTCAGTTACATCCAATATAAATCCCTGCAATATATTGACCCCCGCTTGCGTTTGGATCCGGGAACCAAATTCCTGCGCCCAGATGATATGGCCATCTTTGTGGAAAAAACGGAATTCCAATAGAGACAAATCTTCCCCGGCTTTCCGATTTGAAATGGCTTGCCGCAAAGTATCAAAATCATCCGGATGGATGCACTTACGCAGCAGGCCAGGCTGTTCCAGCAAGTCATTAATATTGTATCCAGTCATGCGTTCAAAAAGTGGGCTTATATAAAGCGGACGCAAGGTTTCAGCATGTAAAATATAGACAATACCCGGCAATTCCTCCAGCAAAGTCTGGTAGTGCTGCTGAAAAGTCTCTTGAAGCAATGTTTCTTTGACCTGTTCAGTAACATCCCGTCCGGCGCCTTGGATTTCGATTAATTTACCGTTTTCAAAAATACCGCGGTCAATCCAATTAAAAAAGCGCCAATTGCCATTCCCGTCGATTAAATAATTGTGCGTCTCGACCACTGGCATTTCAATCGAAATCATGCCCAGATGAGATTTCAATATTTCCACTTCTGAAAGCGGTATAAATTCATACAACACACGGCCAATAATCTGCTCAGGTGTTCTTTTCAAGAAATCACAATATGCATGATTTACAAATGTGATCATCCCTTCAGGGGTGTAGCGAACGACGGCATCCACTTGCTGCTCAACCACATCCCGATAACGATTCTCATTGATTGTATGCCGTTGTGCTTCTAAAAATCCCGGTTGTTCAATAATAACCAAAGATGCCGGCACCTTACCCCATTCGATCGGATGAATATGTAAAATTGTTTGGATTTCGCTGCCATCACGTTTAACCTGAGCCCAAGTTTGATTATCAACCAGACCCGTAAGTCCACGTTTGCGCAATGCTGTTACCAGGCGCATATATTCGTGCTGGGCGAAAAATTGGAGAAAATTGAAATTGGTCAATACTTCACTTGAATACTGAAATAGTTTTTGGAAACCATGATTGCTATGCAGAATTTCAAAAGTTTGCGTATTTATGATTAAAGTCGCGGCAGGAATCAGGTCAAAGAGATAGCGGATGTCAGTCGCATTTTCCACAGTGACGTCCTGCAATTTTGCGTTATTTTCAAATCCACAAATAAACAATGCTGGTTTGAAATCCCACATTCCTGGTTTTGCGCTTAATTCGAGTGACAGTAGTTCTCCTACGTGATTAACCAGTAAGATCTGCTGTTCCTGGCCGGGGAAATTTTGCAGCTCATCCAAAATTTCTGAAAATTTCTTATCGCTATTGGGATTATGGAAAATTTCCAGGTTGTGGCCAAAAAACTGCTGTTGGTTGTACCCTAATAGCTCCAATAAGTATTGGTTAGCATAGCAAATTTGCCCATCATATGAGATCACCAACACTGTCTTATCAAATGATTCGATCAAATCCCGAAGTTGAAGTTCATTCTTCAAGGCTTTGTCCAGTTGCCATGCGCGTCCAATATGCCTGGCAAACATAAAAACCATTGTCTCAAGCACCTTTTTTTGCGATTCCGAGATAAATTTTTCGTTATGAGATGCTATTTGAAAAGAACCAATTACGTCATCCTGGTAGATCATTGGCAAAATTGCAACTGACTTAAGCCCTTCGGCTGCCAATTCAGAATTTTGTTTAAACGGAAGCTGGTCAAAATTACTAAAAACAGGTTTCCCTTCCATAACCAATTTCCAACGGTCAGTACCCGGAAAAACGGGAGAGATTGATTTAACATATGCTTCTGAGACCCCCAAATAAGTCTTTAAAAGCAATGAGTGTGGATCATCCCCGATCAGATAAACCCCACCGCAATCCATATCACCGGCTTGAATGGCAGCCTGCAACCCCAGATTGGCTATCGCTTCAACAGTCAAGTCAGCTGTCAAACGAAACGCCAATTGTCTTTGCAGTTCTATCAGATCAAGTTCTTTTTGCGTCATTATTACTTCGCCAGATCTTTTCTTGGAGAAAATGGAATCTTTTCCATAAAACGAGATTGAGGAGTGTCTTTAGACAAACATTCACGCGTCTGAAAACACTCAGCCCCCAAGTTCTGAATGAAAAGAAAAGAGAAACATGATTTTAACATTTTATCTGCGCTTAATTCTAGTGTGAAAAACTGAAATTGCCAATAGACTGCTTAACCATCCGGAAATTTGGTTTGCTGGTTGATTCCCTGAATGCTAAAGCTATAGTGGAAAGATGTATTCTTTTTTAGAATGTATTGCTCATGTGGTGATCCTCCGACCGGCACATCCCCGCCAACACCCTTTTGGAGCAGATCAATATTTAAAGTTACAAAATCACGATTTGGCAGTTCGTGAATATGAGTGGCGTTGGCCAGATCGTCTTGGGTACAGGTCCAGGCACTGAAGCAAAATAATTCATCATCTAAGGCCTGGAAACGCAAACCAAGCCCATCACTGCGCACCATATTCAGCCAACGCAAATCGCTGCGGTTGCCGTTTTCCTGCGGGCGGACATATTGGTGCATCAGGTCTGAACTATTGGAATTAAATCGGCCAACTCGTGCCCCCAACTTTCTGTCCGGCATTGTCTCCTGTGGACCAAGTCCAAACCAACTAGCTTGCCAACTCTGGTCTGCCAAAGCGAGCTGCATCCCCATTCGTTCAAGATCACGCTGTGGTTGAAAATCACAGGTCACCACAATTTTGCCATCCGCATTGACGCGATAAGCAGCCATGAATGCGCGCCTGCTGCCGGGCATTCTCCAGGCTGTCCTTATGTTGTAACTGGAGTCATTATTGACACTGAATTCAAAGTGACTACAATGCATGCGGTTAGTCGCTACACGCCAATATTGGTGTAAAAGCAATGGACTGGCCCATGGGTAGAAGACAGCGGAGGAGATATCATTATCAATCTGCACCCGCCATAGATTTGGTATCAATGCCTGTTTCAAAAGTGGTTGGTCATTGAGCCAGTATTGAGACAACCAGCCACGCTTGCGATCAAACGCCGCCATCCACCCGGATCCATGAATAATAAGTTGATTAGCGCGGTTTTGATATTGCATGGTCAAATCTGACAATTCAGACCGGCCTTTTTGGTATTTATTTCTCGAAACAGGCAGCTTGAATTGTTCCCAGGCGATTTCATGGCCAGCTTCAGCCCAATCGCAGCCAGCTCTTAACTGTAATGATAATATTAGCCAGACCTCTCCCCTGCCATTCAGGGTTTTCACTGGAATAGTAAATTCCGCGTTTCTTTGGGGTGAAGTGAGCGGAGCAGGTAATTGACCAGACTGCACAGGTTCACCTTCCAGCTCTACCCGCCAGCACAAATCGTAAAGTGCCAAATCCTGAAAACGAAATTTATTAATCAGTTCAAACTGGAATTTTTCCAGATCAATTGCCCGAAATTCAACCGGTTGATAGCCTTTCTTGACCGTCCACAAAGCCGGGTGCGGGCTGCGATCGGCCGCCAGGATGCCGTTGCAGCCAAAGATGGAGAAGCGGTAGGGATCACCAAGATCACCGCCGTAGCACCAACACACTTGACCCTTCTCATTGGTTGAAAGTATAGCCTGGTCGGCAAAATCCCAGATAAACCCGCCAATGCATTGTGGGTATTTTTCAAATACCCGCATATATTCATCAAAATTGCCCAGCGAATTACCCATGGCATGCGCGTATTCGCATAAAAGCAGAGGTTTACCGTCTGCATCTTTTCCATTAACAGTCTCCCAGGAAAAAATGCCACTGCGAACTTTGTAATTACCACTATTGGCAATTGATTCCAAATTCTGCGGTGATGCGTACATCATACTGAATACATCGGCATATTCACCACGGTAATCCTGTTCATAGTGTACCGGCCGGCTCGGGTCGAGTTGGTGAACCAGATCAGTGAGCTGCGCAAAACGATCATCAGTACTTGATTCATTTCCCAATGACCACATGATAATACTGGCGTGATTTTTATCGCGAGCAACCATATTTCTGACGCGCGCGCTCATGGCGTCCAACCATTGCATATCCCCGCGCATCACATCGCGTAAGCCATGCGTCTCGATGTTGGCCTCATCCAACACATAAAGCCCATATTGATCGCACAAATCGTAAAATCGTTCGTCATCCGGATAATGTGAGCAGCGCACGGCATTGATATTGTTACGTTTCATGATGAGAACATCCTCGCGCAAGCGCTCTAGGCTCATGGTGTGACCGGTGAGCGGGTCAAAATCATGGCGATTGACACCCTTAATTTTAATTGAGCGCCCATTTAACCACAATTGGCGATCGCGTATTTCAATCTTTCGGAAACCGTGCCTGGCATGACGAACATCGAACACCTGCCCATTGTCATCCCGTAAAATAAGCAGCACATCATACAAGATGGGTGTTTCTGCAGACCATAACCGAGGCGATTCGACCGGCAAATGGATTTCCGCCTGAGTTGCACGACTCAAAGATTCGATTTCAACTGCTTGACTGGCCAACTCCTTTTCCCCGTCCAACAAAATTACTTCCAACTGCAGGTGTGGGCTGGCTTCAGGATCAGAAATGCTCAGAAGTATATCCGCCTGCACCACCAAGGACGAAGCATAAAGGTCTTCCATTTCATCCGTACCAGCGGTAAATTGGCTCTTCAAGAAGAAATCGCGAATGGCATATTGGGGCAGGGCGAACAAACGCACCGAACGGAAAATACCGGAAAGAAACCACATATCCTGGTTTTCAAGGTAAGAACCATCCGAAAAACGGTAGACTTCCACCGCTAGCAGGTTCTTCCCTTCCTTTAAATAGGGGGTGATATGAAACTCAGCCGGTAACATGCTGTCTTGCGAGTACCCGACAAACTCACCGTTAATCCAGACGTAGAATGCCGAGCAGACACCATCAAATTGCAGGTAGATATCACGACCCTGCCAATCCGCCGGAATTTGAAACATTCGGCGGTAAGCACCTACCGGGTTATCTTCAGGGTCGATGTTGGGAAGATCATTCTTGCGCAGACTGGGCGGCATATGAAACGGGGCATAGATCGGAACGCCGTAGCCATGCAGTTCCCACTGGGCTGGAACCGGACAGGTAGCCCAGGCTTGATCATCAAACGCTGGATTCTGAAAATCTTGCACCCTTTCGCCGGGTTTAGGGGCCCAATGAAAACGCCACTCTCCATCCAGGAATAGTTCATAGGACGACGCTTGTCCCCCGAGCGCTGAATGCCGATCTGCAAAGGGTATAGATGAACAGCGTGCCGGTTGTTTGTTGATTTCGAAAATGCTCGCATCCATCCATTCCGGTTTGTATCTGGCCAATTTACCCTCCCTGATAGATCCAAGAACTATCGATAAGCTTGCAAAAGCGCGCGCAAAATACGTTGCCAGCCTTCCAATAATTCTACCTGAGATCTTCCCAAATCCAAATGATAGACGCCCCAAAATTCGACTGAAGTCAGGCAAATAAGTTGGTCTTCCAATTCCTGACGGCGCAGAGGATAAAGTGCTTCCAAAAAGACCTGAAAATTGGTCTGCACCCATGCGCGATGCTGCTCTTGAAGCTGCCGCCATTGCAGGGAAAGCTGTGCTTGACGGCTGGCCTGGCATTTCAGCTTAAGCATCGCTGGTCCGTGCATCTCATAATATGCGTTTAAGCTGCTCAGGATATCCGCCAAACTGAGTTGTTGTGGTGGTGCGGGAAAAGGTGCATCCACCAACTGAAGAGCATCCAACGCGCTGGCGATCAGATTATCACGAGAGTCAAAATGACGATAAAGTGATTGCACGCTGACCCCAGCTCTTGCAGCGATGTTTTGGGTAGTCAAAGAATCCAGCCAACCCTCGCGGAGGAGCTCGCGGATCGCTAAGAATATTCTTTGGCGGGTCATCGCAGCCAATTGTGCCTGAGGAGAAAGAGTCATTTTTCCCGTTTGATGTTAATATATTTTATGTTGATGTTAATCTATATTAACCAGTTGGAGCGGTTTTGTCAATTGGTATTAGCAGATTAGGGGGTAATAAATTTGTAATTAGTGAATTCGTTGTTTGTGAATTTGTTGTTTGTGAAACAAGGCTTGTAAAGGCTTGTGCGTGACCGACCGAAACCGAATTCAAACACAATTGTTGGGCATTTGTGCAATCAATGTTTCTGGCCTTCGTTGCAGACTTGTCGCAGAAGTAGCTTTTTTGAAAGACATGCCCAACCTACAATTTTCATCGTAATCGAAGGTCGCGAAAGCGTGCATGTCTCGTTGGAAAAATCGAGCGGGAGCAAGGCAATATCCTCGTACTTCTTCATCATTGGCTGAGTGCCCAACACATTTATCCGTCCGACCGAAACCGTATTCGACCACAATTGTTGGGCATTTGTGCAATCAATGTTTCTGACCTTCTTTGCGGACTTGTCGCCGAAGTAGCTTTTTTGAAAGACATGCCCAACCTACAATTCTTGACTCTGACATTGATAGATTTTGTAGGTTGGGCATGTTTCATTGGAAAAATCGAGCGGGAGCAAGCCAATTTCCTCGTGCCTACACATCATTTGCTGAGTGCCCAACACATTTATCCGTCCGACCGAAACCACGCACAAATAATGATTAGTCCAATTACAATAAAAATGATGCCCATGCGATTTATCAAGTAATGATTTCGAAACGTGATGTCTTCTAGAATTACTTCCTAATTTAGTTCTAAAAATGTTTTCGTCTTTTCCGCTCAGAATTCCTACTTTTTGCTACAATTAAATGATGGATTACCGGAGAGTCTTTGTCCCTGGGGGTAGTTATTTTTTTACAGTAGTTACATTTGAGCGCAAACCAATATTAAAGGATGAAGAAGCCATATTTTTATTAAAGAACGCTTTCCGCCGAACACAAAACAAATATCCTTTTCGAATTGATGCTTTGGTAATTTTACCCGACCACCTTCACACAATCTGGACTCTACCGCAAAATGATATCAAATATCCATTACGATGGAATTTGATCAAAGGATATTTCACCAAGAATTGGATGCATACTAAAAGTCACAACGTATCAACAAGCCGAATCCACAGAAGAGAAAAAGAAGTCTGGCAGCGCCGATATTGGGAACATTATATTTCCGATGAGAAAGATTTTTTGGAACATATGGATTATATACATTCCAATCCCGTAAAACATGGGTTAGTCGACGATCCTTTTTAATGGAAATACTCCACTATACACAAGTACGATTAATGTAAAATCTTTTTATGGGAAACCTGCTTGGTAAATAGTTTCTTAATGAAATAGTCTTTCCTACTTGAGATAATTCTGCAAGAGGTAAGGGATTATACCTAGACCATATCCCAATAAATGGGAATAGGATGTCTAAATGTACATCTCATTTAAATGTTGAAGGTCGCGAAAGCGTGCATGTTTCATTGGAAAAATCGAGCAGGACCAAGGCAATTTCCTCGTACCTACACATCATTTGCTGAGTGCCCAACACATTTATCCGACCGATCGAAACCGTATTCAAACACAATTGTTGGGCATTTGTGCAATCTATGTTTCTGGCCTTCGTTGCGGACTTGTCGCCGAAGTAGCTTTTTTGAAAGACATGCCCAACCTACAATGCTTGTGATCGGCAATAACAGGTTTTGTAGGTTGGGCAAGTTTCATTGGAAAAATCGAGCGGGAGCAAGGCAATTTCCTCGTACCTACACATCATTTGCTGAGTGCCCAACACATTTATCCGACCGATCGAAACCGTATTCAAACACAATTGTTGGGCATTTGTGCAATCTATGTTTCTGGCCTTCGTTGCGGACTTGTCGCCGAAGTAGCTTTTTTGAAAGACATGCCCAACCTACAATGCTTGTGATCGGCAATAACAGGTTTTGTAGGTTGGGCAAGTTTCATTGGAAAAATCGAGCGGGAGCAAGGCAATTTCCTCGTACCTACACATCATTTGCTGAGTGCCCAACACATTTATCCGTCCGACCGAAACCGTATTCGAACACAATTGTTGGGCATTTGTGCAATCTATGTTTCTGGTCTTCTTTGCGAACTTGCCACCGTAGTAGCTTTTTTGAAAGACATGCCCAACCTACAATTCTTGACTCTGACATTGATAGATTTTGTAGGTTGGGCATGTCTCGTTGGAAAAATCGAGCGGGAGCAAGGCAATATCCTCGTACCTACACATCATTTGCTGGGTGCCCAACACATTTATCCGACCGACCGAAACCGAATTCAAACACAATTGTTGGGCATTTGTGCAATCAATGTTTCTGACCTTCTTTGCGGACTTGTCGCCGAAGTAACTTTTTTGAAAGATATGCCCAACCTACACTATCCATTATAGATGTGCTCGTCGGTCAGGCTGGTTACTGCTATGTTAGCATCAGCTTCATAGAGACCATTAATTTGCCATCAATGCGAAAATTGCCTCGGCATGCTGCTTGCGCACCATAAAGCGCCGTGCGCCGGCAGACTGTGCTGCTGCCAACTGATCGTAATTCTGTATGTTTGCCACTTCTATAGCGACTTTCTCCCCCAATTGTGACTGCAAAATTGAAATGGTCGCCAGATCCGGTAAAACCGGCAACCATCCGCTGCTGGTAGCCACAGCTTCAACATCCAGATCTCGCAAGATCCTGGCGACTTGCCCTAATCGCTGTGTGTCCAGGTATGCTGTTTCCAGCGTAATGGTAACAGGCATATTCTTGACCGCCTTAATGGTTGAGTAAAGATCACACTCCACTTCATCCCATTCGTCGGAGAGCATCAGGGCGGTATTGGCGACAATATTAAAAGCATTGCAGCCCTGGTAGATGAGTTGACGGATCTCGGTCACTTTAGTGCTGCAGGTAACTGCCCCGCTCGGATACCCAATTAATCCCACCAGACGACAAGGCAGCTCTTCGGGCAGAGCAGCTCTTAAAGATTTGACGAAAGTTGGCAAAACCGCAATGCCGAGATATTGGTCGCAATTCTGTGCTAATGACAAAGCGTCTTCCAGGGAATCATAGGGCATGGCAACACTGACTACCATGCTGCGCTTCAATTCAAAAACTGATAAATCCATCGTGAGACTCTCCAATGTTAGTAATAATTCTTTACTCTTCTTGAAAATACAGAAACTACAACATCAAAATAATAAAAGGCTGCATATAATTCACTTAATCGGCCAACATCCACTGTTGGATTCGTACAGATTGTCATACTACCCCTGAAAGCCATCGTGAAAGAAATACGTGCTTGCAAGTATTAAATCTGTTCGCCCCATAATGTCTGTAACTAATTATACCTATACGTAGTGGACTTACATACTCCAGTTGTATAAGCTTCGCATAAACCTTATAACCGGTTTACAAGTCCAGATCAACCAACCCATGCCGCAGGCCGGCTATGACAGCCTGCGTACGGTCATTAACCCCCAATTTACTAAATAAAGCGCTGGTATAATTTCGCACGGTGCCTTCCGAAAGATAAAGTTCACGGGCAATATCGGCATTCGCCAGTCCGCGCGCCATGAGCTGCAAAATTTCGTGCTCGCGATCCGTCAATTGAATGCTACTTTTCGGGCTGGGTGTCGTCTTCTGAACGCTGATCGAAGTAAGCAATTTTCCCGCAACAGATGGGTCAACAAATGTATTGCCAGCCATTGTCCCTTTGATGGCAGCGATCAAGTCACGCGAGGGGGTATCTTTGAGCAGGTAACCGGCTGCTCCACTTCGAATGGCATCGAAGAGCCATTCATCATCGTCGTAAGTAGTCAGAATCAAAACCCGCACTTTGGGAAAAGTCTGTTGGATTCGTTGGGTCGCCTGAACGCCGTTCATCCCGGGCATTTTTAAATCCATTAAAACCAAATCCGGGTTGTGTTGGGCAACCGCCTCCAAAAGTTCAAAACCATCATGTGCGGTTGCCACCACCTCAATTTCAGGATCGTTATTGAGAATGGTGCTCAAACCCTGGCATACAATTTCCTGATCGTCACAGACAATTACTCGTATCATGATTTTCTCATTACCAATTGTATCGTCGTTCCTTTGTTCGGTGTGCTTTTTATCGACAATTCTGCAAAAATCATATCCGCTCGTTCACGGATCCCTTGCAGACCCAATCTGTCGTGAAAATTTTCCTCATCTTCAACATCAAAACCTTTGCCGTCATCCCGTATGCGGTACACCCAATCATCTTCTTGTTGTTGCAGCGATAACCAGACATGACTGGCCTGTGAATGCCGAAGAATATTCTCCAATGCTTCCTGAGTAATCCGATAAATGGCTTGCTCTTCATCATGGCTGAATTGATTGATGTGTTCAGGAATTTCAAGTTCAATGGCGATATTCGTGCGAGAATGATAAAGCTTCACCAAATTGTGGAGGCTCAAGCTTAATCCCAGATCCTCCAATGGTTCTGCCCGCAGCGCCTTCAACGCCCGCCGGGTTTCTTCCAGACCATTGCGCGATGTTTCCAACGCAGTGATCAACAGCTGTCCCAATTTATCGCCGGTGGAAGGGTGAACAGTGTGCATTGCTTCCAGTTGAACTGTCAAACCGGAAAGAGTGTGCGCCAGAGTATCATGCAGCTCACGCGCCAGGCGATTTCGTTCACGGCTGGTTGCCAGTTGCTCCTGTACCAAAGCCTGCTGGCTGAGTTTAAGGTTGGCACGCATAAGATCCTTGCGCTGTTCGCGCTGGGTATGCATCAGTTCAGTAATCATCAACCCAACCAAGGTCAGGGTAACTATGCGGATAAAGATGGCAAATAAGGGCATGAGTATATCGGCAGACATACCGCCGTTGAACCAGATCAACGCAAAGCCATCCAGTATGCCCAATCCAGCAAAAAGAATAAAGACGACCCGAAAGTCATATTGCCAGGCAGTTGGGACAAGCGGGATCATTAAAAGGGGCAGAAGCGCCCAGATACGAAGCATATCCACCGGCAGACCCTGGGACATGGTCAGCATAATATCAACATCTACCACAATCGCTGGAATGACAATGGCACCCACCAGGGCAATCAGCAGATAAGCCTGGCGTAATTTACGCCTCAGCCATGGAATCGAGAGATAAATGGCCAGCAGCAGGGATTGCAAAAAGATAATATAAAACGGATCACGATAGAAATTACTGGATTGACCGGAGAAGAGTTTTTCTGCCAGGGGTACCATTAAAAAGGCAATGGCTTCCGCCCACACAAAAAAACGAAAGATGCGAATTAAACCAGGTTCAATCGGCCTGCTGCGCTTCATATCTCCATATTAACATAGATTGAGGTGCGCAATGCATTTTATTGACAGCAATTTCAAGAAAGGTGACTGCCATCATCAGGTGAAGTTACCGGCGTCATGCAAGAAAGGCAGCCCGCTTGCGTGGGTGGCAATCAGCGTGTGGCAGGTAGCTTGTAGCGCGTGGCCGGTGGCGCGTGGCATGTAGCATGTGGCTTGTCGTGAGTAGCGGGTGGCGGGGAGCGCCGGATGGGTGCTTAATGGACGATGTTAAAAAAGAATTCTTTTGCGAAAATTTCCAAGGGTATTTTTGGTAAACAAGAAGAAGTTGTAGGTTGGGCAAGTTATGTTAGCAGCGACGATGGAAGCCATGGTCGGCTGCAGAAAATAATCATTGTTCGTCACGTGCCCAACATTCCCTGCAGAAACTCACCATGGAACAAAAGGAATGTCTAAGGCTCCTTTTATAATCACCCACCCATTTTTCCAGCTGGAATTATTGGGCGCTTTGCGATAAATTTATGAGCGCAGAATCGCCTTTAAATTAGTTTTCCGTTAAAACCTCGCCTCTCGAGCCAGACTGAATTTTCCGTACATATTTACAAGTTAAAACCACCTTCGTTTCAAATCGAATCCACGCCCGATCTACAAATGGACTGGATTCCAATACGGAAATCGCTTGCGAGGGCCTCCTAATTAAATTGGAAGAAACGCAGCTGCCAGCCGTCGGCATTGCGCTCTTTCATGACATCCCTCACATGAAAGCATTATACCTGTCACCTTAGATGATGGTTGTCCACACCTACCTGCAACCGCCGGGATGTTTTATAAAGAAGGCAGGTAGAGAACCAATGCTAAATTGGAAGGAGTGCAGAAGAAATTTATGATTGAAACGATCAATCTTTACCACCACTATAGCGGACAGCGCAAAGGTCAAATGGCCCTTAAAGGACTCGATTTGAAAATTGAGGCCGGTCAAATGTATGGGCTGATCGGTCCGGATGGGGCCGGTAAGACAACAGCACTGCGTATTCTCGCCACCGTACTCAACCCTACCAGCGGAGAAGCCCGTGTGGGTGGTTTTTCCACCCGTAAACAAGCTGAAAAAATCCGACGCATGATTGGTTATATGCCACAGAACTTCAGCCTTTACCCCGACTTGAGTGTCAAAGAAAACCTGACATTTTTTGCAGATGCAAATGGCGTTGGCAGTCAGCAAAAAAAAGAACGCATTGAGCGCATGCTGGCCTTTACCCGTCTGGAAGATTTCACCACCCGCCGGGCAGGCAATCTCTCCGGTGGTATGAAAAAGAAGTTAGCTCTGGCCTGCGCCTTAATGCACGAGCCAAAAGTTCTTTTATTGGACGAGCCTTCCACCGGTGTGGACCCCGTCTCACGGCGTGAGCTGTGGCTGATCCTGGCCCAGGTGGTCGATCAAGGCGTGACTGTATTGGTCAGCACACCTTACATGGATGAGGCAGAACGCTGCCACCAGGTCAGCGTTTTATACCAGGGTAAAATTCTCACGTCCGGTACGCCCACTGAATTAACTGCCAGCTTACCCTTTGAAATTGTGGAAGTAAAATCCAAACCTCGTAAGCAAATGCGTCAGGTGGTGCAGGAGGCCAGCTACATCTTGAATTGGCGCCCGATTGGTGACCGGCTGCGATTGGGGGTTCAAGACCCTGCTTCAGCCATGATGCAATTAACTCACAGCCTGCAAGACGTTGATTCAGAGATTAAATTAATGCGTCACAGCCGCCGCACCATGGAAGACGTTTTTATCCACCTGGTGGAAGAGGAACGAAAACAAGTATGAATGCATATATCAACACTGTCCAAACAAACGATCTGACGCGCACTTTTGGAGATTTCACTGCTGTAAATAAAGTCAATTTTTACATTCCCAAGGGGGAAATTTTTGGTCTGTTAGGTCCGAATGGCGCCGGTAAAACGACCACTATTCGGATGCTATGCGGCATCATTGCACCCACCTCCGGCGAAGCCTCGGTTTTGGGATTCAATATTAAGAAAGATGCCAGCGATATTAAGAAAAATATTGGGTACATGTCGCAACGCTTCTCACTTTATGATGACCTGACCGCCACCGAAAATCTCAGTTTTTATTCTTCAATTTACGGCGTTCACAATGGCGACCGCAAAAAACGCATTCAGAACCTGATTGATCAATCCGGCTTGCGTGGGTATGAAAACGAACTGACTCGCAGTCTCTCAGGTGCCTGGCGCCAAAGACTGGCTCTGGCTTGTGCCATCGCCCACAAACCGCCGATGCTCTTCCTGGATGAAGCTACCGCCGGTGTGGACCCAGTCTCTCGCCGTGAATTTTGGGATCTAATCTACGAGATGGCCGGAGAAGGCACCAGCATTCTGGCCACCACACATTATATGGATGAAGCTGAGTATTGCAACACAATTGGCATGATGTATGAAGGCGAATTGGTTGCCCTTGCCAGCCCGGATACTCTTAAAGATGGACTTCCGGGGATCCTGTTGCAAGTTTCTACCAGTGATCCATTGGCTGCCGAAAGCGTGGCCGAGAAAGTAGCCGGTGTCACCGATGCAGCCTTACATGGTGTCCGCCTACACGTTGCCATGCGCAATGAGAACGTCATCCCTGCGCTCAAAGCCGCCTTTCAACAGGCACAAATTCAATTCAGTGACATGGAAATTATTCAACCTTCCCTCGAAGATGTTTTTATCAGTATGGTGGAAGAACGGTTGCAAAAAAACGGCAGCCAGAAAAAAGGAGAACGATAGATGGAACGCGTGAGGACGATTGTACGCAAGGAGTTCTACCATATTATTCGCGATTATCGCACACTGGCCATAATTGTTGTTTTACCGGTCTTTTTATTAATCTTGCTTGGTTATGGGGTTTCCGGTGAGAGCTCGGATGTAGGTTTGGCTGTTGCCGATCTTTCCAAATCAGATGCCAGCCGCCAGTATGTGGAATATTTCACCTCCAGCAAAGAGTTTAAAGTCAAATATGATGTTCTCAGTGAGAATGAGATTCTCAACCTGCTGGATCATGATTATGTCAGCGCAGGTTTAATCATCCCTGAGGATTTTGGGCGTAACCTGGCGGCCGGTAAAGGTACATCCGTCCAGTTTTATGTGAACGGATCCGACCCATCCATTGCGCAAACCACAAATCTTAAACTTGAAACAATCGCACAGGTGGCCTCACAAACCTTGCTCACCAAACAGTTGAGCCGTGGTGCCAACGCAGCCATGTTAAGTCAGATTGAAATGCCGGTGACAGCCAACATGAAAGTGCTTTACAATCCGGATAATAAGACGAAGATATACATGATCCCAGGCCTGACCGCCATGGTCTTACAGGTACAAGCGCTGCTATTAACCGCCCTGGCTATCGTGCGTGAGCGTGAGCAAGGCACCATGGAACAATTGGTAGTCACCCCCATCCGCTCCTGGGAGCTGGTTCTGGGAAAGATTTTGCCTTATCTGGTTGTCGGTATTTTTAACACCATTGCTACACTTCTGGTAGCTGTATTCATGTTTGGCATTGTCATTGAGGGCAGCTTCTGGCTGCTGGTACTATTGAGCACCATATTCGTACTAGGGTCACTGGGCATGGGTGTCTTGATTTCCAATATTTCCCGCACCCAAATGCAGGCGATGTATATTGCGGTCGGGGTAGTTATCATCCCGGCGATTATTCTCTCAGGGCTTATGTTTGCTCGTGAAGGTATGCCCTGGATCACCTATTATTTTGGGGAGCTCTTGCCGATTACTCCCTTCCTGGTCATTATCCGTGGGATCATGGTCAAAGGAACTGGAGCCAGTTTCTTATGGCCATCCATTCAAGCACTGGTTATTCTGAGCGTAGTTTATTTTGCCGCCAGCGTAGCCACCTTCAAGAAACGAATGTAATGCAACCGAAACTTACCAACTTTGGAACCAAATTTAAGTAAATGGAGAATCTAATGAATCGTAAATATTATATCCTGCCTGTTTTTATTGTCTTGATCGCCTTGATGCTTTCTGCCTGTAGTGTCTTTGAAGGCACCCCTGCCGAACGTTATATTACCGCTTCGGGCACCATCTCTGCCGAGACAGTGGATGTCTCGCCAGAAATAAGTGGAAAAGTGGTTGAAGTTGCCGTCAAAGAAGGACAACAAGTAGCCGCCGGCGAATTTCTCTTCCGAATCGATGATGAAATCCTAAAAGCGCAGTATAACCAGGCAATTGCAGCAGTAGAAATGGCCAAAGCCAGCCAGAAGGCAGCTGAAGAACAATTAAATGCAGCCACCTTGCAAGCTTTGCGGGCTGAGCAAGGCGCACGGCTATTAGCCTTGCAAAATGGTCAAATCACGGTCACTACCTGGTCAAAACCTGCCCCTGACGAATTCAAACAACCCTATTGGTATTACCAAAAAAGCGAAGCCATTCAGGCAGCTAAGAATGAGGTCGAAAAGGCCCAGACTCTCCTGGATAACGAGCAAGTCAACCTTGAAAACGTGCAGGCCAAAGCCAGTAATGATAATTTTATTGCCCTCGAACAGGATCTGGCCAATATGCGCGCGCGCTTCCAGGTTGCGGAACAAACCCTGCAACAATCAAAGTTGGCTAAAAATGGAGATATCTTACAAGATATGGCTCAAAAGGAATATGATTCTGCTCTGGCCGATTTGGAAACCTACCAGCGTAAGTACGACCAGATGCTAACCAGCGCGGCCGCCGAAGAGGTATTGGAAGCGCGCGCCAAGCTGGCGGTTTCGATTGCCCGTCTGGAAAATGCAAAATCACAACTTGATCTGTTGCAAACCGGTGAAAATTCACTGGACGTGCAGACTGCCCAGGCCGCGGTCAGCAGTGCCGGCGCACAGGTTGAGCAAGCCAAAGCAGGCTTGGTTCAGGCTGAAGCAGCGGTAAAATTGATTGAAATCCAACTATCCAAAACCACCGTCACGGCCGCTGTTGATGGCACCATCATGGTCAACAACCTGCAGGTCAGCGAACTGGCAGGAGCTGGCAGCATCGCGATGGCAATCGGAATGCTGAAAGAGGTTTCGCTGGTGGTTTACGTGCCGGAAGACGCCTATGGCCGCATTCAACTCAACCAAAAAGTGAGCGTTAGCGTTGACTCTTACCCGGGCAAAACCTACAGCGGGGAAGTGATCCATATTTCTGATCAGGCTGAGTTCACCCCACGTAACGTTCAGACTGTGGAAGGCCGTAAAGCGACTGTTTATGCCATCAAAATTCGGATTCCCAACCCCAATTTAGAACTCAAACCCGGTATGCCGGCCGATGTCGATTTCGGAATTTTGCTGGGAAAATAGAGCAAGAGATGCTGAGCCAGCTGTAGATGCAGAACCGCTGGCTCAGCAGGAATTTAACAAGCGTTCGCCAAGCGAATAGCACCTATTTGCCGAATGCGCTATAATCTGTTTGAAGCGATAGCGGAGCAGACATGGGCGCATTTTTAGACAAAGAAAAATTCCACCAGGAGCAGTTCTTACGGCAATCGGGGTATTTTATTGAGACCCATCCTCTGAATGAAATCCGGCCTACCCGGCTGCCACAGGCGCTGGCCAGCCAAAACCTCAACCCAGCTATCCGAGCAGATGCCCTCGACACCTTCGAACGGGATCACATTCAGTGGCCGCGCGGTAGCCAGGCTTTACCAAGCCCGGATTTATGCGATATCAGTGTAAATTGCGTTAATTTTCTCTATCCCTTTAGCACACGCCCGGATGCTCTGGCAGACTTAATGGGCATGATCTTCCCAACTCTGCAAACGATTTTACCTTTCGAAAATGGTGCTTTCATCAACTTCTTTTGGCCGCATGATCCTCAAAAATCAAATGCCGATGCGGCTTTCATTTTTCAAAGGCATGATTCTAAACGCCAAATGGTCCTGCTTCACTGGAATTATTGCGAAACTTATTCTCCGGCGGTACTGAATGAGGGCCAAAATTATGCCCATTTGAGTGCCGCTGACCTGCCGCTTAAGAACGACCAGCTCGAGGATATTAACCAGCTTTTTTACCAGCCCTTTTTGCGCTTACTTGAGTTGCAGCTACTGGCCCAGCAACTGGAAAAAGAGCGCTGCCAGAATGTTGATCTGGTCAGCGTTTTGCAAATAATGCCGGTCAACAACCTCGATCTTTTGGAAGTCGTCTCACCCGGCTTGCGCAAATTTGGCATTTCACCAACTCAGATCTGGCAAAATCTGGTGCAACCCTACGATCGCTTCACCAGCACCTTCACAGAGAATCTGTTTGGTCATTTTGATATTTCCAGCTACCCGGAGATGCTCGATTGGTGGCTTTACATTACACGCCGCTATCCGTGGGTGGTGAAAAAGTAAATTGGCTCGTGGCTCGTGGCCGCTTCGCGAGCTCGTAGCTCGTAGCTAATTTTAAATTGGCATTATGAAAACCATCTGTTCAGATCAGTTGGTCCCAATCCTCCAATTATTGATTGGTCTCTTCAAGATTATAATAATCGGGATCAAAATCCTCACGCCATTCCGGCAGGTTATCATGTTCCTCATGCTCGTAAGTAAAACTGGAACCTTCTACCTTACAGACCTTTGAGGATTTGGTTGTCATAAGAGCGCAGCGAAGCAATCTCCTGTGCTCAAAACAGGATCGCTTCGCCGGAAATTCTTTCGCGTGAGATCTTTCGTAAGGGCGAAGCATCCGGGAAACCATTCCATCATGTGAAAACACACCCAGCGCGGATGCTTCGCCCATCAGCCGACTACTCCGACTCATACCATAAATATGTGGTGGTTTGGTGTGTTACAACCATACCCTACGACTGGCCTGCGTTGAGCAATGTTATTTCATCCTCGAATACTGCCTTTCGGCGGTATAGCCGAATCTGCTCATAACAAAACTCAAACGTCGCAACTTAACCACTCTCGCAAATAAGCTGCTCCAATTCACTCCGGTCTTTTCGACTTGGTGCGGCCCTCCCATTTTATCAGTTTGTTATCTCTTCTCTTGATGGCGCTCCGCGTCATTGGATGGTCTTGCAATGACCTGGCTGAGCAGTTACAAGAAATGATATCAGCAATTTATTACCACCAAAGACACAATCCTTACTGCATTTCATCTATGTGATTCGTGTTTATGCGTGTATTTTATATATGTATTATGCGATTATTCCTGCGTTTTGTCAGCATACGCTATTGCTTTCTCCACCACAAACAACGAGCTGTCAGAGCGCTTCGCATCAGCTATATGCTGTCACTTCCATATCAATTGAATCTTGCCCCAGATTGACTATAATAAAGTAATCTCATTCATACTCCCACTCAGGAGGTTCCGCATGCGCCATTTTTCCCCATTCTTTGCAGCGATCCTGACGCTGACTACTGCTTGTAACTTGCTTCAACCTGTCAGCCCAACCAGCCAACCGCTTGGCGTCCCGGCGACTGCACTGCCCGAAATCGTCGCGACGACCAGCGCTTCGAACGAGGTGATGACTCCTGAGGTTCCGCAGGCGACACTTAGCCCTTCAACCACCCACTTCTTGTCTGCCACATGGCCTTCCATGTCAACGCCAATCCATACCTTTGAAGCGAGTACCTACCAGCCGGCCGGTGACAGTCTGCCGCTGGCGCTCGATCAACTCACTAATGCAGCCGTCACGCGCGGTTTGACCGTTCAGCAAATGGATTTCTTAAGGACCAATGGCTTTGTGATTCTGGCAAGTGCCGACCAGCAGTTTTCAGATATCCGCGACAATGTGGCTCAGATCCACGGTCAGCCTTATTACCTGACCACCGACAATGCCTTTCATGCCTTGCATGTTACTTTTAACGACCTGCTGGCAGCCGTGGAGAAGGAAGCCCTTAGCCCGATCATGAGCAAATTGGTATCGGCCCTCGCGAGTAAGATCGATGAGTACGCGGCTCAGAACCAGGCACCCATATTGAAAGCTGACCTGCAACTTGCCCAGAATTACCTGGCTGTTGCCCGTAAATTATTCGATCCAACTGTGACACTGGACACAGCCCGCGAGCAGGATATCGCCGCCCAGATGGCTCAAATCGCCGCGATGGACGGCAAACAGGATTCCGCTTTGATCCCGGGACTGACGGATGACTATGGCGCTTATCGCCCGGTCGGCCACTACGCCGGCGATCCCGAGCTGGAGCACTACTTTCAAGGCATGACCTGGCTCGGACGGGTAGTCTTCCCGCTGGCTGCCCATCCCGAGCAGGAAATTGTACCATCCAAAGTGCCGCTCTTGATCACCCTGGCGCTGCGCGAAGCTGAAGTCGATTATGTCCCGGCAGACCAGCTCTGGTCCAGTATCTATGCCATTACAGATTTCATGATTGGGCCTAGCGACGACCCCGGCCCGCTCGAATTAAACACCTTGATGGAAGCAATCTACGGCCCACAGTTCAGTTTGTCTGATCTGGCATCCGAGGATCACTGGCAGCAATTTTTGGAGAAGGTGCCTGAATTGCCCGCACCGCAAATTAACTCCACCTTTCAAGATACCACTCTGGCAATGTCCTATGAACGAGATTGGCGTTTGATGGGCCAGCGTTTCACCCTGGATGGGCTTATCTTCCAACAGCTCATCTCTGATAAGGTTGAGAAGCGCTTCTTCCCGATGGGGTTGGATATCGCGGCAGCTTTTGGTTCTCAGGCAGCAACCGCTGCATTGGAAGATGCCGGCCAGATGGACTATGCCAATTATGAGCAGCAGCTGGATGCAACCCGGCGTCTTTTGCTGAATTTACCCACGGATTTTTGGACCAAACGCTTTTACAACAATTGGTTGTATGCCTTCCAGAGCCAGGTCAGTAACCGTAGCGATACCTTTCCAGCCTATATGACCAGCCAGGCCTGGGGGCTGAAAGAAGTCAACTCACTCCTGGGCAGCTGGACTGAACTCAAGCACGATACCATTCTTTACAGCAAAATGCCGGAAGGCCTGGGCGGGGGCGGACCACCTATCTCTCCCCCGACGCCATCCTATGTCGAGCCCAACCCGGATGTGTTTGCCCGTTTGGCGTACGCCGCCCGCAATTTACAGCAAGGACTGGCTTTCTACCTGGATGATTGGAGTAATCGCGGCTGGTATAGCTCTCCATTTGATGATCAGCCCGGCACCCAGGAGTATATGGCTCATTTGGAGCGGCTGGCTGATCATCTGGACGCCTTCAGCCAGATTGCGGTAAAGGAACTGCGTGGCGAAAGCATCAGCGAAGATGATAATTATCAGATTCTGAGTTGCCTGGAGTTAAAAGACTGCCTGACGAGCCCTTATTACAGCCCGGATTTTTTGAAGCAAGATCCAATCCCGCTGGTAGCATCCGTCGCTGGTTATGAAAATGAGGTGCTGGAAGCAGCCATCGGGCAACTCAACCGCATATATGTAGCCGTCCCAATTCAAGGACAATTGCAAATTGCCCAAGGTGGCATCTTCACTTATTTCGAGTTTAAACAGCCACGTTCCGAACGACTGACCGATCAGGCCTGGCGTGAGAAACTAGTCAGCGATCCACCTGCAGCCCCACCCTGGTATGCCGGGCTGGTTCTCGCGGGTGGCAGCCTTACGACTGTGCTAGCCTTTCGCATCGGCGATGTATATGTTCTGACCGAAGCGGGTGCCAATCCGCCGCTTAACTTGCGGACAGAGCCTTCAAAATCGGCTGCCGTAATCGCAAAGCTGGACCAGGACGCCTATCTGGAAATCATCGCTGGGCCAAGCGTGGAAGGCAATGATACCTGGTGGCAGGTTAAGAATTTGAATGACAATCAGGAAGGCTGGGTGCTGGAAAACCAGGACTGGTACGCACGCTCGTATTAGGAGGATAGCGGGTAGCCGCTTCGCGAGCGGGTAGCGTGTGGCTTAGCGAGCTGCTCGCCTGGTTTCCAGTAGTCGCTAGGGCTTGTATTTAAGCCAGGCTTCGGGTGAGGCGATAGCTAGTAAGCAAAGACAATCCGACTGGGAAATGAGCGGAAACCTGGCTTTTGGCTTACGGATGAGATTCTGGAGCCAGGTTCTCATCTCGAGAACTCAAAGCCAGGCTTGTCGTTGACGTGCTCTCAGACTTCTTTCGCGGAACGGGTTTCTAAACTGACCTCTAGGCTGTGCACTCGCTCCGATTGCCTGGTTTCCAGTAACTGCTAGGGCTTGTATTAAAGCCTGGCTCCGCATTTTCAAGATAGAGCGAGAATCATACCCGATCCAAATGTGTGGGCAGCGCAGGAATTTTTTCTTTTTTCGAATGGCTGGATCTAATTCGACCCATGCACCCGGATCTACGAAGAGCAGCCCCGTGTACGAGAAAAATTTTCGTGTCGTTCGTGTCCTTCGTGGTTAAATAAAAATCAGTCGTACGTACAAGATAAACTATCGTGTCGTTCGTGTCGTTCGTGCCTTTCGTGGTTACATCAGCGGTAATTGGCTCAGGTAATCCAGCCCGTTGTACTTCCAGGCTCTTTTGGAGCGCATCTTGGTACCGTTTGGCTTGCTCCTGAATTTTGTCAATCTCAGCCAGCTTCACTTGGGCTTCGCCAATTTCCTTCTCGCGCTGTTCTGCCAGAACTTGCCATTCACCGTTCTTTTTTGCAGCTTCAGCGGCTGCTTCAGCAGCTGCCTTTTTGGTCGCCTCTTCAGTCTTTTTCCGTTCGCGCTCCAAACGATCTTTCAGTTTTTCGTCTAAAGCTTTCTGGAACTCTGCCTCGGAAGCAAACGTAATCGCCCCGGTTTGCGGGTTACCGTCTTTCGGATCAACTTTCTCTGGATCCCCAGGAACGTTCCCTGTACCGCTTGCCTGTGCGCCTGTGCCTGAATTGGTAGCAGGTGGGTCACTGGCAGGATTATTACTTCCAGTACCGCTACCCTTACCATCATCAGGACTTCGATAAAACATTGGTCTATACAACATCTCAAAATCTCCTTTTTCCCATGACCTGAGTTTTCCGCCTTTCAGTTTGCGTTGGGAAGTTTGAAAAAAGAAAAGCACCTCGACAATCCAAATACTGGATCACCGAGGTGCTCATCCCTCAGAAACTCACAGCCCACGTACAGCCGTGACAGCTAATCTATAAAGTGATTATAACAAAGAATTGATGGATTACAACCAGGTTTGAATTCTATAAGTTTATTTCTCTGGGCGAATATCAATCAATACTTTTTCCACCACTCTATCTTTGATTGGAAATATCGCTATGACAGATGCGCCTTTCGGAATAGAGTTGATAATTGGTATTAATTTTCTATCTTGTACCTCAGCATACATCCAAACCTGCTTCGGAAAACGATGCTTGCCACCATCTAAAGTTGCCATAAACACTTTACTGAGAACAATTTGATTCGTTTCAGGAAAGTAATTGTTATAAGTATAAATTGATTCATCTATACCGTTCATTCCAGGCCTCTCAAACGATCAAGTAAACTCGGTAGGGGATCAATACTTTCTCCGGTTCCGCCTGTTTCAATGTATTCCATCTTTCCAAGATTGAAAAGACCAATTTGATTATAACGCTTTCCTAAGTCTATCGCAACTTTTTCATCTGATACTAACGTAACAAAATCCAGGTAGGTTTTGTTCTCGTCTGGGTTATACCAGGTTCCAATTCCAATATTTTTGTTTCTTGCAAGCCCCTCGTATGGTTTTATGAACTTCTTTAGATCATCAATGGTTATTTGTTTCCCAATGATAGTTTTTGATAAATCAGGAAAAATAGAAACCGAATAATACGGTTGCCCTGCCATATTTCCATGATACAAGCTGAAAGTTGATCCATCGGTTTTCCCATGAATATTGGAGATTTGATTTATTGCATCCTCGATATTAACCATGCCTTTAATAGGATCTTTCTCATACTGCTTTAACAACACACTTCTATCCAACCCCAGCTCCCGCAGGCTCTTCTCATAACGCATCGTTCCCCACCTGGCGGATGTTTTCCTGCCAACCAGGTCGCTCAGCGTAAGTTCGCCATTCTTGTAAGCCGTGTATTTTGCAGGTCCCAAAACCTTCAGTTGCTTATCATCTGTCAGCTTGTCAAAAGCAGTCGCGCCATCTTCGATGACAGGAGCTGTTTCTTCAATGCCTGAGAATCCGAGCTCTTCCCAAGTAGCAACCCAGGGCGCCATTGTGCATCTTCCGTTCGGATGTTCTTCCATTTCTTCGTCCAGGCTATGCTTAGAACCATGAAGAGCCCAGCAAACAGAACACGTTCTTTCCGTTCTCGCAGAAATCCAAATCCATCCACGGACTATCTCCGAGTTCTCTTGATAATTTCTGCGTGTGCTTTCCCGGTATGCTCGCAGCTGCTCTGTTCTGGCGATTCGCAATGCCCGCACCAGGTTACCGCCCAAAGCCCCGCGAATATTCCTGGCCATCTGCCTGGGGTGTAGAGTCAGTGCATAAGAAGAACTTTCGTGACGTTCGTGTCTTTCGTGGTTAAATTAAGATCAGCGCTGGATGGAGTACGAGGCTGTTTCCCGGCAGCAGTGATTGACAAGTATCATTTCAATCCACGCTCCCGCACGGGGAGCGACAAGCGGTGCTCCATAAACAGCCTGAATGGTAACATTTCAATCCACGCTCCCGCACGGGGAGCGACCCTAATACTCTTAGGGTTTTAGGTCAACAGTCTACAATTTCAATCCACGCTCCCGCACGGGGAGCGACGACAGAATCGAGGGGGGTGAAACATATTATTCAATTTCAATCCACGCTCCCGCACGGGGAGCGACAATAACCTAAATAATAATGTCTTTTTGTAGTATCATTTCAATCCACGCTCCCGCACGGGGAGCGACACTTTTGAGGATGCTTGGAAAAACATACAGAAAATATTTCAATCCACGCTCCCGCACGGGGAGCGACCAGTTCCCTTCCAGAGCTAGGAATAGACTCCATTATTTCAATCCACGCTCCCGCACGGGGAGCGACTTACTATGAAACTAAAAAATGGGATGATCAAAATATTTCAATCCACGCTCCCGCACGGGGAGCGACGGGCGATGTAGGTACAAAGTATGTGTGTAGACTTATTTCAATCCACGCTCCCGCACGGGGAGCGACTTACTATGAAACTAACAAGTGGGATGATCAAAATATTTCAATCCACGCTCCCGCACGGGGAGCGACTTTTGGTGGAAAAACAACTTCCGGTGGTAAGGTATTTCAATCCACGCTCCCGCACGGGGAGCGACATTTTACTTTAGCTTTTTGTCCAGTGATATTGTCATTTCAATCCACGCTCCCGCACGGGGAGCGACATTTCATATTCTTCCACTAAAATCCTTTCTGGGATTTCAATCCACGCTCCCGCACGGGGAGCGACTGGGTACTTCAGCCAGATATTTCGTTTATCATAATTTCAATCCACGCTCCCGCACGGGGAGCGACTTGGAAGAGGACGATTTTGGGGCTACTTTCGATATTTCAATCCACGCTCCCGCACGGGGAGCGACGCTAGTTTAGCGTAACGCAACATCATTCTAAGGATTTCAATCCACGCTCCCGCACGGGGAGCGACTAGCTGCGAAACTTTAATATTTTTGCCATTTGTTATTTCAATCCACGCTCCCGCACGGGGAGCGACCCGGCACTTTGTTTACCGTGTTACAGGTCAATAATTTCAATCCACGCTCCCGCACGGGGAGCGACAACGACTATAGAGTAGCCGCAAGTTGACTTAAATTTCAATCCACGCTCCCGCACGGGGAGCGACTTTATGTTCCTCGAAGATTTCTATAGGAACAGAATTTCAATCCACGCTCCCGCACGGGGAGCGACGATGGTAGAGCTAGACCTGGGTTTAAAGTAAGTATTTCAATCCACGCTCCCGCACGGGGAGCGACAATTAGCAAAGACAAACGAGATGCCAAATCAGGTATTTCAATCCACGCTCCCGCACGGGGAGCGACGGGGTAGATTGCTTGGAGCAATAACTTCTGAAATATTTCAATCCACGCTCCCGCACGGGGAGCGACTTTATTTGATGTAATAACTGGGGATATTTCTATATTTCAATCCACGCTCCCGCACGGGGAGCGACAAAAGGTATTCCGGTTATTGGATATAGTTATTCAATTTCAATCCACGCTCCCGCACGGGGAGCGACGATTCATTATTCGTTTCTTATTCTCTCTCAACGATTTCAATCCACGCTCCCGCACGGGGAGCGACCAAAAGAGTTAAAGAATAGATTTGGGATTAAGAGATTTCAATCCACGCTCCCGCACGGGGAGCGACAGCGTTGTTCCCAGATAGATATCTTTGTAAAAATATTTCAATCCACGCTCCCGCACGGGGAGCGACCTTCCAACGGGGACAGATGGTTACTGCTGTCTCATTTCAATCCACGCTCCCGCACGGGGAGCGACTTTCCCAGCAAAACAGCAAACATCGTAGAGGGTATTTCAATCCACGCTCCCGCACGGGGAGCGACTTTTTATGGGAATCAAAAAAATCCCACCCAGGGAAACAACAAGAATGAACCTGTTATTCCGCCGGGTGGGACTTCCAGCAAATGCCCTATTCAGTTGTGATTAGTATAGCATAAGAACAAAAGAATTTCAACTATTCAAATTGAGGTATTGAATTCCGATCCAAAAAGTCGTATAATATTTGTAGGTTCTGAGGTGGGAAGTCGCTTCCCACACCGTCATAGACGGGAGATGACAAGTCGCGCAATGTCGTACGGGACCCCAAACTGGTGAGAGATTGGTGGACGCCAACTCAAGGCCAGTTTTTATTTTGCCTTCATCCATCTATCTTTCATTCTCCCATCCTCGTGAAACAAGAATTTCTTGTTCGCCCTAAACATAGTCCAAATTTTTGCTTTGTTCTTTTTGAAATTGATTACCAGGCTTAGGAACTCGTTTTCTTTTTCGCCAATGTAGATGATTTGCGCTATATTTATACCCCTTTTTCCAGAATCTCTAGGCAAAGCATCGATGTATAAGGGATTCTCGATTGCTTTCAGAATTAAATCTTGGTTTCTTGGCAACCAATCTCGATCATCCGGATGTATCCGCCATATGTGATCTTTGCCTTTTTCATCAAGAATAATATTTTCGGCTTCCAATCGATCATTACCATATCGTTCTGTTAGATCAAAGGGTTTGCTATAAATCGTCTCTGTTTCTTTTGATTTAAGATCAAACAGCCTCCCTTGCTGTGCTAACCGCAAATCACGATCCACACTCTCAGGAGATACAAACGCGGGCACTTGTTCCCGCTCATACTGTCTGTGCCACTTGATACCCTCATCTTTATACTGAGTATTCATCTGCTTGATGAAGTCGCGCATTTCGCCCTGATAATGTTTAACTTTGCTGGTCTCAAACCCATTATCTAACCCGGCAGCTTCCAAAGCCCCCGCTTGTCGCTTCCAATGCCTGATCTTACGCTCAATCCCCCGCTGTACCTGGGTGGCTTCATACACGCTCATTTCTTTGCCGTTGTAGGTGACAGTTTTGTTTGCGTAGCTTTCCAACTCTGCATCGGAATATAACTGCTCACTTATGCCTTCATAGTATGGATAAAATGAATGGCAGTCAGCGGCAGTTGATCCCGCACAATCCCGTAGCAGTACCATAACCGGTAGAGCTAATAAAATCAGGATAGTCGTTTTCAACTGCCTTATTTAACATTTCTGTCATTGTTATCACCTCCCTTCGCGGCCTTTACAGCTAGTTCGGAATTCCATCCATTTCTAGATAAGAAGCTCCACATATTTGTAGGCTTTATTCCAATTTTGTTTGCCAGTTGCGTAATCGTGAGGGTTTCCCCACGATAGTCTACTTTATGATTCGATGATCTGTTGTTACATTGTGTCTTTGCATCAACCCATCTGCAATTAGATGGCTCATAATTTCCGTCATTATCTATACGATCAATTGATAGGTTATCCGCATACCCATTATTCATAGCCCAGTTATGGAAATTGTGAAATCCGTTTTCAAGATTATCCCATTCTTTGCAAATATTGATTCCGCGACCACCATAACGTTGATAAGCCCTATCACTTCTGCTGTGACAACGCCGCCGCATTTTTCTCCATATCTCATAAATTCGGCTCCCAAACATGCCGTGCCTATAATTCCGAGCAGCCATTCTTTCGGAGACTTTACACCCGCAAGATTGGGTTGCTCCAGTTCTCAATAAATAGCTTTCAACTACGGTATTTCAATCCACGCTCCCGCACGGGGAGCGACTTTGTACGGACGCAAGATTGCGGGTGTCATCGAAATTTCAATCCACGCTCCCGCACGGGGAGCGACGGTTAAATCAACGACCATTTTTTCTACAATTCCAATTTCAATCCACGCTCCCGCACGGGGAGCGACCAGCACCGCTGCCCCACCCGCCACCAACCAAAGATTTCAATCCACGCTCCCGCACGGGGAGCGACCAGATAGACCAAGCATATCAGCTGCCCAATCTGATTTCAATCCACGCTCCCGCACGGGGAGCGACGTCAAGCGGGTATGTCCGATTACGCCGCTCTTTGATTTCAATCCACGCTCCCGCACGGGGAGCGACCCGTTCGTCCCGTCACACAGTTGCCATCCGTCCGATTTCAATCCACGCTCCCGCACGGGGAGCGACTGACGGCATTGGCGCTGGCGTCAGTCTTCTTGATATTTCAATCCACGCTCCCGCACGGGGAGCGACCTGTGGCGGCCAATGCATCACCACGTACCCGTAATTTCAATCCACGCTCCCGCACGGGGAGCGACTCGTTTCCGCCCCCCGCTACATTCCAGCGCATCGATTTCAATCCACGCTCCCGCACGGGGAGCGACATGTGACAATGTTCCATCTTTCAAGACTAAGCTATTTCAATCCACGCTCCCGCACGGGGAGCGACAAGCGAGGACTAATGGAAACCTGCTACTACTGCGATTTCAATCCACGCTCCCGCACGGGGAGCGACATCAGTGAAAAACTAAATGATTACTCCTTGTTAATTTCAATCCACGCTCCCGCACGGGGAGCGACCGATGCTGGGTGATCAAAAGAGCGGACGTAACATCATTTCAATCCACGCTCCCGCACGGGGAGCGACATTCAGAGCTTTAATTAACCAATCAACTACCATCTATTTCAATCCACGCTCCCGCACGGGGAGCGACCCCCGTTCCCAACCTTTATACGACAATACTGAAATTTCAATCCACGCTCCCGCACGGGGAGCGACATCGCCTTCGCGTTTTTGCCTTTTGCGACAGTCATTTCAATCCACGCTCCCGCACGGGGAGCGACGCCGGCCACTGGGACTGTGACGCCCTGGTATGAATTTCAATCCACGCTCCCGCACGGGGAGCGACCGGTTCGCTGGTTCCGCGCTCGACGGCAAGCTGAAATTTCAATCCACGCTCCCGCACGGGGAGCGACTTACGGGATGGATGGATCTGGGGGCGTATCCTTAATTTCAATCCACGCTCCCGCACGGGGAGCGACTTGAGCGCCATCTCCAGGTCGCCCTGCTGGATGCGATTTCAATCCACGCTCCCGCACGGGGAGCGACTTTCCACGGGTTGCTCTAAATAACCAGGCGGCCAATTTCAATCCACGCTCCCGCACGGGGAGCGACCAGGTACGTCGAATTTGTGAAAGCTGGATGTGAATTTCAATCCACGCTCCCGCACGGGGAGCGACTTTTTACGGTAGATGATCCGGTAAAAATCATCGGATTTCAATCCACGCTCCCGCACGGGGAGCGACTGCCTTTGGTCATTAATCAGTTCTTCATTTACAGATTTCAATCCACGCTCCCGCACGGGGAGCGACAATATTCAGCCCATGAATGGCTGTATCGCATTCAATTTCAATCCACGCTCCCGCACGGGGAGCGACTGTTTGCCTGAATATTAGTAATATTACGACCGTAATTTCAATCCACGCTCCCGCACGGGGAGCGACACGCAGCAGTATGGTTCGGTGGCTGATTCTCAACATTTCAATCCACGCTCCCGCACGGGGAGCGACTGAAGAGAGAGGGATTGTAAGCCTATGAGCATAAATTTCAATCCACGCTCCCGCACGGGGAGCGACTTTCGGATCAACATTTGACGGAGAGAACTTAACATTTCAATCCACGCTCCCGCACGGGGAGCGACGTAACCACTCCGCTCATATCGCCTCCATCCTTAATTTCAATCCACGCTCCCGCACGGGGAGCGACAAGCTCGCCCTCCTCATCGATCGCGATCAGGACATTTCAATCCACGCTCCCGCACGGGGAGCGACTTGTTCGTGTTCCTGTATCAGCATTGCCCCAATATTTCAATCCACGCTCCCGCACGGGGAGCGACAAATCAATGGGCAGTCATTCACTCCGGATCTGATATTTCAATCCACGCTCCCGCACGGGGAGCGACCATCCCACACCAGTTGATCGGGAAGCGTGTAAAACTATTTCAATCCACGCTCCCGCACGGGGAGCGACTTAAAAATCGAATTTGATGCTGCCAGGAAAATTAATTTCAATCCACGCTCCCGCACGGGGAGCGACTGCGGGCGGTGGAAACGGCATTTCTGGGCGTAAAATTTCAATCCACGCTCCCGCACGGGGAGCGACATCAATCAAGGGAAGGGAAAATTTATATGAAGAAATTTCAATCCACGCTCCCGCACGGGGAGCGACAGATCGAGGTTATGAGGTGAGCATGGATGATGACATTTCAATCCACGCTCCCGCACGGGGAGCGACTGAGGGCAAGATCACCAAAGTCTGGCTTCCCAGATTTCAATCCACGCTCCCGCACGGGGAGCGACGGGTCTTTTTGGAGACCGTTTTCATGTTGGCCATATTTCAATCCACGCTCCCGCACGGGGAGCGACTTTTAGAGAGCCGCGCGCCGACGCTGACGGCCGTATTTCAATCCACGCTCCCGCACGGGGAGCGACATGCCAACAGCCGGGCGCTGACGGTGGCGGAAGTATTTCAATCCACGCTCCCGCACGGGGAGCGACCTGCGCGATCTTGGGGTTCTGCTGGATGCCAAACATTTCAATCCACGCTCCCGCACGGGGAGCGACGTAGGCAACCAATCTGCCTGTGTCGTGTGTGGCTATTTCAATCCACGCTCCCGCACGGGGAGCGACAACAGATGGTGTGCCGTCCATTTCCTCTACGGTCATTTCAATCCACGCTCCCGCACGGGGAGCGACTCTGCCGTTTGCTAAATTTCCGGTTGCCGTTCAGGATTTCAATCCACGCTCCCGCACGGGGAGCGACTTCAACCCCCCAAACTGTCCCTACCTCGGATGTCATTTCAATCCACGCTCCCGCACGGGGAGCGACGTTTAGTCGGAAGCCAGGCATAGGAGGGATATGGATTTCAATCCACGCTCCCGCACGGGGAGCGACGGTTGATCCATTTAATTTGAAAGAGTGGATCAAAATTTCAATCCACGCTCCCGCACGGGGAGCGACAAAAATCTGATTCTGGGGACCACGACCGGAACAAATTTCAATCCACGCTCCCGCACGGGGAGCGACGATTCCGCGCCTGGATTACTCGCTGGGCGGGGTATTTCAATCCACGCTCCCGCACGGGGAGCGACTCACCAGGGACCGCGATGTCACCGCATCGTCCTATTTCAATCCACGCTCCCGCACGGGGAGCGACCGCACCCAGGTACAATGTTCATGATTGAGGTTCCATTTCAATCCACGCTCCCGCACGGGGAGCGACTGATTGCTTCCATGACTGCCGCCTTACGATTCTACATTTCAATCCACGCTCTCGCACGGGGAGCGACAAACTGGAAGGGTACACACTGGATTACCAGTATATTTCAATCCACGCTCCCGCACGGGGAGCGACTGTGGATTTCGATTCCGGCATAATCTTCTTAATATTTCAATCCACGCTCCCGCACGGGGAGCGACCAGTTCGCCGGTAATCATCAGATATGACCACTTTATTTCAATCCACGCTCCCGCACGGGGAGCGACGACAGCGATTATGAGGATGCAATCATTCGGTTGGATTTCAATCCACGCTCCCGCACGGGGAGCGACCAACCGGAAATTATCTCTATAATGTTGGTTGGAATTTCAATCCACGCTCCCGCACGGGGAGCGACTTGACATGTTTGCCTTCTTTCTATTGGTCGTTTTATTTCAATCCACGCTCCCGCACGGGGAGCGACTTCCAACCACCATGTAATACTTTTCCACTTTCAATTTCAATCCACGCTCCCGCACGGGGAGCGACCTTACAGAGTGTGGTTGTCTCAAAAGCAAAGGGAATTTCAATCCACGCTCCCGCACGGGGAGCGACGGGTGATGTAGGTACAAAGTATGTGTGTAGACTTATTTCAATCCACGCTCCCGCACGGGGAGCGACATTGGTGCTCCTGGTGGTGACGAAGATGCTGTTGATTTCAATCCACGCTCCCGCACGGGGAGCGACTTTAGATCAGGGTATTCCACTTCCAGATGGATCAATTTCAATCCACGCTCCCGCACGGGGAGCGACCCCTAAGTTTGTACCACAAATTCCCACATATATTAATTTCAATCCACGCTCCCGCACGGGGAGCGACCGATAGCTAATGCATCCCAGTATATAGGCTCTAATTTCAATCCACGCTCCCGCACGGGGAGCGACTAGCGTCTGGGAGGATACTAATACTATTCATTTATTTCAATCCACGCTCCCGCACGGGGAGCGACGCCAACGTAGAAAATTTGGAAACTTACCCAGCCATTTCAATCCACGCTCCCGCACGGGGAGCGACGTGTTGAAGCGTCATTAGCTTATCCTGTTTACAATTTCAATCCACGCTCCCGCACGGGGAGCGACTAGTTACTACGTGTCAGCAAGGTGTCAGCAAGTAATTTCAATCCACGCTCCCGCACGGGGAGCGACATACTACCCAATAAAACAACGTAAAAATAATGTAATTTCAATCCACGCTCCCGCACGGGGAGCGACTAAAGCCTCAAGCTTTTTTTGAGGCATTAGATTAATTTCAATCCACGCTCCCGCACGGGGAGCGACCTTCTTATAATCCATTTTTATCCTCCTATATTATATTTCAATCCACGCTCCCGCACGGGGAGCGACCAGACCACACCATCTTAGATATACTTCTATGGCAATTTCAATCCACGCTCCCGCACGGGGAGCGACTGGCGATTCCACCCACACCTGGGTGTCCCCAGTAATTTCAATCCACGCTCCCGCACGGGGAGCGACCATAAGATCATCGCCATAATTGATTGAGGGGGAGATTTCAATCCACGCTCCCGCACGGGGAGCGACGCTAAAGCCGTTGAACAGGGGTATGAAATACCAATTTCAATCCACGCTCCCGCACGGGGAGCGACTTTCCACACCGACTTTTTCAAATAGATTATTAGCTATTTCAATCCACGCTCCCGCACGGGGAGCGACATTATGGTTAAATGTGCTGAACAAATCTACAAAGATTTCAATCCACGCTCCCGCACGGGGAGCGACTATACATAGGTGCTATATGTAAGCATAATTGTGCATTTCAATCCACGCTCCCGCACGGGGAGCGACCTGACCCACTACCATTACAGCACTAGATAAACTTATTTCAATCCACGCTCCCGCACGGGGAGCGACGTTTAGTACGATCATAGGGCATTTTTGTTTCTTCATTTCAATCCACGCTCCCGCACGGGGAGCGACCATCCCTATTAAAAACACAAAGATCAAGAGTAGAATTTCAATCCACGCTCCCGCACGGGGAGCGACGCACTCGCCGGAATACCCCGCCGTTGTCGTCTATATTTCAATCCACGCTCCCGCACGGGGAGCGACAAACCACAAACCTATTAAATCAGGAGATCAAATATTTCAATCCACGCTCCCGCACGGGGAGCGACCTGCCGGCTTGGACTCCAAGTATCACAGGACACCCATTTCAATCCACGCTCCCGCACGGGGAGCGACCGACAAAACGGGTCGGTCTGATGAGAGAAACCAAATTTCAATCCACGCTCCCGCACGGGGAGCGACAACGCCCGCATCACGCAAGCACTTGATACATACATTTCAATCCACGCTCCCGCACGGGGAGCGACTGCCATGCTTGGGATCGATGCTTTTGAGCAAATATTTCAATCCACGCTCCCGCACGGGGAGCGACAATGTATCGAATTTCTTCTGTTAGTGGATCTTGTATTTCAATCCACGCTCCCGCACGGGGAGCGACGCGTGATGGGGGCATCTTCTTCCGCTGGTCCGGAATTTCAATCCACGCTCCCGCACGGGGAGCGACCTAGGGTCAAACCTGCCTTGTAAGGCATCGAAAATTTCAATCCACGCTCCCGCACGGGGAGCGACTAAAGCTCATATGAAAGGATTATAAAATGATAAATTTCAATCCACGCTCCCGCACGGGGAGCGACAAGGTAATGACTTCTCAGTATATGCTGGAGACAATTTCAATCCACGCTCCCGCACGGGGAGCGACTCCTGGGGATAACTTTTTATTACAGATGTTAAGATTTCAATCCACGCTCCCGCACGGGGAGCGACTACCGATGAGGGCGAGTGTGAAGTCATACTTTGATTTCAATCCACGCTCCCGCACGGGGAGCGACCATAAGATCATCGCTATAATTGATTGAGCGAGAAATTTCAATCCACGCTCCCGCACGGGGAGCGACATCATCGCCATAATTGATTGATTGAGGAGGTGACATTTCAATCCACGCTCCCGCACGGGGAGCGACAAGTTCGCTTCTCTACAATATACGTGGGATGGTATTTCAATCCACGCTCCCGCACGGGGAGCGACTGTTGACACCATCCACGAACTGCCAGACGCAGCCATTTCAATCCACGCTCCCGCACGGGGAGCGACTCTTGCGGCAGTACGTCGGGGAGCGGGATTGTCTATTTCAATCCACGCTCCCGCACGGGGAGCGACTGCTTCAATATGCTCGACGCTTCTACGACCTTGCATTTCAATCCACGCTCCCGCACGGGGAGCGACTTACCAAACATGCTCCGTTGCGACTCTTCTCGCCTATTTCAATCCACGCTCCCGCACGGGGAGCGACTTTTGCTCATGGCAATCTTACGCTTTCAGCCAGCAATTTCAATCCACGCTCCCGCACGGGGAGCGACTTACCGCCATCAACGACTACGATGCGAGCAATAATTTCAATCCACGCTCCCGCACGGGGAGCGACCCGATTTGATGAAAATGTTTGGAGTAAGCTCCGAAATTTCAATCCACGCTCCCGCACGGGGAGCGACATTGCTCAATGCGGTCACATACATAATTGCTTATATTTCAATCCACGCTCCCGCACGGGGAGCGACATAGCCTGTTCCATTGTTTGTCGCCCATGTTCTATTTCAATCCACGCTCCCGCACGGGGAGCGACGTGTGTGCGGCAAGTATGGCATCTGCTGGATGACATTTCAATCCACGCTCCCGCACGGGGAGCGACCACATCGAAAGATCTTTAGCAAACGTGACTTGGGATTTCAATCCACGCTCCCGCACGGGGAGCGACTCTTTTGTGCCATTGCGATAATACTTCACTCGTCATTTCAATCCACGCTCCCGCACGGGGAGCGACAAGCGGCTCAAAGCTCAAAGTCTAAAGTTAAAAGATTTCAATCCACGCTCCCGCACGGGGAGCGACTTTATTACATGGGCGAGAATAAATGGGGAATGAATTTCAATCCACGCTCCCGCACGGGGAGCGACATCGTGTCCCGGCCATGGTTTTTTCAACGTTCGTATTTCAATCCACGCTCCCGCACGGGGAGCGACTAACTGCACCTAGCGCAGTAGGATGAGTCAACAGATTTCAATCCACGCTCCCGCACGGGGAGCGACGATGTGCAAATTCCAAATTTTCCGAATGCAACAAATTTCAATCCACGCTCCCGCACGGGGAGCGACGCCGTGTCCCCCTCTGCAATGCTCACACTTACATTTCAATCCACGCTCCCGCACGGGGAGCGACTCGCACCCACGATCTCACGGATATGAGTTCAATTATTTCAATCCACGCTCCCGCACGGGGAGCGACGTGTTTGTTTTGCTCCCCGCGCGGTCTCTTTACGATTTCAATCCACGCTCCCGCACGGGGAGCGACGCGCGGTGGCAAAGTTTATTTATACCGCTGCCGATTTCAATCCACGCTCCCGCACGGGGAGCGACCCCCCACGGATCTGCACAACGTGGATCGATTCGTAATTTCAATCCACGCTCCCGCACGGGGAGCGACTTCCGCCGTATCGCCAGCCAGAATATCCAGCGGATTTCAATCCACGCTCCCGCACGGGGAGCGACGGGATCCGTCATTCAGCGGGATCACATTATCGATATTTCAATCCACGCTCCCGCACGGGGAGCGACTTTGTGGTCTTGGATTCTGCCTAATTCCTCCGCATTTCAATCCACGCTCCCGCACGGGGAGCGACTACCACGCAGGCGGATTGGGATCCGGTTACAGCGATTTCAATCCACGCTCCCGCACGGGGAGCGACATACTCATTGGCCAGGATGATCTGGTCGCAGAAATTTCAATCCACGCTCCCGCACGGGGAGCGACACAGTAACGATTGGTGCGAGCGGTGCTAACAAAATTTCAATCCACGCTCCCGCACGGGGAGCGACCAGCAGCAGCCCACTCCCCCCAGCTTTTGAAATGATTTCAATCCACGCTCCCGCACGGGGAGCGACGTGCGATGCATGTGGCTGCTTACCTGGGCGCCAGATTTCAATCCACGCTCCCGCACGGGGAGCGACGACATATACCCGCGATGCTCCAGTATTTGGTTCAATTTCAATCCACGCTCCCGCACGGGGAGCGACACGGAGATACCGGGAGCGCGTATAACCAGTGCAAAATTTCAATCCACGCTCCCGCACGGGGAGCGACTCAATGGTCAGCATGGCATCATAGCGCCCATCCAATTTCAATCCACGCTCCCGCACGGGGAGCGACAAATCACGACGTAAACTTTCAGGGGTGTTAGCATTTCAATCCACGCTCCCGCACGGGGAGCGACGGCTGCCAAGATGGAAGTAATACAACCGATTTATATTTCAATCCACGCTCCCGCACGGGGAGCGACGCTTTTGAACAATTTAACGGCGATTGGGTTTGGGAATTTCAATCCACGCTCCCGCACGGGGAGCGACCGCGTACGTGGCTGTCGGTGGTCGCCTTCTCAAAATTTCAATCCACGCTCCCGCACGGGGAGCGACGTGCATCATGTCGCAATTCAACGAACCGTAGAAATTTCAATCCACGCTCCCGCACGGGGAGCGACCAGTGATCGCGATGGACATCTCAAGCCGTTTAAAATTTCAATCCACGCTCCCGCACGGGGAGCGACGTAATCGCATTTGGATTGTGGTATTGTATATTCATTTCAATCCACGCTCCCGCACGGGGAGCGACTCGCTGGTCTCCATGCTGAAATATCCGCACTGTTATTTCAATCCACGCTCCCGCACGGGGAGCGACTGTAGACGGAATGATTGATCAGGGATATTCAGAATTTCAATCCACGCTCCCGCACGGGGAGCGACATTCTTATGCTGGGTAGTGATTGATCTGCCAAAGATTTCAATCCACGCTCCCGCACGGGGAGCGACCGGCATTAGCATGGAGTGGTAAAACAGACGAAGATTTCAATCCACGCTCCCGCACGGGGAGCGACTTCTTTGGCTTATCAACCCAGTTTGAGATTATCATTTCAATCCACGCTCCCGCACGGGGAGCGACCTTGTCGCTTTTCTCACCGGCACCGCGTACGCTTATTTCAATCCACGCTCCCGCACGGGGAGCGACGCTGATTTTTGGGCTGGATTTGCAACACGTACAGATTTCAATCCACGCTCCCGCACGGGGAGCGACGCGTAACATCATTAGCTTTCGGTTCAGCTCATAGTATTTCAATCCACGCTCCCGCACGGGGAGCGACTGTACAGTATGAAAGTCGCTGGTCTCCATGCTGATTTCAATCCACGCTCCCGCACGGGGAGCGACTACGCGCCGTTATCCGTTTAGGCTTTGCGTTACCATTTCAATCCACGCTCCCGCACGGGGAGCGACTCTCAACATGGCAGCCGCGCAGGTATGGGATGAATTTCAATCCACGCTCCCGCACGGGGAGCGACTAATCCACCGACAACAGGGCTTGAATATCGGTATATTTCAATCCACGCTCCCGCACGGGGAGCGACATATACGATTACGTTTCCAGACACAGGAACAACCATTTCAATCCACGCTCCCGCACGGGGAGCGACAAGAGAATCAGGATTATGATAATTTGGATTATGAATTTCAATCCACGCTCCCGCACGGGGAGCGACTTGACGAAGCGCCAGGCGCATTATGGACACGTGATTTCAATCCACGCTCCCGCACGGGGAGCGACGGGCAAGCAGCCGCTCCTTCTCTTTCAGCGGTTCATTTCAATCCACGCTCCCGCACGGGGAGCGACCTTCGCGCGCAAGAATTTTTTCCAAGTCTAATTATTTCAATCCACGCTCCCGCACGGGGAGCGACACGGCATTAGCATGGAGTGGTAAAACAGACGAAGATTTCAATCCACGCTCCCGCACGGGGAGCGACGCTAATCCATCCGTTGTGTTTGATTACTCGGATATTTCAATCCACGCTCCCGCACGGGGAGCGACACGATGACGTAAACGAACTTGCAGAGGAACTTAAATTTCAATCCACGCTCCCGCACGGGGAGCGACTAATATTTTACTGCTTGGCAAGGGTAATCACGAATTTCAATCCACGCTCCCGCACGGGGAGCGACTACATTGATGCCAAATCATATCCTGTCAATGATATTTCAATCCACGCTCCCGCACGGGGAGCGACTGCCGGTCGCCCCGTTTGTCTGCATGGTGTGAATATTTCAATCCACGCTCCCGCACGGGGAGCGACCAAAAGACGCATCATTATCAGGGGCAATCGACCTATTTCAATCCACGCTCCCGCACGGGGAGCGACCCCAAAAGGTTGGGAATGTTACTGCAACTTTTTCATTTCAATCCACGCTCCCGCACGGGGAGCGACTTCACCCGCCCAATTTTCTAATTTATGCGATGGTATTTCAATCCACGCTCCCGCACGGGGAGCGACGCTTGCTATTGATCTCAAAGCATCCTGAATACCCCATTTCAATCCACGCTCCCGCACGGGGAGCGACCCGGTAATGGTTCACCGCTTTACACGTTGCTACAATTTCAATCCACGCTCCCGCACGGGGAGCGACTGGTAAAAATGCTGATGTGGTGTATGAGTGGGCATTTCAATCCACGCTCCCGCACGGGGAGCGACCAGCACCATCCCCAACCTCCTGGCTGGTGGCGGTATTTCAATCCACGCTCCCGCACGGGGAGCGACTATTGACAATTTTTGCAGATACGTTTCATAAAAATTTCAATCCACGCTCCCGCACGGGGAGCGACTGTACGAGTTCAGGCGTGGCGTTGAGCTAAGAGAATTTCAATCCACGCTCCCGCACGGGGAGCGACTCAGATATGCATGCAGTTCCTGATTTTACGCATATTTCAATCCACGCTCCCGCACGGGGAGCGACAGCAAAATTATACCAAATCTGGTTGTATTCTTAATATTTATTCGATTATTAAGGTTCTTTATTCTAATTTACGCTAATTTATTTTGCAAATGGTCCTTTTCCCTCGAAATTCGGGCTTTTTTGCCTGCGAAGCAACAGCTGAAAACATGTTCACTTTCGGTTCGCAATTAAGCAATGATGACCCCTTCCAAATCAAGGGAAGGTTTCGCACCAACATGCTCCACTCTTTTCTTCCACTCATTCCCCAAATTGTAGAAGCGCACGCTGTCTTTCTCTTTGTCCATCATATCAACAATTTGACTTTGTAGCAAGCGATATTGAGCAGGCTCTACCAGACACTCAAAAACAGAATTCTGCACTCGTTGCCCATAATTTTGACAAACCTTGGCTACCTTCCGTAATCTCTTTTTTCCTGCTTTTGTTTCTGTATTGACATCATAAGTTACCAACAACAGCATGAAATCCTCCTAACTCCAGAAAAAGGGTGGATAACTATCCAGATCGCCGCGCAGAAACCTAGCCAGTAACATCGCCTGCGCATGAATGATGAGACCGAAGTCAATTCTTTCTTTCAAATATGGGTGCAGGATTGTTTCTTTCTTCCTTTCCTGCCATACTTTTAAAACACTTTTACGAGTATCATCATCCATTAATACGCCCCCGCTTTCTTTTCTTACAAACCCCTTGCCATTGATTTGTTTAAGGTTAACCATGGAAAGCGCCACCCGATCTGCAAATACAGGTCGCAGCTCTTCCATCAGATCCAATGCCAATGAGGGTCTTCCAGGGCGATCCTGATGCAAAAAGCCAACATATGGATCCAATCCAACCGCCTCCAGTGCAGACACAGCCTCATTGGTTAACATGGAATACAGAAAAGAGAGCAGCGCGTTCATGTTATCCAATGGCGGGCGGCGTGACCGTTCCAAAAAGAAAAAATCCTTCTTTTGATGCAAGATAAGCTGATCGAACACACCAAAATAGGTGCGCGCAGCACTTCCTTCCAAACCCAGCAAATCATTTAAATCATCGCATTCTACAATCACCGTCAGCGAGTCTTTTAACAATTTCGATGCATTTCTAATCTTTTCTACATCCAGCACAATGGCGTGGTCACGGATGGAGCGCTCCAGAACTTTGCGGCAGTTATACACTTTTCCCAATAGAAATGATCGGGCAATCTCCATACTCGCCGGTCGGTTTTCTGAAATTTGGTATTGCGTCTTTCGCAATAAGACATTGCCTTTTGTTCTTCCTTGAATCCGCGCTTGAAAGCGTCCGTTCGGAGAGAGAAAGGTTAATCCGATGCTTCTTTCCGCACAGGCTGCCATCAGGGCAGGGCTGGCTCCCAGGTAATTGAAACAAATAATATTTTCAAGGTTATGGAGCGGCAAGCGCAAAGTGATTTCCTGATCCTTACGAATGATGATATTCTCACCATCCAGCGCCAGGTAGGATTCCGGCATGGTTACATACAGTACGTTCAGCAATTTCTTCATCAGTCACTCATTGACATGCTTAAAAATATAATCGCGAACATTGACACGCTCACTTTGCATGGTCGCCATGCAAAGATCGAAGAGCGAACATGATTTGCACATCTTCGAAGTTTTCACTTGGGGAGTATACCCACGAGAAAAATAGGTATGCATCTCCATGGAAATCTTTTCTACCAGATTGCGAAGTAGCAGGTCAAATTGAACCTGGGTACGGTGACGTGTTTTCCCATAATAAAGGTAACCAGCTGGGATATCGATCGCGAGCATTTCTTCCAGGCAAATAGCCTGAGCACATAACTGCGCCCGGTCCCAGGCTTCCTCTTTCTCTGAGCCACGTTTGTATTCAACGGGTATTGGCCTGTAGAAACCTTTTCTTCCAGGCAAGGCTACACCTTCTGAAACAGGCGTAAATTCAACGACGTCACAAATGCCATTAAATCCTAAGCGGTAGGAGGCAACCGGCATGGCCCGGGCGATAATCGTACCTTCACGTACTTCCGTGAAATAGGGATCATCAGCCCGGTCATGCATCAATTTGCCTTCGACTGTGTAGAGATTTTCCTGCCACTGTTGCTCAACGTAAATCAAGGCCCATTGCCGCCGGCAAAAAAGGAAGTGTTGAATACCGGATAATCCCAGTAGGTCTTCCTGTGAATATTCGGCCATTGTTAGATATACGGACTTAGAATCTCAATTGGCAAGTCTTTTAGTTCTTTGTGGGTGATTAAATAGTCATCTACCTTAGCAGGTTTTTCAATACCTTCTTTTAGTTTGATATTGATCGCGCGATGCACAACTGCAGAGGAATATTGTCCGTTGAGATTATTATGTTCCCACCAGAATAACCTGATTACTTCCATACTACCATCCGGACGGGCAGCCGAGGCATCATTTTCAAACAGAGTCAGTAACGCCTGTTTTAACTTTTCAGCATCCTCATCCGAATAACCTGTTTTGGATGCAAGTTGTGTATTGATGCTGCCATAAATGACATAGACTCCAAAATCGACACGGTGTTTCATTCCCATTGTATCTGACCCTTTTTTGTCGGGGTCCTTGCCAGTCTCCAGATTAACACTTTTCGTAATCTGCATGCTGGTAATATCAACCGGATGCAAACTTGTAGCTAGTTGAATGGAGACAGGCCCACGAATACCAATCGAAACTGAATCACTACCCTCGCTCTTTCCAAACGCAAAGACCTGGCCAAATGCCCGCACATCATACCATTTTTGACAGGCCGCCAATGCATAAGCCGGGCGATCCTTGGCAAGTTTTTTCAATTCCGAATCACCATCGGCACGATCTCTAAGACTGCGGAAGTCATCTACACGATTATCATCTGATTGAACAAATATTTGTTCACCCAGGTCTTGCAGGCGATTCCGCAGTTTGCGCTTGATACACACATCAGAGATTTCCCCGTACCCATCATAATTGGTCCTTGGACGGTTACCATCTAATGGGTCTCCATTGGGATTGGCATTCTTAACAGAAATAACGACTGCAAAATCAATTTTTTTACTCAGGCTTTCCATTTTCTATTCTCCTTTTTATTGAATTTCTAATTTTTCTTGTAATTTTTTTTCAATATTTGCTTTACGGTCTTCAATAAACACCTGGCGCTGATTATGAAAACCCAGCAGGTACTTTCCATTCAAGGCTTCGTTTTTGCTGTAATCCTCATAATCAAATTTTGCCATGATATCGCTTATCAAATCTTGATAGCGTACTCCCCATGGGCCGGCCTTGGCCATATAAGGAATTAAGCGTTTCCAGATAATTTCCCAGGTGCGGAAAGGGTTACGGGAAAACATATTCATATAACGGATAGCATTGGTTTGCCGATTTTCCCCTCTTTCATACGTTGACGATTCGATTTTATCGGCCACCGCTAACAAACGCCCAAACAAGTAATTGCGATCAGTAATAGTTTCATCAAGTGCCATCGAAATATTCTCCTTTTGGTAGAAATTTTTATTCACGGCGCAGGCAATGCTTAATACCTTCAGCCATTCGTAAGGTTCAAGTGCAACGGGATTGGAAGCACGCCGATTTATGGTCAAGACCAGGTCACGTGGAATTCTTCTTCCATCGATGATGCAAGGTAACAATCTTTCAATTGTTTCTTTGATCACCTCCTTGCTGGCTTTTGATCCAAACGCTGCCTGGGCGATTTCTTTCGGTGCCGGGGCTCCAACCCATTCATAGGGTTTTTTATCAACAAATTTATAGGTATGCAGCCAGGCGGTCTTTTTGTACCAATCTTCAATGCGTTCAAGATACTCAAATGGAAATAGTTCCCGGTAGAAAGTAATCGACAATCGCCCGGGGGTAGCTGAATCGAGCCCCATCACAACCACTTTGGAGGAATGAGTCAGGTTTTGTTTATAGCCAGCTATGCTGCTTTTCAACTTTTTGGCATAATCCTGGTCAATATTAACAAAATCTACTTCTTCCACTTCGCCCCCCCAGATGTCATCTTCTTCCCAGCCTTTGGGTAGTTCTTCGTTAGCGGTGCTGAATGCCAAAATTACCTGTGAATCGTTGCGATAGCCTTGCATATTGACCAGCCAGGTGAGCATGTTAAATGCCTTATGCGAGGTTTCGTAACCGACACTGACGACCTGAGCCTTATCGTCAAAACGGCCGCGAAAGGTGAAACCGCTGGTGTCATTGGCCGAAATCAGTTTCGCGCCATCACCGCTATTGCGGATCTTTTTGGCATGTTTGCTCGTGATGGGCATACGAATGCCCTGCACATAGCACAGATCGGTTCCTTCCTGAATGGATGCGTTAAAGTCAGAAAAACTCTTCCAAACATCCTGATCCAGCCAAACACGTGCTTCCGGATCGCCTTCGATAAACACACGGAAACGAACAAAGCTTTCCAGCTCTGAATCCTCATTAAATTTGCCTGCCTCGGTATCATAGTCCAAGACACCTTTGGCAATCAGGTCAGAAACTAAAGATCCTTTTTGCAAGTACTTATAAACAACGGCAACTTTTGGATGGCAATAATAAGATTCGCACCATGAATTCAATTGTTTCATATAATCAAGGTACGAGTCTTTTCCTTTTTTCCCTCCATATTTTTCATAATCCCCTGCAACATATTGAAGCTTGTCAAATAATGGGTGTGGTCGAAACCCTGCAGTTCGACTTGCAGAATCTTCAGTCACCGGAATGATGGTTGCTTCCGGTTTTTCCAGGCGACGGGCAGCCAGTAAATTACCATTCGCATCCAGATCCACCTCAACCTGCGCATTCTGGGTAGAATGGCCAATCGGCAATAAGGGGGTTTTCCCGGCTTGCAATTCCTTGCCAATCAGCGCCGAGCAGTTATTGTAAGTCTCATTCAACAATGAAATCCAGCTCATTGCTGCCCTCCTTCCCCATTCTGAGCCAGTAAATCTTGCAGCAATTCATCCTCGGAGAGATTGCTGAATTCAGTTTCACCAAATTCTTTCGGCTGCATCGGTCGTATATCACGCACAATCCTGCAATCTTGCGGCCGGATAAAATCAATCACCCCGTCTTGCATGAGCGGCGTCCATAAACGTGTCTGTAATAAATTAACACCGGTCTCATCCGGGTAATTAAAACCGTGGAACATGATTCCGAAGGAAAGCTCTCCATACAGATCATAAAAACCTGTACCTTCCCCAAAATCACAAGGTTCGACATAACCCTGGCATTCTCGCGTCCCTAAAAAGATATCCCTACGGCCTCCGCGTTCCAGCATGCGTTTGGCAATGAAGAAATGTTTATTTTCATTGCGATCATTACTTAATTCCTGGCGATGTTCATTCCATTCAAAATGGGCACTGACTTGATATTCTACATCGCGTAAATAGGTATAAATGGAGAGCGTATTGCCGCCGCCATATTCAATCGGCCGGATTCCTTGCGATTGCGTCCGAATCGGTTTCATCACCCGCACCCGATCGATGTACCAAATAAAGGTCGGCTTCCAGTAGATTGACTCCACAATTCCTTTCAGTGACTGATAAGTGGGTATCTGATAACTAAATTTTTCACCTCCAATTCTTGTAAGTGGGTCACTAAACAAGGCATACTTGCCATACAACTTAAATGAAATACGATTTTCTTTGTTCAAGTTATCTCCTTTCATTAAAAATCGATCAAGAAATCCATTTTTGAGCTGGCAAAATCAACACCAATTTCGTCATCATAAAAACTTTCAGACAAAGCAAACACACCTCCATTTCTTAATTCATAAACTGCATTTGCATGCAACAATTGATTCAGGTTTTGTTGGTACAGGTTCACAGAATATTGCTGGCTGCGCTGCAACCAATAACGAATTTCCGCCAGAGAAAGCTCTTGATTTAACTGATGGATGATATGGCTACCTTCCCCAAATGGTACCAACACCGGGCGGGTATTTTGTTCGATCACGTTGAATGCTTCCGCCGCATCCTTGAAAGCCTGTCTAAGCGGCAACCTGAAACTGGTGCCCAATGCTGATTGAAAGGCTGCTTTAGCAGCTTCATTACCAGACAGCAGGCTGTATTGAGAAAAATCTTTGTCAAGCGGATAGTCCATGCGATTTTTATTCAGGTGATAATAGTAATAATAATATCTTTCCATTAGTTTGGGGCTTAACAAATCCGAATCAAAATTGTGGGGGTTATTTTCATATTCTCGTAAAACACGCAAAGTGCAATCCTGTCCGATCTTGATTTCGGGCAAGCCTGTCAACACTTCATCTAAAATATTGACCAGATAGACCTGCCTGAGAGGAACTTCTTGATGGCGGTTACAGCGGCCAGCTGCCTGACAGATAGATTCCATACCCGCCAACGAGCGAATAACGCAATCAAAACTAAGGTCAACACCTGCCTCAATCAGTTGCGTGCTGATACAGATCAGCTTCTGATTGCCTAATTTTTCCTTAATTTCATGGATTTTCTGTAGACGGTGTTTTGGACACATATTGGTGCTTAAGTGAATAAGACTGACAGGTACGCTGAAGGCATCTTCAGTTTTCCATTGCTTCAAGTGATTAAAGATTGAAAGAGCGGCTTTTTTTGTATTGACAATAACCAAGACGGAATCGAGAGTTTCCAGGTTAATCCGAGCTAAATCTGCCACCTGAACAGCCGACCAGCCGTCTTCATTGACACGGTTAATGATTTCTACGCGCTTAAAAGCAGTTTGCATTTCAAGGCTGTAAGGGACAATGTCCGGGTCGGGGCTGAGCATCAACGGCCGTTCAACCCGGGAAAGTAATGGCTGCGTAGCTGTACAAGACACGATGGTCGTATTTGTCAGGTTATTGAGAAAGTTGTTCGCCAGGTTCAACAAATGAATGCATTTTAAGGGCACCGCCTGGATTTCATCAAAAATAATGACCGCATTGGCCAAGTTATGCAGCCGGCGCATGTTTTGGGTTCCCGATGAATAAAAGGTATTTAAGAATTGCACCATAGTTGTGAAAATCAAAGGACTATCCCAGCGCTGGGTTAGCAGCTTATAATCCTCATTTTTATTGTCTTCAATGACATTGGAATGATGTTCAAGTAAATGTTCTCCACATTTCAGCCAGTTTCTGGTCTCTTCTGCATTCTGATCAATAATGCTTGTATAGGGAACCACATAAATTATGCGTTCTTGCTTGTGTAACAAAGCGTGGTTAAGGCCAAACCTCAAACTGCTCAATGTCTTACCCCCGCCGGTGGGAACACTTAGGTTGTAAATTCCGACCGGATGGGACGCAAATTCTTTACAATCTTCCGATATGCGGGTTCTCATAGGATCAATTGGTGATTTCGTCTCAAATCCAGCGAATTTCTCTTCCTGTCTCTCAATCCAAATTTTAAGGAGAGAAGTGAAATCAGGTGATTCTGGTTCTGTTCTGGAAATCATGAACATCATCGTATCGTAGCGATCGGCATCAATCAGGCAACTAAAAAGAAACTTGCAAACCAAATGCAAGCTGAAATCAGGCGCTAATTTTGCTTTCTTTATCTTTTCAACAATTTGAATACATTCATTCTTCGCAATAAGAAATTCCTTTCCCAGTTCCTCTGACGAAAAACAACTAGTCAGAAAATTTTGAACTGCTTCGTCATAATGTAAAACCGCTTTCTCTTTTTGCATTCTTTTTAAAAAATCAGAGACTCCCTGCATATCAATACTATTTAGTAACCCACCGTGATGAGATGCCACTACTAGTGCCAATATTTGCGCAGTCAGGCGATCAAATGCGTCACCTCCTTGAAAGCGCTCGTATATATAGATCGCACCGATGGTCGAATGGTCAATTTTTCCGCGTAAGCTATGATCATCCGGGTGGGAAACACCGTATCGGATATAATTTCGAAACGCATTTGTGCATTTACCCATGTCATGCAATTTGGCAGACAAAGAAGCGGTATGAGGCATGCCAATTTTCTTGCCGTTTTCAAATGCCAATTGCGCAACCCCAACGATGTGATCGCGCACAGTTTGAATTGACTGGTCCTCGACACGAATGTGTGATGGCCAGATTGTGTCTCGTCCTTCCATCATCTCTTCCCTCATTTTACCTCCCATGCTCTCCTGTGCCCTTCCCTTACCTCTTCCCGCAACCAATCCGGGGCGATGACTTCGACCCGCTCTCCGTAGTACATCAGCCAGTTGACCGTCTCGGGTGTTATGCCTACATGAAAGCGTAAAATAAAGCTGCCATCCGGCTGCAGCTCATTGACCTGGCTCTTGTGCCAGTGTTCTTCGCTTGCCCAGCGGCCGGCAATGGCATCAAAATGCAAGATGACATCTTCAGCCTCCTGCGCAACATCGCGCAACATTCCCCAGCCATCTCCCAGGTAGACTTCCAGGTTAAAATGGCTGGGGATTTCGTAATGCTGATCGAGTAACTCCCCTGTCTGTATTCGATCACATTTGAATTGGATCACATCCTTGCGGTGGCTATCGTACGCAATCACATGCCAGGAACGTCCATAGGGCAGAATTTCGTAGGGCTCTATTTCCCGTTGAATCGCGCTTTCGCTTTTGGTGGATTGGTAAGCGATTCGTAAGCGCGTGCGCTCAAAGTATGCACGGTGCAACAGGGCCAACATACGCTGCCGGTGTGTTCCATCGGCGCTGCGCGGCAAGCGGTCGAGGATATCACGCAGGTAGGGGCGCAAATCCTCCGGAAATATGCTTTCCAGCCGTGCAATGGCGATCGCCAGTTCGCCGGAATTAATGCCGGGAACAGCCTGGGCTGTCCGTGCGGCGGTCAGTAACGCAATCGCTTCCGGCAAACTGAAGCTGGTGGTGGGCATGTGAGGTACTCTCACAAAGTAGTAACCGGCCCCATCCGACTTAATTTGGAACCCTAACGTCAGTCGAATGATCTCGATATCTTTGGTGATCATGCGCTCGGAAATTTCGTAATGTTGGGCCAGGCGCTGGCGAGTCCAATAACGCGGCGCACCGGCAATATGTTGAATTATCTCCAATAAGCGTGCGGTTCGACGAGTCTGGTTATCACGTGATTCAGTCAAGGTATCCTCCACAAGATGAATGGTTAACTCGATTATCCATGATCGACGGGAATACAGCGGTTCCCCCTCTGGTTGATGGGCATGCAATTTAACTATAGCCTGCATCTTACCAAGGTCAAGTGAATCGCTGTAAAATCGATGTAAAAACTGCGTTTTTGGGCTTCCATCATTTCTTCGGACAGAAGATCATTTCTACTCATAACAATAAGATGTGGTGCGTTAGGAACTAACTTGAAAAATAAAATTGCAGAGGGCTTTCTTCCAGAGGGACATTATGATTCTTTCACGTGCGATCTCTCGTAAGGGCGAAGCATCCGGGAAACCATTTCATCCTGTAAAAATATACCCATCGCGGATGCTTCGCCCATCAGCCGGCTAATCAACCATAAAGATTTGGTGCGTTACAAACACCCCCTACGACTCACCTGCATTGGGCAATGTTATTTCATCCTCGAATACCGCCTTTCGGCGGTACAGCGGAATCTTGCAATGATAGTTATCCAACAGTTGCCCTCGACTTCAATTAAAGTACCAAAACAGAAGAAATTTTTTTATCATCCCTCTGTATAACTTCACGCGTTGATTGTGCAGACAATAACTTTATAATGGTGAATATGAGAAATAAGATAATAATTCTGATATTCACGATTGTCTTAATTGTCAGTGGCGGGCCATTTCCCGCCCAGGCACAAGTCATCAACGGCAATACCATTTACCTGCCGCTTGTCTCCAAAGGGATCGCGCTTCCCCCACCCGATGCCGCCAGCCAGCGCATTACGCTACCGCCAGGGTTTCAGATTCGAATTTTCGCGGATCAATTGAGCGGCAGCCCGCGCTTTATGACGATTGGGCCGGACGGGCAGCTCTATATCAGCCTGATGAATGCCGGCCAGGTGGTGCGCCTGCCGGATCGCAATCACAACGGATTGGCAGAACCCGCCGAAATCGTCGCCACGGGAATCAGCCTGCCACATGGTCTCGAATTCTATCAAGGTTATCTTTATATTGCGTCCGGTAACCGTGTGCAACGCATGCAGGGCCCTGACTCGAGCGGCAATTTCTCAGCGCTGCAATTGGTGACGGACAATATCCCGTCAGCCACCGGCCATGTCACGCGCACGATTCATTTCGGTCCCGACGATAAAATGTATGTCAGCGCAGGCTCCAGTTGTAATATCTGCGAGGAGTCCGATCCGCGCCGGGCCGCCATCCTGCGTTTTAATCCGGATGGATCGATCCCGGCCGATAATCCATTCGCCAACGATGCAGACATGCGCAAACGCCCTGTGTACGCCTGGGGATTGCGCAACAGCGTCGATTTTCTGTGGTCGCCAAATGGTCATCTTTGGGCCGACCACAACGGCAGCGACGGTTTGGGTGATGATCTGCCGCCGGAAGAAATCATCATCCCGGTTCAGATCAACAAATCACATGGCTGGCCATATTGTTATACTCCGGGTGTCGGTCTGGTGAACGCGAGTGAGGTGCGCGATACCCGTCTTGCGCTTCCACCCGGCTTCACTTGCAACGATGCCGTCGCGGCTATCCTGACCGCCCCGGCCCACTCGGCTCCGCTGGGCATGAGCATTGCCTCCGGCAGCAATTTCCCATCCGAATATAATAATGATCTGTACGTTGCCTTTCATGGTTCCTGGAACACCAATGTTGTTGCCAATTACCGCGATTGCAAAGTGGAACGTGTTAAACTCGAGAACGGATTACCGGTGGGCACTGAGACTTTCGCCAGCGGCTGGCGCGAAAACAACAAAAAATGTGGCGACTCATCCACTTATGGCCGCCCAGCTGATGTAATCTTCGGCAATAATGGCGAGATGTTCATCTCGGATGATGCCGGCGGGCGGATCTATCGCGTCGTCTATGCCCCCTGAGGGTAGCAGATCGGCAAAGAGCTAAAGACTGAAAGTTGGCCACCCGTCTCCGGTCTTGTTTTTCCTGTCAGCTCGCGCAAGCGTCTGTCAGCTATCAGCTATCAGTTATCAGCTATCTTATTTTCCTGTCAGCTATCAGCTATCAGCTATCAGCCATCTTCTTTTCCTGTCAGCTCGCGCAAGCGTCTGTCAGCTATCTTATCATCCTGACAGCGCGCACAAGCCTCGGCCGCTCAACCCCCTCCCTTTGACCAGTTGACATGCCCTCCCTGATCCGTTAAACTACACCTCAGAATGGACACTAAAATGAACAACTACCTTCTCGCTATCAGCAGCTGCACGCGCGGCTCTGTTTCTTCATTTTCCTTCTCGGAGTGCGCCTGTTGATATTATAGCTATACGCAATGATTAAACCGCGGTGCGCTCCTGCCCGCGGTTTTTTTGTGCCGGGTGCCCGCGGGCTGGCTGATTTGGTTTCGACCTGAACCCGCGCAACCGTTTATAATATCTCCAGGAGTTTCTTATGTCGATCTTGCAAGCCAATCAATTAGGCGTTTCCTTTGGTGCTTTTGATCTCTTTAAAGGCATTACGCTGACCATTCCCAATGATGCCAAAATCGGGCTGATTGGCCCCAATGGCGTCGGTAAAACCACCTTAACCATGATTCTGGCCGGAATCAACTCCCCCAGCACGGGTTCGGTCAGCATGGCCAAAAATAAGCGCCTCGGTTATCTGCGCCAGGAAGCCGTCGAGGCTTTTGCGCAGCGTGACAACCCGGTCTACGCCGAAATGCTGAGCGTCTTTAGCGATCTGATCACACAGCAAGCACTGCTGCACGAGCTCGAGCATCAGCTGGCACAGGATGGTGCCGATCTGGAGCGGTTACTGGAGCGTTATGGCCAATTGCAGGAAGCTTTTGAACTGGCCGGCGGATACGAGTATGATCTGCGCATTCAACAAACGCTTGAAGGGCTTGGCCTTGGCAAAGAGGATTGGCAGCGCCCGCTCAACCAGCTTTCCGGGGGGCAGAAGACGCGTGCCTTGCTGGCGCGCCTTTTGCTCGAGAAACCTGATCTGTTGATGCTGGATGAGCCCACCAACCACCTCGACATTGAAGCCGTAGAATGGCTTGAGCATGCCTTGCTGGAATGGCAGGGTGCGGTCGTAATCGTCAGTCATGATCGCTATTTTTTGGATAACGTCGTCGATACAATCTGGGAGATGAGCCCGAATGGTCTGGAAGTCTACAGCGGTAATTACAGTGCCTACCTCCTGCAGCGCCAGGAGCGCTGGGAGTACATGGAACGTGTCTTTAAAGAAGAAAAAGCCCGCCTGACCAAAGAGGTGGACTTTATTCAACGCAACTGGGTGCGCGCATCAACGCATGCGCGTGCGCTTGGTTTGCTGCGGCGCCTTTCACGCGAACTGGCGATTGTGGAGAATTTCGGCGTGATGGGTTTGCGCAACGGCAAGAGCTGGAGCGAAATGGATCTGCATGTCGAACGGGTCATGGACGTGGTTGACGCCATCCGCGCTGTCAATGCAATCGATCTGCCCGGCAACCGCCCGCTGCAAATTCGTCCCAAATTCAACAGCAGCCACACCTCCGGTAATTTTGTGCTGCGCGCTGAACAAATCGAGGTGGGTTACCCCGGCAATTCGCTCTTCACAGCCAGCGATCTTGAAATCAAGCGCGGCGATTGTGTTGCCCTGCTGGGTCCAAATGGTAGCGGCAAAACCAGCTTTATCAAGGTGCTGCTGGAGGAGCTGCAGCCACTCAGCGGAGCACTCAACCCGGGTGCCGGTTTGAAAATTGGCTACTTTGCCCAAGCACAGGATGCTTTGCATGGTGAGAGAAGTGTGCTGGACGAGTTCCTGTCTTACAAAGAAATGCAAGCCGAATCGGCGCGGGCTCACCTGGCCACCTATCTCTTCCGCGGTGAAGATGTCTTTAAACCCCTTTCTGCCCTCAGCGGTGGCGAGCGTGCCCGTCTGGCGTTGGCCATTCTCTCATTGCAGGGTTCCAACTTCCTGGTGCTGGACGAGCCGACCAATCACCTCGACATGCCAGCGCGTGAAGCGTTGCAGGATGTGCTGGATGCCTATGACGGTACCATCTTAATGGTTTCGCATGACCGCTACCTGGTCGACCGTCTGGCGACGCGCATCTGGGAGATTCGTGACCACCAGTTGATCACTTTCAATGGCAGCTATCGTGATTATGTTTTGCGGCGTCCTACTTTAAACAGCACCGGCAACGCTGCCCCACGCAAAATGCTCTTGCCGCAGGCACCCATGGCACGCGATAACAGCAAAGAGACCCGCAAGCGTAGCCTGCATTTGGAGCAACTTGAAGAGCGCATCCGTCAAAAGGAAAAGGAAATTCAACAGCTCGCGCGTGATCTGCAGGTGGCCGGCAGAAAAGGCAACTTCAACCACATGCACGAACTCAGCAACAAGATGGCCGGTGCGCAAGCTCGCCTGGATGAGTATCTGCAGGAATGGGAAGCTGTTCTGGCCCGTAGCGGGCAAGCAGAACGCGGTTAAACCCATCAACGCAGTCCCGCTTGGGCCTCGCTGTGCGAGGCTCAATTTGCCCCACTAAATTAATAATGTAATGTATTCTTCACAATCAATATATAGCGGATAACATGATATTACATATTGTATTTTATTTCACTATCAGGTACAATGGTATTGAATAGATGATAAGTTTTGATTATTGTAAAATATAGTTCGTAGTTATAGTAATTTTTATCGGTTTTGCTTCAAGATTTTATTATTTCAGGTCAGAAAGGAGGCACATCATGTTTTATGCACTATTATTCTTATGGTTGATCGCCTGCGTGATCTGCAACCTGTTAACCCGCATCCAAAAAACACTCCTGAGTTCATCGTGTCCGTACGTGGCAATCGGCGGTGTTGCGGCTGCTACGATCGCATATTTAAGCGGATCTACGCAGATCGCCATCATTGTCCTGGCTGTCACCCTCTATCTCTGGGCAATTCTACGCTGGTCGCTGCACAAGCAACAAAAAGCGGTGTCAATTAAAGCGTAACTGCTCTCCCAGGTAGAAAATCCGACGCCATTGCAAAGGTAAAGCTTGCGTTTCTTACAAACGCCTGAAAAGATTCAGGTGTTTGTTGTTTAAACGCAAATTTAAATACCCATATACCCAAACCGGATACATCCACTTACGAACCCAATCTCACGCTCAACCAAAACTTTTTTCCTCCTGGTCGGTGGCCACTGATCCATGGTCACCGATGAGTACCTGCTGAACTTAACGGCCCGCTCCCCGATGATCGGGTTGTTCTGAATCATATTTCTTGCTTCCCGAACATTCTTTCCGTATAATGAATGTACTTAATACAAGTTCCCTGTTTCGTTTGGAGGCAATTTGAAAAACGACCGATTTTTTAATGGAATTCTGATCGGCATCGCGGCCATCATCGTGATTGCCATCGCCGCCTTCTTCATCCGCCAACAAAGTAACAAATTGATGACGGATAATAGCCCGGCAGCAGCGGTAAATAACTATGTGGTCTATCTCTACCAACAAGATTATGAACAGGCGTACAAGTACCTGGCTGATCTCGAAAACAAACCACTCCTCGCCCAGTTTCGGCAATCATTTACCAGCTACAACCAGGATATTGGATCTGTCAGCATTAAACTAAATGAAACCAGTCAGGATGCAAATTCAGCCACGGTTTATCTGACAATTATCCGGCAGGCCGGCGGCTTGTTTTCGGAACCTTACCGTGATTCACAACCGGCGCAGTTGATTCTGCAGAATGGCGAATGGAAGATCAGTAACATGCCTTACCCCTTTTGGGATTACAGCTGGTACCAGAAACCTTTCGACGCCCAACAGAAATAGTAAGATTATTAGCCAGAGGGAGTTTCCATGCGCGCTGTCAGAAGACTGTACTTCTATATCGTAGCATTTATCAGTTTACAAGTGATCTTGTGGGGGCTGATCACTCTTGCCGCCAGCACAGTCGATAGCCCCATCGCCGGCGGGCTGAGCAATTTGCTGGCACGCGGGTTGGCTCAGGTTTTGGTAGGCCTGCCTTTTTTCTTGCTGCACTGGTCAGTCATCCAAAAAGACGTCCGGCAGCAAGCGGAGGAACAACAAACCTTCATTCGGGCTGTCTACGGCTATGGATTACAATTAGCCACACTGGTTCCCGTACTGACCAACTTACACGCCTTATTACGGCGGCCGCTGATGATAGCTTTCAATGTCTTCCCGACCAGCCGTAATTTCCTGGCGGGCCAATCGGTCACCGACAACATGGTCAGCATCGCACTCAACCTGATCACGTTTTACTTTGCCTACCGCATCACCCGCGCGGATTGGGATGCGTTTCCTAGCGGGCGCAACCTGTCCCTCATCCGACGCCTCTATCGCTATATCTGGTTGGTGATTGGTATCAGCAGTCTTGTCGTCGGTTTACAGCAAATCCTATTCACGATTTTCTTCACACCCGAAGGAATTGGCCGCCTGGTCAACTTGAAGCTGGCCAGCGGCATATCAGTTACATTGATCGCAACGGCTATCTGGGTAATCACCACCCGCAAAATCATCCCCAGCTTGCGCGCCAAGGCTGAGAGGGATGCCATTTTGCGGACTATCTTCTTGTTTTTAGCCAATCTGGCCGGACTGGCGATCATTTTGAGTATAATCGGTGTACTCGTTAACGACCTGCTGAGGTGGTTGCTGGGAACCCCAACCAGCTTACCTGTTTTCATTAACGCACACAGCAGCCTGCTGGCAGTCTTGATCCCAATTACAGTTATTTGGCTTTATTACCGCCGCAATTTCGGCCGCCACCTGAATACACTGGAAGACCCAATCCGCAGCCAGGCCACCACGCGTTTGTTCACCAGCCTGCTCAGCCTGGCAGGCAATATCCTGGTATTCGCCGGGGTATGGTCTTTGTTATCCTTGGCCGCCGATGGATTGATTGGTGACAATTTCCTCTTCAGTGCTCTTAATCAACGTCTGGCCAATGGATTAGCCCTCCTGGCGGTCGGCCTGCCGTTGTGGATCAACAGCTGGCCGTTGCTGCAGCGTGAAGCGACTGGTGACAATCAATTGGGCGAGCGAGCACGCCAATCCGTGGTGCGTAAAACATTCCTTTATCTGCTTATTTTTGCTGCCGTAGTGGGTTTAATGGCCGCCGTCGGTCTGTTGGTCTTCAGGCTGATTAACAGCGTTCTTGGTAACGCAATGCCCAACTTTGGCTTATTTGTGATTAAACAACTACTGCTAAGTGCACAAATCACTGTCTGGCTGCTCTATCACCTGGCAGTCTTGAGGAAAGATAATCGCGCAGAAAAACTCACAATTAAAACGGAGCAGCCTGAGATTTCAGTTCTTCTCCTGACCGATCCGGATAGCCAAGCTGCCATGTCCAGCCTGCAAGCAATGATCCAAAAAGAAATGCCATACCTTGCGCTCACTCTGCACACTGTTTCCGCTGGGGTGACGACGGATACACCGGAACCGAGTTCGATTATGGTGCTGCCAGCCAGTTCCACCTGGCAGGAACCTGTATTTGCCGGTATCCTCAAGGATTTCAGCGGTAAAGTGATTCTGATTCCGTTAGCAGATAAAGATGGTCAGCTGGTATGGGCCGGCATGCACACGCAGGAGGAAGAAGAGATTCTCAAATCAGCATTGCAATTAATCCGGCAGGCAGCAGAAGGACAACCTTTCAAAATCAGCACTCCTGCCAATGGCTGGGCCATCGCCGGCTATGTGCTGGCAGGTTTGGTCGGCCTACAGGTGCTGTTTGTGGTCTTTGCACTACTGGCAAGCCTGGTCATGAATTAGGAAATGATAGCTGATAGGTAAAGAAAGCTGATAGGTAATGAAAGCTGATAGGTAAAGAAAGCTGATAGCTGACAGTAAGAGAAACTGAAAACCAACATGTCCGGTTGACCATTTAAAATTTCGCAATGAGCTATGAGCTTGCGCGCTAAGCAAGCCAATAAATTCTTCACACAGAAAGCATCAATGCCCAACAATCCCATTCGGAGAGGGAGCTTATACCAATTGCGTGCGTTTGTGACCATTTGCCGGCAATTTCTGCCCCTCTGGTCTATCGACGCCGCTACATTAACCCTGGCGATTAAATGAAATTGACAAAAATTTGATGCAGAAAAACCACAAATTATGTTTTCGGACACGGTTGTTGGGCATTGGCGCGTTCGACGTTATGGATGGGGTAGGAGGCTATGCAAATGGCGGATCGAGTTAAAGAAGCATGCCCAACCTACAGTTGCTCGCATGTACCTGATAAGGAGAGAAGCTAAACAGGAGGTTGTAGGTTGGGCATGTCTGACCGGCAAAAGCGTTCATTTGCAACGCAAGCGAATGGGCTCTTTACACAGAATGCATCAATGCCCAACAATGCCACCCGGAGGTGGTAGGAGGCTATGCAAATGGAGGATTGGGTTACAAAGGCATGCCCAACCAAAAACTGGTCAGCGCTCAGAAACGCGGATTGAATGGCGATGGTATTAATCCGCTATTATGGTTCTCAAAATAGTATCATTTCAAAAATTAGGGGCAGAGTGTTTTTAGGTGGCATTTGCCCACTTAAAACACTCCTCAACTCCGTTTTATTGAAAAGATACACAAAATATGTATAATTATTTATGGAGGAAGATCATGAATTTCGATCAAATTCGACAATTTGCCCCTCAATTATTCAAGATCGCTCAAAAATACGGCATTTTAAAGATCTATGTTTTTGGGTCGATCGCACGTGGAAATAGCACCCTCCAAAGTGATGTGGATTTTCTGGTCGAAATGCAAGAGGGGAGATCTCTATTTGGCATTGCTGGGTTTGGTTATGAAGCTGAGAAATTATTGGGAATTCGCGTAGACGTCGTGCCGCTATCAACCCTTGTCCATATTAACGACCAGGAGTTTGTTGTCAATATTCAAAAAGAAGCCATTGCCTTATGAAAAGCACAACAAAGCTTCTGCATGATATGCTAAACGCAATCGAAGCGATTGAAATCTATGCGCTTCTCTCCTATGATGTATTCCTGGCAGATGAAAAAACGCAGGACGCGATCATGTATAACCTCATTATTCTAGGGGAAGCGGCAAATCAAATTTCTGATGATTTTCAAACAAAATATCCTGAAATTCCATGGTCATCTATCATTGGAACGAGAAATATCATTATCCATGGTTATGATCAGGTAAAACTTCAGATTGTTTGGGATATTATCGAGAAAAATCTTAAGCTGTTGAAGGTCGATCTGTTTAAGATTATCCATAGTAATGACTAGACTTGGCTTCGATCGTTCTTTCTACCTTTAAACCAAGAATTTACAACAACGTGCCAAAATAATCGCTGCCTGCCTGGTCATGAATTAGGATGGAGTAGCCGCTTGCTCGCCATGCGTGCCTTCGGCAGCACGCTTCGCGCGCGAGCCCATAGCTCATAGCTTATAGCTTATAGCGAAATTCTAAATGGCCAACCCAAAATGTCGGTTCGCTTTGCGCGCCTCTGGCCTCAGCTTTCTCTTCCTATCAGCTCGTAAAGCGCAAGCCCCAAAATAATGCCATGCCGACTAACATCATTGTAAAAGAGATGATCGTCAGAACCCAGCCAACGCGCAGGAAATCTCTCATCTGGTAATTGCCGGGCCCGATGACAAGGATATTGACAGGGTGCGACATGGGGGTCAGGAAAGACGCCGAGCAACCGATGGCCGTCGCAACCGCCACAGCCTGTGGGCTGACTCCCAGGGCGATTGCAGCACTGATGGTGATCGGCCCGGAGACAAGCGCGGTAGCGTGGCCACCCATAAATTGTGTCAACAAAGCTGAAAAGACAAACGCCCCAGCCGCCAGGCCCAAGCCGCCCAGTGGTTCTACCATTTGTAATAACCCATGGCTGATCAATTCAGCGGCTCCGGTCTGATCCATGGCCAGACTGATGGTATACATGCCGGCAATTAGAAATAGCGGCTGCCATTCAATCGCCTGGTAGGCTTCTTCCATAGTAATCAAATCCAGGACGAGCATCAAGACCGCTCCACTCAATGCTGCGAGGAAAACGGGCACACCTGCGATCGCAGCAGCAATGCTGGCAAGGATGATGCCGGATGACAAGATCGCCAATCTTCCACGAACAGGCAGGTCGGCCGGATTCGACTCAAGGATAATAAAGTTGCTGTTTTTCTTCAAGCCCTGCAGCTGGCGCCCGCTGCCAATCACCAACAAGGAATCCCCAAAGGCTAATGGCATATCGCCAATGCTGGTGCGATGGCTGCGATTCATGCGCCGTAATGCCACCACTGTCAGACCAAATTTTTGACGGAAATCAATCTCTCGCAGCGTTTTTCCTAACACTTCGGAATGCGGCCCCAATACCAATTCAGCCACGGTAATTCCTCGCATTGAGAGGTGATCTTCCTCATTGACCGCATGGATCATCAGACCCATCTCACGCAAAGGGTCAATCCGTTCCTCGCGCCCAACCAGCAAAATTGTATCACCCGACCATAAAACCTGGTTTGTCAGCGGTAATGCAAAATCTTCTCCGTTATGACGCACCGCGGCCACCACGACCCCCCAGTCTTTTCCAAAGCCACAGTCGTTTAAAGATTTAAAAGCACACTGCGAGCCAACCCCAATTTTTGCTTCCCACAAACGCTCGCCAAGTTTGTAAAAATCCTCCAGCTCATTGCCGGTTAAACGCGCAAAAGCCTGTTCCGCGGATGGAGCGTGATCAGGTAAAAGCTTTTTGCCGAAAACAGTCAAAAAAATGATGCCGGCAATGGCGATCAATCCTCCGGTCGGGGTAAAACTTAAAACAGAAAGGGTGGCCTGTGGCGGATGTGCAATCGTGAGCAAATCGCTGACAATAATATTGGCTGAGGTAAAATAGGTCGCCGAACCCCCCAGGAGACTGCCAAATGCAACCGGGATGAGCAATTTGCTGGGTTTTACGCGTGTCTGTCGAGCGACTTCCATAGCTGCCGGTAAAATCATGGCAGCAGCGGTCAGGTTATTCATAAATAAAGACAGAAGAGCGCTGGCTGTGGAAAAAGCTGCGATGTAGACGCGTTCGTTGCTGCCTCCCAGACGGACAATCTGGAAAGCCAGCCAATGTGTTAAGCCGCTATTTTCGAGCACTTTGGCCATGATAAAGAGGGCCAGCAAGGTTAATACAACCGGTTGGCTAAAGCCGCTAATTGCTTTAACCGCATCGCCCGGCGTATTTACAGGACCTAATAATCCAAGGCCTAAAAGCTGCAATATTCCCAAAGAAACTGCCATGATCATGGCCGCTACATCCATGCGCAGCTTGTTCATGAGAACCAATGAGAGTGGAGTCATCAGGATTAAGAATAGAAGAATTAAGGTTATGGTATGTTCCATCTACACTAGATCTCAATCCAATTCAAGAATTTTATCGCAATCACAGAAACCCTCAATCAATTTTCGCAGTGCTTACAGGTACCGGTGGTTGTGTATAAATATTTTACTATCTTTTATTTTAGTGGCTGGTAGAATAGATATACAATAATGCCGATTACGGTGAATAGATTTTAACCCATACCTGCAATATAACCAGGGTCCATGAAGAGGATGGGCTGATTTTTTGATACAAGAACCAGTTGGAATCTTCCTTACAATCATGGCGGTCATCTTAATCACACCGCTTCTATCAGAACGTGTCCACCTGCCTGGTATTGTTGGGTTAATTATTGGCGGTATGCTGATCGGGCCTTTCGGTTTTAACTTATTGAACCTGGGAGGTGTGATCGAAATACTGGCCACCGTCGGTTTGCTTTATTTGATGTTCACCGCCGGCCTGGAAGTGGATACGCACCTTTTCCAAAAAACGCGTAGCAAAACCATTGTCTTCGGGTTATTGACATACGCCCTACCTCAGATTTTTGGAACCCTATTCGGACATTGGTTAGGTCTGAATTGGATGGGCGCAGTTTTACTGGGTTCAGCCATTGCCTCGCACACGCTCTTAGCATTACCCGTCGTCACCCAATTGGGTATCATGCGCAATGAGGCGGTATCGATAGCGGTTGGTGCGACGGTCTTAACCGACATCACTGCTTTTCTGGTTCTGGCAATCGTTGCTGGCAGCCCGGACGGCTCACAGATATCTTCGTTGGTTATCTTAAAACAAATTGGTTTTATCCTGGTCTATGCTGCTTTAATTCTTTTTCTGGTTCCGCGTGCAGGCAAGTTTTTCTTTAAACGTTTTACCACCCGCGCTGTTGAATTTCAGTTTATGCTGGTGGTGCTCTTAATTGCATCCTTCACCGCGGAACTGATTGGAATGCATGCAGTTGTCGGCTCATTTTTAGCTGGCTTAGCCATTAACTCATCTTTGCCTCCGCATTCTGCTGTAAAAAGCCAGGTGACGTTCATGGGCGAATCTTTCTTTATACCCATTTTCCTGATGTATTCGGGTATGCTGACTGATCCTCGGGCTGCTATCTTAGATTCGAGATCCCTTATCGCCGGTATTGGATTAACAATTGGCGCATATTTGACCAAGTTTTTAGCTGCCTGGATCGCGGGTAAATATTTCCACTTTTCCCGAGAACAGGTACTCACTATTTGGGGTCTTACACAATCGCAAGCTGCTGTCACTATCCCAACCATGTTGATCGGTGTTCAATTGGGCTTGTTTCCGCAAAGTCTGTTCAACGGCGCCATCACAATGATTCTAATTACATCATTAACATCGCCCATGATTGTACAGCGTTTTGGTAAACACCTGCAACCCACCAAACAAGTTAGTATCAATAAAAACTGGTTTGATCGCATCCTCGTCCCAATCGCTAACCCGGCTACTCAGGAAATCCTATTAAACTTGGCCTTGGTCCTGGCACGCAGCGTCAACGGCATCCTGATGCCATTAAGCGTCATCCGTGATAACAGCAATAAAGCCAAAGAGTTGGTTTCTGAACACCAATTTACTGAAAATCTGCGCTCCTTCATCATGGATCCCAAAGCCAATATTCAACCCAAACAGCGCATCGACTCGTCCATCAGCAATGGCATCTTGCGTACAGCTCTCGAGAAAAAAGCATCCATGATTTTGATGGGATGGACCGGTAAATCCTCATATCATGCCAATATATTTGGGAATGATATCGACCAGGTTTTCTGGCGGGCTGAAATTCCTGTGATTGTTGTACGCGCAAATCACCCTGTGAATGCATTCGAGAAAGTCGCCTGGGTCATCACCTCAAAATCTGCTGTTACCGATCTGACTGATGTTAGCATTTCAATAATTTCAACGTTCGCCCAAGAACTGAATGTTCCATTAGAGATAATTGCTCAGGAGCCTTTCAACACCAAACTTGAAGAAAGTCTGGCGCATTTAAAGTTGGATTTGGATTGGACAATAAAGACAGTCTCAGCGCAAAATATTCGCAGAGAAGTTTCCAATCTGGCACACACAACGTTGTTATTGACCACCACGCGCGGATCACGCCAACACTTTCAATCCGTAATGGGGAAAGAACCAGAACAATTTGCTGCAGCTTTTTCCGGTTCCATAGGAATTATTCGCCACCCTTAGAACGCAGCCCATCCAATAGTCGGGCAGCCAGACCACCATTTTCTTCGATAGCATAACCACCTTCATGAACAACCAATACTGGAAGGCCTGTTTTGGTAATTTTCCGCCCAATCTGCTCATAGGCATCACCACTAAGCATAAATGAGGTCGTTGGATCGGCTGCGCAGGTATCATATCCCGCTGAGAGTACCAGCCAGCGAGGCCGGAAGGTGCGGATACGTTGCAGAGCGACTTTAACGGCCTGCAGATAAGTAGAATCATCACAACCCGCTGGTAGCGGCAAATTGATGTTGCTGCCTATCGCCATTTCACCGCCGCTCTCATCCGCATACCCGGAGAAGAAAGGGTACTCCTGTGCCGGATCAGCGTGCAAAGAGACGGTTAGGACCTGATTGTCCTGCCAGAAAATTGACTGGGTGCCGTTGCCATGGTGGTAATCGATATCCAGAATGGCACCTGGCCCAAGGTTTTTCAGGCGTGTGGCTGCGATGGCTGCATTATTTAAGTAACAATAACCGCCTATCGAATCATAACTGGCGTGGTGGCCCGGCGGGCGGCAGAGTGCATAGGCCACCTGCTCCCCAGCTATCAGTAAACCGGCTCCCTGCCAAGCCAGACTGGCACTGGCGAAAACTGCCCGCCAGGTACCACTTCCAATCGGGGCGTAAGTATCGAAGGCGAAACAGCCATCGGGCTCTGGGCTAGTTGATAAGTAGGAATGCATTTCAGACCGGATTGGGAAAATATACGGATAGCGATAAAGCGGAGCCAGATCAGGGTTGCGCGCTTCCTGCTCTGCTACAGCCTGTGATTCTTTCTGCAAATGTTGAATCAAGTCAGGCGAATGCACACTTTCTAAAATTTCGAGCGGCACCGTCTCGCTTGGGGGCACCAGCGTGATGTTCTCCAGCTGCTTGAGGTGCATGAGTACCTTTTCAATGCGGGCCGGATGTTCCTGGTATCGTGACAGCATTCCATTTTCTAATTCATAGCGCGGGTCGTGCAGGCAATGGTCAGGAGAGTAGAGGATTGGCGTGGGTTTGGATGTGATGGGCATAGTTAGTATATTATAATCTTGCTGAAATTATCTTTAGGCAACCGTAGCACTTTGCACTATGTTGCCTCAACAAATTAATTTGGCGCGTAGCACTCTTCAATAATGGGCTCTTATTAAAAGGCGCAAATCCCAAAATATGCAATTAAGGCATTCCCTGAATTGATGTTGTGATGGTTGATGCGTATGGCATTACATCTCCCGGCTAGACTAATAAGGGCGAAGCATCCGGCAACCAAATTACGTAGATAACCTGAGGTTGTAGCCGGATGCTTCTCCCCTACGGTAAACCTCGTAATCGGTCATCAGTCTTCTGTCTTACTACCTGCTACCCGCTACCCGCTACATGCTACATGCCAATACATGCCTCCGCAAAAGCAAGAAGTTTTTTCTGTCAGCTGTCAGCTATTGGCTATTAGCTAACCAAAATTTGCGCGTCATCGAGGACATACCCAAGTTTGACCTGATCGCCAATGCGGTAAGAAGACGTGCGATTCATACCCGCGTTCTGCACTCGCACGGCTGCCTTTTCCCCGGTCGGGATGGTGACCAGATAGCGCGTGTCGGTACCGAGGTAGGTGATCTCGGAGATGGTGGCTGAGATCTGCTCTACTTGCTGACCGTCAGCTGCCAGGCTTAATCTTTCCGGGCGGATCGCAACTGTAACCGTGTCGCCGGGGTGGATACCATTGGTACGGTGACGCACATCGACCAGATCATTTCCAATAGCCAGTTTGACATAATCGCCGGTGACAATATTCTTGATCTTGCCGGTCAGAAAGTTGGTCTCACCCACAAAATCGGCCACAAAGCGAGTAGTTGGGCGTTCATAGATATTTTGCGGGCTGTCAATTTGCAAAATGCGGCCGGCACTCATGACTGCAATACGGTCCGACATGGTCAGGGCTTCTTCCTGATCATGGGTGACATATACGAAGGTAATCCCGACCTGTTGCTGCAGCGCTTTGAGCTCCAGCTGCATCGCGCGCCGCAATTTCAGATCCAGGGCCCCAAGTGGCTCATCCAACAGCAGGACAGCCGGTTGGTTGACCAGTGCGCGAGCTAACGCTACGCGTTGTTTCTGCCCTCCCGAAAGTTGTGATGGCCGGCGGTTATTGAGACCAACCAATTGCACAATTTCCAACGATTCGTTTACGCGCCGTGAAATCTCAGCAGCTTGAGTCCTTTTGATACGCAATCCAAAAGCGACATTTTCGAACACATTCAGATGCGGAAAGAGCGCGTAATCTTGAAAGACCATGTTGACCGGCCGGCGATAGGGAGGCACATTGTTCATCGCCAGGCCATCTATTTTGATATTGCCAGCAGTGGGTTGGATGAAACCTGCCATCAATCGCAGTGCGGTGGTCTTGCCGCACCCACTGGGACCCAGCAGGGTAAAGAACTCGCCTGCCTGGATGCTTAATTCGGATGGATTAAGTGCATTGACAATCTCCCCCGCTTTTTCACGATACTGTTTCGAAACATTCTCAAATTCAATAATGTTGTTGACCACTAATCCTCCTCCGGGCAGAGCGTATACCCGATTTGATGCCACCAATAAGTCAGTACTTCTTGCGCAACTTGCTTGCGCCGCCGAACAGATAAGCCCGCAAAGGGGTTGCTTACCTCTAACGACACGCTCTGTCTATCCTGAAAACTATTCAGGTGATAATTCTTTTGTCCGTTCATATTTTATTCTCCTTTTGAACACGGTTTGTGCCGATCGAACGCAGCTTTTCGGCGGTGATCACCAGGATGGCAGAAATCACCATGATGATGGATCCCATCGCCACTGCGACGGGCAGGCGGCGTGGAAAACGCAGCAGCGAATACAGGTAAACAGGCAGAGTGGTATCGGTGCCTGTGATTAATGTGGTCATGGCATATTCATCAAACGAGGTTGTAAAGGCAGTCAGAAATGCGGCGATCAATGCCGGCAGGCTGATTGGCAGGGTCACTTTTAAAAGCGTCATCCAATAATTTGCCCCCAGATCCATGGCTGCTTCTTCGAGGTTATGAGAAAAATCCGCCAGACGCGCCATCACGATCAAAATGGTGCTGGGTATGCTGATGAGCACATGCGCAGCCGTAATCAGCCACAAATTGAGCTGTAAATCAAAGACACGCCGGAAGAGCACCAGCATGGCAACCCCAAGCACAATCGATGGCATTACCAGAGGTACGCTGGCAGCCCCAAGGAAGAAATTGCGGGCAGGCATATGATGGCGTGTAACCGCCACCGCGGCCAATGCGCCGATCAGGGTTGCAACCAGGGATGAACTGATGCCCACGATGATGCTGTTGCGAGCAGCTAACAGCAACTCACGCGCTCCCAACAACTGTTTATACCATTCCAGGGTAAATCCTTTAAATGGAAATGCCAGAATTACAGAATTATTAAAGGAAAACACGATTAACACCAAAACTGGCAGATAGAGAAAGACCATCATAACGATGAAATAAAGTGTGCCCGGCAAAGAGCGCTTTTGTTCAATCATCTGCCGCCTCCCAACGCTCCGCTTTTTTGAGCAACCCGGGCCGCCAACACCAATGGAATCAGAACAGCCACAAGAATTGCCAATGACAAGGTTGCCCCCATCGGCCAGTCCAGACCGCGAGAGAATTGATCCCAGATGATATTGCCGATCATGAGGCCATTCGGGCCGCCGACCATGGCCGGAGTGACATACTCACCTACTGTCGGAATAAAGACGAATAAAAAGCCGGCCAGAATGCCAGGAATACTGAGTGGAAAAGTCACTTTCAGGAATGCCTGCCAGGGTCTGCTGCCCAGATCGGAAGCTGCCTCCAGCAAACCCGGTTCGATACGCTGCAAGGCAACATAGATTGGCAAAGCTGCAAATGGAATCCAGATATAAATGAGCGTGATGACCACTGCAGTTTGGCTATAAAATAAGCCTGTGATAGGTTGGTTAATCAACCCTATCCACAGCAAAAAAGTGTTCAACAATCCACTCGACCCCAGGATCACGCGCCAGGCAAGAACTCGCAAGAGAAAGCTGGTCCAGGCCGGAATGATCAATAAATTAAGCATCAGTGATTGTTTTTGGCCGCCATGAAAGGCCATGTAATATGCGAGTGGGTAGGACAGCAAAATTGTGAAAAACGAGACCAGCAGGGAGATCCATAAAGAACGCAGCATCAAGCGCTGGTAAGCACTATTTCGGAAGAACTCGATGTAACTGTTGAGCGAAAATACTGTGCTATCAGGCCCAAAAGCTGATTTCTGGAAGCTGAGCATCACCAGTGTTATCAAAGGTAAAATAAGCAGGAAGATGAGCCATAATGCAGCAGGGGCAACCAGCATAACCAGTTGCCCTGTGCGCGGGATGCCCGCTAACTTCGTCTCAGTTCCCGGCCTGTTTGTTTTGCCGGCAGAGTCTTGTTTTCGATTTAACGTCGTCATGGTGCAGCTTTGACTTCATTCCACAAATCTGAGAGCTGATCACGACGTTCAGCAGTCAATGGCGGGTACCAGGTAGTATGCGCCAGTGCGTAATCGAGATCGGTGAAACCGAGTGTTTTCACAATATCGGCATCGACCAGATCAATCGATTTCGTATTGGCAGCCCCATACCAGTATTCATTGGTAAAGTTCGCCATTGATTGGACATCAATTGCAGCATTCAAGAATTCGTAGGTGAGGTCAAGCTGGGTGTTGTTGGTCGTAATTGCGTATCCGCAAACACCGGCCAGGTAGCCTTCCTTGGGTTCAACATAAGCAACATCATAGCCCTCATCCAACAGCGAGGCAAAGGTATCCTGCCAGGCATTGGCGATAATCCAGGCATCCCCTGAGGCAGAGAGTTCAATCGCCTGGGTGTAATCCAACCAATAAGTCAGCAGGTTGGGTTTCAATTCAATCAGTTTTTGTTTAATCAATTTGTCATCGGCTGGCGTTGGGTTCTTCAGGCTAATTCCAAGAGCCAGGGCGGTTGCAGCGTAACTTACTTCACCATTATCCCAGATAGAAACGTGGCCGGCATATTGTGGATCCCACAGATCCGCCCATGAGGAAGGCAGTTCCTTTACCAGATCCTGGCGGACCAGCAGAGCTTCGTAGTACCAATCCCAGGGTACAAAATATTGCTTGCCATTATATTCACCCTGATTCCTGAAAACATCGGGGATATCGTCCCAATTGGAAAGGCGGCTGGTGTCGATTGGCTGAAGAAGGCCGGCCTCCACATACAAACCCCACCAGGAACTGCACGGGTGAACAATATCGGCATTGAAGCCTGTTTGAATTTTGGAAAAAGCTTCCGCATCATCGCCAAATACGCTGACCGAGACATAATCCTTGAGGTTATTTCCGTATTTGTCAGTAAAAGGTACAAAAAATTGCGGGTACTCATTGATCTCATACCCGGTCCATTCCAAAATAACCAAGGGTTTTTCCGGTTTATCGATTCCCTGCGGTCCAGCTCCAGCCGAACAGCCAGCCAACAACGTAGCCAGCAGCGCAGTCAGTAAAATCACAGCATGAAATCGGTAAATCTTCATTCTCCAAACACCTTCCTTTTTTACAAAGTGATGGTGCATCAACCGCGTGATTCGGCCCATGCACCATTTATTTTTCGAGTTATTAATATCGGCTTATTTTCCTATAGATTGCTTAAAAAAGCAAGAAGATTGGGATTAGGAATTGGATGTTGGTTGATTCGCTTTATGGTAGTTTGTTGACCATGAATGGTGGGGTAGGGGAACGAAATTGAAGGCGAGGGCTTGCCTCTACTGTTCCAACAAATTCTACATAGAAGATCGGAAAAAAGCGACCCACGAATCAGATGTCTACCTAATAAGAATATCCAGTAATATCGGAATAAAATCGGTTATATTTCACTTTTGACATTGAAAAATAAGCAGACCATTAATCCTGCCTTGAGAAATTAGGAAAATATTCTTGTGATCCCTCAACCCCAGCCCCGCTTGTCCCGCAGGTACATCTTCATGAGGGCATTTCAATTGCGAGGAGTGCTCTATTAGGGCTGGGGTTGAGGGATCATATTCTGGATATTTCAATAAACCTGGTAAAAAAATATGGTTTTCTTTGGTCGAATACTGTCCATTCAGCGATTCTAAAATGATATGGCTTTAAAAATAAAATTACAGCATAGTCTTCTCAAATCATGCGCCTTATCAGATATTTGTGTGCCCATCGTCAATTACCCTCCGCGCTTATTTTTTTTATGTGCGGAAACTGTGGAATATAATCATCATTTTTGATTAATTAATGGCATATACAAATCATGAGAATATAAATCATAAGCCCATAATTCACAGCCATGACTATTTTCTGAAGAATTGTTATCAGTTAATGACAAGTAGTACACTCCATTATAAAGTGCCACTCTCTCTTGAAATTCCGCTATTGTATCTCCACAGAATTCCTGGTCAAATTCGATCAAGGTAATTGTATTTTCCAGCGTTCCATCAGATTTCAAGAGGCTAAGTTTTCTGCTTTCATCATCGATGGCTAATAAGTACAAATTGTTTTTATCTGCCTTTACTCCGAAGTACATATAATTTTTCGACAATAACACGTAAGAACCCTCTGGGGTTCCATCTGTGATAATGATTGCGCGATGGTTCTTGTAGTAACCGTCAAAAAATGACCCCACAAATACAGCCTTGTTATTAATTTTAAGTTTTTCCAGAGATGGAAAAATACCGTAGGGATAATAATAAACCTGTTGAGGTTCACTTCCATAAACATCTGTGACAATTATTTTAGTTGAATCAGAGGTATTTCCTTTGGTAACTAAGAGAATTTTTTCTCCTAGAATCTCTGTTAACTTAACGTCAATAGACATCTCAAGATCAAGTAATTCCTCAACGGAATTATCCCTGTCAACAGAATATAGAATTCCCGACCAATAATAATAAAATTTCTGTGCGTAGGATCCAATGAAACTTGGTACCCCGTTACTTGACGCAATTAAGTCAATACCGGATTGATCCGAATTGATGAGAAATAATTGAGTAAAATTATCATCCCACCTTGTTCCACTGAGAATCAGTTGGTCTCCAAGAGAGGCATAATCCACACTACTGAATTGATCCCGATTCGTTACATCGGTTTGAAAGATCAATTTAGTTCCCATGGGGGACCCATCGGTAACCCAAATATAGCGGTCATTCGTGATCGGGGAGTACGTAAATAAATAGAGAAAATGATCAGTTAGCTGATAACCAAAGGGATTCAATTTTTCCAAACTTAATCCCAAGTCGGGTAAAACTGAGCTTTGCATCGTTGATAAATCCATCACCCAGAATCTGGGAGAAAAAGAATTTTCTGCGGCGGAAACATACACCAATTTATTATTTATGATCGCATAGTAATTTTTATTATCTACTTCTGTACCAATTTCAGTGTTGTTCATCAATGGAATTGTATTTTCTGCGCTTCCATTTGTTCGCCACAATTGTCTTTTACCGAATTCATCGTTAGCTAGAAAATATAATTGCTGGTTGTATTCAGTGTAATTCCAAGGTTCAGACCCTACAGCCAACGTATTAATGTCGGCAACCAGGTTGGCGTTTTCAACATTTGCATCACTGCTCCATAATTCGCGGCCGTGTATACCATCATCTACCGAATAACATAGACGTTCTCCGCAGGGCGCAAACTCTTTCGGTGCACTACTCGTCTTTCCAGGTATCATATCCAACCACAGTCCTGTTCCTTCCGGTGTCCCATCTGAACGCCACATTTCCCACCCATGCTCGCTATCATAATTATTGAAATACAAATAGCCATCATAGATAATTTTTTCAATACTTTTAGTAAACCAATAATCCGCCAACTGGAAGGTACCTTCAGGGGTACCATCTGAGAACCAGAGTGTATTTTGCACAAGATCCTCAAAGGAAGGCATGAAGATTAATCCGGCTGGCAACCCATTGGGACGGTTGGTTATTTCACCAAAATAAACCATATTATTAATTGTATCCATGGAGACACGATAATCCGTCAATCGTACGGTTCCGGCAGCCGTCCCATCTGTGCGCCAGAGTTCTATTCCATGGACACCATCACTCGCCATAAAATAGAAATAGTCACCGGCTAAGTAGAAAAAGCCAGGGTTGCCGTCGCCGATTGTATTTATATCCAGGAAAAGTTCGACCTCACTAATTCCATCCGATCGCCAAAGTTCACTTCCGTGGACCCCATCATTCCTAACAAAATAGAGGTGATCTTTGTAAGCGATCAAATCTTTAGTATCCACAGGATAGGTATCCAGACTCATTCCGGTTGACCCCGGCAGCTGTAGAATATAATAATTGCTTGAGCTTGGGGAAAGTGCGATGTAATACGCACTGTTTGCAAGAAGAAAATATTCCCAGCCCGCGTATTGAGTAAGTAGTTCTACATTTGGATGGTTTTCATCAGTACGTGCAAGATAATGGGAAGATCCATATTCAAAATAGATATACCCTTTAAAAACATATAAGTTCCTGGGATTTAAATGTGGATTACTTGTGATTTGAATTGTGCCTGAGGAGGTTCCATTTGTTTTCCACAAATCTAGTAAATTTCCTTCGTTTCTCGCCAAGAAGTAGATATCCCCATTAAATTCGACATGAGAATTGGATATTCCAAGACCCTCACTCACCAATTCCGTTTCCAATGAGTTGCCATTGGTCTTCCACAGACCAGGCCTGCCATCATTCATCAAGGCTGAAAAATAAGCATTGTCTTCATATTGCATAAATCCATACGGGTTTGAACCCTGGTTGCCTGGCTTGATATCTTTCACCAATGTTGGATTCTCAACATATTTTGGAGAGTTTTCGCCATTATTCTGCGGCCAGGGTACCACGAAAGCAGAAGTGATTAAAAAGCCAAGCACAAGAAATAGTATGATATTGATTTTGATGCTCTTTAGCATTTCTGACTCCCAATATTGGGGATTGGGCTGAGTATCCCCACTATTTCCAGTTTACATTATTTTCCAAATAAAGCCAAATCAGCATAAAGGGGAAAAATGGGTTAGAAGGCATCTAGGCTTCGGGCGTGTGAGTGAAGATTGAATAAAAACAGGACTATCTGTGTTTGTTCGGCCATGAGTACGCATGGAATCTTCACTGAACTAACGCAGGTTGAAAAAGTTTCCACTTACAGAGATATTGGATCTATATCTGGTCAGTGATCATGACATTCCGAGGCAGGCAAAACATCAGGAACTGCAGGGGTGAACAATATCGGCATTGAGGCCTGTTTGAATTTTGGAAAAAGCCTCAGCATCATCGCCAAAAACGCTGACAGAGACATAATCTTTTAGGTTATTTCCATATTTGTCAGTAAAAGGTTTAAAAAATTGTGGAAATTCGATTATTTCATAACCGGTCCATTCCAGAACTACCAATGGTTTTGCTGGTTTATCGATTCCCTGCGTTCCAGCCTTAGCCGAACAGCCAGCTAACAGCGTTGCTGCCAACGCGGTCAGTAAAATCACAGCATGAAATCGGTAAATCTTCATTTTCCAAACACCTTCCTTTTTTTACAAAGTGATGGTGCATCAACCGAGTGATTCGGCCCATGCACCATTTATATTTCGAGTAATTAATATCGGCTTATTTCCCTATAGATTGCTTAAAAAAGCAAGAAGATTGGGATTAGGAATTGGATGTTGGTTGGCTAATAATTTCTAAATTAGTTGAAGCAGATGGCTTAACCCTAGCCACCAAACTTGCCTTCTTCAAGACAATCCACCCGTCACCCCCAGGTTATAACCGGGCAACTACCATTCAACCTGAATGCAATCGGATGAAAAATTTGGCTCGAATTTGTTTCAACAAATTGGTCTTCTGTCAGACCTATAAGGGAATTGGCTGATAAGATGCTATTAAAGTAATTTTAAGCTTCTGTCAATTAATTACATTTGTAAATTGTTATTGCTCTTTTAATTAAAAATCTCTAATATAGAGTATATGACTTTATAAATCCAATTTTTAGATGTTTAGCAAAATAAAGAGGTAATTTGAAACCGACTCCCAGAACACAATTTAGTTTGTTTATATTGATAGTTTTACTATTCTCTGTTGTGCCGATCGACAGATTGGCACAAGCAGATCAAATAGGCCAGGAAGTAACTCCATATTATATCTATGAGATTTTTCTACCCCTGGTAACCAACAACGCTTCGTCTATCATCCCCGGTGAAATGGTCAATATCCCTGCTGGTAATTTCCAAATGGGCTGTGATCCACTTCATAATGGAGGTTATTCCTGTAATGCGGAAGAACTACCCCTGCACACGGTCTATCTGGATGCATACAGAATCGATAAGTATGAAGTCACGAATGGTGAGTATGCCAAATGTGTAACAGCTGCTGCCTGCACTGCTCCATCAGATAGTTCTTCTTATACCCGCCTTTCTTATTACAATAACCCCACTTATTCTAAATTTCCGGTCATATATGTTTCCTGGTATGATGCCGATAATTATTGTTCATGGGCAGGGAAAAGGCTGCCTACTGAAGCTGAATGGGAAAAAGCCGCTCGGGGGACTACGGTTCGTGCTTATCCGTGGGGTGATCAACCCCCAACTTGTTCTTTGGTTAATGGAACTATTGGCGGTATTGTCGGCGGAGGTTGTGTAGGTGACACTAGCCAAGTGGGCAGTTACCCGACAGGTGCATCACCATATGGTGTCATGGATATGGCCGGGAATGTATGGGAGTATGTGAACGATTGGTACAGTAGTAGTTATTACAGTATTTCTCCTTTAAATAATCCAACAGGACCTGCCACAGGTGAACTTGGAGTTATCCGAGGTGGCGGCTGGTACGGAGTCACGGAATATCTGCGCACGGCGGAACGCGGCCGCGGCAGTCTGGACATTCGGGACAGTAATTTCGGTTTTCGTTGTGCGGTGTCTCCAAGTAATTGATCTTCTGAGGTTCAGATTCCTAATTTTATACGGTAAGTTTGAGATAGCTGATCGCAAGACAGAAAGGTGAAAGTACTCAAAGCTCAATGTTCCAAAGCCAAAAAAATAGCCTTAACTAGTTGTTCACTCGCTTTGCATTTCGTCGGCAGCTTCCTTCATACTTGAGTAAGGAAGTCGGGCTCCCGCTGTAAATTGGTTCAATCCAATGCAAGCCTGTTCCTGTCTGCGATAGGCGCGCTTATCGAGGCACAGAGTTTTTATTAAATTGCTTTCTTCGCGTTCTTTGCGGCCTTTATGGTTTAGATTAACACAAAAAGGGTAGCCGTGGCGCCGAGCACCAAGCTACCCTCATCTTTTTGTACTTGATTTTCAGTGTTTTGCTGTTAACTGTCAACTATCAGCGCGCGAGCAGGTCAGCTTCACACTCACTTTTTTCGTCGCATCGCTCAGCCTCAACTATTCACTAATTCCATAAATCTGACCATACTTTTTATTCAAATAGCGCATGTAGGGCGCTGGGTCGATGCGGGAACCAGTCACGCGTTCGATCAATACCTGCGGTTCAAATTTACGTCCATGACGGTGGACATTCTCCCGCAGCCAGCCTAACAAGTTCTCAAATCTTCCCTGTCGGATCTGATCATCCAGGTCAGTGACATCCTGCTGAATCTTCTCCCACAATTGAGCTGAAACAAGGTTCCCCAACGCATAGGTGGAGAAGTATCCCAGATTCCCATACGACCAGTGCACGTCCTGTAAGATACCGTCTGCATCGTTATGCGGCTCAACACCCAGATAATCTTTCATTTTTTGATTCCAAATTTGAGGCAGATCTTTTAATGCTAGCGAGCCTTCCAGCATAGCTATTTCTAATTCCAGACGCAGCATGATGTGCAAGTTGTAGGTAGCCTCATCCGCTTCAACCCGAATCAAAGAAGGTTGTACTTTATTGATTCCTTTGTAAAAGCGCTCGAGCGAGACATCGGTAAGCTGCGGGAAGACCTCCTGCAGACGCGGGTAGAAGTGCTGCCAGAACGGCATGGAGCGCCCAACCAGATTCTCCCACAAGCGTGATTGCGATTCATGCACGGCCAGCGATGCTCCGGAATCGAGCCCGCTATTCTCCAGTGAACGTGAGAAACCCAGGTTATAAAGAGCATGTCCGGTCTCGTGCATACTGCCGAACAGCATCGGGTTGAGGAATTGCGGGTCAATGCGAGTGGTGATACGCACATCATCCAGACCAAACGAAGTCGTGAATGGGTGCGGAGCCTTATCCTGGCGCCCCCGCTGGAAATCATAACCAAATTTACGGATCACCTCTACGCCAAAATCCCATTGTTTTTGTTCATCAAATGATTGGTGCAAAAAGGAATCATCCACCTCGGGTTGATCTGCGATGGCTTTGATCAACTCGACTTGTTGAGGCCGTAGCGCAGCGAATATAGCTTTTACCTCTTCAGTTTTCATGCCCGGCTCAAATTGATCCAGTAAAGCATCATAAGGATGCTCAAATTCGGGGAAAAAAGCGGCAAAACGCTGGTTGAGTTCCACCACCTTCTCCAAATGCGGCAAAAAGATGGAAAAGTCCGATTTTTGGCGGGCTTCCACCCAGGCAGAAAATGCCAGGGAAGTGGTTCTGGATTGTTCTTCTACAAACTGAGAAGGCACCCGCGTTTCAATGTCGTAATCACGACGGGAAACCTTGATCAGACAGGCATCGTCCGAATCCGGGTCAAGTTGGGCGGCATACGATTCGAGATCCGTCAATAATTTCCCCATCTCCGCAGCTGTTGCCCATTCATGTGCGACACGGCTGATGACAGCCAACTGATTGCCGCGTCCAGTTGCTCCGGCGGGAGGCATATATGTGTTCTGGTCCCAACCCAGAACGGCACCCGCATGGGAAAGATGAGCGATATCCGCGATGCGTGACTTTAATAATTCCATTTTTTCTTGCATTTTTACTCCTGTATTTTTTTTAGATACCAATTTCGATGACAACATACTTATTTTCTTGTATTAGATCGGAATCTTCAGCCAGAAGGCAATTATTGTAATATCCCCACTCCTGGGTAAATGAATCATCATAACAATATTGCTCGTTATGACCACAATCCAGCTGGCCAATATTTTGGCGGACGGGTTGATTTTTGTCCATTCTTTTGCAAGTCCGACCCCATTCACTGCTGGAAACTGTCTTCATTTTACACCAACCTTGACCCGAACGCATATTGTCATAATCTTACGACAATAAAATTAATCTTTACCGATAAAATTTTTTTTTACGATAAAACTATTTTACAGATGTTTTGGGGATTTGTCAAGAGAGTCTTTGATTACAAAACCGTTTATTGAATTTTTTCTTTCCAGTGGCCCCCAAATCAACCAGTCGTTGTAGGGGCACAGCTGCCGTAGGCACGCACAGCGGCTGTTCCCTTACCCCTGGCGAATATACTTCTTGAACACGAAGTGGTCTGTATTAGCGATTACCAAAAATGATTTGAACGAATATACCGCTATTTGAATTTATTTTTCCAGTGGCCCACCTAAATAACCAGTGGCTCTACCTCTGCCAATTATATTTGCCTAAAATCCGAAGGTAAAATTAAGTCTGTTGATATCTGTTGTGTATCCAGTGGACTACTCCCCCATTCCCCCTCATTTTTTACCCACCAGCTCCTAAAACAGCGTCACGCTCTTTTATCAACTCTATAAAAATGGGGACAATGTTAGGATCGAAGTGTTTACCACTTTCCTGGCGAATGTAATCCAAGGCGGCCTCATGCGTCCAGGCTGGACGATAAGGGCGATCGGACGTAAGTGCATCGTACACATCTGCCAAGGAGAATATGCGCGCAGCGATTGGAATCTGCTCGCCCTGTAATCCACGCGGATAGCCGCTGCCATCCCATTTCTCGTGGTGGCAATAGGGAATATCCAGGGCTGGTTTTAAATACTCAATTGAGCTGAGCATTTGGTAAGCAAAGACCGGGTGCTGCTTCATAATGACCCATTCCTGAGCACTTAGAGCCCCTGTTTTAAGTAATATCTGATCAGGGACACCCAGCTTTCCCATATCGTGCAGTAAAGCGCCTCGCTTGAATTGAACAATTTCATCGTTTCGTAGGCCTACCCGCTCAGCTAGCTGCATGCCCAGGTTTGAGACTCGTTGCGTATGCCCTTCCGTCTCTTTATCTCGCAGATCCATCGCCTGGGACCAACCTTCGATGGTGGCATCATAAGCTTGCAGGAGCTCTTTGTTAGCACTTTGAATCTCATGAATTAAATTGGAGTGTGATACTGCGATCGCAGCCTGACCTGTTATTAGTTCCAGGAAACGCAGCCAGGCCTTATCCGGGCGTAATACTGTGCGGTTGAGAATTTCCAAAACCCCTATCACGTGACCATCCAATACCAGGGGAGCGCCAATATAGGCAATAAAGTTTTCTTCATCGCAGCCAAGTCTGCTTAATTTTTGTGGGTCGATTCCTGCTAAGTCCAAATACTGCGCAATTTCAGCCTTACGAACCACTTCACCTGCCAGACATTCATCGATCTGAAATTTATTTTCTAATCCGTCTGAAGATAAAAAGCCATAGCGATATGAATATTCAAGAGTGAGATGATCCTCATTGATCAAAAGAATAGCAGCCGCATCCACCCCTAAACTTTCGGTTGTTTGCTGCAAAAGAACTTCAAAAGTGTTGGTCTGATCATAAGAGGAGGTGACCGCCATATCAATGGTATGCAATGCCCCCAGCTCTGCCAACCGTTTTTGTGAATTTTCGAAGGACCAGGCATTGAGAATATTAAGTCCGACCAGATTAGCAATAATATACAGCCATTTAGTTTCTTCCTCAGTATAAAACGCCTCCGTTTTACTAAAGAATTCAAGGCAGCCAATGACACGACCTTCAGCGACCATCGGGATGAACATCGCACTACGCACATCTTGCGGGTGGCGGCTAATCCTCCCGTTGCAATCTTGATAAGCGAGGTTAGCATGGGAAACAATTACCGGCAAACCAGTTGTGATGGCTTTTACCATACCACAACGGGCTACCTCAGGACCATACTGAAGATCTTGCATATCATCAACGGCGCGAGTCTCGCCTTCATCACGGACATAAGCTGCCCTTAATATACCTTCTTTTAACGTGCTGATAGCAAAGGTCTGGTAACCGATCATAGGTTGCAAGTAGCGCTCTACAGTAGGGTAAATTACGGCTTCATCTATCGTGGCAGAAAGTTCACTACCCAGCGCAATAATCCTTTCTTGCTGTTTGGCATGTTCCTGTCGGGATTTCTCGCCCTGCAGTCTTTCGGTAATATCGTGCACAATTGAATAAATCAGCTTTTTTTCATCCAGTTGGATAGGACCACCGAATATTTCGACTTCTCGTATGCTCTCATCTTTCAAAAGGTGGGTGGAATGAAAAACTACTTTTTTCTCTGTAGCCCTATCGCGTAGCGCCTGTTGTAGTTGATCTGAAGGGATTAAATTGATTGCAGATAAATTCATGCCCTTCAATTGATCGATTGACCAGCCATAAAACTCTGCTGCTGCAGCATTTGCGTCCTGGATTATGCCAGTTTCCGGATCAGTGATTAAGATCACTGATTGATTATCCTTAAACAAGGCAGTATAGCGCTGCTCACTTTCTAAAAGAGCAATTTCAGACTTTTTTCGTTCGGTAACATCTCGCGCAACCCAAATAACCAGCTCATTCGTCATTAGTGATACAGTGGTTTCAAACCATCTGGTAATCCCCTCAATTTCAAGTTCATATTCTATGCGCTGCGAATTCCCACTATCCAGCACTTCTGCAATAACACGCAAAAAGTGCTGTTCCTGTTCTTCGGGAAAGAAGTCATGCAATTTTGCGTCTATAAGTTCATTCCTGGGTTGTACCAACATACCGGTGTTAGTGGGGGCAATTTTTCGATACACACCTTCTTTATCCAGCGCCAGAACAATATCTTCCATGGAAGCGAACAAAGCGCGCAGTTCGGCTTCCGATTTAGCCAGTGACTCTTGCGCCTGACGATGTTAATCACGTAATTGCTTCTGCTCCAGTGCATTGTGAACAGCCTGGCCCAGCCGATCCGGGCGATCTTTGAGGATATAATCATAGGCACCCAGGCGGAGTGCATCCAAAGCAGCTTCTTCACCAATACTGCCTGAGATGATAATAAAAGGAATATCCAGATCTTTTTCTTTCAGCAAACGTAGGGCTGCCAGACCGCTGAATTGCGGCAATGTCCAATCTGAAAGGATAATATCCAGATCTTCGTTTAAAGCTTCCAGGAAAGTTTGCCTGGTATCCACTCTTTGCCAGGCAGGATTATAACCTTCAATTTCGAGACGCATGACCATTAATTCCGCATCCATCTCTGAATCTTCAACTATTAATACCCGTAATTCCATGTCCATAAATACCATTCTTAAGGTTTTAGAAACTGATCATGTTTGCAATGGAATTTCATTGATTGATAACCAATACAGACCCATCTGAGAAACCGTTTTAACAAAACGATGAAACTCAATCGGTTTTCTGATATAACTGTTGGCACCCATCCGGTAACTGGCTACAATGTCTTCTTCCTGGCTGGAAGATGTCAACACCACAACTGGAATATATTTTAACCTTTCATTAGCACGGATTTTGCGGAGTACGTCCAACCCATTCAATTTTGGTAATTTCATATCTAACAATATTACTTGCGGCGGAGAGTTCGGAGAGCGCTGGGCGTGCTGTCCTGTACAAAATAAATAATCCAATGCCTCAACGCCATCCCTGGCAACAATCACCTCGTCCAAAATTTTACCCCGGCGAAGTGCCATCATAGTCAACTCTTCATCATCCGGGTTATCTTCCACCAGCAAAATTGTTTTTCGTATCAAGCGCTGCCTCCCAAATTGAAATAAAAAGCCGCACCTTGGCCTTCTTGCGCTTCCGCCCAGATTTTTCCTTCATGGCGATGTACGATACGGTGAACGGTTGCCAATCCTATACCAGTACCAGGAAATTCATTAACCGCATGCAGTCGTTGAAATGGGATAAACAGTTTACCCGCATACTCCATGTTAAAGCCTACTCCATTATCGCGAATAACCAGCAGTTTTTCATCCCCGCGTGTAACCCTGTGCAGGGAGACCTGGGCAATTTCATTCTGGCTGGAGAATTTGACTGCATTAGCAAGTAAATTTTCAAGCAAAATACGCATTAAATTGCGGTCAGCCACGACGATAATATCCGCTTCAATCTCAAAATTGACCACGGTTTCCGCAAATTCTTTTTCAACTTCACCGGCGACTTCATTCGCAAGCAGGCTTAAGTCGAACCTTTCCTTGTGCAAATCAGTGCGACTGACCCTCGCGAGATTAAGCAGATCATTGATTAAAAGACCCATACGGGTAGAAGCTTCTTGGATGCGGGAAAGGAAATGTTGCCCACGTTGATCGAGTTGATCTTTGTATTCAGAGAGAATTATTGAGCTGAACCCATCCATAGCCCGCAAAGGTGCTCGCAAGTCATGTGAGACAGAATAAGAAAAAGCTTCCAACTCTGCATTGGCTTGTTCCAATTGGGTGGTGCGTTCCTGTACTCGCCGCTCTAACTGCAGGTTCAACTGATTAATTTCTTCTTCTGCTCTTTTCTGATCTTCAATTACACTCAGCAAGGCAGTCCGGGATTGTTCCGCAGTGGTAAACAAGCGCTGCAGTTCTTCTTCATTTTCCCGTCGCTCACTGATATCCATTGCAAGCACCAGAACATTTTTTACATCGCCATTGTTGTTTCTGAGAGGTGCGGCCAATATGTTGTAATAACCTCCCAAAAACTGACCTTCCGATTGGATAGTCTCACCTGCCAAAGCCGGTCTAAGCGCAGTGATCCAGGTTTGTGCTATTTCACGATCAATGGCATCTTCCAGTGGCTTGCCGGGAATTACTTGAAACTGATCGGTTATTTTATGTTGTTCACTGCCGCCAATAAACTCCAGATTAAATTTTCATCAAGAATAACCACCAGGCTTTTCGGCAAATTGGTAACAATTGTCTCATAACGCAGTTTACTCTGATAAAGTTGTTCTTCCACACGTTCGCGCTCGCTGGCCACCCAGGCCGTGTTAACCAATACGTTGAGTTGTTTGGCTTCAAAGAGTTCGTAGGCGCTTTCCTTATTGGCAACACCCAACATGCCAACAATTTCATCAGCCATCACAATCGGTACTGATAAAAAGCGTTGAATGGGGATATGACCCGCCGGAGTACCTTTTTTGTTGCGCTGTGTGCTTTCATAATCGTTGATTATGAAAACCTCGTTACGGCGGATCGCCTCACCCCACAAACCGCTCTCCGCCAGGCTGATACGGATGAGTTGATTCGGGACGGCGCAGACTTCCATTACATTTTTAGACCAGGAATGCAGAGTCAGCAGGTCTGTTTTGGGGTCATACAAAAAAATAAAGCCTATTTTGCTCTCGCTCAATGAAATCGCTTTTTCGAGCGCCAAATCTAATAATTTTTTACCAGTCCCAGCCGGGTGCTGCAATATTTCAACTACACTTTGTAAGCGGGTTTCGTTTTTTTGCAGCTCTTGCGTGGCTTTCACCCGTTTCAAGCGTTGAAGCATTAACATGCCCAGCAAGGTGGTAGCCAAAGGATAAAAAATCAGCACGGGGGGGGTTATACTTCGAACCACTTCAATCGCAATTTGCCAGGGCATTAAAAACATTAAAGCCAGCATGACCAGGTGCACCACCAAACCCAGGATATAAATTTGGATACCTTTTATGTTGATCAAATTTCGCTGCCATCGATTTCGCATCAACAAACCCAAACCACCCGAGGCGATGATGACCGAAATTCCGGTCCACATCGCGATTCCTCCTTGATACGCACGATAGGCAGCTGTTATTGCAATTGCAATCAATGTCGGTATCAGACCAAAAAACAAACCGGAAATTGTCAATAGAACAGAGCGGGTATCAAAGATAATCCCTTCTGCAAAAACCCAGGGCGACATCATCAATACTACTCCGATTCCACCAATGATTATTCCTAACGGAAATTGGTAGAGACCGTCGTTGCGTGTCCGCCGGTAATAAAGCGTCATATCAAACAAAAGGCCAATCGCTAATAACAGCGCAATATTATTGATCAGGCCTAATAACGGTGTACTATTCATCGCGAGCACTTTTCTGTGCAGGAGTATTAGCCGATTCAAGATCGTCTTGCAGATAACGTTCCGAAAAACCGGACTCGCGCAAACAGTTGTTGACTTCCCTTTTAAGCTCCAGGATTCGCATTTCCCGACCAAGAGTCGCTTCCTGCCAACGGCGCAATTCCAATAACTGGGCCTGCAATCGCTCTTCGGCCAGTTTTCGTTCAGTCACATCACGAAGAATTACTTGAATGGCCATCCCTTTTTCGTCGGTAAATGGCGTTGCAGCCACTTCGACGTCACGTATTGCTCCATCCAGACGAATAATTTGCTCGTGAATCAGGGGAACAGGCAGTTTATCCTCAACCATTTGTTTTATTCGTTCATGCATGTGATCATGGTAATCCGGGTGAAAAATTTTATATGGGTTCATGCCCAAAATCTCTTCGGCGGATTTTGCACCAAAAAGTTCAACTCCGGCAGGGTTAATAAATTCTATCCGGCTATCACGGTTAACAAAAAGTGCATCTGGAGAATACTCCACCAGATAACGATAACGTTCCTGACTATGAAGTAATTCTTTTTTAATCTGGACCTGACTGGTAATATCTTCCAGGATTATCAGTAAACCATCCTCTTTTATATGCAATGGGACCGCTGAAACCCGCAACCACACAGTATCACCGCCGTTTCTGACGAAACCCATCTCAACGTTTTGGACCCATCGACTTTCCGCAATTGCCTGTGAACTGGCCATTTCTTCCACAGGCATTGGTTCACCATTTGGACGGATGAATTTCCAGTTATTATCAGGATAGGTATGTCCTAGTATACTGGCTGCCGGTATTGCCAGGATCCGCTCTACCTCCGGGTTTACTTCAATCAGTATCTGTTCTGAACCGGTTACCATCAATCCTAGCGGAAAAGATTGAAAAAGCAGGCGGTATTTTTCATAGCTCTCTTTAATTCGTTCAGCCGCCAATGTTCGTTCGGTAATATCTTGAATGACCGCCAGGTAAACACGGTCTCCGCCATAATTGAATAACTGTATATGCACTTCCACCGGATATTGGCTGTGATCGGAACGTTGATGGACTGTCTCAAAGATTGCAATGCTTTGTTTCCCATCTTCCAATGGTAGCAATAAACGTGCAAAATCCCGTTCACCTAGCAAAGGTTTGATATCCAGCGGGGTCATATAGAGCAGTTGGTCACGGGTATATCCAAGGTTTTTAATGGCACCTTCGTTTACAAAGCGGAAGCGATAGTTGGTTGCATCAAAGAGGTAAATCTCGTCAAGACTGGCGCTGAGAGTCTCAGATAATAAATTACGGTCCATTTGTGCTTCACGTTCAACGTAAAGCAGTTTTTGTAGCAAACTTTTCTGGCGGAAGGAAACGAAATAAGCGGCTACCAAAATAGCAATCAAGGCGGCAAAGCCATCAATGGCCAATAGACCGATCAACATTCGAATACTTTCGCGCCGCACTTCCCTGACATCAACTTTCGAAATCATATACCAGGAAGTATTCGGGACTGGCAAAGCCTGGGCATAGACTTCAACTGCGCGATAATCATGCCCGCGAAGCGGGCCGCTCTGACCAGTAACCACCTGAATTGCGGGTACGTTTACCTCCGTTATCGGAAGTGACAATGTCAGCGGATTGGCATCGCTGTGGCGTAGGGCATTTAAATACAGTACAGAATCACCATCACGGCGTATCAGAAGAGTTTCTGCACTTTCACTGTTAGTCGGCCAGGCTTGGATCATCGGATAGAGAAAAGTCTGTGGATCCACCTGCAATACAAGGTAGCCCAAAGCAGTACCCGCTAAGGATTCAATCGGTGCAGCAAACTCGATCACTATTTTCTGAGCAGATTGACTGAAAAAGAAATCACCCATCTGCGCGCTGCCGCTTGACTTACTTTCTCTGAGCAAGCGCAGTGTTTCTGGGGAGAGAGCCGGCGCTTGTGAAGAATCTGGGTAGATCAAAGTCCCGTTTTCAGCGACAATCAGAGCAGCTTCATATCCATAAATGGAACGCACAAGCCGCATGCGATCGATAAGAGCTTGTGGTAATGGATTGTTATTTTGATTTTTCGACCAGGTTTCCAAACTCTCCTGAAAGAGCGGCGAGGATGAAAAAAAGATGGTGTCCGAAATTCTCTCATTGCGCCATTGGGTAATTTGTTGCACTTTAAATTGAGCTATGTAATGCAGATTGCTATAGTTTTCCTGTACAATTTTCTTTTCTTCATTTTTGAAAAGCAAAAAACTTCCAACTGCCACTAACAGGATTGCACCAGTCAAAATTGCCAGCGGTACCTTGACAGGAATCCTGCTCCACAGGGGAAGTCGCTTGAAATCTTTGCTAACTTGCGATTTACTTTGCATTAATTATTCACATTAATCAAAAAACTCTTCACGCTGCGTCGATGAAACCAACTCGAATGCGAAGATTTCAACTATTGTTTATAAGTAAAATTGTATCTTTTCAATAAAACGGGGTTAGGGAGTGTTTTTAGGCGGGCGATCGCCCGCCTAAAAACACTCTGCCCCTAATTTTTGAAATGATACGTAAAATTGATTATAAACCTTATTGAGAGTTAGATTGTCAGAATATTAATGACAGAATTGAAAGGGAGGAGAGAAAATTCGCTGATTAGTATTTGATCCATTAATTAAAACCGATGCAACTGATCGAAAAATGTCATTGTTTCGAAGGTGTTACACGCCCTCTTCACAACCCTGGCCTATGCGGGAAAGATCGCTTCGCTGCACTACTTCTCAAAATTTAAAGAAGTGGCGTGTTGCGAACTGACTTGAGAAATAAAATTGCAAGATGCTTTCCTTCCCAGGGATATGATGATTCTTTCGGTTGAAATCGCTCGTGAGGGCAAAGCATCCGGGAAACCATTCCATCCTGTAAAAACAAACTCACCGCGGATGCTTTGCCCATCAGCCGACTTAGGCTGAAAGGAGCCGCCATTTGGCAGCTCAATGACCCACCTTCTCCACTTTTGGTATCAGTTCGAAACGAGAGATACTCTCGATCAAGCTCTTAATTTTCTACCCTCTTGAATCGAGTTATCTTTTCAATAAAACGGAATCGAATTTCAAAACTTTAAGAACCATCCCCCATCTCCCATTCATCCATAAATTGGTGGACGGGCATCTGCTCTAACCGCTCTCGATCCTCGCATAATGCCACGATCGTCTCAACCTGTGTGGTTGGGAAGTGTTGTTCAACACCTGTACGGAATTTATCCATCAGCAATGGAATTCCTTCTTCACGGCGGCGAGGATGCCCAATGGGGTATTCAACCAGTATTTTTTCGGTGGATGAACCATCCTTAAAGAAGATCTGCAAAGCTGTCGGAATCGAGCGTTTTTCGGGATCGAGATAATCGCGAGTGAATTGTGGATCTTCCACAACCTCCATTTTCTCACGCAGTTCATCAATCTGGGGGTTGCTGGCTATCTCATCCTCGTAATGTGCGGCCGTTAGGTTACCATAGATTAACCCAATCGCTGTCATGTACTGCAGACAATGGTCACGATCAGCGGGATTGTAAAGGGGGCCTTGTTTGCTAATAATACGAACAGCAGATTCGTCGCAGGTAATTACAATCCGCTCAATTTGGTCCAAGCGCTCTTTTACCAGAGGATGCAGAATAAAAGCAGCCTCAACCGCGGTTTGGGCATGGAATTCAGCCGGGAAAGATACCTTGAAAAGTATGTTTTCCATAACATAAGAACCGAATTCGCGCTGAAAACGGAAAGGTTTTCCTTTAAATAAAACATCATAAAAGCCCCAAACAGGAGCGGTTAATGCCGAGGGGTAACCCATTTCACCTTGCAAGGCCATCAATGCCAGGCGAACCCCGCGACTGGTGGCATCACCGGCTGCCCAAGATTTACGCGATCCGGTGTTCGGAGCGTGCCTGTATGTGCGTAAGGCCTGGCCATCTATGAATGCATTCGATAATGCATTGATTACCTGATCATGAGTACCACCCAACAGGGCTGTCACAACAGCGGTAGTCGCAACTTTCACCAGGATGACATGATCCAACCCTACACGATTAAAGCTATTTTCCAAAGCGAGCACCCCTTGAATTTCATGGGCCTTAATCATAGCGGTCAAGAGCCTGCGCATGCGGATTGGTTCGCGTCCATGCCAGGCTTCAATACGTGAGATCCAATCTGCTACCGCCAGGATGCCGCCCAGGTTATCGGAAGGATGACCCCACTCAGCAGCCAGGAACGTATCGTTATAATCCAACCAACGAATAATGGTCCCGATATTAAATGCAGCTTGAACCGGGTCGAGTACAAAATTTGTTCCTGGGACACGTGCTCCGTTTGGCACGATCGTGCCGGGTACAATTGGCCCAAGCAATTTGGTGCAGGCCGGGAAAGCTAAAGCCCTTAAACCTACACCAAGCGAATCCAATAAATCATAATAAGCGGTTTGATACGCCAGACTACTTTCAACTTCATAATTGAGAACGTATTGAGCTATTTTTTCAAGAACCTCATCCGGCGTTGGTCGTTGGTTGTTATCTGCAGAAGTCATTTTTGCCTTATCCGCGAACATCAAGTGATGGAAAATCACGTGGCTCCGGACCATCATATTCAGCCGACGGGCGGATGATCTTACCGGTTTGGCGCTGTTCGATAATATGCGCTGCCCAACCGGCGGTACGAGACATCGCGAATAGCGGAGTAAACATGAAAGTTGGCACTCCGATCATGTGATAGGTGACTGCACTGTACCAATCCAGGTTAGGGAATAGATGTTTTTCTTCCCACATCACATCTTCGATGATTTCGGCTATATCACAAAGAGTCTCATCGCCAAAATCCTTGCATAATGAGCAAGAGAGGCCTTTCAGAATCTTGGCGCGTGGATCAGAAATGGTATAGACCGGGTGACCAAACCCTAGGATGATGCCTTTATTTAACAGAATCTTATGGATATCTTTGCTGGCTTCCTCGGCAGACTTATAGCGTTCGATCACTTCCATGGCACCTTCATTGGCACCACCGTGCTTGGGCCCCTTCAACGCTCCAATCGCTCCGATGATGGCTGAATAAAAATCAGTCCCGGTGCCGGTTATGACTCGACTGGTAAATGTAGAGGCGTTGAACTCGTGCTCTGCATAAAGAATTGAGGTGATGTCCAGCGCACGGGCATGTTCTTTACTCGGCTTGCGCCCATGCAGCAAATGCAAAAAATGGGCTGCAATCGAATCGTCATCAGTTTCTACTTCGATGCGGCGGCCATGATGCGCATACTGATACCAATAAATCAGCATTGAAGGTGTGATTGCCAGAAGAAGGTCTGCAATGTGGCGTGCACCTTCAACTGTTTGGCCTTCCCGCTCGGGCAGTACTGACCCAAGCATCGAGATGCCGGTACGTAAAACATCCATAGGATGAGTTGCTGCTGGAATCTGTTCCAGTACGGATTTTACCGGCGCCGGTAAACCGCGCAGGTTTTTCAAACGCAGTTTATAGCGGTTTAATTCGTTTCGGACCGGCAGTTCACCGTGTACTAATAAGTACGCGACCTCTTCAAAGGTGGATCGTTCTGCCAGGTCGTTAATATCATAGCCTCGATAATGCAGATCGTGTCCCAGGGTACCTACTGTACAAATTTCGGTTGTCCCCACCGGTATTCCGGAAAGCTGTACCATTTTCTTCTTTTTTGTCGTCTTGGTTGCCACCTGCTCAGTCATTACGATTGGTCCCTTTCGAATAATTGATCTAATTTTTGCTCATACTGATAATAACCTAATATTTCATACAACTCAGCCCTGGTTTGCATGGATGGCAGACTGGCCTTTTGCGTCCCCTCCTGGCGCAGTGTCTCATAAGCTTTGAGCGCAGCAGCGCTCATTGCCCGAAATGCACTCAACGGATATAACACCAAATCCACTCCAGCACCGGCCAGTTCATCAACTGTGAAAAGCGGGGTTTGCCCGAATTCCGTAATATTCGCCAAAATTGGAATGCCGGCCGCTTGACGAAAGCGGATATACGTGTCAAGATCTGCGACGGCTTCGGCAAAAATCACATCCGCACCGGCATCCGCATATGCGGTCGCACGTTCCAGAGCTAAGTCGAGACCTTCTCCAGCCAAGGCATCGGTGCGCGCCATGATCATGAAGGAAAAATCACTGCGAGCATCCACGGTTGCTTTGATTCGATCTACCATCTCTGCTCGGGAAACAATAGCCTTGCCAGGCCGGTGACCGCAACGTTTGGCCTGCACCTGGTCTTCAATGTGCAATCCCGCCGCGCCATATTTGATCAGCGCTTTAACTGTGCGGGCGATGTTAAACGCCGAACCAAAGCCGGTATCCACATCAACTAACAATGGAAGTTCACAGGCATCCGTAATTCGGCGCACATCGATCAGAACATCTTCCAGCGAGGTGATTCCAAGGTCGGGAACCCCCAACGAAGCAGCCGCCACACCTCCCCCGGAAAGATAGATTGCCCGAAAGCCAGCCTGTGCAGCCAAAAGCGCGGCATACGCATTAATTACACCCACAATTTGCAATGGCTTTTCCAATTCCATTGCAGTCCGCAGGCGATTTCCCGCTTCACTTTTCATTGCAATTTTCCCTCGATAAACAATTGATTTTCAACGATCTACCATGTTGAACATGATAACAGCAAGAATGCTACGGGTAAGTACTACAGATAATATATCTTTTCACTTGGACAAAGTCAACCAATTATATAATATTTAGGATGAGTATAAGATTAGAAAGAGGGTACAGTGGATTAAGATTGATGGTCTTGCGAAGTTATAAAGTAATGTAGCTTGATAAATCGAGACCAGGGCTGATTAAATATTCTCTAAGGTGATTAATCAATCCATTTTTTGTTCATAAGGTTGATCCATCGCTTCACGCGACAGGTATTAGCCTCGACCATATCCTTCTATCTAATCGGTTTCAAAGCAAAATTGGAGGTGAGGTTCAGCTGCTTCCTTCCCTCTTTGCCCAGTTCTTGATTTGGCCGGAGATCGCTTTATATAACGGGCAGCGATCGTATACTGAAAGAAAAAGGAAGACTACCCCTACTGCCAGCATCCAGTAAGCAGGCCCACTAACTGCACCGAGGTAAAAGAAAAAGAGAGCGGGAATGATTCGCAGCAAGCGCTCAACCAGACTCAGGTGGCGCGAGAAAGCCTTACTCTCTTGCGTCGATGCGAAAAAAGCCATCACATTCGCCAAAGTCATAGCCCCGGTTATACGAGCGACCTCTCGGCCATGGTTATATCCAATCATGGTCGGAATGCCGCGGATACCCAGCGCACTTAACAGTTCGGCGCTCTCGTCCGCATTGATTTTGAGCAATTCCACTTTGCCTTTATATTCGTTTTCGGCTTTTGCCAGGTGCGGCGCCATCATTTTGCATGGTCCACACCAGGGAGCCCAAAATTCAGCAACAAAAGGACCTTTGTTGTTTTTAACCTTTGTCTCAAAGGCACTGCGTTTCATATCTTTATCTCCCAATCATGTCTGTAATATCTACGTTAGATGCGAAATCCCCTCAAAAGTTACAACGGCAGTCCTTCAATCTGCATGATCTTTAGGGCATTGGTACTGGGTGATGGACCCGGACGGAGTTTATAATCAAATGTCATTTTACCGTCGACTACATCATCGCGGAAATGATAGTTTTTAATGCGTGGATTATTTTGCGCCAGCAATGTCAACGCAAGATCATGAGTAGAAATAACACCACTGCCATGCAAACCTGCCAGCGTACGAATAAATGCCTGACTGCCGGTGCGACGTTCTTCATTGTTCGTGCCACGGAAGATCTCATCAATCAGGTAAAAGACAGGAATAGGGTTGTCTGTTTGCAAAAGATCGAGCAGCCTTTTCAAACGGCGTACCTCAGCATAAAAATAGGAAAAGCCATCACTGAGCGAATCAAGCACCTGAATGGAAGTATACAGACGTAACAGGCCAAGCTGCATGTCGTTGGCGTTGACCGGTGCTCCAACAAAAGACAAAACCATATTGATCCCAATCGTGCGCAGGAAAGTACTTTTTCCGGACATGTTCGAGCCGCTGATTAATGCGATTTCGCCTGTCTCCTGAATGCTGAAATCATTGCAAACTTTGGTCGCCTCATTCAATAGTGGATGACCCAGGTCGCTGCAAGTAAGCAATGGCTGCCGACCTTGATCCTGAATTGGGATCAAATGTGGAAAGGTATAATGCGGATGGATATAAGTGAACTCCGCCAATGAAAGCAAGCCGTCCATGCAATACCAGGTCTCAAGCCACCCGGGTAGATTGTCGTTAAGGCTTTGCTTATACTGATCCAATAAGCGCGCAAACCAGAGATCCCAGGGGATTACAAGATTAATCAGCAGCCACAAGATCTGGTTATTCTGAAGGCTGGCTGCTGATGTCAGACGTACAATTTTCCGAAGAAATTTTGAGGGTGATAGAGAGGCTTTTTCCATCCCCTGGAATCCTGCCGCCAGTTCAGGAAGGCTGCTATGGGATGGGAAGGGATACTTCTCAATCAGATGAAAAATTGGGCGGATTTGTTCAAGTGATTTGCTGAGGGTGTAGGCGTCATGAAAAAGATCTTTAAAGGACTGATGTTTGGCGAGATAGATGGCAGCGTAAGCAAGCAGACCGAACTGCCAGTAGGGCGGCAGTACTCCGGTTAAATTGAGAACCAGCAAAATTATGTTAATCAGAGCCAGCGAGCTGAGACCAATCAACCAGCGATTAAGATTGGATTCGGCTGGGTTGGCTGTCAGCCAGGAAAGCAGCGGCTTTTCATCCCAGCGTTTGAAGGGTGCGTTTGTCTGCTGGTAGGATGTAAAATACGTACGCCGCAAGCCAGGCAAGCCTGCCAGTTCCCGGATCCATTGCTGACGTTGCTCAATTTTCCCCCGATCCAATTGCGGCCATAAGAGCCAGGCTTGCAGTTGCCGCTGTCCCCCCAAGCTGATGGTCTCGTCAAGCAGATGCAGCAAAGATCGGGAACCGACCAGGTCGAGATCACGAGCAAAGGGGTGGTCTTCCTGATCACCTGGCATTTCGGGGACGGGGATGCTATTCCATTCGAGCTTCATGCGCGCGGTTTGACCGGCGATATAATTCGCAGTCGATTGATAGCGCAAGCGCTGATCATCCAGGCGGCGGTGAAAGAAAACCACCACCAAAAAAGCCAACAGAAATAAAAGGAAGGCAGCCAGCCACCACAATCCCGGCAGAAAGAAACGTGCCATCAAAGCAAAAAACCAGGCACTTGAAAAAGTTATCAGGCGATACCAGAAGAAGCGCTGGTCAAGTTGAGACAAATGGATGGCGGTTAGCTCCAACCAATTTTGTTGGCGTTCAATTCGCAACAGGCGGGTCTTTTTGCGTTCAACCATAAATTTATTGTACCTTGAAATAGCAGGTGAGGGATGACTGGGGAGAATCCAGTATAATGTTTTTATTTATCAGGAAAAAAATAAGGCTGAAAACCGCACAATTGATAAAAGGATCATAGAATATGAACTTAAGCCCGCAAGCTCAAATCGTCCAAAAAGCACTGTCAGCCCATGGCCTGGATTTGAAAGTGCTGGAATTGCCTGCCTCCACACGGACAGCTCAGGAAGCTGCTCTGGCAATCGGTTGTCAGGTGGCACAAATTGTCAAATCACTAATATTTCGTGGGCGTCAAAGCGGCCTGCCCTTTTACATTGCAGTCTCAGGTGTCAACCGCGTCAATGAAGCACAAATGGAAAAACTACTGGGTGAACCAATTGAAAAAGCAACCCCCGAATTTGTCCGCCAGCAAACTGGATTCTCTATCGGTGGTGTGCCCCCAGTTGGACACAGCCAGCCGATGGCAACACAAATCGATCAGGATCTGTTCCAGTGGGACGTCATCTGGGCAGCTGCCGGAACTCCCAATGCGGTATTTCAGTTGACTCCAGCGGATTTGATGACAATTACAAGAGGAAGGGTTATTTCGGTTACATGAGTTACGGGCAGCGTCTGCGCACGCATTCATAATATTGGACTGCATTTCACGATTACCTTCCTGAGTTGAAAATTCCTATTATAAGACCCGCTTCGGAATGGCATTCCGGTAAAAATCCATAAAACGAGAAACTGAGCTTGTCCACTTAATGAGACAATCGAATTTTGATACTTAAATTGAAGCCACTGGCAACTGATCGATAACTGTCATTGCGAAATTCGGCTATACCGCCGAAGGGCGGTATTCGAGGATGAAATAACATTACCAAATGCAGGGCAAGACGTAGGGTGTGGTTGTATTGTGCCACATCTTTGCGGTATCAATAATTGGCGCATGGGCGAAGCAATCCTGTCCCATTTGGTAGAGATTGCTTCGCTGCGGTCGCAATGACAACCGAATAAGCAATGGTCTGTAAGAAGGGGGCATGCTTGAATGTGTTGTCGGTGAAAAATAGCCTTGTAAATTCAGAACGATCCTGGAAAAATCACCTCCGCTCATCCGCAGATCATTTTGCCTGGCCCGCAATGGCGCGACCAGCTTTTGACACATCCGAACCCCTGTCACCTTTTCTCCCTCATTTTTTACTGAGCGCCCCATCTCAAGTGAAGCACAAGAGTCATCGGTTTCTCTACCTACCCTTGATTTTATGTCTTTCTTACCCTACAATAAATATCCTATTCGTCTTTTTATTAGAGGTAGATATGGCTAACGACCGTTTTGGACGATTCATTCATTATTTACGCATCAGCCTCACAGATCATTGCAACCTGCGCTGTGTGTATTGCATGCCGGAGGATATGACCTTCCGGCCCAGAGCAGAGTTGATGCAAGATGATGAGATTTTGCTCTTCACCCGATTGTTTTCCGATCTTGGTTTCGATAAATTTCGACTGACCGGCGGCGAACCAACTGTACGCGCCGGTATTGTTAACTTAATCAGTGGAATTACCGCCACCGCCGGCGTCAAGTCACTTTCAATGACAACCAACGGTGTCCTGCTGGAACGACTGGCACAACCACTCAAGCAAGCCGGGTTACAACGCGTCAATATCAGCCTGGATACGCTCGATCCACAGCGCTTTGAACGATTGACCCGCTGGGGGAAATTAGAGCAGGTCATGGCTGGTATTCATGCAGCCGAAGCTGCCGGATTAGCCCCGATAAAAATCAACGTGGTGGTGGTACGAGGTTATAATGACCAGGATGTCGGTGAAATGGCCCGTCTGACTTACCAGCATAACTGGCAGGTGCGCTTTATTGAGATGATGCCGTTTGCCGGCCAAACCAATTTTCAGAAACAGCAGGTTGTCAGTGATGCTGAGATTCTGGAGCGCATCGCAAAAGACCTGGGAGAGCCCGCCATTCTCAATCATGGCGTTCTGGATGGAGAAGCCCGTATTTACCGCCTGCCTGGTGCGGTTGGCAACCTGGGCTTTATCTCATCCGTCACCCACCCCTTCTGCGCCGCGTGTACACGTGCACGTCTGACTTCGGATGGAAAGCTGCGGTTATGTCTCTTGAAGGAAAAAGAAGTTGACCTGCTGACACCTTTGCGTGCGGGTTCCTCTTTAGAGGAACTGCGTCAGCTCATTTTGGATGGCATCTGGAATAAGCCCTGGGGACATGACCTGGCCAAAGGTGATGTCGCCCTCAACCGAACGATGAGTGAAATCGGCGGATAATGGGGATATGGATCGGAAATTAAACTCCGTTTCCAATATTCAAGTAATTTATCTGATCGGCTTTCAGCCCCCAATTAAACTATCTTCGTAGGGGCACAGCCGCTTTGCGTGTCTTCGGCAGCTGTGCTCCTACCTATGTTGTTGATATATACTGAAGGCGAATAATTGCATCTTTGCAATACCAATGGGTAGATTGAATACGTGTATTGTCGATTGAAATTTTTTCACCAGTTATCTCTCAAAGTAAACCATCTCCGTTTTGATGCTGCGAAGCAAAATAATGCATCTAAGGTATAAATAGATACACAATTTCCAGGCCTTTATGAAGAATTCAGTGAAGATTTCTCAGGAGGCTAAGCAATCCATTTGCCTGACCATTCGAAATATTAACGTGTTTAAGCAGGGTTAAGAACTGTTTGATTTCAGCAATAACCACTGGATTGATCAGCTCCACTTTATCGAGCGGGGCAGCCACCACTGGATGATTGCGCATCACCAATGAAATAATCAAGATGATTAGCAAGGCTGCCCATTGCGCTGCACCCAACATCCAGCCTGAGTTGACAACCCATCTGGGCAATGGATATAACCAGGGACGCGGTTGCGGCAAAGGTTGTGAGAGAAGATTTTGATATAGGGATACGTAGCTTTCAACTGCATGTGTGAGTGTATGTGGTTCAGCCTTGCTGATGCTTCTGGCTGCCATCAGCGGCCAAAGCTGTTGCTGACCAATCATCAGATCAATTTTTCCGGCCAGGTCAACCGCATCACCCGGGGCAAATAAATAGCCATTCCAACCATCCTGGACCAGCTCGGGCAATGCCATCGCATTGGCTGCAATGACCGGTTTGCCCGCAGCAATGGCCTCAAGGGTGGCAATAGAAAGCGATTCGCTGTCGCCAGGCATCACGAAAACATCGCTGGCAGCTAATAGTTCACCAATTTTGGCACGTTCAACGCGGCCTAAAAAGATTACGCGTTCTTGCATCCGATATTTCAGTACCAGCTCCTGCAAGGATTCCTGACTGGCACCGCTGCCTGCCAGAAGCAAGTATGCACTTTTATTTTTGATTCGCGCAAAGGCCTCAATTAAGACATCTACCCTTTTCTCCGGGTCTAATCGGCCTACATAGAGAAAGGACTGCCTGTTGGCAGAATTAATGGTCGCTAATCCTGGATAGCTGTGGGCAGGAACCTGATCACTGCGTTTGTCGATCCATACTCCGCACGAAACTGGAATCGATGGATGGCGAATTCCATGCGCATTCAGCATGCGCATTGAGGCTTGAGAAGGGCTCACTACAACCGCCATACGATTGAGGTAGCCAATAAAGTATTGCCAAATAATTGGGGCAATAATGCGCTGCACGAACCAGTTTTCGCCTGGCAGATACGGCGCCCAGATGGCCGGGCCAGGGTGATGCGTTGCAATTGTTGGAATGTGCAACTTACGCGCAGCCCAAAGCAGTATCTGGCTAATCGGCGCGGGATCTTGAAAGTGAACCAGCTGCGGTTGAAATTCGCGCAGAATCTGCATTGCTTGGCCAGGCAATGCAAATGCGAGTGCCAGGTCTTTATGAATGAAGCGTAAATCCAGCCCTTTAATTGCCTGTATTTCGATGCCGTTTTTTCTTTCGAATGCCGGTCGATCAATGGCCGGGACAATGACACGCACAAAATGGCCTCGAGCAGCCAGGCTTTCAGCCAGATGACTGCTGAAGACTGCCTGACCGTTCAAAGCCGGTGCAAAAGTGTGAGTAACAATCAGTATGCGCATTCTAACCACTTGTTGTTTTGCTTTCTTCCATTAATAATTTTTCTACGGTGAAACGTCTTGAAAATGAACGCTGCACCCAATAACCAATTAGTATGATAAAAACAAGGGAAGCACCCATCACAACGAACCGTAACCAGTGATCAAAACGGTTGATATTGACAGCTACGTAAAAGCCGAGCGCGACAAATGCGCCGGTCGTGAAGATATTGGCAACAAAGATGAAGGGGAACCAGCGTCGCATAGGAACGCGTGCCAAACCGGTGGCAATTAAAGTGGGGACAATCATTCCATTGGTCAATTTGGCGATCAGCAAAATTTTGACTGCATGCTCAGAAATGGATTGGCGCAAGAAATCAATCCTGGCCAAATCCAATTTCAGGAATTTAAGTTTAAGCGCCCATTCAAACTTGCCCGAGCGGCCCAATAAATACCAGAGCGTATCACCCAAAAGGTTTCCGATACTGGCAGCCGCAAAAACCGACAATGGATTTAGAAAACCGGAAGAAGCTGCTGTTGCAGCGATCAAGATACTGATCGGCCCTTCTATCATGACCAACAGCGCCAATAAAATGTAAATCCAGGGATTGGCACCCAGACCAACGAGCAATTGTTGCATCAAATTACCATTCATACAGACATACCATTTTCATATTGGAGCTAATCAAACGTTAATCCCACAAACTGCAATCTGCGCAAAAAGTTTTGAGACCTTTTGTTATTTTAATCGATGGAGTCTGTTTCGGTGATCCGGTTTCTCAGTGCTTGCCTTATCTTAATATCGCTTTTTAACCAATATTAATTATAATCCTGCAGTAAATGAGCTAGAAGTAAGTGTATAAAGGTGAATATAAGCAGTAACATGCTGGGTCCGCTCTGTTTCAACCTGTTACTTTGTTTACTTTTATCCATGTGCTCATACCTTAAAGAGGCAAATACTTTTCTAATGGTGATTGTTCTTGCCATTGGTGGAAGAAAAGAGTTTTTGAAATTGTTCAGCACCTTCATTATCAGTGATAGCCAACACTTCATCACCCTGTTCAAATGTCGTGTCGCCATGCGGCATAACCACCTGGCCGCGCCGAAAAATAGCAGCCAAAATACACTGGGATGGCAAATTTAAATCACGGATGGCTTTCCCAATTGCCAGTGCTCCGGGGGGAATTTTCTCCTCGATCAAAGCAAAATTACCCTTGCGCAGCTTGAGCAGCGTCATCATATCACCCATCGACATTTCTTCAACAATCAGTCTCGAAATAATCTCCGCCTGGTTGACAGGAACATCCACACCAAATTTCTCATCAAACAACCAGGCATTCCTGGGATTGTTAACACGTGCAATCGTGCGGCCAACCTGGTACTTATGACGCGCGATATAGCACAATACCAGGTTGTCTTCGTCATGGGTAGTGACAGCCGCAAAAACATCTGCTTTTGAAAAACCAGCATGATCGAGCACCAATGGATCAAGCAGATTGCCCTGAACAATGACTTCAGTTGGCAAATCGCGGTGCAAACTTGCTAAGACTTCTTCACGTGATTCCAAAACTCGCACGGTATGATCTTGTTTCAACAACATACGTGCCAAATAAACACTGGTTCTTCCTCCGCCTGCAATCAACACAAACAACGCACCCTCCTACTTTCTTAAATTAATTATTTTGCGCAATGCTTCAATGCCTTCATGCGTGGCACTAACATGGACGTGATCGCCAGGTTCCAATTCGTCAGATAATGCCGGAATGAAAGACCTGCCCAATCGCGTCACGGACACAATTGCAAGACTGCCAGGTTGAGGGTGCAAATCACTGACCAGATTGCCAACAAATGTTTCCGGCATGATTACTTCATAATAATCAACTTCACCACTGCCGGCTGAGTACATCAAGCGGAATTTTTCGTTTAAAATCATTTCTTCCATACGGGAAGCACCCCAATTGGTTCCACTGATCACTTCCAAACCAAAGATTTCAAAGAGTTCGCTAAAATTTGGTTCAAAATTACGAGAGACTACATTCTTGACATGGTATACCTCGGCGGCAATACGCCCAACCACCAAATTGATGGCATCCGAGCTGGTCGCGATGGCAACCGCATCAGCATTTTCAATGCCTGCGCGTTTAAGGGTTTCTTGGCTGAGAGCATCACCTTCATTGATTATCCCTTTGAAATCAGGTTTTAAGATTTCAAAAGCGCTCTTACACTTATCAACAATCGATACTTCATTGCCATGCTTATACAACAAATATGCGACTTCTGAACCCAGGCGTCCACAGCCTATCACAATTACTTTCATCTTCAATAATTCCTTCGTCGATTAATCGACCTGATATGGTACTTCAACAATAACAATATTTTTTTGACCCATCAATACTTTGCGCAGGGTATCGGCAGTGCGCATATGCAGTGCATTTGTCCAAAAACGTCGGGGAATAAACTGCGGGACCACGATGGTAATCATTTCATTTTCCAGCCGGGATTCATTGAGCTCATCAATATAATCCAACAAGGGCTCAATCAGTAAGCGATAGGGTGAATCCAGAATCACCAGGCGAACGCCATCTCCGTATTGTTCCCATTTTTGCTTAACCTTGGCTTCCTCATCATCATCAATGGAAACATGCACAGCCGTCACGTCATTCGAAAGAGATTCGGCATATTTTAAGGCAGCCAGGCTGCCGCGATTCACGCTGGAAATCAACAAAATAACACGGTGACGCCCCATAAAATGCTGCCCGCTGTATTTTTCCAGGGTGAGATGGGCAGCTGTATTGACATAATGACGATGAATGGCATAAAAAATAAAGACAAGAATGGGCAGTAAAATAACTACGATATAGGCACCGTCTGCAAACTTGGTTACGGCAAATATTATGGTCACCACAAAGGTGACGCTTGCACCAAATCCATTGGCGATCATTTTGAACAGCCATTTTGGGTCGTAGCGCACAACCGAACCGACCTCTACTTTTTCTTCACCTGCTTTTAAGCGGCCGCTCTTCCACCAGCGATGGGCCATCCCTGATTGAGACAATGTGAAGGAAAGGAATACACCGATGGCATAAAGCGGAATCAATCGGGAAACATTGGCTTTAAAAATGATAGTCAAAACAGAAGCAATAATGGCCAGGGAAGCAATTCCACGTGAATAGACCAGGCGGCTGCCCCGATAGGTGAGCTGGCGCGGCAGGAAGCCATCTTTGGCTGTGATAGCCCCCAGGCGCGGAAAATCTGCAAAGGCAGTATTGGCGGCCATCACCAGGATGACAGTCGTGCCAACTATGGTTGCCAGGTAAAGCAGACCACGACCATCGAAGACAGTGCGGGCGATCTGCGAGACGAGCGTCTCAGCTTCCGAGGGGATGGCTTGCACCTGACCGGCAAGAAAAGTGACGCCAATAAGCATCGAGCCAAGAATGGAAGCCATCATAATCAGAGTGGTACCGGCATTCTTACTGCGCGGTTCACGGAAGGCCATAATACCATCTGAAATGGCCTCCACACCGGTTACGGAAGCAGTACCGCTGGCGAAGGCTTTCAGGATCAGGAACAAGGATAAGGCCTGCGGCTCAGCCAAAATTGTTAAATCAGGAGGGTTGGTGACAATCCCCAGCGACCCGGCGAAATATTGTACCAGACCGGCTGCGATGGTAATGTACATCATCAGCACAAAAAAGTAAGTTGGTATGGCAAAAGTTACGCCGGATTCCTTAACCCCGCGCAGGTTAATGATCATAATCAGCATAATAAAAAAGATGGCAATTTCCACCCGCCAGCGATCCAATGCCGGAAAAGCAGACGTGACCTGAGCAACACTGGATGAAATTGAGACTGCTACGGTAAGAACATAATCGGTCAATAAGGCAGATCCGGCTATTTGGGCCGGGAATTCACCCAGGTTGTCTCGAACTACGATGTAAGCGCCCCCACCATTTGGGTAAGCATGGATGGTTTGTTCATATGAAATCGTCAGAATTACCAACAACCCAACGATCCCCAGCACCAGCGGAAGCGAATAAGTTAGCGATGCGATTCCGGCAGCAGCCAGCATCATCATCAACTCTTGCGGGCCATAAGCAACTGACGACATGGCGTCCGAAGAGAATACAGCCAGGCCAATTAGCTTGCCAATCGTCTGCTGAGGAGCATCGGCTGTCTGTAATGGTCTCCCGATCAGCCAGGAGCGCCACCCGCGCCGCGGCTGTGAGCCAGCCTTGCGCTGCTGAATGGTGGTTCCATTCCTATCTTCTAAATTCATCTGGGCCTACTGCCTTATAATTAAAACACAAATAATACAATCTCTCCGTACAAAGCAAGTGATTATACTTTTTCAGGGTGGAAAAGTCAATAATTGGGAGCGAGAGTGACGTAGCTGGAGCGCTTTGATTTCGGTTGCTTGGTAGATTAGGTAATTTGTTGATTTGTTAGTTAGTGGTTAGTTGATTAGTTGGGTGATGTTCACCATAATCTTGTGGGTTTCGCCCAAAAAATGGAAAGGGAATGCGACTTTGGGCATTAACCAGGTTTTTCATAGACTACAGGAAGGAAAATAGTATTGCGTGGACTGTAATGGCGCGGATTACTTATCCATTGGCAGTTAAGTGGTATACATTGTGTAGACGTTGTCAAATGTGGCTGCCTGCTCAAGCGCAGCACAGTGGCTATCCCCTACCCGCTACAAGCTCGCGCAGCGGCTACCCGCTTATTCAGCAGCCCAGGACTTATCCTCGACATAAGCCAGACTCTGGTGGCGGAAGTAAGTGTTATATAACTCAGCATAGTGACCGCCAGCATCCAGAAGCTGCTGATGATTGCCTTGCTCAATGATCGACCCCTCACGCATAACAATGATGCGATCAGCCGAGCGTACGGTTGAGAGGCGGTGTGCAATCAGGATCGAGGTAGTTTGGGCTAAAATCAAATTCAAGGCCTGCTGAATCTGCCACTCAGTGAACGGATCGACGCTGGCAGTGGCTTCATCCAGAATAAAAATGGCCGGTTTTTGCACCAGTACACGCATCAGTGAGACAAGTTGGCGCTGTCCCATGGAAAGCCTGGCGCCACGTTCACCGACTTCGGTCTGGAAGCCATCCGGCAGGGTATCCAGCCACTCGCCATCCCCAATCTGGCGAGCCAGTTTCTCGACTGCTTGCGGATCCGGTTGCTCGCAGGTGTAGCAGATATTCTCCAGCACGGTGCCGGAGAATAGAAATGGCACCTGAGAGACTATTCCCAATTGGGTACGATAGCTGTTAAGATCAAAAGTGCGGATATCCATTTGATCAATACAAATACGGCCGGACTGATACTCATAAAAACGGGCAATTAACTTGGCAATTGAGGATTTGCCTGCACCGGTGTGCCCGACCAACGCAACAGTCTCGCCTTGCTTGATGTCCAAATTGAAATCATTCAACACCTGTTCTTCGGGTTTATAGTTGAAATTGACGTGATCAAACTGAATGGCACCTTTGAGCGGCGGCAGGCTGCGTGAATCGGTTTGCACGACCGCCGGATCGGCGTCAATCAAGGCGAAGACGCGTTCAGCCGAGGCCAGGCCATTTTGGACATTGGTCCAGAAGGAAGCCAGATTCATAACCGGGAACATGAAACGATCGAGGCTGAGAATAAAGAGATACCAGGAACCGGCTGTGACAATACCCTGTGTGACTGTCAACCCACCGGCATAGACCATCACGGCAGTCGCCAGACCGCCAATGGTATTCAGTGTCGGAAAAACAACGGCCAACACCAAACCGCGGTTAATATTCACCTTGTATGAAGCCAAATTGGCGCGGTTAAAAGTCTCGAAAATACTGGCTTCCTGGCGGTAATTCTTGGCTACAGCAATACCGCTGATGGTTTCCTTGATCGCGGAGTTAACGTTGGCGGTCGCTCGCATGCCTCTACGCGTGACCCGGCGGGCGAGTTTGCGATAACCGATCGCCATTCCAAAGACAATCGGGATGAGGGCGATAGCGATCAATGTCAGCCGCCACTCGATTGTCAGCAGAACGACCATCAGGATTACTGATTCGATTACCTGTGAGATGACATCGGTAAACAGGCTGATCAACTGCCCGAATTCCTGGGTATCACTGGTAATGCGCGAGGCGATCTTGCCGGAAGAAAATTCATCATAGAAGGAAAGATCGTGTTCGGCAGCTGCGGCAAAACCATCGGTGGCCAGTTTCTGTAGGACAAAAGCCACCACACGGATGGTTAAACGACGCCGTAACCAGTTGGTCAACCAGTTAGCGACCCCAATCACCAGGATGATACCGGAAATGATAAAAATGCTGCGTAATTGTGGATCAATTTTTATTTGATCAAGACCGCGCGAAACCACGATCGGCTGCAGGGCGTCTGTGCCGGAAACAACCAGGATGGCGATGATAATTACCACCAATTTTCGCATATGTGGTTTAAAGTAATTTAGGATGCGCGCAACCAGCTCTTTGTCGCTATACTTGCGGTCATATTTTTCAGCATCGAGTCCGGAAAAGAAGCCCATGGTATCTTAATCAGCAATAAGTTGTTGGTAATAAGGTTGAATGATAGCAAATGCATCTTATACCAAACGGGTTATTACTTGTTGCTCCTTTCGTTTTCCTTAATCACTAAAAATCCTGCGATATGCCGGCGAAGTTTCCATTAAATCTTCATGTTTGCCAATCGCCACCAATTCACCGCCACGCATCACCAGAATCAGGTCAGCCCAGCGAATTTGCGAAAGGCGGTGGGTGATGATGAAAGTAGTCCGTCCACGAGCAGCGGCTGAAATGGCACGTTGAATTTTATCCTCTGTCGCACTATCAATGGCACTGGTTGAATCATCCAAAATCAGGATGCGCGGATTGGTCAAAAAAGCACGCGCCAGCGCCAACCGTTGACGCTGTCCACCGGAAAGGGTGACACCGCGTTCGCCGATTACCGTTTGGTATCCTTCCGCGAAGGTGCGAATAAATTCATCTGCCTGGGCATTGCGAGCGGCCTGCTCAATCTCTGCCTGGGTTGCTTCCGGTTTGCCAAAGGCGATATTCTCAGCAATTGAAGATGAGAACAGAAAGATATCCTGCTCTATAATCGAGATCTGGCGGCGCAAATCATCCAGATTCCAATCGCGCACATCGATACCATCCACCAAAACCTGGCCAGTGGTGACATCATAAGTACGGTTGATAAGGCGCGCCAGGGTCGTTTTTCCAGAACCGGTCTGGCCGACGATCGCCACAGTTTGACCCGGCTCGACCCGGAAAGAAATGTTCTCCACAGCAGGCTCATCATTTTCGTAATGAAAACAAACATCCTTGAATTGCACTTCACCAGTCATCTGGCCGGAATGGCCGGCTATGTTTTGATCCAGGTCAGTTTCACGATTCATTAATTCCAGAATACGGCGGGCACCAGCCACACCCAGTGAAATGCGCGAGTAAGCAAATAATGAGGCGAAGACCGGAAAGCCAAGCATCATCAACAAGCCAAAGTAAGCCACCACATCACCCACATTGATGGCACCCTGGCGGTAAAGCAAGAGAGCATGCAGCAAGCCGGCCGCATTGGCCAGACCTAAAAGCAGCAGGGGTAAAAAGCGCGCCTCAATATCCCCTTGTTGGATAGCTGCGTCCCGATAACGGATGATATTTTTACCAAATCGCAATACTTCAGAGTTTTCTTGAGCACTGCCTTTGACAACCTCAATCCCATCCAGCGCTTCCGCCAGGCGGGTGTTTAAGACGCCGAAGGATGCACGCACCTCGTCCGTCACCGGACGCAGGCTCCGCAGGTAATGCCATAGAGCCAGGATATACAAAATGGTGAAGACGATCGGTGTGATTATTAAGGAAGGGTGATAGCGCGTCGAGAGAATGAGCGGCATGATCAGGAAGTTAAGCGATCCAACCACCACGTTGATGCCCGGGCTGAACATATAATTGACCTCACGCACATCATTGGTGGCGCGCGCCATTGTGTCACCAACTGGCTGCAAGTTATGGAAGGTCATGCTCTTGCCAAGCAAGCTGATATAGAGTTCATAACGGACCTCGCGCTCCACCCGTTGCGCAATAAACTCAAAGCCATAGTTGCGTCCCAATTGCAAAATTCCACGAATCACCTGCGAACCGGCCAGCAATAAAGCCAGATTGCCCAGCTTTTTAAGATCAGGGGCTCCGGTCAAGACCATGTTGAAAGCCTGCCCGGTTAGAATAGGTACGACTGCCATCAAGGCGGCATTACCAAAGGCACCGATAAAGGCCATAAGGGCCATCGGCCATTGGTGAATGGCATGCGAATAGATCCACGCCACCGGACCGCTGGTGCGCCTGGTCGGATAATGTTCGGCGATGCTGAATTCGGCGACAGATTGCATGTCACAAGTATAATCCGTCCACGCGCAATGCGTCAACGAGTACGTCAACGAGTACGTTGACGAGTACGTTGACGAGTACGTTGACGAGTAACCTGAAAAGTGCACAAGCAATTAATAAACTTTATTTTCGCTTTGATAAAAACTTCCAAAGATAATTTTTCCCCGCATGTACTTGAATCAATGCGCTCAATACTTCAGGTAAACTGGCCGGGTTTTTGTAAATCAGGTAACGAGGTTCCCAGAAAGGATGAAATTTATCTTTAAAATCATGCAGCCCTTTAAAATTAAAATAACGGGATATGATTTCTGTGATTCTATGAAGGGCTTGTTCAATGCGCGGGTCTTCGGGTTTTTCTCCGACCCCACTGAGGGCACTTAACCCCAGGCTAAAACTATCGTATCCTTGCGCTTTGGCCCATAGAAGCATTTTTGCGAAAAGAAAATTCATTGTGCCAGATTCTACTTCCTGAAAATGGCGCATCAAGTCAATTGATAATTCATTCTTCTGGTATTCAGGAATAAAATTGGCAAATGCAACCGGCTTGCCATTTGCAGCATGTACGACGATGACAGCCGAATCACGAATATAACTTTCTTCAAAACGCCCATCAGAAAAATACATCTCGCCACCGGAGTGACTTGTTAACCAGGCATCACTGATCTCCTTTAACGAGCGTACGAGTTTTTCGTCTAGCGGAGCAAGATAAACTTCAGTGCGGTAACCCAACCGCTCCATTTTACTGACAATATTCCGAACCCCCTTATTCTTGCTTCCTTCCAGGCTAAATTCACATAGAATAACGATTCCTTCGTTACCAATACAAAGAGTATCGAAACCGGCATCTTTGTAAGCGTTCAAATAATCAGGCAACACGGACGCAAAAGCTAGTTCCCAGTCATTACGTTCGCAGAAATCTCGAAAGGCAAGAATGCTTTCCGCTATAAATTGTGCAGGTCCGATCGGATCGCCAAGAACAACTGCCATTCGACCTGCAAGCGCATATGAGATCACGACACCCTCATTGCTAAAGAAATAGGATTTATCATCGAAAAGTGCAGCACGTGCCAATGAAGTGTGTCCATATTTTTGGACAATTTCTGTCGCTTTCCTGTACTCACTGATTGAGGCCGGCTTTCGAAGAATAACCGGGCGGATAAGCATGAATAAAGAAAGGCTCAAAGTGCTCATTCCAACAAAATAGATCGAGTAAACAAAATAGTGCCCAAATCTGGTGACAGGAATCAGATCAGGAGACTTCAATGTCGTAAAAATCACAATTATTTGGTTGAATGCCTGCCAAATATTGAAGCTGATTGAAAAATGGTGATCCAAATAATAAATTCCGACCGTACCATAAACCAGGGTGAATACCAACCCAACCCCTAAAGTGAATAAACCCTGCTTCACCGAAGGCCGATCTGATTCCGTATGGAAACTTTTGCGGTAAATAATCAATAAAATTAACAGAACAAGCGATATACTGGCTTCCTCAAAATCAAGCCCTTTAATTAAGTGAGAAACGATGGAAACAGCCAGCAGTATCGTTGTAATAAGCCAGGCTGTTCGCTTTCTTCGCCACAAACTTCTGGCAATTAGCAGAAATGCAAAACCAATCAATACTGAGGTCAGGCGGCTGCCAAATCTAATTTCAAGTGGTATGACCAACTCAAGAATTTCAAGACGGTTTCTCAAGGCGGGTTGCACGGCTGAAATGAGATTGACGATGCCCATCCCTAGAACAAGCAAAGCAATCAGGTGCACCATCCAGCGTTCACGCCTGTTTTTAGATAGAATCACTGCAATTCCCTTGTGGAGAGTGCTGATTCTGGAACTATTTTCATCCATGTTTTTGAATTACCTGATTCACAGATCACCTACCCGCCCCACTATTCGCTTACGTTGCGCCCCCACCCCAGCGAAATTCTGCCGCGTTCTTTCTCGACGGTCTGAATCACTACGGTAATTACCTGGCCTACCTCAAGTACCTCACCACGTGGAAGTTGTGAACGATGCAGTAAGCCGTCTTGCTTGACGCCTAAATCAACAAATGCGCCAAAATCGACTACATTGCGCACGGTGCCCTTCATTTGCATTCCGACCACCAGGTCATCCATTGAGAGCACATCGCTGCGCAGGATCGGAGCCGGTAAATCCGCACGCGGATCCCGCCCAGGCTGGATCAATTGAGCAAAGATATCTTCCAGAGTTGGTACACCGCAATTGAGCGCGCCTGCCAGCTGTTCCAAAGGTTGCTGCTTGCGCAATTTCTCAAGCGCCTCGGTGCGCTGCTGCAAATCTGCTTTCAGGTTGGTTCCGCTCTTTTGCAAAATGGCACGCGCGACCGGGTAACTTTCGGGATGAATGGCAGAGGAATCGAGTGCATCTTCTCCCGCTCGGATTCGCAGGAAACCGGCAGATTGCTGATAGGCTTTTGGGCCTAATCCGGAAACTTCTTTGAGTTGTTCGCGGCTTTGAAAAGGCCCAGATTCATCGCGGTGGGCTACAATTCTCTCTGACAATTTCGGGCCAATACCGGAGATATAGGTCAGTAAAGCCGGTGAGGCTGTGTTGACATCCACACCTACCCGGTTGACCACATCCTCAACCACCCCACCCAGGGCATGATCGAGTGCAGTCTGGTCTACATCGTGCTGGTACATACCAACTCCGATCGCCTTGGGATCGATCTTAACCAGCTCAGCCAAGGGATCCTGCACACGCCGCCCAATGGAAACAGCTCCCCTCATGGTGACGTCCAGATCCGGCATCTCAGCCCTTGCAAGCGGGCTGGCGGAATAGACCGAAGCACCGGCCTCGCTGGTTATCAGATAGTGCACGCCACTGATACTGCGGGTTAGCTGTGCTGCCAGTTGTTCAGTCTCACGCGAGGCAGTGCCATTTCCGATTGAAATTAAGCCAACCTGGTACTTTTCGATCAGGGCAGCCAGAATTTTCAACGATTCTTCTTTCTTGTTTTGCGGTGGGTGCGGATAAATCGTGACTGTCGCCAATACTTTGCCAGTCGGGTCGATCACAGCCACTTTGGAACCGGTGCGAAAACCCGGGTCGATCGCCAGGACTGTGTAATTAACCAGTGGCGGCTGCGAGAGCAGCCCTTTCAAATTGGTGCCAAAAACCTGAATGGCATGTGCTTCGGCCTCTTCAGTCAGTGCTCGGCGCACATCGCGTTCAATGGCCGGCAGCAAGAGCCGTTCCGCCGCATCTTGAATGGCCATGCGCATTTGTTCAGCCAACGGCGATTTGGAATTGGGAGTAAAGTGGGCCAGGATCGCATCACGCCAATCACGTTCTTCAACATGAACGCCTACACGCAACACTTTTTCCGTTTCTCCGCGGTTGATTGCCAGAACCTGATGCGGTCTAATGCGATCAATGCGAAAATTAAAGGAATAATAAGTTTCATAGACGCGCTTCTCATCTTCCGCAGTCGGTATTTTCTCGGATATAAGCGTACCCCAGTTAAGCGCTTTCTCGCGTACGCGAGTACGCACTTCGGGTTTATCACTGATCATTTCAGCGACGATGTCGCGAGCTCCCTGCCAGGCATCTTCGAAGCTTGTCACCTCCTGATTGAGAAACGGCTTGGCAATTAATTCCAGTCTTGTTTGTGTAAGCGGTTGATTGATGATCCTTTCGGCCAGCCCTTCCAGCCCATGTTCACGCGCAATCATGGCGCGCGTACGCCGTTTGGGTTTATATGGCAGGTAGAGATCCTCCAACTGCACCAGGCTCTCGGCACGATTAATACTCGTCTGCAATTCATCGCTGAGCTTGCCCTGTTCACTGATCGATTTCAGTATGGACGCACGGCGATCATCCACGGCCCGCAAGCGCTCCAAAGTACTTTGTATTTGCCGTAATTGTTCTTCATCCAGGCTGCCGGTAGCTTCCTTGCGATATCGGGCAATGAAAGGAATGGTGTTGCCTTCATCCAGCAGCTCAATGGTGGTTTGCACCTGACTGCTGCGTAATTGGTATTGTTGAGCAATTTTTTCGGCAAAGTTCATGTTGGTATTCTCCGGATTTTGTTGATTCTTATGGCTGATTTTACCATGTAGCGGTAGGTTGTAGCCGCTTCGCGAGCTTGTCGCTGTTGCGCGAGCTGATAGTTAATCATCCTGAATAAGGTGTACAAAAAAAGAGTATAAGGACTTATTTTAGAATCCAAGCCAGGCTTCTAGATACGGATGAAAACCAGGCTTCGGGCGGGATGAAAGAGTAGATTGGGGAAGCAACTTTACCTTGATTCAACCAGAAACCTGGTTTTGGACTTTCTATAGAGATTATTGGGTCAATAGCGCTACTTTTAACCCGAAGCCTGGCTTGTTGTTGATCGTCGACCATGTTTTCATCGCGGTAAGGATTGCAGTCTGACCCTAAGCCAGGCTTCCAGATGAATGCATCGCTTGAAAACCCGAAGCCTGGTTTGTTGTTGAGCATCGGCCATGTTTTTATCGCGGTAAGGATTGCAGTCTGACCCCCAAGCCAGGCTTCCAGATAAAAAGATGAGGATGATATTCCTTGACCAATTCGATATACACAATTACCCAGCTTAGATAAGGGATTAAATCAAACACGATCGTCAACTCAATATCCGAGGAGAATTGTTGGGCACTCAGGCAACAATCAAGCTGGTTGAATAGCGCCCTACGCAGCCGGGCAATTTCCCAGACGGACATGCCCAACCTACTTTCTCTCATATGGTAATTTCAAGACCAGGTTTACGCATGAAGCAATCAAGCTGATTAAATTGGCCCCTTCCTAGCCAGGCAATTATCCATTCTGACTCACGATCCGCTTTTAACTACGAGCTGCCCGCTCGCGAAGCGGCAACGAACTACCCTAACTACCCGCTAGCCGTTATCTCTTTCTTTGCCGGTCATGTGCTCAATCACAATTTTGACCACCAGGGTATGTTCCTGCTGCTCTTGCAAATCCGCCAGTGCTGCGGGTGTTAAAGGGCCTACAAAACGCTCATGCAACCAGCGCAATGCCTGGATTTTTGCCTTTCCCTCCACAATGGCGGCCCTGCCAAAAACGATCACGCTTTCGAAATTGGTGCTGAGCTGCTGCGGGACAACTTCTGCACGTGAAACCACGCAAAAAGAAATGCGGCTTTCATTTTGCAAGTTATTCAATTTATGGCCAACTTGTGCACCGTGAAAATAAAGTGCCCCTTGATGATAAACATAGTTGAGTGGCACTCCGTACGGTTGTCCTCCGGAATCGACGGTGGAGAGCACGCCATACTCGGCACTTTGCAAGATTTGTAAGCTTTTTTGATCGTCCATTTTTCTTTCCGAACGGCGCATTTCGGGATAAATCATACTGGTTTCACTTTCATGGCAAAATATGTTGCCTGGCAAGTTCCTGCCAACCATGATCTTTGCAGATCAATGCTCAGGATCAATCACAATCACATTATATTGGAAATTTGTGGCGACATTGTTGATTAATACATTCTGGATTTTTATCACGTACTGACGGTCACTGGCTGGCCTAGGCCAGTTGGACCATCCAGAGAGGCCATCCGGTATCCACACGATCGTATTCTCGCCATAACCCTCATGCACGCTCTCTTTTATAACCGGGACCTGTTTGCCCAAGGATTGCATGCTGATGGTAGCATTCTCAAATTTTGCGCCGGCATAAGAAAACGACCAGCGTGGTTGTACCAGATTGTAGGGAACATAACCGGGCGGCGGCCAGGCAACGTAGGCTTCACGGGTTGGCGGGCGGGCATCATAAAAATGGTTATCTAAAACTACCAGCGCATTTGCTGAAGCAAAACCTGGCTGGGGAGGGATATCCCCGCTGCCCATGTTCTGTGTTTGCGGGTAGAGAATCCAGCGCCGGTGACCGACAAAACCATTGCCATCGCCCGGGTCCTTCATGTATAGATCGATAGCTACCCAGCCATAGGCACCCATGGCCAGGTTTGAAGAAGATGCGCCATTTTTACCAAGGGTTGTGAAACACAACCAATCAGAAGGCGGATTATGCATCAGGGCATTATTGCGACTCATCATTAAGGCGGCCGCCTGGGCTTTCTCATTATACGCAGGCAAAAAGGTGATCTGCGCCGGTACGCCGGCCATGCGCCGGAAGAAGTTGATGCGCGCCAGCACTGCTGCCTGATAATCCGCAGCCAGTTGTCCAGGCACACAATTTCCCAGATTTCCAGTCCAATTGATCGCTGGTTGTGGTGCGTTAGCATACGCATTCTGATAGTAGCTGACCACTGTCTGCCGATCCTGAATATTAAGGAAGCCGTTGGCTATCCCAGCTTTGTGAACAATCGGCAGATAAATGGCAAAGATTGTGTCTGATCCTTTGGAAGATATTTGATCAATTGGAGCAGGGTCAACCAAAAGTGGCGGTGTATTGAGATATTGATCAGGCGGTTCATCTGCGGCTATCACAAAGCGAAAAGGTATTAGTAAAACCAACGCAAAAAACGCCAGCCATAACAGGATAGCCCAAGTAGATTGGTCACGGGTAGAGGTGAACTTCATGATACTTTCAGTGTATACAAAGTTACAACATTTATCAAAAATTTTCTAATGTTAAAAGCGGTTTTTATTCGGTTTTTACGGCATTGAACGATTAAAAGAGCAGATATAATTAATTTTTGCCCTTTGAGGATAGGAAAACTGATTTTTATTATCCAAAATAAATAGCAGGAGCATGCTGTCAGACCATGCCCCTGCTATTTTGTACATTTAGACAGCTACCATCGCTTCTTCAAACTGACTGTAGTACAGCTCTGAATAGAAACTGCCGGCCTTTAATAATTCTTCGTGGCTGCCAGTCTCGACGATATCACCGTCATGTAATACCAGGATCAAATCGGCATTGCGGATGGTGGAGAGCCTGTGGGCGATAATAAAGCTGGTGCGCCCGATCATCAGGTTATCCATCGCATTTTGGATTAATACTTCAGTGCGGGTATCGACTGAACTGGTAGCCTCATCCAGAATCAGGATCCTTGGATCTGCCAGAACCGCGCGCGCAATGGTCAGTAGCTGTTTCTGTCCCTGTGATACATTGGATGCCTCTTCATTTAGAATGAAGCCATAGCCTTCCGGCAGAGTACGTATGAAGTGATCTACATGTGCGGTTATCGCTGCCTGCGTCACTTCCTCGTCGGTTGCATCTTCACGACCATAGCGGATGTTTTCCATCACGGTGCCGTTATAGAGCCAGGTATCCTGTAAAACCATTGCGAAAATCTTGCGCAGATCGTGGCGGGTGAATTCCTGAATGTTGTGATCATCCACCAAAATAGCGCCTGAATTGATATCATAGAAACGCATCAGCAATTTGACTAAAGTGGTCTTGCCAGCGCCGGTTGGGCCAACGATAGCGATCTTTTGTCCGGGTTGCACGACCAGTGAGAAATCCTTGATGACAGTTTTCTCAGGTTCATAACCAAAACGCACATGTTTGAATTCAACCTTACCTTTTATATCGCTGATCTTAAGCGGATCTTTCGTTTCTTCTATCTCTTCAGGTTGTTCCATAAACGCAAAGACGCGTTCGGCTGCAGCGGCAGTTTGTTGCAGTACATTCGAGATATTTGCTATCTGGGCAATCGGTTGTGTAAATGAGCGCACATATTGAATAAATGCCTGAATGTTACCGACTGTAATTGCGCCGCGTACCGCCAGCCAACCGCCCAGCACTGAAATGGCTACATAGCCAAGATTGCCGATAAAATTCATAATCGGCATCATCAAGCTGGAAAGGAATTGTGATTTCCAGGCAGAGCTAAATAAGGTCGCGTTCAAGTCATCAAATTTGCGAATACTCTTTTCTTCACCGTTAAAGGCTTTCATGATCACGTGGCTGCCATACATCTCTTCGACGTGCCCATTGATATGACCAAGGTAATCTTGTTGTTGCTTGAAGTATTTTTGAGATTGTTTGATGATCAAGCCAATCACACCCATGGAAAGCGGAACGATCAAGACTGCCACAAGCGTCATCTGCCAACTGATGGTTAACATCATGATCAAAACACCAATGACTGTCGTGGTTGAGGTAATAATCTGAGAAAGACTCTGATTAAGCGTTTGGCTGACTGTGTCAACATCATTGGTGATATGCGAAAGCACCTCGCCCTGGGGAGTCTTGTCAAAGTATTTAAGTGGCATACGATTGATTTTGGCTGCAATCTCGCGCCGGAAGCGATATGTGATCTTCATCGAAATATCTGCCATGATCCAACCCTGGATGTAAGCCAAAACTGAAGAGAGCAAATATAATCCGAGCGCCAGCAAAATGATATTGCCGATGTAGACAAAATCAATGCCTTCTCCCGAACCGGATAACTGCGCCATTACACCTTCAAAAAGTTTTGTGGTTGCCTTCCCCAATATTTTTGGGCCGACAATAGAAAAGACAGTGGATGCGGCTGCTATAATCAACGTGATTAAAATCGGCAGCCGATAGACCCCCAAATATTCAATTAATTTGATCATTGTGCCGCGAAAATCGCGTGCTTTATCACCTTTCATCATAGCCATTGGGCCACCACCCATTGGGCCGTGACTACGGCGTGGGGCTGGGGTTTCTACTTTGGAGGATTTATTGTTGGCAACGCTCATTTCAACTCCTCTTTGCTCAATTGCGAGTAAGCAATTTCCTGGTAGGTTTCACAATCTTTCATTAATTCACTATGCCTTCCCTTACCAACTATTTCACCCTCGTTGAATACCAGGATCTGGTCAGCATTCATAATGGTGGCAACCCGTTGGGTGACGATAATTACTGTGCTTTCGCCCGTTTTCTTTTTTAAAGCCGCACGCAAGCGTGAATCTGTCTTAAAATCAAGCGCGGAAAAACTGTCATCAAAGATATAAATAGGTGGTTTTTTGACCAACGCGCGGGCAATAGCCAGGCGTTGTTTTTGTCCACCCGAGACATTCGAGCCACCTTGTGAGATTTCCGTCTGTAAACCATCCGGTGATTCATCGATAAACTCTTTCGCTTGAGCGATTTCAATGGCCTCTTCCAGGGCACTATCGCTGGCATCCTCATCAGCATAACGCAAATTGCTTTCTATCGTACCGCTGAAAAGATTCCCTTTCTGTGGAATGAAGCCGATCTGGTCGCGTAATTCGTGTTGTTTTAATTCACGTATATCAATCCCATCAACGTATATGCCTCCATCAGTCACATCAAAGAAGCGCGGAATCAAGTTGATCACTGTCGATTTGCCCGATCCGGTCGATCCGATGATGGCTGTGGTCTGCCCGGGCTGGGCAGTGAAATTGATGTTGCAAATTACTTCCTCCTGCGCATCCGGGTATCGGAAAGATACATCGCGAAATTCAACTTTACCACGAACCGGGCTGGGTAATTGTTTCGGTTGGAGGGGGTCTTTAATCTCTATCGGAGTCTCAAGCACATCAGCAATACGGCCAGCCGAAACAGAGGCTCGTGGCAGCATGATAAACATAAATGACATCATCAGGAAAGCCATCACAATTTGCATGGCATATTGCAAAAAGGCCATCATATCGCCAACCTGCATACTGGATTGAGCAACTTGATGCGAACCAACCCAGATGATAAGCAATGAAAGCCCGTTCATGATCAACATCATGAGCGGCATCAAGACAGCCATCAATCGAGCAATAAACAAAGTATTGTTGGTTAGATCAACATTGGCTCTGTCAAAACGGTTCTCCTCAAATTTTTGCTTATTAAAGGCACGAATAACCATCATACCGGAAAGATTTTCACGCGTAACCAGGTTAAGGCGGTCGATCAATTTTTGAATAATTTTGAACTTGGGTAATGCAATTGAGAATATAATCAAAACTAAACCTAAAAGCGTGATGACCGCCACAGCAATGATCCACCACATATTGGCGCTCTTCCCAATCGCACGAATAATGCCGCCGATGCCAATGATAGGCGCATAGAATACCATCCGCATGATCATAATGGTCACACTTTGGATCTGAGTGACATCATTGGTTGTCCGCGTGATCAAAGAGGCTGTCGAAAAGCGATCAAACTCCGTGCTGGAAAAATTCTCAACCTTGGCAAATGTATCTTTGCGTAAATCACGAGCAAGGCCGGCTGCTGTGCGAGAGGCAAACAAGCCCACCAAAATAGTGGAAGTCCCAGATAGGAGCGAAAGCAACAGCATAATGGTACCGATATTTAAAATATAGCTTGTTTGTAATTGACCCGCATCAGCCCCCAAAGCGATATATTCTGTTTTGACAGCTGTAACTGCCATTTGATTGATGGTTTTGTCATTAAATTTTTGAAAGCCTGCCCCAATGTTGCTCGTTATTTGTTGCAACTGAGCAGCCGGCATTTTTTTCAAGGCTTCAAATATATCGGTTCCGGGCGGTAATTTGGAAAGATCAAATTGCATTCCCGTGCCCATCGGGGGTGTTTTACTGGGATCAGCCTGATAAGTCTCAATTCCGGACACAATTAGAAACGCCTTGCCCATGATGGGGCTTAACTTATCCAGCATCTCTTTATCTACCTTTTGCAAATGATAGACTGCTTGTTGCCCTGCTTTAGGAAACTTTTTGATGATCTTCTGGTAGTCACTGTCTGATTCGTTTAACAGTGAATATTGGCCCAACACAAGGGATTTATCCTCCGGCGTCATGAAGAGAGTCAGTTTGTCCATTTCGCTGACACGAATGACTTCAGGAACCGCGGTTTCCACGCCCCCTTGCTGAATACCATTGTTAACAATTCTCGAGAGATAATCCGGCAACGCCAGGTCGGCATTTGCCTGTAAGAACAAAAGTGCTATGGTAATCAGGATTAATGGAATATATGGTTTTAAGTATTTTGCAATTCTAAGCATCTATGAATGCTCCTTCTATCAAAGGCTTTCCGGACATATCGGCCCGGTTGACGGTGCTAACTCTTCAGCTTTGGAGTTCATAATTTCAAGCGCTGAAATGATTTTTTTCTTTTCGGTTTCATCCAATGTAATCGCCAGTTCTTGTAACCACCCCTGACGAGCCTGCATGCTCTTTGCCACAATGGTCTTGCCCTTTTCAGTCAATTCGAGTAATTTGTTACGGCGATCACTTGGGTTTTCAGTCCTCGTCAGCAAATCTTGCTGAACCAAGCGATCAATTAACTGGCTGGCAGCTGCATTGGAGACATCCAGGTGGGCTGCCAAATCAGATATACTGCTACTGCCGCTGTGCATGATCAGAAACATGGAAGTCATCTGTGTCATCGAAAGACCATTATCGATCATATACTGGCGGAATTTGCTCATTGAACGCCGCATGAAAATTCCCATCCAATTTTGCATGGTCTGTAAAAATAACTCATCCATTACTATCACTTCACCTTTCCAAATAGTTAAGCGTGCTTATATATAAACCTCGCTTGAACATTTGTCAAGACTAAGTATGTACATCAATACGGGAATACTTGCATTCGAAAAATAGGACTTTACTGAGCGGTTGAGGGGTGGATTTGATTGTAGTTGATTAGTTGATTTAATGATTGGTCGATTAGCTGGCTTATCACAAAGTGGATTTAGTGATTGTCGACTGGGTAGGGTTAGTGCTGGCTGCTCGTGCTTTCGACCTTCTCGATTTATCTGTAGATTTTGCAATAAGTAAACCTTACAATTGATTAACAGGCACACCCAATAGTGTAACTTTTTTTGTACAATAGGAACACCCAGCGCGATTTATGAACTTTCCACAGGAGCCCTCTATGCGTAGACTTTTCATTTTCGCCACCATTTTAGCGGCCACCATGCTCGTTGCTTTTTTCCAGCAGCCATTTCAAAAAGCAGCTGGTGCGTCTGAAGACCCACCGAAAATTTATCTGCCGCTGATAGCCAATCAAACAAATCAAAGTCAACCCATTGTTGTTAATCATCTTTCGACCAATGTTCATGAAATTCCTGATTATTGGATTACCCAGGCACGCAAATATGTGGTGCACTATGCCCACACCTCTCATGGCAGCCAGATATTGACCGGCTTGGAATGGTTGGAGGCGCAGGATTCCAAATACAACGTATCGATTCGGGTTAGCGGGGTAACAGCCCTGCCTTCCGATCCAACCGCGCTCGGTATTTATGATGGCAACAACTATCCAGGTAACACTTACATCACCCCCGAAATGTATTGGGAGTCTGCTTCCGGTTTGTCTCATACCCGCAGCGTATTGAATAGCGGGTTCTTCGATTTTTCACTTTGGACCTGGTGCGGACAAATGTCGAGCTATTCGATCTCACAAGTTCAAGCTTACATGAGCACTCTGAATCAATTGGAAGAGGAATACAGTGGTGTGAGCACTATTTACTACACCGGTCACACGGATGGCACTGCAACCGGCAGCACCCTGTGGCGCAACAATAATCTGGTGCGTGCTTATGTTGATCAAAATGACAAAGTGCTCTTTGATTTTGCTGATATTGAATCGTACGACCCAGCCGGTACTTACTATCCCAATGCAAATGACAGTTGCAGCTGGTGCACCAGCTGGTGCAGCAACCACCCCGCTGCATTTGAATGTCAGAATCTTTCGCAAATGGGTGATTGTGCCCATAGCAACAAATTGCAATGTTCATTGAAAGCACAGGCTTTCTGGCATCTGATGGCGCGTTTGGCAGGCTGGGATGGCAAATAGAGCAAAACTGATTCTGGAGATCCGTTAATGGCTTATTGTGAGGATAAACCTGACTCACTCAATCAGGCATCCTTTAATTTGCTTATTAATCCCCAAAAAGTAAATCGCCGGTTAACGATTCAAGCGTTTATCTCAAATGTGCCGGGAGCGATAAAAAGCCGGTTTTGCCACTTCCGCGTTCATTATCCGAGAAAGGAAATTTGCGCACAATAAATTCACAGACATCGTCACCATTGGTCACACAAGCCAATTCTTGAACCGGGTAATCATCTTTCCCAAATAAGAGATGCAGCCCCCCACGGATCAATCCGACATTGTAATAACAATAACGCGAGTGCTGTTCAGCCAGACCATAACATGCAATACAGTTCTGTACAACGACATGGTAATGGCTGGAACTTTCATCCAGGTGGACTTTCTGGTCACTGGTGCTTTCCATTAGATATGAGATCGTCTCGAGGCTGGCTCTTAAACGCAGCGGACTCTGAGGATGAGACTGAATCCAGTTACTGGCTTCCTTGATCATAGCAGTCTCACCAAAGCTGGATCGAAAACTCATTTTCGCAGCGTTATAAACCACCGTTCTTAATGAGGTTTCTCCAAAAATATCTTCGATACATTGATTGATAGCAACCAGTGCCTGGGGGGGTGTAATTTTTTCGTGGCGGGTGGAAACAATGTCGCGAATATTTCCCAAGGCACCACTTTTTCTTAACACCATTAAGACACTTTTTTCACCGACCAAGGCGCGCAGTTCATTCAGGTAAGATAGAAATAGTTTGCCTGAAAAAGTGGTTTTAACTAACGGCTGCACGCTCATACCTCAATTTCCTCAACTCGGTGGTCATTTTTCGTTATTAAGCGTCATGATCATCCTCTATATTATAAGCAAATTAACCTTTTTCGTCACTCAGTAAATATACAACTCGTTCACAGTTGCTGAAATTTGCTTAACAATTCTGACAGGCACCCGGGTGATTCGGTCGCAACGGGAAATCCAGGGCACAATAATCTTGTGCAAGGTTCAGGCCATTCCAGGGATTCAAGTCAGGTAGGACAGAATAAGGGTAAAAAATCTTAGCGAGGTAGAGCTGGCATTTCGATATCCATTGCTAACAAACTTAAGTCTGAACTCACAAAGTGGCTCTGGGATATCAAACCAGTTATAATCATAATAATTATCTTTTATGAAACCAAGGAACGCTTCCCGCACGTACGGTCACTATATCCTGGCAGGTGCTTTTTATCTTTTGATTGCACTGCTGATCACATTCCCGTTGATCCTGCACTTTCGCGATTCAATTGTGGGAGGCTATGGTGATGGGCTCTATTTTTCGTGGCTGGTGCGCTGGTATCAAAAAGTAATCTTTGAGGGGGGATCTTCACCCTTTTTTAACCCAATGATGAACTTCCCGGAAGGATGGAACCTATCCACCACGGATACCGCGCTGGCATCCACCCTGCCAGGCGTACCTTTCAGCCTGGTGTGGGGTCCCGTGGCAGGCTATAACATTGCCATGTGGATAACCTTCTTCCTCTCAGGTCTGGCGATGTACATCTGGGTTCATCATCTGACAAAATCACGCGGTGCGGCCCTGCTGGCAGGTACCATTTATGCCTTCTTACCCTACCGTATCGCACACTTTCAAGCCGGTCATCTCAATCTTGCCGGCACTGCCTGGTTCCCACTTTACTTTATGGGTTTGTATGAAATTCTACGGACACAAAAACACTGGCATTGGGTCGCCAGCATCACCGTAGCCCTGTCACTGGGTTTAATTGCACTTAGTTCCATGTATTATCTCTATTTCACACTCTTAATGTCGGTTGTATTCGTTTTATCCTATTGGGTCTTCGCAAATCATAAGATCATTTTTGAGAAATGGTTTTGGCTGCGCACAGCTATCACAGGGATTTTCAGCTTGCCGCTGCTCTACCTGGCGCTCAAGCCTTTCCTCTCGCTTTCAAATCAAGGCGGCCTGGCGGATCGCAGCCTGGAATATGCCAGCCGCTACTCAACCAGTCCAACTGACTTTTTTGCTTTTGCCTCCAGTCATTTCCTGTTTGGCAAATGGAGCAGCCGCATACTCGATCACTCGCTCTGGATGGAAAGTTCACTTTATATAGGATTGGTCAGTCTTGTTTTGATTGTAATTGCCATCCGGCATCGTAAACAAATCGCTGATCAAAACCTATTGATGATCGCTCGGGTAATGATGGTAACCGCTTTCATCCTGGCCCTTGGGCCGCAATTGCATTGGAATAACAAACTGATCGAATTTATCAGCCCAATTAGCGGGCAAAAAACACCCATCCCCTTGCCGGCGGCCTTGCTTTTCAAGTATTTGCCATTCTTTTCGAAAATGCGGGCTGTCATGCGGATTGGCTTCTTTACACTTATTTTTTCAACCCTGGCTGCCGGGTTGGGTGCCAATTGGCTGCTTGTTCACATAAAAAAAACTCAGAGAAATTGGGTAACCGGCTTATTAGTCATTTTGGTACTGTTCGAGTTTTTTCCAGGCACGATGCGGCCATCCCTAAAGAAAATCGAAGCGCGACCGGTAGATTATTGGCTGGCAGCTCAGCCCGCATCGGGTGCTGTGGTGCAAATGCCATTCGAAGACTCAACTGACCAGGCACAGATTTACTATACCCTCACTCATCACAAAGCGATCACAGGTGGATTCTTCAATGCCAACCAACCGCCGCAGTATCAATATTTACAGACTGTCCTGGCCACTTTCCCGGATGAGCGCTCAATATCAACCCTGCGGGAGTACCAGGTAGCGTATATTGTGATCGACCCTCGGCGTTATGATCAATTTGCCAGTGTGGAGGCAGAAATGTTCGCCAACGGGTTGATCCCGTTAACGGAAAAGGATGGAATTCGCGTTTATGGCTTCAAACCTACACCTTGATAAAAATAGGCCAACCTGGCTGAAAACAAAGCTTTGGACCTGGCTGCGAATGTACTGGTTTTTCGTTTTTCCGGCCGGGTTCGCCTTGTTGGCGGCGGCCATCATGGTTTACGACATGAAGCAGGGGCCCTGGGCTTTCAGTGATTCAGCCGCTTATGTTTCGGCAGCCCGGAACTTGGTCTTAGGTCACGGTCTTAGCGTCTCGAACCCAAGTGGCAGCTTTTCACCGCTGACCCTGCACCAGCCGTTCTATCCACTCGTTCTCAGTTTTTTCCTTTTATTCGGCATTCATCCCTTCACCACTACCACCGTAATTAACATTTTTAGTTACAGTTTGAGTACGTTGATTGTGGGATCAGGCACGTTTTATTTTTCCAGATCCAAAGTGTTAACTCTGGTGTTACTCGCAGTGCTGATCATCACGCCGGACTGGATTAATAACTTTGACGGAGCAATGAGCGAGCCCTTGTTTCTGTTCCTGAGCATTGCCACTTTTTTTGGCCTGTTACTCTACCTTGATACTGGTAAGATTTGGATATTGTACTCTGCCGGATTGTTGGCAGGGCTCTCTCTGCTAACCCGCTATATCGGCCTGGTAAATATATTTCTGGGGCTTAGTCTGATACTGCTCACCGCAGGCGACCGTTGGAAGGAGAAATTGAAATTGGCTGTAAGCTTCACTGGTTCAGCGGTGCTGCCCTTTGCGCTCTGGATAGTTGTTTCCCGCCAACCAGCATCATCCAGCCGGCAGATGGTTTTTCCGCCGGACTTGTTCAAGAGTTTGAGGAACTTTGTCCTTGAATTTCAACAAACTATTTCCGGTTGGTTACCTGTTCCTGATCAACACCCGCTTTCCCCCAAAGTACAGGATTCCTTGTTTCTGATCGTCACTCTGATACTCATCGTTGGGGCAATTTTTCTTCTCAGACGTCGCAGACGGGTAATTGATCCCAAACAGCGGCTAGCTTTGTTGCTACCGCTTTCGGCCGGTCTTTTTTGCATACTATATACATTCATGATTCTGGCTGCCTATCTCTTCTCCAGCCTGCCGCCTGATATCAACAACCGTACTCTAATACCACTGTTGGTTTTTTGGTGGATTATGATTGCCTCTGCGCTTGTGCTCATACCCGCAGGAAAGAAGATGATGGGGGCAGCAATGGTGTTTTTGGTCATTTACGCAGTCTATGCAATAAACATCTTATACCCTATCAGCAAAGAAATGTTGTATGACCGCCGCCATTATGGACTGGGTTATACTGCCAAATATTTCCAGGAATCAACACTGCTTAAGGCCGCCCGCAGCCTGCCGCTTGACGTACCCTGGATTGCCAATGACCCGGCGCTCTATTTACTATATTTAAACAAATTTCCGTATGATCTCACCACCATCTACAACCGCTTCGATCAGAAAGAGACATTACCATTCGGAGAGGGGAACACCAAGCTGGATAAGCTCTTCCGAGAGGATGGTGCCTACCTTCTTTTGCACCAACCTCAGTTCGAACGGGATTTACGCAACCGTTATGGCGATGTAGCCCTTAAGAAAGTTAAGTCGTTTACAGCTGACCTGGGCGTATTGGATGATTCGGATGATGGCCAGGTCTATTATTGGTTGCCACCACTCAAATGAGTTGGCGCAGAATCTAACGGGAAGGGCTGCTTATCACTCCCGGCCAACAACGTGAAGGATGGCGGGAAAGAACTCACGCAAAAGGCAACATTTGAAATAAAATATTTTACTCTCTGAAGACAACACCAATTAATTAAATTGGTTTGACGCAAGTTAATGATCAGCTGCCGACTGTGTTCACACAAATTGATTGTGGTTTTTTGAAAAATGTTCTATCCGGCATCCAAAACAATTTGGTGCACATCCTCAGGCAGGATATCGTCATGTTCACCGATCTTGTTGTTTCGCGCTTTCATGCGCTCAGCGATACGTTCTGCGGCTTGCTGTGGATTAATTTGATAATCCCCAAGTGTTGTGGGCATGCCAATTTTGTGGAAGAATTGTTCTGTGGCGGCGATAGCTGCCTCAACACGTTCAACCTGGCTGCCTTGATTAATTCCGAAAATGCGTTCGCCATATTGCAACAGCTTCTCACGCTTACTTTCGTGTTTATGGCGTAAAAGGGCCGGATAAATAACGGCCAGAGTCTCAGCATGATCGAGCCCATAGAAAGCAGTCAACTCATGACCAATCGTATGCGTAGCCCAATCCTGCACCAGCCCGCAACCAATAACCCCGTTCAATGCCTGAGTGGCTGACCACATAAATGTTGCCATGGCATCATATTCTTTCGGCTCAGCCAGAATGGCTTCTGCCTGTTCAACCAGCGTCAACAAAATTGCCTCAGCCTGTCGATCTTGCAAGGGGGTTGCCTGGGGAAAGGTCAGGTACTGTTCCACTACATGTACAAAAGTATCCACAATGCCGTTACGTACCTGTTTGGCAGGTAAAGAGAAGGTACTGGTCGGGTCGAGGATGCTAAAGAGAGGAAAGGTAAAAGGTGAGCTAAAATTGCGTTTTTCCTGAGTTGACTTGCGTGAAATAACCGCCCCGGAATTCATCTCCGACCCGGTTGCCGGTAATGTCAAGACACTCCCAAAAGGAATTGCAGCGCTGACTCTGGCCCCATTTGCCAGGATATCCCACGGATCAACCTCACCATAAGGAACAGCAGCGGCGATGAACTTGGTACCATCCAGCACCGAACCGCCGCCAACCGCCAAAAGAAAATCAATATTTTCCTTTCTTATAATTTCAACCGCTTGCATTAAAGTTTCGTAGGTTGGGTTAGGCTCAATTCCCCCAAATTCTATCAACTGCCAGCCTTGCAAAGCTTCCAGGACCTGTGCGTGTACACCATTTTTAAAAATGGAGCCTCCACCATAGAGCAGCAAAATTTTCACCCCGGCCGGGACAAGCCGCTTCAATTGAGCAATGCTGCCGGCACCAAATACAATCCGCGTTGGGTTCCAATACACAAAATTCTTCATGATTGTTTTTCCTCCCAGGAAATCATATTCTTCGAAAATTGGCGTTATTTATGAATGGCTTTTTCAATGCTAAAAGGATAAGCACTTACGCCCGGCATAAAGACTGAGGCAGCCCAAATCACCGGAATTGCAATCATGGTCGCCGTTTAATCTGCAATTGCATAGCGAATGATGCAGTAGATCGCCTGAAATCCATCTTTCCAACCAATTTTTTTGCCTTCTTCATAGGAACGACCATAATAGGAAATCGGAGTTTCGAAAATACGCCAATTACGACGCGCAATTTTTGCGGTAATTTCCGGCTCAATTCCGAAACGATTCGAGCGCAATGGAATCGGTTGGATAACTTCCTTCAAGAAGACTTTGTAACCTGTCTCCATATCAGATAGGTTGAGATTACAGGTAATATTTGAAAAAAGCGTTAACAGTTGGTTACCAAGATAGTGCCAGTAATACATCACCCGGTGTGGTCCGCCCAGGAATCGTGATCCATAAACAACGTCTGCCTTACCATCCTTAATCGGTTTGAGCAGCGTGGGATAGTCTTCCGGATCATATTCCAAATCTGCGTCTTGAATCAGGATAATATCCCCGGTCGCCTCAGCAAAACCGCGTCTTAAGGCAGCGCCTTTACCCATATTGATGGGTTGTTGATATAACATCACCTCTGGATGGATGGCTGCGATTCCCTGTACAACTACAACTGTTTTATCTGTAGAACCATCATCGACCACCACAATTTCTTTTTCTAAATTGAGGGTATTGGCAGCGAGTACCCGCATCAAAGTTGTGGATATGTAATCTTCTTCGTTATATACAGGGATGATGACGCTGAGTTTCTTCATAAACATTCTCCATTTTATCCAGGTGGGATTGTAAATATCCATGACAAGGGATACCCCATTCCCTATTTTACCGTATTCTGTTTTTAAGTAGTGAAAGCAGCCCGGAAAGCGATCTCGATAATGGACAAAAATACCCTGATCGCACCATTGCGGGCCACTCCAAAAGATCTGTGAATGAACGGTGGTGATTTTTCGGCAATTACTCTGATTTTGCTGTCATTTTTGATCGTGAAATATCCCCAGCATTCCTCTTTCTATTCGACCTTTGCTGGCAGGGGCAGCGCAGCATCCGGGCCATCCCTTCTGCAAGAACACACCGATTGCGCTTGCTTCGCCCATGAGCCGGGCACATTCTTTGGCTCGTTATAGGTTTGATTGTAAAAACAAAGAAACTTTGATATATTCTATTCCGATCCGAATAATAATAATGATGATTGGGATTAAAACTCAGCCTTCAGTGGAGTTAATTGGCAATAATGAAATTTCAGGAAAATTCACCGCTCGCAACATTGTTAGATGGCTTAAGAACGCTTGAAACCAGTCGACAGTCCATCGATTTTTTTAACCAATGGCTGGTTGAAAATTTCTGTTTGTTTGGTTGTACCTATGCCATTTTACATAGCGGTCTAGGACATGGTGTGGATTGGGTTTCCTGGTCACCCGAAACTCTTTTCACTTCCAGAGCGCATGAAGTTGATTTCAATGAACTTGCTCTCAAATTCCAAAAGACAGATAGTCCCACAATCATGACTCAATCTGAGATGGCTCAAATAAATGATGAAACAGCCGAATGGGCTGAACGTAATCGCATTATATCTACAATGGTTTTACCGATTCAGTTTAAGAAAGATACTATTGGTTTATTTTTGATGTATCGAAATGATGATCAACCCTTATTTGGGAAAGAGGATTTGGGAATAGCTGAACAGGTTGCCCGATTACTTTCCAATTTATTGAAATGGCAAATTCGTCTGGAAGCTGCCGAACAAAAAATTAACGAATTGGATCAGATGTTACGCGCCAGTTTGAGCATGACAGAAAGCCTTAATTTGGAAGAAGTGCTGAATTCCATCCTGAATACAGCTTTAAAGATGCTGCCACAAGCCAATGATGCTCATATTTTTCTCTATAAGGACGAGAAATTATATTTTGGTGCGGCACTTTTTCGGGATGGCTCGGCCGGTCGAGCCTGGGCTGAGCCGCGCCCAAATGGCTTAACTTATCAGGTTGCCCGCAGCGGGAAAATGATTGTAGTCGAGGATATTTGCAGACATCCATTGTTTGAAGATACTCCCTGGGATTGGTGTGGCAGCATTGTCGGCATCCCAATTATTCGTGATCAGCGCGTATTAGGTGTCATGACGCTGGCAAAACTTATTACCGGTATTTTTGATAAAAATGAAATTGAAACTCTCAACCGGTTGGCTAACCAGGCCGGCCATATGATTCAAAATGTCAATTTGTATGCTGAAATTTCCAGGCAAGCCTTCACTGATCCTTTGACCAACCTGCCCAACCGGCGCTCGTTTGAATGGGAAGCACAAAAGGTGCTTGAGCTTTCCAGCCGCTACAATCGCAAATTCAGTATTGCCATGCTGGATTTGAATGGATTTAAGCGCATCAATGATACCTATGGACATGCTACCGGGGACAATTCGTTGCGTCTTTTGGCGCAATGTATGAATGATTCTGTTCGCAAAACAGATTTCTTAGCACGTTTCGGAGGGGATGAGTTTATTGTTCTTTTTCCGGAAAGTACTCAGGAACAGGCCCGTGAAACGGTTGAATTACTGCTTGAGCGGGTGAAAGCCTGTCAAGTACCAGTTCAACCACAAAAATTTGAGAGTCTTTCCATCTCCTACGGTCTGGCCAGCTATCCGCACGACAGTGTACAACTGAACGAATTGATTCAACTGGCGGATAAACAACTCTACATGGCCAAGGGCAACATTTTATCAGCAGCGATTTGATATTTTTGAACAGATTCAAGTACTTTTAATAGTCAAATGTTTCCTGATTTTTAATATATGTGTAGACTACTTGTTATAAGAGTTTTTTGGCACTGTCGCTTTTCATATCAACATGCATATCATTTGTTTGACAAAAAACCAATGCCTGCACTGCCGATCGTATCAGCCACCTTTATGACCTCCTGATGCCTCACTTTTCGTCCGGTAGCCTATATATGAGAAAACCACTCCCACATAAGCTGGTCGCGCCATTGCGGACCACGCAAAATGATCTGCGGATGAATGGCGATGATTTTTCCACAATCGTTCTGATTTTAGAGGTTTATTTTTCCCCTCAATACATGCAAGCATTGCCCTTCTTACAGACCTTTGATGATGGGGTTGTCAATGCGAGATTCGGATATACCGCCGAAAGGTGGTATTCGAAGATGAAATAACATTGCTCAATGCAGGTCAGGTGTAGGGTATAGTTATAACGTGCCAAACCACCACATATTTATGGTCTGAGTCGGAGTAGTCGGCTGATGGGCGAAGCATCCGCGATGGGTGTGTTTTTAGAGGATGGAATGGTTTCCCGGATGCTTCGCCCTTACGCGAGATCTCAAGTGAAAGAAACATCATACCCCCTCGGAAGGGAAACCTTTTGACTTTTTTACTCAAGTTAGTTCGTAACCCGCCAAACTATCACTGCTTTTTGTCATGAGCAGCGCTGCAAAGCAATCTTTCTCGCCTAGGACAGGATTGCTTCGTCGGACGTTACAGGCCCTCCTCGCAATGACAGTTATCCATCAGTTGCCACCGTTTTCAATTAGAGTATCAAAATAGGAATTAGAAAGTTTAAATAAAGTTGGGGCAAAATTGCAAGGGGAAGCAATCTTGCCCCGAAAGAAAAGAATTCATCCCCGGATAAACCTTAAATATAAGAGCTGAGCATCAAGACCATCCCCCTTCTATATTTATTATAGCACCGGAAATAAAAATAACAAGATGCCCCTGACTGGACAATTAGGTTATATTAATCTATGCGCAATTATTCTTAAGCGGCTTATAATGCTATGCGCATTAATCAGTTGGCATTAATTCTGTATTCTGCCAGCGTGCAACAATTGCATCCTGGCCAACATGCAAAACTTGCCGGTTGGCCTGATAGCAGTTTTTTCCTTAAGGCCAGCATGCAGAAATTACCTTCTGGAGGCTGCGTGCAGATTTTGCCCTCCTAGTAAATGCATTTTTTGCCCCCCTATAGCGTGCAGATTTTGCACGTGATTCATATTCATTACTTAATTAATTACTTAATTAATACATATGGTGGTTGGTTTCTTGGTTGGTTTCTTGGTCTGTTGATTAGTTGGTTTGTTGATTGGTCATTAGTTGATTAGTTGCTTAGTTGGTTGATTTGTTGCCTGGCCGCTAGGATGCAAGATCACTATTTTACCAATTTACTAATCACCTAATTTTCTAATTACCGTAAAGAAAAAACCAGGCAACCGTCCTCGCCAGAAATGACGGGTTAGCAATCGGACCAATTGTCAAGATAATATTTCCAGCACTACAGCTGTACGCAGATTATATCGGAACACATGCAGGCAGAACACGCATGCGCCTTACTTTTTAAATAAGAAAAGTGCCATATAAAAACTGGCAACCATTATGTTAAAACGGGATATATGTGCGGAAAAGTAAATCGATTCCGGTTGGTCAGCTTGCGAGTGCAGATACGGAAATCCAGAACCAGAAATACAAGCCGGATGATAAACAGTCTCTGATTGCTGCGGCCAGGATTATGTGCTGTAAAAAAAAATTAATTCAATAAAGCTATGATATCAAATAAAGGAATATCGAAATATATTGAAACGGAATATCATCAAAGGAAAATTGTTTATGGCAGAATTCAATCGAGTTTTGGCTTAGCCGGTTGACTGTATCGCGAGTCTGATAACAATTCTCAAATATCTTCTTTCATGATTATCTTTCAGCTTTCAAAAGGATGGCTGACATTCAATACCAATCCAATCTTTACGATTATGCGTTGGTCAACGCTTGGAAATTCACGTGCGAATTTGATGGCAGTCGCATGCCAATATATTCTCAATATGATCGCTATGCCTGCCACTGAGACGGATGGTATCCTGCAATAAACAAAAATGACTGCTCCTTATTTTGGACATTGCCCCTTACTAGTCCAGTACCTTAAACAGGATTGCTTTGCCGGGTTTTACAGGCCCTCCTCGTTAAGACAGTTTTCCGTCAGTGGTCACCGGTTTCAATTAAAGTCAAGAAAATTTAAATGAGTGAAAGATCCCACACACAAAATAAAGTGTAACCACGGTTACACTTTATTTAATAAGAACAATCGATTGGTTTGCCAGCTTGAGACTGCAACAAAATAAGACCAAGTTGTTTCCCGATAAACTTAATTAAAAGCTGCCTCCACCTTGTTCCTTCCCAATTTGAGGTTTTCCATTCCTCCTAACGCATTACTCAGAATTTATTACGCTTTAAAATCTCACTTCTTTTTTCCCATCAAATTTTCTTTCTCAAACCATTCTTTCGGAAAAACCAACTTCCAGTCATAGCGCGGGCTGCGTGATGGTTTGCGATATTTACTGATATCGATTTCACCAAGATGATATGCTTCCAAAAAACGCACCAAGGCCAGGGTTGTAAGTTGGCTGGCCGAAACGCTCAAATCCTCAGCCAAATCTGCAATCGTTTGCTTCAAAGCCGGCGGCAGATCATAGGTAACGCGAAAGTCTCGGCGGGCCCGAATTTTAGCCCTTTCGCGAGCTTTTTTCTCTCGCAAGCGACGCGGCAGACGTGCTTCAGCTTGTTTGGATTCAAGCGATGCCATTAAAGCAGCCACAGCCGGGTCCATCATCTCTCGTCTACTGTTATCTTCCATCAAACACCTCCAAAAGTCGCTCAACCAATTGAGCGTAACCACCCTGTTTATTTTTACCCTTAGCATAGCCCTGGACAGCCGGGCTGTTGGGGCAGTATTCCCAAACCGTTTTTCCGAATGCAGCTGCTTCACGTACATGTGTGTCCTGCGGTATCGGTGGCAGCACATTCTCTCCAAACGTATTAATCAGTTGCTGAAATTGCGCGATGGTTTCAGAGGTTGTGCGCTCAAAGAAAGTTGGGAGCAAGCGGTAACCGTCAAAATCATAACCATTTTGGCGCAATTCACCCATTTTTAATAAGATTTCGTTGACTCCGTCAATTGCTAAAGCATCCAAGCGTGTTGGGATAATGACCCAATCACAAGCAGCCAACCCGTTGGTGTGCAGCACATCGACGGAGGGGGCCAAATCCAGTACAACCAGGTCGTAGTTGCATTTTTCCAGGCGTTGTTCCAATAGCTGCTCTCGAAAATCAAGCAGAGCGATATGGCGTTTAACCGTTTCGGTACTACGGTCAGACCCGATCAGGTCCAATCCGGGTTTTACCGATCTGACCACCTGTTTGAGCGGCTTATCCTGTACCAACCACCGGTAAAGATCTTCACTTTTTTCGACGCCCAGACTGAGGGAAGCATGCCCCTGTGCATCAAGATCGATCAACAATGTTTTCCGTCCTCGCCTGGCAAAACCACTGGCAAGTGTAACCGCGGTCGTAGTTTTCCCCACCCCGCCTTTTTGATTGGCGATTGCGATCACAATCATAATCGTTACCTGTTCAACGCAAATCTACAGATTTCTTAAATAAGGGACGACCCTAAATAAATGTGCATGAATTGGTGCATGGACGAGCGGCGACCCTTAGGGTTGACCCATTGATATTTCTAGAGTATACCCTAGATCAAAAAAAATAGCAATATAAACCGAATAGCCTGCAAAGATAGGCTGATGATCATTGATATGTCAATCGCCAAGAAAATACGATTATAGCAAAGCCGATAATCGCGAACCCGTATTCCAAGAATTGAGAGGAGAGAATACTTTTATGACAAGGAAGCTGGATGGGGTTATTTGAAGCTTTGTGACTATTTTTTAAAATTGGTTTTTTGGGATATTTATAGATAACGAACTGCGCTTATTTTATTATCAAAAGTCCATAATCTCAACCTTGAAAGTGTATCCATGGAAAAAAAAGTGTAACCGCGGTTACGAATCTGGGGTGAAGACGGGTTCCATTTTATATTTAGTAATTTAACGGCTGCCTTAACAGGAATAAAGAGGTGTTAATACCCTTGCACTTCAATTCCGAGACCTGAAGTAAACTGGCTGCGCCATTTGGGCAATATAAAATATTCTGAGATGAATGGCGGAGATTTATCGACGATCGCTCTGATTTTATTAGGATGAGTTCGTAACGCGCCACATCTTTATGTTATTTGTAGTTGGCGCATGGGCGAAGCATCCGCGATGAGTATGTTTTTAGAGGATGAAATGGTTTCCCAGATCTTCGATCTTACGAGAGATTTCATGCGAAAGAGACATAATCCCACTAGGAAGGAAAGCCTTTTGCAATTTTATATCTCCAGTTTGTTCGTAAAGCATCAATGGTATGGCGTGTTACGAACGGTCCATAACGCGTGTCTTTATGGAAGGAGTAAGGCAGCAAAGCATCTTTTTTGCACATCACAAGATTGTTGCGTTGTGTTTCACGCGCCCTCCTTGCTATGACAGTTATCCATCATTTGCCATTGTTTTCAACTAAATGGACAAAATAGGAATTTTAGGCGTGGTGCGTCCTTTTGGATAAGTGGGAAATTCAGATGAAAAAGTGTAACCGCGGTTACGAATTGGTCGTGGGGGTGTGTTTCAAGTTGAATTTGATCTTTTGATGGTAGGCTTAACATCGAAGTAGCAATCTGAATGGAAAGCATTCTTCCCTCAAACCTGGCTTACAATATATCGTACTATCAATGGGGAGCATGCCTCGAGGCCTGATCTGCTTTATGCAATTATATCAAGATGGCTAGCGTCTTTTTAAGCGTGCGTTCAATAATGAAATAAATTCTTCCATTATTTGCAGGGTTTCTTTCGCCTGTTTATTGATAACCAGTTCGTCCGCCAGGCTATCCAGAATTTCGGATTGCTGCAGGGCGTCAATTTTGCGAAAAACACGCATAAAACGTCTCAAGCTGCGCAAAGCGTTGCGTTCGGGTGTAGGGCCAATGCGGGTACTTTTTTCGATTGAAGTGCTTTTCTTTTCATCCTTTGCAGCGATATGCTCGACAATATCGTCGGATGTCAGGCTATTCTGGATGCTTTGACGCACCAAAGTTTCCCACTCTGATTGCGGTTGGCCGAGGATCTCGCGCAGCACGCGTTCGGGTAATCGGAAACGGTCGGCCAATTCCAGCAGGGGGCTGGGAAATTGAAGAATATTGAGTAATTGAACCATGCGCGGACGGGTGAGTTGCATGATCGGGGTGATTTTATCCCACAATCCGGCTGGCATGCGCTGGGCACGTGCCTGGCGAAAAAATTCGTAATCATCATGAAGATTGGCATCCGGTAAAATTTGCAATTCAGCCAAAATTAAAGCGGATACCTCACAAGCTTGTTCCACCGCAGAGGGAGCTTCAGCGTGTCGATTTTCAATGACCTGGCGCTGCCGGGTTGGGTTGGCGACGACCTCTACTCTTAATAGGGGTTCACTTTCACTTTTTTGAGTTACATATTGCAGACAGGCAGCCCAGAAACGACGTTCGCCGGTTTCGATCAAAAAGACAAAATTACCTTTGGCATCATCAACCCATGAACCAGTGATTGGTTTAATCTGTCCATGTGTGTCGAAAGAACTTCCCAAATTGAGCAGGTGTTCAGTTTCCTCCTTTACACCGCTATCTTGCTGCGCAAAGCTCAGCCACTCGCTGGCAGCCTGGTAGCAATCAATTTCACCCAGGAAAAAAGGTGCTCTTATATGAACAGGTAAAAGCCGGCGAGGTTGAAAGCGGTCAGGCAGCATTTCACTTGGCTTCAGCCGTTCGATGCGTTCGACTGCTGTTTCCATTGCAGGCTTATCTGCAATGGATTGGAGTGGTTTTCTATTCGAATCAGTGGCGGGGAAATCTTCAAAGGCATTAAATCTTTTCTTGCTGGATGGTGGCATTTGTTCCTCCTGGGGAGCAGCCAATTCGATTATTTACCGGTACGCTCAATAACAGTTTCAACCAAAAGAGCATATTCTTGTGTCGCCCGTGAACTCGAGGCCAATTGTCCGGCCATTCGCTGACGGGGGGGCTTATAGGTAAAAACATCCATGTGGCTTGAGTGGGCATAGGCCAGGTCAGAAGCTTTATGAATGAGGGGCAGGATTTGATGCGGGTAACGCTGTTCAAGTTGCTCCAGTATTTCACGTACTTCAATACGTTGTTCTTCGCATAGCGTCGGCAGGTAACCGAGAATATTCAACTCGGGCTTGAAATGCAGGCGCACTTGCTCAATCGACATTTGCAATTCACGTAAGCCTGAAACACCCAGATAGCTTGGCTCAACCGGAATGATAATATGATCGGCTGCTACCAGTGCGTTGACCAACAGATCGCCCGTGTTAGGCGGTGTATCGACCACAATGAATGCAAATTGTGGCTGTACGGCTCGTAAAACATTCGTAAGGCGTGTTTCATTGGCCATGAGAGTAGGCATCAAACGGGCGGCTTCAACCATGGCGTTGCGGTTGCTTGGCAAAACGTATAAGTTGGGGTGGTGGTCGGAAGGTTTTATCATGCGCTGGATCGAAGGTGGGGGCGATTCGACCAATAAAGCTGAAAGCGACTCAGAGGCGGGAACGTCGTGCTGGCCATAAGCGCTTGAAAGCAGGGCGTGACCTTGCGGGTCCATATCGACCATTAAAACCCTGCCATCTGCACCTTCGCGATCTCTCAGATACAATGCCAGACCAGCTGCCAGATTAACAGCGGTTGTTGTTTTTCCTACCCCGCCTTTTTCATTTGCAATGGTGATGGTTACAGCCATTTTCCCTCTTTTAGCATGTTTCTAACCAAATTTAATTTAAAATGCTCTCTTTTCCTTAAAGCTCTCTTAAAACACTTGATTTTTTTCAATATTAGCATATATTTAACACTGATACAACTTAATTAGCCTAATTAACACTTATTATCCATTAATTACGGTAACTATCTTGTAATTTGTCAGAATTAGTGCAATAATGGACAGAGATCGATGAAGACGAACTAGAGGAGATCAGTATGTTCAACTTGTTGAACGATGAAGAGTGGCGTGTTGCGCGATTGGAAAGACTTGGGCTCAAGGAGGATCCTTTCAAACTTTCTGCCGACCCACGTTATTTGTACTTGGGGCCAGAGCATCTGGCTGTTTATCGCCAGGCACAGGGGGTGGTTTCACGACGAAGAGGGTTGGCTCTCTTTTCCGGTGATATGGGTATGGGTAAAAGTTCATTAGCCCGCCGCATTTATGATTTATATGCAGCGGAGAGTACTGTAATTATAAGCTATATTCACACCGCATCTTTCAAATCAGCCATGGATGCCGCCCGCCAAATCTCGGTTTCTTTCGGTTTACCCACCCAACGCAGCTTTCAACGCCAGATGGATACCCTGGAGAGATTGATGGCGGAAGAATATACCCGCGGACGAAATATGGTGATCATCCTTGATGATGCTCAGTTAATGGAGTCGGAAGCGCTTGAAGTGCTGCACCGCCTTTACAATTTTGATTATGACTCTAAAGTAGTACAGATATTAGCGTTTGGCCAGCGCGAGATGAATACCCTCTTTGAAACCAATAAGGCAGTAAACGCACGGGTTTTTGTTCGTCTGGCACTACCGCCTTTGACACTCTCAAGTTCCTTGCAGATGGTCTTATTCCGACTGAATGTGGCCGGTCGCGGGGAGCCATTTATTGATGACGATGCTTTTGAACTTCTTTATGAACACTCACAGGGTGTGCCGCGTGAGATTATCCGGCTATGTGCATTGTCCACAGATTTGGTAGTACAGTTGGATCTCTCCACCATAAATCTCGATATCATAAAACAGGTGTTAATGTATGAAGCATGATTCACACTCCAATAGTAGTAACGCCTGGGTTCAGTTATACCAGGCCCGGCGCATCACCAGCGATCCGCAATCACGCCCACCGGGGCGGCCACCTTCACTTGTGCCGCGCCACAAGGTCGGCCTGACACTTTCAAAAGGAGAAATTGCCGAATTAACCAAATGGGAAAACCGGTTTAGCAAAATGTTAAATCGCAAAGTCTCTCTCGGTGAAACAGTTGGTATTTTAGCGCGCATCTGCAGTAATCGTTTAGCGCAAGTATCGGGGGAAAAAGCACGGTCTCTCGATGAACTGGTGGCGTTGATTATTAGTGGTGAATGATATTATTTCTTCCGGTATATACCCATATTACTGGAAGAAATAATTGACTATCCGAAATTTGAAGGGTGAGTCTTGGAGTAGAACGATGAAAATAAGACCACAGAACCAATTCAGGTAAAACAAATGGTGTCGATTGTGGAAATTCCACATCACTCTCAGGCCTGGCAGGTAATTCTGGGCCAGCTTAGGGCAGATATGTCGCGGGCTGATTTTGAGACCTGGGTTCGACCTTTGGTTCCACTTGGCTTCGGTCAGGATTCCGACTCAACCTTCAGGTTAGCTGCTTATAACGAATATACCCGAGATTGGGTTACTTCCCGCCTGCAAAGCACGATCAGCCGCAAGCTGCAAGGACTTTATCACCATGACGTTAAGGTGGAAGTGATTGTGACGAATGACTTCTCCCTACAAGAAGACCCGTCGCAAAACGGCAACTCGCCGAAAGTAGTTACAATTCAACAAGAAAAACCACAATCAAGAGCCAGTATCTCAGGCGGTAATAATTCAACAAAATCTATACGCAAACAGGGGAGCGACCCAACTCCCAGTCACCGGAAAATGGTTTTACAGAGGGCATACGGAACCGAGCGCGCGAATGTAATCCATCCTGAACGTGGGATGTTCGTAACCCACTACTATCTTGATAACTGGGTTAAATTAATTGGTCATTCCGGTTCCGCTGTAGTACTGGCTGCCCGCCGGTTGTGCTTTTGGAACCCGGAATCAGGCGAAAAACGTAATACGCTTGATATTGAAATGTCATTGCTGGCTGATAAAGCAGATTTGAGCCTGCGTACAATTAAAAATGTTCTCAAACATCCGCTGATAAAAAAGTATTTCTTGCGATACAAAGTTCGGCGCGTGATGACTCCCAATGGCGTTCGCACAGCCGGAATCGCTTTACAGGTGCGCATGGATGACCCTCTCACGCCGGAAGATCAAATCCGAATTGGTTATGAGAATGAGGACATCTGGTACAGCTCTGAATTTGATGACGAAAGTGAAGATGAATCCGATCTGCAATATGACAATGATCAAGACATTGAAGACGCCGGTTAGATACCTAATTTAAATAGGAGAGACTTCTTGCTTGCATTTCACTAATGTGCAGGATATTTTCCAGAACGGCATTCTCACGCCGGTAGAGGCGTTCCACAGCCATACATACTGCGACCGCATTGGCAGAGGCCAGGATTGGCATCTTTTCATGAGCGGGAATTTGCAATAAAGAGGCAGCCAGATAGAGCAACGAAATTGGGTCATCTGGCAGTTCAATTTGGCTCATATCAAGTTCGCCCTCACCAAGTTGAGCCATGATCTTTAAATAGGATTTCACCCGGCGGCGCAAGGGACGAATCCGGCGGTAAACGTCGAGCGGTCGTTTATATTCAAGAGGGAAATCACTGATACTGGCGCTTAAGTAAGGCTTGTCATGATGTAACGCGTTTATTTGAAAGCGGTTTTCACCAATCACCGTAATGATATATTGGCCATTATCAAGAGTTTCCATTTCCACGATGCGTGCGATTGTACCAATGGAGTAAGGAACTGTTTCAAGGTCATAGGCTTCATCCCCTTTTTTAATCAATGATATGCCAAACACAGGTTCTGTCTGCAACGCTTCTTCCACCATGATCCGATATCTCTTCTCGAAGATGTGTAGTTGCAATGGCATACCCGGAAACAGAATCGTTTCTAAGGGGAAGACCGGAATTTGCTCCATCATGTTGATTTTATTTTAATGGATCTGTAATTCTGCGCTATCTGATTTATAAGGTTTACAAAAGAGGATGGCTGGTAGCGAAAACTTGAAATCTGGCTTGAGGTGGAAACCGGTATTATGGGTTATTCTGTAATAAAATAAGGCTACTCTTGCGATGAAAAATTATTCAATCAAAAATTTCTTTCTGACATGGATCTTAAAATGACATTGAGGGTCAAAAACCAGTCATTGGCCACTCGCTATCTTCTGCTGATCGCTGGCTGGTTGGCGGCCGGATTGTATGCATTCCAAACCTGGATAGCAATTCATACCCTGCGCTCACCAATGGATGAAGGCAGTTTCATTGTCAAGGGCCTGGCATTTGCCAATGGGCAATATGTTCCTTACCAACCCGATAGTTTTTGGTTAAATAAAATGCCGTTGGCGTTTTTAATCCCTGGCTGGGTTTTGAAATTCTTTCAAGCGGGCATTGTCAGTACCCGCTACTTTGCGATGGTCGTGTCATTGCTCTTTTTGCTTGGTCTTTTCTTACTGCTGCGACGCGAATCGAATACGTATCTGGCGATAATTGGCTTGTGGGTCTTTGCCCTCAACCCGATATTAATCAAGACATTGGCCATGGCTTCATCACAAGGGCTGGCTGCCTGTATTTTAATTTGGTGTTTCTATTTTTTCTTTGGAAAGCAGCGCAAAGATTGGCAAATTGCAAGCGGAGCATTCCTGGCAGCCATTCTGGTAATGACGCGTGAAAACTTGCTGCCGGTGTTAATTTATATGTGGGTGTACGTTTTTGTGTGCTACCGCAAATCGTTTTGGATGGCATTACTTGCCAGCCTGCTGCCGCTCATTACCGTTCATGCTATTTTTTTCCCAAACATTCTGATCAATTGGTTTAGCTGGGTGCCTTTCGACGGCATACGCGCATGGCTTTTCCGCCTCTTTGAATTGGATCAGGTAGCCGATCACCGCTTCGGTAAAGGCGACCCCATGGTTTTCACCAGGCTGACCGCCTTGATGGAAGGTATACGCGTTAATTTATTTATATTTTTAGGAGTTTGGGTTGCTTTTTTTACCTTTATTGAGAAAAAGGCCAAAAAAAGACGCTTTGAGGTCATTTCTTTGCTGATCCTTTTTCTGCTGTTGGTGCTGATGCATGCCTGGGCTTCGATTGGAAAGAATTATTGCATTTACTGTTTTCAAAATTACCTTTCATTTTTTAACGCCCTCGGCCTCTTGTTAATCGCGATGGCAGTTTATGACAATGCCTGGCGGCCATTAAAATCGCCATTTTGGATCGTGTTAACAAGCCTGTTTATCGCTGTACCGGCAATCATCTTTTCAAGCTATAAAGATTTTTATAAGACCGCTATTTTCGAATGGTTGTACGAAAATATCTGGAAATATCCGTTACCGCGCATAAAGAATCTACAAATGGTGGGTGGCACCACCTCTTTGAAAGCACTATTTATAAATTTCTTTGGCCTGGATATTGACGTGGCTTTAAAAGTGATCTTTCCTGTCATTTCGCTCTTATTTTTGATTGGGCTTTTTATTTCCCTGGCTGCTGTCTTATTTTGGTGGCTGCAGAAACCTCTGACCAGACATTCTCCGATCATTTTTTGGAATCGAGCACTTTTGATGATCCTGGTGTTGGTCTTGCTCTTATCCCCTACCATGCTGGTGGGTAATTCGACCTTTGTTTATCAATGTCAGAATAATATTTTTACCTCATTGGGCGCAGCTGGCGAGAAATTAAAAGAAATAATTCCGGCTGAATCGAGCATCGATTGGCGTGCCCCAAACGCCAATATCCTCCTACTCAATTTTCCGGATGCCATCATATACCCTCCACAATTGAATGGCTACTATTCCTATATCCAGAATCCAGATTCGGATCTGGCGTTAAAAAATGGAAGATGGACGCCACAGCTATCCCGACTGTGGTTTGAAAATTCAGATTTTCTAATTCTTGATTCACAATCCAAACTTCTGCCTGATGATGTACAATTAAAAGATTATTACCAGGAAATTGAAGAAGGAATCCCTTTGTATGATTGCGGCAAAGAAACCTTCACAATCAGGGTGTTCAAAAAATTGCCATGAAATTATCAATCGTAATTCCAGTTTATAACGAAGAAGAGACAATTCCACATTTATATCACGCCATTTTGGCAGCTTTGGAATCTTTTCAATCTGGCTGGGAGGTCATTTTGGTGGATGATGGCAGCAGCGACCATAGTTTTCAAGCTCTTGAGCAAATTGCTGCCAAAGATCCTGAACATGTTCGCCTGATCAGCCTGCGCCGCAACTTTGGACAAACGGCAGCGATCGCAGCCGGCATTGATTTTGCCAGTGGTGAGATCGTTGTTTTGATGGATGCAGATTTGCAAAATGATCCGGCAGACATCCCATTACTGGTTGCAAAAATTGACGAGGGCTATGATGTTGTCAGCGGCTGGCGTGAAAAACGCAAAGATGCCTTTATCACCCGCACCTTGCCCTCCATGATGGCCAACAAGCTCATTTCCTGGGTTACCGGTGTTCACCTGCATGATTATGGCTGCACCCTAAAAGCCTATCGTCGTGAAGTGATCACCGGCTTTAAGTTGTATGGAGAGATGCACCGTTTCATACCGGTCTATGCCAATTCGGTTGGGGCGCGTTTAGTGGAAATGCCTGTGCGCCATCACGCCCGTAAATATGGCAAAGCCAAATACGGGCTTGAACGCACGTTGAAAGTGGTATTGGATTTGTTTACGGTTAAATTTCTGAGTTCATTTGCCAATAAACCCATCTATCTTTTTGGCGGCACCGGAATCGTTTTGATGATAGTTTCCAGCATATTACTGTTATTCCTTTTCTTCCGACGGATTATTGCCGATATCGCTGTATCGACTTCACCATTCTTTACGCTCGGTGTGACTCTTTTTGTGCTGGGCTTCCAATCGATTCTGATGGGATTAATTGCCGAATTGTTGGTGCGCACCTACCACGAAGCACAACGCAAGCCCACCTACACCATTCGTACGACAATCGGGTTTCCAAAAGAGGAAACCCAACTCGATGGATAGGTTCGCTTATTGAGAATCTTAGTGATCACCCATGAATACCCTCCCATCGGGGGAGGCGGAGGAAAAGCTGCCCAGGACCTTTGCCGTGGTTTTGTAAAAGCCGGGCATATTGTCCAGGTCTTGACCACCCATTTTGCTGGTCAATTGAGGGAAGAAAGTGACCTGGGGGTGTCCATTCACAGGATACCCTCGTATCGAAAAAAAATGTATCAAGCCAGCTTTTTTTCCATGTTAATTTTTCTGGTCCGTTCTGCCTGGATTGCGTTTCGCTTGGTTCCGCGCTGGAAGCCGGATTTGCTGCATATTCATTTTGCTGTACCTGCCGGGCCGGTTGGGTGGCTGATGCAGAAAATTTATGGTATCCCGTATATCATCACAGTCCAGTTAGGTGATATTCCAGGAGGGACCCCTGAAAAAACAGATCGCTGGTTTAAATTTGTGTATCCTTTCACACCACCCATCTGGAAGAGTGCCGCTCAGGTGATCGCAGTCAGCCAGTTTACGCGTCGCTTAGCTTTAAACCACTACCAGGTTCCTATCCAGGTCATCCCGAACGGGGTTCAATTAGAACCATTGCAGCCAGAAATGATCACCTGCTGTCATCCAGTTAAGATCGTATTTGCTGGCCGTTTCATTGAACAAAAAGACCCGGTGCGTATTGTCCGGATTTTGGAACAGATCAAATACCTGGATTGGGATTGTGTCATGATTGGCGATGGGAGTCTAAGATCGGAAGTGGAGGCAGCCATCCAGCAATGTGGATTGGCAGCACGATTTGAATTGCCCGGCTGGTTAACGCCGGAAGAGGTGCGCGAGCGGCTGCGTCAATCTGATCTGCTCTTGATGCCCTCAAAAAGCGAGGGCTTGCCATTGGTGGGTGTACAAGCGCTGGCTGCAGGTTTATGCCTGGTAGTCAGTAAGATCGGTGGTTTTGAAGATCTGGTTGAACAAGGTGTAAACGGCTTTATGCTGCCGAATAGTGATGATAATTCCTGGGTGGAGGCATTACGGGAGATAATTTCGAAACCGGATCAGTTGCTACAGTACCGTCAGCACAGTTTGGCCAGGGCCAGAATATTTACAATTGATCATGTTGTGCAGCAATATTTGAGATTATTTGAAAGAATGATTGGGGAGAAAAATTAGCAAAAAAATCAGAAAGTGAGCAGATGTAAGATCGGAGAAATGAGTGCGAGTTAATTCATCTCTTGTGAATCCGGTCAATTAACGCATTATTTAAAATTTTGATGTGACAAGTGGTAGATAACTGTCATTGTGAAGAGGACATGAAACGCCTGAAGACGCAATCCTGTCCAATACGAGAAAGACTGCTTTGCTGCTCGACTGCTTCTTCTCATAGCATAATGAGGTGGAGTGTTACAAACTAACTTGAGAAATAAATTTGCAAATTGCTTTCCTTTCAAGACTATGATAATTCTTTCACATGAGATTTCTCATAAGGCCAAGCATCCGGGAAGGCATTCCATCCTCTAAAAACATGCCTTTTGCGGATGCTGCGCCCATCAACCGACTTAGCCTGACAGATCCCACCATTTTTACTTCATGTTGGTCGACCAAGATGTAAATACTGAAAGAAATTGATAGCCCAATTTTTCTATTCTAAAACCACGGTAATCTCCCTATCCCGTTATTTGGTAGGACAACGACCTACCCGACTAACTTTAATTGAAACCGATGGCAACGAATACCAACTAATGGATAACTGTCATTGCGAGACCATCCAATTACAACCCAATTGGCAAAGGGCGATCAGGAGAGAAATGCTAGCATGTTTTGACGTTGAAAAATACATTGTAAACCAATTACGACCTTCCGAAAAACATTGCTATTCATCCGCAGATCATATTGCGAGGACCGCACCGGTGCGCCCGTTCATATTTCGCGGGTTGTGATTTGGCAAGAAAAGCTATTAGGATGAATAGCTACTCGCAGAGTGTGCATGCAAAAGGCACAAAGAGCGCAGAGAATACTTGCTTGAGAAATGGATTTTTTACCAAGCTCGCTATGGATGCGTTGTGTAGTCACTGCCAAAATAGCAGGAGGCTAATCACATTTGCATGGTGCTTACGCTGTCAAATGCGCTTTCGGATTAATAATAGAAGTTCTTAGAAGAAAAGTCGTGTAGCCGTCGGTGGTTAACTTTAAAAACCAAAAAAGCCGATAATACCTCTGAATTTCTGCGTATTTAAACCGAATTTTGTTGGTTTTCACTAATATTAAGCATATTTTAGTTGTTAAATTTACTGATTTACAGCTCAAGTCGCGGGAAATGGAGCAGAAATTTGGGGCTTGAAATAGTTCATTAACCTTGTTATATTACTGATATAGTTTGTTGCTTCAACAAACAAAAATTGGATTGGGAAATTGGTTTTTGGTTTTTGGTTTTTGGTTTTTGATTTTTGGTTGTTAGTGAATTGGTGAATTGGCTGCTATGTTGCCAGCCGAGATGCTAGCCAATCAATGAGTCTGATTAAAAAAGTGTGTAAATGGAGAACTGGATAAAACAGTCAACTAGTCAACTAGTCAACTAGTCAACTATCAACAAATCAACTATCAACAAATCAACTATCCAACAAACTAGCCAATTAACACATCAACTTACATGAAAAACGGACTACAAAACCTATGAAACAAACTGCTGATCAACTGACTGTCCGCAAAATAAATACCGTGATTGTGTTGGAGACGCTTCGCAAGCTTGCGCCAATTTCGCGCGCCAAACTGGCCAAAGCGACGGGTTTGAATCGCAGTACCATCTCGAGCATCATCCAATCACTGGCCGATATTAAATTCGTACGGGAAACAGAATTGCAGCTTGATCAAATCGGGCGACCGGGTATGTTGCTGACACTCAATCCAGAGGGGGGTTTTACGATCGGGCTGGAGATCAATGTGGATTACGTCAGTGCCATTCTGGCTGATTTCAATGGTCAACTACGCCGAAAGCTCTACCGTTCTGTCAACACGAAAATGCCTCAACATGAAATCCTGATGACCGCCGTCCGCATGGCGACTACTCTGGTGGAACTGGGGCAGGAGCAAAAGTTGCCTTTTATGGGAATGGGAATCGGTTTGCCGGGGGTGACAGATTCAATAGCTGGAAAATTGGTTTTTGCACCAAATCTTGGTTGGCGTAATCTTGATATCGGCCAGCTTTTCTTCAAAGAATTCAATGTTCCAATCCTGGTTGAAAATGAAGCTAATTGCGCGGCACTGGGGGAATATCGTTACGGTGCGGCCAAAGACGTTCGGAATCTGATTTATCTTAGCGCCGGAGTTGGTCTGGGTGGAGGGATCCTGATTGATGGCGAGATATTTCATGGCAGTCAGGGTTTTGCCGGAGAAATTGGTCATATGATGATTGAGCGTGACGGCTTCCTGTGTGCCTGTGGAAAACGTGGCTGCTGGGAGACGTATGTCAGCCCGAATGTAGTAATTGAAAATGTACGCAAATCCCTTGAGCAGGGGGTGGTTTCTTCCTTAACACCATTATTACAGCGCAGTCAATATGCGCTCACCTTCCGGCAGATTCTAGATGCTGCTGAGCAGGGTGATGGTCTGGCACTTGCAGCGTTAACTCAGCTGGGCCAGGATCTCGCATCCGGCCTTGGGAATCTGGTCAACATCTTCAACCCGGCCATGATTGTGATCGGAGGAGCGCTGACACAGGCTGGCCATTTGCTGATCCCTGCGATTCAAAAGCAATTATCCGGCCAGGTTTTGGCTGCTGAGCACACACTCGTGCAACTGTTACCTTCCCAGCTAGGGGTCGACGCTTGTGTGCATGGAGCAGTTGCGTTGGTATTGGATGCAGTAATGCGTGACCCCACGAACTGGTTAACTTAAGTGTTTTTTGGAGGAATATATGTACGAGCCAAAACCTGAACACAAATTTACATTTGGCCTTTGGACCGTCGGAAACCGTGGCGCTGATCCGTTTGGTGGCCCTGTCCGCGCGGGACTCTCACCGGTTGAGTTGCTGCATCTGCTGGCAGAGGTTGGTGCTTATGGAGTCAATTACCATGATAATGACTTGATCCCGATTGATGCGACCCCGTCAGAAAGAGCACAGATCATCAAAGAGTTTAAACAAGTTCTGGCGGATAGCGGTTTGAAGGTGCCGATGGCAACCACGAATCTCTTCAGCGATCCCATATTCAAAGACGGTGCTTTCACATCCAGTGATGCGCGTGTCCGCAATTATGCTCTTCAGAAGACGATGATCAACATGGATCTTGGGGCGGAATTAGGAGCAGAAGTATATGTTTTCTGGGGTGGGCGTGAAGGTACTGAATCAGATGCCACCAAGAGTGCTCTTGAAAGTCTCAAACATTTTCGTGAGAGTATCAACTTCTTGTGTGAGTATTCACTGGCACAGGGCTATGATTATAAATTTGCCCTCGAGGCCAAACCAAATGAACCACGCGGAGATATTTACCTGCCGACCAGCGGGGCAATGCTGGGATTTATAGCCACCCTTGATCACCCGCAGATGGTAGGTGTCAACCCGGAAATGGCACACGAACATATGGCCGGGCTTAATTTCATGCATGCCGTCGCCCAAGCCTGGGATGCCGGTAAGCTTTTTCACATTGATCTTAACGACCAGAATTATGTGCGCTTTGATCAGGATTGGCGTTTCGGCATGCAGAGCTTAAAGCAATCTTTCTTCCTGGTTAAGCTGCTTGAAGATGTTGGCTATCAGGGCAGTCGTCATTTTGATGCGCACGCCATGCGCACGGAAGATTACGAGGGGGTCAAAGATTTTGCGCGCGGCTGTATGCGCTCTTACCTTATCTTTAAAGAAAAGGCAGCCCAATTCAATGCAGATTCTTCTATTCAATCACTGCTGGCTGAAATTCATTCTGAAAACAACAGTTTGCAACCATTTGCGGGAGCCTTCTCATTGGAGAAGGCGAATAAGATAAAGACGTTTGCATTTGATCGCCAGAAAATTGCTGCACGTGGGTTACGGTATGAAAAATTGGACCAATTAACCAATGAACTCCTGATGGGAGTACGTTCATAAATTATTTTGAGAGGCTGCATGGCCAAAACCTATTTCCTGGGCATTGATATTTCCACCACTGGCGCTAAAGCCTTACTGATCGATCATTGCGGACAGGTCATCAAAAGTGCTACCAAGCCATTGAGTCTTTTCACCCCTCATCCATTATGGTCCGAACAGGATCCTTATGAGTGGTGGCAGGCTGTGTCAGCCAGTATCCGGGAGGTGCTGGAGGAATCACGAATTCCTGCGGCAGCGATTAAGGCCATTGGCTTAACCGGTCAGATGCATGGCTTGGTGAAGTTGGATGCAGAGGGGCAGGTATTACGCCCGGCCATTTTATGGAATGATCAGCGCACCAGCCTGCAATGTGATCAGATCCGCGCGCGTATCGGCCGTGAAAGGCTGATTACTCTAACCGGCAATGATGCCCTGACTGGCTTTACTGCACCCAAGATTTTATGGGTGCAACAGCACGAACCCGAAATTTATGCGCGCTGCCGGCATATTTTATTGCCGAAGGATTACATTCGCTACCGGCTGACCGGGGAGTATGCCACCGACAAGGCTGGTGCAGCCGGTACGCTTCTTTTTGATTTGCAAAAAAGGGATTGGTCGCCAGAAATGCTAACAGCCCTGCAGATAGATCCCGAGCTTATGCCGCCTACCTTCGAAGGCCAGCAAGTGACCGGTGAAATCTCACCCACAGCTGCCTCTTATACCGGCTTGGCAGCACGCACAGCAGTCGTCGCAGGCGGTGGCGATCAAGCCGCCGGGGCAGTCGGGGTTGGGGCTGTCGTGCCTGCGATCGTCTCACTGGTTTTGGGCACCTCAGGCGTGGTCTTCGCAACCACTGAGCAGCCTTTTATTGAAAAAAATGGTCTTTTGCATTCTTTTTGCCATGCCTTACCGCAGCGCTGGCATTTTATGGGTGTCATGCTTAGTGCGGCCGGCAGCTTGCAGTGGTATCGCGATGTCTTTCAACCAAACGTCAGTTTTGAGGACCTACTAAAACCTGTCGAGGAAATCGTGGCCGGTGCGGATGGGCTCTTTTTTATGCCCTATCTGACTGGTGAACGTACCCCTTATCCGGACCCTTATGCCCGGGCTGGCTTCATCGGCTTGACCCGCCGGCATACCCTGCCGCATCTAACCCGTGCACTGCTGGAAGGAGTAGCCTTTGGCCTCAAGGACTGCTTGCTGTTGATGCAAGCGGCCGGCCTGAAGGATATTCAACAGATCCGTGTTTCAGGAGGGGGAGCCCGCAGTGGATTGTGGCGTCAGATTCTGGCAGATGTACTAGGCGCCGAGTTAGTAACCGTCAATAGCAGTGAGGGTGCTGCCTTTGGGGCTGCACTTTTGGCAGGTGTGGCAGGTGGTGCCTGGATAAATGCAGTTGAAGCCTGCCAGGCGACCATCCGTGTAGTTGATCGAACTCAGCCAAATGCGGGGAATGTGAATCGCTATCAACAGATCTATCCAGTCTATAATCAACTCTACCCGGCGATAAAGAATGTGTTTACGGAGATAGCCACTTTGTAAACGAAAGATAATAATTTTGATGATCTATTTCTCAACGGTGAGGTATCGTGAGAGGATAAAATTACAACAAACGAACGTGTTCATGAAATCAGCTCATTAGTAATCCAAAATGGTTTGAAAACTGAAAGTATGCTGGATTTGTATGGCAGGCGTTTCCTCTTCTTTCCTTTCATTTCAGCTTGCCTGAAATGAAAATTTCGGCTAGCATCATAGCAACAATGTTAACTAAGTGAGGCACATATGACTGCAAGTGATGTTTTTCGTAAAGAACTGGCCGCCCTTCTGAAAGGCAACCATGCCCATATGGGCTTTAAAGCTGTTGATAATTTTCCTGCCCTGCATTTCAACACCCTCATCCCCAATATGCCCTACACTTTTTGGCATCTGCTCGAGCATATCCGCCGAACACAACGCGATATCATTGATTTCATCATTCGACCGGATTACCAGGAAATGCGATGGCCACAAGACTATTGGCCGGCAGTTGATGAACAGGCTACTGTTGAGATTTGGCATACCACTGTGATAGCCATTCAGACCGACCTGAATACGCTGGAAGCGATGGTTGAGGACGAAAAAATTGATCTGGCGGCCGAACTGCCGTATGCACCCGGGTACACCTACTTGCGCGAAGTGCTGCTGGTGGCCGACCACAATGCCTACCATTTAGGGGAATTCGCCATCGTCCGTGGAATTTTGGGTTTGTGGAATCAGGATGATGGGAACAATTATGAGAAATAAGTTTGGTTTGGATTTGGGATGGGAAGATTGAGTAATTAGTTCTGAGCAATGAGTTCCTTGTAATAAGTTGTTTGTAATCTGTTCTGAGGTACACGTTCGAATTACTCCAATTAAGCATGTTGCAAGAACTGCAATTGGATTTGTGCTGTTAGCGAGTCTTTTACTGTTATTCAGTAACCTGTGAAATAAGCAGATAGGATAATTGCTTTCTACTCTTGAGTTGATACCTCTCGCACCCAAATTCGCTTCTCCCGCAAATCCCAGATTTGATGGGCGAAGCCCTCAATAAAATAGCGATCATGCACCACTGCCAGTACGCTGCCATCAAACTGTGCTAGGGCGGTTTCAAAATTGGTGCGTGAAGGGATATCAAGATGGTTGATCGGTTCATCCAACATCAGGAAATTACAACCTGCTGCTATCAAACATGCTAAAGCCAGACGTGCCCGTTCCCCATACGACATGTTCGCAACCGGTACAAAGACTTCATCCCCGTTGAAGAGGTAAAGTGAAAGAAAGCGGCGTAATTCAGTTTCATTGCCGGTACCAACTTTTTGCAAAGATTGCAGGGCATTCAATTCCAAATCCAGTTCATTTTGCTCCTGAGACATCAAACCGGGTTGGATTGAGCTCCCCAAACGGCAAGTGCCACTCAAAGGTGCAATTTGGCCGCAGATCGTCTTAATCAGGCTGGTTTTACCGCTGCCGTTGGCGCCAATCAGTGCGATATGCTGACCATACAGCAGCGTCAGGTTAACCTGATCAATAAGTGTCAGCCCGGGGTACCCGACGCGCAACCCTTCCATTACCAGCACTTCACGGCTGCGTATCTGTGGTTGATCAAAGGCGACATGCATTTGCCAGCTGCGAGCAGGTTTATCAATCTTATCTTCATTGAGCATCCTTTCGACCCGTTTCTCAATATTTTTTGCTTTTTGATCAACTTCCTTACCGCGATTTGCAAAGAAACCAATCGCAAACCCATCGGTATTTTTAGGATCGGTCTTGCCACCTTTATGATAACGGTTGCGGGCGCGTATTTCACGGGCGGAGTGCTGTAAGCGGCGAATCTGATCTTGCTGGTCTTTAAATGCCTGAATTTGTTGTTCACGCTCTTGCGTTTTCTGTCCGAGATAGTCATCATAATTGCCATTATAGAAACGCACTTCGTGACTGTGCTCATCCAGTTCAAGAATCCTGTTGACCGTATGGTTAAGGAAAGCACGGTCATGACTGACCAGCAGAATTCCACCCTGGAAGCTGGTGATCCAGTTTTCCAACCAGGTCAACATCTCAATGTCGAGGTGGTTGGTTGGCTCATCTAGCAGCAAGAGATCGGGGTTGTTAAGCAAAAGCGACGCCAGCATTAAACGCGTTTTTTGTCCACCGCTTAAATGGCTGATGGGTATCTCCGGTGACAGTGTGTCCAGACTCAGGGCAGCCAGGGTAACCGGCAGCCTGTCTGTCTTTAGACTAGCTTTGCTTAGCTCCAGCAAGGTGGCATCGTATCTTTTCTGCAAGTCACTATCCATTGGTTGAGAAACCAGTTGCTGTGCCAGGTTGCTCAATTGGCCAGTCAGAACATCCAGGCGGCTGACATTCGTATCGAGGAATTCTTGCATCGATACTTCATCAGTGAAGCGAAAGCCTTGCGGCAAATACCCAACCTGCAAAGTGTGCGGTGAAAAGTGAAAGCTGCCGCGATCTGCCTTTTCTTCGCCGGCCAGAATGCGCAGTAATGTGCTTTTTCCGCTGCCGTTCAAGCCCACCAGCCCCCAACGCTCCCCACGATTGATGGTGAAAGTGACATCTTTGAGAACGGTTGTCAACCCGTAAGATTTATAAATTTGATTGATAGAAAGCATGAAACCCTGCCAATTTGAATCTAAATGTGTGAAATGGAACTCCGATGGCTGTCTGCCAAGGGAATGCGACACGAATTAATTCAAATTGTTGTCAATCATCTTTCTTTCGGAACCTCTCTGTTACGGATATGATCATTATATATGATTTTTTCAGATTGTGGTTAGAAATGGCAATTCTTTCATCCAACAGTCTCCCGAAATAACCGGGTAGTCGCCGGAGGCTCGCAAAGCAACCCATTCCCTTCACAGACCGTCCAAATTTATAAAATGAGGAACTTGTATCCAAAAATTACGACGGATGGTTTTACCGCTTGAATTTTCGATGGATTTGTTCTTACCTGTAGTCTCCTAAAATTGTAATCAGCGAATCAACCAACGCATCGATTCTCACTCTTTGCCAAATATGAAATTTCCCTATTGTAAATGACAGATAAATCTGCTAGAATGTGATTAGATGTGATTAGATATGATTGCTATTGATTGGTTTTATGCACATGACCCTAGATTATCTTTCAAATATTGAACGCCAACAAGAAATCCTTATCTTTCTAAACCGCCAACAACGTATCTCGGTGGCGGAGATTTGCGAAATGTTCGCCGTCAGTGAGGCTACTGCCCGAAGAGACCTCGAGGTATTAACCGAGCAGAACCATTTACGACGCGTACATGGCGGTGCAATCTCTTTGCGCCAGGCTCCCCCTGAACTGCCCATGTTACAACGGGAAATGGAACAGGCAGAAGAAAAAAAGAAAATCGGTCTGGCTGCTGCTCATCAGGTGCAAGATGGAGAAACTGTTTTTCTTGGGTCCGGTAGTACGGTGCTGGAAGCGGCGCGTATTTTAAAAGATCGTAGCTCACTAACTGTTATTACCAATTCATTACCAGTCATGAATCTGTTATCAGGTCTCTCGGACATCAGCCTCATTGCTTTGGGAGGTATGTTGCGTGACAGCGAACTTTCCTTTATTGGGCATATCACCGAACAGGCTTTGTCAGAGATTAGAGCGGACAAAGTAATAATCGGCATTCACGCTATTGACCTTGAAAATGGGCTTACCAATGATTACCTGCCGGAGACAATGACAGACCGGGCCATATTAAAATGTGGTCGGGAAGTCATTGTGGTAGCAGACCATACCAAGATCAACTCGGTTTCGATCGCTTACCTGGCGCCTGTTGAAAGCATCCATAAATTTATTACTGATCAGAACGCACCAGCTAATTTTCTTTCGTCTCTTGCTGAAAAAGGGATTATCGTTATCACCGCATAGGTCTGATGGCCTTATATACCTCAGAAAGGTCAATAGGAATCATTTCTAATGCTCCTCCAAGACTATCGCCCGCAATCAAAACTAGTTACCAAATCGACTTTAATCTCTAAACCGTGTTTTGCTGTGATTGATGCACACAACCACCTTGGCCAGGCATTCGGCGGCGGATGGGATCAGCGTCCAATTGGTGAATTGCTTGACCAACTCGATCAAGCCGGTGTCGTCCGATATGTAGATCTTGATGGGGGCTGGGGTGAGCATATCCTCGAAACGCATTTGGACCATTTCAAGCAGCCTGCACCCGAACGCTTCCACATTTTCGGTGGAGTGGATTGGAGTATGTGGGAAGTCAAAGGGTCTTCCTTCCCGGAGTGGGCAGCTCATAAGTTGAGGCTTCAAAAATTGCGCGGAGCAGAAGGGTTAAAAATATGGAAAGGCCTAGGACTGCATGTCAAAGATCACCTCGGGATGCTGGTAAATGTTGATGACTCCCGCCTTGCACCCATTTGGGAAACAGCAGCGGAAATTGGTTTTCCCGTCATGATTCATGTAGCGGATCCGGTTGCGTTTTTCGACCCAATTGATGAGAACAATGAACGCTGGGAAGAGTTGCGTGAACATCCCGATTGGGCTTTTACCAGCCCGCCTAATCCTTCTTTTAATCATATCATCCAGGGGTTGGCGAATCTGGTTGAAACCCATAAAAACACAACCTTTATTGGTGCTCATGTTGGGTGTTATGCAGAAAATCTAGCCTGGGTTGGTGCAATGCTCGACCGCTGCCCCAACTTTCATGTGGATATCTCGGCGCGTATTAGCGAATTAGGCCGGCAGCCTTATGCAGCCAAACGTTTTATGCTGCAATACTCAGATCGCATCTTGTTCGGTTCCGATATGGGACCAGATTTGGACACTTATCGCATCATTTTTCGTTTTTTGGAAACAGAAGATGAATATTTTAATTACGGTACTTCCGTTATACCGGGTCAGGGGCGCTGGCAAATATATGGTTTGAATTTGCCCTGTGAAGTGTTGGAAAAAGTTTACTTTAAAAATGCAGAAAGACTTTTATTGGGTAAATAATGGAAACAAATTTTGAAACAAATCAAAATGGCATTAATACATATGCAGAAATACTTTCTCAACCTGAAATCTGGGATAGTGCAATTATTGTGGCGGAAAGTCAACGCCAGAAATTAGAAGAAATTGATCTTACACAATTCGATCAGGTTATTTTTACCGGTTGTGGGTCCACATATTATTTATCGCTTTCCGCGGCTTTTACGCTACAGCAAACCACCGGTATTCCTGCCAGAGCAGTTCCCGCCAGTGAATTACTTTTTTCGCCGGATGCGCTTCTCACGTCTGGCAAAACGCTATTGGTAGCTCTTAGCCGCTCTGGGTCCACCACAGAAACAGTCGCAGCCGTAAATAAGTTTAAAAATAATGACAAAGGTTACGTGATTGCCATTAGCAATTATCCAGAGGAGGCCCTGGCCGGCCTGGCAGACATTGCACTGATCATCGAAGCAGGTCAGGAGCAAAGTGTGGCCCAAACCCGTTCATTTGCCTCCATGTTGGTCGCAGCCACAACCATGACATCCATCCTTGGCCGCCGGAATGATTGGATTGGCCTATTACATAAGCTGCAGGCTGTGGGGAGCAGACTCATAACGGAATATGAACCAATCTCCCGTTCAATTGGGCAGAATATTAACCTGGATCGCTTCTATTTCCTCGGTTCTGGTGCACGCTTTGGCCTGGCCTGCGAAACGAACCTTAAACTGAAAGAAATGACGCTCACCCATAGTGAACCCTTTCATTTCTTTGAATTTCGTCATGGGCCAATGGCGATGGTGACTCCTAGCACACAGATAATTGGCCTGTATTCGGAATTCAATCTTCGCAATGAAGCTCAGGTGATGAAAGAAATGAAAGCACTTGGGGCACATACCCTTAGTTTGGGAGAAACCCAGGCTGATATCAACTTTAATAGTGGAATACCGGAAGTGTTGCAAAATGTTCTATTTCTTCCCATCCTGCAATTGATGGCATTCCATCGTTCTATCCACAAAGGGTTGAACCCGGATAAGCCTAATAATCTCTCATCCGTCGTGACGCTCGATATCTAATAAGGAGGGATCCAAAAAATAAATCGGTTTTATCAAAATTTTAGTTTTGCATAACCATTTAAAAGGAGAAGATGAAATGAATATAAAAACCTACAGGTTACTTTTTGTTTTCGTTGTTTTATCTTTGACATTTGCCTCTTGTACGGCACCAAGTCAACCTACACCCGCTGATGATGCGAAAGTAACCTTACGATTTTGGACACACACCAACAATGCTTTTAATGCGGGTTATGATGCCCTGATTAAATCGTATCAGGACGAACATCCGAATGTGACCATCCAGCGTGAATCTTTTGATTATGAGCTCTATCTCCAGAACTTGCAAACAGCCATGCCTGCCAAGGAAGAAGCTGACATTTTGCAAATCTTTGGGACGTGGACCTCCCAATACTACGAACGCCTGGCACCCATGCCGGCTGAGATTATGACATTGGATGAAGCAGAGAATCAATTCTATTCTGCTCCGATAGGCGGATTCACTGTCAACGGTCAATTGTATGGCTTACCACAGGAATTTAATACCGAATATGGCGGTGTGCTTGTTAATAAGACCATGTTTGAAGCCGCCGGTGTTGTCTATCCGCCTGTCTGGAAGACGATGGATGATGTCATTGCAGATGCAGTCAAGTTGGAAGCGAACGATTCCTCCGGGATGATGTCGGTAGCAGGCTTTCATTTCACAGCAGCAGATCCTTTATCATTCTCATTCCTGGCCGGTATAAAGCAGCGCGGCGGAGATTATTGGAACGCAGATCGGACTGGTTTTACCTTCAACACGCCAGAAGCCAAAGCACAGCTGGAGTTTTATATGGATGCTGTACAGAAGGGTGTAGTTGACCCGGTTGTTTTCAATGACACAACCAACTTTGTAATTGATGCCTTTTTTACCAACAAAGTGGCCATCGGTTATATTGGTACCTGGGCAATTGCGGAAGGATTGACTAACTTCCCCGATTTTAGCGATGAGTGGGGTTACTTCTTTCTGCCACCCATTCAGGGCGAGCCAGTTTTTGTCGCTGATTCTGGTTGGGGTTTGGCTGTATCACCCAATAGCAAACATCAGGATGTGGCCTGGGATTTTGTAAAATATGTCACGACTGTGACTGCCAATGCAGAATCGTTTAACATAGCCAGCGGGACAATTCCGGCTTTGAAAGAAGTTGCAAAATCTGCTAAGATTGATGAAGAAATGCCATGGGTGGGAGAAGCATTGGGTACGTTGCCGTATGGTGAATATTTGGGCAATATGCCCGATCGTGATCTGGTAATCTATGAGATCATTTATCCACATTTGCTGAATGCTCTACAAGGTGTGGAAACAGTTGATGAAGCCCTTGAAGCAATTAATACTGAGGCGAACTCTACTTTTTAATCTTTGAATTAGACCCTGAGGCGTTGAGAAAACGCCTCAGGGCACATTGTTTGACCACCGCCCTCAACCAGAGGAGGATTAGTATGACTCAAAGTGTAAAAAACAAGAATTTTTCCACAAGTGGTCTTACAAAAAGTAAAAACCGGTTTGTCTCGCAAATTGTAATTCCATTGTTAATCTACAACTCCCTGGGGATTTTCATTCTGGGATGGGCGTTTATCTTGATGTTTTATAATTACAGCCCGGGACGCTTAGGGGGACCGATACTTGGGTTGGGCGGCTCGAATCCTTTTATTGGACTGGGAAATTTCAGTGAGATGTTCCAAGGTATTTCGGTCAAGTCACGCTTATTCCTGGTCAGTCTTAAAAATACATTGGTCTTCGCTTTCGCCGTTCTACCGCTTAATCTGGTACTAACGCTTACATTAGCCTATTTACTGGAAGAGATTGGAAGCAAGTTCAAAGCACTCTACCGCGCAATTTACTTTTTGCCGGTATTGATGTCCTCCGTAGGAGTGGCTATCATCTGGCTGAGTATGTATGACCCTCAGGCAGGCTGGATCAATGCCATTGTTCGATTTTTTGGTGGACAACCGGTGGCCTGGTTGTCTGACCCGCGTGCAGGTTTTTTGGGGGTTTCTGTGGCACTATGGGCCGTGATTCTGGCCTACCTCTGGCAAGATTATGGCTATAACATGGTCATCTTTATTGCAGCTTTGCAGAGCATCCCACAAGATCTAAAAGATGCTGCTTTAATTGATGGGGCAACCCCCTGGCAGACTTTTAGATTGATCACCATCCAATTAATTAAACCCACCTTCCTTTTTGTCAGCGTGATGACGATGTTATCCTCCTTCCAGGTTTTTGACATTATTCAAGTCATGACGAATGGTGGTCCTGGCAATAAGACTCAAGTCTTGATGCTGGATATTTATAAGAATGCTTTCCGTTACCAAAACATGGGCTGGGCTGCGGCTGAATCATTCGTACTATTTTTGATCATCATGGCTATTACCCTCTTTCAGATGCGCGTTCTGCGCACGGATTGGGAGTATTAATATGACTGCGATGAATGACTCCAAAAAAATTGCTCTTCCGTCGCAAAAGAAATCTTCTGGGTTTGAAGAAAAACGAAAAATTTTATTTTTGATCCTTCTGACAGTTGGATTGGTCGCCACGCTGCTTCCTTTTATTTTTATGGTCCTAACAGCATTCAAGACCAACACGGAAACGTTGCGTGTACCGCCTACCTTTTTCCCACAAAATCCAACCTTAGATAATTTTAAGAAGATATTTTCTGATCCCAACCTGCCATTGTTGCGTTTTTACGGCAACAGCCTGTTTGTGGCTGGTTTTAATGTTACTATGACGCTATTGACCAGTTCGCTGCTGGGTTATTTGTTTGCTAAATTCGAATTTAAAGGCAAAAGAATCTTGTTCGGCTGGTTTCTGGTCATGATGATGATTCCTTCACACATCACCATGATTCCAAGTTACCTGATCCTGGCAAAAATTGGCCTGATCAATTCTTTATGGGGTCTGATTATTTTTAGTGCGGTGGATGCTTTTGGCATCTTTATGATCCGCCAGTTCTGTGAGACCTTCCCAAATGACCTGCTCGATGCAGGCCGCATTGATGGTGCCTCGGAATGGCAAATCTACTGGCGCCTGGTAATCCCACAACTGGGTGCCCCGATGGCAACTCTGGGGTTGTTGTCGTTCATGGGCAACTGGAACGCCTATTTGTGGCCAATGATCGTTCTACAGAAAAACGAAGTGCGCACCCTGCCTATCATTCTGACATGGTTTAATTCCACCCATACCGGGCAGGGTGGTCTCATCGCGGCCGCTACGGTTCTGATCGTTTTACCAGTTTTATTTGTGCTGGTTTTCTTTCAGCGCTGGATTGTGAAAGGTTTTGTTACTTCAGGCTTGAAATGATGGTTGTTCAAATTAAATTTCTCAAAGGGAAAGAAATATTACCAGAACTGGATCGCAAGATTGAAGAGATTGATCAGCTTGCTTTTGCGGATGAAGATCGGGATGACCCTGATCTCAAAGGGATCGAGTGGTCAGCGTCACAATGGATGGCACTGGCCTTCATTAATAATCAATTGGTTTCCCAATTGGGGATGTTGAAGCGAGAAATTTTGGTTGGAAAAAGCGTAATCCCTGTGGTTGGGGTTGGGGGAGTTGCCACGCACCCACAATGGCAAAAAAGAGGATTGGCGTCTCAGTTACTGAAAGCAAGTGAATCCTTTATGCGCGATCAGTTCAAATTGCCATTCGGATTGTTAGTATGTGCTGGGGAAACTCAGCCGCTGTATGCCGGCTGCGGCTGGCAACCGGTTGCCCAATCCCTTAAATTTATTCAGGAAGGGCAAAGGCGTACAATAAATACGGTTGTAATGGTTTTGCTATTATCAACTCAGCCATGGCCGCCTGGTGAAATTGATTTGTGTGGTCTGCCCTGGTAAAAGAACTCTGATTTGGCTAGAAGGCAGATTCGCATTTTATAAAAACAAAGTAGATGTACCATTCAAAGGAGAATGACAAATGACAAAAATAGCATTTATAGGAGCTGGCAGCCTGGGCTTTACCCTGGAGCTGGTACGTGATATTCTGACTTTCCCGCTGCTCGAGGATGCCATTCTGAGCTTGATGGATATTGACGTCGAGCGCTTGGAGTGGGCAAAAAAAGGTGTAGAAAAGCTGATCCACGAAGGCAATCGTCCTGCCAAGGTGGAAGCAACCCTGGATCGTTTGGAAGCACTCAAGGATGCGGATGTGGTCCTGACTACCATTTTGACCGGTAGCACGGAAGTCTGGCGTTATGACATTGAAATCCCCAAGAAATATGGGATTGACATCAATGTGGGTGATACGCGTGGCCCGAGTGGAATTTTCCGCTTCTTGCGCACAATTAACCCGATGACGGATATTGTCCGCGATATGGAAAAAGTGTGTCCCAACGCGGTTCTGCTCAATTACACCAACCCGATGGCCATGTTATGTTCCGCTTTGCAGAGACAGACAGATATCACAGTCACCGGTCTTTGCCATTCCGTCCAGGGGACTGCGATGATGCTGGCAGAATGGATTGGTGCACCTTTCCATGAAATCGATTATCTTTGTGCCGGTATCAACCACCAGGCCTGGTACCTGGAATATAAATGGAATGGCAAGGATGCCTATCCGCTCATAGATAAAGCCATCAAAGAAAGGCCGGAAATCTATCAGGAAGAGATTGTGCGAAATGAGATGTATTTGGCTTTAGGCAAGTATGTCACCGAATCGAGCGGGCATAATTCAGAATATAACTGGTGGTTCCGCAAACGACCTGATCTGATCGAGAAGTATTGCACGCATGGCACCGGCTGGAATCCGGGTGAGTATGCCTATATCTTGAAAGAATATCAGCACAACGAAGCCACCTGGAAGGAACAAGTGAAAGAGGAGCTGGCGCGAGAACTCGGTCCGGAAGGATTGGAACGGGGGCATGAGTATGCTGCCTATATTATCAACGCCCTCAAAGGCGGTGAAATGTTCAAATTCAACGGCAACGTGCGTAATACGCACCTCATCAACAACCTGCCGGAGGGCGCCTGTGTTGAAGTGCCGGTCGTGGTTGATAAGGCCGGCTTCCATACCATCCACGTCGGCGATCTGCCACCGGAATGTGCTCTTTTAACGCAACTCAGTTCCGGTATTGAAGAATTGGCGATCAACGGTTCATTGGTGGGCGATCCAACCATGATTTACCGCGCCATTTGTCACGATCCTTTGACAGCATCTGTGCTTTCATTGGCTGAGATTCGCCAAATGACCAACGAGCTCTTTGCCCAAAACAAAGAATATTTACCACAATTCAAAACTCATACAGTATGAGCAGAATAACCTGGTGGATTGGGACAACTCTCTTTCTGCTGGCAGCCTGCTCTCCAATTGAGGCTGAAAATATGGCACCTACACCTGACTATTCTTCCCCTCCGCCTGCTGCAAATTGGTGGCGACCGTCGGTTGGGCTTACCTGGCAATGGCATATCTCCGAGCCACCAGTTGACACCAGCGTCGAGGCAGATGTCTATGATATTGACCTGTTCGAGAATGACGCAGAAGTCATTGCTGAACTTCATCGCAAGAATCGCAAAGTCATCTGTTACATTTCAGTCGGTTCAATTGAAGATTGGCGCCCGGATGTGGATCAATTTCCGGCTGTGGTACTGGGAAAGGATTACGATGGTTGGCCCGGTGAAAAATGGCTGGATATTCGCCGGATTGACCTGTTGGCTCCCATCATGCGCGCCCGATTGGACCTGTGCAAGGCAAAAGGTTTTGATGCGGTTGAACCCGATAACATTGAAATCTACGATAATGATACCGGCTTTGTAATTACCTATAAAGACCAGCTGACCTATGCACGCTGGCTGGCGGATGAAGCCCACGCACGCGGGCTGGCAATTGGCATCAAGAACGCGCCGGACATGGTGGCAGATTCTCTGGACTTCTTTGATTTTGCCATAACTGAAGATGCATATTATTACAACTGGATCGAAGAAATGTTGCCGTTTATCAAAGCAGGCAAACCAGTTTTTGCCGCCGAGTATACGGATATGGATGTGGATTTTCCTTCCGCCTGCGAGTGGGGTAAACTGAATAAAGTCAGTTTTATTCAGAAGAATCGCATACTGACTGCATTCCGCAACGTTTGTCCTTAAGATCCGAAAGGAAAAAAGTATGAAAAATCTGACCATTGGGAAATATTACGGGTTACAACATCTCTCCACCAAGCGCGGTACCATTACGTGCCTGGCTCTCGATCATCGCCAGAATTTACGCAAGGCCAATCCGCTTTTTATGGAGGATGGCGAACTATCTCGTTTTAAGTTGGATGTGATTGCAGCTCTTGCCTCCAAGGCTACAGCTGTCTTGCTCGATCCGGAAGTTTCCGCCGCCCATGCGATTGCTGTCAATGCCATTCCCAATCATGTTGGTTTGGTAGTCGCGGTTGAATCAACCGGCTATGGCGGTGAAGCCACAGCTCGCAAAGCACAAATTATCCCAGGTTGGAGCGTGGAAAAAGCGAAACGAATGGGGGCAGCGGCGCTGAAACTGCTGGTCTACTATCACCCCGATTCACCTACGGCTGGTGAGATTGAAGCATTTACACACGATATTGGCGAGCAATGCAAGCAATATGACCTCGCGCTTATGCTCGAGCCACTCTCTTATTCCTTGGACGAAACCAGAAAACTTACTTCGTCTGAGAAAAGATACGTGGTAGTTGAGACAGCCAGACGATTGACCCCGCTGGGAGTTGATGTACTCAAGGCTGAGTTCCCGCTCGAGAATGGCGAAAAAGATGAGATCCTGTGGCAGCAAGCCTGCCAGGATGTGTCAGCGGCTTCTGAGGTACCCTGGATTCTTTTATCAGCAGCGGTCGATTACGAGACCTTTATCCGCCAGGTGACCGTAGCTTGTAATGCAGGCGCCAGTGGCATCGCTGTTGGCCGTGCTGTCTGGAAAGAAGCGGTCACGATGACAGCCGATGAGCGCATCAATTTCCTGAATACGACTGGTCGCCGGCGCCTCTCACGCTTGACCTCATTGTGTCATGCCTTGGCACGTCCCTGGACGGAATTTTACAATGCTGAAGCTGATTTCAGCTGGCATAAGACGTATTGATATGTATGATATTCTGGTTGCTGGTGAAATAAATCCGGACTTGATCCTGACCGGAGATGTCATTCCGCAGTTTGGTCAGGTGGAAAAACTGGTTGATTCGGCAAACCTGACCATTGGTTCATCTTCGGCCATCTTTGCTTGTGGAGCGGCCAGATTGGGGCTCAAAGTTGCCTTTATCGGTGTGTGCAGCGATGATATTTTTGGGCGCTTTATGCTGGAAGAAATGCGCAAACGCCAGGTAGATACCAGCCACGTCATCATCGATCGCAGCGGTTCCACCGGTTTAAGCGTTATCCTCAATCGGGATACTGACCGTGCTATTCTGACCTTTCCGGGTTTAATCGACGCGTTGTATGCTGAGAACATTCAAGATGAGTTATTAGAGCAAAGCAGGCATCTGCACGTGGCTTCCTATTATTTGCAAACCAAACTGCAAGCCGGTTTGCAAGAATTCTTTCGGTATGCGCATAGCCGTGGCCTGACTACTTCTCTTGATACCAATTATGATCCATCAGGAAACTGGCATGGTCTGGATGAACTGCTGCCAGAAACGGACGTTTTTCTACCCAACCAAACCGAAGCACTGGCCATCACCGGCGCGGCACATGCCAGCCAGGCGGCAAAGATACTGTCAGAAAAAGCGAAAATTGTGGCGGTAAAACTTGGCGCGCAGGGAGCCCTGGCAAGCAGCGCTGGGCTGGAATACCAGGCTTCCTCGATCTCGGTGGAAGTAAAGGATACGGTTGGGGCGGGGGATAGCTTTGATGCGGGTTTCTTGTATGGTTTTCTCAACCAGTGGCCTTTGGGAAAAAGTTTACGGTTGGCTTGTATCTGTGGTGCTTTGTCCACTCAAAGGCATGGAGGAACAGATGGTCAGCCAACATTAGAGGAGGCGTTAAAGTATGATTCTTGATGACGTTATTACAGCTCAGAAAAAAGGAGAAGCACGCGGAATTACCTCAATTTGTTCCGCACACCCTGCGGTTCTGCAGGCTGCCATGCGGCAAGATGGCAATCTGCTGATTGAATCCACCTGTAATCAGGTCAACCAGTTTGGTGGTTATACCGGCATGACACCGGCTGATTTTGTTCGTTTTGTAGAGCAAATGGCTGAGGATAATGGCTTCAACCCCGATAAAATTATTCTGGGTGGTGATCATCTTGGACCAAATGTCTGGCAAAATGAGCCTGCCGATGAAGCAATGGCAAAATCAGAAGTGATGATGCGTGCTTATCTTCAGGCAGGCTTTACAAAAATCCATTTGGATTGCAGTATGCGCCTTCGTGATGACCCGCCTGGACTGTTGGATCTGGAGGTCTCTGCCCGCCGCTCTGCGCGTTTGGCGAAAGTAGCCGAGGAAAGCAGAGTCAATCAGAACGAAGCGCCTCGTTATGTGGTTGGGACGGAGGTACCGGTCCCAGGCGGAGCTACGGAACATGAAGATGGCGTTTCTGCCACAAGAATCGAAGATCTTGAGCAAACAATTGACTGCACCCGGCGTGCATTCAAAGAAGCCGACATTGAATCTGCATGGGAGCGGGTTATCGCGGTTGTGGTTCAACCCGGGGTAGAGTTTGGAGATGATTTCATTCAGGACTATGACCGTCGCAAAGCGGCAGCCTTATCAGGCTATATCGAAATTCAACCGATCGTCTATGAAGCACACTCAACCGATTATCAAACACCGGGAGCTTTACGCAATCTGGTCGAGGATCATTTTGCCATTCTCAAAGTTGGGCCTGAATTGACCTTTGCTTATAGGGAGGCTGTTTTTGCTCTGTCTATGATGGAGGATGCACTTTTACCTTTGGATGAAAGATCAAATTTTATTAGAGTGCTGGACAATGTCATGCTCGCTGATCCGCAGTATTGGCAGCGTTATTATCACGGGGATGTGCAAACGATCGAATTCGCACGTAAGTATAGTCTCAGCGATCGTATTCGTTATTATTGGCATTACCCACAGGTTCAGTCAACGCTTAAGATTTTATTCACCAATCTGAACGCGCTGGTGCTGCCACCCGGTCTGGTGAGCCAGTTTGCCCCCAGGCAGTATGATCTCTACCGCGATCAAAAAGCAGGGTTTACCCCACAAGATCTCGTCCGCGCCAGAATCAATGAAGTTTTACAAAAGTACGCACAGGCGTGCGGATAGGAAGATCACGAGTAGAAAGCACATAGGGTGTTGAGTTTATTGTTTAAGTTTGTAATGATCAAAAGCGCTTGCAACTTCAAAAAAAAATTTATTATCGTAACAATCAGGCACATAACCCAATCCTATCAGAAACCCTGAACATGCTTTCCATTGCGATGGTTTCCCCTCACGAATCCTCAGCAAGCACCCATCCAAAACCCACTTTAACAAAAAATCGGGTGTCACGAGGAGGCCCGATTTCTAATAAGAGGAGAAGAGAAGTTTGTGCTTGTATGGATAGTATAGCCACCTCCTTCTGACATGTCCTTATGAAAATCTTGTCAAATGCTTAAGGCTACGTTAAGATATTCCGTTCTTTAGAACAGGTTGAAAATTTTTGCTGCTCTCGGTCTGGATTTGTGTCTTTATCTTGTGCTAAAATATATATTAAGGGGGTGGAATTCCCTCTGCTTTCAACCCCAATCAATTGATTATGTGATCCACGAGGCAAATGAATATGGAACAACAAAGTCCTGTCATGGCGACTGACCCGATCCAATCCGCAAAAAGATTGTTGGCACTTGAATCCAGGGCGAAGAATGGTGCCAATTGGTTCTTCTGGATCGCCGGCCTGTCAATTTTGAATTCAATCATATTTTACTTTGATGGAGCCTTAACTTTCGTGATGGGGCTGGGATTAACGCAAATTGTGGATGGTTTTGTCTACGGGATGTCACAGGAGCTGAGCACCAATGTTGCCGGCATTCTGCGTGGTATGGGCATACTAGTGAATCTGCTGCTGGCCGGTGTCTTTGTCGGTTTTGGCTATTTCGCAAAAAAGGGCATGCGCTGGGTATTGATCACCGGCATGGTTATTTATGCAATTGACGCAGTGATTGTTGGCCTGTTTGGCGATTGGCTGGGAGTCCTCTTCCATTTACTGGCTCTGGCTGGACTGTGGGGCGGTATGCGGGCAATCGGCCAACTGGCGCAACTGGAGAATTATCAAAAACACGGAGACATGGCCGGAATTCAATCAATTATCAATCCACCCGTAAGCACCGAAATGGACACACAGAGAAAACGCAACTTCCGGCTTTTCTCTCTCATCATCATCGGTCTTTTTGGAGCGTTAACCCTCTTTGTGGTGGTTATGGTCGCATTATATGCACGTTAAAGTGAGTGATTCAGCCCGGCCTGGCTGGCGAGCTGGTAGAAGGCCTGGGCTTCATCAATCTCACCCATAGCCTCCAGCGCTGCACCCAGGGCGAGGTACATGGAAGGTAAAAAGGCTGCCACCTCTTCAGGATCCTCGACCAGTTGAGCGTGCTGGAGTGCCAGGCGATTCCAACGCAACACTTCGTGCGCGGATGGCTGGGAGCGGGCCAGATAGTGTGCGGCGATGCAGCGCTCATAATCAGTTTTGGCAGTTTCCCAGGCACGTAGGTAAAAATGTGCGGCTTGCTCAGGTTGGCGGGCATACTCAGCTTGTGTCCCCTGAATGCAGAGTTGAATGACCGGGTTATTCGTATCCATCATTATTAAAAATTAAGTTGCTCCTAAGTAGATAATTTGTTCAGAACTTTATTCAAGTGTTGTTGGTAATAAGTATACCTTTCTATCATTTCTGGCGGGTAAGGAGTGTGGCTTGCAGCTCGGCCTTGCGACCACGATACTCGACCAATCCCTGTTCCAGCGTTCTCCGGAAACGCATCATGCTGTACATCAGCCAGACACCGGCCAGGATTAATACACCGCCCAGGATCTTGTAAATAATATCCAACCATATGATCATTACCAATCCGGCGGCAATCAACACCCAGTTGCCGATGCTCAGTCGTTCGACGGTGCGTAAAAGCTGCTCCCCTTGAGTGATTTTCCGTTCTAAAAAGCCCATTTTCTTGGCCACATCGTCAGGTTTCATGGTGAGATTCCTCTTTTATATTGGCTATTCATACAATACCAGTATACGGGAAAAAAGATGAAGCAGGAAGGGGAAACAAAGGTAGCGATTGGAAAATGGCAATTTCTAATTATGAGAATATTTATTCGAGACAATTCAAAGAAATAGAATTCTCTTTTGATCATATAATTGTTTAAACATTCCTTATTATTTTTGAATACCATCTCAAAATAAGGACGAATTATGTCGAGCGAATCACAGCAGTTTCATCGCAGGTCCATTCGGTTAAAGGATTTTTCTTATTCTCAACCCGGTGATTATTTTGTTACGCTTTGTACATACCAGTTCAAATGCATATTTGGTTCAATAGCAGATTGCGAAGTCCACTTATCGCAATACGGGGAAATTGCCAGTGTCCAATGGCAGAAATTACCTGAAAGATTCCAAAATATCATTTGTGAATCTGTAATTATCATGCCAAATCACATTCATGGAATCATTACAATTCAGAACCATGACGAGAATGCCGGATCTCTCACATCCATAAATGAAACAAGGATTGAGGCCAATAATTCGACCATCACCGATATTCCCAAATTCTCTTCTCACCAAATTTGGCAAAGTGGTGTTCGCACCCGTGAAATTACGCTGGGGGATATTATTGGTGCCTATAAATCATTAGTTGCCAAAGAATGTTTAGAATTATGCAAATCCCATAATCAAAGAATGGGAAAATTGTGGCAACGAAATTACTATGAAAAGATCATCCGCAATGAAAAGGCTTATCATAAAATTATCGAATATATCCACAATAATCCACTATTATGGGAATTGGATCAATTTCACCAATTATCATGACAACAAATCAGATATGATTATAGCTTCTGCATAATAATTTACGAAATATTGCTCTTCGATCACAGCACCTATTATATAATTTCAAAATAGCCGCATAGAAAAACGATTATTAAATCGAGACTCGTAAGGGTAGGGCTTGCCCCTACCCAGTAAATCCACATTCGATCTTCAGATAAGGATTGTTGTTATATTAGGGCAACCGCAAGGGTTGCCCCTACTGTTACCAACACACAATTTGTATGGTT
>MKUW01000027.1:193374-203511 GCA_001899005.1 Chloroflexi bacterium 44-23
GATTGTTGTTATATTAGGGCAACCGCAAGGGTTGCCCCTACTGTTACCAACACACAATTTGTATGGTTAGGGGTTACACGGTACTTTCCACCACACAATTTGTATGGTTAGGGGTTACACGGTACTTTCCACCACCCTTACGATTACCCGTGCACATTTTGTAGGGGTAGGGCTTGCCCCTACCCAGTAAATCCACATTCGATCTTCAGATAAGGATTGTTGTTATATTAGGGCAACCGCAAGGGTTGCCCCTACCGTTACCAACACACAATTTGTAGGGTTAGGGGTTACTCGGTGCTTTCCACCACCCTTACGATTACCCATGCACATTTTGTAGGGGTAGGGCTTGCCCCTACCCAGTAAATCCACATTCGGTTTTGTGATAAATGATTGTTGTTAATTTAGGGCAACCGCAAGGTGCTTTGCATGGTGCTTCGCATCACAACTACGATTACTACGAATTCATAAACTCTATCATTCGACCCCTTCCATTTGCAATCCCAATTCGCCCGGCTGGGCATTCCTCAATCATGATGAACTACCCAACCGGCGAAGATGAGATTAAACGCACTACCTCTTATCCTGCCAAAACCTGCCCATAATCCACGGGGAGGACACCGGGCGATTCAATTGCGTGTTGCATGTAAAAATGCTGAACAATTTCAGAAATGACGCCGGAATCAACCGGGGCACCTTCCAGCGCTTGCTCCAGATCAACCAGGCTGGCAGACGGGAAAAAGAAGAAATCGCCCGATAAGTGAACATCATGCAAATGTCCATTTTGGTTGACTGCGGTTGCCCGAATCAACCCACCGGGGGATTTCAACATTTTTTGAATGACATAGACACCTTCAGCGATCTTGACCTGTTTTGAATCCGGGCGGCGGCGGTCATTGGCCAATAACCACTCAGGTGTGTTCATTTCTGCCAGCAGTTCATCCGCTTTCTTGAGTAATTTTATATCAAGCGTCTTCGGTTCCATGGGACCCAGTAATTCTTCATAACGCACGCGAAGATAGGCGGCCAGATCTGCATTGGCAGGAATGCTGCCGGTCTCACGCAAGAAGGTGGTCAGATTCTCATACATGGTCTTGTAAACCTTGTCGCGGAATTTTTCATCCGGTACGCGCAAACATTTCGACATCATTTCGTAATTGAAATCCTGAATGAAATTGCCCACCAAAATGAGCATATCATCCACCTGAGCCGCCCCGGTGCCGGAGATCTTGCGCCCGTTGGTGATAATGTCGTTGACTGGTTTGTACTCGGCCGGAACTCCGAAGCGGCGGTAGGTATCGATGATTGGTTGTAAAAACTTCTTGTAAAAAGCACGGATCTCAGCCGGAACCCCCGGGCGATCCCGCCGCACGATTAATTGGAAGAATAACTGCTGGCCATCCAGGTAGACCGCACCACCGCCCACTTCCCGGCGTATGACCGGTATTCGGTTTTCAGTGGTGAAATCCAGATCAATTTCCTGTTGGGCATCCTGATGGAAGCCGATGCAAACATATGGGGTGGAAGGTCGTAAAAGAAAAAGTGCTTCCCGCCCAAGGTGGGCGGCAGCATGATAGAGTGCCTGGCTGTATTCCCAGGTGACATCATCTAAAAAATAGTAATCCATTGTGTTCAGTTTCTCCTTGGTGCATGGTTTTACTTCCATCTTTGTAGAACTGCGACAGCGCGTGCAACCACTTGCGGCATGGCCTTTTCAATACATTCGCTCAACTCCAACCCGATCGAAATATCCTGGGGTTGGGTTCCAATCAGATGCAGATGTTCAGGCAGATAACCACGTATGTTTGCCAGCCCCAAAACTTCTTGAAAGGTAATTTGATGCTGTGAAAGTTTGACCCCGGCATAAAGCGGAATTTCTTCCTTCTCCAGTTCTACGATTGTTCCCGGGGCTTTGTCAACATTGACGGCATCCAATAATAATAGATGGCTGCATTCCTCGACTATCATCAATAAATTAAGTCCCAGAACACCGCCATCCAACAATTCAAAATCCGATTGAGCCCCTAATTGGGCGTCCAGTCGGTTTAATGCCTGAACGCCCAATCCCTCATCACGATTTAGTGTATTTCCTAATCCTAAGACGACTTTTCGACCGGTTTGCATGGCAGCCTTTAGCGGTGGCAGATATCGAGACCGGTGGCAGCCTCACCAACATTTTTCCCGGAGGCATCAATCATATGCACCGCACAGGCCATGCAAGGGTCAAATGAATGAATTGTACGCAAGATTTCGAGCGGTGCGCCGGGGTCGACCATGGAGGTGCCAACCAGTGAAGCCTCATAGGCTCCTGGTTTTCCAAGGTGATCGCGAGGTGAACCATTCCAGGTGGTAGGAACAACCATCTGATAATTTTCAATCTTGCCATGATCAATCACGATCCAATGCCCGAGAGCTCCGCGGGGGGCGTCCATGTAGCCAAAGCCTTCCGCATGCGATGGCCAGGTGGATGGTTCCCATTTCGAACCGTTGAAAGTGTCGGTCTTGCCGGCTGATATTTCCGCGATCAACTCATTGTAGAAAGTGCGCATTGAATCGGCAAAGACTTTGGTTTCGATCGCACGCGCGGCAGTGCGGCCCAAGGTGGAGAATACAGCTGTAATGGGCACATTGAGCGTTGAAAGTACCAGATTGACAAGATCTTTGGTCTGTTCGTGTCCGCTGGCATACATGACCAAAACACGCGCCAGGGGTCCAACTTCCATGGGAGTCTCAGCCCAACGAGGCGCTTTTAACCAGCTGTATTGATTTTCCACATCCAAAAAATCATACGGTGGTTTCGGTCCGCTGTAATTGAATTCAGTTTGACCTTTCCAGGGATGCAAGCCTTTTGCACCGTTATCATATTGGTACCATGATCGCGAAATGTACTCCTGCATTTTTTCAAAATCACGCGGGTCCGGTACCTGAATGTTGTTCAAATCGCGATTGAGAATGACAGCACGTGGCACCAGAAACTTGGAGATATCACTGTTATCTTCTGCAGGGAACTCTCCCCAGGTTAAGAAGTTGCCCAAACCCTCTCCAATACCGCCATATTCCAGGTAATAAGGAGCGATTGCCAATAAATCCGGAAGATAGACCTGATCTACAAATTCGATCATCTTGTCGATTGAATCGCTGATGATGGACAGCCGTTCGGCATTTAACGCCGAATCGCTGTTCAGATCGATCGGCATGGGGACGCCGCCCACCACAAAATTAGGATGGGGATTCTTACCGCCAAAGATTGTGTGAATTTTGGTGGCCTCACGCTGCCAGTTAAGTGCTTCCAGGTAATGTGCCACTGCCAGCAGGTTGATTTCAGGAGGTAGCTTGTAAGCCGGATGGCCCCAGTAGGCATTGGCGAAGATCGAAAGTTGGCCGCTATCGACAATGGCTTGCACTTTTTTCTGCACATCAGCAAAGTAACCGGGCGAAGAATTTGGCCAATTCGATATCTTCTGCTGGATGACGGAGGTTTCGGCCGGGTTGGCCTTGAGACAGGAGACCACATCCACCCAATCGAGTGCATGCAGGTGATAAAAGTGCATCACATGGTCAGTCACGAACTGCTGGGCAATCATCAGGTTGCGTATGATATTGGCCGCATTCGGGATTTTAATTTTGAGGGCATCTTCAACCGCGCGAATGGAAGCAAATGAGTGCACGGTTGTGCAAACGCCGCAGGCGCGTTGGGCAAATGCCCAGGCATCCCGCGGATCACGCCCTTTCAATATTTTTTCAATTCCGCGCACCATGGTGCCTGAAGAATAGGCCTCTGTGATGGTATTGGATGCATCCAGTGTTGCTTCAATACGGAGATGACCTTCGATGCGGGTGATTGGATCAATAACAATTCTTTCGGACATTTTGCTCTCCTTATTCCACCATTGCATCTGCAACCATTTGAGCCAAACCGGTGATTTTCCAATCGAGCTTGAAATGGTCCATGCAATCTGTAAATTGTAAGCGGCAATTGGAGCAGGTCATGGTGACCATATTTGCTCCAATTTTATTTACCTGATCAATCTTCAAAGTGAAAACATCATAACGAATGGGATCGGCTGCCTTGATGGCAATCACACCACCACCACCGCCACAGCAGATGGCCTCTTCCTGGTTGGGCGTCATTTCCTTGAACGATTTGGGTGCAATGATGTTGAGAATATCGCGTGGTTCTTGAATGTAGCCACCCTTACGCTGGATCTTGCAGGCATCGTGAAGGGTGAGCGTACCTACATTGTCATAGAAACCTTCCTGCAGTTTGATGCGGCCACTCTTGACCAAGTCGGCCATAACGCCGGTGATATGGACGATTTCATAATCATTGGCTTCCGACAGTAAATTAGGTGCATGGAAGCGTAAGGCATCATAGGCATGTCCACATTCCGTCACGACGATGCGTTTCACACCTAATTCTTTGGCACCATCGAAAAGCCGGCGCATGAAGAGCTTTTCATGCTCCTGATCGCCTTCATAGAAGCCAAAATTGACAACTTCTCGGGCTGAACTTGAGACCGTCCACTTTTCGCCGGCTGCGTTTAAAATCTTCGCAATTGCTGCCACATTGGTTGGAAATTTCATTACCTCAATTGAGGTGAAAACCACCAGCGTATCGGCGCCTTTAACATCGCGGGGGATATCCACTTCCCACTCATCGGCCACCCACTCCAAACGCGAGTCCCACACGGAAGCTGTCATCCCGAGCGGACTGCCTTCAATAACTTGCTTCATTACCGCCGTTTCGAGATCCTCCGGGACCATACCTGCAGCGGCCAACCCGCTGCGCACCGTATGCAACAGCGTGCCCAAATCGATGCCCATCGGGCATACCATGGCGCACTTATTGCAAACGGTACAGGCATAATAATTTAGTTCACTCCAGTGGGCTACATCCTGATCGGTAATTTTCTTATCAATTCCAATGGCGGTTTTGAATTTTCCGACCAGCGTAAAACGTTGTTCATAAGCACGCTTCAGGATTTCAAGTTTCCAGACCGGTGCATACTCAGGGTTAGCGCTGGATTGATAGAAATGGCAGGCTTCCGCGCACATACCGCAGCGCGTACAGGCTTCCAATTGAGAGGCAGCCCAGCCGCCGGTTTCTTGTACGAACATATTAATGGCTTGTTGTGTCGCTATCATCATATCCCTCCTAGGCCCTGACACCATGTTTGGCAAATTCCTGGCCATGGATTGATTTTGAGAAGAAGTAAAAGACGAAGTGTGAGATGCGGCTGAATGGAATCCATATCAGCAGAAAATCAACACTGAGCATATGAATGCTGAAAAGGACTTCGTATTGAAAGAAGAGGTGGTGGGTCATGATATATCCGGTGAGCATGGGTACAAACACAAACAGGAGATTCAGCCACTCGGCTGTACCCGTCAGCAGCTTTAGAACCGGATTAATCAGACGGTTGATAAAAAGGACGACCATGGCCACAATGGTCGCGGCGGCAAACCAATCAACGATCGGTAACGGCAGCGTTTTCCAACCAAAACCAAGCAGACTTTTCCAAACCAGCATGTGCGCGGTTCCCAAAACCAGAATGACGAACAATCCCAGATGAAATAAGCCACCAGCCAGATAGATGATCGGGTTCTTTGTAAATGTGTTCTTAACCCAGGGTACAAATGGCCAGATGAGGATGCCCTTTAGGTAGGACATGACAACACCTTTGGTCTGGCTTTTCTTGGGGCGCACGTGATTTCGGCTCCAACCGAGACCAATCACCCGTACCAGGCGATAAAGCATACCTGCAATAAAAATGAGCAGAGCTGCCTGAAATAAAGGCCCGCGTGCAAATGAAAGTACATCATTCCAATTCATGTGATCCTCCCTTTTCACCTGGTTCACTCTTTTTTGCGTTTTTCTTTTGCTGCTTATTGGCGAGGGCACTGCCAACCCCTAAGACCACCCCTGCACCGGCCGCCATGGCGCCTAACGTTCCGGCTGGTTTGCTAAGCGGAGCAGATTGGCCCTGGTAAAAGCCGCCACCATCCCAAAAATCCGGTTGGGAACATCCCAGGCAGGGGTGTCCGGATTGAACCGGAAAAGAGAGACCGCCGCTCCACTTGAGGGTAGCGCAGGCGTTATAAGTGGTTGGCCCTTTGCAGCCTAATTTGTAAAGGCACCAGCCCTGGCGGGCACCCTCATCATCAAACGAACTGGCAAATTTACCGGCTTCATAAAATGGGCGCCGCAGGCAGCGATCGTGGATGGTGTTGCCATAAAAAATGGTCGGCCGATTGAGGGAATCCAACGCGGGCAGGGTACCAAAAACCAGGTAATGGGCTACTACACCGGTGAAGACCTCAGGAATGGCCGGACAACCGGAAATATTGATCACGGGCTTGTCTTTAATCAGCCCCATGACGCTGACAGCACCGGTCGGGTTGGGCTTGGCTTTCGGCAACCCGCCAAAGGTGGCGCATGTACCGGTGGCGATGACAGCGGCTGCTCCGGCTGCTGCTTCTTCCAGAATGTCCACAGAACTCCGCCCACCAATTGAGCAATAAATGCCGCCATCTTTGGGAGAAACACTGCCCTCCACCACCAGAAGGTATTGACCGGCATATTTTTCCATGGCGGCTCGTTTGGCTTCTTCTACCTGAAACCCGGCCGCAGCGGAAAGCGTTTCATGGTACTCAATCGAAATCATATTCAGTACCAGATTGACCAGCGTGGGCGATTCACTGCGGGTCAGGGCTTCACTACACCCGGCACAATCTTGAAATTCGAGCCAGATAACCGGTATGCGTGGTTTACTGGCCAGCGCTTTGGCAACCAGTTGTGCTGGTTGGTACGCGCGCGGAAACCTGGCTGATGTGCCGGCTTGAGCCTCCACACTTGGGAAGGAAGTCAAACCAATCGCACCGGCTATGGCTCCGCTCAGCTTGATAAATTCCCGCCGTGAGACCCCCTTTTCTTTTAATTCATCAAAAATACTCTTACCATCCATTGATCCCTCCAAATCACTTGTAGGAAAAGACTCTCACCCAAATATTTATCTGCGGATGAAAAACTGTTCCAAAAATTAAGTGCTATTAAGTTGTATACCGTTAGGGAAAGAATTGAATACGATTAAGAATTTATGAGCAGGAAATGTTCTCAGCTTCCAGTTTGGCTTGATAGGCGGTTACACCTTCGGCACCAAAGGCCAATGAGGCTTTTTCAGCATCCCAATTTGAAGGTTTCATCTCAGCTACCCAGCCTTCTCCATACGGGTCCGAGATGGCCATGTTTGGATCGGCTGCCAGTTTTTCATTTACGCGCAGCACAATCCCTGTCAGCGGGGAGGGTACCGGGCCGACAAACTTGCTGCTTTCAACGGTGGCCAGGCTTTTTCCCTGCACAACCTCATTGCCGATATTCTTGGCTTTGACGGTCAGGGCAGCCAGTTTCCCGCCAGAAAGTTTAGCGGCCACCGACGTGATTCCCACCCGAATAAGGTCCTCGCCCAGCGGCCTGGCCCAGACATGCTTATCAATCAGATAATAGAGATCTTCAGGTAAATTACATCCACGAATAGTTGCCATTTTCCCCTCCTAGAATGTTAAAACGGTCTTGCAATCTTCGGCCAATTGCCACATGGAGGCACCGCCCACCATTTTGACTTCATCGATCAAATCTGAAGGCTGCAGGTCATGCAATTCGGTTGAGGCAGTACAGGCCAAAAAGGTGACGCCGGCATCCAGTGCATCTTGCAGAAAGTCACTGACCGGTTTGCCGCCCTCTTTGGGGTAAATTGTTTCCGCCATCCCTTTTTTGAGCAGGAGGGTGCCATCAATCGTGAAAAACATGGTGACTTCATACTCCATGGCAGCTCCCAGGCTGGCAAAGAAGAACGGTGTGGCGCAGCGACGCGGGGTATCCGGTCCGCTGGTCATGATAATCATTACTTTATCGTCTGACATAGGTTTCTCCTAAAAAGATAACGCAATAGCATTCTGACTGGCATAATTCAAGAAAGTGGCCGCTCCGCCAACTTCAAGACCATCCATCAAGTCTTCCTTCTTGATGCCCATCACATCCATACTCATCTGGCAGGCGATCATGCGCACTCCGCCTTCCAGAGCCATATCCAACAATTCGCTCAGTTTGGCCACATTGGCTTTCTTCATCCAGTTGTTCATCATGCCAGTGGCCATGGCGGTCATTCCTGGCAGCATGCCAATGATATTCGGTACCGGCATGGGCATGGCCGGGTTGGCAATCGGTGCAACCAACAGCTTATCTGCATTGCCTTTTTTGATGATTTCCAGTCCGTAGAAGGTGAAAAAAATGGCCGCTTCCATATCCAACGCCAGTGCGGCGGTTGCCAGGATGAGGGGCGGGTACGCTAAATCTAAAGTGCCATGAACGGCAATAATTGCAAGACGGTTATTTGACTCAGTCATGAAAGACTCCCTCTCTACTTGGTTTTTTTGATGTAAAAAATGTATTTATTGCCCTCTTGCCTTGAATCGACCAGCTCATGTCCGGTCTTCTGTGTCCAGGCATCAATATCACTGGTGGATCCGGGGTCAGTGGCGATCATTTCCAGTACCTGGCCCAACTGCAAGCTTTCCACCGCTTTCTTGGTTTTCAAGATTGGCATCGGACATGCCATACCACTGCAATCTAAGGTTAGATCAGCTTTTACAGACATATTCTATTTCCTCGTTTCTGAAAAAATTATTTGGACAGCGTAGACATAATGGAACTTAATTCGGCAATGCGCTGTAGACGACCCATTAAATCGGAACGTTCGCACAGAATGGATTGGAAGGTCGCAGCCACTTTGGGCGTCCATTCCTGCACCTGATCTTGCTGTCTGCGGCTTAAGACTGGAATTTTGTGGGCTGCCTGTTGCAGCTGGTCGGCAGGGATGTTATGCTTCTCAGCCAGGCTTTTTACCCGATCAGCTTCTTTTCCTTTATCAGGTTTATGCAAATAATACTGACCGGCGATCAACCAGGCCTGCGGAGACTCATCTTCACTGATTGCTGAGCGTTTGTAGCAAAGCCCGGCATGGCAGACCTGATGGTTGGGTTGGCCGGTGACACGCAGAGCGATTTCACGCCAGGAAGCCTGGCAGGCCAGACGCCCGGATTCGCTGGCCAGGATCATTTTACAGAATGGGTTGGAATAAGTTGGCTCGGTCAGGGGAGTGCCTTGCAGGGTGACCGTCACGGCCCCAATTCCGATGATCCCGGCAAAAATATCCTGAACCTCTTTGATACAGCCAGATGGAAAATCGGCGATGACATCCACGTTGTTTTCTTCAGGCGCGCTTGCGACCCCCATTACGCGGTCGATCTCGGATTGCGGAAAACGCCACTGGTTACCCACCTTGCGGCCTTTGAGGCGCCCATCGTTGAGCATGCGATAGACCGTCACCCGATCTATCTTTAATCGTTCCTGCATCTGTTTTGTTGTCAGTAATTCCGCCATTTATTGTCATCCGATGCAATATATTGTTATACAAAGTTATATTATCACATTAAATTTACAATTTCAAGTACCAATTTCACGAGCGCGTGAACAGGTAGCTGACAGGGGATAGCTGACAGGGCTTTTGAGGGCAAGCCCTACCCCAACGAGAAATTTGTGCTTTTTCTTCGATGGGGGGCGAGGTATCACAAATTGTGATCGTCCTTTTGCGAAATCGAAAATAGGGTAGGGGCAAGCCTTGCGCTTGCCCTAATCCTTCGCCGGAACTCAGGGTAGGGGCAAGCCCTACCCCTACGAGAAATTTGTGCTTTTTCTTCGATGGGATGCGGTGTATCACAAATCGTGGTCGCCTTTTGCGAAATCGAAAATAGGGTAGGGGCAAGCCTTGCGCTTGCCCTAATCCTTCGCCGGAAATCAGGGGGGGCAAGCCCTACCCCAACGAGAAATTTGTGCATTTTCTTCGATGGGATGCGAGGTATCACAAATCGTGGTCGCCTTTTGCGAAATCGCGAAATTGGGTAGAGGCAAGCCTTGCGCTTGCCCTAATCCTTCGCCGGAAAATATGGTAGGGGCAAGCCCTACCCCAACGAGAAATTTGTGCATTTTCTTCGATGGGGCGCAATGTATCACAAATTCGTGGTCGTCCTTTCCAACATAGAAAAATAAGGTAGGGGCAAGCCTTGCGCTTGCCCTAATCCTTC
>MKUW01000028.1:0-223806 GCA_001899005.1 Chloroflexi bacterium 44-23
GCAAATATGCAGGTGTTAAATTCTAACGGTGTATAACAGATCCTTGTTGTAATTTACACTAATTCTATCTACAATATGATAATTGAATAAGTCAGAGCAAATGCATGGTGATAAGCGTTTTCCTGTTATATATTGAAAATCCTGTGCAGAATTACACGAGGGTTGGAACCTTTTTTGGAAAATCATGATAAATCCCCGAGTACGAATATCCGGATCGCGCAAAACTCCACTGTATAAACTTACTGATTTCTTCCCCCTGAAGAAAAACATCATGCATGCCAACTTGTTTAATTCAGGTAAATTTAAGATCTAATTTTAAGAAAAAAAGTTAAAAGGAGTGATGAAAATGCCCTATATCGTTGATTTTGTAAATGTGTCTACGGTTGGTTTAGAGTCTTCCCCAGTCGCTGAGGCTCTTGCTGGTTTACGCGCCAATGAAGCTCGCTACTTTATGAACAAATATAAGCATGAATTTACAGTTGTACCCGCCAGCGATAGCCACGAGACCCTTGACTATGTCAACCGAATTTTGAAGGAAGAAAGGGATATTGTATTTGCTGCCAAACCGCTACAAACGTCGCGTTTTCAAGTAGAGAATATCAAATTCGCCTACGTCTTTTACGAGGATGGACTTGTGGTCAATGTTATGTATACAGTTGATGACCCTAAGAAACGAGCGGTTGGGTTTAAACTTTCGCAGGGGATGGCAGTACCAAAAGAATTAGAAGGGAAGTTTAAATTTGCTAAACAGAATTCAAAACTGGCCGGGACAATTCGAGGCTCTTTTTTTGTCATTAAAGGAGAATATTAGCAATACAGGCCATGAAATTTCACTCTTATAAATGAATATAACAATCACATATTTCTCTTTAAAGTATGGTTGTAATTAATCATTGAATCTTCTGGCACATCCACACTTTAAATTGCAAGGACTTGATAGCAAGGCGGAGCTACGGATATACCAGATGCATTGCGTCAAAGTTCTTTTCGATAATATATAAGATATCAAATCAAATTCAGAACAACCTTCACGCGTTATTTTTACCATTGTGCAGCGATTGAGTATTCATAATAATCGCCTTTCAGGAAAAAGTCATATACAAAATTGTGGTAAAAAAACATGGTTTTCATAAAGGATAATGATCAAACAACTTAACAGTGTTTTAGAATTAAATTAGATATTTAGACGGATTATTTACTTCGTCACCGGAATCTTTAAAATTGTTAGCTGAGCATCAGTACACGGAGTTCTTGTGGCAATGCTATTGGAGGTGCCTGATCATGGAGATGGTTAGCCGAGAAGTTACAATAGCCGTTCTGCAGTCCTTCGCTGATGCGTGGAATAGCCACGCTGCAGATGCGCTTATGACATTCATGACAGAAGACTGCGTATTCGAGTCCTCTGCCGGCCCTGATGTCTGCGGAACGCGCTACGTCGGCAGACAGGCTGTGAGAGCAGGCTTTATAGAGGTCTGGGATACGTTTCCGGATGCCCATTGGGGGAACGCGCGCCACTTTGTTCACGGTGATCGGGGAGTATCCGAGTGGACATTCACAGGTACACGAAAGGACGGAACCAGGGTCGAAGTTCATGGCTGTGACCTGTTCACATTTCGTGATGGCAAGATATTCCTGAAGAACTCCTATCGCAAAAACCGCCCAGCCATACCCAAGCCGCCACAATGATCGCTAATCTTCCGTTCCGCCAGGCAATCTTTATAGGAAAAGTAAAGCAAAATATTCATCAGTTCCTGAAAATGATAAATTTGTATTTTTTCCACTATTGCCTCGAATAACAGTTCAAATTTTTCTTTTTTAACATTGTTCAGGAGAATTTCGAATGAATAAAACAACTTCTAATAATGATGGTAAAAAGTCCAATGCTATCCGATTTCACACGACTATTCTAACCACAGGGAAAAATACGGCAGGCATTCATGTTCCGGAAGAAATAATCAAACAACTTGGTTCAGGCAAACGCCCTCTCGTTCGCGTCATGATAAATAATTACACGTATCGGAGTGCCGTGGCTGTAATGGACAGCAAATATATGATTAGCTTTAACTCGGAGCATCGGAATGCTGCTGGCGTTCAGGGTGGGGAAGAGACCGATGTTACTTTGGAACTCGATTTAGAACCGCGCACGGTTGAAATTCCAAATGACTTAAGAGATGCCTTATTGGCGGCAAAAGTTCTTGATGCTTTTGAAAAAACAGCCCCTTCGATGAAAAAGGAGTATGTCCGTCAGGTAGTAGAACCCAAAACGCCTGAAACGAGAGCGCGTCGAATTGTAAAAATTGTAGAGAAATTAAGTGCAATCTGATAGATTATCTCATGGCTTCGTGCATCAAAACTGCCCAACAAAGCCTGCATAGGACACTGGTGTTCTGCTGTTTTTCCAAGCGTTCTACGATTACTTTGCCTTCGTTTATTGCTACTCCACATCGCCTCATTCCACCCTGCCACTGTAAACATTATTTGTTGGGCAGCTTAAGATAAAGCGCCATTCCATGAAACGGTCTTCTCATACACAAATTCTGACAGTGTATAATAATTGGATAAATTGATCTAAAACAAATGGTATATATGAACAATTCCAACACACCCAATCAACGTTTTGCAAAAATGACCTTTTCTACCGTCTATCCATTGTATCTCGCAAAGATAGAGAAGAAAGGCAGAACCGAAGCCGAATTGCTGCAGGTCATCGCATGGTTAACAGGCTTCGATCAGAAGAAGCTTGAGGAACTGATAATGGAAAATGCGACTTTTGAATTATTCTTCCAACTGGCTTCGCTAAACCCAAATGCACACCTTATCACCGGATTAATCTGTGGGGTCCGTGTAGAGGAAATTGAGGATCCTTTGACACAGAAAGTCCGCTATTTGGATAAGTTGGTGGATGAGTTAGCCAAGGGGAAGAAAATGGAGAAGATTTTGCGAGCTTCGTAAGATCTTGTGAAGCATTTTATCCCCCTGCCGGTAGCCCAAACAGACCGTCCGGCGACCTTTCATCCATCCTCTGATCAGACAGTTGGGGTGGCGATTCGGAAGTATGTGTACATGAATTTCAGAACTCGCAAGCTCCTGGATTAAACTCGTATGAAAAAAATGTTACCGTCCGGTTGTTTCTCTGTTAGTCAGCGCTGTTTTGATTTCGGTTCAGCAAATTTTTTTGAGAGTATATTTTTAAAAGAGTGGGGTTGTATAATGAGTTGTTGATGAATGTGGCTAAAAGTGTCAATCGGAGTTGAGGGGCAATACGATTTTTGCGATTGATTCAGGAAAAATTATGATGACAAACAGGATTTTCGATACACCAGTCAAAATTAAATTTGCATTCCTGCCTATTCTTTTTCTTCTCGGGGGCGGTGTCACCTGGGTTGGATTGTATTTTCACCCGCAGCGTCGCTTTTTACAAGGATTGCTCGTCGGATCAATAACTGTGATTCTTCTATTGGTTGTAGAATTTGGACATGATGTTGCCAAATGTTCGACTATCGCAAAGTTGATCGATCCGCCAACTTCGCTAACCCGTCATGCTCCTAAGCAGATTTCGAATGAACTTTCATGTTTTCCTTTTTAAAAATATGTGGCTGTCTTGATCACTCACGATAAAATATGACAAAAAAGAGGGCATTTGTTAAATATCTGGTAGACTTTTCTTATGGGTGAATTGTCCATCGCTTCCCTATTAAGACAACTTCCTTATTTTACAACTGTAACTGAGGAACACCTGCATACCTTGGCACAAAATGCCATTCATCACTCGTATTCATCCGGGCAAATTATCTTTCAGGAAGGCGATCCCTCATCGGGGCTGTTGATTGTAGTGGAAGGTCACGTTAAAGCGTTTAAGCTCTCGCCGGATGGACAGGAATATATCTTGAGTTTGTTTGGCCCCGGTGATATCTTTAACGATCTGGCCGCCCTGGATAACTTACCCAATGTTGCCTCCACCATGGCTGTGACGGATGTAAAAGTTTGGATGATTCCGCCGCAAGACTTCGCTTCTGCTCTTCAGGCAGATCACGAGCTCTGTCTGGCGGTATTATCGGGTTTGGCCAGGCGCACACGCAATCTGGTTAGCCGTTTATCTGATCTGGCTTTGAGGCCAGTCACAACGCGGGTGGCTCGATTTTTACTTGAGCAAATAAAAGACCCGGCGCTGGCCCACCCGACCGTCACACGAACATTGATTGCAAATTATCTGGCTACAACCCCCGAATCGATCAGCCGCTCCTTGCGAGCTCTGGAAGCAGCCGGTGCAATTCAATTTGACCGTCACCGAATCATCATAATTAACCAGGAAGAATTACATCAGCAGGCTCAGCTGTCACCGAATTAAAATTTTGGTTATTAAATATTCAATTCATCCGTATCTTCTCATTAATACAGGGTCGATGAATGGTATACGGCGGGCGTTCGTCCACCGAATACTACTATGCCCCTAATTTTTGAAAGGATTCATTAATCCGATCAAAATGATCAACTTGATCTAAATCAAGGCACAAATTCCTTTAATGCATTATCCTATCGAGAGAAAGTTATGAATTCATTCATAAAAATTGAAGGAATGATGACAGGATGTTAAGATGACAGAAACAAATTGGCTCCCAATAATCGACCAGGCAAAATGCACCGGCTGCGGCCATTGCGTTTCAGGATGTCCAACTGGCACCTTAAGTCTTTTTAAGCATTTTGCAATGATCGCAAAACCTGAGTCTTGCACGTATTGTGGAATCTGTGAAATGATCTGCCCTACTGAAGCCATCTCTCTGCCTTATGAGATTTGTTGGGAGAGCTGATTTTGTTCGTAGCACTTTTCCCTCCACAAGCCATTTTTTCTACAAAACGAGAAACGGAAAGTGTGAAATTTTTTAGTAACATCACGGTAATATCGTGGGAATATGTCTCGTTTGCCATATAATTTTTCAATGAAAAGGATTGTCATTCAAATCACATTAATGTATTGCCGTTACCCAATTATTGATCGTATAAAAACCTTAAGCCCTTCAGAAGTGCATATGGTTTCTGGTTATTTGATTCATAAACCGCTTCATTGGCCATATTTTAAAATTTGTCTCAGGCAGGCATTAACTTCCTGGGAATTTCAAAGTTATTCAGGAGGTTAAGCCTTGAGCACTATCCAATCCTCTATCAAAGTTAATACGTCTACGCACTTGCTGGATAAATATATGCTACCCAAAGTAGCTTTGACAGTGATCAGTATTGCTTCTTTTGTGGGGGTGCTGTTGACGATGACCACTCACGGTGCTGGTAATCTGTTTCAGGTTGTAACCCGCTGGCTACATTTGATTAGTTTCGCGTTCCTGATTGGTGGCACAATGTGGAAAGGTTTATTTGCAAAGCCTGCAGAGCTGCCCGAGCAACGCTCATATTTTGCACGCTTCACCGCAGGGTCTTATGCGCGTTTTCGCAGTCTGATGCGCTTCATTTTACCGATTTTTATCGTAACAGCCCTCTTTGATACCTATAGATTTGCCAGCATGGGAGTAGCCAGTTGGCTGGTCTGGTTCGAAGTAGCAATTATTACGGCGGTCACTTTTACAGCAGGTTATGACGTTTTCAGGCCGGTCAATAAAGAAGATCCATTCGGTGAACGAACCATCGCGAAGGCGATATTGGCGCTGCTGTTGGTGGATGCGATCATCCTGGCAGCCTTCGATGTAAACCTGGCGCAGGGTGGGAGAATCTGGCCTTTAGTTGTGCGTAGCATTCACCTTGCTGCTTTTGGTATGTGGTTTGGTGGGGCAGTCTGGAATATCTTTATCACCGTACCGGCTGCACGCAAGATCATTTCTTTGCCGGTCGTGTTAGCTGCCAGCCAACAGTTGGAGCGATTCCGGATAACGGTGCGCATCATCCTGCCGACCCTGATCGTAACCGGGCTAATTCAAGCCTATCCTTATGTTGGCTTTAGCCTGCGTGCTTTAACAAGCTCCTTTTTTGGCTGGTTAATTTTGACGAAATTAATTCTGATCGTGATTTTGGTCGGCGTCTTTATTACATGTCCCATGTGGCGAGCTTGCTCTCCCATTTCCGGCATGTGTAAGATTGACGATTTGTATAATAAAGGAAATTAACCAATGAATATTGAAGTTGCTGCAAAACAAACCTTGGACAATCGCGGCAGTAATTGTGCCGCCGGCTTTGTCAAACTTCTGGATATTATGGAAGATCTTGCCCCTGGGGAAGCACTAACCATTCTCAGTACCGATCCCGCGGCGAAACGTGAACTAAGCGATTGGGTAAAGCGCGCCGGGCATACCCTCTTACAAGCTGAGAAAAGCGGTCCACTTTGGAAACGAGAGTATCATTTCCTAATTCAAAAAGGGGCCGAGAAACCTGATTCTATCGAAGGAGAAACGAAATGAGCAATGAAGACGAACTGGATATCCGTAGTGTTCACCCATCACAAAGACACCCGATGATCTTTGAAAAATTTGATAATTTGGCCAAGGGTGAGAAATTTGTCTTGATCAATGATCATGACCCTAAACCGCTCTACTACCAGTTTCAGGCAGAGCGCACCGGAACGTTTGGTTGGGATTATCTGGAATCCGGTCCTAAAACCTGGCGCGTCCAAATCAGCCGAAAATGATTAGAAAATAATTCAAGTTAAATTCTAAATAATGCTTGGCGCCAATAGAACATACGAAAAAAATACTGTTGTCGCCGAGCTTTTATAATTATATTTTTCCAGCCTATTTGCAGGCATAATTTCGTTGCAGGCTCAGTCTATGGCGATTATGCCCTGGGTAGATTGTTTTGTATGTGCCTGCTCATAGCTTTACTGGGTGGCTCCTCCGCAGTTAAGCGCAGAAAGATGGTTTATTAAGTAAATGGTAAAATCATGGGAACTTCATAGCGGGCACGAAAGTTTCTCCTTTTTTCTTTAACTGAACAGCCAAACCTGCTTATAAATCATTTTTTGCTTACATAAACCGCTTTTTTGCATCCTGGTGAACAACAAGCAATTTGCGTCGGACCAATCTTCCGGCGCTTTTTTATTTGGAAGATAAATAGCACTGAGTTACATACCTTTAGCTAAGAGTCTTGCCGTTGTAAAGATTTTAAGTAGAAATCGTTTTTTTTAGCGTTGCTTTTCAGCATTTATCACAATTAAGTTTAGCCTCACGATGTGAGAGGTGACCTTAAACGGAAGATTACCCGAACAAAATCAATAGAAAAATTTATACTTTTGTGATATCACTATGAGTAGATTGTCCTCATTACTGTACACATTAAATCTGCATGAAAATAAAAGCATTATTACATCGTTGGAAATCATTCCTCCTATCGCGCCCTATCAGCCTCAGGGTGATCGTAGGCCTGGGTGTTTCCATTCCAATCCTCCTTCTGTTCGCACTTCTTTCCGTATTTCATTATAAGCAAGAGTATCATCTTCTGGAGGAACAGCAGCGTTTCTCAGCGGTCCAATTAGGCTCGGTGCTCTCCCACAGCCTTTCTCACAGCCTGCGTACTAAAGATGCCAAGGGATTGATCTCCACTCTATCGGAAATTGGACGGAACGATAACGTTACTGGAATCCAGATTATTGGCAAAAGTGGACATATTCTGTTTGCCAATGATATGAGTCTGAGCACCCAGGCAATTGAAACATCAAACGATGGTTGTCGGGATTGTCATGAATCGCAGTCAATGGTGCGTCCGCGTACGATGGATCTGAATAATGAAGTTCAGGTTATGCGCATTGCCACCCCGATCAACAACAATCCTGAGTGCAATCAGTGTCATTCGCCCAACACTTCAGTTCTAGGCGTCCTGGTTCTGGACATCTCGCTCGAAGAGCTGCGGGCTATAACGTTCCACAACCTGGAGCGTGATATCGGCATTTCAGCCATCGCAACCTTATTACTGACCATTTTCACTTTATTGCTGATTAATCTCTTCGTCGTAAGACGCATTGAAGTCTTTCGGAAGCCTATATCAGCATATGCTGCTGGTGATTTTAGTACACGCATTCCCGCGAGACACGGGTTTAAAGACGAGATCAGCGAACTGGCAAACACCTTCAATAACATGGCTGATGAGATCAGTTTGCATGCCAGTGAACAGGAAGATCGTTACAAACTGCAACAGCACGCCATTATTCAAGAACGGGAAAGGATCGGCCGCGAATTGCATGATGGTCTTGCACAAGTGCTGGGATATGTAGCCACCAAGACCATGGCAGTCCGTTTGATGTTGAAAAAAAGCAGCCTGGAAGACGCAGATAAGAATCTGCTGCAACTCGAGGATTCAGCCCGTGGACTGCTGGCCGATATGCGTGTGGATATTCTTGGACTGAAGAACGCCAGTCAGGTCAATTCGAACCTGGTTGGGGTGCTGCGTGATTACTTGCTGCACTACAATGCGTTAAGTGATCGCCCGGTGGAATTTGAATTGCCGCCTAACGACGAAATTAAGCTTGATCCAGTGATCGTATTGCAGCTGACACGCATCGCACAAGAAGCACTGGCCAATATCCGTAAACACGCCAACGCGACCCAAATAAACCTTTACCTCAAATTGGATGGCCAAGCGCTTACCTTGGAAATAAAAGATAATGGCTGTGGTTTCGATGCTGTCAGTGCGTTAAACGGGCAGGTAGGCCGTTTTGGGTTGAGCACCATGCAGGAACGAGCCAGGGAGATTGGAGCAGAACTGACCATCCGATCAAAACCCGGTTTTGGAGCCACCGTACAGGTGCGCCTGGAGCCCGATTATAGGAGTATTTGATGAATGTACTTGTTGCAGATGACCATGCGCTCTTCAGGGATGGTATTATCAGCCTGCTGACAGCCGCCGATTATCGTGTTATCGGCCAGGCGGGTGATGGAAATGAGGCTGTCAAAGCAGCGGCTGAGCTCAAACCTGACCTGGTGTTGATGGACATCGATATGCCAGGACTGAACGGCCTGGAAGCGCTTAAAAAAATCAAAGAACATAACCCATTGACACGCGTTGTCATGTTGACGGTTTCAGATGACGATGAAAACGTCGTAAGAGCGATCAAAATGGGAGCTGATGGCTATCTCCTCAAAGATCTATCTTCTAAGGATTTCCTTGAGTGCATCCAGGGCTTGGAGCAAGGTAACCTGGCCGTGACGAGAAAAACGGCTTCCCGATTGATCTCAAGGTTTCAAAACCTGCTCAAACAGTGTGGTGATGAAAAAGAAATATTGACTTCCAGAGAAGTGGAAGTGCTTGAATTGGTAGGTGCTGGCTCTTCTACCGGCGAAATTGCACACAGGCTATATATCAGCGAAAATACAGTTAAGTACCACGTGCGCAATATCCTGCAAAAACTGGGTGCCAGCAACCGCGCAGAAGCCATATCGCATGCCGTTCAAAAAGGATTAATTGAAGCCCGCTGAAAAACTGGCAAAGTAAGTTCTATAAACTTGCAGTAAATTGTAAAAAAATCACGATAAATCGAGTGCTGGCATTCCATTGATTTGAGAAAGAAGACAACCTACCCTTACAGGTGGTTATGACAATCTTTTACCTACCCGAACGTGGGCAACAATTTATTCGAAGGGATGTGGCCTGATACGGGCAGGTTCGTTATGATGAGATCAAGCGTGTGCCAAAGTAAACACGTGCCAAGTTCACGTGTTAATCAACAGGAGGACTTATCGGAAAAAGATCGCAAGCTTTCATGAACCTCGTAGCAAGTCATTTTACAAAGCGAATAAAGAGAGATAAAGGAGAACATAAATGAAGAATCATTGGAAGTTAATGTGTGTCGTTATCGTACTGGCATTTGTTATTGGAGCATGTAGCCCAGCAATCGCTCCACCCAATCCCGCGGCTACAAATGCCCCGGCTGTCGTCGATCTGCCCGCCCAGCCGATAACCGCTGCCCAAGGTGAAGCCGAAGTGCAACCTATCCAAATGCCGTTGCTCGAAGAACAAACCTCAGCGCTTCAACATCCTAAGGTTATCGCAGTGCCGGTTGATACTCTACCAATAATCGATGCCGATGCTAGCGATGAGCAATGGAAAGACGCGCCAAAAACACAAATTGGTGGGATGAACTGGCAAGTAGTCTATACTGATACAGACATTGCTATGCTGCTTAAATGGGTTGATAGGGATTTCAATATGGATACACCGGGAACATATATTTGGGATCCTGTAAACTCCTCATGGTCCCAGACTGAGACTTCCGGAAACACCAAACGTGAATGGATGAACTTATCCTTCGATATTTCCAGCGACAATGTTGCAACTGAAGGCTGCTCTGCCTTCTGTCACGAAGATCCACCCGGTTCAGGAATATTTCATCACCAAACTGCTCCCGGTGCCGGAAGAGTCGATTCCTGGATGTTTTTTGAAAAACATGGCTTCATGCAAAAGAAGGGTGAAGGCGGATTAGAGGATGGCTCTCACTATGGATTAAAAGAAGGTGCAGAAGACCGTTTCTGGTTTGCAGGAACAATATTAGCGAAGCAAGATGGGCCACTAATCTTCGAACAAACAAACGAACAAAATTCTAATAACGTTATCGCTGGGAGTGTCACATTTATTGATTATGCCGAAGATAATGTTATTGTATCTCCAGATGATGATATAGATGCAAATAGAGATCGCACACGAGATTTTTATTGCATAAACTGCCACGCACAAATCAACCTTCCCTATGACCCTCTAAAAACTAACCTCACATTCCCTGATCTTGGTGAAATAAAGTACCAACAAAATTATACAATTCCCTATACATCTCCCAGTTATATGGAAACCGATCCAATTGATTTTGTGGACACCATGATCATAACCCAAGATGAAATTGATAACGGGGAAGCTGTAGCAGTAAACAGCCTCACTCCAGAGCAAATCAGCCAATATTGGGAAAAATACGCTGCGTTAAATGGCAAAGTCCCAACTCTTGTCTTAAAGACGCCGACCGAAAGCATGGCTGATGTTCTTGTCGCGTCAAATTGGAAAAATGGCGTATGGACTATGGAGATCACTCGTAAGCTTGTGACTCCCTACCCTGAAGAAGATGTATCTTTTGACGATCTAAATAAAGTCTATCCTTTCTCACTAACGATTTCCAATGCCGATCTGCTGCTTGGGCCGTTACTTGGTGATTACGGTGGACTACTTGAATTCCGACAGTAGAATTCTATAAATTAAATTTTACAAACCTAAGTAAGCATTAAGCACAAAAGGTCTTTCAATGGCGCATGCGCTTAAGAAAGACCTTTTTAGCTTTTGAGCCCATCTGATCGAAATGAGCATCATCAATGTCTGATCAAAAACCTAAACATAAAGCAAGAATTGAACGAAATGAAATCGTAGGCGATAGCAACAACTCTCAGCACAAAGAAATAAGTCGCCGTGACGTGCTTAAATTTATCTCAGTGGGGTTGGCAGTAGTCGCTTTAAGCGGGTCAGTCAGGTTGGCTGGTCTTGCCCAAGAGAGAAGTGGAATCCTGCGCCCACCAGGTGCCATGGACGAAGATCATTTCCGGTCATTATGCCTCTCGTGCAACAAATGCCAGGAGGTCTGTCCACAAGAAGTGATCCGGCCGGTTAAGCTCACTGAGAGCCTGGAAACCGCCGGCAGTCCAACGCTGAGTTTCGCGAAGAACTACTGCAACCTGTGTATGGAATGCACAAAAATCTGCCCAACTGACGCATTGTTGCCGATCCGTCAATCGGAAGCACGCATCGGGATTGCAAAGGTAATGGCGGAACGATGCGCTCCCTGGTTGGGAAATTCCTGCGGGCACGGCTGTGCCCATAGTTGCCCTTTTGACGCTATCAGTATGGATGGACAGAACCGGCCTCACATTAAGTCTGAATTGTGCGTTGGCTGTGGGATCTGCGTCGTTGCTTGTTCCCTTTCCGCCAATCAGTTTTTCACAAAGGGGATTGTTGTTTTTCCTATAGATTCATCAGAACCAGGCTAACGCTTAGAGGATTTTTATCACATGGATATATCATCAAAGCCAATCCACAAATTAAAAAGGCCATCAAACACAATTATAAAGAAAAGAAAGAAAACAATCACCCCGGTATGGGTTTTGCGTACCGCCAGCATATTGTTGATTGCCGGCATGATTGTTTCAGGAACGGTCTTTAAGTCCGGCTTCGGACGGTTATGCACGTTGGGCAAAGGCATTTTTAGTATGACCTGCCCATTGGGTTTTTTGGGAGCAGCCTTTGCTAGCAGGAGCTTGCTACCCGAATTGTGGCTGTCAGTCGGGGTTGCGGTCTTATTAATCATCCTCTTGGGTCGCTTTTTCTGCGCGTGGGTCTGTCCGGCATCCATCCTTCATTTCATAAAAACAAAGCTTCATATCAAAACTTCCCAGTCAGCGCTCTGGCAATCACGCGTTACGAAAAATGAAAAGATAAGCTCAACTGCTGTACCGGCAGCATTGACCACTGTTGACACTGAAAGTGCCAGTAAAAAGGTTTATCCTGGCGTGGCAGTGTTGGTGGGCGGAATAGTTTCTTCTTATATATTCGGTTTCCCGGTTTTCTGCCTTGTCTGCCCGATTGGTCTGACCTTCGGAACCATTTTTGCAGCAGTTCGCTGGTTCTCCGGTGCTACGCCAGGATTGGAACTGGCCATCTTTCCCATTATGATTATTGCTGAAATATTTATACTCAAATCCTGGTGCACTTCGCTTTGTCCAATGGGTGCATTATTCGGGTTGATCAGCCGCCTCAATATTTTCTTCCGGCCAAAACCTGATCAAAAGGTCTGCCTGGGCGCTCGCGGGTTTAATTGCCGTGTTTGCGAAAAAGCCTGTCCACAGGGGCTAACACGAGCAGAAATTATGAGCGGAACCAACGAAAAATGTACCAAGTGCCTTGAATGTTACGAAAAGTGTCCGGCGGGAGCAATACGCATCAAAGCAATCCAGCTTAAATAAGATAGCAGTACCATCCGGCCGATATTACGCTACTGCCACAAAAGAGATTGTGCTTCTACTAAAGAAACGGATTTATTGATCTTTTCTTTGGTATTGACACAATCTTACAGGTCTACGATATATCACCCCAGCAAGCACATAAATATTTTGGCTGAAAATAAGCCTCGGTTTATTATCGCTGCACTATTGCTGATAGAATAAACACTGCAGAAGCAACGCACCAAATCGTTATTTGGTCGAAAAGGTATCACTAATGGCTAAATCAGTTATTTTTAATAAGATCCGTGATCCCAGGCTTACCACTATTCGCAGGGGAGGTACCTTGCTGGATTCCGATCATCACCTGCTTGCCATGTGGGCAGCCGATTGTGCTGAGCACGTACTGCACTATTTTGAGATGGTCCAACCGTCGGATAATCGCCCGCGCCGGGCCATTGAACAGGGACGAGTCTGGGCTCGCGGAGAAATCACCATGTCGCAGGCGCGCACAGCCGCTTTTGCAGCCCATGCTGCCGCTCGAGAAGTGAGTGGTCCAGCCAGAGAAGCAGCCCGCGCAGCTGGGCATGCTGTGGCGGTTGCACATGTAGCCGCTCATGAACTTGGAGCTGCAGCCTACGCCATCAGGGCAGTCCGGGCAGCCGCCTCCCAGGATCAGCGCGAGGAAGCCGGCCGTCAGGAGTGTCAATGGCAGCGCGCACAGCTTCCTGAGGCAATTCGCGAACTCGTGCTAGACGATCAGCGATTACGAAACGAAAAGTGCTGGTCGTTATTCAGTGATTGAAAAGTGAATTTTCATCTTGCAGCTTAAAGCGATTTTGGTTATTCCCTGGAATGTTCCCGAATCTTTCTCTATCTCAAGGCAGAAAAATTCAACGTCTTTTTCTCTATTAGTTGATATGGATATTTAAGTTCTTTCGACAGCTTTCCAACCACAAATTTGGGCACGACCTAAAAAGAGAGGATAGCTCTCTTGGTTTGTGGGCCGGTACTGACGCTAACTTCCCAATCGATGTAGGGTTTGAGGGTTATGCCGAACATGGCAAGTGGGCGATCTTCAACCAAAATGGTCCAACCAGCTCGATCCCGATCGGCGCATCTTTCTATGTTTATATGTTCAGTAACCATAAGGTTTACTTACCGATGATTATTCGTTGACAGTTCCTCTAAATGTGCCTCTTCTCCTGTTAACATCCGATGGTATTTAATTGATCCTAATGTAAATTTCAGTGGATTACACTTTTTGCAAACTTGTTTCCAAAGTTAATGTTTCACTATCATCTTCATAAACCAGCAGTTCGCCATAGCGTCCCCAATTGATCAAAGTCTCAATCTGCACTTCTGCTTCATCCGGCGGAAATTCAAGGCTGAGTGCCGTCTGGATAACGTTCCATTTCAACTGCTGCTTATCGGATGCTTTAAGCATGGTTAATAACCAGCGCATCATTGGAATACGGCGAACGCGTGAAGCGAAAATTTCTTTACGCCCAAGGATGCTGGCTTCTGCATATGTCTGACCAAGAGGGGTGATTTCAATATCTCCTTTCGCAATTGAGGCAAAACCCAGCAATTCAGCTGCTTCTGTCAGCAGCAAAAGTTGGTCTGAATTTATCCCCAGTTCATCTTCGAGAAGGTAAATATCATATTTTTCTTCCCCAGATTCAGTTAAATATTCCAGCAACCCGGTTAAATCGCCAATTTCAACTTTCGGCAGTTGGCGTGTACGTCCACCTTCACCAGGTGCAGTCCCTAACTCTTCGTTTTCAGGCAATGTTTGCCCGGCCAAAATTGCATACACTAAGTCCACTTGATTTTGAAAAACAGGAGATTTTCGTTGGCGTGGATGAGGCAGATTAATTCTATGTTCTGCGATTATACGGCCTGGCTGTTTATCCATAATGATAATGCGATCAGCCAGGAAAACTGCTTCCTCGATATTGTGACTGACCATCAGAATGGCTTTGGTGGGTATCTTGCCGCCGGTCCAAAGTTCCAGCAACTCGTTGCGCAATGCCTCTGCGGAAAGCACATCCAGCGCTGAGAATGGTTCATCCAGACAAAGTAATTCCGGTTCAACCGCCATAGCGCGGGCAAAGCCCACTTTTTGGCGCATGCCGCCAGACAATTCTCGCGGATAGGCTGACTCAAAACCATCCAATCCAACCCGGTCTAACAAATCTTCCGCTTTTTGGGTACGCTCAGGTTCTTCTATACCTTTCACCTGAAGGGCCAGGCTGACATTTTCAATCACATTCAACCAGGGGAATAAAGCAAAAGTTTGGAAAATCATGGAAGAATTGAAGTTGACGCCACGAAGAACTTCACCTCTGTAAATTACTTTTCCCTTGGAAGGTGGCTGCAACCCAGTGATTATTCTCAACAAGGTGCTTTTTCCACAACCGGATGGACCTAACAGCGCTACAAACTCCCCGGGAAAGAGCGACATATTTACATCTTCAACTGCAGTAAAACGGCGCGCTCCGGAGCCATAAATCTGATAAATATTTTCAAGCTGCATCAAAGGTTCAGCGCTCATAATTACTCCATTCGGTATTTTTCTTCAGCTAATTTATATAATCGCCGCCAAATAAAGCGGTTTAGTAAAATAACAGCCAGAATCATCGCCAGCGTGGCTGCCAGCAACAAAGCGTAATCACCAACAGCCGTAGCTTGAGCGATTAATGAGCCAATCCCCGTCAGCGAAATTGGTGTACCGCCAAGATCTTGATATTCTGCGACAATACTGGCGTTCCAGGCGCCACCACTGGCAGTGATTGCCCCGGTCACCAGATAAGGGAAAATGGCAGGTAAAACCAAAGTGCGCCAGCGTTGCCACCTGTTCAATTGCATCAATTGTGTCGTGTACTTCAGGTCTTGAGGGATAGCAATAGCACCTGCAATTATATTAAATAGGAGATACCATTGGGTGCCCATTAACATTAAAAGTATTGCGGCGATATTCAACCCACCGGGTAGATTAATAAAGAGGAGCAGGATAATCGGAAAAAGAGCTGTAGCAGGAACAGATGCAGCTACCTGTACAACCGGCTGTAATATTTTCGACAATCGGGGATTGGTGCCAATTGCCACTCCCAACGGGATTGTCCAGGCTAATGCAATCACTAAAGCTCCAAACACTCGCAGCAAAGTCGCCAAAAGACCCACCGCAATCTGTCCCCATTGGCTAAAGGGAATTGTGATCAACATTTGAGCTGCCTGCGCCAGACCATATAGAATGCCAAGGACAAAAATCACTGTAAAAACAGTCAATGGCCAACGCCTGGAGGATGATTTGATATGTACCTCAGGGCGCATCGGAAAGTGCTGTATCTGAAAACGGTCGAATTTTTCAGTAAGAAGGCGCAATCGCACACCAAGCTTTTTCAAAAGCAGGGAGTTGCTCATCACATTAAAAAACCATGAAGTCGGTGGGTTATCGCTTTCGGTCATCTCAACTTTAAACCGGTCTGACCAGGCAATTAAAGGGCGCCAGACTAATTGATCTAAAATAACAATCGTGAATATAAGCGCAGCCAGTCCCCATGCAATCGCGCCATAATTGTTCTGAATTGCTGCCTCTTGCAAATAAGACCCCAAGCCTGGTAGGCGGAAATCCAGAGAACCAACCGTAAAGGCTTCCGCAGCCATAAGAAAAAACCAACCGCCGGCCCAGGACATCATACTATTCCAAACCAGCGCTATCATCCCAAAGGGTAATTCCAGTCGTTTGAACTTCATCCAGGTATTGAGCCTGAAAATTAAGCCGGCTTCCCGTAATTCCATCGGGATTGTTGTCAAAGATTGGTACCAGGCGAAGGTTAAATTCCAGGACTGGCTGGTAAAAATCAACACGATGGATGCAAGTTCAGCGGCAACTTTTTGAGGCATTATTGCGCTCAAACTAAGTAAGACAACCGGTAAAAACGAAAGGATGGGAACACTCTGTAAAACATCCAGCAAAGGCATAAGGAGTTTTTCTGCACGCTGGTTATACGCCATAACACGGCCATAAAAAAGCGTAAACAGCATCGAAAGTACGTACGCAGCAAACATACGCCCTACGGAAAGCAAGGTGTACCAGGGCAACGCACGAGGGGTGAGAGATATATCCGGGCCTTTAATGACATTAGGAACATTCAGCGCAAGCCGAACGCCAAAGTACAGCAAGATCGCAATCAGAGCAATTGAAAAGAAATCCCCCCAAGCGAATGCCCGGTTCTTAGGTTGGTTTGTCTGAAAAATTTGTGGCGTTTGTTCCATAGGCAGCATCTCTAGTGTAGAGATTATCGCGATTACACAAATATACCCTTTACTTACACAGTAAGTATTTATACTAGAATTTTCTTAACTTGTTGAGGATCGGCTAGCCTCGCAAATTTTAAGAACTGATGGCTTGTACTTATAGTCTTTCTGAATTGTACTATGCATTTTGAGCAATCATTGTTACTGAAAGCTTAACGAAATCCGTGTTCACGCAAAAGGTATTCGTCGACTATTTTTCTAAATTAAGTCAAAAAAAATTTACCCAGATTATCCGTCACGATATGAATATTTGAAATTTCCTTTCTAGCTTTGTAAAAAAACAACTGACAACCATGCAGGTATATTGTCAACATCGTATAAAATGGGACAAAAATTGAGTAAAACAGAACCTGAAAGCTTTTAACTTTCCTTTTATCTTTATGTCGGATTGTGTCAAGGTCAGGTTAAAAGGTTATAATCAACCCAATTTCTCTTGTTAAAAAAATAAATTTGCGGTGATAAAGATGAAAATTCCAGAACCAATAACTTGGATTCCAAATCCACGTGCAGCAACCATCAGTCATAGTCCGGCGGTTGCAAAATATTTTCCCGCCGGAATCTCGACCCGCACCCGGAATTTTCACATACAAATTCCGGACTACCATGTAACACCACTCAAAAGTTTAAACCGGCTGGCCTACATGATAGGATTGGATAAAATTTGGGTGAAAGATGAAGCTGATCGCCTCAGCCTAGGTTCTTTCAAAGTTTTGGGGGGTTCTTATGCAATTCATCAAACTATCTTAAAATTGCTTGGAACCCCGGCTGATTTTTCTTTTTCTGACCTGAACCAGCCGGAAATACGAAACAAGCTTGGACAGCTCACTTTTGCCGCTGCTACGGACGGCAATCATGGACGTGGAATCGCCTGGTCAGCCAAACAACTTGGTTTCAAATCGGTCATTTATGTCCATAAGCATACATCGCAAGCACGCATTGATGCCATTACGCGCAATGGGGCTGAAGTAAAGGTGATTGACGGTACATATGATGATGCAGTGCGCCAGGTGATCGAAGATGCTCAAAAATTTGGCTGGCAAATTATCTCAGATACCTCGTGGGAGGGATATGAAGAAATTCCCGCCTGGGTTATGCAAGGATATACGACCCTCTTCGCTGAAGTTCAACAACAGCTTGTTTCTATGGGAGAGTTTTCACCCACTCATATTTTTATGCAAGCAGGTGTGGGATCTCTGGCTGCATCCGCCTTTGGATATTATGCGAGTTTATTCGGACCTGAACGCCCAAAAATGGTGGTGGTTGAACCCGATCAAGCGGCATGTTTGTTTCACTCCATGGAAGTTGGCGACGGCAAACCACACTCTTTTCCCGGTAATTTGGATACAATCATGGCCGGTCTAGCCTGTGGAGATCCCAACCCAATTGCCTGGGATGTGCTGTATGATTGTGCGGATGGCTTCATTAAATGTCCCGATTATGTGGCGGCAAAGGGAATGCGGGTTGGTGGTGTTTCATTGGAAGGCGACCCACCCATCGTCGCTGGAGAATCGGGAGCAGTTACATTGGGAGCAATTATGTTCCTGATGGAGTTGGATCGCTACCAGAATATTCGCGATGCATTAGGGCTGGACAAAAACAGCCGGGTACTACTGGTCAATTCTGAGCGTAATACCGATCCTGATGATTACCGCCGGGTAGTCTGGGATGGCGGCGATCGCATCCCTCCGGAGTATCGCGTTTATAAGAATCCATTCCTGGATGGATAGTTGAAATAGCTTTACACCAACAAAAAGCCGATTTCTTCATCCGCTCGGGTGTTCTTGATGACATAAGTGCACTTTGCAATTTAGATGAAGTGGCGCAAGAAAACCAACTTTACGTTGAATTTATCAAACAATCCCTAACCATTAACCGCTGTTTCATAATTGAATCAGGTCATAAGACAATCTGCTATGGGGTGCTCGAGCAATCTTTCTTCGGAAATGCCTTTGTCGCCATGCTTTATATCAAAGCAGACATGCGGCGACAAGGGGCGGGGTACTCGTTGCTGAATCAAATTGCTTCGATCTGTTGCGGCCAAAAGTTATTCACCTCAACCGTATACAGGTAAGGACAAATCGATCGTTTTCAGATCGAACATCTTATTCCCTACCTTCCCGGCTCTGAAAGGCTAACTATCACCAGAATAATGTGGAACCAACCAGTGATGAAAGTAGCCGTGATATTTCTGCATAATACAATTTTTTAAAGCGAGCACAATATGATATTCAACCAGGATCTTCAGTAAACCTGGAAAGAACCTTGGAAAATCAAGGTTGGATTTGGTATGATAAATAGAAGCCCTCTTAAATCCAGAATCAATCACGGGTGGGTTTAGTGGAGATAACTGATGAAAGGTGAAAAGAACTCCCACATGCAGAAATTTGCGAGAAAATATACGAGGAAATTTAATGCCAGTCAACAAGCCCGCTTATTATTAACCGGTTTGTTTTTGCTTTGCTTTTTCCTTTCACCAATATCTGCCCAAGCTCAAACCGGAATCGGGCCGACTGCAACACCGGTTGTGGATGAATCACCTTCCATCGTTCCCGACCAGGTGGATATCAAACCTACCGCACTCGATTTTGCTATCCGTAAACGCTTGGTAAAAATTCTGAATGCTACCGGCTGGTATATTGATCCACAGGTAGAAGTGCAGGAAGGGGTTGTCTTTTTATCCGGTTTGGCAAAAACCGAAGATCATCGTAAATGGGCTGGGGATTTGGCCCGAAATACACAGGATGTCGTTGCGGTTGTAAACAAAATGCAACTGACCGAAGTTTCTCTTTGGGATTTTCGTCCGGCATATGAAGAATTAAGGAATATTTGGAGTGGTTTCATCCGCTCTCTTCCTCTTATTGGGTTCAATCTGCTGATATTACTGATTAGCGTGTTTATATCTCGTCTGACAGCCCACGCAGCCCGCAGAACATTGAAGAGAAAGCTTTCCAACCCTTTGCTGCTGAATGTGGGCGGCTACACTGTCGGTTTATTGACATTTCTTGTTGGTTTATTTATCGTCCTTCAAATTGCCGGCCTGACCAATGTCGCCATGACGGTAATTGGGGGAACAGGTTTGTTTGGACTTATTTTAGGAATTGCCTTCCGTGATATTACGGAGAACTTCCTGGCAAGCATTTTCTTGAGTATGCAGAACCCGTTTCGTTCGGGTGATTTGGTCGGTATCGGAGAAGTGGAAGGTTTCGTAGAAGCCTTGACAACCCGTGTCACCATCCTCACTACTCTGGAAGGTAATCAAGTCCAGATTCCCAATTCCACCGTATATAAAAGCAATATTTATAATTTTACAAGTAATCCCAAAAGAAGAACAGATTTCTTAATCGGAATTGGCTACGATGATTCTATCTCCAAGGCACAGGAGGTGGCTCTCAAGGTCTTACTTGATCATCCCGCGGTGCTGGATGATCCTGAACCACTGGTGCTGGTGGATGCCCTTGGGAGTGCCACTGTCAATCTGCGAATTTATTTTTGGATTGAGGGCAACGAACACAGTTGGATTAAAGTTAAATCCGCACTGATCCGCCTGACCAAACGTGCCTTCCAGGATGCCGGTATCTCCATGCCGGATGAAGCTCGCGAAGTCATTTTTCCGCAGGGTGTTCCAGTACAGATGAATGATTCATTCACTGACATTCATGAGAATTTCTTAATGAAAAGCACACCCAAAAACGAGGACGAGTCCCCCTCTTCATCCACGCAAGCCGAAGCGCATCTTTCCAGTGAAGCAAAAAAGATTCAGGAGCAATCCCGCGAATCCTGGACACCAGGTGAAGGAGAAAACCTGCTTCAGAAGAATCAATCTCCCAATACAAATGAAGAATAACTAAAAATAACTTAAGATGGTTAAATGGTTAACACCCGGTCTGAAGTTTATTGGCACTACCGGTTAATCCCAATGGAAAAGTGGTACCGGTTTTAGAAACCTGGCATTGGGTTTTTTGAATTAAGCCGTTAAGACATCACATTCCAGAACCTGCCAAGCTGGCATGGAAAAAGGTACTGGTCTTTTTATACCTGATTTAAAAAAGATGTAGCCAGTTCTGGAAATCATTTGCAATAGCAGCTGTGCTTGGGTCCAAAAAAACTGATTTTTTATTTGGTATTTTCTTAAATGGTATCGATTGTACGTATATTTTCTACGTAGGTTTCCTAATATACGCGATGGAGCAGCTACGGTAAGATCTTATTACAATTTATTGGAGCAAGAAAGTATCTTTTCTAAAATTAGGAGCAGAACTGTGAACAATTACAAACGATTTATAGCGATGGTGCTCACCGCAACTGTAATCATGCTCGCTTGATGTATTTGAATACCTACCAAATGGATCATATTTTCTTCAGTGAAACTCGCCTATACATGGCTTTAATCATGGGTGCTGTCATGGCACTTGTTATGCTAGCTTTTATGAGAAAAATGTATGTCAACCGGAAGGCAAATATTGCAATCGTTGCAGGCAGCATCCTTATTTTTGTACTATCGCTCTGGTTGGTGCGAAGCCAGGAAACTGTTGCGGATGTTTCGTACATGAGAGCCATGATTCCTCACCACTCGATCGCAATTCTAACCAGTGAAAGAGCTAAAATTCCAGATCCGCGTGTGCGTGAACTTGCAGACGGAATCATTGCCGCACAAAAGAAAGAAATCGCAGAAATGAAAACCCTGATAGCAGACCTTGAAACAAAAAATTAGGTTTTTGCTTTCTGCCGATCCTCTTATTCACGAAGTGATTTTTTCATACTTATGGATTGAATACCTGCTCAAAACTCTCCCTGACTTGACCTCCAACATTACTTGTTGTAAAGTGATGATGAATCATTAGGAGGATTATGATGGAGTACGACAAAGAAAAAGTCGATGAGGTGACGCTTGCTTTGCTTTACTTAACGACATTTCAGGATGGAGATCTTGTTCGTGCCTGGAAAGGCATGGCCTGGGAAACTATGGATCGTCTTTTTGAAAAGGGTTTAATATTTAACCCAAAAGGAAAAGCCAAATCAGTCGTTTTGACGAAGGAAGGAACTGAACTCTCTGAAAATCTGTTCAGCGAGTATTTTAGTCAGGAAGACTGAAGAAAAATAACATCAAGTATTTATATCGATATAAAATTTAGGGGCAAAGTGTATTTAAACAGGCCATCACCCGTCTAAAACACAGCTAAACCTCGTTTTTTGAAAAACAAAAATTTCTTTACGAAGAAAGTGGCTTATGAGAATTTCTGATTTCGAAACAGAGCACTTTTTTGCAAAATATGAGTTTTCAACTCCCTTTCAGCTGTGCAATTCGGATTGTGAAACTATCTCCATCGCTGAATTACTGACAATGGCTGATGTGCCCATGAAGAACTTTGGCGAATTGTCTTTGGGATATACCCAATCGCTTGGACATCCTGAATTACGGGAAAAGATTGCCGGGTCATACGAAAATGTGACGGCCGAAGACGTCATTATGCTTGCATCTCCGGTGGAAGGTATCTATTTGGCTGCCCGCGCGGTCCTTGAACCTGCAGATGAGGTGATCGTATTGACGCCTGCCTATGATGCCTTGGTCAATGTAATCGAGCACATTGTCGGTCGTGCGAATGTGCACAGGTGGAATTTTATAGCAGGCAAGCATCAGTGGGAGCTAGATATTGGTCAATTAAAAAAACTGATTCATCTTAAAACAAAATTGATCGTTGTTAACTTTCCCCATAATCCCACCGGGTTTTTACCCTCTCAAGCTCAAATGGATCAATTAGCGGAAATCGTTGAACAAAATAATCTGTTGCTATTTTGTGATGAGATTTATTTTGGTCTGGTTCACTCGGGGACAAAACCGATTAAATCCGCAGCTGAAATGACCAAACGCTCAATTGTTCTCAATGGGTTGTCAAAAACGTATGGATTACCAGGTTTGCGTACTGGCTGGCTGGTCATCCGCGATAGGGAATTGCGTGAAAACATCATCAACTGGAAGAGCTACACCAGTATTTGTGCATCTGCGCCTTCAGAATTCCTGGCAATGGCAGCCTGGAGTGTCCGCCAGCAATTGCGTGACAGGAGTATTGCATTAATTGAACATAATCTTAATTTGGCAGACGCATTTTTCCAGCGCTGGCCGCAATTGTTTTACTGGCGCCGCCCTATGGCAAGTTCCATAGCTCTTGTTAGGATGGACGTTCCCTCTGTCCAGGCGTATGCAACAGAATTAGCCGAAAGAGCGGGCATCTTAATCCTACCGGCAATTAGCTTGGGATCGGATGACCAGCACATGCGCATGGGTTTTGGCCGCGCTGCCTTTGGCGAGGCTTTACAGCAATTCGAACAATACTTACACACTCAATTTAATTAATAACTAAAAACTAAGAAACCGCACCAGCAAATTAGGTACCACTACACACTCAATTTACAAAACTTGCACCAGATTGGCATCGCTCCGAAATTTCCACAAATCGGAAGGATATCAAGTTCTCAACCCTTCATGTGTTGGTCGAGAAATGCTTTAAGCGCCACGGCATTGTTATGTTCCTGATCGTGGGAGCTATAAAGCAAAGTGACCTTGCCTTGCTTGGCGGCATCCAGAATTGGCTGCCAGGTTTCAGGATTATCTTCCAATTCGGCGCGATATTTTCGCTGGAATTCAGTCCACTTTTGCGGGTCATGGTTGAACCATTTACGCAACTCCGTACTTGGCGCCACTTCCTTTAGCCAGGAATCCATATGCACTTCCTCTTTCGTTTCCCCACGTGGCCACAAGCGCTCCACTAAAAAACGGGTGCCATCGCTGCTATCAAAAGGTTCGTATACACGTTTGATCGTAATCATAAAATCCCTCTTTTCCTACAATTTCCAAACAATTATTTGCCCATTTGTAACGGACAATTTAATGATCATTTCAGATCCACATCATTATCATCATACTAACCAGCTTCTTACAATTATCCAAGTTGCTGTCAATATGTTCACTTTCCATTCAGTAGGTTTTATGGTCACATGCTTTCATAACGGTCAATAAAAAAAAACGAAATATCCGTATAGAAATGCCTTGATGCAATAATAATCTTTAAAAATCCAAATAGAGATTGAATTAAGTCGCTTGCAATCATCTTATCAACAAAATCGTTTATTATTTTGCAGATCAATCACTGTGCCGAAGATGATACAATTTAAATTATTTCCTCGTACAGCAAATCAATATAATAGTACGATTCCAACCAGGATCAGGAGAAAATAATGTCTCAAAGAAAAAGCCAAATACCAAATTCCTCGCTTCCTCCTTCCCAGCGATCAGACACATTTTTTCAAATTCCTGAAATCACGGCTGGGAACTTCGAGGATGAGCTGGAAGCTGCCGTGACGTTAGAGGATCATGAGCTTGTGTTGGAAATCCTTGATAAGGCACCTAATTTTTATAAGAAGAAAGTTGAATATAGTCTTTTACGGGCAACTTCCTTAATGTCTTTAGGCCAGAGTGATCAAGCATTAGATCTGTTATTAAAGTTGGAAAAAACTCAGCAAAATTATTTGCCTTTGTATTTGCCGCTGGCGTTTATATGCATGGAAAATGATTGGCCAGGATCCGCATTAAGGGCCGCCCTACGTGTCCGCAAGTCCCGCGCCATAGACCCGGAAACTCAGGAGCTGGTTGAAAATATAATATCCGAAGCCACATCTATGATCACAGCTGAAGCCAAAAATGAAAGTTTACCTTTTGAAAAAATGCAGCGTGCTACTATTCAAAATGAAAAGGCACAGATAGCATTTGCTAAACATCGCTTTTCAGAGGTGATTCATTTCACAAAAGAAGCCATTAAAATCGCCCCCAACTGGACTCCGCCGCAGAACAACCTGGCTCAGGCTCTTTTTTTTAGCGGGAAGGTTAATGAAGCAATTCAAATAACTGAAAATGTATTAGCCCAAGATCCGGACAACTTATTTGCGTTAGAAAAAATGGTTATTTATCTTTTCGGCGCCGGAAATATCAATCGCGCCAGTGAATATGCTGCCCGATTTGCTGCCTTTTCGGATGACTTCGAGGTAGATTCTGATGAGATGAAACGCTTAATTTCAATATTGGCTTTGGTAGAGGATACTTCTTCTTTATGGAAACTAGCCCAACGTTTTGCGGATGAAGATGCGACCTCCTTATCAGTACGTACCTGGCATATCCTGGCAGTCTCTGCGGCCCGCACAGGGGAAATGTCAGTAGCTATAAAACTGATGGAAAAAATAGATAAGGAAATAATAAGAAAGAGTGAGATACTTTTTCTGGATGATCTCAGGCGTGTCAATGCTCAGCCAAAATCCAGCCTTAAATGGCTGCCCCCATTTTACCCAAATTTGGAAATATACCTTATTCCGCCCATCATAGCCGAGTTGGAGGCAATTTTCGACAACGCCCCTGAGGAGATGACTGCTGTCGCACAAAAGAAGCTTGACAATCTCTTTATCAAATATCCTTTCTTAATGCCGGTCATAAAACTGGCCATCTTGAATTCGGAGACAAATGATTTTGCCTGTACTATTCTGGTCAATTTATTATCTTTTAATGAAGACGAGGAATTATATCGCTTTGCGTTCAGTCAGACAGGAAGTCTGAGTGCGCGCATGAATGTGCTTAAAATACTTTTCCAACATGACCGCTATACAGGACCAAATCTGGTTCGCTTATGGGATGAAAGCATCCAGGATTGGTGTGAGGTAAAGTTGGTTTTTCAAAAAATTGTGAAATCGTTTATTTAAGCCCAACCAGAAACAATGAAGTTAATGGAGAAGGCCAATCTAGCGACCTCACCTGATGTAGCGAAAAACTATTATCTAAAAGCAATCGAAATGGAAGCCTCTTATCCGGTTGCCTATTTTAACCTGGCTATATTATTTTTTAAGGAAGGCAAAATGAAAGAAGGAAATGATATGCTGGAGAAATCCATCATCGCAGATCCCAATTTCATGTATGGACACGCATCGATTGCCATGAATGCAGCCAACTCAGACGATGCTGTGAAGGCAATGCATCATTTAAGAATCGTCGATGCTGCCAAACAAATTACTCCCGAAACTGCTGTTGTAGCCAATCTGGCATATTTCCATTTGGCAATTGATGATCAAGACATACACACAGCACGCGAGCGTTTCGTCATGGCCGAAACGATTGATCCACAAAGCAAACTCGTTCAGCACAATCGTATCATCCTGCAAGAGGCTGAAGCATACGAGAAAAAGCATGGGGAAAGGTTTAAGCGCGACCAAAAAAACATGTTGGCAACTTACAAAAAACTCATGGAAACTCCGCTTACCGCAACCACCAATTTAAATACTTGTTTAGAGACTTATCCAAAGAAATTATTGATTGCCTGCGCAGATTTCTTACGAACATCCCGAGTGGGTTCCAAGGGTGAGTTAGCTGCCTGGCTAACAGGCAATTTGTTGAATGCTAAATTCTTAAAAGAGACCCTGCGTGATGACTTAAATAAAGATGATCGCGCTGCGCTGCGCTGGATACTTGAAAATGGAGGAACGCGTCCCTGGAAAGAATTGACCGACAAGTATGGTGATGATATCCATGATATGTCACTTTGGGGAATCCAAATTCCTAACGGGACGATCGCACGCTTGCGGTTAGCCGGTATACTTTTCACAGGCATCCTGGATGCAGAGCAAGTTGGCTTTATTCCAGCCAATATTCGTCCTCTTTTAAGTAGAACATTGAAAGGTTTGGTTGAAAAGAACACCAATAGTACATACAAATAAATTTATAAAATCTTTAAAGAATTGAATTACTTCAGTACCTAGACAACAAGCAGCCATCTGCCAATTTGAAAAAAGGTGACATAAAAAACGTGTCCATTCAAGTTTCTGCCACAATACTTTAATTAGTCTTCCAGAATTGGTATCAAACCCGCATCTCCTGCTCAGATCGAATTCGCACACCTCATTTTTTAGCAAAAATTATTATTATCCGATACCATCCAGTTTCGCTTTCTTCTGGCTTTGTTTGCCGGTGGAGAGTATATAATTATTTGTAATTATATTTCTCCCTCTCACCAACAATAGTCTCGAGGAGAACTGCTATGAAAGCTGACCGCTTGAAATCCTTTAACTATGCAATTGGAATGTTTGGAACATCCATTCCGATCAACATGCTAAAGACCTATGCCGCCATCTATTATGTTGATCGGCTAGGGTTGACTACGGTGCAATTTGCCAACATTTTGTTTGTATATGCCTTTATTGATGCACTAGACAACCCAATTTATGGTTTTCTTTCCGACCGTACCCGCTCCCGCTGGGGACGCCGGCGTCCGTGGTTGGTTATTGGCACACCTCTTTTGGTTTTGGGTTTAATTGCTTTCTTCTCGACCCCTTCTTTCCTGGCCGGCAATAATCTCTTTGCATACGCCATGCTGTTCTATATTTTCACCGGCACATTGGATTCGGTCATAAATGCAAATTATGGCGCTCTCTTTCCGGAACTCTTCCGCACGGATGCCAGCCGGGCCAGTACCAACGCTCTGCGCCAGGCATTTCAATTGGTCGCAATGATCATCAGCATCGCCTTGACCCCATTGATTACCAGCGCGATTGGTTTCAGCCTTACAGCCATCATTTATGGAGTGCTGGGCGGCGCGGTTATCCTTTACATGGGTTTCACTTCCAAGGAAGTTCCGGTGCATGATCATGAAATTAAGCCTGGTTTGTGGAGTAGCCTCAAAGACCTATTCGCTAATCGCAAGTTCTGGATGACTGGTATCACCAACGCATTTTATAGCGCTGCTATGGCCTTGGTACTGGCCGGATTGCCCTTCTTTGTAAAATACACTCTGAAAATTCCTGATAGCCAATCCAGTATTTTGTTTGCCTCTGTCTTGCTGATCGCCATTGCTTGCGTGGCGATCTGGGCAAAACTTGTACGCAAATACGGATTAATACCGATCTGGCGAACGGCTTTAGCAGTTTTAACCCTGGCATACGTGCCGCTTTACTTTGCCAATTCCTTGGCTACAGCCGCTGTTGGCAGTGCCCTGGTAGGTTTTGGATTTGCCGGAGTAATCACCACCATGGATCTGATTGCTGCAAAAGTGATGGACGAGGATACGCGCAAGCATAATGTTCGCCGTGAAGGGATTATTTCCAATGCACTCGGGTTCATGAATCGCCTGAATGGTCTCTTTACCAGTTTCGCCTTTTATCTCATATTTGTTCTGTTTGGATTTGAAAGTGGACGAAACCCTGGCTTGCAGCCAGATGTAGCTTCCCGTTTTCTTTTGACAGTTTTCCCAGCCGCCATGATGGTGTTAAGCTTGATTTTCTCGTTTACCGTTGATTTCTCGAATGGCCAAGAACCTTTAGAAGTCATTCCAACCGTGCCTGAAATTCTATAATCCTGAAAGGAGTGCAAAAATGGCTCTAATACGTATGGATCATGTTGCAGAAACAACCAAGGTTAACCTGCCCTTGAATATCATCCTGCCGGACCCGGGATTAATTAAGAATATCCCGGTTAGTAAACGGAAAGTGCTTTACTTATTGCATGGGCTCAGTGATGATTCGAGCGCCTGGCAGCGCTTTACTTCCATAGAAGTTTATGCAAGACAATACGGCCTGGTAGTTGTCATGCCTTCAGTGGGGCGTAGTTTTTATGTTAATCAACCGAATGGCCAGGCTTACTTTGCTTACTTAACTGAGGAACTCCCTGACTATCTGGAGGCTGTTTTTGGAATCAAACCTCGTCGCGAAAACACGTTAATTGCGGGTAATTCTATGGGTGGTTATGGAGCGATAAAGGCTGCTCTGCTTTTTCCAGAACGCTACTTTGCTGCAGCCAGCTTTTCGGGTGTGCTTTCTCTGGCGATTATGAATACTCATACTGCCGGCAAACGCCAGGATGAATTCAGCATGTTGTTCGGGGACCTTAACAAGTTGAATGGTAGTGAGCATGACCCGGCTGTCTGGTTGCAAAGGGCTTCCCGGAATCCCCAAGCTTTACCAGGTTTATACATCTCTTGCGGCCGCCAGGATGATCTCTACCCTTTGCATAATGTGTTCATTAATGCCTGTCAGAAGCTGGATGTTCCCGTTGATGCCTACGAGGAAGATGCCGGTCATACCTGGCTATTCTGGGATCGTCAAATTCAACGCTTCCTGGCACAGGTTTTACCAGGCGATTTAGAAACTCAGGAGAAACATGGTTGAAAGCATCCATAAATCCATTCGTATCGAGCAACGACAACAAGGATCTTATTTTTATATACCATTCGAGGTTTCCACAGGAATAAAGCGTCTCGAAATAAGTTATGAATACAACTCCCGATCAGGAGAGCAGCAGGATATCCAAAATGGCATCTTCATAGCCAGGCCAGAGATCAATATTATCGATATCGGCCTTATCGCTCCAAATGGAGAACAAATTGGTGCTTCCGGTTCGGATAAAACCCATTTTTTTGTAAGTGAACACGAATCAACGCCCGGATATCAAGCTGTACCCATTATTCCCGGTATCTGGCAGATCCTGGTCGGAGCTTATAAGATACACCCGGATGGTGTCAAGGTTACTTATCAAATCATGCTGGAACACAAAGAAGGGCTCTCGCTCTACAAAGGTGATTTACACACTCATACACTCGCATCAGATGGCGTCCATACTCTGGAAGAATTAGCCTGGAAGGCCAAGCGCAATGGTCTGGATTTTGTGGCTATCACAGATCACAATCAATTTGTTTCTGAGGCAGCACTGGCGGGATTGGCCGGTGTGACCATGATCCCAGGGGTAGAATGGACACATTATCAGGGTCATGCCAACTTCATCGGCTCCAGCCGCCCGTATGATGGGATTTTTGCAGCCAACTCTCTGACCGAAGTTCAAGCAAAATTTGAATCCGCTCGCCAAGGTGGCGCTCTCATCAGCATCAATCATCCCTTTGATGAAACCTGCGGTTTCCAATTCAATCTCAGCCAGCTGCCCTTTGATTGCCTGGAGGTTTGGAATGGGCCGATGCGAGAAAGCAATCTTAAAGCAGTCGGTTATTGGCACCAGCTGCTTTGCGCCGGTCAAAAAATACCCATTTGTGGTGGCAGCGATTACCATCGGGATACTCCCTTCATTTTTCTTGGTGGGCCTACCATGGGTGTGTATGCCCAATCGCTTGGTATGAGCGATCTCCTGGATGCGATCCGCAGCGGTCATTCTTTTATCACATTTTCTCCGTCAGGGCCTGTATTGGAGCTGCACTGTGGTGAAGCCATTTTGGGAGATAGCGTTTTTTGGTCTCAGAATAAACCCATGAATATCATAGCTGACGGGTTGCTCGCTGGAGATGTGGTGCGGGTTATAACTGCTAATTCCAGTGAAGTCTTGTTTAAGGCACCGGCTGATGGCAGGTTGGAAATTGAATATGGCATGCAATCACCCGGATTTGCCAGGGTTGAGATTCTGCGCGCATTTTTGCCCGGTCTACCGATGCTACCGGCTTTGCTTTCAAATCCAATTTATTTTGATACAGCTTAAACCTTAATTTATGACGTCTCGGTGTTTTGTCATTGAATTTAAATTTCACGGAATCGTTCACCTGATAATTTTTTTATCTGAATATTCGGAACCTAGGAGGTCATTTGGCAAAATCTATCGCACTTTTTCGAGGAATAAATGTCAGTGGAAAGAACAAAATCAATATGAGAAGTCTTACCCAAATTCTGGCTGAATTCGGGTTAAAGAACATCCACACCTATGTCCAAAGTGGCAATGTAATCTTTGATCAAGAAAGAAAATCGGATCCAGAACTAGGAGAAAAAATCGGCAGCCGCATTAATGCCCAGTATGGTTTCCAACCAAAAATTCTGCTGCTTTCTGCTAAGGAACTGGACGCAGCGATCAAAAACAACCCGTTTTCAGAGGCTGAAAATGACCCATCATCTTTCCATTTAGGTTTCCTGGAAAAAGTTCCTGTAAGTCCTAAACTCGAAAAATTGAAAACCATCAAAAAAGATAGTGAAGAGTTTGCTCTGATAGGGAAGGTCTTCTATCTCAAAGCACCAGAGGGTATTGGCCGCTCCAAACTTGCAGCAAATAGCGAAAAATTACTTGGAGAAGTGATGACAGATCGCAACTGGCGCACAGTTCTCAAAATCCGCGAGATGGTAAATATTGAAGATACTTAAAGAAATCATATTAAACAAAATGGTCGCAAGGTCCAAAGCGAAAAGGAGTATGTATTCTCCTCAAATTTCCTCATTAATTTAACTTTTTTTTAACTTAAGGAACCTGGGTCCCAAAACAATTAAATACCCCCAGTTGGTTCCATACATTGGAAAAGTCTTATATCACCTATCAATGCCATACTAATCGTACACTGAATTTGTTTGATAAATATATTTCTGAATCGAATTTACTATGAAATCACGAATTAAGTCGATCAACCCCAGTAATCTTATTAGATGTACTTATGGTTTTTTTCTCGGGCTTATTATCATGTTTGTCGTTGTCCGGGTATTCCTTGTTAATAGTTTTGATTTCGATAATATGCAACGCGGTATACATTACCTCATCTCCGGAATTAATCCCTGGGCAGAGGAAACGAAATTGGCCCATTTTTACAACCCGCCTTTTTCTGTACTTTTCCTTTGGCCAATGTTATTCACTTCCGCTAAATTCTACATAGTGATTGGAGGAGCCTTGCTCTTTGGGTTTATTTTCTATCAACGCGCATGGGTAGCTCTTTCATGGTTTGCAACAAATACTTTCTTGTGGATCGTAGCAGCAGGAGGTATTGATATGTTTGTGATTGGATCCGGTCTGCTGCTGTTATTGTCTAGTGACAATAACAAAAATAAATGGCTGAAGTTAATTCTGCGTGTTTCCGCGTATGGTCTCTTGATGGTAAAACCACAAGGTGGTTTGTTCATAGTTTTCCTGTATATATTATTAAGAAGAGATTGGAATGGCCTTTTCATCTCCGTCTTACTGTATGGTTTACCCTTCTTAAGTCTCTACCCAGATTGGATCAAGGCGGTTCTATCCAATCCGCACTTAGCGCAAACTGTGGCTTCACACACAATTGCAGCCAAATTTGGATTCGCTACAGGGATTCTGATCGCATTCCTGCTGCTCGTATTCCATCGTTGGCGTTACTGGCAACTTGGCGGTGTGTTAGCCGCTTCATTAATGCCTTATGGTATGCCTGGTTTACCAATATTTCTAATTCTGACAGCCGTGAAACCTCTCCGAGCAATTCCAGCCATCATTATCTATTCCGCCCTATTAGCCAGCATGACTTGGATCAATCTGCCACCAGGTTTGGACAATTCTGATTACGGCAGCTTGTTGATGGCTATTTATCATATAAGCATGCTCGGGTTAGCTATTATTTTGGCAATTCTTTCTGAACCAAGTTCAACGGATGATTTCATCTTCATGCCGGAATCAATAAGAATTAAAGTTATTGGCTTTCTTCACCCAAAGAATTCGCAAAAAGCCTGATAAATTCTTCAACATGAGTTTATCATTTTAGTGTTTTGTATCTGTAAAAATTGAGCGTAAAAAAAAACATTGTTTAGAAAAGTATGAAACTATGGTTCTAAAGCGTCGCTAACGATCTTTGCGGGTAGTCCTCCCGGCAGTATCATTTACCGAATGTTATCCATAGGCGTGGTGCTTCGCACTACCCCTACCTAAATTCTTTTTTTGTGTCATGAATTCAAGTTGATTCCCGTGTAATTTTCTCCATGCTATTTCCAAAAGTACTTCTAACTCTTCTCTTGAGTGTGCAATTCCGAAATGCTTGATCTTTATTGCCTGATCTTTTCCTTATCAAGCTATTTGTACATGTACACCGGTTACACAGTTGGCTAGTTTTTGTTTTTCGAATGAATGCCATGGCTCTTATATTCGTCTATTCTTCATTAATTTCCACTACCGTAAGTGTTCTAAATTTTCATTTGTTCCGCTCAAAATTAGCACTTTTGCCGTTTTGTGGGAAACTCAGGTTTTAAGTTTCTGCTTTAAGTAATTTGTGTATAAATTTACTTCAACAACAAGCGCGTTAGATTTGTATCCAACCAAACGGTATATTTTTCATGAGAATATTGCAGGTCGCGGGTTAATAACAGGAAAACTTCCGGGCTTGTTATTGTCCAAACCAATTCTGCTGCTGCAGAAATTTCCAGCCCATCCCGCAAACCTCCGTGTTTCTCCAACTGCTCAACCAGCATGGTCATGTTTTCTAGCCTCTCCCTGAGCATATTTCTAACTAGTAACTCCAATTCCGCATCCATTTTTGCTGCTACGCGCAATACATCAAATATAGGAGCTACGCGCGTTAAAATATCCGTTATTCCAGTGGAAAACATATGAATTTGCTCCGCGGGATCAGAGTGGCGAAGAACAGCCTGTGGTTCCGGTCGATCCATCAGACGGATGGGTTGCTCATCACCACCAATGGATATATCTAAAAGATGTTTTAAAATATTGCGCTTGTTACCAAAAATAGCATATAAAGTAACCGGTGATACAGAAGCTTTTTCGGCGATTGCATCAAGAGTGGCTCCGTCGTAGCCTCTTTCCATGAACAGTGTCCGTGCGGATTCAACGATTAATCTACGCGTTTCTTTGGCCTGTGCTTTCCGACGGGAAGAATCGTATTTACGTTTTTTTGTAGAAGGTTTTTTCATAAACTATTGACTCTTTAACATTTAATAATATTATTAGTATATTGATTATACCAATACTATTGTCAATTACAACAGAGATGGAGAAAATAATGGTAGCACAACAACTTAAAAATCAAGCGATACAACCTGAGTATTTTGATACTGTCATCATCGGTGGCGGACAGGCAGGTCTGGCTGCGGGCTATTTCTTCTCAAAAAACAATCACAATTTTATTATACTGGATGGAAATAAAGCAGTTGGCGATTCCTGGCGCAATCGCTGGGACAGCTTAAAATTGTTTACCCCCAGCCAGTTTGACAATTTACCTGGTATGGATTTTCCGCAACCAACAAATTACTTTCCAACCAAAGATGAAGTTGCCAATTATCTAATTGATTATGCCATCAAATTTAAAATGCCTGTGCGCAATCAACAATTTGTTAATTGCCTATCTATGGCTGATGGAAATTTTGAAATAAAAACGATTGACTCCATCTTTGTTGCAAAGCACGTAATCATAGCCACTGGGCCGTATCAACAACCCTATATACCCTCATTTGCAGATCAGGTGGACAGCTCCATATCTCAGCTCCACTCCCGCGAATATCGAAATGCTTCTCAAATTGCTGATGATTCGATTCTTATCGTCGGGGCGGGGAATTCGGGCTGCGAAATTGCCCTTGAACTTGCAGCGAAAGGGAAAAAAATATGGCTTTCAGGCAGGGACGTTGGTGTGATTCCGGTAAATGGTCGGTTGGGCAAAATATTCGATGGCATGCTGGTTTGGTGGTTTATGACTCACGTTTTAACAATCAAAACCCCGATTGGGAAAAAACTTAAACAGAAATTCGGGCATCATGGTACACCATTAGGGAGAAATACACGCAAAGAAATTGAAGAAGCCGGTGTTATTTTGGCTCCCAAGTTGGCAGGGATGCATGCTGGTAAACCTCAATTAGAAGATGGGCAGTGCTTATCTGTCAATTGCATTATCTGGGCAACAGGTTTCAAACCCGACTATGACTGGGTGGACCTTCCCATTTTCGATCATGGCGGATACCCTATTCATTCAGAGGGTCTTGTAAATGACATCCCTGGTCTCTATTTTATTGGGCTTCCTTTCCAGCGTGGTTTAAGCTCAGTATTTTTGGGGGGTGTTGGTAAAGACGCAGAATTTATCACTAATAAAATTTTGCGCACGAATCTTTAATAAACACAGCCTTCTACAATTCCTTTTTTAACGATTTTTTTTTATGTCATAATGACGACATTAATCGATTTATTGTATAAAAAAAGTTGATAAACCAGGAGAATAAATGGAATCCCAGAAAAATAGTTTTTCAACAATCGATGAATACATTGCTACTTTTCCAGAGGAGATTCAAAACAAACTTCAGGTAATTCGTGCGACCATTCGAGAGGCAGCTCCTGAAGCAACTGAAAAGATCAGTTACCAGATGCCAACCTTCTACCTGAATGGCAATTTGGTTCACTTTGCTGCCTTTAAAAATCATATTGGATTTTATCCAATCCCCAGCAGCATAGAGAAATTTAAGCAAGAATTGGCACCGTATAAAACTTCAAAAGGTGGCGTCCAGTTCCCATTGGATGGACAAATCCCATTTGATTTGATTACGCGTATTGTTAATTTCCGAGTGGAAGAGAATACGAAAAAAACGAAGAAATAATTCGCAGATCATCGTAGTGCAAAATACATATGATTTTAAAGAGAATTAGCTCAATTATGTATCTCAATTGTTGTTTTATTAATCAACCATAATTATCCGGTTTTTATATGGTTTCAGACTCATACAGGCAGCATTCATAATTAAGAAATTTCTCCGCATTGATCGTAAATGGAATTGCAGACTTGCCTTCAATTTTTCGGAACAAAAGGAAGACCTTACCTATTCGATTTCAGGTTTTTCACATATTAAAAACCTTGGGGAATAATCTCATTCAGTATTTTGAAGAAAGGATACCTCACTAAATGGGGCAATAATGATTTTTCTATATCTATTAATTCTGGTACCTATTTCATTAACTCTGGCTTACTTAACTAAAGCATCACCCACAGTAATTTTCATCACATCGATTTTGGCCATTATTCCCCTTGCAGTTTGGATTCAGCGGGGAACAGAACAAGCTGCGCAACGAACAGGACCGTCAATTGGAGGACTGCTAAATATTTCTTTTGGAAATGCAGCAGAACTGGTTTTGGCTTTATTCGTTCTTTCCGCTGGTAATGTAGGAGTTGTGAAAGCACAAATTACCGGATCCATAATCGGAAATAGCCTCCTGGGGCTTGGTCTTGCAATCGTAATCGGCACATGGGGAAAAGAAAAACTTACCTTTAATAAGAACCAGGCAGGTTTGCTTTCCACACTTTTAATGCTGGTTTTAATTGGTTTGCTCTTACCTGCCATTTTTGATATCACCGAAAGAGATATTATCAATGCACCCAATGCCTTAGCGCTGGATGAGTCACTCAGTCTGGCTGTTTCAATAGTTCTGATAGGTTTGTATATAGCCAATCTGATCTATACATTGGTTACACATCATGATATTTTCTCTACAGGCAATGAAAAGAAAAAAATTGGCAATATCAGGATAGTTGAAGACCCATGGCCTTTATGGAAATCATTGCTAATTCTTGCTGCAGCAACTGCTGTAACCGCACTCGAAGCAGAACTGGTATCAAGCTCACTCGAAGCTACAGCTGCATCTCTCGGAATAACCACATTTTTTCTGGGTGTAATTGTGCTGGCAGTGATTGGAAACGCAGCTGAATACCTTTCGGCGGTCTATTTTGCTAAAAAAGGTGATATGGATCTGGTGATGCAAATCACTGTCGGGTCGACTGTTCAAGTCGCTTTGTTTGTGGCACCCCTACTTGTACTGGTATCCTATGCCCTCGGGAATCCGATGGATCTGGTATTTAATAATCCAATAGAATTAATTTCAATTGCAGGAGTCGCTTTTATTGTGAATGCGATATCAAAGGATGGAGAAGTAACCTGGTTTGAAGGAGCATTATTAATTGGGATTTACATTCTTTTCGGAATCGCATTTTTCCTGGTAACACCTGGTTAAGACTTCCCGTATTAACCATGCATCACGCATGAAAGAAATGAGTGAAAAATAGAGTTGGTAAGAAAAGTATTAACTAGATACGCAATTTCAAAAAGATTTCCTCTTGAGCATGAATTTTGGCAGACACATGTCTTCATTGTCAATGAATATTTGGAAAAGAAAGGTAAAATATTATGAAATACTCAGCGTTTATTGCTACCAGTTTAGATGGCTTCATCGCCAGAACCAATGGGGATATCAAGTGGTTGCATGAGGCATCAGTTGGAGTGGACAAAGGCGAGGATTTTGGATTCCAAGCATTTTTCTCAGGGATAGATGCAATGATTATGGGTCGCAGCACCTTCGAAATAGTGGCAGCATTCGGTGATTGGCCGTATGGAGAAATTCCTGTGTTGATACTGAGCAGCATGATGGTTGCGCTGCCTAAAACAACCCCTGAGACTGTAACATTGATTAAGGGAGGGATTTCAGAAGCAATCAAAAAAGCTGAAAATGCAGGCTACCATCACGTCTATGTGGATGGAGGCAAAACGATCCAAAGTTTTCTTCAGGCAGGCTTGCTGAATGATATTACTCTTACTACCATTCCAATTGTGTTAGGAGATGGAATTCCTTTATTTGGAAAAGTAGGGCACGATATTCATTTATTATTGCTTGCCAGCAAGGCGTATCCTAATGGATTTGTTCAGACTCATTATGAAATCAAAAATTAAGTAGGCCTTTTTCTCTGGCAAGATGGTCAGGACGGTCTTGGTTAACCTTTCAAGTTGGCCTTAATCCTAATAGCTTGCTGACTCTTCTCAGGTAAATTCCCAATGTAGAGATGCAAATCTAAAAAATGGATACCAATCTCTTGAATTTGCTCTGAATTTGATACATTCAAATGGTACGCATTAATGACAACACCATTTCAACCTAATATGAGCTGGTGGTTTGTTGATTGATGAAATGAAATGCGCTTGAGTTTTACAAAAGACAACATCTCCCACTTTAATTTGTTATTCTTAAATACAAAATTATGAAGATATCATTTTAAAAATTTGGGGCAGAGTGTTTTTAGGCGGGCGATCGCCCATCTAAAAACATCCCTCACCCCCTTTTGATTAAAACGATACCGATGAAGGAGTAAAAATGAAACCAACTAAACTTAATCTTCAGGAAATTGATTTACGCATGTTGGAGTTGAACACCGCGACAGATCAAAGCTGGCAGCTCCAGGGAGATAAATTAACTGCAACTTATAAGTTTTCTGACTTTCCACAGGCATTTGCCTTCATGACCGCCGTTGCAATTCATGCTGAGAAAATAAATCATCACCCGGATTGGAGCAATGCCTACAATAAAGTTTCTTTTTCATTAAGCACTCATGAAATAGGTGGCATTTCTAATCTTGATTTTGTTTTGGCCGAGGAAATTCGCAAATTAGCTGAAGTTTTTTCTTGCAATTAGTGAAAGAGCCCCATCGAACGAATCAGGCAGGATCATATCATTAATCACAACACATAAAAGCAAACGAAGATTTTCGATCTTTTTCCTCTGCTGGCTGACATCATTATCACATCTATCAACGACCTTCATCAGGTTTGCCGCTCGACAAACCAGTCATTAACCGCTTGTGTTTTCTTAACTGGAAGTTGTGAACTCCTCTTGAAGGATCTTAATCGGCATGTGCTTCCCCCGTGAACGGGTTTGGAATTAACCCGACAAAGTCTACGACCAATATATGGTGGTGAGAATTGGAGTAAAGTGATTCTGTCCAATCCGCTGTTTCCTGCCATTGTCATTTATTCTGCGAAGTTGACAAGAAATCAGACTGCCACTGGCAAATATTTTGGTTGGGCCAGGATTTTCATAGCGGTAACAGAGTCCAGAACCTGATCTGTAGCTGTGGAGAAAGTTGCTCATGCAATAATAATTCCCACAAACCGGCAATTAATATAGGGGACAGATAGGGATAGGATATAATTTTGTTTGTATATTTCCCAAACACTTTTTTCCCCAAAAGGCACCCAACCTTCATCAATAACTAAAAAAATCTCCCGAAGGATAATAATCATGGCGCGCATATCACACAAACTGAAGAATTCTTTCGAAGGTGCATTGGCCGGTGGCGGTGATCCTGCTACTTCTCCTTTGTATGTATTTGGTCCATTCTTAAGTTTGATTGCGGTTTCAGGCGCAGCCAGTATTGTTTTTGGTGGTTCAGTCTGGTTAGCCGTCCTGACCATCGCTATAGTTTCCGCCATGTACCGGCTGGTAATGCGGTGGGTGACTGATGGGTCCGGAGGCAGTGGATTAAGTGAAGAGGAATTTGGAGGATGGGCTGTTAAAGTAAACGCAGCCATTACCTTCATTGAATATACTCTCACTTTCCTGGTTAGCATGGCCGCCATGGTGACTTTCATCGCCGACCGCTTTCCTTTGCTTAATCAAGAAGTATTAGGCATTCAGTATCGCGCTTTCGTGGCCATCGCACTCAGCCTGTTCACTGGTTGGTTGGTTAACCGCGGACCAAAAACGGCCAGCCGCACGTTCGGTCCTGCCACTGGAGGTGTACTGTTGCTGCTATGGTTGATGATTTTTTTTACAATTATTAAAACTGGTTTTCATTTACCAATACTCTCCATGGCAGCTTTTACCCCTCCCAACCTCCATTTTACGATTGGCGGTTATGTTCGAATTTTGGCAGTCATGACCGGAATCGAAGTATTTGCTAACCTGGTAGCTGCTTATGAAGGCAAACCAGAACAAAAAAGCCGTAAGGCGTTTCAAAGCTTATTGATCATCATGAGCACAACCGCCATTACTATGTTAATTGTGGGGCCTGCCATTTTTACTTTTTCCGATCCATCAAATAGTAATGTTTCTGTCTTCACACAGACAATGGACAAAATACTACCCGCTCCATTACCGTATCTTGGTTCACTGGTCGGCATCTTTGTGCTCATGTCTGCTTCGGCAGCCAGTGCGCTGGGATTGCAAAATCTTTCTCTGGGCTTAAAAGAACGTCATTATATCCCTCGCACATTCGGTGAGTTAAACCATTACGATGTAGCCAGTAAACCAGTCTGGCTGGAAGTGGGAATCGTCAGCTTTTGCTTCCTGTTTTTTGGAACGCATGAAGAAACCTACCTGGCACTCTATGCTGTTGGTGTATTTGTCTTATTAAGCATGACTGGCTGGGCTGTTACACGCCGACTGATCCGCGAATTAAAAGACAAGAAATCGATACAAAAATACGGGGTCATTATTGGCACCACGATAGCAGCATTGTTAACTACCAGCGCCTCCATCATTATCTTTGAAGAGCGTTTCCTCGAAGGTGCCTGGGCTTACTTGCTTATGGTTCCGGCACTTTTTTTGATGTTTAGCTATTTTCGCTCTCACATTGGCGCTCCAACCCCTGAAATGGACTACCTGGGTCAAATTGATTCAAACCTTCTGGCAGGCTTTGGTTTTGGTCAGGCTGCATTTAGCAGTTCTGGGAATGGCAACGGCGAGGCTCTGCCTGCACGAATAGGTTGGATTCCAGCCCCGGTCCTTTCTGCCCAATTGCCGATCACGAATGTAAAATTCCAACATGTTCTCACTTTATTGGACGGATCAGAATTTGCCGCCCAGTCAATTCCATTAACCAAGTATATTTGTGAATCCACTGGCAGTAAGCTAACCCTCCTATCTGCTTCAAAAACCTATAACTCTGAAATTAGCAAAAAAGAAAAGATAGAAAATTATCTATGTTCAATAGCAGAAAAGGTGCATGCTTCAGGCGTGCAAGTCACCTGTGCAATCCGTTCCGAATCCCCGGCCGAATCAACCAAACATTTGGTCGAAGAGCAGGGTGTGGATCTGGTTGTGATTACCACCCGTGGTGCTTCTGGTGAGAAAAATTGGCTGCGTGAAGGCTTATCAATTAAACTTGTGCACCAACTCAATATTCCAGTCCTGTTGGTGCAGGTTTTTGAAAGCGGACCACCTGAAGCTCCCCAAATCAATCGGATTCTGGTAGCTCTGGATGGTTCTGATTTCGCAGAACAGTTGTTGCCATATGCCAGCTATTTGGCACATAAATTTGATAGTGAATTAATGTTAATCAGCGTCCCGGCTGTACCTGAAAGTGAAAAATATCGTGCAGCTGCCAGCGTGGTAAGTGCCATTCGCAGACAAGCAGTCGCAGGGATGAAGAAATACCTAGAGACGGTAGCCGAACAACTTGAGAAAGACGGTCTGCGCGTCAAAACGATCGTCACTGGGTCATATCCGGCACGAACCATTGTGGATGTTGGCAAACGCGAAGCAGTTGATTTAATTATGATCAGCTCTCAAGGCCGTGGCGGTCTGGATTTATTGTTCATGGGCAGCGTGGCGCAACAGGTTGTGCAATTGTCCGACAGCCCAATTTTCATTTTGCCAATCAATCAAGAATTAGATCAGGAGCTGCCAACTACAGAAAAAGTTTAATTCAATATCAAATTGTTGAGTGCTTTTACAACCGAATTCATTGCCGCTTTTGATCCATCAGGTTTATTAGAACAGCATTTGCCTAAATTTGTGGATATAAATGTAAACAAGAATCCGAAAAACTTAATCGGAAATACTTATTTTGCGCAAAATCTGATCTAAACACAGATCCTGAATTTCATTTTGCAAGAATTCTTCTCTTTTTCGTCTAAATCAGACCTTTCATATCTAAAAACAACAAATGGGGTTATAGTATTTGATATCAGACTGTTACTCAAAAGCCAGCCATTTAATTTTGGCTGTTTGTATCAATTTTAAGTTTCTATCTCCCAATTTTTTCTTACTTAATTTAAAGAAAAAATTGTGCCCAGACGATTTAAGAACGAGGTCAGTATATGGAATTCTTAGAAAACATCAGACTAATACAGGGAGGTATGGGCGTATATGTTTCCAATTGGCATCTGGCCAGTACTGTCGCAAAACAAAGGCCGGGAGTCTGCGTGGGGACAGTCTCTGGCACAGGGCTGGATTGGGTGTATGTCCGCCTTATGCAATTGGGAGACCCAGGCGGTCATATTCAACGTGCGTTTTCTGCTTTTGACAGCCAGTTTGGAACCGAAATCGGACAGGAAATTTTCAGTCGTTATTATATTCCAGGAGGGAAAGAAAGCTCTGCACGCTTTAAGAATGCCCCAAAACAAGTCGTAAGGGCGATGGATGGCACTGCTAACATTCCACTTTCTCAAAATTCGGATGAATCCATAGCTTTATCAATAAGTTCGGATGTTGTTGAATTGGTGATCATCAGTGCTTTTGCTGAAGTTTGGCTCGCCAAGCAGGGGCATTCCGGCAGAATTTTCATTAACTTCCTTAAAAAAGTTGAGCTGCCACTCATTTATGGTATGTATGGAGCTATGCTTGCCGGTGTTGATGGTGTTGTCGTTGGTGCAGGGAATCCTGATGGTCTGGCTGCTATTCGCAGCAAGTTGGTAAATCATCAACCAGTCTCGATTCCTTTACCGGTTTTATATCGCGAGGCAGGTGAAAACTTCCACATCGCTTTTAATCCTGACACCGTTGCCTCCGGAAACCTGACGAAAAAGCCATTAAAATCGCCGGCTTTTTTAGCAATTGCGTCCTTGCAAAATCTGGTTAAGGGCCTGGCGGAAAGCACTTCTTTGAAGCCGGATGGATTTATCATAGAACATCATACAGCCGGTGGTCATAATGCCAGCCCGCAAGGACCATTAATGTTGGATCAAGAAAAACAACCAATTTATGGAGAAATTGATGACCCTGATATTGAAGCAATTCGTAGAATTGGAATTCCATTCTGGTTGGCCGGCGGTTATGGCAATAAAGACAAACTGCAAGAGGCCATATCTTTAGGCGCCACAGGTGTTCAGGTTGGCTCAATTTTTGCGATGTCGGAAGAATCTGGTATGGACCCCGCATACCGGATTGCGTTCATGAAGCAACTTAGAAATGAAAGTGATGATTCCAAATTGGTGAAAACCACCCTCGTTTCACCAACCGGCTTCCCGTTTAAAGTGCTGCAACTGGAAGGGACAACCGCCGATGATACCATTTACGAACAGCGATTGCGTGTTTGCGATATCGGTTTACTGCAACAACTTGGATTGAGCAAACCGGATGCCAATGGAATGCGCAGGCTTTTCCAGCGCTGTTCCGCTGCTCCAATCGAAGGGTACATTCATAAAAGAGGCTTGATTCACAACACGCAAGATCGTCGTTGTTTGTGTAATGGATTACTCTCAGCTGTTGGCCTTGGCCAGGTGGTCTCAAATGGGGGTTCCCCGGCTCGAGAGCCTGCCATTTTGACACTTGGGAATCACATCGATGGTATCCGCAGATTGTCACGCAACGGTCAGGCCCGTTACTGGGTCAGCGATGTAGTTGATGACATACTCGGAAATGAATAGAATATTTACCCAAAAATTATCAGGCCGCTATTTAAATTAAAATATCTTCAGGGTAGATAGCAACATAGTTTTATAAATCGAATGGTATAAATCAGATCATCTTCCAACCTTAAGGAGTTGGTGTGACCGCCGATGTTGGTGATGCAACAGGTGTGCTTGTCGGTTCTTCAACCATAGGGGTGATTGTTGTATCACCTTGTGGAGTTGGCAGCTGGTTATCTAATTTTAGCGGGGCAAAAGGTATATCAAAAGTCCCGCTGACCAAAGCCTGCCAGGCAATTTCCAGGTCCGCTGAGGCAATAACCGGAAATTGCGGTAGGTTCTTATCCACCATCTCCACTCGCTCCAATACCTGACTAATAAATTCAGTATTATCAGAATTTCCATCGGCAAGCATCTCTGAAAGAAGTGCAATTGCAGACTGAACATCCTGTTTTGCCGAACCAAAATTACTTTGTAATAAGTACAACCTTGAACGTCCTAATAGTTCAGCCACACGAGTGAGTGCCAATTGACTTTTGAGTTCATTAAATGCCAAATTTGATTTTTCTTGATTATCGGTTTGGGTATTGAATTCTTTTTCAAGCGTCTTTATACTTTCTTGTAATTTATCCAAACTTGCAAGTGCAACTTCATGATCATTTAACAGACTATCGATTGCGTCCAGTTTACCATCCACTTCCGATAATTTTCTACTATATTCGGTTTGGTTGGTCTCCAGAATTGCAACCCGCGATTGGAAAGTTGCCAGTTGCTCTTTCAACTGCTTCAGATCGGTTGATTGCACTGATTCAATCTCAGCTATGCGCGCGCTATTTGCTTCAACAGGTTGGATAAATTTTTCGTAGATATAAGGGGTCCCATAGTAAATCAAAGCAATAATAGCGGCAAAAACAGCCAGGACTAAAACAACCCGGAAAATCTTAATCAAAGCTCTTCCCAATCTTTTTCCAAATGTGGGTCTTGCTTGCAGATCCTGATTCATTTAGACGCTCCTTCCGGTGCATACAAACTACCCAATAGAGCCTGCAGGTCGTGTAGAAATTTCTCAAATTTACCTGTGCGTTCTTCCTGCAAGGATAATTGGTCATCCAAATTTGTTATTCGATCCTGTAAATCTGATAGCTCCTGATTAACTGCCTCAATTGAAGTGGATAATTCTTTCTGAGATTTTTCAAGAGTGATTGTACGATCATTCAGGCCATTGAGGATATCCACCCTGCTTCGCAATGAATCCAAATCATTCTGGAGAGCGATAATCTGATCATTCAATTGGCTGGCTTCACGCTGCGATGTTCTGAACTGCGCAGAAGTCGCATATTTGAGACTTCCATTTAACGCGTTCATGATTGCCAGAGTCAGGGAAATTGTTATCAAAGCCGTGATGATTGCGCCAAGCAAGAATTTCCAAAATGGAATCTTTATCTTTTCTTGGAGTTTTCCTTCAAGATTGGCTTTAGCTTCAAACTTGGCATTGGCAGTTGCTTCCGGTGGGATCGCACCTGTAAATTTTTCGGGCTGGTCTTCTCGCAGGTTTCTTGTATCGTCTGTAGAAATCCCTTCTTTTTTGGGGGTAGAATTGTTCATCTCTTCCGAAAATTTGTCAGTCTCTCCCTCCTGAATTTCTACTGCACTGACCTGGCTCAGGTTGGGATCTTGATCGCTTAATTCATCCATAACCACAGGCGGGGGTGGCAGTTCAATTGCAGGTGGCTCCAACATTTTATCCGGGCTCATTGTCGGTGACGGCCCCAATAGAATTGGCTCTTCCGGAGCTTCAAGAACACCGGCAGGCTCATTGTTTTCTGCCTGAGTTTCGTCGTTTATGTCATCACTTTGGTCAACAACCTCAATAGTTGATTCACCTTGCACGTCCGAAAGCACTGCGTCTTCCAATTCCAACAATCGATCAATAAAGTTGGCATTAATACCGGTGACTCGATAGGTATCCGCAAGTTCAGTATAGGGTCGCTGGTCAATGATCGATGCGGCGATGACGGGTCCGATTCCAGGCAAAGTCATTAATTCATCTTGGTTGGACATATTCATCATTTCTAAAAGCTCAATTTGGTTCATATTCCCTCTTTTTGCTTATTCAATCTATGTTTATCATAAACGCTGTCATTAATATTATACATAATTTAAATATACTTTATTAACAAATCTTTTTCAGATACAGGCAAAAGCTATGCCTCTATCTGCTTGCTGAATTTTGGGAAATATAACTCACACATGAATCCCTTTCACTTTTAACAATACCAAGGGAACTTTCTTCCCGTTGCATACGTCTTATCTCTAAGAACCGAAATTAATAATTTTCAGTCAAAAATTTTTAGGAGATGAAAATGACATTTATAAAATCGTTTACGAGTGTGGCCATTTTAATGGTATTCATTTTGACAGCATGTTCCTCCACCCCGGTATCGCTTGCTGAAACTGGGTGGGTCTTAACAAATTTAAGCGGAAATGCTCCCATTGACGATACAACGATCACGCTGACTTTTCAAGATGGAAATATTGGAGGCAGTGATGGTTGCAACCGTTACAACAGCAGCTACACGCAAGATGGTTCGAAATTAAAAGTTGGTCCAAATATCGCTTCGACTTTGATGGCCTGTCAGGATGATATCATGCAGCAGGCGTCCAAATACCACGAAATTCTTTCACAAATTGAATCCTTCAAAGTAGATGGCAATCAACTAATACTGTATGGCCCAAAAAATAAGGAATTGGCTCGCTTCGAAAAACAAAACACAGATTTGAGCGGAACATCCTGGTTGGTCACAGGTTTCAATAATGGTAAAGGAGCAGTTACCAGTACTATTATAGATAGCGAATTGACGTTGGCTTTCAATGAAAAAGGAGCAGTCTCAGGTAATGCCGGCTGCAACACTTTCAGTGGCAGTTACACGCTTGCAGGGAATAAAATCACCTTTAGCAATATGGCCTCCACACTTAAAGCTTGCTTGGAGCCTGAAGGTCTCATGGAGCAAGAAACAGAATTCCTGACAGCATTATCGACAGTTGATACTTATCGAGTTGAGGGGTCACAGCTCGAAATGCGAACTGCAGACGGTGCAATCGCTTTAACCTTAACCCGCCAGTAATCTGAATTAACTTCTTTCCCCCCTTAAATCCCCCCTCTGAGAAAATAAGTACTCGGAGGGGGTTTCCATTAAGGATGCAGATTCATTTGATGGAAGAACTTCGGTTTGCATAAAAGGAATCCACATTTGGCGCCATCAAACAAAATCGATTTATTCTTCCAATTTTGATACTTTAGTTGAAGCCGATCACAATTTATGATTAAATGCCATTGCCATTCATCCGTAGATCATTTTGCGGGGCTGCAATGGCGTGATCAGCTTATCTCGTAAAATTTTATTTATTAAACCTTCCATGCAATTTATTAGGTTTTTTTGAATGTAAAGATGTCCTCTAGATAGTCTGACTTGTCTGGTTTACCTCCCTCTATAAAAAAAAGCAAAGAGACTAAGACTTCAGCCACTCATGAGATCTACGGATCTACGGCTGATTTTTGCTAATTAAGCGAATCCAACAACCTTGGGTATAATTCAATAGCTCGATAATTTCAGCTGAGGCTGGCAATTAATCCAAAAATTTGGAATGCCAATATAACCGCCTGAGAAGGAAAAGCCGTGAAGATTAAATTGGTCAATTCGATATTTTACTTGTATATATTGCTTATCCTTGGCAGCGTGGCGATAAGAATATTTAATCTGTTTGCACCCATCGCATATTACCCTTTTGCAATATTCTGGTCTGAATCAGGGCGTATTTACAACTCATATCAAATTTTCAACCTTTTCGGAGCAGATGCAATCGAATCATTCCCATGGCTTGATCCAGCACGAGCCATCTTAGATAGCCTGGCTTTTCTCATCCCTTCGGTAACAATTTTAAAGTGGCGGGTGTGGGTTGCATCGATATCCATTATTACCATGGCAGTTACATCATTCTTGATTGTATTGCGGGCAATAAGAAATCAAAAATTGATGCCTGCCAGAAGATTGATTTTCTTAATTTTATTCACTCTTTTTGGAACATTATTTTTTTTCCAGGGGCCAATCTATGCACATCTCCTGACCGGAATTGTTCCCATCCTCCTCTTTTATCGACAAGACAAGCCAAAAATCACGCTAATCATCGTCGCTATCTGCGCAATTTGGTCCGGGCTTACCCGTGTAAACTGGTTTTTCATGCCTGCTATTATTGCTTCTCTCCTTTATGTACTTAAGCAACCCCGCCAGAAGATGCCAGCCTGGCGATATTTTTGTTGGCCATTCATTTGGGGCATGACAAATTTAATCATCAGTCTACCGATTTACTTTTGGGCACTTGGAAAAGCAAATCAACCCTCTATCTTGAATCCTGAATTGAAATATGGGTTTGAAGTCGCAAAATTGTGGCCAAATGCTGGTTACACTTTCGGCTTGATTCCAGGAATTTTTTTGGTTACTGCCCCGATGTTGTTTATCATTATGCGTTATCTTTGGTTACAGCGACACTCAATCGACAAATTACGCATCGCATTCCTTCTCTTGCTCCTTTCAGGTCTGGCAGCCGGCAGCACCCTGATGAGTTTGCGCGCGGGCGGAGGATTTGATCTCCACAATTATGACACTGTATTATTAGTTGTCTTTATTATCGCTATCCAGATAGGATTCCGGGAGGTGCAACCGGATGAAGATAATATTTTCTCCGGTTCAATTTTTTTTCACCCAATTACAATTGGAATCCTGTTGATCGTACCGATCTTCTTATCGGTGAGGGCCATCAAACCAGCTCCTGTTTATGATTACGTAGCTGCACAAGATGCGATTAAGAATATAAATCTGGCTTTAAAAGAAAATGCTTCAAAACAAGAAAGTCAAGTTCTTTTTATCGATTACCGTCCTCTAGTCGTTTTTGGTCAGGTACCCCCGCGACCCATATACAACTCTTATGAAAAAGTTGAGTTGATGGAAATGGCAATGGCCCAAAATAAACTTTATTTTCAGCAGTTTACCGACACCTTGAGCCAGCATAAATTTGATTTGATCATTACACCTTTATTATGGCAAGGAGAGCAGCTTCAGGGTGAAAATCCGTTTTGGTATGAAAATAATTCGTGGTCTAATTACGTCGTCGCACCAATTCTTGAATATTACGAATCAGGGTACACAAACCGTGAGGCAGATCTGCAAATATACTACCCAAAACCGTAAAACTGTTTTTCCAACTTTCTCATTTTGTTGGATGGACCCACACATTCGTGGATCTGGATTCTCTTCGGCAAATTGAACCAGCACTGGAAGGGGGACTCTAGATGTAGTTTTCATCTGCCCGAAAGCAGGTTCGATTAATCCAAGGTTCTTCGCCCGATTTTTTCATCCCTCAATTCCGTGATATAGATTTGCGCCATAGTTCTATTGCTGCCTGTAATACCATCGATAATTCCGCCTAGTAATAGTACTAAGATGATAAACAGGTTAACCAGTTATGCAGCGAAAATTGACGCTGCGAAATTTCCCAATGGCTCTGCAAGTCTAAGAAATAAAAATCCAAAAAATGTACCGAGAACCGAAAAAAGCAGCACCGGGCGCCGTCCACATTGATCAGATAAGCAACCAAGCAGTGGTGCCATGATAAATTGCTCAGCCGCAAAGGTAGTGACCAGAAAACCCACTACGGTGGGGGTAGCTCCAAACGCCTCCGCTTGATGTCTGGAATGACAATTGAATACAAAGTTGATTGTTGCAGCTTCGTGATTGGTTATACGGTCGCGCACTAGCCTCCCGGTTTTTGGCTTATGAAACCTGAATGAAATTCGCATATTCTTTCAACTTTCAAGTAGTCTTTACCTTAAGCGGAGTGATTTAAAAGATCAAAATTACCCCAAGCACTATTTCAATTCCAAGGCTGATCCAGTTTGATTGGGCATAAGATTTATCGACAACGATTGAAAACAACCTGGCCAAGGCAATGGCAAGATAACCATATCCTAGCACCAGGAAAGCAGTCTCACCCAGAATAAAAGGGAGGACACCCAGTGCAATAAACAAGCCGCCAAAAATAGAACGGATTTCAGAAACACCCCGCACGCCATCCGCTTTTAAACCGATAAAGCCATAAGCCGCCGAAGGTTTAAGAAAGGCAAATAATCCAGTTAACACAGTTGCCGCTGCAGCAACCATCTTTAATATTTGTAAAACATCCATCTAATCTCCTCAGGGTTTCTTGTTGATTTCGTCTAAAAGAGAAAAAAGCTCTGTATTCTGCGGGATATCTGCCATGGAATGCCCATAGTGAACAAATCTGACTTTACCCTCCTTATTTACAATTAATTGGGCAGGCATGCGCCCCAACTTAAACAAATTTATTTCCTGACCATACAACTTCAGCACCGAAGCTCTTGGGTCCGGCAAGCCAGTAAATGGCAGGTCATTGTCCTGCCAATATTTACTAAAAGCTTCGCTAGAATCTGGTCCAAGGACGATTACTTTGACGTCACGATCGACAAACTGCTGAAAATCCTGGCGCAACTGCGCCATGTGCTTTTGGCAAAAAGCTCAGGTTAATCCCCGATTGAAAACCAGGACCGCGTTGAATTCACCTTTTAGTTCAGAAAGCTGAAATCTGTTTCCCTCAAAATCCATCAATGTAAAATCAGGTGCTTGTGTGTTAATTGATACTTTCGACATTTATTCCCTCCAATATTGTATTTGAAATTTTTTTTAAATCACTCAATTTAGAATAATTTCCAAGATTGTATTTTCTTTTTTTTGTATGGTAGAAGTAAACGTAAACATTTTCTTCATCAACCCATATTTCTTAGCCAATAATTTGTCCACTTTTTGTGCGATAGCTTCGTCGCGTTTTTCTATGGCAGTAGCTTGGACCCAATCTCCTACTACTTTACCATTCATCTTAAAGGGAGCAATAAGTACCTGGCTGTTATTCCTGATACGCTTCACTTTACCTGAATTATCGATCGTACGCACATATAATAGATTGCCATCCTGCACAAACCAGACAGGAGTTTTTTCACCTGCTCCGTTTTTACGAAAAGTCTCAATGTTTAAATATTGCTGTTTTTCAAACTGTTGTAAATTACCCAATTATTAATTCCTCTTTCTGATACTTGCCAATAAATTCATAAATAATTTCGGATCATTTTATGAATTCGGGACAGAGTGTTTTTATTGAAAAGATACATAATTTCTGCCAAAACAATTTTGTATTGGCCAATTAATTAGCGATAATTCATTATATCCATAAAAGAAATAATTAACTAAAATAGTTTGTACGAACATTATACAAATCTCCATAAAACTTACTCGCACTGATAAAATCAGACTTGATTAGGGATTAAATATTGAGGAGAACTATGAGCAAAAGGAAGCATCTAAACTTTTACCACCAAGCACCGGATATGACAGTTTTTAAAATTAACGGAGAGCCTGTCCTACTTTCCCAGTTATGGGCGGAGAAGCCATTACTGCTGGCCTTCACACGCCACTTTGGCTGCACTCAATGTAAAGAAATGTTGGAAGAACTTTCCCAGGGACGTCACCGGATCGAAAATGCCGGGTTGAATATCGCTATCATAACCCAGGGCACACCGGAAAGTACCGCCATTTTTTCAAAAGAATATGCCCCTGATTTGCAATCCTTCGCAGATCCTGAGCGCAATTCCTATGCTGCCTATGGTCTGGAACGCGGAAACCTCTTCCAAACTTTTCTAAATCCAAAAGTCTGGTCTGCCGTATCAAAATCCAGCAAAAAAGGTTATGCGGTCGAACCTCCCCCACCCGGGCAAGATTCCATGCAAATGTCTGGCACTTTTATCATCAGTCAGGATGGAAAAATTATCCTGCCCTATTATTACGATCACATTGCTGATCATCCTCCCCTTGATTTATTACTAAGCGGTGTATTATCAACCCCCTGGGGAAAGCCATTTGAAGGCCCGTTGGGCACAAATACTGATTAATTTTCGGAGAATAAAAATGAAGAAATCATATCAATTTTTGCTTGTAATACTAGTTTTTGCATTAATCCTGGCTGCTTGCAGCCCTGCCAGTCCTTCCAGCCCTCAGCCAACTGCGGATCTGTCTGTTGCAGAAAACAATCCACTCGTTTTTGAAGGAAATCTAATGCCGATTAACACGATGGTTGTTAATTTCTTTACCTCTGGCGTGGTGGCAGAAGTGCTCGTGAAGGAAGGTCAGGCAGTCTCTCGGAATCAGGTTCTGGCTCGACTGGTTATTGCCCCAGAATTGGAAACGAATTTGCGCCGAGCTCAGCAAGAGTTACTTCTGGCACAACAAGCTGTCGACAAACTCGATGATAATGCGGCAGTCGAACTAGCCCAAACCCAGTTAAGCGTTATACAATTGTCCGATGCACTTAATACTGCTCAGGAAAATTACAAGAACGACAGTACCTCCGAAAATGAAGCCATTCAGGCACTGGCCCAAGCAAAGCTTGAACAGGCAGAAGAACGCTTATTACTTCTATCGTCAAAAGGATTCGACCCCGCTCTCGAGGCAGCAGCGCAGGCAAGTGTCACATCAGCCCAGGCAACCCTGGCTTCGGCCGAGGCTGCCTTTAAAGCCACCGATCTGCATGCTCCATTTGATGGGACTATCACCAACCTGAATCTTCAGATCGGGCAACAAATCACACCTGCTTTTCCTGTATTAATCCTGGCTGATTTTTCAAATTGGGTAATTAAAACTGATAATCTGACTGAAGTTAATGTTGTCAACATTAATGTCGATCAGGCTGTAAAAGTCGTTTTAGACGCTCTTCCTGACCTTACTTTGACTGGCACCGTCACGCAAATCAATTTGCAATCTGAGGAAAAGCGTGGAGATGTTACCTACACAGTAACGATCAGTATCAATGAAAATGATCCTCGCATGCGCTGGGGTATGACAGGCGCTGTGCAATTTGCACGTTGAGTCGTCTAAGGAGTTTAAGATGAAACAAGTTTTTTCGATTGCAGGTTACCTTGCTATTAAAGAGATCTGGCGCAACCGCGGGCGATTTTTTTTGGTAAGCATGGTCATTGCCTTAATTACCCTCCTGGTTCTCTTTATTGCCGCTCTCGGCGAGGGCTTGGGGAATGGAAACCGTGAGTACATTTCAAAATTAGACGCGCCAATAATGGTCTTCCAGTCCAAATCCGATTTTCTCATTCAAGCCAGCCGGCTTGGACGAGATAGATTGGCCGCCATCCGGCGGGTAGATGGCGTTAAGGATGCTGGAATGCTTGGCGTGGCCAACGCCTCATTAATTTTACCTGGCAATCAGGAACCAATGAAAATTGCATTGCTTGGTATCGAACCGGGCCACAGTGGTGAGCCGCAGGTAGAACAGGGCAATCAGTTGAGCACAAGCTTGGCTCAGGAAGTGATCATAGATCGCAATACAGCCTTACGAAGCAAGCTCGCCGTAAACGATAACCTTACCATCCGCGTCACTCAAGGTACACGTGATGAATTCTTCACATTTAAAATCGTCGGTATCAGCGAAGGACTACAATTTGCCTTACAACCCTCTGTTTTCGTGCCGTTTTTTACCTGGGACAGGGTTCGTTCCAAATCCGAGGCCGAAGTCAACCTTTCCAATCCGGTGGCGAATGTCATCCTGGTCAAGCTAGACAATGATGCTGATATTAATTCCGTTCGTCAAAGAATTGAAGGGCAGGTCAACAATGTCGAAACTGCCACCCTCAATCAGGCTATTCAAGCTTTGCCCGGTTATTCAGCACAACAAAGCACACTGAATACCCAGGGTGGTTTCACTCTCTTTATTGGTGTATTGGTAATTGGCGGCTTTTTCCAAATCCAAATTCTGCAAAAAGTTGCTCAGATTGGTGTTTTAAAAGCCATTGGTACAGCCAACCCAATTGTTGCAGCAGCCTCCATTTTTCAAATTATGTTAATCACAATGGTCGGTGTTGCAATTGGCGCTTTGTTTGCCTTTATCTTCTCACTGACTTTTCCACCGACCGTTCCAATTGTGTTTAATGGAACTACTTCGCTCCTGGCAGTCGTTGCGCTGCTGTTGATCGGTCCAATCGGTGGACTGGCTTCGATCCGCTATGCTGTTCGTATTGAGCCTTTGAAAGCATTGGGGTTATCCTAATGACAACCACAGCCACATCTAGTTATGCCCTGGAAACAAAATCAGTTATTAAAACCTATCAGAGTGATTCCGGCACAATTCAGGCGGTTGATGATGTCAGCTTGCAAGTAACAGCCGGTGAATTTGTTGCTCTGGTCGGACCCAGTGGTTCTGGAAAAACAACCATGCTTTCAATTTTGGCAGCACTTTTGCAGCCATCCTCCGGTCAAATTCTACTGGACGGGCAGGATTTAGCTCAAATCAGTGATGTCGATCGAGTAACCATGCGCCGCGAAAAAATAGGCTTTACTTTTCAGGCTAATAACCTGGTACCATATTTAAGCGCACTTGAAAATGTTGAATTGATGCTGAGATTGAATAAACGATTGGATAAAACCGGAAGGCTGCGAGCTCGGGAATTGTTAGCCCGTCTAGGATTAGCAGATCGCATGCACAACCTGCCAGGACAGATGTCTGGCGGGCAGCAGCAACGGGTGGCCATCGCCCGTGCGCTGATTCACAACCCCAGTCTGGTACTGGCCGATGAGCCGACTGCATCGTTGGACACAGAACGTGCTTATCAGGTAGTGGAAACTTTCGCGGGATTAATTCACGAACAGAAAAGGGCCGGCATCATGGTCACTCATGATCTTCGTATGGTTGAGTTTGTCGATCGTGTCTTATTGATGCGCGATGGAAAACTGGTACAAATTTACAGCGACAAGCCAGAAATTCTGGAATTGGCACGTGGTAGCAGGTCGCAATAAGATTTATTTGCCAGGTATTAGAGAAAAAAAGAATTGACTCTTAGACCCTTATTTTGTAACAAACTCTCCAAGAGTCGCTAGAAAAATCGGATCTTATCCGGCATTCTGACAATCTGAGTAAAGGTCACAATACCTGTTGACCTTTGGTAAATATTGTAGATCGCTCCTGCAGTTTTGAAATTTGCAGGAGCGATCTTTTTATGCAATATTCAGACCGGTAATGTTACCCGCGGCAGATGATCTTTGATCGTAGCGACGTTCGCTTCAGGATATGCGTAATCTTCCAGTTGATTGTTGAAATAAGCGTTATATGCACTCAAATCAAAATGACCATGACCCGATAGGTTAAAGACAATCACCCGTTCTTCTCCCTTCTGTTTGGCATCCAGTGCTTCAATGACTGCACCACGGATAGCATGGCTGGACTCAGGCGCCGGCAAGATGCCTTCACTACGGGCAAATAGTACCCCTGCTTCAAATACTTCCACCTGCGGAATGGCAATGGCTTCGATCAGTCCAGCATCATAAAGACCGCACAAGGTCGGTGCCATGCCATGATAACGCAATCCACCAGCGTGGATTGGAGCCGGGACGAAGTCATGACCCAGGGTGTGCATTTTTACAATCGGGGTCATCCCGGAAGTATCGCCGTAATCGAAGTCGTACAAACCACGGGTTAGAGAAGGCGTTGCCGTGGGTTCAACTGCTAGCAGGCGTGTACGCTGGCCGTTACGCAGATTTTCTCGCAGGAATGGGAAGGCAATCCCGGCGAAATTAGAGCCTCCACCTACACAACCTATGACTACATCCGGGTACTCTCCAGCCAGGTCCATTTGCTTCAAAGCCTCTTCACCGATCACACTTTGGTGGAGAAGCACATGATGAAGCACGGAGCCCAACCCGTACTTTTTTGTGCCATTTGAGGTTACAGCCGCTTCCACAGCCTCAGAGATGGCAATCCCCAGAGAACCGGAGCTGTCAGGGTCAGCAGCCAGAATAGCTCGTCCGGATGCTGTGCGGTCTGAAGGACTGGCAAAACAATGTGCGCCATAGGTTTCCATCAGGAAGCGACGGTAAGGTTTCTGATCATAGGAAGCCCTGACCATATACACTTCCAGGTCCATATCGAAGAATTGGCATGCCATCGATAAAGCAGAACCCCATTGACCGGCACCTGTCTCGGTTGTCATGGCCTTGCTACCCGCTTGCTTGTTATAAAAGGCTTGCGGTAAGGCTGTGTTGAATTTATGGCTACCGGAAGGCGAGTCACCCTCATATTTGAAATAAATGTGGGCGGGAGTGCCCAGAGCTTTCTCAAAACGGTAGGCACGGATCAAAGGAGTAGGTCTCCAGAGTTTGTATAATTCACGGACTGGTTCGGGAATGTCGATATAGCGTTCGGTGCTGATTTCCTGCAGAATAAGATCCATCGGGAAAAGAACGCCCAGTTCGTCCGGCGTGACAGGCGCACCACTCTGGGGAGAGATGACCGGTGCAGGTGTAACGGGACTATCGGCATTGATGTTGTACCATTGTTTGGGGATATCATTCTCTGATAACATGAAGCGGTTTTGTCGGTTGTTGTGATTCATTGCTTTCTCCTTCTTCTTTCTGGATTGGTTTAATTTATAAATTAGCTTGGAAACAGGGATAAGAACTCCATTTTTAGGTTTCTTTAACTTTTTCAACCTGCAGTGTCACTTGAGGTAACAGGTGAGTGATCATTTGTACAAAGAATTTTCATTTCGGTAATTTTTGTAAAATAAAAGTTGTTTAATTCACTTAAAGTCTTTTATTTCTTCCTCCTTATTTTGTTAACAAAAAAGCATTCATCTCCGCAGAGACGAACGCCTTTAAGTCCGTGGTACCACTCTGATTAGGCCGCTTAACAAAAAATTCCACCGATGATGCACTCATTGGTGGAAAAGCCAGCCTCACTCTTTTCGGATACGGCAACCGGAACTGGTTGACTTATTATATCCTTTACCTTGATAACGGTGGCAACTCCGGCACGGGTTAGTAGTCTTTATTGACGTTCACCCTACAACTCCGAGGTCCATTCCAAATCGTCATTCGGACAGGTTCTCACCTTCTCCTGCTCTCTGTGCCGTTTATACGAGATGTACTCGTCCTCTTCACAGTCTTTACATGCTCAATTATTGTCTAAATTATAGGGGGAAAAAGGGATTTGTCAAGTGGATAATTGGATAGTTGTTAATTGCATAGCGTAAGAAGATAGCAAAGAAGGCACCTGTCTGATATTTTATTGATAAATATCGAGAGATTGTTCTTACCACTTTTGCAATAAGATATTTTCAATGAGACAGAACTTTTTTCCTGAGACGCTATAATTAAAGTATGACCGCCATTCATGTTATTCATGCCGATATTACGACTTTGACTGTGGATGCCATTGTCAATGCTGCCAATGGAACTTTACTGGGCGGTGGCGGGGTGGATGGCGCCATCCACCGCGCTGCCGGCTCGCAATTATTGGCAGAGTGCCGTCAATTAGGTGGTTGCAGAACAGGTCAGGCAAAGATTACCAAAGGATATCAATTGCCAGCCCGTTTTGTGATTCACACAGTTGGCCCTGTCTGGCATGGTGGACAACATGGCGAAGCGGAATTGTTAGCAGGCTGCTACCGCCACAGCCTTGAGATCGCCACACAAAATCAACTTAAATCGGTTGCTTTTCCTTCTATCAGCACAGGTGTATACGGTTACCCATTCCATTTGGCAGCCAGGGTGGCAATATCCACTGTAAAAGATTACATCCAGCTCGACAATTCATTGAGCGAAATCATTTTTTGTTGTTTTTCGTTAAAAGATAAACTGATCTATGATCAACTCCTACAAGACCAAATTTCATAATTTTTCAATAATTAGGGGCATAATGTTTTCAGGCAGGCAAATGCCCGTCTAAAAACACTCCTCAACCCCGTTTTATTGAAAAGATTCCAAATATCGTAATAATCCCCAAAGCAATAAATAATTGGTTTGAAAAAGGAGAAAAATGCCTCATCCATTAGTCGATCAACTCCGTTTCACCCGGCATGAATTCAAGCGAGCTTTAGGAAGCTTAAATCAAGAAGATGCCTGTAGAAGGCTGTTTCCGATGAACAGTATCAGTTGGAATGTAGGACACCTGGCCTGGCAAGAACAAAAGTATTTTTTGTGGTATGGAACAAACCAAATACTTTTCCCTCAAATTGAACGCGATTTCGCCTATGGCTGCCCAGCCAGCACTCCCCCTTTAAAGGAAACTCTGGCTGCCTGGCAAAAGATCACAGCAGCTGTTGACCTCTGGCTGGACGACTTAACCGGCGAGACAATCGCGAAGCCCCTTTCTATTGCCCAACGTGAAACCACTTTTGGCAATTTACTGCTAAGGACGATTTATCATTACTGGTACCATATCGGTGAGAATGTGGCAATCCGTCAACAACTTGGGCACGGCCATCTTCCAGTTTTTGTAGGCAATCTTGAAAGGCAAGCGCCTTATCGCCCGGAATAATGCTTTTAGCCGAGCTGAGAGTATAGAATAATTTGGGGCTTCTCAGCAAGATAGTTCCTGCTTTTTTGCTAAGGAGTAGCTGGTAAAGAACGGCGAAAAGCTTTCTTGCTAATCATCCATTTTCTATTTTTTAATTAGCGAATGTTTTTTAGGTAAGTTACTTTTCCATACGCTTATTAATCTCATCCAGCACCGTTTGCACCTTCTCTTTTGTTAACCCAAATTGAGCTGCTTGAGGCATGGCGAGTAATTTTGATAGAGACATACCTTTGACCATACTCACCATTGGGTTTTTGTAAAGATCAGGGACGTATTTTTCCAGAATTGGTTTTGCCATTGGTTCATCTAACACAGATGCGAGGGTCGAATCCAAAGTAAACTTCATAATTTCACTCCTATGATTTTATTTGATAGTATCAGGGTTTACCAATTTGCGCCAACCAATCGGCAGCTTTTGATACGGCAACTTTTGTGTATCAAACATAACATCCTCACTTTTTTAGATCACGGGAATTGCAGATCTATTCTCTGCAAACGCAAAGCTTTGAAAGATCGCACGAAATAATTGCAACCTTTGAGTGTGGTATATGACCGAAACAGCCCCCAGCCATGATCAAAATTCCTAAAAATGGCGAATTGCATTCGCTTTTTCTCATCAAAATGCCAATTACATCAATCTATTCTACAATCAGTCTCGAAGGAAAAAAACTAGAAAATGTTCAGATTTTAATTTTATCAACAATGTCCTTGATACTAAAAACATCGATAGCGTAATTCTTTCCACTAAACCAATCGGCTCCAACTAATATTCTCACAAGCACGGTCTTCACGAAATTGCCTCTTGACATGTAAAGCTAACTTTACTATAATATGTAAAGTAAGCTTTACATAGGAGGTGTGATGGAAAATCGATTAATGCACTTACGCACGTTGATGGGCTGGACTCAACAAGAAGTTGCCGATCTTGCCGCAGTCTCTCGTCAGACAATCATTTCCCTGGAGAGTGGCCGCTATAACCCTTCCATTCTTTTGGCTTTCAAGCTTGCCCGTCTTTTTGAAACAACAATCGAAGATATTTTTATCTATTCAGAAGAGGAGGAATAAATGGATTCCGCAACAAAAATTGTTCAAAAAAGAATGAAAATTGGATGGTCGTTATTGGTGATTGGTCTACTGGTCATTCTGACAGGAATTCTTGCCGAAATATTCATCCAAAATCAACCATTTAATCTGCGCTCGATTACCGGCCTGGGATTTGTGTTTATTGCGAGTGGGGCAGGAATGCTGGCCAAATATCGTAGGGCAATCAAAGACGAGACTACTGCCCGGCGCATGCTCGTTGCAGCCGGGGATGAACGGACAGTCATAATTCGTTCCAGAGCCGGTCACAGTGCTTTTTGGGTTGCAATGGTCATTACCTACGCATTATTACAATATGTATCTTTTGCATCCAATGGAAGTTTGCCTGGCCTGAGTGAAGATCAACTTTGGTATATCCTTTCCGGCGCAGTCGTCATTCCATTCGGTGTTTATGTCGTCGGAATCATGGTCGGTGAACGCAAACAATAAAACGGTTCCAAAAAGGTTTTGCCCCAATCTAAACTTTCTAGCAGGGAAAATCATTATCAACGCAATTGTCTGATTTCATTGTTAAAATTACATATTTTTATTTATCAAAATACATGCTGAGGTCAGATAGACTTCCGATTGATAATATTGTTTTCTCAAGGATGAAAAACTTTCTGCAGTATAAGAGTCTGCGTGAAACATTATACAATAAATATGATCTTTTTTATCAAGATATGTAAAATCTGGTTGATCTCACATACCACTTAATTTCATCGATAAATAATAAGTATTTTTTCTGAAATGGAGGCGTAAAATGGCTATAAGGAAACAAAGAATTATATTTTTCTTATTGGCAGCACTGCTTGTCGTTGCCCTACCAACATCTACCGTTTTGGCGAATAAACAAGCCTGGAAGGCTGCCATCTCCAGTGCAAACGAATTACACGAGGTTGTCGATTCAGCTGCCCGAGGGACAGGCAATTTTGGTACGAACCCGGATGGAAGCATACACTTTTTAATCTCTGTTCGCGGACTTTCAGGTGTGCCTACCGGTGCACACTTACATGCCCCTGCGGATAGTAGCAGCAATGCGGCAATCGTGGTTTCGCTTTGCGGAAGTGGGCCAGATACTCCCGTCTTAAGTTCCTGTTCATTTGATAACGGCGTGATGGTAATCGAAGGTGACATCATGGGTTACAATTTGAATGGCATGACCGCTGGAGCCTTCTTTGCAAATCTGAGAGACAGCATGGTGTATTTCAATGTTCACACCGCCTTAAATCCAGCTGGTGAAGCACGTGGACAATTAATTCCACGCTAATTTTATGCATCAATCCAAAAAATCAATCACCTGCCTTGCTTTGTAAAGCCGGCAGGTGATTATTATTAATCCTAATGAGTGTGCAATCAAGATCATCTACCCGCTTAGATTGAAGTTTGATCATTGCATCAATTGCACCAAGTTGAATGTGAGAGATTGGCCCGGTTTCACTATTATTTTAAATGAATTCCAGCATCTTGCATCAATGATTTGATTGCGTTTGTGTCAGGCAGAAGAATCCACATCCCATTCCAAGACCAGGATGGTGTGGCTTGTTCTTCACCAATCGCAATCTTATGAATTCGGTCTGAGTGATTTAATACGCTGGCGCCAAATGGGATTAACTTAATGCCTTGTTCAATACTCATGTTTGTCTCAACATTTTCATTCAACTCCGCTTTAATATCAGCGAGTTGCTCGATTGTTTGGAAACTGACAATTTTCTTGACGAGTGCATGCACCACTTCCTGTTCACGCCGTAATCGATCCAGGTCACTCGATGTGGATCTGGAGCGTACATACCATAATGCAGTCGCGCCATCCATATGAACCATTCCTGGATGAACCGTACAATCGCCATCAACCTGTTGTGGAAGATCACAATCATCAGTTAGATCATTACCCACAGCTACATCAATACCTCCGCGATTATCAATAAATTGCTTGAAACCGTTGAAGTTTGTCATCATAAAGTAATCCGGCCGAATGCCAAAATTGAATTCAAATAACTCCGCCATTGCATCAAAACCCCCCAGTTCATAAACCTGGTTGATTTTCATTTCATATAAACTGGGAACTTGTACCCACAAATCGCGCGGAAAAGAAACAACGCTGACTGATTTCGTGTCTGAATCAAGCACGATCATAAGAATGGCATCCGTGCGAAAACCACCTTCATTTGGGCGTTGATCTGATCCCAACAAAAGAATGCGCATTTGGCCCTCAAATTGCGGTTCCGCATCACTGACCGACACAACAGCTTTTTGGCCCTGGCCGGACTGTGCTTTCACGTCCTTTTTCATGTTTTTGGTGATTGCAGATGCCAGTGTTATGGTTGTCGCGCAGGCAAAAAAGATGAATGCAATCCCAAGAATTGTCGTTAGATTGAATTGAAATGGAAACCGGAAAGGCTTATGCGTTCTTGAAGGTGATGTTGGCTTGGCCATAGTTTTTCCATTCCAGCGATCACTATAATCAGGACCGTTAATCACCCTGTTTTGCCATTCTTTATTTTTTTTATTTCTTTGATAATTATTCAAAACTTCTCACTTCTTCCCTATACGAAATAGTTAACCAAAAATGCAATTATAAGCTGAAAAATCGAATTAACACGGCATAATAAGACCTTTGTTGCGAGTTTCGTGCCAGAATTTTAATTTCATCATCCATTGCAAATAATTCGGCTAAGAAAAGGCGCCGCTTTTCCAAAATTAAGGACAGAAGTTTAAATAAATAACCGGTTGGTCTCCCAACCGGCTTAGACTCTTGTTCATGTTAGATAAAAATAATCTGCGCTCCGTCAGTCATATCAATGAATTCAGCGGCGGTTACGATATCTTGCACGCCATCAATAAAATCTTCTTTCTTGAGATCCATCATATCCACCGACATTTTGCAGGCGTACATTTTTGCACCCGCATCAGCGAGCATCTGCATAAATTCTCGCACCGGAGGAACATCGAGATCACTGATCTTGTCACGCATCAGCTTGGTGGCAAATGCAGTCATACCTGGTAAAACTCCCATAATATTGGGAATACCCAGATTGCCTGTTTTGACGCCCATCATCGACATTTTCATGCTGGTATTGGCTACTGGAGCCAACTCGAGGCGATCTACCCGGTGGGTATTAATTAAATCCATACCCCAAAAGGTAAAAAACAAAGTCACATCCAGGCCATTTCCCAATGCTGCCCAGCCCATAATAAGAGCAGGGTAGGCCATATCCAGGGTGCCTTTCGAACAAATAAAAGCGATTTTTCTTGGTTCTTCACTCATTTAAACTCTCCTGTATAACACATCAATCTGATTAGTTCCTAGACACAACCCTCAGGTTTTCCCAAACCTGCGATTTTCGCCACTTTTTTAGCGGGCCCTTTAGGAAAAAGAGAAAACAATTCTTTTGTAGATACCCCTGAACCACTGGTGATCGCGCGTAAAGTTGGTGATGCCCCACCGTTGCCGGCGCTTGTGCGCGCAAAATCAATTACTTTCCAATGACCATCAGTCAACAAATCAATACCTTCTTCTTTGGCCAGTTCTACAGCTATCTCTTTTGTCCATTGTGAAGCATCGGTTAAGAAACCTTCTTCATTGACTTCAACTATTTTTCCTGCAATTGCACGAGTAGTCATTTTTTAATCTCCGTCTTTCTTTTTAATACACAAATTTGTGTTTGAATTACCTATTTCTTTTAATACTTTTGGTTATTCAGTCCACTTTCCCGCCATGCTTAAAGTGGGAGATAATGGAATTTTGAATCCGCGCATCAGGATGTTCCAATACATCCATTCAAAACTTAACTTGCCCCAGTGATTGAGGAAGGATTCCTGTAGAAGTGAAAAAGGGCCAATGACTGGGATTGGGAAACGCCCCGGTAAGGGTTCTTGTTCATAATTGAAGTCGAGCAGCACGCCTTTTCCATAACCTGATTCAATGAAGCAGTTGGCATGGCCATCAAATGTTTCTGTCAGATTCTTCCCTTCAGTGTAATGTTTAAAATTTTCGCTGAAGAGGTCGACAGCGTAATGTGCAACCGAACCGGCCTTTGAGGTAGGCGCATTAGATGCATCTCCAAGCACAAAGATATTCTGAAATTTATCGGAAAGAAAAGTATGCGGATTAACCGGTGAATAGTTTAGATCATCGCCCAGGCCAGATTTTCCAATCACATCCGCGCCTTTATTCAGTGGGATACTGACTAATAAGTCATAGTTTATTTCACGCTCATCATAGGAAATAATTTTTTTCGCATCCGGATCGGCCCGTTCAATGTAGAAATCAGGCTCAACAATAATGTTCTTCTTTTCCAACAAGTCTCCGATTCTTTTCGAGGCAATTGGTTTGGTAAACGCTCCTGATAGCGGTGTTGCGTAGATCAACTCAACTCGATCGCGTATGCCCTGTTTGGTAAAATAGGCATCAGCCAGCATCAAAAATTCCATCGGGGCCACCGGGCATTTGATCGGGTTCTCGACAACATTGACAACAATTCTGCCACCTTGAAAGTCCCTAATCGCCCTTCGCAAGTCCACTGAGGTCTGCAATGTGTAAAATGAGTGAATGCTCTTTCCCCATTCGTGTTCCGCCAACCCTGGTGTCTCTTCCGGATAGATGTCTGTTCCCGTACAGATAATCAAATAATCGTAATCGAGTACCGAATTATTGGCTAATTGAACTTGATTGTTGGGAGCATCGATTAATTCAATGCTCGCTTGAACCATTTTTACAGAATCGGGAATATATTTGCTTTTCGGTTTAACCAGCCTCTTTTCGTTGGCCAGCCCAAATGGAACAAATACGTAACCCGCCTGATAATAATGGATAGGATCCTGATCCACGATAGTGATATTCCATTGGCTGCGATCCATCACTTTATTGAGGTGGTTAGCAACCATTGTACCTGCAGTTCCGGCACCTAAGATAACAATTTTTTTCATTAACTTTCTCCCTAAATATTTTGGGTTAAACTTGCAATTTGTTGTAAGCGGTCCATAAAAACGCTGCGTTCGGTAAGAATGCTTTCAATTGCCTGCGCTGCAGCGCTAGGTTGATCGCTCAGATTTTCCCTTTGCTCCTTGCTCAGAACAGGAACTTGCTGCAAAGCTATCTGTAACTCACTTTGATCCAAATGATGAGCCTCTGCCAGAATTTGGCTTTGCTTTTCAAGTTCTTCGGGAAGCGGACTCTCAAAGAAGAATGGACCTGATATAAACAAGCCCTGCATGCGCTTCTGTGAAAAGATTGGTGCACCGACATAACTCAACCCGGCACGGCAGACGAAATTCGTTTTACCAGCTTTTGAACTCTCAATAAAATCTTTCCAAGATTCGCTGCAAGCTGATTTTCCACTTGAAGATAGCTGGATCAATTTGCAGAAAGCTGCATCACGGCTTTTCCTGGTGACCAATTCACCATTTTGATCAATCACAAAAGCGTTGAAATGCGTTACAGATGAATACAAATTTTGAATGGTTTGGACACAATGTGTCGGAAAAACCGATTCGGATTCGACTTCTTCAGGAAGAGAAACACCGCTTAGCAATCGCTCGATTTCACTTTCTGTAAAACGCCATTGGTTACCGATTTTTATCCCTTTTAAGCGGCCATCCTGGACCATCCGGTAAACAGTAATCCGGTCGATTTTGAATAAATCTTGAACTTGTTTGCTTGTTAGGAAATTTTGCATTGATCTCACATTGTCTCTTTTGTTATAACTTGTCATATAAAGTTATATTACCTTATTGTGCTTAATTTCACTAGTGATGTTTGTCACAATCTTGTAATGCGCTGGATATTTAAATCCAGGTATGATAGAAAATTTCTTAACCCCCCGATCTATTTATCGATGCTGGATTCATTTAAAGGAATTTTGCATTCAAAACCAACTTAAACGAAAACTCCTTGCCGAGTGCACTTAAATCCGACAGCCAAATCGTTCAACCATTCATTGCAGATTTACAAACCAGGAATCAATTATTCCTGGCCATCGTCTTTTCCGATGAAAGTCCGCAAGTCATCAGCAACTTGTTTCAATGATTCTAGTTGAACATACATCATATGTCCGGAAGGATAATACTTCATTTCAACTTGTGATTTCTGCTCCGCAGGGATATCGAGATGATTGAATGTGTATTCGGTGGCAAAAAATGGCGTGGCCAGATCAAAATATCCATTACAAACAATCACTCTTAAAGCCGGGTTTGCCTGAAAAGCTTTGCGCAAGTTCTCGGCTGTGTTGACATATTGGTTTTCAAAGATGTCATATTTCCAAGACTCGTACAAACTGGTCAATATTTCATAGCGGGTATCGACTTCGTAATTTAGATTCCGACGGACATAATCATTCATAGTGGCTGAAAATGGCCCAAGAATAGCTGCATAGGAGGGGTCAATTTCGTTATATTCACCAACGGAATCGCGATCATTGCCAAGATAGCGACTGTCAAGACGCCCCACTGTCTTTCCTTCTTCTCTCAGAAGTTCCTTTACAAAGCGATGAATGTTAATGCGCAAGTTGCTGCGTTCCACATAATCAGTTGATAATCCACAAAATTCAGCCAGTTTGGCGGCAATTCGATTGCGATCAACTGTAGGAAGCTGGTCGCCTTGCATTAATGCCAGGCAGTATTCCTCTTGTGCAAATTCTCTGGCCTGTTTAATTGTTGAGATAAGATCTTTTTGTAGGATGGGTTTTAGTTTCTTGTGGTACCAGGCAGTGGCGGTAAAGCTCGGTAGAAACAGAATGTGGGGCAGGTCATTACCTGGATTAAATTCAGCTGTTATGAAATTCAAAATGGATGAAATCAACATGATCCCATTTAGGTACATACCGTATTCCATCTGCAAATACTCGGCCAGCCCGGCGGCCCGGGTAGTGCCATAACTTTCTCCAATAAGGTATTTTGCTGAATTCCACCTTTTATTACGGGTTAGCCAAACACGAATAAACTCTCCTACCGATTCAATATCTTTTTTAACATTGTGAAATTGTTCAGGCTTTTCTTTGGGTACGGCCCGGCTATAGCCGGTGCTTACCGGATCAATAAAGACCAGGTCACTATGAGTCAAAAGACTGAATTCATTTTCAATTAATTGATACGGTGGCGGAAGGGGCATGCCATCCTCAGCCAATACAACCCTGCGTGGTCCGAGCAAACCAAGGTGCATCCAGACTGATGATGAACCCGGCCCGCCATTGAATGAGAAAGTTACCGGGCGGTTTCTTTGCTTTTCAGATAATTCAGGCTGATCCAGGATATAGGCGATGTAAAAGAGTGCTGCTTTTTGTTTCTCTCCTGATTCGATATCTTCTTCTTTTATAATAATTGTGCCGGTATGTGCACTGTATTCCAATATGTTTTCCCCGACCTGCATTGTATGATGTGTGACTACTATCGTCTCTTGAATATTCTTTAAGCCTGCTTCTGATTGCTCTTTGTTCCCTTCGGATTCCACGATTTCCTCCTTCATGTATGTAAACATGATTAATAATGTCATTGATTACAAGCGAACCAAATCTTAAATAATAATTTAAGTATAGTGATTAATTGAAAATATTCCCCCCCTGAACCCTGGAGACAATTCACTTAAAGCATAAACTTCGCATCTTTTCAATAAAATGGCTTGGGGCGTTTTATTAGGCGGGAGATCGCCCACCAAATAACACGTTGCCCCTGATTTTTGAAATTTTACTGAACTTTTTTGAAAAACCGTAACTTTTCCGTTTTTTTATGGTATATATTTATAGGTAAATTTTCACTTTTTCTTTTCAATCAATTTCCCAAATGTCTTCCATAATCACAAAAACATTTTGGAAAAATCCACTATAAGGAGAGTGAACCTTGGGTGCTGTCTTACAAAACGTCAAAAGTAATATCAAAATTAAAGCCCGCAGCCGCAACTATATGATTTATATGATCATTTTTATGGGCATGGTAGCCGTAATGGATCAATACCTTTCAACGATTAAAACAACGGCACTTCCATATATTCTAGAAGAATATGCGATCGATGCTTCCCGATTCTCCTATCTTGAAGCAGTTTTTCTTTCGTTTACCTTTCTCATCTTTCTCTTAAATGGATTGAATGACATCATTGGCCGGCGTTATTCAATTTTAATATTAATTGTAATTATGGGGGCAGCCTCCTTTGGAATCTTATACTTTACCCCCAACTTGAACTTGTTCATGGTTTTTTACACACTGGCAATCTTTGCAACAGTCTCCAATATGTGGACAATCCCGGTTAGTGAAGAATCTCCGGCTTTAAAACGAGGAAAGTATATTGCGGTTGTGTACATCATTGGCTTGATCCCTTTACAGGCTCTTTTTCCACCTTTAATCATTAACACCCTGGGGTTGAGCTGGAAGTGGATGTACGGCATTATGTTTATCTTCATGATTCCTCTGCTGGTAATGTGGATTTTCATGAAAGAAACCAGCCGCTTTGAGATTATTCGAAAAGAACGCCAGGAAGGAATCCGAAAAACACATATGTTCGGGATTGGTGTGATAAATCGGCAAGATATTCGCTATATTGCCATTTCATCCTCCATTTGGTTAGCCTGGTTGGTGTATCAGTTCTTCTACTTTTGGGCGGGTTATTATTTTATGACGATCAGGGGTTTTTCGCTCTCCCAATGGTCACTTGTTTTGTTGGCTTCTTTACTATTGGCAATGATCGGTGGTTACCTGAGCGGTTGGATCATGGATAAGATCGGGCGAAAACCGGCGCTGATTCTTGGCTGTATTGGTCTGGCGTTGGTTCTGGTTTTGATGGGCTTCGGCCAGGGCTTCTTACTGCCCGTCGCGGCGGCATTAACCGGATTCTTTACTTCATTTACCTATACCTGGATCGTAGTTTATGTACCGGAGGTTTTCCCAACGGAACGCCGGGGAGCCTGTATGGGCTGGACAACCACTATCGCACGTGTATCCTATGTAATCGGCCCTTTGTTAACTGGATTTCTGCTTAGCCTCTTCCCCACAATGGAATGGTTCTGGGTCGTTGGCGGGGTGGTAATTCTTATCCCTATTGCGATTGTAATGCTTTTCAATCCTTCAGAAACGAAAAAGCTGGAATTAGAAGAGATTGAAACCGGCCGCGCTTAAGTAAGACTTTTTCAGACATGCATATTAATTTTGAAAGATTGTAATCCAAATTTAACGATCAATTCTTCACCTCCCGCCGAAACTTGATCCTCATTCTGGCCAATGTAAGTCCAAAATCGGATATTTTCGCTATTAGATTCGAGCGCAATTGAGAGCGCGGCTTCTTTGTCGCCATAATATTGCGAGCGCCATCCACGGGTTGATTGTGGATCAGCTCTGACTATTGAGAATAGTACCTGTGACGATGAGGATCCACATAACAATTGCAGACGGTGAGGACCACAATCAAATTGAAGCCCACTACAATCTTCCATTTGCCGGTATGAACAATCAGCCAGTAACCAATGCAGGCGATAATGGTGAGATTTGCGAGCCAATAACCTGTCCAGGATCAACCAGCGGTCGCCCGGGATTTCTACAATACTTCGTTGGTGTATGGGTGCATCATCCAGCATGTGAAACGCTGAAAGTTCAAACCTGGAGATACGTAACCCATCACGAATAAAATTTTCTTGTAACCTGCCCTGCGACCAGCCAACCCAGGTGATTCGGCTGGCTTGCCTCATCTGATCCTGCCGATCTACCGTAACCGTATTGTGCACTTCAGTATGTGCCAGTCCGTTATTCCAAATTCCACCTCCATTGTAAAGGTAGGTGCCGGCATCAATCAAGACGTTTTTATCGTGCCACCACAAATCGAAATGCAATTGATCCGCATGTGACGGCCGTGAAAGATATCGAGCACAGCGCAAGAAGGCCTTACTGTGTTGATTCTCGAATACATACAAACCACCATCTGCGAATGTATCGGTCAAGGGAGGAAGCGCTTTCAACCCGGGAGCATGCAAGGCATTTTCTCCGAAAAGCCAGAATAAATCCTCATCCCATGCTCCGCTTGAAAAATAACGCCGTTTTTTAAGCAAATAATAGCCAGTTTGAATCAAGGGCCGGTAATCCTCAAAAGACGCCTGGTTCGTCGATAAAATCAAAGCGCCATCATTGGAACCAATTTGCGGTGCTTTGCCGTTGATTGGGTCAGTAATCGCAACAACAAAACCGACCGCACGTTCAATCGACGAGATAAGATCCAGTGAAAATGGTTTGTTTTGAATCTCAGCGAGTTGTATTGCCAGGAAATACAACTGCATGGCAAAGCGCTGGTAATTAATCGAATACATCCTGTATTGGCCGTCTGCCAGGAATTGGGCCTGTGCTTCCTGTTCAAGAATTGCCCTGCCAATTTGTTCATATTTCTTTGATTCTCTTATTTCAGGAAAAAGGCTGCCCGCTAACCATAAACCAAAACCTTCGCTAATGGTGTGATTGCTGTGAGTTGAAATCGCAAAATCAATATTCTGTTTGATACGGCGAGCATGGGCAGCAACAAACAAAGTAAAACGGCTGATCTGCTCGGGAGTAGTCACATCTGCATTAATAAAGGCATAGTATCCAAAACAGGCTGCCAATAAACGCAGTGCAGCTTCCTGTCCATCTTTCCAGTTTGGCCCAAAACCTGGTGGATTCTTATCCATCCAGTCCTCAAGCGAAGTCCAGAAGGCTTGCGCATAATCTTCGTTATGATGAATGGCATACGCCCTTACCAGGGTATATACGAAGGAAAAACGACTTGCTTCCCAAACAAACTTAATATCCGAGGTTCCATAATCAGGAATCTGGGACCAATGTACTTTATTTGCATATTTTAGCCCGCTAATAGGGTCTCTCAGCCAATCAGGAGGAAAACCGACTTGATGATATGCATGATTAAAAAAGCGCAATTTCCCTGCCAACAATTGCCGTGCTTCTTCCTCAATCTGCGCCAGATCAAATCTACAGTCATCCGGATATGCAGGCGCTGTCTGAAAGAAAAAAGGTGGCAGGTTTTCCTTTCGCCATTGGCAATAAGACAAACTGTCATCAGGCACACCTTCAACCAGGCAATCGGCCAATGAATAACGTTTCCAGCTATATGCCGGAACTTGAATACGAATCAAGCCACTGCGTATTCTTAACCAATATTTAACTCTGAACCACATCCAATTTGCGCCGAATACCTGATAGAGCTCTTGCAGCCGTTTAATCTTTGTGCCCATGTTCCCATTTTCCAGTCAGCAATAGCAACCCAATCCACAACAATGGCAAACCAATAACAATTAAAGCCGGGAATATGGTTAATTTTTGAAACCAACCCCATAACAAGATTACAGCCAGCAGAACAAAACCATAATAAATGAGATTAACATGCACAGATTTTACACCACCAATCAGCCAGCGTTGATAAAGATGGGAACGATGGGCTGCCAATACGTTTTCATGCTTGAGTGCCCGGCGTGCGAAAGTCACTCCAGTATCCAGAATAATCGCCCATAACAAGACCACCCCCACCAGAACAGGAACTCCGCCGTCTGGCAAAGAAAGCAGCGGTAAAACCGCAAAACTGTATCCTAAAAAGGTACTGCCGACATCGCCCATGAAAATCGATGCAGGCGACCAGTTGTGCGGCAGAAAGCCAAGCGTGGATGCTGCAATTGCAATTCCAATCCAAAACGCCAGTTGATTGGGAAGCGCTCCGCCGTTGCTGGATATCCATATCCAACCGGCAGCAATCAGTAGTGCCTGGCCGCCGGCAAATCCATCCATTCCATCCATAAAGTTATAGGCGTTGGTCAAACCGACAATCCAAAAAATTGTTAACGGTATCCCGACCCATCCAACTTTCACTTCGCCAATCAAAGGAATTGTTAAAAAATGAAAATAATCAAAAAATATGATCGTTAGAATGGCGATGATAATCTGCACCAGAAAGCGGATTTTCGGAGAGAGTGAATGCACATCGTCCTGCCAGCCTAACCAGGCAACGATACCACCCATCATAATGAAAACAGAACATTGCAACCAGTTTTTATTGATAAAGGCATATACCAGGACGACCAGTAAAGTCAACACGACAATCGCCAGGCCACCACCGCGCGGTGTGGGCACAGAATGTGAACTGCGATCATTGGGAACATCGAATATTTGACTGCGCTGCAACCAAAATATGAGCCAGCGAACCAGAAGGAAGGAAACAGTAGTCAGCAGTAAGAAAACCAATGGGATTATCATCAAATCTTTAATCTCATTTGCTGCAATTCCAGGGCAATTCCATCTATAAAACTGTGTGCTTGATAATGGAAATCCTGCTGGGCATTTTGAATATCAAAATCTTTATTTTCATTTAATCTTAACACTTGTTCAGCTTTAATCGGCAGACGAAGGCCAGTTTTCTCCATCAAAGAGAGCAGCCTGACCGTTGCTCCCGCAGGAAAATGGATTTTTCGTATTCGCTTTCCAAGCAGACGTGCAATATGATCGATCATTTGATTATAAGTTAAAGGCTCGAGTCCCGCGATATTATAGCTTTTCCCAAATGTTAACTCGCAGCCAAGAACGTCTTTAATGGCAGTTGCTACATCATCGACATATACAGGCTGTTGAAGGAAATTGCCGTTGCCAAGAACTGGAATCAAAGGCCATTTTTGAATCATTTGTATTAAGCGGCTAATATTACGGTCCCGCTGACTGCCATAGATCATTGTTGGACGTAAAATGGTGAAATTAAGACCACTGGCATTTATCAATCCTTCAGCCTCAATTCGGGTGCTCTTGCTTTTGGCATTCAAACTGGTGAAAATTGCGGTCGTACTGATAAAAATTGCACGTTTTAAAGTTGCTTCTTGTGCTGCTCTTATGATATTGGCAGCATGCCCAAAGCCTAAAGATGCCATATTCACAAGGCCATCGCACCCTTGCATTGCCTCTGACAACATTTCTCTATCCGCCAAATCTCCCAGTACCCATTCCAGCTCGAAATCACCTAATAACGAACGATCACTCTCTTTCCGATAAAGACACTTGAGCGCATGGCCAGCATTAATCAGCTGCGGAATTGTATACGAACCTGTAAACCCGGTCGCTCCGGTAACAAATAATTTCAACTTCTCACCAATTTTTCGAAAAGCACAAGGGTATCTGCCAGTTTGTCGCGGCGGTCAAGGTGTTTTACTAAATATTGGCGGGCATTATGTCCCATCTCTTTAAGCCTGGTGGGATCCCGCGATAAATCAAGCACTGTTTTAGCCAATTCTTCATCATTACCTGGTGTAACAAAAATACCTGCGTGTGCCTCTTCGATTACTGTGCGAATAACACCGTCGATTGCCAGAACTGTGGCTTTCCCCGCGGACATATAATCAAATACTTTATTTGGGTACGTGGTCCGAAACATAGGGACATTCTGCAGAATCGCCAGGCATACATCGGCAGCAGCCATCACCTGTGGCATCTCCTTTTTAGGCGCAATACCAGCGAAGACAACATTTTTTAATTGCAGACGATCTTTTTCTCGCGCCAAATTGAGCCTTTCTTTTCCATCGCCGAACAAAACGAAGATAATTTCGTTTTCATTCCGCAGTCGGTCAGCCGCTCTTAAAATAGTAGTGATGTCATTTGCCTGGCCTAATGCACCGGCATACAAGACAACAAACTTACCATCTAAATTTAAAGATAATCGAATGGTGGAACCATTTACCAGGGGATGAAACATCTCCACATCAGTGCCATACGGAATGAAGGTGATTTTAGCGGGGTCGATTGCCTTGTTTTCAATATAAGCAGCATAAGCCGGGGAATTGACCAGAATATGGGTTGACTTTGAATACAGAAATTTTTCTAGCCAGCGTGCCATCTTGATCAGAATTGGGTTATTAAAAACACCCATGGCAACAATAAACTCCGGCCAGAGGTCACGCACTTCCAATAAAAATGGTTTCCTTCTCAGAAATGAAATAAACCAGGCAGAGAAAGCTTGAAAAATAGGCGGGGTAGTACCCATCACCAAATCGATATCCTTGACACCTAATGCTACCCAAATTGAACTGACCATAAAACTGAAGAAAGAGATAATGCGCCAGAAATAACTACGATGCAATGCCGGTAGTATGTAGGTGCGAATGACCGTGATCCCATCTATGTCCTGTTCAACCTTCAAACCACGATGTTTAACAATCTTCTGGCCGGTTTGATAATTCAGATCACTGGCGATAATAACCAGTTGATGGCCTCGACTTTTCAGAAAGCGGGCCAGCTCATAATGGCGGGTGTGGCCTGGTTCATCAGGTGAAACAAATGCCTGATTGATTAACAGAATTTTCATATGGCTGCCACCGCCGTTTTTTGATTTGATCCGCTCTGAATGTTTCCAAAATTCATTTAAATCAAAACCCTCGCGGCTCCTACCCAGACAGCATATTGGGTACAAATGCCATTTTCTCGTTGATTTCCATTTATTTTCTCACTTAGATGTCATTATAGTATGAGAAATGCGTTTTAACCACAACATGGAAATCGCGAAATGAAATTTAAAAGGTTGAAAAAAGGTTTAGAGAAAAGTTGATTGCGAACTGACCACTTCGTTATTTTTCCCCAAATTGGCTTTCCAATTCCTCCCAGCGTAAATAAGCATTTTCCAATTGTTTTTCAATATCCAGCAACAAAGACCTTGCTGCGCTAATGCTTTCACCTGATTGTTGATAAAAGGATGAATCTGACATTTCAAGGCTTAATTTGTGCTGAGCAGCTTCAAGCGATTCAATCCTGGCTGGCAATTCTTTCAATTCTTTCTGCAAAGATTCAAGTTCTCGCTTTTCCCTATATGTGGGTTTACGAAGCCCTGCGTTGCCTTGTGAAAGTGTTTTTTCTGAACTTTCCCTTTCTAATTTCGACTTCTCCGCCTCTGCCTTTTCTTCTTCAATCTTGTTGGTTTGTTGCTGCCAATCATCATATCCACCGACAAACTCAGTCACCTCGCCCTCGCCTGCCAGCACAATTGTGCTGGTAACAAGATTATTTAAAAATTCACGGTCATGGCTTACCAGGATCAATGTGCCTTTAAAATCAAGCAGTAAATCCTCCAGCACTTCCATACTATCGATATCAAGATCATTGGTTGGCTCATCCATCACAATCAGATTGGCTGGTTGAGCAAAAATCTTGGCCAGCAACAAGCGGTTTCTTTCTCCGCCAGAAAGCATGTGAATAGGAGCGTTGACACGTTCTTTTGAAAATAGAAAATCCTCCAGATAGCTGTATATATTACGATTGTGCCCATTGATATTGATGACATCGCAACCTTCAGCAACATTCTCAAGAACTGATTTTCCTTCATCTAACTGGCTGCGTAATTGATCGAAATAGGCTATATCAAGATTCGTGCCCAGGGTGACCTGGCCTTTTTTGGGTTGTATTTGTCCCAATAAAAGGCGCAGAAGGGTGGTTTTGCCGGACCCATTCGAGCCAATGATTCCGATTTTGTCTCCACGGCAGATGATTGTTGATAAATCATTAACAATTACTTGTTCTCCCCAGCAAAAATGTATATGTTTGACTTCAATAACCAGCATACCTGTGCGGCGTTCTGCTTGAACTTGTAATTGTATTTTCCTTGGTTGCTCACGCCGTTCAGCCCGCAATGACCGCAACCTCAGCAAAGCACGAACCCGGCCTTCGTTTCGCGTTCGCCGTGCTTCGATTCCCTGGCGGATCCAGTGTTCTTCCTGAGCTAATTTACGATCAAACAAAGCTGCCTGTGCATCCTCAGCCATCAGCAATGCTTGTTTTCTTTCCTGAAAGGTACGGTAGTCACAATTCCAATCAAACAGGCGACCCCTGTCTAATTCAATAATTCGTGTGCTGACATTCTGCAAAAACATTCTGTCATGGGTCACAAAAAGTAATGTTCCCTGCCAACGCAGAAGAAACTCCTCCAACCAACGAATCGCAAAGATATCGAGGTGGTTGGTTGGCTCATCAAGTAAGAGCGTTTGTGGCTCGTTTACAAGACTTCTCGCTAAGAGAACCCGCCGTTTCATGCCAGCCGAAAGCTGATCATAATCCGCCTGCGCGTCAAGCTGCATACGAGCGATCACCTGATCCACGCGCAGTTCTTGTTGCCAATCTTCGATAGATTCTCCCCTGGCAGCAATAAGCCCATTCTTAACCACTGTGTAAACCGAATCAGCCAGATTCTGAGGCACATCCTGAGGTAAATAAGCACTTTTTAAACCTGCCAGCCGCGCGATTTGACCGCTATCTGGTTGCAGGCTGCCATGAATCAGCTTTAGCAGTGTTGATTTACCTTCGCCATTTCTTCCCAAAAGACCAATCCGCTCACCTTGCTCTATTTGCAGATTAACCTGCTCCAGAATCAACGGGCCGCCAAATCCAAGATCAATGTCTTTCAAACTGAATAATGCCATATATGCAATTTCCTGTTCCGTCCGCTACTATACTACAGAAACCTTATACTGTGGTTTAAAATAACAACCGCAGAGTTTTCATAAAGTATTCAATAAGCGCTTTGTATTGCCTTTTTCAGCTATAATCTTTTGAAGCAAAAAAACCTCCCAGCAGGACTCCCATCTTCAAAGTCAGGATAGAAAATTCTTTGTCACCAAAACGTTTGCAAATTGTCACGATCGGCGTACTCCTCAGTCTTTTTTTGGCATCCATGGAAGGTACTGTGGTTGCGACCGCCATGCCTTCAATTGTCGCTCAATTAGGCGGATTCTCGATCTATAGCTGGGTCTTTGCCATTTACATGCTTGCTTCCACAACAACCGTTCCACTCTATGGAAAACTATCGGATGTGTATGGCCGTAAACGGGTGTATGCCGCCGCAATGAGTCTTTTCCTAGTCGGGTCAGTTTTATGCGGCCTGGCCAATTCCATGAATCAGCTAATCCTGTTTCGCGCAATTCAGGGTCTGGGCGCTGGCGGAGTTTTACCGATGGCACTAATTATCATCGGTGAATTATTCAGCGTTGAAAAACGTGCGCATATGCAAGGTTTATTTTCCGGAGTTTGGGGCGTATCTTCTGTGATTGGCCCTTTGATCGGCGGATTTTTGGTTGATCAAATTTCATGGCATTGGGTTTTTTATATTAATTTAATCCCTGGTTCACTGGCTTTGATTCTGGTTTTGGCAGCCTGGAAAGTGGATAAAGCCACAGTCCACATCCGCAAGAAACTGGATATTGCTGGCGCCATACTGCTTACTTTCGGGGTATTAAGCCTGCTATTGGGGTTGAACGAATTGGGTAAAAGCATCGCAATATTCTTTCTTGGTCTGGCCGTCGTCTTATTTTTTCTACTCTATTTCGTTGAGTGGCGCGCGGTAGATCCCATTCTGCCTTTACACCTCTTTAAAGATCGATTGTTTGTAGTCGCCAATTTACATGGCATTTTCGCTGGATGGGCAATGTTTGGCAGCCTTGCCTATATCCCATTATTTGTTCAGGCAGTTTTGGGTACTACTGCTACAATGGCCGGCATTACACTTACACCAATGTCATTATCATGGACTATTGCCAGTGTTTATGGCAGTCGCATAATCTTGAAAATAAGTTTTCGAACAGTAGCGCTGGCAGGAATGGTAATGCTGGTCATTGGCAGCTTCTTCATGACAACCATTACTCCCGAAACCAGTCAGTTTTTGATTATGGTTTACACATCCCTGATGGGAATTGGGATGGGATTATCCATCCCGGTATTTCTGGTTGCCATTCAAACCGCAGTGGCCCGTCGTGATCTGGGTGTAGCTACATCGACCGTGCAATTCAGCCGCAACATTGGGGGAACAATCGGCGTGAGCGTCCTGGGTGTTTTTCTCAGCAATCGGCTTGCCAGTCTTTTGTTCCAAAACGGCATGGATCCAGCAAAAATTTCGTTAAACAACCTGATCAATCCAATTCCCGGAGCTGAAATTATCATCGACCAATCGCTGCGAATGGCCTTGGGAACAGCGATTGCCAATATGTTTAGCATCACATTGGTGGTTTCGATAATCAGTTTAATCGTTGTATTTTTTACACCGCATGGCAAAGTGACTCAATTACAAATAAATGATTGACGATGGCACTCACAACCAGACCATTATCAGGCAACTCTAAAATAAGCAGATTTAGAAAGGCGCATCGCTGCTGTGGAAATATTACCTAAGTACAACCTGGCCATTTTCGATTTCGATGGAACAATCGCAGATACATTTTCAATCACAATGCAAATCGCAAAAAAACTTACTCAGGACTTCAATTATGAGCCTATTACTTCGCAACAATGGCAGGACCTTCGCGAAATAGGGATATTGCAAGTAATAAAAAAATATAAGTTTCCGCTTTGGCGGATACCTGAGGTTGGGCGTGAACTGCACAAAGAAATGCATCGAAATATTCATAAAATATCTCTTTTTGACGGAATGGCTGCTGTCCTAAAAGAATTATTTGAGCACAGCATCCAATTAGGGTTGGTTAGTTCCAATGGCGGTGATAACATCCAAAAAGTATTGGGAGATGAAATCGCCTCTTATTTCTCATTCGTGGAATGCGGTGTTTCCATGTTTTCAAAACAGGCAAAATTTGAAAAAGTTTTGAAAGCCAGTCAAGTAAATGCCAATCAGGCAATTTGTATTGGCGACGAAATTCGTGACATTCAGGCAGCCAGAAAAGCCAAAATCCCATTTGGAGCAGTATCCTGGGGCTACACCAACATCGAAAAACTTCTCGCCCATTTTCCTCAAGAAGTTTTTCACAATGTCACCGATATCAGCAAAAAGTTGCTAATACCTTCTGCAATCAAGTAGTAAATATGTTCCGACCCGCCCTGGATTTCCACAGACTCTACACAACTTTTAATAACCCGGTCACTGAAGTTGATTGTGGGCAAAAATGTGCTCCTTTTAGTACCAGAGGGCTGCCGGTCTGCTGTGATATTTGTGAAGCCATTCCTTGTGCTTATGATCAAGAGTGGCAATATCTGCAAACGAATACCGACCACTGGCATCTCTGGCAGGAGAGCGATTGTCAACAAGAATTTTCAGCTGAAATAAGTGATTATCAGGTATTGATCGCCTGTCAGGGGTCAGCGGATTGTCAGCGGGAATATCGCTCAATAAGCTGCCGGCAATTTCCCTTTTTCCCTTATATCACCCGCGATTCGCGCACTCTTGGGTTGACATATTTCTGGGAGTTTGAACCGTCTTGCTGGGTGATCAGTAATCTGCATTTGGTGCTGCCAGTTTTCAAACTGCAATTCCTCAGCTTTTATGACCAGCTTTTTGATCAATGGCCAGAAGAGATGGAAAGCTATGCATATCTTTCGGAAAACATGCGTGCATATTTTCTTTCCAAAAAACGTAGAATCCCGATTCTGCACCGCAATGGGAAAACCTATTTGCTCAGCCCGAACAGCGAGCGTTTACAAAAAATTGAACCTGAAAAGTTGCAAAAGTTTGAGCCTTTTGCAGATTAAGATAATTCATAATTTTTTTTGTACCCGTAACAGCAGTTTACATCAAATTGAAAATGGTAACAATCCTCCGTATACTTTTCAAACAAAAAAAGTGACTAACTTGTCGCAATCTGAGAAGGAATAAATGGATTCTGTTCAAAAAGCAACCCAAACACAGTTGGAAAATATTCAAAAGAAAACAAGTAAGAACCTGCCTGAACTTAAGAAACTAGCAGAACAAAGCGGCTTACAAAAACATGGCCAAATAAGGAAATTTATGTCAGAAAAATTTGACCTCGGTTATGGCGACGCCAATGTGATTGCAAGCTATGTCCTTAATCCCGATGACCCTTCTTTTGCTGACCCACAAAAACTCGACGTTGATCAATTGATTGCGAAAATATACACAGGCCCCAAAGAAAAATTCTTCGATTTGCATACACGCTTAATGCAACAAATGGATACATTTGGCGATTTCACAATCTCTCCCAAAAAAAATAATGTCAGCTTGCGCCGCAGACGACAGTTCGTTTTAATCGGCCCCGCTACTAATAACCGCTTTGAAGTCGGACTCAATCTAAAGCAGACAATTGAAGATGAGCGCCTCAAACCTCAGCCAAAAGGCAACATGTGCAATTACATTGTGGTGGTCAATTCTGATTCAGATATTGACGCACAACTGATTGATTGGATGCGCATGGCTTACGAGGAAGCAGAGTAAAAGTTGCAATGTAGACAGTATAATATTCTTCATTCGTCATCTTTAACTTTTCTCAATATTGATCACCACGGATTCAAAATTTCTACTACAATTTGGGGATGCGATTAAAAATTCAACGAAAATCTCACCTCAGCCGCGGTTATACCTTCGCAATAATCAGTGCATTCTTTTTATCAACAACAGCAATTTTTATCCGTTACCTGACCGAAACCTATCAGATTCCTGCGCTTGTGCTGGCTTTCTGGCGGGATGTGTTTGTAACTATTGCTCTTTTCCCAATTCTTTTCATTTTTCAGCGCAAGCTTCTACGAATTAAGAAAATTGATGTTTTTTTTCTGATCGCTTTTGGTTTTGTGCTGGCTATTTTTAACTCCCTCTGGACTCTTTCGGTTTCATTGAATGGCGCTGCCTTGGCGACAGTTTTGGTGTATTGCTCGACCGCGTTCACAGCGCTCTTAGGATGGTGGTTCCTTAAAGAACAAATACATTGGTCAAAGATTGTTGCCATCGTCTTAAGCCTAGGTGGATGTGTGATTGTATCCGGAGCTTATTCTTCAGCCGCCTGGCAAATTAATATGACAGGAATCTTTGCCGGAATATTGGCTGGTTTGTTGTATGCCATTTATAGTCTGATGGGACGCGCAGCTTCCGAGCGCAGTCTGAATCCTGCAACATCTCTGTTTTACACTTTTGCTTACGCCACATTCTTTTTGTTTTTAATCAATTTAATCCCGGGTTCATTTCCCCCAGGGAAAGCAATGGAATTGAATGATTTTCTCTGGTTGCAAACTGCCTGGGCCGGGTGGGGTATTTTATTCTTGCTGGCGGCCATACCAACCGTAGCCGGTTTTGGATTTTATAATGTCTCACTTAGCTTTTTACCTTCCAGTGTCGCCAACCTCATCCTCACCCTCGAACCTGCCTTTACTGCCCTGACTGCTTTCATTTTATTGGGAGAGCGTTTTACTCTCATACAAATCACCGGCAGCCTGATTACTTTGGCAGGAGTGGTTTTTCTCAGGGTGTACGAGAATATTTTATTAGCCCGTTCCGTCCAGACAGACCCACTCGAAACAGTGGCCTATACAAAAACAGGTTGATTAAAGAGTACATTCAGATTTGATCCGTGACGGATAGCAATCCTGTCTCCAGAGATAATAGGGCATGTCCGCGATATTTTCTGATATACTGCTTTGAGCAAAATTAATTTGTCCGAAAGCCATTATTCATGGAAATTCTCTGGTATCAATACATTCTGATTGCATTGGCCGCCACAGCAGCAGGTTGGGTCAACGCTGTTGCCGGTGGAGGCACGCTGATCACTTTTCCGGTCTTAACTGCGATAGGTTTACCGGCAGTGATGGCAAATGTAACCAATACAGTTGCTCTCAGCCCGGGATATCTCGGTGCAACAATTGCATCACGCGCTGACCTTGAGAAACAAAAGAAACAGCTTTGGCTACTCATACCGGCTTCCATTGCGGGTGGCATTGTGGGTGGAATTTTATTGCTAAATTCAGGTGAACGATTATTTCAATCACTGGTTCCCTACCTGATTTTATTAGCTACCATTCTACTGGCAGTTGGAGAACCTTTGAAAAAGTGGCTTAACCGCAGAAACCAGGAACATTCGGGGGGCAAATTGAATTTTTTCGCAATACTCCTGGTTGCCATGGCGGCAGTGTATGGCGGCTATTTCGGGGCTGGTTTAAGCGTAATCGTCCTGGCAGTACTTGGATTAATCTTAAATAATTCTTTAACTGAACTGAATGCATTAAAGCAGGCGATCGCTTTCACCGTTAACACAGCAGCGGCAATTTTCTTCATCTTCTCCGGAAATGTAAATTGGAGCGCGGCCATAGTCATGGCAGGTTTTGCAGTGCTTGGCGGAGTTTTGGGTGGTAAATTTGCCGGAAAAATCAGTCTACTCGCGCTTCGCTGGACAGTTGTAGTGATCGGGGTAATTGTTTCAATCATCTATTTCTTAAGGTGATTTCTACATTAAATTACCATTATTCCTATGATTCTGCATAGGAGAAACTCATATACTACAAACATAAAGGATGAATTGTTCTGAGGAATCGTCCATAATAAAGCAGATGATTGGGAAATCCAGTTCTCCACAGATAGTGGCTGCATTGATGGCAGAATTAACAAAACAATCAAATCCGCCGGTTGTTAATATTTAATCAACGGGGGAAAGGCTAGATTACAACTAATCTTTTTATTGAAAACGGACACCTGAGATCATGTCATGAGACCAGGTCGATCCCGCCTCTAGAAACCAGAGAGGTAGAAAGCCATTTTCCTACGTAAACGGAAATGAACCGGAATACATTCGCTGCATGACTACTCCCACACGCCATTCAAAGAAAGTGACCATGATCAACCAACAAAAACATGAAATGGATCGCTAAGAAAGATATAAAATTGCGAATGTTGTGCTAAAGTTAAGAGAGTCAGTCAAAATCAGAATCAATTGGTGGGAAATTTATCTGTAAGAGCCAATCCAGCGTTTAAATTCTGTATAATATAATTGGAAGGCCCGGAAAATTTTCAATTAACCGAAAAGGAGAGTGTGTTATGAAAGGTAATGCAAAAATTATTCAGGTATTGAACGAACAGTTATCGGAAGAATTGACTGCTGTGAACCAATATATGGTGCACTCGGAGATGTGCGCCAACTGGGGTTATGTTCGCCTGCACGAAATAATCGAGAAGAGAGCGATTGATGAAATGAAGCATGCCGAAAAACTGATTGCAAGGATTCTCTTCCTGGAAGGCCAACCCATCGTGAGCGTTTTGCAAAAAATCAACATCGGGGCTGCGGTAGAGACCCAGATCAAAAATGATTGGGAATCCGAAAAAGAAGCGATCACAACTTACAACGATGCTATCCGTCTGTCAATGGAGTTGGGTGATAATGGCACACGTGAATTATTCGATGCTATTCTGGTTGACGAGGAAGCACACATCGATCAGTTGGAGGAACAACTCGATCAAATCCAACAAGTTGGAATTCAGAATTTCCTGCTCGGGCAGATGAGTTAATCCTGCCTTCAGGTCAAACTCTGAGCTTATCGCCCTTCAAGCGCCCGCAAGCAGTCTTTCTGCGCTCGTTTTAGCCTTCTCACCTGACCCAGGTGCAGCAGAATCAATTCTTATAAATCTCCGCCGGCAGCATCTTTCCGGTGAACCCGTAGGTACGCCTAACCTGATCGATCTGAAGACGGGAGATATCTTTTTGGATACCAACAATTTCAGGGATTACATATTTGCCCGCTACAATAGTCTCATTCGTTATTTTCACGCTCGTCTCCAGCACCAATCCAATCAAAAACAGAAAGAGAACCCAGTAAGGGCTGCTCATCGGACAATCGGGAATTTCACAATTGTTTATAAAGAAAGACAGGAATCCTATGTCAATTCCAAGAGAAGTGCTTGACTGGTTGCTGCAAAGCTCCATCCCATCTATTCGTTACTTAACCCTGACAGAGCTGATTGACATCTCACCGGAAGATGAAGGTGTTAAAAATGAATACAAAGCAATTCAAAACAGTCATCCAGCATCATCGATCCTGGAAAAACAAGTCGCATCTGGTCGCTGGCAGTTACCCGAGCACTATTACAGCCCTAAATATCGCAGCACGCACTGGACACTGATGCTTTTGGAAGAGTTACGCGCTGATCCAAACTCTACTGCCTTTCAGGATGGTGTTGAATTCATGCTCTCTCAATCACGCTCTCGGGTGGAACATTATTCAAAATCAGCGGACCCCGGCTTTACCTGTCTATTTGGAAATATTTTGCGTTATGCGGTCTATGCAGGATTTCTTCCTGATAGCCGTACCCAAACATTGATTGATGTAGTCACATACAGCCTGACGAATGCGGATTGCAGCTGCAAGTACAATACGGATCTACCCTGCAGCTGGGGAGCCGCACGCTCACTCTGGGGTCTGGCTGCAATTCCAGGAAATATGCATACCGCTTCCATGCGCAAATCCATCCAGGCCGGGACAAATTTCTTGCTTGCAAAATATAACTTGGTCGAGGCAAACTACCCTTTCCCTGAAGGGGGCAGAATCCATCAAATCTGGAACAAATTAAATTTTCCTCTGTTTTATCAGGCTGATATCCTTTTCGTTTTACGGGTAATGAAGCAACTCGGTTATGCGCAGCAGGCTCAAATACAACCAGCGCTGACCTGGCTGCAATCCCGACAGAATCAAGCTGGTCGCTGGTCTGGCAGCAGCCCATTTCAAAACCGAACCTGGTCGCTCAGTCGTGATAAAGAGGATACTTCACGATGGGTTACCTTGCAGTCACTATCCGTTTTGAAATAAAAATCAAATTGTAGTACGCTGTTGAGGCGGTCCTATATATCTAATGGGTAATATCTGCCAGGCATTCTTGGTGAAAAGGCCCGTTCGGCATTGAATGCAACTCTCAAGAGCAAATTTTCCTGCCAGTGACGCCCCATTGCCTGCATACCAATTGGAAGGCCGGCTGTATCATAACCGATCGGAAAAGTAATTGCCGGCATTCCAACCAGATTTCCCGGAAAAACAAAACGCATCATCTCAGTATCAACGGAAAGATCTGTCCAACCAGTTTCGTTGCCATGTACCGGAATTGGTTGACATGTTTTAGCGGTGGCCGGAGTCAGAATGACATCTACGTTCTTAAAAATATCCTCAAATATCTTCATTGCCCGTGCTCGCATTCGTTGTGCTTGAATGTAGTCACTGGCAGTCAGTTCTTCACCCAGTACCAGGCTCAAACGTACAGCCCCGCCCTGTAATTTACGTTGATCGCGATACGGGCGCATACAGAGCGCCATCTCTGCCAGAATAGTCATAGCATGGGCAATCCGCATTTCATCCAATTGGGGTATCTCGATCTCGTGAACACGGGCACCCATATGCTGCAATTGATCCAGCATTATCAGATTTTTATCCACAATTTCAGAGTTGGCATGTTCAAACCACCTGCGATAGATGCCAAATTTGATCCCATGCAAATCTTCTTTGTTCCAATCTTTCAATGTGAGCGGCGGTTGCAGAAGAGTATTCGGGTCATGTTCATCTGCACCGGCAATGATGGAATATGTTAACGCAGCATCTTCTACAGTTGCAGCCAACGGTCCCAAGTGAGCCACACTCCAGCAAAGTGGTGCTGCTCCATATTCACTGATACGACCATAGGTCGCTTTTAACCCCACGATCCCGCAGAGCGCCGCTGGAATACGAATGGAACCGCCGCCATCTGCACCAATGGCAATCGGTACCAACCCGGCCGATACAGCCGCTGCCGATCCGCTTGAACTGCCACCCGGATCATTGAGTGACTGGTAAGGGTTTCGGACAACCCCAAAATTGACATTTGCGCCGTTTGGGTTAATGCCAATCTCATGCATGTTGGTCTTTCCCATCAGCAAAGCTCCCGCGGCCCTCAAACGGGCGACCACAGTTGAATCTTCAAAGGCAGGCTGCTTCCCTAAGAAAGCTGTCCCGACAGTGGTAGGATACGGCTGCATATCAATCTCATCTTTAATTGCAATCGGAACCCCGTCCAACAAACTCAATGGGTTGCCCTGCAGATGCCGTTTTTGGGACTGTTCCGCCTGTTCAAGTACATTATCCGTATTAATAGCGATGAAAGCTCTCAAAGGCTGTGAACCGGATTCGCTGGTTTTAATATTCGTCAGCGTACTGGTGGCAATACCAGGAACGGTGACATCGCCGCTTTTAATAGCATTGAAAATTTTTCTGGCTGTTTTACGGTCAGTTTCGGGGAAGTCGTCGGAGGCATGAAACAATCCCTCACCTTCATCGATCGAGGAGGGAGGTGTAACCAGCGGCAGGAATTGCGGAGCTTCTTGAATATCAATCTTTCGCAGTTTAGGTATACCACCATTTTCCAGCAGACTGTTTATGGACAGAGCCCTTCCAATCGGGTTTTCCACAAATGCAGTGAACAATTTCAACGACAATCCACTCATTTTTGGCAGCTTCAACTCGCTCAGTTCATAAGTATCCATAGCACTTCCCTTTCTTGCAACGCCGATTGCATTATGTTCCATAAATCATTTTACAGGTGAACTTCATTCTCTGCACAGTTTTTCACTTTCCAACCTCAAGCTGAACCTGCTATCCCCCTTAGATTTTTTTACAAACCTGGTCTTTTTATGAAATTATTGATTACAAAGAATCAGACCGGGGCGAAGGAATTAATCGGATAAATTTGATCTATTTTTCTGTGGTATACTAGATCAGTACTTTTGTAGTTGGGGTAATGAAAAATGAGCCAGATACATCGGTAGCCGAGCCAAGGTCTTTTCCCTGGCTCAATCTCAGGCCAACAAGGACCTTTCGTGAGTTTTAACAAATTTTCTTTTAATCCGCAAATTAATGCGGGAATTCAAGCCGCGGGTTATCAAAACCCGACCGCTATCCAACAACAATCCATTCCAGCCATTCTGGAAGGAAAAGACTTATTGGGCCTAGCCCAGACCGGAACCGGCAAGACTGCTGCTTTCGTTTTACCCATGTTACAGCGCCTTATGCAAGGCAAACGTGGAAGACTGCGTGCTTTAATCATCTCGCCGACGCGTGAGCTGGCAGAACAAACCAATACTGCCATACGCGAACTTGCCCGTAAGACTGGTGTTCGTAGTATTTCCATTTACGGTGGGGTCAGTTCGTTGGGCCAAATCCGCGGTATTCGCGGTGGTGCCGAAATTGCAGTGGCTTGCCCCGGTCGTTTATTGGATCTAATGGATCAAAAAATTATCAACCTGGCAGCCATTGAAATGCTGGTACTGGATGAAGCCGATCAGATGTTTGATATGGGTTTTCTGCCCACGATCAAACGCATCATCAAGCAAACGCCTGCAACACGCCAGACTTTGCTCTTCTCCGCTACCATGCCGGCTGAAATCCGCCAGTTGGCACAAGAATTCTTACATGACCCGGTCAGTGTTGAAATTGGCATGTCCAAGCCGGTTGAAACCGTCAGCCATTTTATTTACCCGAGTGAACAAACTCAGAAAACGAAAATGCTGCTGTCAATTTTGGATCAAGCCGGGTTCACTCAGGTCTTAATTTTTACCCGAACAAAACATCGCGCCAAAAAACTGGCCGATCAATTGGGCAAAGCCGGGATCTCAGCCACTTCCTTGCAAGGAAACCTTTCTCAGGGCCAACGTGATCGTGCGATGGAGAATTTTCGCAGCGGCAGAGCCCAGATCATGGTCGCAACTGATATTGCCGCACGCGGAATTGATATTTCAAAGATTTCGCATGTCATTAATTATGATATGCCGGATACGGTCGATGCATACACCCACCGCATTGGTAGAACCGGTCGAATGGAACACAGCGGCGTCGCTTTTTCCCTGGCGACTGCTGCCGATGTACCCCTCATCCGTACCATTGAACGGGTTCTTGGGCACCCGATTGAGCAGCGGGAATTAGCAGGCTTTGAAGGGCTTACTGATTCGCTCGCCGTCGCTATCCCAGTCCAGAAGAAAAAGAATCAATCCAGCAACAACCAGCGCAGATACCCGCGCACGGAAAATAAATCATATAAGAGCTATCGCTACAATAACTGATAGAATTTCTAACTCAATTTAAAAGCAAAGTATCTTTTCAAAATCTAAAAGGGAGGGGTGATGATCCGGCTGATTGGTCCTTTTTTTGATCAGATACTTATCTGGTAATGGATTTTTCGGAATCTACCACGTTTCGATAAGTTGGGTTTCTTTTCCAGGCTTGTTAGTATTTGTGCGTAATAGTGGCTGTATCGCTATCAATTGCAATGACACCGTCAATATTCAACCAGACTGTTTTCTCTTGCCAGTCAATCAAACTTAAAGAAAAAATGGATTGTTCCGGAAGGATCAACTCTCTGTCTTGGGAAATGACGCCAGTTTGCAAATCGACTTGCTGAAATGAAATTCTAGCCGGGTCATCAAACGCTTGCACCAGGATAAAGTTGTTCTCGAGAGCATGAACCAGATAAATACCTTCCGCACTCACGCTAGAGGAAAAGTTATTTGTTATGGGTGTTTTCGCTTTGGGAATCACTTGCCAGATCTGTTTACCCGTTGGTAAAACAATTGCCCAAAGTTCATATCGGGCTGTACCTTTTTTCCGCATTGCTTCCACCAATAGTGTTTCGTTCTGGAGAATAAGGGGTCGCAAATTGTAATTTTCAGACTGCAATAAGAGTTGCGCTTCTCCATCTCCTTCAGAAACTTGCCAAATTTGATCACCGGCCCCATTCGAGAAAAAAAGTTGTGCTCCTGCTTGTAAAATATCAGGTTCATGACGAACAAGATCTTCCGGTAACAAGGTCTGCCATTGTTGTTTCATGTCGAATCCATGCCATTTTTCCAGACAACCTGGTTTCCAAAAACCGTACAGGATGAAGAAATTCTTCATCTCCAAGTCAGTTAACATTGTGTCATGCAGATTAAATCCTTGAACATCATCAGGAAATACCTGATTGGGGCAAGTTGGCGAGGCTTCTAAAAGGACATCACCGGTTTGAGCGTCGAATTGAGTCAAAGCTACCACCCCATTTTTGCTATAAACAATGAGTGGGTTACCATTCAACAGATAAATGGCGTCATCAATCTCATCAAAGTTGGTAGTCCAAATTTGTTTTCCACTGGTCGCATCAAACACATGCAGACTGCCCAGCTGTGTCAAGACGAAGACTTTATCATCAGAAAGAATAAGACAGAGCGGGCAGTTTCCTGGCAACTGATCACTAATGGATGTCTGCCATATCTTCTGGCCATCGGATAGCCGATATGCTGAAAGGCTTGTATCGGCTACCACAAAGATATTATCTTTAAGTACTTTGAACTGGACTTGGTACCCCGGAGCATCCAGTTTGTCGCTTTGCCAACTCAGTGGTAGATTCTGCGAAAAATCCAACAACGATAAACGATAGCTTTCATCCGAGTTGTACGAAACTCCCACGATTTTATTTGAAGCAGCCGCTGATTCCGAGGGTAACAACTGTGCATCAATAATGCTGTAAATCTTCGGACCCTTAGCAGCCTTTATTTGGCCGGGTGGAGCCAACACAAATAATAAGACTCCTACGGAGGCCACAGACAAGATCATAAAGACAACAATAATGCGAGCCAGCAATTTGTTGGCTGGAGGCCTGGGAGCGTTAAACGTACCGCGATCAATGACGACAGCTATTTGTGTATCATCCTGAGGTAGTTCAAGGACCGTATTGCAATATTGACATACTACCTGTGTTCCATTCGAGTATGCCGGTAAAGGTGCCCCACAGGAAGGGCAAACCATTGATGTTGGTTGATTGACCACTTAAAACCTCCTCACCTGAATAGAGAAATAATAACAAGATAAATAAGGGAATAATAGTCTGTAAGCATGAAATTGTAGCATCTTTTTTGTGCCAGGTCATATCCATTTTTAGCACTTTTTTGGGACTCCCATTTGAAAAGCAGCAGTGATAAAGTTATTTTATGCATTCCAAAACCACCTGAAAGGGATAAAACACCATCGCACTTCGAGAACCGTTCAATGCAATATCTCATTTCATTGCCGCAGTGGCCGCCTTGGCAGGCACAATTTGGCTGCTATCCCGCCAAATAGCGACCATGCGCCTAACATTGGCAATTCTTATTTATGGCATCAGCCTGGTTTCCTTGTTTTTAGCCAGTGCCATTTACCATGGTGTTAATGGCAATCTCAGGCAGTTGGTTATATTAAGAAAATTGGATCATTCCGTCATCTATTTGCTGATTGCCGGAAGCTATACCCCAATCTGTATTTATTTTTTTAACGGTTTTTGGCAATGGGGTTTACTTGCAATCGTGTGGACGATGGCACTTACCGGCATCATTGTAAAAATGTTCGTCATGAACGCACCACGTTGGATAACAGCTGGTGCTTATTTGGTCATGGGTTGGATTTCAATTCTTGCAATTGCAGAGATCAAACGCAGTATGCCCCCGGAAGCTATTCGCTGGTTGATTGCAGGTGGGTTATTCTACACAATTGGTGCAATTGTTTACATTTCTAAAAAATTAGATTTTTTCCCAGGAAAATTCGGTTTTCACGAAATATGGCATCTTTTTGTCATTATGGGAGCACTGAGTCATTACATATTAATTGCGGCTTATATCGTATAAGCCATCTAAAAACACCTTTTTATTCGCTCTGCCAACTTTTTATCATCTCGCCCACAGAACGACTCATTTCAAAAGAAAATTCAGCAATAAATTTTCGCAAATAGTTATGTTGGCCAAAATTTAGTGCTCCATTTGCCGGTAGAGCCTTGCGTTTCATCTTTTCTTCAAACGGTGCAAACATGCTATTTAATTCATTTTCATCTAAGCGGTGATAGCGATTTTTACTGGCAATGTATTCCGGCTCAAAGCGCGACACACGAGGGTAACTGTCACTGCTCCTTTTTGGGTAGCCAAAACAAAGCATGGTAATCGGAACGGCGTACTTGGGCAAGTCAAAAATTTGGCGATGTATTTCATAATTCTCTAAAATATCACCAATATAACAAGATTGCACGCCTAATGACTCTGCTGCAATAACAGCATTTTGAGCAGAAACCAATGCATCACAACAAGCTAACATAAAATCTCCGACCTGCGGCTGGCGCTGAAGACGGTTTAACTCAGCAGCTCTTCCCGGAGCACCACAGAGATGATAATAATCCCACCAACGCTGATAATCAGCCAGAAAAACCAGTACAAATGGGGCCTTGGCAATAAATGGCTGGTCATCACAGGTTTCCGCCAACCGTTGCTTAATTTGCTGGTCCTCTGCTTCAATAATGGAATAAAGCATCATATTACCTGCTGTGGGTGCCCGAAAGGCTGCATGAAATATTTGATCTTTCACGTTCTGATCAACAGGTTGGTCTGAAAAGATACGGTTCGAACGGCGTTGATCAATCACTTTTAAAGTCTCATTCATTTTTTTCAGTCTCCAGTCAAAGAAGATAAAAACAATTACATCAATTTCTTGTCAGGAAGTGATAAACAAAGGGAAAACAGTCATTCCCTAATTAACCAATTTGGTTAGTTTTCGCAATTTCTCTACGCGAAATCCAGCAGGTTATGAAAATGTCAAAAAGAATATCCCAGGATAGCAATGTGTAGAGAATTATAATACGTGAACATTGTTGAAGTCCTCTTGCGGAAATTCTAATAAAAATTTTTATTGCAAAAAGCAAATTACAAGCCTAATTTAATAAAACAATTAATCGTATCATTTTAAAAATAGGCGATGGAGTGTTTTTAGATGGGCGATTGCCGATCTAAAAACACTCTGCAACTCCGTTTTATTAATAAGAAACAAATAATCTATCAAATTGGGGATCCACTTATTTTTTTACGAGTGGTAAATATAAATAATAAAAAGTTCGCCGGACATTCAGTGTAACCGTAACGCTTTCAGCGAGTATAGATCCATCACTTGCCTGATAACTAAATTGATCGACCCCATAAAAACCAGTAGTGGGAATATAAGTAAATGAACCATCATTATGCACTGTTAAATCACCACCACCTAAATATTCATATGAACCAACCTCAAGCTGATCACTATCTATGTCACTATCATTTTCCAGAATTCCAGGTGCATCGACTACCAGGGTTTTGTTCATGTCAAGCCAATAGGTATCAGGGGCAGCAATTGGTGCATCATTCACAGGAGTAATTTCAATTGTGATCGTGGCCAGGCTGCTTTGTAACGATCCTTCAGTGACATAAAAGGTGAGACTATCCGGGCCATTGTAATCAGGTTGGGGTGTATAGATATAATCAGGTATTGTCCCTGTCAAGGCCCCATGGGTTGGCCCATCCTGCAGATGATAGATCAGGCTTCCTCCTTGCGCCGGTGAGCCGCTCAAAGTAATGTTGAGCGGGGTATCTTCCGGTGTGCTGATAAGCTGATCATCTGCGACTGGATAATCCCAGGCATTTGAGTTAACCCATGTTGGACCATTCCCAATGGTTTCAAAGCCATTCATTAAAGTGCCATTGAAACTGTTGATGCTATCATCTGTTAATGTTGTTCCAGAACCGTCTGACATCTGATAATACGCGCGCAAACCAGTCTCATCGCCATTTAAGGGCGATTTCAAAGTTGCACTGATATCGGCTGGAAGTAATTCTTTCGAATAGATCCGGACCTCATCAATCAAGCCTTCAAAAGCAGCCGTTCTATCAGCCCGTACAAACGCTCCCAGCAATAAATTGGTTGTTGTTACATTTTCACTATAGAAAGTATCTCCGCTGGCAACCTGCCCAACCAGATTTCCATTCCGATAGGCTCTTAAAAAACCGCCGGCATGCACAAAGGTAACATTGACCCACTCATCAACCTGATAGGAAATTGGTATCTTGCGATAAGTACCGTCATAATTCCACACCCAAAGGCGATCCTGACCGCCAATCACACCCCTGGAGATACCAAAAAAGTGGGGTTGGTTTGAAAATATCTGCTCGCAATCAGCAACATCATCAATCATGCAGATACTGGCTGAACCTTGCGGCTTTATCCACATACTGAACGATTTAGTTGATCTCCAATTAGAACCTAGGATGTCTTCACTGACCCCAAGTTTCACATAATCATTTTCACCATCAAATGATAAAGCCAAGCCAGCTTCCCCAGCCGCAGATACCTTCCCGGGAATTATCAAAGCCAGCAAAAGCAACAAAACCATTCCCAAGTTAAATAAACTCCGACTGGAATTAAATATTATTTTAATTTTCTCTTTCATTTTTCCACCCCATAATCAGAAAAAACAAATAGGAAAAAAAGAAATTATAAAATATATGGTCTTACCATAAAAACAATTTTGTTAATAATAACAAAATTAAGTTCAGATAGAAACATTTTGTAAGGCTTCTGAACTCTAAATACACTACTTTATTATTATCGGTAAAAATACTTTGATTATCTGCGCGATATTCAAGGTTACAGTTACTGTTGCACTGTTGCCGCCAGTTCCAACCGCGTAATAGGTAAACTGATCAATTCCACTGAATCCATTTGTTGGTGTATAAGTGAAGGACCCATCACTTTGCAGAGATAAATCTCCATGAGACACGTTATCAACTAAGACAACCGTATCGGCACCCACATCATTACTGCGAACTCCAGGTGTGCTGACGGTCAGGCTGCCATTCATTGGCACCAGATAGGAATCGGGATGTGCTACCGGTAAACCAGTACTTTCCTGAATGTTAAGGCTGATCGATGCGTCAGGGAGCAGACTCCAGACCTGGCCATCCCATGCTCTGAATCGAAAAACATCCGCACCTACATATCCGGAGTCTGGTGTATAACGTACCACATTCGTGATCGGATTGATAGCGCTCAAGGTTCCCTTTTGGGGAGAAACAGTAATATCAAAACTTAGCAAATCACCATCGACATCAGTACCGGTCAGGGTTATATCAAGGTAAGAATTAGCTGACAGAGTATATGCTGTGGAAATTCCACGTGGGGCATCATTCACCGGTAAGACCGTGATCGTGACTGTGGCTGGGGCACTCCAATTGACGCCATCACGCACACGGAATACAAAGAAGTCTGTACCATAGTAATTGGTGTGAGGGGTATATATCATATTGGGGGCGGTACCCAGCAATGAGCCGTGGGAAGGCGGTGTATTAAAAGCATAGGTGAGCGGCTGTCCTTCAGGATCGGAGCCAGTCAATACAATTGGTAAAGAACCATCTTCATCAACCTCAACATCCTGGGAATAAGCAATCGGAATTTGGTTAGTGGCAGCCACTGTGATCGAGACTGTGGCCTCTGCGCTGAATAAATTACCATCAAACGCACGATAGGTAAAACTATCTGCACCATTATAGTCTGCTGCTGGTGTGTAAGTCAGGTTAGGCGAATCCCCGGATAGATTACCATGTTGGGGCTGGCCTACTACAGAAAAAGTGAGCGGATCGTTTTCGATATCTGATCCTGTCAGCGTAATTGCCACGGACTGATTTACGTTTGTAGATTTCGTCTGCGAATTGGCAACCGGTGCATCATTCACCGGGTTAATCGTAATCGTTATGGTGGCAATATTGCTATCAATCTGACCGTCATTCACTTTAAATGTAAACGAATCGGGACCAAAGTAATTGGCTTCCGGATGAAATATTAGGTTTGGTTCTGTGCCCGTCAGGCTACCGTGCTGAGGTTCTGCTAGAACTGTATAGGTGAGCGGCTGAGATTCCGGGTCACTGCCACTTAATGTGATAGCCAGGTCGATATCTTCATCAGTGCTTAGCGATTGATTATAGGCTTGTGGTGGTGCATTACCGAAATTTATATTAATTGTCACTGTCGCAGGCAGACTTGTCGCCTGTCCATCCGAGGCCGTGTAAGTGAAACTATCCGATCCTGTATAGCTATCAAGGGGCGTATAGGTAAGATTTGGTAAAGTACCACTTAAGGCACCATGAGAAGGTCCGCCCGTGACCGAAAATGTTAATTCCGATGTTTCTATGTCTGAGCCTGTCAGCGTTACACTCACCGGAGTATTGACGCCGGTATTGATAATTTTATCATCCGCCACCGGGACATCATTGACGGCAGAAATATTTATTGTTATTGTGGCGATATTGCTATCCAGTTGGGTATCATTCGCTTTGAAAGTAAAGCTGTCGCTTCCAAAGTAGTTGCTATGAGGTGTATAAGTCAGGTTGGGGGCAGTACCATCAAGGGAGCCATGCGTGGGTGGCGTAACAATACTGTAATTCAGTGTGTCGTTCTCAACATCGCTGGCATGCAGAACTCCGTTGTATGTTGTATCTTCAATTACTGACCAGGTCTCACTTTGTGCAACCGGCGCATCATTGATGGGATTAATAGTCACTGAGACGGTTGCAATAGCTGAGGCTGAACTGCCGTCCAGGGCTTGATAAGTGAAGCTATCTGTGCCAAGGTAATCTAAATTGGGTGTATAGGTTAAATTAGGAGCAGTGCCCGTTAGTGTACCATGCTGAGGGTCACTGGTTGCGTAGGTCAATGTGGAAGCTGGATTGCCCTGAGCCAACAGAGTCGCGGAAGCAGGGGTGTCTTCGTTGGTTGTAATACTGAAATCATTAACCAGTGGTTTATTGAAGGCTGTTGAAGTGACCCATAAGGGCAGGCTTGAATTGGAAAGAATAAATTCTGATTCCAGCAACAAACCGTTATGGCCATTACCTGAATCGTCAGTTAAAACGCTGCCGCTGCCATTCGACATTTTATAATAGGCTTGTAAACCTGCCTCATTACCGTTTAATTCACTGAAGAGCGACGCTCGAATATCATTCTGAGTAAGTGCAGTATTATAGATGCGCAGTTCATCTATTTCTCCATTAAATGACCAATTCTCAACGCTGCTTTTAATAACAGCCCCAATATGCATGCGCGGTTGTGCAGGAGGTTGTGCAATAGTGCCACTGGCAACTGAACCGACTAATGTACCGTTTTTGTAAACACTCAGCACCCCACCGGTATGTACCCAGGCTACATGCACCCATTCTCCCGGGGTGTATGGTATTCGAACGATATCATAATTGCCATCGTAAATCCAGGCAAACAAACCTTGTTGACCATTATAAGTACCATGGGATAACCCCCACCAGCGCGGACGATCACCAAAAATTGAATCACAGGAGGCTACATCATTATGTGTACAAAATCCAGTACCCTCCGGCTTGAGCCATAAACTGAAGCTCATTGTGTTTCGCCAATCAGCCCCAGCCATGACATCTTCTGTTAGCCCCAGATCAACATAATCATTGATCCCATCAAAATATAACGCATAACCGGCTGCGTCAGCACGGACGCTTGCTTGTGGGATGGCAAGCACAATAATACTGGTGAAAATAACCAGCAGATTAAGACAAAAAGAAACGATCGGGTTTAATTTGTTTCGAACCACTTTCCCTCCCAACTCTTTAATGGGTGTGTTGGATTTCGAAACAACTTGCAATAATTACAATAAAGGCTTTAATAAAAAACAGTTGTTCCTGAATATACCCTACTCCAATTATACAGATATAAGATCATTTTTATAGTGATTTTAGAGTTTGTACAAGCTCAAAAAAAAACCTCACCGCAAGGGTGAGGTTAATGATCGTGCTTTCCTGGAGTATTAGAGGACTGTGACCTCAGAGGCCTGTGGTCCTTTTTGGCCTTGCTCGATAACGAACTCAACCTTTTGACCTTCTTCTAATGTTCGGAAACCATTTCCTTGAATTGCGGAAAAATGAACAAACACATCCGCACCATCTTCACGGGCCAAAAAGCCATAGCCTTTTGTTCCATTAAACCATTTTACTGTACCTACAACACGTTCTGACATTTTATTAACTTCCTTTATATTGAATAAAAATTTGATAATTGTGAAAACAGCGTTATTTTAGTAGCGCTGCGAACCACCATCTCTTGAACCACGGCTTCCACCACGGTTTCCACCTCTGTCACTACCCCGGTCACCACCGCCACCGCGGCGCCCACCATATCCCCCACCGTCATCCCGGCGTTGGCCGCCAAATCCACCGCGATTGTCTTCGCGAGGGCGGGCAATTGATACGCGTAATTCTCGATCTCCTAAAGTTTTGCCATTTAATAAACTAATGGCTTTCTCTGCATCAGCCTGGGTGCTCATTTGGACGAAAGCGAACCCCTTTGAACGCCCTGTTTCGCGATCTTTGATCACATCCACAGAGGTTACCGTACCCGCATTGGCGAACAGAGTCGTTAATTCTTCTTCTGTCGTCGCGTATGATAAATTACCCACATACAATTTACTTTCCATTTTCTTCTTTTTATCCTGACATCCCGGGTCTTCCCGGCTTAAAATAAATTTGCCGCTGTCCATTAGGCTACGCGGCAATTGCTCACTTGCCCTAATAATAGGCTTATTGAGTATAACACAATTTTATTGAATTAAGTCAATAAATATGGGTTAATTTTTTAAAACCTTTAAAAATTTTTTGTTAATTGTTCTTTATCCAATAGATGACAAAAAAAAGAACGTAAACTTCTCATTTACAGGTTTATGATCTCAAATACACTCACTTAATCTTTACTGCCATGAAAGCCAAACGAGTCTCAGCATCAATCCCCCGTTTTGCGCCGTCTGGAGTAATGATAATTGAACCAGCAGTAAGATCAAATTTTTCTTCATTTACAGTCATTACCCCGCTGCCTTCCAGGATGTAGTAGATTCCTTTTGCCTCCGGGTGAAACGGTATTTTTTGTCCGGCTTCGATCCCGCCTAAAATTACTGTATATTTATCCGTATCCTCCAGAAAAACTGGTTGTGCCCCCCTAGGTGGAAAAATAACTTTATCCTGCCAATTCTGAAAAAAAAGCGCTTCTGTCATTAGAAAACCTTTCTGAGCGAAATACACATATTGGTCACTCTTAAACACAAGTCCATTATAATCAGATAACTTCTGTTTTCAACTGGCGCTGTACATGGACTAAGCGCTGATATAGACCGCCACTTTGAATCAACTCATTATGACTACCGATTTCAGCGATTCGGTTTTCATCCAAAACGACGATTTGATCAGCATTATAAATTGTCGAGAGACGATGTGCAATTAAGATTGTTGTCCTGCCAACCATCAGCCGTTCTAAAGCTTCTTGAATTAATAATTCGGTCTCAGTATCAACCGCTGATGTAGCTTCATCCAGTATCAGGATCGGAGAATCCCGTAACAAAGCACGCGCAATCGAAATACGTTGTTTCTGGCCTCCCGATAGTTTCACACCACGTTCGCCAATCATGGTTTCGTAACCCTCCGGTAATTGGCTAATAAAATCGTGTGCATTGGCTGCTTTTGCTGCCTCTATTACCTGGCTTTGAGTGGCATCAGGATTGCCAAATAAGATATTCTCGTGCACTGTGCCATAGAAAAGGAAGACGTCCTGCAAAACGATGCTGATCTGTTTTCTTAGGCTCTCTAACTGTATCTTGCGAATATCAACTCCATCCAGCTTAATGCTGCCTGAGCAGACATCATAAAAACGCGGAATTAAGCTGGCCATGGTTGATTTTCCCACACCGGTTGGGCCAACTAGAGCTACAACGCTTTGAGAAGGTATCTCCAGGTTAATATCCTCAAGAACTTTTTCACCCGGCTGATAATAAAAATCTACATTTTCGAATGTCAACCGTCCTGCACTGCGGCCTGTAATACTTTGTGCATCGCCAAGCAATTGCAATTCAGGTTCCTGGCCTAATAAATCACTTACCCGATCAGCCCCTGCCAGAGCATTTTGGATGGCTTCCCAGGCATTGCTTAGGTTTCGAACCGGCTGATAGAAAAGGTCAAGATAAAGGAAGAAAGCAACCAGGTCGGCAATTGGCAAGCCACCCTGCACAACCAAACGTCCCCCAAAATAAATTATGATCAAAATCCCCAATGAGGATGTAAATTCAACAAAAGGTGAAAAGGTAGCCATCAAGCGCAACGCGCTCAGGTTGGAATTTTTATAATCTTCTACTTTTCTTCCAACGACACTGGATGACCGGTGTTCCTGAGTAAACGCTTTAATTTCACGAATACCGGAAATATTGTCGTTCAATACTGCATTTAATTCTCCAAGTTGTTTTTGGCGGAAGACAAATGCCGGACGCACCTTTTTCGCATAAATCCGTAATGAAAAGATAACGAGCGGAATTGGGATCATGGAAAGAAGTGTCAATTTCCAGTTTAAATTCATTAATACAATGGTCACTCCTACAAATGTCAACACATTAACAAAAACATCGGGAACTGCGTGGGCAATTAATTGTTCAAATAGGTCAGTATCATTGACAACTCGAGACATCATCTGGCCGGTCTGTTTATCTTCGTAATAGCGCAGATTAAGTCGTTGTAAATGGTTATAGACATGCTTGCGCATGTCAGCCACAACTCCCCAACCAGCAATGTGCGCCATATATGATCGCACAAATTGAAGGCCTGCCTTTAAAACATAAAGGCCCAATACAATTAATGCCAATTGGCCAATTTTTTCAAATGTTTCACTGGAGAGATTCCCAGAGGTCACTGTATTAATCAGTGTGCGAATAATCCAGGGAACAATCAATTGCACCCCAACCAATAAAAGCATTGAAATTACGGTAAGGATTAATGAACGAACGTATTTTTTCGCAAATTTGAGCACAAAACCAAGTGGTTTCATTAATCTTCCTTGATTACACAACAGTAGAGCAGACTGATTATACTCCCTGTGATTAAGCAGGTGTATACTCACCGATATTGGATTCTTAAGCCATTGATTTATGATAACAACCCATTTCAAATTGATAATCTGGTATCATTGAGCAATTCTTTTTCCAGAACTGACTTAGGTCTACCCAATGAAAAAAAACTTACTTTATGTAATTCTTGCATATGGCATCTGGGGTTTCTTCCCAATATATTTTAAATTGTTGCACGCAGCACCCGCAGCTCAGATCCTGGCGCATAGGATTATTTGGTCATTTGTCTTATTGACAATAATCCTCATTTTTCGTAAACGTACCAAATCTCTTATCAAGTCATTGACACCAAAAATTGTGCTCTTGTATTTCAGCGCAGGCGTGGTACTAGCGCTCAATTGGTATACATACGTATGGGGTATTAACGCTGGATATGTCATTGAAGCCAGCTTAGGGTACTTTATCAATCCGCTCGTTAGTGTGCTTCTGGGAGTAGTGGTGTTGAAAGAACGGTTACGGCCACTGCAATGGCTGCCAATAGCGATCGCGGCCATCGGTGTAACCTACTTAACCATTGAACACGGCTCTCCACCCTGGATCGCGCTGGTGTTAGCCGTTTCTTTTGGAACGTATGGATTATTAAAGAAAATTGCGCCACTGCCCTCCATAGAGGGTTTGTCATTGGAAACTGCCGGCGTTTTTATCCCGGCTTTGATTTTCATTCTTTTTAGTGAATTTCAAGGAAGCGGTGCATTCGGGCATGTTAATGCACTCACTACAATTTTATTGGCATTTTCCGGGCTTGTGACTATCATTCCGCTAATTTTCTTCGCGATAGGAGTACCCAAAGTTCGGTTGACCACAACCGGTTTGCTCCAATATGTCACGCCAACCATCCAGTTTTCGATTGGCGTCTTCTTATACAACGAACCTTTTTCTTACCGTCAATTAATCGGTTTTGCAATTGTGTGGTTGGCACTGATCATTTTCAGCCTGGAAAGTTATAAAGCCTTTCGGTATTTGTCAAAATCACCATCATCCGCCATCCTTTAATCGCGGAAATATGTTATTTCAATATGGAATCACCACTCAGGCGATTAGAAAAGATTCTCAAGCCATTCATAGGCCAGAGAAATCAAGTATTTCTATTTTGTTACTTAATTTTGAACCGATGACACCTGATCGATCACTTTTATTGCGAGCAAGGTGTGTAACGCCCGACGGCGCAACCCAATCCTGTCGAGAAAGATTGCTTTGCTGCGCTACTTCTCATAACATAAAGTAGTGATAGTTTGGTCGGTTACGAACTAACTTGAGAAATATCATTGTAAAAGGCTTTCCTTCCGAGGGGTATGATGATTCTTCCACGTAAGATCTCGTGTAAGGGCGAAGCATCCGGGAAACCATTCCATCCTCTAAAAACATACCCATCGCGGATGCTTCGCCCACCAGCCGACTACTCATACCCTAAAGATGCGGTGCATTCGGAACGGTCTCTCCGTCTTGTCTTGCCCGCATTGTGCAATGGGGTTTCATCCTCGAATACCACCATTCACCCACAGATCATTTTGAGTGACGCGCAACGGCGTTACCAACTTATCCAACCCGGAATTGACAATGTCTGCGAGTGATGACTTTTTATCAAGGCAGATAGAATCGATAGGCACCACTCGTGCTGGTCCCCAGATAAACCCTCGAACTGTCATTACCGTCAAAATGGACTATACGAACTTCCCTACCAAGCAAATCTGAGGATCCGCTCGACCAGCTTGCACCATTATTGCTTGAGAAATAATAGCCCGAGGGTGTGCCGGCGACCAAAACGCCACTCCGGTTAGGATGGGCTGCAATTGTTTTAACAACAATTCCACTCAACCCCAATAAAGACCAACTTCCAGTACCAATGCGTGTAAATACTCCCTGATCAGTTGCCGCATAGATCTGGTCGGGGTTTGCATTTGAGATTGATAGAGAGTTGCAGCTGCCAAAGGCAACGTTCTGTGAGGTCCAGGTGTTGCCACTATTGTTACTGGTATAGACCAAGTTAATTTCGTTTGTCGCTGCATATACAATATTGGCATTGATCGGATCAATCGCCAGTTTTTTAACAATTTTTCCACTTAAACCAGCATTAGTCCAGCTGCTAGCATGATTAATGGATCGTAAAACTCCACCTCCTTCAGTGGCAAGATAGGCTATATCAAAATTGGATGGGGCAAAAACCAGCTGGTTGAGCTGCTTGTAAGATGTGGCTTTTGAATCAAGCACAAATCCATCGTCCAGACCGGCAAGAGTCAGTTCTTCTTTTTGAGCATCGTCCAGCAATAAGGAGGAAAACGCCGTTGAACCAATGGCTGCGGTTGGAACGCCAGTATTATTTGTGCTCCAAACACAGTTAGGAAGTGTGCAGCGAAACAAACCGGCATTATTGGTTAAAACGAATGCCAGGTTGGGATTGGCAGGATCAGATACCAATCCCATGGTTGCTTTTGAGCCCAGTCCGCTATTAATTGGCGACCAGGTTACTCCGCGATTCAGAGAGATTGAAACACCATTACTGGTGGTCGAAGCCACTAACATTTGTGCATTTCCCGGAATTGTAATCAATCCGGACACGTTGGTAGAGAATAGCCCCTGACTCTTTCGCAACCAGGTGCCGCCGCTATCAACGCTACGGTAGATACCATCGGTAAAAGTGCCTGCAAATACCTGGTTATGTTGTGATTGATTAACCATAACTGAGTAAATCGATTCGCTTCCCAAACCAACTAACGACCATGAACCGGTTGCGTTACTGGTTTTATAAATTCCACCTTTGAAATTGTTTGTATCAAAATTAGCCAGGTAGAGAATGTTTGGATTAACTTTGTCGAGATCCATATCATAAACTTTGACATTTAATGGTGAATTGCTCCAACTGGCAGCATTATTGGTTGACTTATAAGTGCCATCGCGGTGCCAGGTACCCATGTACAAGGCATCACTTGTACTTCCGGCGGGATTTATGGATAAACCGCGAACTGAGATGATATCGGTCTTGATCCCAGAATTTGAAGGCGACCAGTTGTTACCGCCATCCACACTTTTATAGACGCCAGCCTCATGCATCCCGGCAAAAACAATGTTGTGATTCTTGGGATTAACCACCAAATCATAGGCCCAATCTTGAATCGATTCCCCTAAACGGGAAACATTTTGCAAAACAGGGCTCCAATTGATACCTTCATTAGTGCTGCGATAAACGATCCCTTTCCAGGGAGGTTGTCCGCTTGTATTTTCTCCACGTGTGCCAATAAAGATAATATCGGCGTTTTGTGAGTCGATCGTTATTGTATAAACAATTGCATCCTTTTGTATGCCACTGCTGGATTGAAACCAGCTTTCCCCTCCATTCGTCGTCTTATAGATCTTATCGCGGTAAGTACCTGCATAGAGAATATTGCCATTATAAGGATCAATCGCCATCGAATTGATGTACAAGTTATTCAATCCGTTGTTTTTCGCCCGCCAGGTTTCTCCACCATCCTCACTCTTAAATACACCAGCGCCCCATGAGCCAGCATAAATAATATTGGCATTAGCAGGGTGAATGGCTTGACTGACGATCGGTCCACCTTCCGGACCCACCCAAGGGGAAGAAGTATCCTGCTCAGTTTTCATGATCAGTGGCAAATAACTCAGAAATGGCGGCGTGGAATCTTGCGCATAAACTTCAGGAACTGTCATAAAGAAAACAATAGCGACAAGAATGTTCAAGGTTACTTTTTTCATCATATGGCTTTTCAACCACCTTTCTCATTTTGAAAAAGAGCCAGCATTGGTTGAAACAGGATGCAACATCCATGCCTTCACAGTAAAAATGTCCCATTTTATCTGATAAATAAAAAGTCTTTACTCAATCATGTGAACAGGTAATGACCCACATTCAAATTAGGGTAATTTTAATATTTTACTGACGACCTTGGAATAAACTTCTTATCAAGATTCTTAATCAGAAAAGCTCATTTATTGCATGAATCAGAATGAATATATTCAGTATCATCGAGTATAGGATTCCTCAGGTTCCCTCCTGCCCGGCATGATCAAAAAAAGCTACTCTCATTTGCAAGATGTGATCAAGCGTATTAATGTTTGTGAAATGATTTTACAATAGGACAGTTAAGAAAAACCATTGTCTTCATTTTATCCAATTTATGATATTATCCTTCTGATCCTATTTACTTAAGGTTTGTGAATGTCATCAGAAACATATCGCCCCAGTAGCATACGTGCCATAATTTTCGGTATCATCGCCTTTATCATCTTACTTACAATGATTTGTGGACTGGCTGAGGTTGTTAAATTTATCGGTGCCCCTTTCTTAATCCTGCCTGAAAAGCTGGGGTGGATTCCAGACGTCAGCCGAAAAGATGTGATACCTGTGGATATGCAATTGAATACTATCGATCTCAATTTGAATCGGGCAGGTGATTATGTTGTTTATGCTCATGATTACGATTTACTGCTTGTCACCGACCAATTGGCGCGGGCAAATGCCAATCCCTGGCTAAAAGTCACCAGTTCAACCAGCGGGCAATCAATCAATTTGAATTACGAACAAAGACCTTTGATCCCCTTTGATTCAAGTCTGGTTCGCGGTCGGCCGATCTTTCATTTTGCAATCGAAACACCAGGAATTTACAACTTCAAGTTTCCAAAACGTTTCACAGTAATCAATGTCCTGCCTGATCAGCTCACCGGAAATTTAGGAATTATTCTCTTCAGTTTCTTCCTGCAAATAACAATAATTGGATTTCCCCTGGCAGCCCTTATCAGAGGCCGTCGTGCGAAGCATAAAACCAAACTGGATGAAATCCGTAATTTAAAGAAACCGACCAATGATCAATTCTGGGAAGAATTACGCCGGCAACGAGAAGCGCAAAGAAATAAACCTGAATTATGATGAAGATTGAGCGCTTGAACGAAAATTCAGCAGCATTTATGCATGCAATTTCTCAGCTCATGCCACAATTGTCTGACGCAAGCAACATTCCCTCTCAACACGAAATCGATAACATCATCGCATCTGCTGGCTGCACCATCTGGATTGCTTACAGTCCAATGCAAGAAATCGTTGGAATGTTAACCCTTGCTATTTATGCCACCCCAAGCGGGATACACGCCTGGATCGAAGATGTGGTGGTTGATCAAAACCATCGCACGCAAGGTTATGGTGAAGCATTGACTGACAATGCGATCAAATATGCCCGCCAACAAGGGGCAAAAGCGATCAGTCTTACCTCGCGTCCGCAGCGCCAGGCTGCCAACCGGCTCTACCGCCGAATGGGATTTAAACTTCGAGAAACAAATCTATATCGTATGGATCTATCCTAAACAATCTTTATTAGCCACTTATTCCACGTTGCTCAAACATTCATCTTTCCTGGTCACCTTAACAATCGCGATTTTGGTGGAATGATTAAAGGGGGCCGGATCAACGGGTGGCGTTGAACGAATGGTTTGGGGATAACCACAAACATCTTCAGGCACTGAAATGATGCGCTCGAGGCTGAGATATCCATTTTGAAACATTTTTTGTAAGGATGCATAGAAATCTGTACCGGATAGGAAAAGAGCATTATTTACGATTACCATATAACCATTATGGCCAACCAGGGGGCGGACTTTGTTCACCAGACGTTCGCCAGCGGTTAAGAGGTCTACAATTCCGGCTTTGCTTTTTGCAAAAAAAGGTGGATCAATAATTACACAATCAAATAGCAGCCCGCGCTGTTTCATTTGGGCGATTATCTTGAAAAAATCTGCCGTAATAAAATCGCGTCCTGCTGGTTGAAAACCATTCAGAGAAGTAGATTTTTGTGCAACCTGCAGAAAATCTGAATTAGCATCAGTCTGCACCACCCTCTTTGCACTTCCAGTCAGTGCAGCCACCCCCAGACTGCCACAGTAAGCAAAAGTATTTAATACACTTTTTGCTTGCATTGCTTGCTTTAGCCAGGCTCGCAGAAAGCGGGTATCGCAATAAAAGCTGGAATCCTGGTGATATTGTAATGAGACTGCATAATTGACACCATATTCAATGATATGATCGGCTGAAGAATTACCGGACAATAATATTCCACGATTAAGGTTTGCATCTGGAGAGAAACGTCTTTTCAATACACAACTATCAATAACCGGGAATTCTCTGCGGCAAATCGCTTCGATTTGCACACAGGAAACCAAATCCAAATTCGCCAGCGGGCTGTAATCATAGATCAATAATGTGCGCGCAAAAAGCTCAAGTACCAGATCGGGGTAGCCCTCTAAGAATCCATTGAAAAGGCGAAAAGCGTTGGTCTCGGCACTACCAAAAGTTACTTTACGCAATTGCATTGCAGCGGAGATAATTTCAACAATTCTAGTTTCCATCGTAATTCACCAACCATAATTGTACTTTATCCGGCTTTGATCTAATTTCTTAATCTTGCGGTCTGAAGATGGAGCACGGACTATAAACATCTCCAATTTCCTTTCCAGTGACAGCTGTCGTTGAACTTAATAAATGGATAGCTGAATTCTTGCTGAAAAACAAGTCCCAAACCCCGTTGGCACAAAATTGCAACTATATCAATTAATCCTCCGTTCGTGATTAACGACCGCAATTTCTTTCTTATTGTTAGCCATTATTTAAACGTAGCGATAATGCCAGGGAGGAAATTTGGTTACGGTGATGCCTTTGTATGAGCACACTAGCGACAGAACTGAGTGAACCGATTTACGAGCCCCCCACCCTTACACTCTTGGATGCGAGTGCACCGGTTGATTTTGCTTATCTTCAAATTGAAAGTGCCAGGTTATTGCGAACCTGCCAATACGAACTGGCTTTACCATACACATTGGCTTTATTAGACAGCCTCAAGCAATTGGGAAATAATAATGCTTACTTGAGTGCATTTTGCCAACTTATGACCATTTATGAACAAGCCGGTATTTTTCCAAATTACGTAGAAAGTTTGTCGTTCGCGATAGAGATTCTGGGGGAATCCGCCCCTGCTGTTGAAATCGCACAAACAAATCTCGCAATTGGTCGCCTTTACCACCTGCTGGAAGATTTTGACCAGGCACAGATTTACTATGCCAAGAGTTTCGAAATCCAGCGTCATTTACTAAGCGATGTGCTCTCACCAATTTCCTATCGTTACATGGCAGAAACGTATGCTGCCAAAGATGAGATGCCAGAGGCGCTGGAATCAATCGGGAAAAGTATTCATGCTTGCAATCAGGTGCAGAACCCCCTGCTGATAGCATCATCGATGAACACTTTTGGTGATCTGCTTATTGTTAATAACCAGATGAATGGAGCCAACCGGAAATTTACTTTAGGGCTGCAAGCGGCTCAAACCGCGGCTAATCCTTATGAACGCATCCGAGCTTTAATTGGATTGGGAATTATTCATTTTAAACAAAATAAGGTTGATTTGGCGCTTTCGATTTGGCAACAAGCGTATTCCCTGGCTGCCCGTCACCATTGTCACAGTCTTCTGGCCAAAGTTACCCGGGTGCTAGCAACAACCCACAAATTGCAAGAATCGTATAAGGTAGCGTCAGAATATTTTGAAATCTTCATCCAGGAAGACAAGCTACTTTCCTTGCAATCCTTTGCAACACAATTACGTAATCTGGAAAGTTCACAAAAAATCGAGATCATAAATCGCCGTAATCTCCAGCTTCGCCATGAAATTCAGGAACGCATGAAGAGTCAGGCGGAACTGGAAGTGCTGGCCACCACGGACCCAATGACAGGCTTGTTTAATCGTCGCCATTTCTTTACCCTGACCGAGCATTGGTGCGAAAATGCTACTGAAATCCCGCTTGAGATCAGTGCCATGATGATTGATATTGACCATTTTAAACGCATCAATGACGAATATGGTCATCCGGCTGGTGATGAGGTGCTTATCAAAGTTGCCCAGGCAATCCAGAATGCACTGCGTACAGATGACATTCTTTGCCGTTATGGTGGAGAAGAATTCAGTATCTTATTGCCCAACACCAATTTGATGGCTGCCCAGCAAGTAGCTGAGCGTGTCCGTCAAACCGTGGAAAATATGAAAATTTATTATGAAGATCATGTTATTCAATTAACTGTCAGCATCGGGGTGGCCGATCTGCTTAATAGTCCCAAACATTCCGTCATGGGTTTATTGGGGCATGCAGATCAAGCGCTCTTCAAAGCCAAACACAAAGGGCGTAACTGTTGTGCCGTTTTCAGCAGTCAAAACCCCAGTCAAGATTAGATTTCTTGATTTAATCATTAAGATAATTTTAACTGATCAATAGTCCATTTTTTTCGTTTCGTCCGGTAAAATGAATAAATCTCATTGCTAATCAGGTATTTCATATGGCTTATTTTGAAATCGGGATTTATGCTCCGTTACATTCGGAAAACATTGGAACCTTATGGCGGACAGCTTATCAACTTGGCGCTGCTGGTATTTTCGTGGTTGGTAAAGTGCATCGCACCCAAAGCAGTGATACTACCCGAACACCCAGACAAATCCCTTTTCGCAGCTTTCCAACCTGGGCGGACTTCTTACAACACAGACCAATTGGCAGCCGCCTGGTAGGGATAGAGATGGGTGGATCGCCTCTCCAGCAATTTGTTCATCCCGCAGAAGCCATGTATGTACTCGGTTCAGAAGCCAATGGATTGCCCGGCCATGTCTTGGAAGATTGTGATGCCATCATCAGCCTCGAATCACTTCGCCATCCATCGTATAATGTGGCTGTAGCTGGTGGTATCGTAATGTACCACCGCCAATTCTTCACAAAATCAGGCAGCGGTAGCAGCATATGATTTTGGAACTCCGGCGATATAGAACAACGAGGATTTAAAATGCGTTGGATTGCAAAGACTACCATGCTTTCCATTCGTCCATTTGAAGCGAAAGACCGGGCGAGTCTAATGAACATTGCTGCAGATACAGCGTTTTTTGGTGAACCGATCGAAAAGTATCTGGATGACCGTCGTATTTTTCAGGATTATTTTTATGCCTATTACACTGATTTTGAAGCTGAACACGCCTGGGTAGCCATTGCCGGTCAAAAGGTAGTCGGTTTTTTAACCGGTTGTTTTGATAGCAAAGTCCAAATAAGTATCACCAGGAGAAAACTCCTGCCAAAAGTGCTGCTGCGCTTATTTTCAGGGAGGTATATGCTTGGCATCAAAACTTGGAATTATTTCATCAATCAAAAGCAAGCTCAGCGATCAGAATATTGCCCCTATGTGAATCTGCAGGACTATCCCGCCCACCTTCATATAAATGTAGATCAGAACTGGCGTGGATGCGGGATTGGACATCATTTAATGCAAATCTATCTCGACCAATTAATGTATGCGGGCATCGTGGGCGTGCACCTGGGTACAACCAGTGAAAACGAAGCAGCCTGCCGCATGTATGCGCAATTTGGTTTTAAGCTGCTTGACGAAAAACCGACCAGACAATGGAAAGCTTTTATTGACCATCCGGCTTTTGCGCGCGCCTATGGGCTTAAACTGCCTGAAACTCGCTGAGACCAATAAGTAATACCTAACCCAATCTGGCTTTTTTTCTTTCCTGAATTAATTCAGCTACGATACTGATCGCTATTTCTTCAGGTGTTTCAGCACCAATTCGAACACCGACCGGTGTATGAACACTGGTTAAGAGAGCATCACTAACACCTTCGGCGCGAAGTGCTTCAAATGTAAGTTCAATTTTACGCCTTGAACCAATCATCCCGACATATCCGGCGGGTGAGGCAAGCGCTTGTCTAAGCACCATCTTATCAGTACTATGACCACTGGTAGCGATCACAATGTAGCTATCACGATCGACAGTGATATTTTGGAATACATCTAGGAAATCAGATAATTGAATACGGTCATCAGCTTCTGGAAATCGCTCTACGGTAACATATTGGGGGCGGTTATCCAAAACGACTGTATAAAAGCCCACCATTTTGCAAAGCGGAGCTAATTTTTGAGAAATATGGCCAGCTCCGAAAATTATAGCCCGGCTAACCTGACCAATAGGTTCAACGACATAAACCGATTGGCCGCTTTTTATCTCCTGGATTGTTCTTGTCCCGGAAGGCAGAATGTTTTTCTGATTCGGACCGTTTTCAAAAGATATCTCTCGTAATTGATTATCCTGAATAAGAAACTTAGGAATAAGATTACCGTACAAATCTCCATCCGCGGATAAAAGACATTTGCTTAATGAAATCGTCTCACCTTCAGCAGGCACCTGTGTAATTTGCCAGGCTGGTTTTTGAAGCTGCTGGAATTCGACCACTTTGCGAATCAAGCCGATCATATCCCCATCCTCAGGCAACACCGGCTCGACCAGAACTGTCACAGTCCCTCCGCAAATCATTTCCAGTGATTCCGCCTCATCCTCTGAGAGGGTGAATTCCATTAATTTCACATTTTTTGTTGCAATGCTGCTTTCATAAGATCTCTTTACAGTTTCTTCAAGCATGCCGCCACCGATTGATCCAACCGAATGCCCTTGCTCGTTTAAGACAAAGCGTGAACCTTTTCCGCGTGGTGAAGAACCCGCCTGGCGGATAATCGTTGCGATTAATACCGGATTGCCGGTTTCTAAATTGTCTAAAGCAAATTGGAATTCATTCTTTCTCATGATGTTCACTTCCTTTACTGATTGAGATTTTACACAAAAAGTAAATAAATTGTAAGCCAGTGTAAACATAGATTTAAAATTATCTCTGAAAGTATCATTCCAAAAATTAGGGGCAGTGTGTTTTTTTGAAAGGATACCTCAGAAACTTATTTTAGTTGCTTTAATATGGAATTTACTTACAATTCCTTTAATGTAATTTTAATCCAGGAGGTATTGTGAGCATGCAATCACCAAATTTCAAAAATATTTTCGGTAGAACCGTTGTCATTACGCTGATTACGTTGGTATTTGTCCTAAGCATTGTAATTGCTTTTCTTTCAGTGAACCGTGCCATGACAGAAGCCGGTCCGGAAAAAATCAATGTATTAACTGGTAGCAATAACGATTGTGTGCAATGTCACCGAAACGCCTCTCCCGGCATTGTCGAACAATATGGCATCAGCAGCATGGCAGCAGCAAACGTAACCTGTCAAAACTGTCACGAGGTTGAGGAAAACTATCCCGGTTCAGTAAAACATGAAGGCACTTTCGTTTTAAAATCCCCTACCCCGGCAATGTGCAGTAAATGCCATACAGCGGAAGTTATGCAATTCAATCAAAGCCGGCATGGTATACCTGCCTGGGTGGCGTATTCCGGTGTGGATGAGTTAACTGAAAGCCAGATCAAACTCTACCAATCCATTCCTGAAGGTCAATTTGCACCTGATAAAAGCAGAAATGAAATTGCTGCCCTGGAAGGTCCGGAAATTACCGAGTTTGCCTGCAAGACTTGCCATGAAGTCGGGCAGCCCAACCCGGATGGATCGGTTGGTAAATGTCAAAAATGCCACTTACGACATGAATACAATCGTGAACAGGTACGCAAACCCGAAACCTGCAATGCCTGCCATATTGGGCCGGATCACCCGCAATGGGAAATTTATCATGAATCACCTCACGGCATTGCCTATTCCACATTGGGCCATACTTGGAACTGGACGGCTGAAAGCGGCACGCTGGGTGTCATTGATTTCCCGGCCCCAACCTGCCAGGTCTGCCATATGAGCGGTTTTGGCGGATCCACAACCACCCATGATGTTGGTGACCGCCTGACCTGGTATTTATTTGCACCCATCAGTGAGCGGCGACCAGCTTGGGAGGATAACAAGATCAGAATGCAAAGCGTTTGTTCGGAGTGTCACAACTCTACCTTTATTAATGATTTTTACGAAAAAGCGGATGCAGCTACCCTGGCGGTTAATGATTTTGTGATGGAAAGCGACCAAATAAAGTCTAATCTTAAGAAAGCAGATTTGTTAACTGCTGCTCCATTTGATGAAAGTTTTGATTTTGAGCATTTCGAATTATGGCACCACTGGGGCAGAACGGCAAAATTTGGTGCCTGGATGCAAGGACCGGATTACACACAATGGCATGGTGCTTATGAGATTCTAAATGCCTTGACCAAATTGAAGGAGATTGCCGCCGAGAAAATGGAGAGCGGGAAATAGAGATGTACTATCTGGCAGACATCTTCCCCTTTCTGAATCGCTGGCGAAAACTTCCCATCAGCCGTGATCAATTATTTCTGATTATGGCTGCCATCAACGAATTGTTTATGGGGCTGGATACTTATTCAGCTCACATTCTCAATGGCACCATCCGTTGGAATGAGTGGATCCCAATCATCTTCGGAACGTCAGCCGGTATTTTGCTTTTCTTCGCCGGTTTAATCGCACGCCGCAACCGCCAGCTGGCCAATATCCTGGCAACCATCATTTTCTTTGCCAGCATTATCGTCGGCTTTTTAGGATCTTTCTATCATATTTCCCGGGGAGCTATTCTTCCCGGAAGTTCCATTTTTGCAAGTTTACGTATCGCATCCTTTATTTGGGCACCACCGGCGATGGCACCCCTCGCATTTGTCCTGGTCGGAATACTGGGAATCAGCGCAGCCTGGATCGAAGATCCGGTAAACAGCGGTAAATTACGAATTAATCAGAGGCTTTCCATCCAGATGCCTTTCAGCAAAACGCAGGCTTATTTTTGGATGGTGACGTTCGGCATACTCGTCACGCTCGTCTCAGCCACATTAGATCATGCCCGCAGCGGGTACCTTAATCCCTGGCTCTGGTTGCCATTCTTCAGCCCCATTCTGGCTGGGACGATCGCATTCTTGTGCGGATTTCAAAAACAACTTTCTCGAAGCGAAGTCTGGTTTTACACTATCTCCATGATCATACTTGGATTGGTCGGCGTGATCGGGTTTTATCTACACCTATCGGAAAGCCTCACAGCGTCAAACTGGAAGGTGCTCGAACGCTATCTGCGCGGTGCCCCATTTCTGGCTCCGCTCTTATATGCCAACATGGCGGCCATGGGTTTGATTGTGCTGCTCGATCCACAGGAGAAAATGATTGAAAGCAAAAGTAAGTAATCGAAGCTGGCTATTGCGTATAAGATTTCCTTAATCGCCCGTTGCGGTGAGAAAGTGAATGATTTCGGTATCACTGGTTTGTATACTGTAATAGAGACACTTCTAAATTAGACTGCAGAGGCAATTAATTTATTTCGAAGGTGTAACTTTGCGATATTTTAGAGACACCAAGCAAAAATAACACTTCAACCGCCATCAAATCTACCAATTAGCAATCACCTTGCTTATCCTTTTTTGATTTATAATACTAACTCCGCTTAGTATCTTTTCAATAAAACGAGCTTGAGGAGCGTTTTTAAGCGGGCGATTGCTGCCTTATGACACCCTGCCCCCAGTATAATAAATGATAATGAGCTTATTATAAAGTCAAGAAGGATGAGCTGACATTGAATACAAACTCCATCTTCCCCTATCCATTTATTGACCAAATCATCATCTCAGAAGATGACATTCGTAATCGCGTTCAGGAATTAGGCGAGTTGATTACCAATGATTATATGGATTCAGAAAAATTGGTGCTGCTGGGTCTTCTGCGCGGAAGTGTGATGTTCGTCACCGACTTGATGCGTCACATCAAGCGCCCGATGACAATTGATTTCATGTCTGTTTCATCCTACTCAGGCACGAAATCGAGCGGTTTTGTACGCATTGATTCAGATCACAAATCCACTATCAATGACTGGGACGTGATCCTGATCGACGATATCGTTGATAGTGGTTACACCATCCATACGGTGCGGAGATTGCTGTCAGATCGCAAACCGCGCAGTTTGCGAACCTGTGCCTTGCTCGATAAAGTTGAACGTCACAAAGTTGAGATCGAAATTGATTATATCGGATTTTCCATTCCGGATTATTTCGTTGTCGGTTACGGTCTTGATCTGGCAGAAAAAGGTCGCAATTTGCCATACATCGCCTCAGTCGATTTAAACAAGTACAAAGAACTGTACGGGGATGCAGATTAATTAATCTTTATTATTAATACCACTCAATCATAAAGGTGCGATTGTTTTTCCCGACGCATCACACCAATCATCTTCTCCTGAAATTTTTAGGCAATGTAAGGCAAACCTCGTTTTCGGGATTTTTTTCTATCAATTGATTCTTTATTCTGCATGCAAAAGAAAATTGATATTAATATCGTTCGCCAACCCCACCTGCCCAAGTCCAATGTACGGGTCTCTCTTATTCTAGCAATGCAATTTCAAGCATCCATTCAACCGGCCACACGATTAATAGCTCGCAGAGCAATGGGAATTTGATTCCAATTAACCTGTATGAATCCAGACAGGGTTAGTGCAAAGTAAAGCGCGTAATGGCTTGCATCCCCCTGGAGATAGTGTAATTTGAGTGTTCACCGGTGATAATATTTCAACCGACAATACACATATACTAACTATCCATTGTTATTGCAAAGATGCGATCTTTCGCTATCCAAATAAATCGACGTTGAAGGTAGGGGCACAGCGCGTAATGCTTCGCACCACCCCTACGGAAATGGTCTAAATTGAAGGTTCACTGGTGGTAATATTTCAATTGATACGCATATTCAATCCACCCATTGTTTTTACGAGATTCAGCTATGCCGCTGAAAGGCGGTATTAGAAGATGAAATAACATTGCTTAATACAGGCAAGTCATAGGGTGTGTTTGTAATGTGCCAAACCAGCACATATTTATGATGTGAGTCGGATTAGTCGGCTGATGGGCGAAGCATCCGCGCTGGGTATGCTTTTTCTAGATAGAATGGTTTCCCGGATGCTTCGCCCTTACGAAAGACCTCACGTGTAAGAGACATCATGCCCTCGGAAGAAAAACTTTTTGACTTTTTTCTCAAGTAAGTTTGTAACGCAGCAAACTATCACTGCTTTTTTTTATGAGCAGCAAGATGCGATCATTCGTCTTCCAAATAAATCGACGTTATAGGAAGGGGCACAGCCGCTTTGCGGGCATGCGGTAACTGTGCCCTTACGGACACCATTTTGTAAACAAAGCCGTTGGCAGGGTCACTATTAAAAGACTATTTTTAGATGGTTTTTAAATTTTGATTTATTAATTTAGTCAGGCATGTGCTTGAATTTTCTTACGTGATGTTTGCCACAATAAACTGAGGGTGTATGCAATGCCTGCCACCAGAATGATGGAAGCGCCAGAGGTGAGGTTGAGAAAAAAAGAAAGAAATAAACCAATGGTTGTAAAAAGCATACCCAACAAACTGGCGCTGACCATAATTTTTTTGAGGTCATCAAAAAACATGGCACTGATGGACGCCGGAGTGGTTAACAGCGCAATCACCATGATCAACCCGACAACTCGCATCAACATGACGACACTGAAACCAATCATAGCCATTAAGATCATATAAATCCAATCGACCGGTACATTAGAAATAACGGCATATTGCTCATCAAAAGCAACCCCAAGCAATTCTTTAAAGAAAAGCGCGACCAAAAGTATGATCACCAGATCTAAAACCACCATCAGCCACAAATCAGAGCTCGGTACTGCCAGAATACTGCCAAACAAATAACTCATCAGATCCGCTTTATAGCCGGGTGTCCGATCGAGAAAAATAATTCCAATTGCCATACCAAGCGCCCACATAACGCCGATAATCGAATCCGCCCGCTCTTTGGTTCGACGTTGTACCCAACCCATGCCAAAGGCAGATACCAGACTAAAAATGATTGCTCCGGCGACCGGGTTCCATCCAAAGAAATACGACATACCAATGCCACCATAGGCTGCATGCGCAATGCCCCCCGAAACGAAGACAATTCGCTTGACAACTACATAAGTGCCAATAATGCCACAGGCAATACTGACCAAAAATCCGGCAGTTAATGCATTGCGCATAAAATCATATTGCAGGGCTGAGACAAAAGTTTCGATCATTCCTTCACCTCATGGTGGCTGGGGAGAACTCTGTGTGGAAGCCCGTGTGCAATTAAATCAACAGGACATTGGTAGGTTGCTTCAATCATTTCGGTGGTCAATTCTTTTTCACCGTGATAGTGCAAGTTGCGATTAATACAACCAATTGTTTTGGTGTAGGAGGAAATAGCACTCATATCATGTGTAATTAATAAAATTGAAATGGTTTCATTAAGTTTATGGAGCAAGCCAAAAATGGAGTTGCTCATCTGGGGATCAACATTGGAAGTCGGTTCATCCAGGATTAATAATTCCGGGTCGGATGCCAATGCGCGCGCTATGTAGACTCTTTGCCGTTGGCCGCCCGAAAGTTCACCAACCGGTCTCCGAAAAAAATCCAACATTTCAACCGCCCGCAAAGCACCTTCCACTTTCTGATGATCCACAGTAGTAAAGCGCCTGAGCAATCCACGGGCACCCAAACGACCCATTTCGACAACATCCCAAACCCGGATCGGGAATTGATGGTCAAACTCCACCAACTGAGGAACATAACCAAGGTATTTACGGCCTTCTTCAACAGGTAAACCTTTGATTGTCACGCTGCCGCGATAAGGCTTTACCAATCCCAATAAAACCTTGATCAGCGTCGTTTTTCCGCCGCCATTCGGGCCAATCAGACCAACGAAATCTCCCTGATAGACTTCAAAATTAATATCTTCCAGCACCGACTCGTATTCATAACCTGCCCATATATTTTTCATTTCAATAATTATCGGGTTTGTGTTTTTTTCATTCATAATATGTTTCTAATCCAATGAAAAAGAGCTCTATCAGTTTGAGGATTGTGCCAGCGTCGTGGCAAGAGTGCGTAAGGCGGAAAACCAGTCATAGTCTAACGCACTGATAGCAACTACTCTACCACCGATCTCGCGGGCAATCGCTTCTGCTGATCGCTGACTGAACTCGGGTTGAACAATAATCACCTTTACCTGGTCCAGGATGGCTTCATCGATAATTCCTGCAAGTTCCTGTGCACTGGGTTCGGTTCCATCAATTTCAATTGCAATCTGCGTAAAATCGTATTGATCAGCAAAATAACCCCAGGTGGGATGATAGACCATAAATTGACGCTGTGTGACCGGAGCCAAAAGGGTTTGGATTTCCTGGTCAAGTTGATCAATGTCAGCCAGGAATGAGTCCAGATTCTGTTGGTACACCACGGCATGGGTTGGATCAAGTTCTTTCATAAGATCGGCTATATTTTTCACCTGAATTTTAACCGTCGCGGGTGAAGTCCAAATATGTGGGTCCAATTCTTCGCTAGACTGGGGATCAGCTTGCAGTTCGCCATTCTGATCATGTTGATGTGCTATCATCGCAATCCGTTTTATACCTTGAGAACTATCAAAAAAAAGCAGTTCGGGGTTGGCAGTTTTCAATTTATCAACCCATACCTTCTCAAATGGCGCACCGATCAAAACGTAGGCTGCTGATTTGGAAATCGAAACCATCTGGGATGGAGTAGGTTCATAATTTTCGGGACTCTGTCCGGGATGTACCATAACATTAACTTGGACATAATCCCCACCCAGTCGTTCAACAAAATATTTCTGGGGTACGATGCTAACCGTTAAAATAAGTTTTTCTGTCGGCAATACGCTGGCTGGCTGGCAGCCAGAAACCAGGATAAACAACAACAAAGTGATGGATGCAAGTAAATTTTTGAGCTTAATCCTCACGAATCACTTCCTTATTGAAAATGGTTTTCATTAAGGGAAAGTATAAGCGTTCAACTTCAGGCTGTCAATTTTCAATACACTCAAGAAACAAAAGTAAGCTGCATAATGAACAATTAAATTATTGCTTAACCAGGTCACGGGTATACGCCATTAATTCCTGTCTGGCTTCAAGTTCATAGGACAACCGTGAAGAGGGTACAGGTTTGCGTTTATCGAAATACTTTCCGGTCACCTTTTTTACTTCTGGGGAAATAGCCAGATAAACAGGTGTTTCAGCACCCAAAGTGACATGCTCCCCTTTCATATTAAATGATTGTCGCAATAATTTCGTTCCAATCATACCCGGGTTCAAGGCATTCACGGCGATATTCTCTACTGCAAACTTTTCTGCTAATTCATAGGTAAGATAGATCAGCATTAATTTTGAGTCAGCATAGGCTTTGTAACTATCGTAGTTTTTTTGGAATTGCAAATCTAAGAAATTCAAGCGGCCGCGTTTATGAGCAACCGAACTTACATTGATAATTCGGGAAGAGGGTTTTTCATTCATTAATGGCACAAGTTGCATTGAAAGTAAATACGGTGCCAAATAATTGACCGCAAAGTTCATTTCAAAACCATCAGCACTTTCCTCACGAGTTGAACGGAAAATACCAGCATTATTAATCAAAATATCTATATTTGCACATTTATTTCGCACTTGCTCCACCAGATCGTGGATCTCTGCCATCGATGAAAGATCTGCAAATACTGTATCAATTTCACCGGCAGGATTACTTGCCCGGATTTCTTCGGCAGTCTGTTCACTTTTGAGCTGGTTGCGCCCATGAATCAATACCCTATGCCCCTTTTTTACCAATTCAATTGCCGTTTGCTTGCCGATACCATCCGTAGAACCAGTAATCAAGATGGTCTTTCTTACCATTATTTGCCTTTCCACTCAGATAACCTTATCGGGTTAACTTTACCATGAAAAAAGGATGATTTGGTTAGATTTTATCCTATTACTTTCTTAACACACATTTTTTGTATCTTTTCAATAAAACGGGGTTGAGGAGTGTTTTTAGACGGGCGATCGCCCGTCTAAAAACACTCTGCCCCTAATTTTTGAAATGATACCATTTTTTGTATCTTTTAATAATTAGGGGCAGCCAGTTTTATTGAAAAGATGCAAAAGGCACGCTGACAAAATAGAAGTCTATGAACCAACCAGGCCAAAGTACCGGCGAAAAAAATACTACTTTGGCGTGACCTTTCTTTCTGGTTGCAAAATCTGCCCTGTAAATAATTACGGTACAACCGAAATCATTGTTTCAAGCGGTTCAGGAGTGGCTGTAAATATATTAATGTAAATCTTTGGCACCCAGCCGTTACGATTGTCCTGGTCAATTATTTGAACCCATATCAGATCAGCAAATACACGCTCACCCGGTAAAACAGTAATCACTTGGTTTTGGGATAGCAACCCGATCACAGGCCCTCCCGGGTATTGATAGATGCGCATCAGGGGGAATGAGGCTAAGTAAGCTCGGGCCAGTGCTGGCGTGGATGTTGAAGTCACCGTCATGGTTGGGGAAGGAGTCTGACTGGGAGTTGCCGATGCTGTCGCCGTAAAAGTGGCTGTAAATGTGGCCGTTGGGGAAGGCCCGGGTGTGACTGTATTCGTTACAGTCGCAGTAAAAGTCGGTGTCGGTGGAATGAGCGGATCCAATTGTTCGGCGAAGTATTGATGAACCCGGATGGACACCGGCTCAGCTAACTCTTCCACGATCTTGGCTTGCAGTGCAACAACCTGTTCGTATCGTAGCAGTTTGTTGGTACGAATAGTAAGCTCCAGGTTTAGAGTCTTTTCCAAACGATTGATTTGCAATTCAACCAGATCTGCGTGAGCAAGATCTTTAACAATCTTTTGAACGACAGAATTAATTGTTCGATCCGCATTTGCCTGACGCACAAATTGGACACTATAATATGATAGGGGAATTAATAATAGAAAAATAAGAACCAATGAAAGTTTCAGGCTGGGTGGCAAACCTCGATTTCCACCGGGTTTATAGGGGTTGAACCCACGCAGGAAAAAAACCAGTGCCGAGGCAAATGCGATCGTGATAGCATTGGTTATAAAAAGCAATGTCGCCCCGCCAGCTACATCCCAGCGTTGCAATGCTATTCCAACCCCGATAGCGCAAAGCGGCGGTAATATCGCTGTGGCAATTGCAACACCCGGTAAAGCAGCTGAAAGTTTTGGCTCGGTTAAGGAATAGGCGGCAGCCAATCCCCCTGCCAATGCTACCACCAGATCCAACGGGCTGGGGTGAGAACGAGAGACAACTTCGGCAGTTAATTCCTGAAATGTAACGAATGGCAGGTATGAATTTACCAAAGTCAACAATGCAGCCAAGGTGACCGCCAAAATTGCGCCGCGCAACAAAGCTGAAAGACCACTCCGTAATAGATGATCCTCACCAATGATAGATGCCAGCCCAATTCCAATAATAGGCGACATTAATGGAGCAACAAGCATTGCACCGATAATCACAGCTGGTGAATTTGTGATTAAGCCCATGGTGGCGATGCTGGTCGAAAGGATCACAAATAAAAAGAAGTCAAAGCCGGGTGATGACGATTCCGCAATTTCTTCGATAATTTCTTTTCGCTGTTCAAATGGCAACTTGCGAATAAAGTACTTTTTATAATTAATCGGCATTTTTGAGAACAATTCCCATGGCGGTCAAAATTGAATTATTTAAATAAAATTAATAATAGCATGAAAATCGCAAAGAGGCTTTCTGAAGAAGCGGAAATATTAATAAGATTCAGACACGAACAGACCAATAACCAGATGAAGTTGGAAATGGTGTACTCGTGTTAATTCTGAGATTCCCTTGAATCTACTTCGAATACCGTGTTCAATGGATGAAGGCTTTCAGCGCTTACTTGAAACCTTTCATCAATACAATTCTGTGGGGAAAGAGGGAGCTTAATCCTATTAACACGAATTGGGTACCAAAATCTTATTTAATTGATTACTCTGCGCCAGCCTCGAACCCGGTTACGGCCAAATTGTTTTGATTCATACAAAGCCTTGTCGCTACGATCGATTAACAAATCCAGCATGGTAACATCCTGCTCATTTAACGCCACACCCAGACTAATAGTAATATACGGTTTTGCTGTTTGTAAATTGAAGGGTTCTTTCGCAACAACATTCCGTAAACGTTCAGCTACTTGCAGAGCTTCTTCCATATCTGTTTCTGGCAGCAAAATGGCAAATTCCTCACCACCATAGCGCGACAAAATGTCAGTATTTCGAAGTTCAGCCTTCATTCGTTCGACAAATTGAATTAAAACCTGGTCTCCAGCAGAATGACCGTAAGTATCATTGATATATTTAAAATGATCGATATCAATCATGATGACCGATAAAGGCGTTTTATATCTCTGACTGCGTTCAAATTCCATCTTGGCGACTTCATAAAAGTGACGACGATTAAATATATTGGTCAACCCATCTGAAATTGCCATTTTCTGTGCTGTTTCATAGAGGCGTGCATTCTCAATAACAATTGCAGCTTCATCAGCAAAAGTTTGTGCAATTACAGCGTCTTCATGTTTATACGTACCAGGCTGGTAACTATCAATGGTTAGGAAACCTAAAATCTGTTTATGGCGCATAATTGGCACACATAACCACCCACGTACCTGGGTTGCGCCTTCCCAACGTTCATAACGCGAATCCAGCTGTGCATCTTCCAGAATAAGTGGTTTTCCAATGATCTGCACTTCTTCCAGTAAACTATTGTTTATAGGAAAAGTCTTATTGATTAACCTGCCGGTATTGGTAAATCCGCGAGCAGCCACAATTTTTACAGTATCATTCTCTTTCAAGAACAGAGCTGCGCTATCGAACTCCAAGATTTTCTTTAATGTGAGCAGAATGCGCTGCAGCACTTGGGAAAGGTCCAATCGCGATGCCAACTCAGACATTGCTTCTTGCAGAGCTTCGGCCTGGCGGCGAGCTTTTTCCACTTTATTTTCAGATTCTATCCGTTCAGTAATATCGGATATAAAACCTTCCAATGCAAATATTTCACCCTGAGCATTTTCAATTCCTTGCCCACGCTCCCACACCCATTTTTCTTCCTTATCTTTGGTGACAATACGATAGATGATTTCAAAACTTTTTTGATGCTCCAGCCCTTTTTGAATTTTCTGCCAGACCATTTCCCTATCGAATGGATGAATGATTTCGACAAAAGCAACCTTCTTGTTGCTATTCAATTCATGTGGGGCGTATCCAGTCAGATCAATACTACCTTCACTAACGAACTCCATCGTCCACTTGTTATCGTATTTACAGCGATAAGCCATTCCAGGTAAATTCTTAAGCAAAGTTTCGTATTGGCGCTGTTTTTCCGCCAGCACAATTTGAGCATTTTTACGATCTGTAATATCTTCCGCAATTTCCAAAAGGATTTCTGGTGAAATCAAAATGAAATCAAAGGAAAACCATTTTTCTTCACCTGTGGTGATAAGTTTGATTAAAAACTCACCACTTTGCTTATTGCCGCTTAAAAAAACTTCTAGGATGATATTTTGAATATTTTGCGATTCAACATAAAATTGCTCAATTGTTGTTCCCAGCCATGCAGTAATTTTTCCACGAGAAAGTGCATTTGCGGCATTATTATGAGTGCTCAGCACAATTTGACCATCTTCTTTTTTTTGCCAGAGCAATGCCGGGTCATTAATATTATTAAATGTATTCCGAAAAATTTTTTCACTCTGGCTGATCTCAAATTCACTATTCTTATAAACCGAAATGTCACGAATAATAACCGCAACACCACTTACCTGTTTACTTGTTTGCGTAATCGGGTTGAATTGAAATTCCAGCCAGCAATCATACTTATTTCCGGTACGAAAATTTTGAACAAAAACAACATACTCTCCCGAAAAAGCCGTGGAACAATGTTTTTCAAAAGTAGTTTGATGCGGAATTTGTTCCAGATATTCGTTAAAATCAACTCCGGTCCTCAATTCTTTGCCAGAGATTAAGCAGGTAATTTTTTGGGCTGCCTGATTAAAAGCGTCAATCTGATAATCTTTATTTATTGAAATAAAACCAATTTCGGAATTATTTAACAAAGCGCGTGATAAATATGTGTCCTCATTGCGAGCATGCTCTTGAAATAGATAGTATTCTTTCTCTTCAATCTGAAGCTTCTGCACAAACTGCAAATTGATTTTCTTTTCCGATGAACATTCAATTAAATCAAAATAAATGTTACTATCAGTTCTCTTTTCAATTTTTTCCTTGATATCCACCCAATTGAGATCACACCAATTTAATTGCGTATTTTGGATGTCTTGATAATCCACTTCCATAAGTTTTGTAAATTCTGTGTTTGCAAAAGAAATCACTCCGCTTTCATCCACCAATAAAATAATATCCTTCAACAAATTCCAGAATGGAAAGATATTTGGAATATTATTAAGCTGATTCTCTTCTGCTGAATTACTCATAAATTGATTATACAAGATTAGCTCAATGTACCAAAGGATATCAATTAAAACAGCCAGAGAGACTCCGCTCTTTGGTATTTTACAGCCCCAACTTTTGATCATTCCCTGACGAGAATGGCTATTTTCTGATGCACTTTTGTAATTCTGACACTAACAGATTACATAGTGATATTGCTCATAATTTAACCCGGAAATGCGCTTGAATAATTTGGGGAACGTTGGGGAATAACTCAATATTGTGGATATATTACATCCTGCTAATTCCACTTCTTTTCGCCATTTTAGCCTATGGCATGACAGGGGTTGTTTATTGGAAAGTAATCAACCTTTTTCTCTATTCTTGCCAAAACTTCATAAAAGACGAAACATCCAAAATATTAATTTGACTGAGCCACTCCAATAACTTTTCCAAATGAATTGATGGTTAAAATCCATTTCGACCCAGGAATGAATCTACTAAATTCAGTCGAATCACCTGTCTTATATTCATATTCACCATCAGAGGTTTTAAATTGGATAGTATAAGCTTCGCTTTGCTGCCCTAAACGTTGGTTTTCAGTTAGTTGAGCTGATGGCCAGATTGGGTTGAGATTGGCACCCTTTTGAACCAATTCATCACTAACCTGCCAATCATTGACAGTATACTGACAGAATTCTGCATAAACCCGATAGGTACAATCCTGAGCTATCTCTGCATTGCCATTCCCAAGATCAACCATGTATGGCGTTCCACAAACTTCGGTCGATTGCGGAGCAGGTTGATTCTGTTCCTTTTGGAAACGATATTCACAGGTACCCAGGTTGGCTGCAGAAGGAATTTCCTCCCGCCAATCTTGTTTTGATACAGGTCCAAAGCTTTCTACAGCGATACTTCGTTGCCATGCAGTTCCGGAAACAAAACCAGTTAAATCTTCCTTGCGTGAGAGACCCATAATAACAAAAATGATCGCCACAAGAAACAAACCAGCGAATATGGCAGGTAAAAGCCAACCGCGTTTGCGCTTGACTTGAACCGTCTCGGGCTGGTGGGTTTTCGGGTCGTTGCCTTGAATCACTCGTGGGGCGCCGCATGCTACACAATGAGTATGCAAACCTGCATTTTCATGGCCACAATTTTTACATTGCCAATTTGCAACTTCTTTGACTCCGTCGTACGCCCCCACTACACCACCTTCAGTGCGCTGGGTACCCAACGTCAGATCCGAACCACATCGGGAACAAACGCTGGCGTTTGCAGGGTTACGGGTACCGCAGAAACCACAATGGATATCAGCTCCTGCCTTTGCCCGTGCAATCGCCTTCTCATCTGACAGCATCTCTTGTTGTTCCGGTTTTTGAAAAACCACGTCTGCCGGCTGGGGTGCTCCACAAGCGATACAAACCTGCTCATTCCCGGGATTGGAGGTTTGGCAGTTAGGGCAGGTCCATCTTAATTGAGTGTATCCTAGAATTTTCTTTGCCATTATTTACCTGTGTAAGAAGATTTACATTTATTGTATACAAAAAAGCGCATTAAGCCAATGCGCTTTTTTGTGGTCTGAGGACATAGATCATTCTTTGTCGTCTTTTTTAAGGATTTCCCCTTCCAGGAAAGTAGGTTGAACGGGCATTAATATCCATAGTATCACATAGATTAAAATGCCATTACCACCCAGAAAAAATAACAAAACAAAGATGAGCCGCATAACCGTGGTATCCAATCCAAAGTATTCGGCCAATCCGCTACAAACGCCGGCGATCATTTGATCATTTGGGTTTCGATAAAGTTTTTTAGTCTGCATTTTATTCTCCTTCGATAGATATATACGAGATTGATGAATGAAAGTTGCAAAAGTGCGCTGCTTGACAGGTTCGTTTTTAACAGCCAAACGTAATTTACAACCAGTATTGTTCAAAAAATAAATCCTGATTCAGTTGAATGCAACCAATGGCAATTAGTCCATCTTTTGAAGATTGCGAAGGTCAACGGTAAAAAACCAATTTTGATGATCGCATAAAATTGACAGGTGTTTACATCGCATTTAAACTAAACCTAATTGTTAGATTTTTTTAACCATGGAGGATTTCAATGAATCGAGCAAAGATTTTACGTTATTCTCTTTTCGGCTTACTATATTTCACCCAGGGCACAATCCTGAGCTTTTTCACCGCCTTAAATGCTCTCTACTTGCTGGGATTCGGAATCGATATGACCCGTATTGGCATTTTGGGAACGATTGCTTTGCTGCCATTTGTAATTAAAGTCTTTCTGGGAATGTTAAGCGATAAAGTAAATTTATTTGGGAAGGGACATCGTAAACCTTACATCGTCATTGGGTTGGTAGTTCAAATTATTTGTTTGGTTCTCGTTCCATTAATTGACCCCGGCCGATTTTTCTGGCAATACGTGATGATCGCCTTTATGCTGCAGTTAGGGATGGCATTGTACGATACCTGCACCGACGGGCTGGCGCTAGATACAACCCCGCTGAGCGAAAAAGGCACCATTCAGGGATTCATGGTTGGCGGCCGTGCAGTCGGGGTAATCGTTACTGCTTCCCTGGTGGGGTTACTGGCTGAAAACGTATCCTGGAATGCAGTTTTTTGGGTACTGGCTGTCCTTACACTGCCACCCTTCCTACTTCTTGGGAGAGTGAAGGAGCCTATACGGCCTCAAGAAAGAGAATTTGACTGGAAGGCATTCGCTGCATTTAAACAGTTGCCAGTTATCGGTCTGGCTACCATTGGTTTTATTTTTTTTCTGATCATTGTTGGTACCAATCAGCTGGTTAACCCTTTCTTACAGCGAGAATTTAATATCTCCCTCAGCACTGCAGGTTTTTTTACTACAATTTGGGGCATCGGGGTAATTATGGGCAGCATACTGGGTGGAGCATTGATCAATAAGGTTGGCAATCGTAATGCTATCTTTATATCCATGGGGATCGCATTTGCTGCAATTATGGCGCTGGCTGGAATCAGCCAATTGGCTATAGCCTGGATCATCGTCACCTTGTTTGGGTTATGTTATGGCACCTATCAGACTGTTTATTTTGCCATTTCAATGGAGTATACCGATCCGAGGATCGCAGCTACCATGTTCTCCATATTGATGGCAGTGACCAATATTGGGCAAGGAGTCGGGCTTGGTTTGACTGGCTTTTTCAGTGATTCATTCGGATTTCAAACCACTTTTGTCATTATGGCGCTGCTCAACTTGCTGGCATTGCCATTTCTGTCAATGATTTTTGGAGGGCGGTTCAAGAAAAGAACTGTACAAGCAGGATAATTTCGTCCGCCTTCAAAATATTTAGGCAGATCCCAGAAATGACTATCCACTGAAAATGTTCTTCTTTTAAGAAACATTCGGAATTTAAGAATTAATTGCCGCTGGAATAAATAAAGCGAATGGGATCTCATCCTTATAGAAAAATCTTTGAAATAACTCAATGTCGCGTGTCATTCTCGAAGGCACCAAAATGGCATAACGACAACCACGCTCTACACCCCACTGATGCAGAGTATGCATTAAGGCAGAGCTTAAGCCTTTGCGTCGAAAAGCTGGGTGAGTAAACATATCAGCGATATATAGGTATTGTTCATCGATCGCTACAGCCTGAGCTTTGGCACCAATTTTACCCTCATAGGTTGCATATAAACTTAATATATTGGTGTCTGACAAGCTGAGGGTGCTGGCAGGATAATCTGGTTCTATAGTATTCACCAAAGCCACGTTTTGAGAATTTTCAATCGGAAAAATTTCCACTTTCTCATTATTGTCTTTTCCCCGATTTTTTGCCTTCAATTTGTGTAACATTAATGTATTGTTCCATGCATGTAGATAGCCAATATCGCGGTATCCAGGTATAAGAAAACTAAGATTATGAGAAAAAACATTCAAAACAAATTCCTGTGATTTTTCTCCCAAATAAATGTGGATTTCCTGGTCCACGATCACCGGCGAGATCTCACCTGCAAAGAATTCCAGGTTATATGAAAAACTTCTGGGCCAGGGGTGTTGTAATTTTTGGATATACTCTATTCCCGAGAGTTGATTAAATTTAATCGGTTTTGCATTTAATTCAAGCTGGTTTTTGTAGAAAATGGCATTCAGAAAAGCGGCAACGACTGGCTCATTCATTTTCCTTGCCAAACCCCTTTTCCAATAATACATTAAGCGATTCAAATGGCACCCAACCCCATTTGTGTTTACTGACAAGTTGATCAGCTTGCGGATCGGGTTTCTCATTAGTGAAAAAATCACGATCTGGTAAATTCGGGATGAGCGCTTCGACCTGAAAAATATGGTAACTACTACGCAATCCGGGGTAGGAAACTGACTCTCCCTCTTTTATTCTAGCGACACACATTTCCGTCAATATTTTTGTTGAAACGGAATTGATTTGTAGTTCTTCTTCCAAACAGCGAATCGCCCCCAGGCGCCACCCTTCGCCCGCATGCATTTTTTCACTGGGAGGTAAAGAACGAGCGCGGGTGCGGCCATCACTAAGAAATTGCTCTTTTTCTACCAATACTTTATTGCCTTGTCGAATGATGACCTGCACAACAGACAAAACCCGAACCGGCGGGTTATTTTGCAATCCACTTTCACCTTTGGTAATCTCTTCAAACAGGTTTTCGACGGTTTTGGATTGACCTACACCCCAATACTTATAATTGATCTGATTTTTGATCAACCATCTTTCAAGATCTGCCAGTGAATTCATTCGAATTTGTGCCATCTTTCAATGCAATTCCATGCTGGGGAGTCCAAATAGGTATCTGCATTTAATTGTATACTTGTATTGTAGCGCAAATTGTGGGCCAAATCCATGTAATATTTCTGCAAATTAATCGCCTCCGGAAATGCTTGAACAATTCTGCGGCGGGAAAAAGACATCCGTTTTTAAGTCCTTCTTTCCAGGTTGGTAACCATATTAAAGATTAGCTTTTAAATTTAGTATGCTTTGGCAAAAAACAGGTTTGTGGAGTGTTCTTGTTTTTCGAAAAGAAACGAAATTTGCATTGAAATTTTAATATCGTGCTATCATAATAGAGTGTTTATTCACATTTTTTCATTTTCCAAAGTGCGTAACAGACATTAGTTGTAACAAAGCGGGTATTTGCTATGGATGATAATGAATTTAGTTTCGAAGAAAGTCGGCGCGCTAATCGGATTATTTGGAATCGCCCTGTTCGTATTATTACACCTGTCCAATTACCTGCCCTTATTCTGAATGTAAGCGCAGTTGGGCTTCTACTTAATACTCATTTTGATAAGTCCCTGGTGGAAGGTTGTGATATTGAGGTAGTCATTCCGCACGCTACGGGAAAAGATATTATTACCGTAAAAGGTAAAATTGTGCGGGTGAAAAAATTCCAAGATAAACTACAAGTCGCAATCGATATTAAGTAATCCCAACTACTTTGCTATAACTTCAAAACTCGCAAAACGGAAGATTAACAAGAATTTCCCGTAAAAATGACCTGTTTCCTGATGAAGGCCAGAGTCTTTATCCTTACATTGCTAACCGATATAAAAGCCTAACCTTCTTGAATGTCATCCCAGGGGTATATCTCAGTTCCTTTTGCCTTTTCACGGATGGCAGGGTCATTTGAATAGTAGCCACGTTTGTCTGGGGGTATCAATTCTGAAATACTTTTCATAATTTCGTGACCAAGTTCATCGAGCTTTCCCCGATTTTCACGCCCGCGGATATCCAGGTTAAACGGGCCAATCTGTTTACCAATCCTGGTGGTAATCCGGCTTCTTTTACCTTTTCTTAAATGGGGTAAGAAGGTTTCCAAACCATCAAACCCCACTGGGATAATGGGAGCACCCGTGCGTACTGCCAGAAACGCAACCCCAGGACGAGCCGGCCGCAAGACATTTGCCCAATTTCCCCCTTCGGGAAAGATGGCCAGCACTCCATTTTGACTGATAATCCTTTCAGAGGCGGAGAACGTTTCGCGTGAGACGGATCCGCGAAAGACCGGAATAAATCCCCACATGTTTCGCAGCCATTCTGTCCAGCGCGGTGCATTAGGGGTCTGGGTACCTCCCAGAAATTCCACACCCCACGGCGCAATCCTGATCATAGCCAACGGATCCAAAAAACTAAAATGATTCCCTACCATCAAAAGTGGCCCACGCGATGGGAGATTCTCCTTGCCGACAATTTCAAAATCTGCAGTTGTTGCAAAGAGAAGATGTATCAGGCTTTTTAATATTGTACGGACTGTCCTTCGCCGAGGATACGAGTAAACTGTTGAAATGGATTTCATAATAGTGCACCTTATTTTGATATTGCAGATAAGTATAGTATGCAAAATTATCTTGATCAAGCGCTTCGAAGGATTCTAACAAATGTAAGTAGGCAATTGAAAAGGGCCTGCAAAGAAGATCATCTCAGACGATTCCATCCCTATTTTGCTTATTAGTGAGTACATCGTTAAGCCGGTCAGGAAAATTCGTTAAAATCCCATCCATACCCATACTAAGAAGTGTTTCCATATCGGGAGGATCATCAACAATCCATGGATAAATGGCAACACCATGTGCTTTAATCTCAGCCACCACTTGCGGTGTTAATGCGTGAAAATAAGGCATGCAGGCTGAAATACCATGTTTCCGGCAATAGGCGCCATAATCATAGATCCAGTTATCAAAAGGAAAGAGTAGTTTAACTTCCGGAGCCAGACTTCCAAAATGAATAACCGATGGATGATTGGCAGAGAAAAGAATGATTTTATTCTGCTGCCCAGAACGGTAAATGACATCGCATACTTTTTCTTCCAAATGAGGATAAGGAATCATGCTATTCTTCAATTCAAGAAAAGTGATAACTTCAATATTCTGAGTGAATTCCAAATATTCAGCCAATGTGGGTATCAAATTAATTCCAAATTCAACCGCAAACTTACCCGATGCATTCAATTTCCTCAACTGGGAATAGGTGTAATCCATTAAGAATCCAGATTCACCAGTGATGCGCTTCAGGTTCTCATCATGGAAAATCATCACCTCTCCATCTTTGGAAAGCTGCACATCCAGTTCGATCGCATCCACACCTAAGTCGAGCGCTTTTTGGAAAGCTAACATCGTGTTTTCAGGATATTCTCCCGAAAATCCTCGATGCGCGATATTAATCGTCATACGAGCTCCAAAAATATTATGAATAGTCCCGTTTTCAAATCTGAATTTATCCCGAATATAACAAAGCCAGGTTAAATTCCTACAACTCAATGACCTGATCTTTTGGAATAGCGAGATAAACCTCTTTTTTATCCGGCAATGGTAAACCACCTTTATAGATCATATCGGCATTAATATCGATACCAGAACTATGTATGCTATACCGGTAAATACTTCCGTGGCTGAAACTATGGCTGATCGTACCCCGCAAGTGATATTTATCTTCGCCAACTTCCGGTTCACTCCCTATACTAACGATTTCCGGGCGAATGGCAACAGTCTCACAATCAACCTTTTCACCACAAGCTTTGCTAAAATCAGCTGCAGGAATGATGGAGTAGTTGCCTATAAAAGTTGCAGCAAATAATGTGCGGGGTTTTGAATACAAATCAATGGGAGATCCACTTTGTTCGATGTATCCTGCGCTCATCAGATGGATTACATCCGACATGACCATGGCTTCATCTTGATCATGGGTTACAAAAATTGTCGTAATTTGCAATTCCTTCTGAATTCGACGAATTTCGACTCGCAGGTTACGCCTTAAGAGTGCATCTATCGCAGAAAGGGGTTCATCCAGAAGCAAAACCTTGGGTTCGGTTACAATAGCGCGAGCCAGAGCTACACGTTGTTGCTGGCCTCCTGAAAGACGATTGGGATACTGATCAATTTTGTCTGAAAGGCCGACCAACCCTAAAATCTCTTTTACTTTAACATCGATCTCAGCCTTTGGTATTTTTTTTGTTTTTAAGCCGAATGCGACATTTTGAGCAACTGTCAGGTTTGGAAAAAGCGAATATTGTTGAAAAACCATACCAATGCCACGGTCACGCGGGCCAACCTCAGTTACGTCTTTTCCATCCAAGAACACATGACCGGATGAAACTGTTTCAAGGCCAGCCAGACAGCGCAATAAAGTGCTCTTACCACAACCTGATGGCCCCAAGAGGGTAACCAATTGCCCTTTCTCGACACTTAAATTAATATTTTTCAAAACATGATTGTTTCCGTAATACTTGTTGATTTCTTCGAAACGGATATAGGGCATGATTACCTACCTACATTTTCAATTTTCTGCCGGTTATCTCTGCTCTGCAGATAAAGAACCAATGCAGCTATTAGGAACGTGGTTGCCATAATGATGACAAATACTGCGGCAGCTTCTGTGCTGGAGCGCTTCATCGCCAGGAAAAGGTAAATCTGAACATTCTGAAAGGAAGATCCGGTAATGTTGCGAATAAGTACATAGTCACCAAAAATAATACCAACGGATAAAAGTGAAGAAACTGTTATTCCGGGTATGATGTTTGGAACAATTACCTTGAAAAACGCGCTCAATTTGTTGGCTCCTAACATTTCTGCTGCTTCAATCAGCATTGGCATATTGATGGCTTGCATACTGTTGCGGATTCCTTGGTAAACATATGGAAGGATAATAATGCAATATGCGCCAATCAGCATCACCAAACGCAGCCCAAAGAAACCCCTGACCCCGGCATATAGCGAAAGGATACTGACTGAAAGAATAACGCCTTGAATGGTGTAGGGGATCATACACAAGATCTGGACAAATTTCTCGAGTTTAGGAAAGAAAATCGTTACAACAAACAGTGCCAATAAAGTCAGGAACACAGTCAATACGATCGGAATAATACAAACCAAAATTGTTCGCCCCAAAGACAACAAGAACGCTTTGCTGGAGAGCAAGGATTGATAATGAGATAAGGTGAAACCCTCAGGTAGAATACCAGTCCATTTCTGAAACATGGAATAAATTGCTGTCGCAACAAGTGGGATTAGAAGATAAATGATGACAACCACAATCACAATGGAAGAAAATCTGTTCCTTTTCATTTATGCCCCCTTCCATTGCGTCGTCTGACGATTAATATAATTATTGATCATAATAACTATCAACATCATCATCATCATTACTACCGAGAGCGCCGCCCCGAGATGCGGACGGGTGGTCATATCGCCCGTAAACATACCGGTAATGTTTACAGGTAATAGCGAATAATTATTCATTAGCAAAGCATAGGCAGTTGCATAAGCAGCCAACGCATTTGCGAAGAGCACACTTATCGTTCCAAAAATACTCGGCAGGAGAACCGGGACGCCAACTCTCGACCAGAATGTAATTGGCGATCCGCCCAGAAGTTTATTTGCTTCCTGCCATTCTTTACGGATCCCGTTAAATGCGGGAATTAACAAGAGAGTCGCCAGCGGAATCTGAAAATAAACGTACATTAGAATCAAGCCATTGCTAGTGTAAAGATCAAAGTTAGCAAGTGATTGCAATCCTAGTGTTTTGTCGAGCATGATCAAAACCCCTGAATTACCTAAAATAATCATGTATGCAAATGCCAGGGGAACCCCAGCAAAGTTGGAAGTCATGTTTAGTATTGTTAAAAATAAATCTTTAAATTTCCCGCGGGAATTATGAGCTGCTTGCGCACCGATAAACCCGATAATTATTCCGAATAAAGTTGAAATAAGTGTAATCCGGATGCTGTTAATAATGGCTCTTTGATAGGACAGTTTCGTGAAGGCACTGACGTAATTTTCAAGTGTAAAAAAGATGCTGCTGTCAATTTCTGATCTGAAACTGCTAAGAATCATAATCACCAGCGGTAAAATTTCATAGAGAAATACAACCGTGAGGAAAGGGAGCAGAATTAAAAAATAAATTCTAATGTTCGCCTTTTTTTTCAAGAAACCTCCTATATTTAAGATGGGGCGAAAGCAAGTATCGCCCCATCTTTAGTTTTAAACAGATTTTGTGAAAAAATTGCGAAGCAGGATTAATTGCTCATCAATGGGATAATTTCTGCTTCCCAGCGAGCGGAAATCTTGGCACCTGCTGCTGCATAAGCGGCTGCGTCTTTGACCGGGATTGAATTTGCGTAAGCAGCTTGCTGGAGAGTCGCATCCTGAATATCTTGTGGGATCACAATATCAGTTCGGGTGGGGATTGCACCGGCTTTCGCCAGATTGATTTGCCCCTCATCACTGAAAATGAACTCGCGTGCTAATGCGGCTGCATAGGGATGCGGCGCGTAAAAGTTGATGACAGAAGCATAGCCACTCAGGATAGATCCGTCTGAAGGAACACCAACTGTGAATTTGTAGTTCGGGGTTTCGTTGCGATAAGTTAACGCATTGTAACTCCAGGTAACACCCAATTGAACCTCACCAGCCTGAATTCTTTGAAGAAGAATGTCGCCCTGATCAATGCGACCAGCTTTAGCCATCTCAGCCCAGAACTCAAAGGCAGGATCCAGGTTGTCTATGTCACCACCGAAGGCATAAGCAGTTGCCAATACGTTTGCTTGTCCAGTAGCACCACCAATAACATCACCAATTGTGATTTTGTATGTGCCTTTCCGAACATCTGCCCAGGAAGTCGGGGCAGGGTCTGAAGAAACATCATTGTTATAGATGAAGGTAGTCACGCCAGTGTAGGCAATCATCCACTTGCCGTCGGGACCTTTTGCCCAATCTGGAACGGTATTCCAATAAGTTGTTTTGTAGCCCTGAACTAAACCACGTGTGATTGATTCGGCTGTAAAGCCAAGACCAACATCGCCAATATCTTTTGTTGGGGCATCTTTTTCATTTTCGAACATATTGAGTTCTTCCGCTGAACTCATATCGGTATCAGCATGCGTAATACCGTATTTAGCAGTCAATCCCTTCCAGCTATCGCCCCAGTTTGCCCAGGAATCAGGCATACCAACGGATTCAACATGGCCTTCTTTTTTTGCTCCGGCGATGATCTCATCCAAAGTTGCTTTGTTTAAGTCAACTTTCTCTGTTCCGGCTTTTGTGCCACAACCAGCAAGAAGCAATGAAAATATAGCCAACAACAGAACGATTCTATAAATACCTTTTTTTTGCATTTTTTATCTCCTTATTATTTTTTAATGAATAATTTGTTTTCAAAATAGTTTATTCATTAAATGACGGTAATAAACTTCTTCTCACTTCCATTAAGTTCATCGATACGATCTATTTTGATTTTTGCGATAGTGCAAAAGCTTAGTGCTAACCCATCCTTAGAAGATTCCTCTCAATTCAATCCGTATGGCTGGCAACTCCTTTCAAATTTTTTTGTCGATTGGATTTGAAAAACTTCAGTTTAACACCCTTTCCTTTAATCATAAAAAGTTGGTGAAGTCCATCGACAGATATCTAATCGTTTTTGAAAATTCTCGGTCTAATAAGCTCTTTGATTTTCTCGAAATTTCTGCAAATATTTTTCAATCAATGTGAGTTGATGAAAAAAGTTTAACTTCAAATTCCTCAAAATTCATCTCTCGTTACCACCTAATTGTAATGATTATACTGACAAATAGCAAATAAAACTAAGTTTTCCGGTTCTCAGTTCGTTTGGATATTCCGCAGCTGAATTTTTTCTTTTTTGAAAATTTCATATATTCCCAAACAACCTTGATTAAGCTACACTTTTATTAAAGTATATCGATTGCAACTTCACATATTCATCTCTCCCTATTTTTATGATGCAAGAATGTTGAATTAGGTTTCATAAAAATTTTATACACGAACCTGCACAGAAATCAAATCAATGCTTCCTTCGCCAAACACTTGCCAAATCAGCATCTAAACCTACAATTTAGTTAATCACATTTTTGGTCCCCGGAGAATTCATATGGTACGGTGCCATTGGGCGCAGACTGATTTATCAATTCAATATCACGACCAGGAATGGGGTGTTCCGCTGCACGATGATACGGAATTGTTCGCTTTTTTGGTGCTTGAAGGAGCCCAGGCTGGTTTAAATTGGGAAATCATCCTTAAGAAACGGCCGGTCTACTATCAGGTATATGATGGATTTCAACCAGATTTGGTGGCTGTTTATGATTCTCGAAAATTAGATTGTCTGTTACTTGAGCCGGGGATTGTTCGGAACAAACGTAAGATTTATTCATCCATACAAAATGCTCGCGTTTTTGTTGAAATCCAACATGAATTTGGAAGTTTTGATCATTTTATATGGGACTTTGTGAATAGAAATCCCATCCAAAACAATTTCTCTTCAATAACAGATGTTCCAGCACAGACACTGCTTTCCGCTCAAATCAGCCTTGATCTTCGCAAACGGGGAATGAATTTCGTGGGGCCGACAATCATGTATGCTTTTATGCAAGCTGTCGGCATGGTAAATGACCACCTGGAAGAGTGTTTTCGGCACCAAGAAGTAAAGCAGTTGGTTTAGAAAAAATGGAAATGTTTATTCTGAAAATCAACGAGCTATTAAAAACGATTTTAACAAAACAAGAAGGGGAAGAGATTTCTATGCTCCCTGACGAATGCCAGTCTCATTTGGATCGGTCGCTGAGCGATTCATTCCACAGGTTGGGCTGGGCTTTCAGCCCTGGTGACTTTCCTTGAAAACGAAACTTTTTGCAAACGAAGCCTTCCCATCACCTCTGAAAAATTCTGAGTTTGTACTCGAACCACTTCATCCAAATCATGTTTATCTGGATTATGAAGCGGTTATGGCCAGCAAAACATTCTTGCGACTCTGGAGTATGAGCGATTGGCCATCAGATAACTTTACACTGGAAGATAACCGCAGGGACTTACAAATGCATTTTCAGGAATTTTCCACTCATCTGGCATATACCTATACGATTCTTTCCCCCGACCTGCGTATCTGCCTTGGTTGTGTCTACTTGAATCCAATTGAGAGAATTAAACGCCTTAGTGTTAAAGAACGAAACGACTTAAGCCATTATTCAGCATTTGTGCGCTTTTGGCTGCGCCAGAATCTACAGGAGACTGAGAAAGAATTATCCATCTTTCGTACGATCATTTACTGGTTCAAAAAATCATGGAATGGGAATTCAATTATTTACAGCTGCAATAGGCTATTAATTTCTACAAATAAAATGTTTCAGGATGCAGGCCTAAAAATTTTGTTAGAATTAAGCCATCCGAATCGGGATGAGCTTTTGTGGTATTTACCTGAGGAGATGTAATGGAATTCGATGATCTCAACAGCTTCCTGCTGGAAAAACCTGGCTCCAAACTGGAACAGCCCTTTGGCTCTGAAGTTCTTGTCTACAAAGTGCTTGGTAAAATGTATGCGCTGGTCTCCTGGCAAGCGCAGCCATTGTTAATCAGCCTCAAATGCGACCCTCAGCAAGCTCTGGAATTACGCAAAAGATGCCCTTCTATAAAGCCTGGCTACCATTTAAATAAGATGCACTGGAATACGGTCACTTTGGACAACAGTATTCCTGATAATGAACTTATCGCCATGATCAACGAATCATTCCGCCTCGTAGTTGCATCAATGCCAAAACGGCTGGTTAGAACCCTGGCTGAAATTGCTGGAAAAGAAAAGACTCAGAAAAAAGAAGAAGCAGGAAAAAATGGATCACAAACCAACCTATCGTGATCGGGTCTTTGATATCGTCTGCTGCATACCTTTCGGAAAAGTAGCCACGTATGGTCAAATTGCCCGAATGGTTCCCGGTTGTACCGCCCGCATGGTTGGGTATGCCCTGGCTTCATTGCCCGATGATTCAGATGTTCCCTGGCAGCGGGTAATCAATGCCCAAGGCAAGATCAGCCCGCGCGGTACGGGGTATGGGGCGCTGATCCAACGTCAGCTCCTGGATGAAGAAGGTGTAATTTTCGATCAGCAGGAAAAGATAAACTTCGAAGTTTTTGGCTGGTTCCCGCAGTAAATTAACAAGCGCGATTTATTTTCTCTAAACAACCTGGCGGAGAATAAACTCCCTTATGTTTGATAGCTTATAATTTTGCCTGGAAATTTGACTTTATCGTAACTACTCAGTCCTTCTAGGCACGATATCATTGCACAGCAATCTGATGCTTTATAAGCATTAACTTTGAACATTCAACATAAAAAGGATAGCCATGCCACCAAAGTTCAAGAATGGTGGCTACTAAGAAACCATTTGCTCCGAGATGGCCTTGTAGCACCATTGCTCCTACATCTTTTTTGTCTGGATCTGTCAATTTTAACAAATCCACGCGGTTGCTTCTAACATAAAGGGCGTTCTTTATCACACCTAAAAAAAACTCGCAATTGCATCGCTGTGAAATTACACTTTATTTATTTAATCACACAAGCCAACCGGATATCTTTCCATCTACATAAAAACTATTAGGGTTTTTTCAGCCTTCTTTCCTGTTAGTATTAATGAGCAAAAAATATAATCGTTTTGCTACACCAGCCGTAAAAATTCATTCACTAATAACCCATGCTTTGAAGCTTGCTCACTCAAATAAACTGCAAGTCAGATCTCCTGATCTATAAGCTTCCGCGTCAAAAAGCTTGTAACACAACCGTACAACTAAACTATTTGGTACCATCACCAACATAACTTCAAATTTTGTTATAAAAGCAATTTTGAGCATTATTCTCCTTTTCAGCCAGATCCAGATAACCTTTTTTCCATAAGCAAGTATTAAATCAATTGCATCTACACTTAATTTCTCCTATACTGTATGCAAGGAGATAAAAAGCATGTACGAGATTGATGACAATTTCAGCGCTATTCCTGGAAAATGTCCGGGGGTTATCATTCAATCGTTTACCTGCCCAGAGATGGTAATTCTCCCAACTCCTTTTCCCCAAAAAGGTATTCTGCAAATCTTAATTGAATGCTTTGCTTCAACTGAAAAGGCATCCGCTTTTCCCCAGGAACACTCTTATTTCAAAAGGTATGATTAACCAGACGAGTTTTGGATATCCATGCAATTTATAGACTGTAAATATGTGAAGATAGAAATTTATGCCCCCGCAGAGGCCTTACCTGTCATCGTGGCGGAGTTCAGCAAAGCCGGCGCAGGAAGATTTGGTCTTTACGATCATGTTTACACAACCAGTGCAGTAACCGGTCACTGGCGGCCATTAGAGGGAGCAGTCCCGACAATCGGCTCTGTAGGGAAAGATGAACAGGCTCAGGAATTAAAGATTGAAGTGAACTGCCCAAAGGAATTAGCTAGGAAGGTAAAAGAGGCAGTACGAAAAGTTCACCCGTATGAGGCCCCGGTTATCAATATCATCCCACTTTGCAACGATCAAATTGAGGAATTATGAGCGCGAGATACAAACAGCTCGAGGATGTAGCCCGTGATTGGATGAACACAATTTGGACAAAAAAAGAATTTGGCCAATTTAGTAAATTTCATCATCCTCAAATGACTGATATGAGTCCTGCCGGACGAGATTCGAACCGCGAAGCATATGAGGAAAGCATCCAAGCTCTCTTTCAAACTTTTCCAAATTTTACAGCCTTTGTCGAAGATATTATCGTCGACGAACTGAAAGGCAAATCTGCAATACGATGGAGCGCCAGCGCCAGTCAACATGGAGACTTTTATGGGCTTAAACCAACTGGCAAAGCCATATTCTTTACAGGGATTGAAATTCTGGCAATTGATCAGGATGGGCTCATCACTGAACGTTGGGGAGAATGGGATGGATTAAGTATTTTGGAGCAAATTACTCGTTCAAATGAGACCGATGCAAATGATTAATAATCAAGCACGATGGGAAAAAAATGCACGCCTGGGGTTTAAGTATTTTAATAAAGGGATGGTCCTTTTATGGAAATTAGGCCTGGCTGATTGGATAAACGTGTGGCCTACCCTCTTCGGGCAAATCATGGTGCTCAGCCACACCGGCCGCAAAAGTGGTTATAGGCGACTGACTCCTGTTAATTACGCCATTTTGGATGAGGAAATTTATTGCTGTGCAGGCTTTGGCGCAGTTTCAGATTGGTACCAAAACATTCTCAAAAATCCACAGGTCGAAATCTGGTTAACCGAAGGACGGTGGCTTGGAAAAGCTGAGGATGTCTCTGAACACCCCGATCGCCGACGAATTCTGCGCGAAGTATTGATTGCAAGCGGATTTGCAGCCCCTTTGTTTGGTATTCACCCGAAACAGCTCAATGATGCCGAAATTGATCAATTAACCAGATCATACCGGTTAATTCATATTGTACGAATAGATGAAAAAACCGGACGCGATGGTCCTGGCGAACTTGCTTGGATATGGCCACTAATCACCGTTATTTTGCTGTTCCGAAAGGGCAGACGAATTAAAGAAACCAAAAAACGATAAAGAGAGTACATCAATGCTGCGATCTCAGATGCTCGATATGGTGAGCGCAAATATTACAAAACGAAAATTTGATCATCCGACCCTGGTGGCTATTGACGGAATGGTTGCTGCTGGAAAAACACGCATCGCTAAAGAGCTTATTTTTCCATTACAGCGCTCCAAACGCCAGATTATTTCAGTCAGCCTGGATGATTTCCAAAATCCTGTCCAGATCCGCTACAGGCGAGGACGAGATTCGGCTGAAGGATATTATTATGATGCCTACAATTACGAGACCTTTTTGGAAGCGGTTGTAAATCCGCTGCAACCCGAGGGCGACCGTCGCATCCGACGCACGTTGATCAGCTTTAATGCTTCATTAGAGGTACAACCGGAATACATAACTGTGGCGGAAGATGCGATCATCTTGTGCGAAGGAGTCTTTTTGATGCGCCCGGAATTGTTTGATTTTTGGGATCTCCGTATTTTTGTCGATATCACACTGGAGACCGCATTACAAAGGGCTGTAGAACGGGAAATTCTTGAAGTGGGTTCTTATGAAAAAGTGCGGCAAATCTATGAAAAGCGCTTCTTTGCGGGTCAGCGCATTTATTTTGATCGCTGCCGCCCATTACAACGCGTTGATATGATTATTGATAACAATGATTTCCGCAATCCGGTAGTAATCGAACAACGGACAGTCGCATAATTTTTTCTCCAAATATCCGGATAGAGAGGCTTTTTAATAGCTTGAGAACATACCCATTTATCCAGGTCGATGCTTTTACTGACCAGCCTTTGGGGGGCAATCCTTGCGCTGTATTTTTTGATTGTGAGGACATGGACGATGAGACTATGCTGGCAGTAACTCGTGAAATGAATCTTTCTGAATGCGCCTTTTTGCACCATTCTGCCATATCTGATTTTGGGGTGCGCTATTTTACACCCATGGGAGAAATCCCTCTGGCAGGGCACCCAACTATCGCGACGGTCTTTGCCCTGATTGAAAGCGGCAGGTTAAATCTTAAATCAGAAAGTATGATCATCTCGCTCGAATTAAAAGTAGGTCCAATTCCTGTTGAAATTAAATCCAGGGCCGCTAAAGTTGAACGTATAACCATGACCCAAAAGCGGCCGCAATTCCTACGAGTTTACCTACCCGAAGAAATACTGCCGGTATTTGGTCTGACACAGCAAGATCTGGCGCCTAATTCGCCCATTCAAACTGTCAGCACCGGCACGCCCCAGTTGATGATTCATGTGCGAGATCTTGACGTATTAAGAAAGCTAAACACGAACACATCCGCCTACCGGCAAATACACGCCAGTGGAGATTGGTTTTCCACTCATATTTTTTGCATGCAAGCCATCAATCCAAATGCAACCACATTTGCCCGCCATTTGAGTCCGCCACCGGACATTTTTGAAGATCCCTTCACAGGCTCGGCTACCGGCGGAATGGCTGCTTATTTATGGCACTATGGTCATCTAGTTAATCGATCCTTTACAGCCGAACAAGGCCATTGGATGCAACGACCGGGGCAAGCATACGTCGAAGTGATAGGTCCTTGTGATGAAATCGAAACTGTCAAAGTCGGTGGAATGGCAGTATCAGTATTAAACGGCACACTGAAATTACCCGCGGTAAAAGTTATTTAATTGATTAAAGTTCCCTTTTCCAAAATATTAAGATTCTTGAAATAATTTTCCGGTGGGCATACCAGTGTGATTGCCAAAAGCACATATTACAGACAGGTTTAAACCATCGTTGCACGAGTTATCGCGAAAAGCACAGCCCATCACGAGTTTCTTACGAAATATTTATTCGCAATTATTCGAGGTCTTGCCAGAAAGTATAATAAAAGCATTCTCATCAAGTTCCATCTGAGAGAATAAAAAGGTTAGGTTTACTTGGCACAACAAAAAGACATGAGCAATAGCAGCCTTTCTCACCAGACAAGTGAGACAGACCACATCACAATTAAACGCTACAGCGGCCCTGGCATTATTCAACGCTGGCAGACCGAAATGCGACTTCTGCAAGCCCTGCAAAATCAATTCCCTTTGCCGACCTTGTTGGAGCAATCGCATGAAGCAGAAATTCACATCCGAACATTGGCGGGGGTGCCGGCTGCTGACCTGATCACGGCTGAGAATAGCCCGCTTATCATGGCCGCTCTCGGACATGCTCTACAAAAGTTGCAATCTACTCCACTACAAGAAATGCACAATTTTTTACACGGAACTGGTGATATTTTGGTTCATGGAGATTACTGTTTGCCAAATTTCATCTTTATATCCCAGCCACTTACTTTAGAGGCCATAATAGAATGGGAATGGGCACATTTAGGTGATGCAGTCGAAGATCCTTCCTGGATGGAATGGCATATTCGTATGCACATGGGCAAATTTGTGCGTGATCTACCCATCTTCTACGAAGCGTATGGGATTACCCCGGGTTGGGGGGAACGAAAAGACGCCATGATTATGCAGGTTCACAGGCACCTTGAGTTTGCTCGCATGGCTGGTGAAAAAAGAGCAATCCAAAAATGGCAGAATCGTCTTCAAATCACCTCGCGGTATCAGGCGTCTTGACCAAAACAATCTGCTGTTCAAAAAACTAGAAAACACAGAGTAAAATAAATGCCAATGCAATCAGATTCTATACTCAGCCCCATCAACAAAAGTAAAGCCTGGATTTTAGCATCGAGACCAAAAACCTTGACTGCTGCTGCTACGCCCGTCATCATTGGCAGCAGTGTGGCATTTTTTGAGCAGACCTTTCAACCCCTGGCAGCATTGGCAGCCTTGATTGGTGCGCTCTGCCTGCAAATTGGAGCCAATCTGGCTAACGATATCTTTGACTTTCAAAAAGGGGTCGATAACCAGGATCGTTTGGGTCCATTGCGCGTAACCCAGGCTGGTTTGCTTTCTCCAACCGAAGTAAAAATCGGTATGAGCATAGTGTTTTTGATTGCTTCCCTGTGCGGTGTCTATATGACGCTTGTCAGTGGTTTATGGATTGTGGTGATAGGGATACTGGCCATCCTGGCAGCCGTTGCATATACCGGAGGGCCATTCCCGTATGGATATCGCGGTTTGGGAGAGCTTTTTGTGTTTATATTCTTTGGGTTTGCAGCTGTGTGTGGCACCTATTACGCGCAGGCAGGTTCCGTCAGTCAACTGGCATTCTTCTCCTCCATACCAGTCGGCTTATTAATCGTCGCCATTTTGATTGTCAACAATCTGCGGGACCTGGAAGGCGACCTAAAAAGTGGCAAACGTACCCTGGCAGTTAAATTTGGCCTTCATTGGGCACGCCAGGAATTTGTCGTTGTGATCGCCTTTGCATATCTGGTTGTATTTCTGATGGGTATCAGCAATATTGCTCCAGCCTGGGTGCTTTTGAGCTGGCTTTCATTACCTGCTGTTTTTGGTCATGTTCATTCTGTCATGTATGATGAAGGTTCTGTTTTGAATACCACATTAGCATCAACGGGCATGCTGACGCTCATTTTTGGTTTATTATATTCAGGCGGGTTGATTCTGGCATATTACATCCCGTTATTCTAGCCTTCAAACTTGGTCGCCGCGACCGGTAACAATATTGGCAAATGTCTCCTTCCCTATAGCGATGAATCCATGCTCTCGTTACGCAGTGAGTGCATTCGTAACGCACCAATGGCTTGGAGCGTTTGTAACTCTCCAAACCACCACATCTTTATGCCATCAGTAATTGCCGCATGGGCAAAGCATTCGAGATGGGAATACTTTTACAGGTTGGAATGGATTCTCGGATGCTTCGCCCTTACGAGAGAACTCACCCCAAGAAATCATAATAACTCTCGTTCGGAAGGCCTTTCGCTATTTTATTTTTCAATTGAATTCGTAACGCACCAATGGTTTGGTACATTCGTAAAGCATTAAACTACCGCTACTTTATGTTATGAGTTTTCGCGCAGCGAAGCAATCTCCCTCGCAGAGGACAAAATTGCGGATTGGGAGCTTCATGCCCTTCTCGCAACACCATTTATCCACCAGGTATCATGGTATCAATTAAAGGATCAAATTTGTTTAGGAGGTAACAAGTAGGCTCCTTCTGGACGTTCAAGGTATTTTTGTTCTTCAATATCATCAGCTTTAATCTGCATTACTTAGTGATAACTGTAAATTGCATCATGATTGTCCCCTGGTTCGGCAATTGAGATCGCCCAATTAATTCCAACCGGCTCTTTCCGGCGGGTCCCGCAGAACTTCTAATTTCATTTGATTGAGTATTGGATTTCCCAACTTGGACAAATTGAATTTTCCTTAACAAGGTGATCTATTTATAAGAGGTATTTTGTAGAAAATGGCAATAAAAAAATTGTGAAAGCCAGGCATTCACAATTTTTTCGATCACTTCAAAATAAGCCCATTCTAATTTAAAAAAAGGTTTCCACTCCAGGCATCAATTTGGTCCCATTTCCGATAATCCCCTTCCGGAACCTTCAATGCCTTCACTATCAATTTCTCCAGCAATTTTAAGCGACGAAAGTCGATTTTCCCGGCAAAGAAACCTTCGCTATCCGGTTTTATGATTGCACGCAACGGGTTGAGATAATCGCTCACGATTTTTCGGTTTTCCATCGTATCTTCATTCAGGGTCATACAGACAATAAAGACACCAAATTTCTTTTTTTTCAATTCTGCCAGGTTGTTTTCAACAAATGCCATTGCTTCTGGTAAAAGCTTTCCAATTCGAATGGCACTTCCCAGAATAATGGAGTTGTATTGTGATATGTCAGCTACGCTCTTGACAGGCAGAATAACTACTTCTTGTCCTTTTTCCTGTAACATATGCCCCATATAATTGGCAATTTCCTGTGTGGACCCTGTTTTACTGGCATAAGCAATTAAGGTCTTTTTTAACATATTAATTCTATGCTCCGTAACAATTCATTTTGCGCGTGAAAATTCAGACAGTTTAGTTCTTTCAAGCATTCATAATTTTTACGCCAACTTTCATTTTAACACCTTTTTACACCTGTGACAAAATTCAGATAATAATGGTAATGTTTCTAACCTGTTAACTGGAGCCGAAATGACGATGATTGATGAATATCACTGCCAAATCAAATGATTGGCAGCTTTAATCGATTCTTTATCACACAGCGAAACAACAGACTGAATAATGCCGGTGACAGCGTTGGTCATCTCATTCCTTGCAAAGACGATCGCATTCGATTTCAAAAGATGGCAAGCTTACCATGCAAATTTCATTAATATAGGTTCGTCTGTTGTGGGCTTGACCAAGGTGACCATTTGCCAGCCAATTTGCTCTAATTGGGATTGATCTGTAACGGTATCGCGCGTCAGAATGCCACCATGCATAGCAGGGTGCAGAGTTTTTACTCTTGCATTCAGAATTTTTGGTGAGCCACACTATTCAGCAATTTCTTCAACCTTGAGATTGTTCTAACGCAAAAAACGAGCCATGCCGCCGGATGCCAAAGAAAACATCAATTCTCCACCAAAAAAATGCCAAAATCCAGTATGCCAGCTTTATTAGCTACCGAGATCATAGCGGTGGGCATTTTAGCTCCCCAAATATCCTGGCAGACATTTGTAAAGCCCACTGTTTGGCCTTACCGGTATATCCATCAACCTTTAAGAGCTGGTCGATTTCCTGTGGAGAAAGGTAACGCGTAATACGCGTATCATTTTTCAATGCGTTGATTAACGGGTTTTGTTTCCCATTTTGCAAATCCTTCCAGGCGGTGAGTGTGTGCTCCCGCAGCAATTCATGCATTTCCTGACGGTCGGCACCTCGTTTGCTCGCCAGCATCATGATTCGTTCTGTACTCGCAAACGGAGCATAGCGATCGAGGTTGGCCTGCATCACCTCTGTGTGAACTTGCAACCCATCCAATAATTTCTGAGCAGTAATTAATAGTTCATCGCATATCAAAAAGGATTCTGGTAAAAGCGTCCGGCGGTTTGCGCTATCATCAAGTGTGCGTTCAAGAATGGAATTTGCAGCATTTTGCCAGGCAATTTGTGGGTTAACAGAAAGCTGACGTGCCAGTGAATCAATTTTTTCTGCCATGATCGGGTTGCGCTTAAAAGGCATGGCAGATGACCCGACCTGTTTGGCACTGAAAGGTTCGCTGACCTCACCTACCGCAGGCGATTGCAAAAAGCGTAAATCAAGCGCAAATTTGGATAACGAAGCTGCTACAGCGGCTAATGCTGAAATAAAAATAAAATCCTGGCGGCGCGGGTAGGTTTGCGAGCTGATGGAATAGAAAGGCAGATCAAGCAACTGGGTGAGCCTATTTTCAAAATCCGTGATTTTGTCTTCCCCAATCAGGTCAGCATACCCGGCAGCGGTGCCAACCGCACCTTTGAACCCCTTTCCGCGGATTTCTGCTCTTAATCGGCGTAAGTCTTGCCAGTCGTGCAGTAAGTCTTGAGCATAAAGCGACAAACGATACCCCAGTGTGGTCGGCTCGGCTGGTTGGAGGTGCGTATAAGCCATAACAGGTTGAGCTGCATATTGTTCTATTTTTTTCGCAAACGTTCTTAATAACTCTTCCAATCCACCCAAAATCAGATCGACAGATTGGCGCAAACGTATTGCATCTGCATTATCCTCAATATCCATTGAGGTTGCACCAAGATGAATGATCCCGCCAGCCAAGGGGCTCTGAGCTGCAAAAACCTTTAACTCCGCCATTAAATCATGATGAATTTCGGCTTCTAGGTGCAGAGACCACTCCATATCAACAGCCGAGACTGCCTGATCCATTTCATCGACTTGGTCCGCAGTTACCAATCCGAACTGCATCTCAATGCGGGCCAGTGCAACCCAGATGCGGCGCCACAAACGTCGCTTATTAACCTCGCTCCAAACGGCGCGCATTTCTGAGCTGCCATACCGCCAACTGAACGGAGATAGATAACTCTCAAACGAAAACATGGTTCACCAACCTGATATGTTATCAAATTATTATAACGGGGATTATCATTTGCAATGTTTTGAAACCGAATTGTTATAAATTGAGCGACCTTTTAACCAATTAATCCAAAAGTCTCATTCATTCGAGAATAAACCCAAATTCGCCAGGATCTGAGGGCGTAATGATAGAATTGGCACATCCCTTAGTGAGAGATTGCTCGAAAATTGGATTTATATTATTTTTTGCTGGCCCTCAGCCCGGTGATTCTGGTAACCTTTACAATTATCGTTTTAAGAATGCCGGCTACACGAGCCATGCCAATCAGCTTGATATGCGTGGCTGGTATCGCTATGGTAGCCTGGCAGGTGCCCGGATTGCAAGTAGCCGCCGCCGCTCTTGAGGGTTTCATCATTGCAATCTCACTTATCTGGATTTTATACGGGGCTGTATTACTGCTTAACATGCTTATCAGCAGCGGTGCGATGGAATCCATCCGCGCCTGGTTTACCCAAATCACGCCCGATCAACGCATTCAGGCTATTATCATCGCCTGGCTGCTGGGTAGTTTTTTGGAAGGTGCCGCTGGCTTTGGCAGCCCAGTGGCGATCTGTGCACCTCTCCTGGTTGCGCTGGGTTTCCCACCCATGGCCGCGGTTGTGATGGCACTTCTTTCCAATAGCATAGCAGTGGCTTTCGGAACCGCCGGAAGCACTATTCTGGTCGGGGTTTTACAGGGTATTCAACTGGGAAATGGGAATGCAGTTAATGTGCACCCATTATTGCAGCCGGCAGCATTACCAGGCTTGATGGATGCTGTCAGTGTACAGGCGGCGTTAATCAATCTCCTACCCGGAACAGTCATTCCTCTAATTTCTGTTTTGATCCTGACTCGGTTTTGGGGAAAGAATAAAAGTTGGGCGCAAGGACTGCAAGTTTGGAAGTATGCTTTGCTTTCCGGCTTCAGTTTCGTTGTCTTCTCGGCACTGGTTGCCATCTTCCTTGGGCCGGAATTTCCGACCATACTTGGCAGTTTGTTAGCTTTAATCCTTATGGTCAGCCTGGCCAGACGAGGTATTCTGATCCCCAAACAAGCCTGGACTTTTTCAGGTGAGCCGGCTGAAATAAGTGAAACAAATCTACTGCATGAGGTGACATTTACGCGCGCCATCAGCCCTTATATACTGGCAATCAGCCTGCTGGTGCTATCCCGTCTCGATTTTTTGCCACTCAAAACCTGGTTGAACAGTGTCCAAATTGGTATGGCCAATATTTTCGATACACAAATCAGCACGTTTTTCTCCCCAATCTACTCGGCAGGAGCCATATTTACCCTAGCAACAGTCTTAAGCTTGTTCATCGTGCAAACCCCTCCAAAACGTATATGGCTGGCTGTGAAAAATACGAACCGTGCATTGCTGCCCAGCATGATTGCCCTGGGAGCTGCCATCCCGATGGTACGTATTTTCATTCACTCTTCGGTCAATGGAATAGGCTTACCCAGCATGCCTTTTGTTCTGGCTGAAAACATTTCAAGCGTATTGGGCCCGGTTTGGGCAGCCGCAGCACCTTTTCTGGGTGCTTTAGGCGTCTTTATCGCGGGCAGTTCCACAGTCAGCAACCTGATGTTCAGCCTTTTACAATTTGATATTGCCGTAGAATATAATATTAACCCTGCCACCATCCTGGCTCTGCAGACAGTGGGTGCCTCACTGGGCAAAATGATTTGCGTGGTCAACATTGTTGCCGCCGCTTCAGTTGTCGGCCTGCATGGTAAAGAAGGCAAGATCATCCGTTATACAGCCTTACCGGCACTGATTGTGTTAACATTGGCTGCCATGGCCGGGGTGCTTCTCCAGTAGATGGTGATTTAATGAGAGCGATTCTTTTATCACGAAAATTGCGAATGGACGAATACTACGAATAATTAAAATGATTTTTTAGGAAAAGACAGTTAGTAATTTTATAAAATAGGAGATTGTAAGAATTATTAATATAAAAAGCTCTTATTCGTATCATTCGTTTATTCGAGATATTCGTAATAAATATTTTCTTCCATGTTAAAATAATAGCATGTCAAATCAAATCTATTTCGGGGATAATCTCTGCATATTACCTACGCTGCCTTCTGAATCGATTGACCTGATTTACATCGATCCCCCTTTTAACACCGGGCATACCCAACGCCGGACTGCTATCAAAACCATAGCAGATGAGAAAGGCGACCGCGTGGGCTTTCAAGGGCGCACCTACCGCACAATTTCCGTCGGCCAAAAAGGTTACCATGACAGTTTTGATGATTACATTTCTTTTTTAGAACCGCGTCTGCGCGAAGCATACAGATTATTATCACCCAATGGGAGTCTCTATTTTCACATCGATTATCGCGAAGTGCATTATTGCAAAATCTTGCTGGATCAAATTTTTGGTCGCGAATCATTTCTGAACGAAATCATTTGGGCCTACGATTATGGCGCTCGCGGCAAGAAAAAATGGCCGGCCAAACACGATAACATCCTCTGGTATGCCAAAAATCCGGATGACTACATCTTCAATTATGATCTGCTTGACCGCATTCCCTACCTGGCACCCAATCTGGTAGGCCCAAAAAAGGCAGCGCGTGGAAAGACACCGACCGATACCTGGTGGCACACGATCGTACCGACCAACGGCAAGGAAAAAACCGGCTACCCCACCCAGAAACCACTTGGAATTTTACGGCGCATTGTTAACGCCTCCTCCCTTCCAAACAGTCGTGTGCTCGATTTCTTCGCCGGCTCAGGTACAACCGGGGCGGCCTGCCTGGAATATGGGCGTACCTTTATTTTGATGGACAGTAATCCGCAATCCATTCAGGTCATGCGCAAGCGTTTCCAAAGCGCCGATGTGGAATGGATTGGATGTGAAGAAATAATAGATTAAGATATGAAATTTATCGACATCCAAACCTGGAAACGACGCGACCACTTTTTGCATTTTCACAGCCTGGATTTCCCTTATTTAAACATCACGGCTAATGTGGATCTAACTTACCTCTTGCCCGTGATTAAACAGAGAAATCTTTCCTTATTCACCACTTTGGCCTATATCACCACCCGTAGCGCTAATGAGATCCCTGAATTGCGCCAGCGCATCCGTGGGAAACAGGTTATTGAACATGATCTGGTGCGGCCTTCCTATACGGTGCTGACAAAAGATGATACCTTTGGTTTTGCCACGATTGACTATACGCAAGTTTTTTCTACATTTTCTCAACGCGTTCAGACCGGCATTGAAGAGACGCAAGTTGATCCCAGCATTCTTGACGAACCTGGCCGCGATGACATGATCTTTCTTTCCACCATCACATGGATCAGTTTTACCCAGATCAGTCATCCCCTGCCGCTTAATCCCCCTGATTCTTTTCCACGCATCACCTGGGGAAAACACTTCTCTCAAGCTGACAAAGTACTGATGCCATTGTCTTTGTGCGCCAACCATGCCCTGGTAGATGGTTTGCATATTGGTCGTTTTTTTGAAGGTGTACAGGCATTGTTGGATCAGCCACAGGAATTTCTGGACGAATAGCTTTAGCACACCCTTTTTCCAGAATTATGAGGGAGTAAATTTAACTCATATCTGAGAAATACTTACGGCAAAATCATTCAAGTAACTGCTCTCCATCAATCAAACAAATTTCACAAAAGCGTTCCTGCTTAGGTTTATACAATCCTTGTTTCTCAACAATTAGCGTGCTAAAATATTTTTAACTTACCGAACGGTAAGTAAGTTTAAGTTTTTGTGAGGTTATAACCATGGAAAGTAAACAACGTAATCGTATTCTGACTGTTTTATTTTTTGGCGTATTAATGGGAGCGCTCGACATTGCCATTGTCGGTCCGGCTCTGCCAGAAATCAGCGCACAATTTCAAATTTCCGACCGGCTGCTAAGCTGGATGTTTTCTATTTATGTGCTTTTCAATCTAATCGGTACACCTTTAATGGCCAAATTATCCGATCTGAAAGGCCGTCGAAGCATTTACATTCTGGATGTGGCTTTATTTGCTGCCGGTTCATTGCTGGTTGCTTTTTCTTCCACTTTCTGGGTAGTGCTGGTTGGACGTGCCATTCAGGGCTTTGGCGCCGGGGGCATCTTCCCGGTGGCATCAGCCGTAATTGGCGATACATTCCCGGTTGAAAAACGCGGCAGCGCTCTGGGCTTAATTGGCGCAGTTTTCGGGATCGCTTTCATCATTGGGCCAATCTTGGGAGGAGTCATCCTTTCGCTGGCATCCTGGCACTGGCTCTTTATCATCAACATCCCGATCGCAATCGTAATCATTGTTATGGCTTATCGTTTATTGCCCACCACACGCCCGGCACAGGTCGGTTCTTTCGATTGGAAAGGTATGCTGGTGCTGGCCTTATTATTAGCATCGTTGGCAATTGGCATTAACCAGATCGACACGGCCAATTTCTTGTCCAGCCTGGTAAGTGTTGCAGTGCTGCCGTTTCTGGCGGCTTTTGTTATTTTTCTGTTTATTTTCATTCGGGTCGAAAAGTCTGCCAGTAACCCAATCATCCCGTTGATTTTGTTCAGCCGGAGACAAATGAGTTTAGCTAATGCCCTCTCCTTCGGAGCCGGTTTCATCGAATCTTCGCTGGTTTTCATGCCTCTCCTGGCGGTCGCTGCCCTCGGGATTAAAGCAGCTACCGCCAGCTTTATGTTAATGCCTCTGGTGATCGCTATGTCAATTGGATCACCCACCTCAGGCCGGTTGTTGGATCGCTTTGGTTCGAAGGTTGTTTTAAGTTTTGGGACACTGATCGCCGCGATTGGTACATTAATGCTCAGTTTTTTTGCCAGTTCACTGACGATGTATATCGTTTCAACAATTCTAATCGGTTTTGGGTTATCGGCTCTGCTAGGCGCGCCGTTGCGCTACATCATGTTAAACGAAGCCAGGACCTCAGAACGATCTGTCGCGCAGGGAGTGACCAACGTTTTTATCAGTGTTGGGCAGCTCCTTGGCAGTGCCTTGGTAGGCGCTCTGGCTGCCTCAGCCGCTAATTTGGTTGTTGGCTATAGCAACGGTTACCGTTTTATTGGGGTGATTGGACTGATTTTGTTTGGACTTACTTTTCTCCTAAAAAGTAGATCTGCAGAAGTCGAAACCCAACACCAGAATAGCGCTGCCGAAATACCAGCATGATGCAAAAAGGAATTGCAAATGAAAGATCCGGAAGATAGAGATGACTTTCATGAACAAAGGGAAGGATTTCCAGCCCTGACTGGCAAAGCTTTAATATTGCAGTCTGCTACAGCTTTGTTTACCTCTAAAGGATTTTACGGAGTATCCATGCGTGAAATTGCGGATGCCAGTCAGATGACAAAGGCAGCTCTTTATTACCATTTTAGAGACAAAGATGCTCTCCTGCGTGAAATTTTCAGCAGCTATTTACTGGAATTTGAAGAACACATGCAGGCGATCCAGCGCCAGACCAAATCTGCGCGCCAGAGAATCTCCGATCTGGTCGAATATATTATGACCGCATCTCCGCAACGGTTAAGTGTCATTCACCTGATTTTTATTGAATCGCAACATCTTGATAGTGAATTTCGCCAGGAAATTGGCCAGCAATATCACAACCTGTTTCTTGGGAATCTGGAGGAATTGATCTCTGAAGCTGTCAAACAAAATGAAATCGTTCCAACGGATCCCCAATTAGCAGCACAAATATTGTTTGGGATGATGCATCTCTATTTTCACCCTCACCAGCAAAAATCCTTTAGCGAAATGAAACTGGCCAGCCAATTAATTCAGCGTATCTTTTTTGAAGGTTTGCAAACTGGTCCAGATAAGGCGTAGATCCAAATGAGATCATAAAGTAGAATGTAAAATCTCATTAATGCTCATTTTTCAATATTAAGGAAGACTGTACCCATGAATGTAATCGCCCCAATTTTAGAATTTGACCCCGATCGAAGTGCGATTCTTAACCCGGATATGATTCACACAGATTTGAATGCCCCTCTGAAAGCAGTGCCATGCTTTTTCTATGAATTAATGCAGGAGTTATGGAACAAAGGGGAGTTGAAATTATTCACTCATCTAAAATCTGAATTGGGCAATCTTCCTTTATACCTTTACCAAATAAGGGATCAAGAAATTTTGGTTTATCAAGCCGGTTTGGGGGCACCGCTTTCGGCAGGCATGCTGGAGGAAGTGATTGCTTTGGGCAGCCGTCAATTTATCGTCTGTGGTGGTTGTGGCGTTTTGGATGATCATGTTGATGTTGGGCATCCATTTATTCTTACCGGCGCCGTTCGCGATGAAGGTGTTTCCTACCACTATCTGCCTGCCAGTCGTGAGGTAAATGCCCATCCAAGCGCTGTTAAGGCTTTGCAAGATGTGCTTGCTTCCCATCACATTTCCTATAACCTAAGCAAAACCTGGACAACTGATGCAATTTACCGTGAAACAACCGCCCGGCGTGCAAGAAGGTTGGAGGAAGGTTGTGAGGTAGTCGAGATGGAAGCGGCAGCCTTCTTTGCGGTAGCGCAGTTTCGGCAGGTGGTGCTTGGGCAAATAGTGTACGGGGGAGATCTGGTAAAACCGGAGGGTTGGGATAAGCGTAACTGGTCAAGCCGTAGCGACACCAGGCGTTTATTGTTCGATCTGGCCGTCGAGGCTGTACTAAGAATTTAAAAGAAGAACCGCCTACGAAAGAGGAGGCGGTTCTACCTTGATTGCTGTGGCATATTCCTTATCGAATGATCAGGAGGTATGCCACAGCCTTACGTTGACTACTATCTGTCATGGACATCACCTCCTCTTTCAAAGAATGGCAATTTTAATGTGATTTTTCAATCACTTGATACATTATTTCATAATTCGCAAAGAAAGTCAATTAAGAATTTACTAATATTCAATTCCTGAATGAATTGGAAACCCTTCTACCAATCTGACACAAATGTGAAACGGAAACTGCCATCATCTTGCTTTTCCATCCGGCTATTGTAAGCCATTACTTCAACCCAGGTCTTACCAGGTTTTAATGGGAATGGGGTACCATCGGCGTTCAATACGGTCAGAACCGAATGCTCAGTCGGTCGAGACCAGGTTACCTCGAATAACTCACCGTCACGGAGCACATAGCCCTTACCGGTGCCCAGCAGGCTGACATCCAGCACTTCCACGTTTGGCCGGGCATCAATATCGGTATGGCGCACATAAATTATAATGACATTATCGGCTTTAATTGGTTGGTTATTAACCCGATCTACCAATTGTAGAAAACTTTCCTGGTCTTTACTAACGGCATTTTCGGTGTCGGAAAAACGCAGATAGGCTTTTGTGGCCGGGTCGTAATCCCAGCGATTGTAAATGGCACCAGAGAAATGCACATAGGCCGTCTCAGCATCCTGGCCTCCGGGCGGTGTTTGCATTTGGAACAACATACCGTCCAGGTTAGGGCGGGTATTATCGATACCCATCCGCTGGGTATAAGCATTAACCTGTGAAGTATCCGCCATTTCATAGTTCTTCCCGCCCGGATCGAAACGTTTAATAACACTGGCAGTGTTGGAGCTTTCAATCATTAAGCGTTGGTAAAATTCGGAACTAACCAGGCGGTTATAGGTGCCTTCATATGCACTTCCGAAAATAAACATGGCACCGTATCCACGCACCAAATTAATATCGAATAAACGCGCTGAGCGGATTGGAGCCACTTGCGTTGCATCTTCTCCAAAATAAATAGCTGCAAAACGGGTAGTGCCTAACTCAGTGTAATATTCATAGACCATATCCGCCGCTGACAGCCCAAATTGTGGGCGATCAGAACGGGGTAGATTTTGAACTTTTACTATTACCGGCCTGCGATTCATGATCTCCGGATTTTTAACTTCAAGCCCGGTCAATGGATCAATATTCGCCGGGAAGTCGCTCGGGCCATAGCCCTCCAATGGATAGGATGGGGTTGGTGTTACCGTGGGGGGAAGTGGGGTGGCGGTCAGAGTTGGTGTCGAGGTAGCCGTAGATGGCTGCAATGCAGTTGGCGATGGTGGCAATGTGTTTTCAATCGTGGCGGTAGGCACGGCGGTCGTTTTCGCACAACCAAACATTAATAGTGGCAAAATAATTATCGCTATTGTAATTTTCTTCATTAAAATTTACCTCTACATTCCCTGTCCGGTACAAATGTTTCCATAACAAACAATAAAAATGATACCCCAATTTAAAAATTAAGACAAATAACCTCATACCACTCCAAGAGCGAAAAGATTGGGGTTATTTGTAGAACCCTACATAATCTGACGCGTTTAGATACTGTTTCGTTCCATCTTAAGGTTTTTCAGGAAACATACTTGTCACTGACATCCCTTGCCCGTATAATCAAACGCATGCGTTTTTCACGTTTCTATAAATTTCTTCACCGAATTTTACCAGCCGTATTAATTGCCGTCGTGCTCGCTGTCACCATCGCCTGGTTGAATTTCGCCCCTTCCGGTCTACTCGGTAAAATGGATGCCGTTGGATATGCGGTTTGTCATCGCATTGATGCACGCTCTTTTCATCTCGGTGATAGGGCCTTGCCTTTGTGCTCACGTTGTTCCGGCATGCATCTGGCCACTTTCTTAAGCCTGGCTTTTCAAACGCTTTATGGAAAACGCACGAAAATGCCTCCAAAAAAAATTTTAGTCGTTTTGGGCGTATTTGCTGCCGCCTTCGCACTGGATGGCATCAATTCCTATATGCATTTTTTCCCAAATGGCATCTGGCTATATGAGCCGCAAAACTGGTTGCGATTATTGACAGGTAGCGGCTTGGGGATTGGTATCGCTGTTGTGCTTTATCCAATTATTAATCAGGTGTTTTGGAAAGAATGGCAGGATGAAGCAGCTATCGCAAACTGGAAAACATTCTTTATTCTGGTTGGATTGGTAGCCTTGCTCGATTTGGCTCTCCTCTCTGATAACCCAATCATTTTATATCCTCTCGCCGTGCTTTCAGGTCTGGGTGTGTTGGTCACTCTGAGTTTGTGCTACGGCATGTTGATTGTTATGCTTATTAAGCGCGAAAACGCATACAAACATTGGCGATCAGCCTGGCTACCCTTGCTCGCTGGCTTTCTGGTGGCCATCTCGCAAACGTATATTATCGACTTCTTCCGTTACCTTGTTACCGGCACCTGGGGTGGATTTAATTTATAGGAGGAAATGTGGAAATATTGGGGATTTTTTCTGCTTTTGGGCTTTCAGCCAGTGCCGGACTTAATGCATACATACCGCTGTTGGTAGTGGCTCTGCTGGCCCGCTTCACCAATCTGATCCACTTGCAAAAGCCCTGGGATGCGATTGCATCGTGGTGGATTATCGCGTTGCTGCTTGTGCTTACTTTAATTGAGTTCTTCGCAGACAAAGTCCCAGCGGTAAATCATGTTAACGACATTATTCAAACATTTATTCGCCCAACTGCCGGTGCAATTGTCTTTGCTGCCAGTGCCAAAATCCTGACCGATGTTTCGCCTATTCTCTCACTGGCATGCGGCTTGTTGGTGGCAGGCGGGGTGAATGCAGTAAAAACATTTGCAGTTCGCCCGGCAGTTACTGCCACGACCGCAGGGGTGGGCAATGTTCCAGTCAGCATCGCTGAGGATTTGCTTTCCACACTGGTTTCATTACTTGCGATCATCGTTCCAATTGTTATGGTCATTCTGGTGATCATCACCGCAGCCTGGTGGATTTCCAAAAGAGAATTACAAAAAACCTAAACAATTCATCTAAATCGCTTTGAAAAGGTCATATTTATACTTTCATAATTTGGTTTTTTTTGTATACTTAACCAAAATGAAATTCGCATTTTTTTAATTTAAATAGAAAGAGGAGAAACCCCATGGACTCAGATCAAAATAATGATATGACCGTTCCGTCACCAAATGAACCGCCGAAACCAGAACCCTCGGTTCCACAGCCGGAAAGGTTGGTGGAAGTGCCAAGCTACTCTTCCCAACCTTTACAAGGTGAGCCGGTAGTGGGTCATGAAGTGCCTGACTACGGAACTGGCGGAGTCGTTCCTCCACCCGTGAAGAAAGACAATAAGAAAGTTTGGATTATTGTTGCCATTGTGATTGTGCTATTATGCTGCTGTTGTCTCATCGTTGCTTTCGTAGTCACAAAGAATACATTTGGTAGCTTTAACTTTCAAGAATGGCAAAATTTATTAGATGATTACAGCCAAATAATCCATCTCATGCCGGCATTTATTTAGTCATCGCTAACTTTTCTGGTTGAACACATACGCCACCCAGGAGAAATTGGGTGGCGTAATTAATATACAAACTACCTTTTAAATTGCCGCAAGAATAGACCCAAACCACCGCATCGTTTTTTGCTGATAATTAAAGCCTAAAACCCGCCCGGCCCATAAAATTTGGGGTCTGTTGGAGTCTCACCGGAGGGATCCCAGACATAAACCCAATCGCCGACGTTTGCCCAATCATAGACCACTTTGGCATCCCCGATTGAAAGGTTTACACAGCCATGACTTTGTGGATATCCAAACAATGTCCGCCAGTATGCGCCATGGATAGCACGCGCTTCATCGTAATAGAGAGTCCAGGGAACGTCTTGCAAGTAATAATAATCCGAACGGTCCGCTTCAAAAGATCCGCTCATATCCGTTTTATCAAGTTTTTCGTAAATCTGAAACAAACCGGGCTGAGTAAAAAATGGATCCAAGCCGCTGGCCATTAACGTGGCAAAAACAAGACGGCCGTTTTCATAGATACCCAATGTCTGATCGTACAGGTTCAACTCAATCCAACGACCGTTATCGACTCCATCCGGAGGGGTTAAATTAACGGTGAATTGCCTAATCTTGCGCCGTTCAACCCACTGGTCCCAACCAATCATATACCAGGTGGTGCCATTTGCTTCTGCTGTGTCGTAGATCTGCACCAGATTCTCTCGGTGAAGTTTTTTGCCAGTCAAAGGCGAGCTGTAACCCGGGGCAGCCTGTACAGTTGCCTCGTCAATAATCCATCCAAACGAGTTGGACGGGTTTTGATAAAAGTACAGTCCTTGAAAACGTCCTGATGTAATGCAACATTCTGTGTTTGCTTCACCCGCTTCTATCCAATAGCCATTTGCCAGCTGATAGTAAATGCCGTTATCAGTATCTTCCCGATCAAATTTGGTTAGGTATTTCATGCCTGCTTCCATCATACTGGCCGGGTTACGCGCAATGGCTGCATCCAGACTGGCATATAAAGGGAAGGCATTATCGCCAACTTTTATATACGATAAATTACTATATACAAGATTTGGATCCGGGCTATATGCAGGTAAAGGCTTGAATGGAATGGGAATTCCTTTTACCGCCATACTGGTCAGAAAATTGGAGGGTCCCAGCGGCAAGCATGAGCTTGGAGATTGCGAATAAACAGCCGGCAAACAAAGTGCATCACCGGCAAACGGTTCGGTCTCAGCCGCTTTTACAGGCGTGACTTCAATCAAAAACATCCAGAGCGCTATGCTTATAATTGCAAGTGCAATTGAATTTCTTTCTAACATTTCTTTAAACCCTTTATTGGTACCTTTTTATTAAAGCTGGGTTGAGAAGTGCCTTTAGGCTGGCAATCGGCTGCCGAAAAAACCGCTCTCCCTAATTTTTGAAAAGATACTTTAACTGTCATTTCTGTTAATTTCATATTGCGATTCTAACAGATTTATCAGTTTGTGAGGCCTTTCGCTTAAATAATGGTTCAACCTGAGACAATTAAACCACAAAATTGGATAATTTGGATAAACTTAACTTAATATTGATTTCCAAAGGAGCTCAAGTGGCAGAATTACAGCAAAATGAAGTTCACAAAATTGATCAACTTCTACAAGTTCAAAGTGGTGCAGTAGTCAGCCGTACGGTAATTAATCAAAAGAACGGCACGATTACATTGTTTGCTTTTGATGCCGGTGAAGGGTTAAGCGAACACGCTGCCCCGTATAACGCCTATGCCCAGGTGATTGAGGGAAAATTGGATGTTACCATTTCCGGTAAGCCTTTTTCGCTCACGAACGGCGAAATAATCATTATGCCCGCCAACCAGCCTCATGCACTCAAAGCAGAATCGGCAGTAAAGATGCTGCTGGTTATGATTCGCTCTTAGCATTCTTCTCAAGCAAATTCTTAATATTCTGTTTTCCGGTGCGAATAACACATATTCCATTCTTTGCGATTCCACTTTTGGGGTGCACAAGGCGAATTTCGCTATCCTCATTATTTGTGCTTAGTTCATACAAATCGCTTTTCGATAGCGGAGCGATGCCTCTCCATGTATAATCATATTAACGAATTAACCTGGAGGAAATTATGTCTGAACACATTTATAAAAAGATAGAACTGGTTGGGTCATCAAAAATCAGCATGGAAGATGCTATTCAGAAAGCAGTTGCCAAAGCAGGCGAAACGCTAAAGAATTTACGCTGGTTCGAGGTGGTGGAAACCCGTGGTCAAATCGAGCATAATAGCGTTGCCTACTGGCAGGTCACCGTGAAAATTGGCTTTACTGTGGGTGAAGAATAATAAACCTGCAGCATTAAAAAAAGAAAATCCGTCCGGTTTCAATGACTGGATATTTTCCAATCAGATTTTCTAAATTGAATGAGATGGAACATGCCTTTACAGTTTCACCAAGATCTCGTGAATCAACCATAATCTATCAAGATCGTAACCGATACTACAGAAGACGGGTTGGTTAGCTCCCTGGGGTTATGCATTCATAATTAATCCAAAGGTGGCTAAGAAATAGTGATGCATTTTTTTGAGGGTGGGTAAGTCAATTCTCGTTTTCACAGAAAAACTGCTCTGCTTTATCAAGCGTCCACAAACCTTCTCCAATCGAAAAAAAGTTAAAATAGTTTTTTTAATACCCCTAATTGTAAAGACAATTATTGTACAAATCCTTAATAATAAGAGGGATTCATGAATCGCATTTCAATTGACATAGAAAAATGGCAGATAAAACCACATGACCTCTGGGATAATCAGTGGTTGCTATTAACCAGTGGAGATTTTTCAAGCGGTGAATTCAATTGCATGACGGTCGGTTGGGGAAGTTTTGGCACAATGTGGAACAAACCATTTGCCATGGTGGTCGTGCGTCCGCAGCGGTATACGTATCAGTTTATGGAAAAGTATCCAGATTTCTCGCTTTGTGCTTTCCAAGGAGAAGATCAGCCGGCATTGAGTTTACTGGGTAAAAAATCAGGTCGGGATGGCAACAAAATTAAATTGGCTGGTTTGACGCCTATCGCGTCAAGCCAGATTCAGGCTCCAATTTTTCAGGAAGCAATCCTGGCAATAGAATGCAAGAAAACCTACTGGCATGATTTCAATCCGCAGCATTTCCTGGCCGGTGAGATTCATTCAAAATATCCGCTTAAAGATTATCATCGCGTTTATTTTGGTGAAATTTTAACCATAAATGCAACAGAAGCCTTTAATGGGTAATCTGCCCCAATAACAAATATCCCCAACTCGAACCTCTTCGATTTAATGGATTGTGAATATTTCTGGCCGAAAAAATTGCAGAAATTTGTCCACTGGTCTATACTAAATAAGGTGCATTCTATTTATCCGCAGCACGAAGGTTCATATTAAAGGCGGAATGATCCCATTTATGAAAAGTGATTATGAAACAAATACCTCCAAAAAATAAACTGACTGCCAATTTTCTGATCTGGATCATGGCTTTGCTCTTAGTGCCACTTTTATTATTGGCAGCCGGCTTGCTCGTCATCAGCACCCGTTTTGTGCTGGATTTAAATGCCGTCATTGTAGCGCTTATTATTGCTTTCGGTTTTGCCATTATCTTTGGGGTTGTAGTACTGCTTTTTTTACGGCGACGCTTTCTTACTCCAATATATAAAATGACTTCCGGCTTAAACGCTGTTCGATTTGAACAACTTGAAAATATTAAACCATTATCAGATAAGGGGCTAAATGAAGATATTGGTGAGCTGGTGCGTGGATACAATCAATTCCTGAAAATTCTAAAATCTGAAAGCCAAAAGGAAGATGCATTGCGCGCCAGTGAAGAACGTTATGAGTTAGCCATACGCGGTGCGAATGATGGCATTTGGGACTGGGATTTAAAGATCAACCAGTGTTATTACTCATCACGCTGGTTGTTTATGTTGGGTTACACCGAAGAATCAATACGCAATTCCCCTAACGAGTGGTTCTCCCGTGTTCACCCCGATGATCTGGAAGGTTTGAAGGCGGATATCAAAGCACACCTGGAAGGAAAAACCGCCTTTTTTGAGAATGAACATCGCTTGCTGCATGCCAATGATTCGTATATCTGGGTTTTGGCTCGCGGTCTGGCTCTGCGGAGTGAAGATAATAAAGCTTATCGATTTGCAGGGTCGATCAGCGATTTTACCAAGCGCAAAGAATTCGAGTCGCGCTTGCTGCACGATGCCATGCACGATCCTTTAACAAGAGCACCCAATCGCGAATATTTTCAGGAAATCCTGGAAAGTGCTCTGGGAAGAACTCAACGGCGGGAAGAATATCATGCTGCCGTCATTTACCTCGATCTGGACCGCTTTAAATTGATCAACGATGGCTTTGGTTACAGCGCTGGCGATCAATTGTTGGTCGAAGTCACCCATCGTCTGAAAAGAACCTTACGCACAATGGATACGGTCGCTCGCTTCAGTGGTGATGAATTTGGCATCTTGCTGGAAGAAATTAATGGCCTGCAAGATGCCATTCAAGTCACACGCCGCTTGCATTCCATCCTTTCACAGCCCTATTTCATCGAAGAACAGGAGATTTCACCGAGTGCCAGTTTTGGCATCGTTATGCTCACGCGGGGTTACCAATCCGCTGAAGAGATTCTTCGCGATGCGGATACAGCCATGAATCAAGCCAAAGCCAATGGGCGCGGAAGATTTGAAATCTTTGATAAAGAGATGCACATTTATACGTTAACCAGGCTCAAAACAGAATCTGAACTGCGCCAGGCATTTCAGCGCGCGGAATTCAAGGTTTTTTACCAGCCGGTACTGGCTGCTGAAGATGGTGAAATCGATTTTATTGAAGCATTGTTAAGGTGGCAGCATCCTGAAAAAGGCCTCATCCCGACCGATGATTTTATTCCCGTCGCGGAAGAATCGGGGCTGATCAGCCAGCTCGATGAGTTTGTTTTACGGACAGCTTGCAATGAAGCCCGCTCCTGGATGGATTCGGGATTCGAAAACCTGCGCGTCTCAGTCAATGTTTCCCCCAAGTTATTAATTAATCCGGATTTTTCTGAAATCATCCGCAGTACGCTGGCTGACACAGAGTTACCTTATGAAAATTTGATTCTCGAAATTACGGAAAGTACCGGCGTTTACAACTCTGGCACAGCCATTCAGAATTTGTTTGATCTCACCAGCGTTGGGATTCGCGTCTTTCTGGATGATTTTGGCCGCGTAGCCTCTTCCCTTGAACAATTAAAGCGCCTGCCAATCCATGCTTTAAAAATCTCACAGTCATTTATTAAAGACTTACCTGTCAATAGCGATGACACGGCGATCATTGAAGCAATTATCGCCATGGCACACATTCTTGGCATGCAGGTCATTGGGGTTGGAATCGACAACATTCATCAGCGCCAATACTTGCTGGAGAAAAAATGTGATTATCTGCAGGGGTTTCTTTTTTCAGAACCTTTAAACCGGGCTGAATTCTTAAGGCTTTTAATTGAAAAAGGTACCAACCTGGAAGCTAAATTGGAGGAAACCCCTTAAACAATCAATTCTTTCTAATGTCGATTTCTAGTAAAATAGGATTCTAGAAATGTCAGCCAACCCAAGGAGGGATCAATGTTAATTACGTTACTTAACGGAGCTCTGGTGGTGCAGATAAAACTGGAGAAATCCGATATTAGCTTTGATGATAATATCTGTATGTGTTTCGAAGAGCCATGTCCTGATGATGAAAAAATCTTTCGAGGGACCCAAACGCACCTATACCTCACTGCTACAGAAGCTCGTGAAATCGCCAAAGAATTGCTGGCCGTCGCAGAAGAAAGTGACATCTATTCGCAGGACGCCATATAGAAACCAACCTGGGATAAAGGAAATTATGGATACATTAGTCGCATCAATTAAGAAAAAACTGCCAAAAAGCTTGCAAGATATTTATCCGAATTCAAAATTGAAAAAAATGTTTTTTAGAATTCCCATGTGGGCCTGGCGCTTGGGCCTGGGACCTCTTCTGGGACGTTATATATTGATTATCACCCACACCGGACGTAAAAGTGGTGTGCCCCGCCAAACCGCAGTGGAGTACCATGTCATTAATGGGATCAAATATATCCCATGCGCTTTTGGCATGAAAGCTCAGTGGTATCGTAATATTCTGGCCAATCCGCGAGTTTCAATCCAATCCTCTGATGGCCTCGAGCGAATGGTTGCGGTACGAGTTCGTGAAGATAATGAGCTGATCACAGTTGTGGAAACCATCTTAAGCAGAAACCCTGCCTTAATGAATTTATATTTAGAATCTCTCAATATCTCCCCGACGCGCAAAGATATTCTAGCTCATAAAGAAAACTTGATTTTTCTGCGTTTTGATCCCACCAGTGAACCAACCCCACGACCTCTGGAAGTTGACCTGGCGTGGATCTGGCCATTAATTTTGATCTGGTTATGGGTCAGTCGACCTTTTCGCAGAAAGCGAAAATAAGACAAAACAGGTTTATCCAAAAAATCCAAGTATAATGATCTCTTCCTGACTTTGAAAGAGATCAATTGAAGCATCGATTTTAAGCCGGGAAAGTAAAAATACTTCTGTCAAACCGAGTTGCCTCCTCTTGGAACAAAATACGGATCAAAACAAATTTCACACTTCAGCTGTATCCGTCATCTCGACCGGTCATATGGTGCACGATACATACACAGCCTTTTTACCTGCCCTTTTACCGGTATTGATGGAAAAATTCAGCCTGACCAATACAACTGCCGGGCTTTTGTCAGTTTTCGCACAAGCGCCATCTCTACTGCAACCATTCATTGGTCATCTTGCAGATCGCCGAAACCTGCGTTATTTTATCATTCTCACCCCTGCCATTAGCGGCACAGCAATGAGCCTTTTGAGCATTGCCCCCCATTACGCCTTTCTGGCTTTCTTGCTTGTGATTACCGGGATCAGTTCCGCTGCCTTGCATTCGGTGGCACCTGTGCTAGCCGGCACCCTATCCGGAAATAAACTGGGGAGAGGAATGAGTTTTTGGATGGTTGGCGGAGAATTGGGGCGCACGATTGGGCCGCTGCTGGTCGTCACAGCGATTGGCTACCTGACTTTGGAGGGATTACCCTGGTTGATGTTTGGCGGGTTTTTTGCCTCCATTTTTCTATACATCCAATTAAAGGATGCAACCACCCAGCCAAGAAGCAACATCAGCCAGTTACCCTGGAAGGCAGCTTTGCAAAAAATGAGACCTATTCTCATTCCAGTATTTATATTGATATTTTCACGCTCCATGATGATGGCAGCACTAACCACCTTTTTGCCGACTTTCCTCACAAATGAAGGATCCAGTTTATGGGTTGCGGGGGCTTCTCTCTCCATTCTGGAAGCCGCTGGTGTAGTGGGCGCTTTTTTGGCCGGCTCGCTTTCTGATAGATTAGGAAGAAGAAAAATGCTGGTAATTTCATTCAGCGCCACCCCGGTTTTCATGCTATTGTTCTTGCAAGTGAAAGGCATCTTACAGGTGCCGTTGCTGATTTTTCTGGGCTTCTTCGCCATTTCAATTACCCCAGTCATCATGGCTATCGTCCAGGAGAATTTCCCCGAAAATCGAGCCTTAGCTAACGGCATTTATATGGCTATCAATTTCATTTTAATGTCGGCTGCCATTCTGATGGTTGGTAAAGTTGCTGATCTTTCCAGTTTGCGTTTTACATTTTATATGGCTGCTATTTTGGTAGCAGCCGGCTTACCCTTTATCCTGCTCATGCCCAAATCCATCAGCAACCTTTCCAATACGTAAACTTTCTCTCCTGGGAACAATTGACCCTGGTCTATCGTCTTAAGGTTAATGTTTACAGGAGGTAAAAATGACTCAATCAAAACCATTCCTTGTGGTGCTTTTTATGGCCATAATTATTGTCTTAAGTGCCTGCGCTGAAAATGGCATCTCTACGAACACGCCAGTTCCATCAAACACCCCGCTCCTTTTCGATACACAAGTTTCTTCGGAAACGCCGCAACCGCACAAGCCAGCAATTGATTATGGCACCTATCAACAAAACGCTTATGTGGAAAGCATCGAAATCAATATTATGGAATCCTTCCCACTCCAGGTAAGTGTCACCCTCCAGGGTAATTTGCCGGATGGGTGTACAGCATTGGCAGGGTCAAAAGCCGTCAAAACAGATGAGACTACTTTTGAAGTGTTCATTTATACGCTAAGAGATCCCAAGGCGATCTGTACCATGGCGCTCGTCCCCTTTGAAGAGACTGTTCCATTAAACGTATCCGGATTGCCGGCAGGCACATATACCGTCAAGGCATATAACTTGAGCGACACCTTTACGTTTGAGCAAAATAATTAACCAGTTTCATTAAGACAATATTAATAAGAGGTTTTCCAAACAGCTGTCAGGAAAACCTCTTATTAATAACTTAACTATTGACACTCAGCAAAAATTATGCCCAAATTTTAATTTTTTTAATATTACTATCTCTACCCAATCTCACGCACGTAGTCACGGATCATCAAAGCAGCAGTGGCCCCTTCTCCGGCTGCAGAAGCCGCCTGTTTAGTGGACCCGGAGCGGACATCACCGGCAGCATACAAACCGGGGATATCCGTTTGCAGGGTCTTATCAGTAACCACAAAACCTGTTGTATCGATTTCAACTTTATCTTTTAGTAAATCACTGTTGGGCTCAAGCCCAATAAAGATAAAGATACCGTCATAATCCCATTCTTTTTGAGTCCCATTGGCCCGATCAATAGCGATAATTTTATGCAATTTGTTTTTGTCTTTGACGACCAGCTCTTTAATAGAATGGTTTAAGGTCACCTTCATATTATCCATGGTTGCCACTTTATCCTGGATTAGTTTACTGGCTCTCACCTGCGGCATAAATTCGACGATATCCACTTGCCTGGCAAACTTTGTTAGATAGAGACCTTCTTCGAAGCCGCTGTTTCCACCCCCCACAACCAGCACTTTTTTATCACGGTAGAAAGCACCGTCACAGGTCGCGCAGAAATGAACTTGTGAGCCGATCAAGGCATCCTCTCCAGGTACGCCCAAGCGCCGATAGCGGGCTCCTGTAGCGAAAAGAACCGCCTTACAGCCATAATTCTTCTCTCCACGAGTTGTCACGGCCAGATACCCGGTTTCTTCTTTACTGATATCGATAACTTCCGTTGCCTGAAGAATCTCAACCCCAAATCGGCGCGCCTGGCGCACAAGACGATCAGCAAAATCACTGCCTGAAATACCCTGATCAAAACCAGGGAAATTATCCATCATCTGCGTCATGCCAACCTGCCCACCCAGGGCACCCCGTTCGATGACAAGCGTATCCATACCTTCTCGTGAGAGGTAAATCGCCGCAGTTAAACCGGTTGTCCCGCCGCCGACAATAATGACATCATAGAATTTTCTTTGGGCAACAGTCTGTAAACCCAATTTCTGCGCCAATTCAGCATTACTCGGCTCTGAAAGGATCGTGCCATCCGGAAAAACAATGGTGGGCACGCTGCGCATACCATTGTTGAGTCTTTCTACCTCAGTGATATATTGCGGATTCTCTTCTATATCGATATTGACATATGCAATTCGTTGTTCACCGAGGAATTTTTTGGCCCGTTTGCAATCCGAACACCAAGTGGTGCTATAGATTAAGATTTCCTTGTTTTCGTTTTCCGTCATTTTTACTCCCTAATATTTCAGGCTATTTCGATAAATGGGATTTAAATTGTTACTTCAAAAATATCGAATTGATTATTTCTCATCAATTTAATTGTTTCTAATTAATAAAAACACAATAAAATCGGTATTGTAAGTCTTTTAAAGAAGGCTTGCATCCAGAAAATCCATCCTGTCGTTAATGGTTGACTGAGCATGAATACCTGAAATCATACTAATTATATCCAAAGATTGCACTGCGCTGATTCTAGTTTCCTCACGCAATTGCCCCATCGTTCGCTTTATTTTTACACTTGTGTTATTCGTGATTAATTTTTTTTCCCCTCAAACCCAAGCCGCGCGTGCCTGCATTATGCCGGGGCAACGATTATGCGCAGGCGCATTATCCAAAGCGGGCTGGTCTTTGATTCAGCTAATGTGCAGGCTTTATTGGAGAATCGAAAATTGCCACTGTGGGCAGTTCACTGGTATAAGGGTATCGATCCGAAATAAATCGACGTTTTCCAAAGGAATGGTTGATCATTAGGCAAGTTGAAGAGATGGAACTTAAGGTTGATGAACATCCCATTTTCAGGAGATTCGTTCATATAATTTTTCTACTTCACATTATGATCCATCATTTTCAAATAGATTTGAAGAAAGAGAGTAGTTTTGATGACGCAGACATCTTTAGTGGTCACCCGGGAACTGTTTATCGCAACGGATACTATCCCTTAGGGGTACGTATCATACTTTCTACGCCTACCGCTCTGGTGACCAGATAAAACAAATGGTTTTACCTAATGGAGAAGCACTGGACTTTGACTACCTCGCGCTGGGTGCCCTCAATGCTGTATCCAGCGATCATTGGGAGTCAGGCAGCATAACGACCATCGATTACCGGAAAGAAACGCAATACGACGAAGCTGGACGGGTGGTCAGCCGCATTATGGGCAACGATGTTTCTTTTATCTATGACTTCAATGATTGGGAAACCGCAGGAGGCAGGTTGGACACCTTTACCACCGGTCCAATCATCGACCCACTTCTCAATATCGCCTATAGCTATGATGAAGTGGGCAATATAACCGGCTTGACCTGCAGCAGTGATAACCTGACTGAATCACGCGTTTATAGTTACGATGAACTTAATCGTCTTCGTACAGTCACTATTGGGGGTTTAGTGACTGAGAGCGTAAGCTATGATCCTGACAATGGAAATATTGATTACAAGGATGGTGTCGAGTACAGCTATGACTCAATCCAACCACATGCGGTGAACAAACTCGACAGCGTGCAGAAGTATACCTATGACGCCAACGGCACGGTGGTGAACACCGTGACCAGCAGAACAGTGGACGGCACCACCTATGAGATGGATTACGATCCTGAAAACCACCTGACCTCCATCTCTGGAGGTAACTTGACTGCCCGCTATGTCTTTGATGGCGACGGTGCGAAGCATACAAAGCCAGACGCGTGCTCTCAGTTGTGGGTGATACCCGCACTTTGTATGTGAATGCGTACTTCGAAGTGGAGATGGTGAATAATGCCAAAGTCAACCAGGACCTGACCATTGAAGATGTCGATATCTGTGAGAACAGATATTGCTCGTTCATGCCGCTGGCAATCAGTGGTATTGAAGCCATTGGCATGCCAAGTGGCAATTTTGGTACAAGGACTTTTATCACCGAGATCATGGAACCGGATAATGCCAATGTCACCTGGCGGGTGTACTATTCCCCTTTTCGCGTTGCTCAGGGGACTTCGCCTGGTGGATGGTTAAGAGTGCAGACAGATAGCACAAATAACCTCTCATACTTGGTACAGGATCATCTCAATTCCACAGCGATGACTCTCAATAATTCCGGCGCAGTCACAGGAGAAGTAATATACTCGGCTTGGGGAGAAACCAGAAACTCATTTGGTTCCACCCCAACGAAGAAGCTATATACCGGCCAATACGAATCCGAAGCAGGTTTGTACTTCTACAATGCCAGGTGGTTTGACAGCGAATTAGGCAGGTTTGTACAAGCGGATTACAACGAAATCAAATAAAGGTGTAAACGCCACCAAGACATGTAATGATGTAAGTAAAAATCCTGAAGCCATCATAAAACGGTAAATTCGTTGATAAGAAGCCAAATCCTTACTCAAAGCAACCGATGCAGAGAGCAGCATGATGATCGGCGCTTCAATAATTAACGAAATGGGAAAGACGACGCCTCCATGGGTCGCAAGGCTTATTTCCGGGTGTGCCAAACGTGCCATGACAGCCGTTATGGCTGGCATTTCAATGCCCATCAACAACCAGGAAGCTGCTAAAGGAAGCCAGGTGTGTAAAATTTTGCGCATTTGCGGGCTTATTCTTGGTTCTTTATTGACAGGTATTGTCAATACCCCTCTCTTCTTGGCAGGAATTAAGGTAGTATAGCATTGAATAGACAGCAGTATGATAATTCTCTAGTTTCATGCTACAATTTTCTTTCATTTCAATAATTGGGTGTGAAGTGGTTCACTTCGAAAGAGACTTGTGATAATAAACTCATTATCCCTTTTGATTGAGATACTACTATTTTTTATTACTTAAATTAGGAAGGTAATCTAATGAGCTCAAAACAATGGGCAAGCGCTCCAGAAATGAAAATTGATCCGAAAAAGAAGTACACTGCAACCTTGAAAACTGACAAGGGTGATATTGTCGTCAATTTATTTGCAGATAAAGCACCGGTCACAGTCAATAATTTTGTCTTTTTAGCACGTGAAGGCTTTTACGATGGCACCATCTTTCACCGGGTAATAAACGATTTCATGGTCCAGGGCGGAGACCCAACCGGTACCGGAATGGGAGGCCCCGGTTATAAATTTGCCGATGAGTTCCACCCCAGCCTAAAACACGAAAAAGCTGGAGTTCTATCAATGGCAAATGCTGGCCCGGGCACCAATGGCTCCCAATTTTTTATCACCCATGTCCCCACACCCTGGCTCGATCGCAAACATTCCATCTTTGGAGAAATAATCAAAGGATTGGATGTTTTATACTCAATTCCCGCCAGAGATCCCAACCAGCGGAATGCACCGGCCGTTCACTTACAAACAGTCGAAATCACAGAAGAGGAATAATTCCATTAGCCTGAACAGTTTTTGATCATAAAATCACATACAATTAAACGATCAGGGTATTTGTGAAATTAAATATGGTGGCGTTTCGTCACCATTATTAATTTTAACTCGCCGCATTAATTTCGTAACCGAAATTAATGCGAAATATCTTTCAGGAAAGTAACTCAATCGTTTTCCCCCTCAATCAGCCAATTGATTAAGGCTTGAATTTTGCAGCTAAAAAATGCAATTTGTTAGAGAAAAATGGATTTTTCGATAAAACGAGGTTAAGGGTTTTTTGGTGCAGGCGATCGCTCGCCTAAAAACACTCCGCTTCTAAATTTTGAAATGGTACAAAAAAATGTTCATTTACCTGTTATTCGTTTTCTAAAGAGATTTGCGCTAAAATAAATACTATCCATTACAATTCATTGAGAAGAATTTATAAGGGTTTAGGATTTATATGGAATTATATTTAACCCCGGCGTCTATTAGCTTTATTACGCAGACCATTTTATTTCTTGGCATCACCATCTATTTGGTTCTGATCAGAACCCATACCAAGGCTAATTATTGGTTAGCCGGATTTTACACTGTCATGGTGGCATCCAGCCTGGCCGGTTTTCTGGCCGTCTCCAGCCTTGAGTGGTTTGATCTCGCCATGGCCGTTGAAAATATCCTCATTATCATTGCACTGCCGTTGTTAATTCAATTTGCTTATAACTTTCCTGAGATTGACCCCGCCAAGAGTAAACAAGCCAGAATCGTTTTGTTTTTATCTCTCGCAATTAGTGTTTTGGCAATTATTAGCGTTATTTTTTATGTGGTGCGAATCGATATCGGCGCTTTTTATGGTATTTTACCCATCATCTCGAAAATCGTTCAGATATTAATGCTGATTTGGATCAACTACCTGTTTTTATCCCTGACCCTCCAGCAAACTCAAAATAGTAATGGCGCCTCCGTTAAAACCAGGTTTCTTCATCCACACGGAAGGGTGGCAAAAGCTGCACGAGGATTTTTCCTGGTAATGCTGAGCTTGCTACTTTTTTGGATCGCCAGCATGGTTTTGGAGATCTCAAATCAAGTTTCAATAGCCCTTTTCCTATTTACTTTGGGGACAAGCTGGGCTCTCACCATTTTCATTTTTACCTTGATCAATCAAACAACCAGACAAGCTTCTTTTTTGATTAAACTAATCGGAATTCTCATGCTGACAGTATTTACGGGCATCGCTGTAGCAGCTTGGTTGGCCGCTCCCGTCAGTCAGGCGAACTACCTCGCATCTTATGCAATTCCTGACCAGCAAACCGTTAATTTCAAACAATCCAATGCAACCTACACCATCTCACAGGTTGATTATGGCTTCGATTCCGAGTTAGGACGAAAATTAGTGTTCAGCGCTGGGCAAACCCAATCAACCGAAAATCTTTTAGCTACTTTCCCATTTGCGGGTGAAAATTGGACTTCCGTACACATAGATCGCCGCGGATATGTAATTTTCGATAAGAATCCAATACAAGATATTCGTCTTACCCTTCCGCATCAATCCCAGCCAATCATCGCAGCCCTTTATCTCAAAGACCTGACCTTGTCTGAAAACAATGCGGTTTTCGCACATCTGACAGATGAGAAATCGGTGTTTACCTGGTTCCTGGTTTCCCCGCTGGATGACCCAGATGCTAACGTTACAGCCCAACTAGCCCTATTTCCGGATGGTTCTTTTGATATCAGTTATAGCGGCATTCGTTCCAATTTCCGCTATAGTCCTTACTTTCCAATTGGGTTGCAACAAATCAGCGGATTTTTCCTCGGGGGAAATGACCAAAACCCCACCCGTATCCAATTTAACGCCCAACTACCATACACAAGCCAGACCTGGACAGGTGTATACCAGGACTATTACATCGATTTCCGCAGTTTCTTGCATCAGAATATGATGATGCAGTTGTATGGTTTGCTACTGGTTTCACTGGTAACAATCCTCATTTTCCCCATCTTCTTACACAACAGTCTATGGACACCGATAAAAAAGCTGCGCGGGGGAATTCATCAGGTTATTCAGGGTAATTTGAAAACGTTCCTCGAGCCACGCTACAATGATGAAATTGGCCAAACGTTGGTTGATTTCAATAAAATGACAACCCATCTTGAGCTTAAAAATCAGGAAGCGCAAACAAATCTTCAGGATTTAGAGGAAAAACTTTCCATCCGTACAGAAGATTTAAGGACTTCAATTGAAAAATTATCTAGAGAAATGGAAGCCCGCAAAAAGTTAACCGAAGCCTACGAGAAAATTGTTGCTGAACATAAAAAATTAGCCATCACTGACGATTTAACCGGGGTATTCAATCGTGCCCATTTGGTAAGTATCTGTGATGATGAAATCAAACGTGCGAAACGCTACAAGACACCGCTTTCCTTTATTTTGATGGATCCGGACTACCTGAGAATGATTAATGAGACCTACGGAAATACGACCGGCGATGAAGTCTTAAGGTCACTGGCTCAATTGGTAAATCTTAAATTGCGCGAAACGGATTCTTTCGGCCGCATTGGTGGTGAAGAGTTTGCTATCGTGATGCCCCAAACCAGCGGAGAAGATGCCTTGATTGCAGCCAATCGTTTGCGTAATTTAATCGGCAGCCAGATGCTCGAGACCACCAAAGGCCCTATCCGCCTTTCAGCCAGCTTTGGTGTGGTGCAAATGCCAGAGGAAGGAATTATCTCGGTCGATATTTTCTTGCACCGCGCCAATCAGGCAGTTGAGCATGCCAAACATACCGGACGCAATATGACGGTATTATGGACATCTCAGTTGGAAAAACGTCCAGAAGTATAGAAAGCGCGATGAATAAACGCTATTGGAACTTCTTAAACAAGCTTATCAATGAACACCCAATTGTAATTGACAGGCCAGCTGGCAGTCATCACCCTGATTTCGACGATTTGGTCTATCCGCTTGATTATGGTTATTTGGAGGGCACTTATTCCATGGATGGGGGTGGAATCGACATCTGGATGGGTAAATCCAATCAAAACACAATTTCCGGGGTTCTTTGCATTATTGATCTGAAAAAGAGCGATTCCGAAATAAAGATCGTTTTCAGTTGCAACGATGAGGAGATCAAGAACCTTAAGGAATTTCACAACTCATTTTCACAAGCAGCCATTTGGATTGAAAACCCAAACTTATAACAACAACTTTTCAATTTGCATTTTTCCTCTACAATAAGAAATAGACAATTTTAGGATTGGAGAGCAAAATTATTTTTCACAGAGTTTTTTCTCCAACCTGGCAGCCAATCGTTCAAGTCTTTGAGCATTGGTGGAATCTTGTAATGGTTTCCCGCTAATTTTGAGAACGTAACATGCGCATTTAAGTCTGTTCGGGATGAATTTCTGTTCACATGAACTTTGAGCATAATCCGCGAATATTTATATAGATTGTGGAGGTTTTACCTGCGTGGATCTTAAACTCGTCAAACCAACAAAATTCCTCGAAGCAGAATTTCGGGCTGCTATCAGCGAATTTCGCAAAAATGGCGAAAATCAAATTGAATCCGCCTTTGCTCGCAGCAACTACAACTTTGATACGTATCTTAAGATGACGAAACAAGCAGAGGCAGGTTTTGCATTGCCGGAAGGATTCGTTCCCTTCACAACCTATTGGTCTGTAGTAGACGATAAGCATGTGATTGGATTTTGTAACTTCCGCCATTACCTGACCAATCCGTTGATGATTGAAGGAGGACATATAGGTTACAGCATTCGACCCAGTGAACGGAGAAAAGGATATGGTACCCAACAGCTGGCCTTATTGCTTGAAGCATGCCGCTGGATGGCATATGAAAAAGTGATGCTGACATGTGATTATGACAATATTGCCTCAGCTAAGATAATTGAAGCGAATGGCGGTGTTTGTAGCGGAGAAGCCATTTCACCACGCTCGCTTAAAAAGGTGCTCCATTATTGGATCAATTTGTAAGGTTTTAAAGTAATTTAGTTCCAGTATTTGTTTTTCTTCCTTTCTATCTATCAAATCCTATCCATTTCCTAACCAAAATGTTTCCAGCCTGCACCTTTATTTGAAAATTGGTGTTTAATTTATTACAATGACATAGAAATTATTTTTTCATTAATTTCTCCAGGTTGTAATCTTGGTCGTGCCTAAAACCCATAAAAAAATAATCACAACCTTTATGTTTGAAATGCTACTATGTGGAAAAATAATAAAATCAGAATGAGCACACGGGAGGCTGCAAAATGATTAATGCACAAAATATTCTCGAGATAAAAGGCAAAGATGTCTGGTCGATTTCGCCGGATGATACGGTTTATGACGCTCTACGTTTAATGGCTCGGGTGGATTGCGGTGCTTTGCTTGTTATGGAAAATGACAAACTGGTTGGTATGATCTCAGAACGTGATTACGCCCGTAAAGTTATTCTGTTTGGAAAAACTTCGAAAGAGACTCTCGTCCGGGAAATTATGACCAATAAGGTGTTTACCATACACCCAATGCAAATTTGTGAAGAGTGTATGCAAATCATGACACGCAATAAAATTCGGCACTTGCCAGTAGTCTTGGAAGGAAAAGTTATCGGCGTCATTTCAATTGGAGATGTTGTCAAACATCTCATGCACAAGCAAAAGGAAAAGATTCGCGATCTTACTGAGCGCGTCCTCCAATCGGATTCCTGAACCTGTACAAAATAAAAAGACACCGCCCGGAAGAGTTTTCACCAGCGGTGTCTTTTTTTATCTTTGTCGCAATTATTCTTCCGTGACCCAATCGGTGTGAAAACTGCCTTCGCGATCAATACGCCGATATGTGTGCGCACCGAAAAAATCGCGCTGAGCCTGAGTAAGGTTGGCAGGCAACCGTTCACTGCGATAAGCATCGAAATACGCTAAAGCAGAGGATAATGCCAAAACTGGTATGCCCTGATCAATGGCCATTTTTATTATCTTGCGCCAATTATCCTGGTTCGATTCAACTACTTTTTTAAAAGCCGAGTCCAACAATAGATTGGCAAGCTGCGGTTTTTCCTGGTATGACTTCATTATGTCTTTTAACAAACGTGCCCGGATAATACATCCTGCCCGCCAAATTTTCGCAATTTCTGTAATTTTAAGATCATATTGATACTCAAGTGAAGCAGTCTGCAACATTTCCATTCCTTGAGCATAGGCTGCCACTTTACTGGCCAGTAAAGCATCGTGAGCAGCCTGAACCAGCGCATCCACATCCGTATCTGGCTTGGTTTGATCAGGTCCGTGCAAAACTTTACTGGCCGCGACCCGTTCCTCTTTCAAACCCGAGATAATGCGGCTTTCGACTGCAGCATTAATAGTAGGAATGGCCGCACCGATATCAAAAGCATTTTGGCTTGTCCATTTACCTGTACCTTTTTGCTCGGCCTCATCTACAATCATATCAACAAGATCATTAGCGCTTTTTGCATCCTTTTTTTGGAATATACGTGCGGTGATTTCAATCAAATAACTTTGTAATGGGCCTTCGTTCCAGTCATGGAAGATTTTGGCCAGGGCGGAATTATTCAAACCCAACCCGCGGTGCAGGAAATCATAAATTTCGGCAATTAACTGCATGTCGGCATATTCAATTCCATTGTGCACCATTTTGACATAATGTCCTGAGCCATGCGGGCCAAGAAGAGTGACGCATGGCGCCCCATCATCTGCTTTGGCTGCAATGGCTTCCAGCATTGGTTTTAGTGTATCCCAGGCTTCTTTAGGACCGCCAAACATCATGCTCGGTCCCCACAGTGCACCTTCTTCACCACCCGAAATGCCCATACCAACAAAATGGAGCCCTTCTGCCGCCAGCGCTTTACTTCTTCTCTCAGTATCCAGAAAATATGAATTACCGCCATCAATTAGAATATCCCCGGCATCCATTGAGTCTTTCAAGCCGGCGATGGCTGAATCAACGGGTTTACCTGCCGGGACCATTAACAGAATCGAGCGGGGTTTCTCCAAGGCAGCCATTAATTCAGTTGGGGAATCAACCCGAAAGATAGCTTTGCCTTCTGCGCTCTTAGCCAGAAATTTCTCTACCTTGGCTGTATCCAAATCATATCCAGCCACAGCGTATCCATTTCGCTCGAAATTAAGAGACAGGCTTTGACCCATGACGCCTAATCCAACAATACCAATCTGTGCTTTTTTCATTTTCGATCCTTTTAAGACTTTTCATTCTGAGCCAGTTTGTATAAATCCCAATTTGGCTTTTAGATTATCTTGCTTCAAGCTCTGCGATCACCAAGAACAATTATGCATCTCTCCCTTGATTATAGGAAGAACTTGGATCAGTTACCAGAAAATTTAGAAGCCAACCATAGCTAAATCGCCAGATGGTTAAAGAATTATCAGTTTTTAGGCGTTTTTTTCGGCCTCAGGTGCACTTCATAAAATCCATTTTGATAAAAACTTTACAGTCCCTCTCAAGCCATACTATAATAAAAAAAGCTCATTCCATTTTTGTCCGCAGGAGGTACGCATGTCTGGCCCGAGATTGGTAAAGGCTCCCCGTGGATCTCAATTAACTTGTAAGTCCTGGTTAAGCGAGGCTCCCTTTCGAATGCTTCAAAACAATTTAGACCCGCAGGTTGCCGAACGCCCAGATGATTTAGTCGTGTATGGTGGAAGAGGGCAGGCAGCCAGAGATTGGGAATCTTTTGACGCCATTCTTGAGACACTCAAGAACCTTGAAGATGATCAAACCCTCCTGGTGCAATCCGGCAAACCTGTAGCAGTTTTTCAATCGCATGTCGATGCTCCCCGCGTATTGATTGCAAATTCCAACCTCGTGCCACATTGGGCTACCCAGGAACACTTCGATGATCTGGCTGCTAAAGGCTTGATCATGTATGGGCAAATGACAGCCGGCTCTTGGATTTATATCGGCACTCAGGGCATTTTACAAGGAACCTATGAAACATTGGGCGCGCTTGCCAGACAAAAAGGCTGGGGTTCACTGCGAGGAAAATTTGTATTAACCGCAGGCCTGGGCGGCATGGGCGGTGCGCAGCCGCTGGCAATCACTATGAACGAGGGCGTGGGTTTATGCGTCGAAGTTGACCCACAACGCGCTTTGCGCCGCAAAGATATCGGTTATGTAGATATCGTTGTCGATACTTTAGAAGAAGCCATGACTTTGGTAGAAGAAGCCCTTATAGAACAAAAACCGCTCTCAATTGGGTTGATTGGCAATGCCGCTGATATCTACCCGGAACTTGTTATACGAGGGATCACCCCGCATGTTGTTACTGATCAAACATCAGCGCATGATGTCCATATGTATATTCCCCGCGGATTGACCATCGAAGATGCGGATGTGCTTCGCAAGAGCAATCCGCAAGAATATGCAAAGCGGGCGATGCAATCGATGGCTGATCACGTTCAGGCCATGCTGGTCATGCAGGAGCGTGGAGCAGAAGTATTTGATTATGGCAACAACATTCGCCAACGAGCATTTGATGCCGGGGTCAAAAATGCTTTCAATTTTCCCGGATTCGTTCCAGCCTATATTCGACCATTGTTCTGCGAAGGCAAAGGACCCTTTCGCTGGGTCGCACTCTCAGGAGATGAAGAGGATATCTATCGAACGGATGAAGCTATCGCCGAACTTTTTCCAGAAGACAACCATTTGCAGCGCTGGCTAAAATTGGCACGAGAAAAAGTTCCTTTTCAAGGTTTGCCCGCCCGAATCTGCTGGTTGGGATATGGCGAACGACTGAAAGCTGGATTGAAGTTCAATCAAATGGTGGCAGATGGAATTCTTAAAGCCCCGATCGTGATCGGCCGCGATCATCTTGATGCCGGATCAGTTGCTTCACCCAATCGCGAAACTGAAAGCATGCTGGATGGAACGGATGCTGTCAGTGATTGGCCCTTACTTAATCTAATGATCAACGCGGTTGGTGGAGCCACCTGGGTTTCTTTCCACCATGGTGGAGGTGTAGGTATCGGCTTTAGCCAACATGCCGGAATGGTAATCGTAGCGGATGGCAGCGAGGCAGCAGCTGCTCGATTAACCAGAGTGCTAACCAGTGACCCCGGGTTGGGGATAGTAAGACATGCAGATGCAGGCTATAATCAAGCTATTGATGCCGCTAAACGGCATGGCATTCAGATGCCGATGTTGAAAGGGTAAATCAAATAAACCGCAAACTTCGTTTTATCTGGTTTTTAGGCGCCATCGCTCTTGGAGCTTTGATTGGCATATATTTTGGTTGGATTTACACCCCCCAGAGCATAAGCGGCACCTCTTTATCAGCATTAAGAAGTGATTATCATGCGGATTATGTCCTGATGGTAGCAGAGAGCTATCAAAGTAATTCCAGCACCGTTCTGGCAGCCTATCAGCTTGCCTACCTTGGGGATGATGAACCTTTGCGGTATGTGCAACAAGCCATCATTGATGCCGAGCAGCTCAATTTCTCTGCAGCAGATATCGACATCCTCGCCAATTTGGCGGGTGCCTTTCAAGGTGCTCAAGCCACAATCACCCCTCCTGTAGCGACGGTGACTCCATGAACTCACGCTATAGCCAGGAACCACAGCATCCACCCTATTATCTTTTGACCGGCCTCATTCTGGGGCTTTTATTCGGGTTTGGAGTTTCTTTTCTGTTCTTTCCAGTCCGCTACACAAATGTGCCGCCTGAGACACTTCAAAATGTAGATAAAGATCAATATCGGTTGATGATCGCTTCAGCTTATCAGGCTAACAATGACATTGGCCGGGCGCAGGCACGTCTTGGTATTTTGCGTGAAGAGAATGTCTCCGGTCTGCTTTTACAGCAAGCGCAACGAAGTGAACGCCGCAGTGATGCCCAACTTTTGTTAAAATTATCGCAAGCGCTCGAAAAAGTACCGGAAATGGCAGAAACCGGTCCTCCGATTGCACAGGCCAGCATTACCCTCAGCCAATCTCAAACGAATACACCGCTTGCCGGGGGTGAAATGGCAACTGATCAGCCGGTGCGAACCGCTACCATGGAAGCTACTCGCATCGTCGCAACACGCACCCCGTTTCCATCACCATCATCTGTTTCCAGCCTAAATATTCCTTTTCGACTGGTCGAGCAAAAAACAATCTGCAACCCCGCCTATACCGATACATTGATCCAGGTGGAAGTGGTCGATAAAAAAGAGAAACCAATCAGCAATGTGCGCATCTTCGTCAATTGGGATGGTGGCCAGGATATTTTCTATACTGGGTTTTTCCCTGAGATCAGTATCGGCTATGCCGATTTCAGTATGAACCCTCAAGAAACATACAGTCTTCGCGTCGGCGAAATTGGAGAAGTAATTCAAAATATCAGCGCTCCTGAATGTCAGGATGGAGCTGGTAAGAACTATTGGGGAAGCATTTCACTTCTGTTTGCCGAACCCTAAAGCTTACTTATTTTTTCCAAATTTTACTTGCTGTAAAACCTGCCTGTATTCATCGACATTGGATGGTTCCAATGCAATGATCGCTTCAAGTGTTTCAATCGCTCCCCAGGTGTCGCCCTGATCCAGAAGCTTGTCCGCTAATTGATCCATTTGTTCGATGGCACGGACAGTTTGGCCTGTTCGTAAATAGACTTCTGCCAAACGTTTTCGAAGCTCGCCTTGGTTGGGTCGCTCTTTCAGTAATTCTTGCAAAAAGACTATCGCCTCTTTACTTTTTTGAAGTTCTTCCAGAACGGATAAATAATCATCCACTTCCTTTATCGCCACAGCGTCTTGTGATAATCGGAAGTTGATATCGATTAATTGCATCCGTGAAGATTTTTCCTCGGGTTGTAAAGTGCGTAGTTGTTCAAATATGCGTAATGCCTGGCGCCAATCCAAGCGCTGCATGTCGATATCTGCCACCTTGGTGAGAATCTGAACCGCCCATTTGCGGTTGGTGCGTGATTGCTGTGCCAACCTCAGAGACGATAAGTATGCCTGGCGCGCTTTGTCCAGTTCAGCCAGTCGATAATAAATATCGCCCAGTTCCAAATACTCGTAGATGGCTTCATCTACGCGGCCATTACTGGAAAGCAGTTCAATCAAACTGTTCCGTATCCCCAGCTCCATCGGCACCATTTCCGTTACTCGTTTATACACACGGATTGCTTGATCGATTTCCCCACGGACTTCATACAACTCGGCCACCAGCGTAAACTTGGCGACTGCCTTCTGAATGTGTCCTTCGGCAACCAATAGGTCTCCCATTTGCATGTGTAAGGGTAAATATGTCGGTGCATACTGCAACGCATGGAACGCTTCTTCCATTGCCGAGCGGGTTTTACCGCGTTTGGTTAAATCCCTAACATTCACCAAAGCTTCAATGACCAGACTGGAACTGGATTGCAACAGCATTTCCATTAAAGGCAGCGGCGGGTTTCCATCCTGGGCGGGGGGCATCTGTTCGCGTGCTTTGCGTAGGTAATCACGCCAGTCAAAACGCATCAATTGGGTGCGAACGCTCTGGCAAATTGATTTGAGAGTCTCGTCGTTTGTTTCATGGCGTTGAGCTTCCAAACTTGGTTCATAGAGCTGGCTCAGTTCTTCAGCTTGATCCTCCGGCACGGTTTGTATATCTGCCAGACGAAATGCCTGTAAATAAGCCACGGCTGCATTACGCAAATTGCCCTGGCGTTCGTGAATTTTTCCAATTAACAAGTATGTCGCGAGCGCATACTCTTTACGTCGTAATGCCGTCTGCAGATATCTTAATGAGCGCTCAGGGTTTTCTTCATTCAAGAGCATTCCCAGGTTGAAATAAACGGCGGATTTCTCCAGGCCGATTTCAAGTACGCGCGTAAATTCTTCCGCTGCGCGCTTTTCGTTCCCCTGCGTTTGCAGATCGATGGCGTGACCCAGGTGTAAAAGAATACGCGTCCTTTCCGCCTGTTCAAGCGAAAGACCGCCGGTTCCGCGCGTTAATGAATTTACTGAGCGCTGATTGGCATCTGACTTTCCACCCGGCTCATCCGATTGGTCAAACAACATTTTAGCCAACTCTTCAAGGGCCATCTGGCGTGCCTCAGCGACCGGGTCCATCATGCTTTCAGCCGAGTCATCATCGCCCGCTTCCAGTTTCTGAATTGTGGCAAGGCGGGCTGTTTTTAAACTGCTGTTTTTGGATCTGCCAGGTTTGGGTAAGGATTGATTTGATTTTAACAATTTGATAGCGTTTTGAACTTCAGTATTATCAGGAGCGATTTGCAAGCAATATCGAACTGCCTGAATCGCTTTAGCCGCATCTCCGTCAACTTGCATAAGTGCAGCAGCAGCCAGATATTCATAGGCAGCCTCTTGCTTACGCCCCATTTTATCGAAGATCATTGCCAGCCGGGTGCGTGCATTCAAATTCTCAGGATCCATGGAAATTACGTGCGACCAGCTCTCGATAGATTTATCAACGTCGCGTGCTTTTAATTGCAACTCGGCAGCTTGCATCCCGGTTTTAATCGCTTCGCGAATCCTGCCCATATTTTCGTAAATCTTGGTCATCTTTTCATACGGCACCGGATCGTTAGGAGAAATTGAACAGGCTTTTTGATATTGGGAAAGGGCTCCTTCATAATCTTGCATTTCCAAATAAGATAACCCCAGGCTGATCAAGGCCATTGGATCGTTAGGGAATTCCTCGAGAGCCAATTGATAAAAATTGGCTGCCTCAGACCATTTTTGATCCCAAGCTGCTGAATGTCCCTGGTTCATTGCGGTATGAAATGCTTGCTGATCTCCGCTCATTTGGTTGCATCCTGTTTATCTAAGACCAATGGTTTCATGGTACCCCAATTTTCTCCGGATTTTGCTTCGGTTGAGAGTGGTATGGAAAGCTTGTAGGCATTTTCCATCACATCCCTTACCACCTCTGCAGTGCGGGTCAATTCTTCTTGCGGGCATTCGAGCAATAACTCGTCATGCACCTGTAGTAATAATTTTGCTCTCAGTTTCGTTTTTTGTAAAGTTTTTGGAAGGTGAATCATTGCAATCTTTAGTATATCAGCAGCTGTACCCTGAATAGGTGCATTAATCGCTTCTCTTTCCTCACGGTTACGTACATTCTGATTGGCAGCGGAAGAAAGATTGGGAAAATAGCGCCGTCTTCCCAGTAAAGTCTCCACAAAACCCTGCCGCATTGCTAATTGTCGTAAATCATCCAGATATTTTTTTACACCGGGGAATCGATTGAAATAAGCTTTGACAAAATTCTCTGCTTCTGCCAGGGTCAGACCTGTGGAACGACTCAACCCAAAAGGGCTCATTCCGTAAATCAAACCAAAGTTGATCGCTTTAGCGTGCCGGCGTTGCTGGCTGGTCACTTGATCTATAGGGATATCATAGACAGCGGCAGCTGTAGTACTATGAATATCCTGACCGGCGCGGAAGGCTGCCAACATGGCTTCATCACCCGACATGTGGGCGACAATTCGCAGTTCAATCTGCGAATAATCCACCGATAATAAAACCATGTCGGGGGCGGCAATAAAAGCGCAACGAACCTGACGACCAAGATCGGTACGGGTAGGTATATTCTGTAAATTTGGATTGATTGAGGCAAGACGCCCGGTGACAGAACCTGTTTGGCTATAAGATGTATGCACACGGCCTGTGCGGGGGTTAACCTGCAAGGGTAAAGCCGTGACATAAGTGGACTGTAATTTAGCCAGCTCACGGTGCTCAAGGATAAGATCAACCACCTCATGCATTCCTTGCATTTGTTCCAGCACTGCGAAATTGGTGGAGTAATGTCCACTGGCTGTTTTCTTTTTCGAGGGTGATTCAAGGCCAAGGGTTTCAAACAAGGCTACCGAAAGCTGTTGGGTAGAATTGAGATTAAAGTCATAACCCACAATATCGTGTACCTTGCGCTCAATTTCCTTCAGGCGCTTGTCAAGTTCCACATTCATCTTCTGCAGGAATTCTTTATCCAGTAGAATTCCGTTTTTTTCCATTTGCTCCAAAACTGGAATCAATGGCATTTCAATATCTTCAAAAACCTTCTGAGCATTATTCTTGATCATTGATTCGGTTAGAAGGGGCATGAGCAATAAAGGTACGACTGCATCGGCACCGGCGTATGGTGCGACAGCCTCCACAGATACATCTGCCATCGAAAGCTGGTTTTTACCAGAACCGATCAGACTCTCAATTCGCTGCATTTCAATACCCAAATAATTTTCTGCCATATCTTTCAACCCAAGATTATAAGAGGCAGGGTCGATCAACCAACCAGCCAGCATGGTATCAAAGGAGTAAGGGCGAACATTAATTCCATAAGCGGAAAGAACCAGGCAGTCATATTTTAAATTGTGACCAACTTTTGGAATTTTTGGATTTTCAAAAGATTGTTTGAGGGCTGCAATCACATCATCAAAGGGGAGTTGTTGATCATCAGTTTTGTGGCCAACAGGAAGATAATAACCAACATTTTCATCAATTGCTAGCGATATTCCTACCAAATCCGCCAGCATGGGATCAGTATTGGTCGTCTCTGTATCAAAGCTGATAAATTCCGCCGATTTGAGTTTTTTCACGAGCTCGGTCAATTCAGTCTTCGTGTTAACAATCTTTGATTGATAGTCGGCAGCAGGCGCTGATCCTATGGCTGTAATACCTTCTCCAAACAAAGAAAGCTGCTGACTGGATCTATTTTTGGAGTTTTTATCACCCAGATCATGTAAGCGGCCAATTAAAGTCTTAAACTCCAGTTCACTAAAAATCGGTTCAACCGCTTTTATATCTAAATGGCAAGTATTGGCTTGATCCAGATCCAACAAAATATCAACATCCTGATCGATGCGTGCCAGGCGTTGACTTAAATAAGCCGATTCTTTTCCGGTGATTAACTTGTTCTGATATTTAGATGGGATCTCGTCAATATGATCATAGATTGCATCCAGACTCTGGTATTCGCCCAATAATTTGAGGGCTGTTTTCTCACCAACTCCGGGAATGCCGGGAATATTATCAGAGGAATCTCCCATCAAAGCCTTTAGATCTACAATCTGATCCGGTTTTACCCCCATTTTGGCAACCACATCTTCTTCCCGGTAATCGCGTGCATCAGCCATCGATTTACCCGGCAAGTTAACAATAATCCGGTCGGTGACCAGTTGAAGCAAATCACGATCTCCGGTTATGATTTTAACACCAAGCCCTTTTTTAACAGCCTGCTTTGAAATAGATCCAATGACATCATCTGCCTCTGCTCCTTCTTTTTCAAGGCGGGGAATATCGAAAGCGTCAATTATCGTTCGAATTCGTTCGATTTGACCGCGCAATTCATCAGGCATTTTAGCTCGCGTAGCTTTGTAATCCGGATAAATATCATTGCGAAAGGTTTTACCAGTATCAAATGCAACCGCTAAAAACTCAGGGTTTTCTTTCTCCAAGAAACGCATCAGAATATTTACAAATCCAAAAATGGCAGCAGTTGGTTCACCGCTGGAAGTTGCCAGGCTATCTCCGCGAACAGTCGACATTGCAAAATATGTGCGGTAAGCCAGAGCATGTCCATCAATTAAGTAAAGGGTAGGTGGCATTTTTTTTCCTTCCTTCCGGATATCTTGGAATAGATAATTCTAACCTGTTTTGCCTTAATCTCCCTGAGTGGTTTGTCGAATGGCGGGCAGGGTGGTGATACCTTGCGCTGAACGGGTACCAAGAACGTATTCATTGACCATCGATTGCGAAGGCGCCAAAAAACCGCTTATAAGCAAATTACCAGGCGCCCAAAAATCTTTTAAAAGATATCTTTTCAAAAGATCAGGCTTAATCTCAAAAATTGCTTTTGATGTTTCTCTCCGCAATATGCGTATGATTTTTGCCGGCGAGATATTCGGCGGAGCGAAGATTGTCCATTCGAGATGCATTGGCCGAATTCTTAATCGATCCAATCGCCAGCCAAATGCAATGCAAATTTCGGGAATCGATGCCGTCAGCAACCGGGAAATCATCCCCACCAGAAATTGATCAGGGAAGCGAGGAATGAGCACACAAGTGTAATACAGGCTGACCTGAGCGGGGGATGAGGGCTGTAAACGGATTTCTGATGGCTGAAGGCCATTAAAATCTTCAGTCGATTCAGAATTCTCATGGGGCTTATTTTCAGCAGAATTTTTGTGTGTTGCTTCCACGGTGGTCACAACATCATTTTGATCAGTAATGGAATTCTGTGCTGCCTCTGGTTCATCCAACTTTGCGAAGAGCTCATTGGCAGTCGATAAACTATCCTGGCTTAAGTCAGATCGGGAATAAGCCGTAGCATTTGAAATCCCTTCATCAGGCACGCCATCGCCCCGATCGCCTTCTGTCCCAACTTGCATAATTGCCGGGTTTTGAACCAATTCTTCATCAATAAGATCTTCTGACTCTGGTTGCCATTCCTTTTTTGTGCCAACTTCATCAGCCTGCTCATCCCAGGGGAAAACTATCCCGGCCAACAAGTCAGCTGGTGGAGCTTCATGCTCCAAATCGGATATTAATTGATCGACCGTATTGACTTGCCGGCTTGTTTCTCTTGCCGAATCAGTTGCTTCTTGCTCGAGGAGTTCTTCATCCTTCACTTCCGGACCAGTCTCTAATTCGTTGTTCAAATTCATGCTGGATGAAGAACTTATATCATTGCTTGGCTGCACTTCTTCGTTCAATTTTGCAGAATCGCTCACTTGTTTTTCAGATGTCGGGATTGTTCGTTCTGTATGCTCCTCTTCCATGCCTTCTTTTATCCAACCTGGCAAAAATTCCGCACTTTCTAATTGTTTCATCCTGGCTTCGGAAGCGGCCTGAGTTTCCTGTTCGGCTGGCATTTGATTAATTCCCGAAATATCTTCGGCTGTTGTTTTCTCTTCCCTGACAACTTCTTTTGTTTGAAGCCGTATTTCTTGAGTGTCTTCCAAAATAAGAAACGAAGGTATGTTGTTCTTTGGTTGATTCAGCATCAGCAGTTTTTGCTTGGCCAAATTAACTTGCTGGCGGGCATCCCGCAAAGGAATACTGGCCGGAAACACCATTACCAATATTTCATTTTCACGCATGGTTTTAAAATAGATCAATGATGGCTCAGAATCACCAGTAAATTGTTTGTATTTCATAAAATTAGTATGAAGCTGGCTCTCGGCACGCTCTTCGAGAAAAGTAATCAACTCAGCAACAATCAATTCTTTATACTCACCGACTGCAGCCAGGGGAGAACCATTCAAAAAATATACTATCTTGCTGGCATTACCCTCCATCTGAACTTCCAGCAACTGATCCGGAAGAGCTTCTTCCAATTGCTTCCGGTAGCTTTGCAAAGGCTCTGCTACTGCAGCATTCTCAGCGTTGGTCAAGCTTAGTTTAATTTCTTCAAGAAAATCAGGTAAATAAATAGGTTTGCGAAACACCTTATTTAGTCGCAGGCCATCCATTTCCAGTCTTGTGTCAAATGACGTCGTAAGCAACAATATGGAAACCATTCCCGGTTGAAGGCTCTGAAAGTGGACCAAAGTTCGCAGTTGATCTTCGTCAGGTTGTTCGATATCAATAATAAGCAGTGAAAAACTGGCGGAAGACTCAAGATTACGGATTCCAACAATTGAATCAATAATCGTGACCTGATACCCTCCGCCTTCTTGCAATGCTGAACCAACCAGTTCAGCAAAGGCTGGTTGTGAACTCAGAACCAAAACCCTTTTAATCACATAAAAAGTTTAGCACTTCCGTTCTCGAGAATCAAGGAAATCTGGTCGTGACTTGTCTGTAAAGGAACTTGTGAGATAATAAACAAACCATGCTTTTTTCGAGGTTTATTTATGGCATTTGAAACTATTTGTGTGCTTGGTCTCGGTTATATCGGCTTACCAACCGCTTCAACGTTTGCCACCGCAGGTTACAAGGTTGTAGGTGTAGATACCAACCCGTCCATCGTCTACAGTCTCCAAAAAGGCGAGCTGCATATATCCGAACCAGGGCTGAGCAAACTCGTTAAAGATGCGATTCAATCCAAAAATCTGGCAATTTCGTCATCACCGATTCTGGCTGATGCGTTCATCATCGCTGTACCCACGCCCTTTTATGATCAGAAAAAAGCAGATCTTACTTTTGTACGCTCTGCTGCCGAATCGATTGTCCCTTTTTTACGGCGTGGCAACCTGGTTGTTCTAGAATCAACCTCACCACCTCTTACCACCAACGAAGTGCTGGTGCCAATTTTGGAAAAAAGCGGCTTAAAAGCCGGCGAAGATTTCAATGTGGTTTATTCTCCGGAACGTGTATTGCCAGGCCAGATTTTGCGGGAATTAATCGAAAACGCACGCGTGATTGGCGGTATCAACGCAGACTCCGCTGCAGCCGGAAAAGAACTCTATCAGATCTTTGTCAAAGGTGAAATTATCACCACTACGGCTACTACAGCCGAAATGGTTAAGTTGATGGAAAACACATATCGCGATATTAACATTGCCATTGCAAATGAGTTTGCCCGGTTGGCTGATCGTTTTGGGATTGATGTCTGGGAAGCCATACAAATTGCCAACCTGCATCCGCGCGTGAAAATACTCAACCCCGGTCCCGGAGTCGGCGGCCATTGTATCAGCGTAGACCCATGGTTCCTGGTCGAAGCAGCCACCGATATTACGCCATTGATTCGGACTGCCCGGCAAGTAAATGATGAACAGCCGCACTTTGTGGTTCAGAAATTAAATGAGATTTTGGGTACACTGGCTGGAAAGAAAATAACAGCGCTTGGTCTGGCTTATAAACCGGATGTAGATGATTTACGTGAAAGTCCGGCTGTTGAAGTGGTGCAAGCCTTACTGGCTGCTGGTGCCGATGTGACCGCGTTTGAGCCTTTCAAACCCGGTTTTTCCATAAAAGGTATCCGAATGGCAAGCAATCTGGCTGAAGCGATTTCAGAATCTGACTTGCTTTTATTGCTGGTCAATCATACCCAGTTAAAAGTTATTGATCCTGGTCAAATTCTGGAGCAAACGACAGCGCGCATTGTCTTCGATACAGTCGGCGGCTGGAATCCACAGATCTGGCAGGATGCTGGCTTTGAAGTCCACCGATTAGGTAGAGCAGATTAACAAATGTCCAAAATAAAGAAAAAATTGCGAGTATTAACAATTTTTGGAACACGGCCGGAAGCCTCCAAAATGTGCCCGGTAGTTCTGGAAGCGCAAGCCAACCCTTATATTGAATCCTTGTTGTGTGTCACCGCACAGCATCGCCAAATGCTCGATCAGGTTTTGGAAACTTTTAAAGTGGTACCGGATTTCGATTTGAATTTAATGCTGCCGGATCAAAGCCTTTCACAAAGCACTGCAGCAATTTTGCTCAATCTTGAAATGGTTATCAAGCAGGTTGAGCCGGATTGGGTTCTGGTGCAAGGCGATACAACCACCGTTATGGCAGCTGCGTTGCTATGTTATTACAATAGAGTCAGGGTGGGCCATGTAGAAGCCGGCTTACGTACCGGAGACAAATGGCAACCTTTCCCTGAAGAAGTTAACCGTAGAATAGCAGCGGTGGTTGCCGATTTGCATCTGGCGCCCACTGACCACGCCCGTCAAAACCTGTTACGCGAAGGAATTGCCGATAACCGCATTGTTGTTACCGGCAATCCCGGGCTGGATGCCTTGCGTTTAATCACAGCCCAACCAACCCCTCCCGAGGTGAACAGAATTTTGCAGGAACTTAAAATTGGTCCTGATAAAAAGGGGCTGGTTCTGGTTACTGCACACCGCAGAGAAAACTTCGGCAAACCCCTGGAAAATATTTGCAGCGCTATCCAGGTTTTGGCAAACAGATACGCTGATCGGTTCCATTTTATCTATCCGGTACATCTGAACCCACACGTCCAGGAAACCGTCCATCGCTTACTTGGAGACACGCCCAATCTCACCTTATTACCACCTCTTGACTATTACCCAATGGCACATCTCATGTCCCGAGCGCGCTTGATCCTTACCGATTCCGGCGGTATTCAAGAAGAAGCAGCCGGGTTGGGCATTCCCACTTTAGTTTTACGCGAAGTAACTGAACGACCGGAGGGAGTCAGCACAGGCATATTACGCTTGGTTGGTACAGACCCTGCCACAATTGTCAATCAGACCGTTCATTTACTGGAAGACAACCAGGCATATCAGGCGATGGCCAGAGCTAAAAACCCTTTTGGCGATGGTTATGCTGCCCCAAAAATCATTCAGGCACTGCTTGATTTCCAACCATGAAAAACTTCCCGGGTTTATGATTAATGAATGACCCCATTGCCTTTCAAAAAGGAAGTATCGCGCTTCTCCCAAAATTAAGTGGAATAGGCGGCCCGACCTCCTTCCAGAAAAAACTAATGGAAGGTTTGGAAAAGAGAGGCATACATTCTCATTTCAACCCAGGCAACCCAACTACACGAGTTCTTCTGGTGAATGGCGGCAGCAAACATCTGGCGTCCATTTGGAAAGCACGAAAACGTGGGGTAAGGGTGGTACAGCGTTTGAATGGGATGAATTGGATCCATCGTCAACGCAAGACCGGAATTCGGCATTATTTACGCAGTGAATATGGCAATTGGAATCTTTCATTTATCCGCAAACACCTGGCAGATCACATCGTTTACCAATCACTCTTTTCAAAAGACTGGTGGGAGAAAAAATACGGTCTCACACATATAACGGATAGTATTGTCTATAATGGTGTTGACCTTGACTTTTACACACCGCTGGGTGCCCATTCACGGCCCACTGATCATATCCGTATTCTAATGGTCGAAGGCCGCCTTGGTGGTGGATACGAAGAAGGGTTGTTGAATGCCATCCGTTTGGTCACACAATTAAGTGAAAGGCTTTCACAACGCCTGGAATTAATGGTTCTGGGTGAAGTTTCCTCAATCGTCCAACGACAAATTGTGGGTGCTGGTAATACCTGGATTACATGGGAGGGCATTGTCAAACCTGAGCACATTCCGGTCTTTGACCGTTCTGCTCATATCCTTTTCTCAGCCGATATTAACGCTGCCTGCCCTAATTCAGTAATTGAGGCAATCGCCTGCGGTTTGCCAGTGGTCGCTTTCAATAGCGGGTCTTTGGAAGAAATTCTTAAAAATGATGCTGGTAAAGTTGCAGCTTACGGCAGTGATCCGTGGTTGTTAGAGCCACCCGACATAGCTGCTTTATCAGACGCAGCCTTGACTGTATTGGACAGACTGCCCTATTACCGTCAGCAGGCCCGTAAACGGGCAGAGCAACTGTTTGGACTGGATGCAATGATAGCAGGTTATTGCGACACATTTTTCTCGAAATAAAAACCTGTTTTGTGTGGATTCTTGATGTAATTGCCTGATTTAAATTATCAGAATAAGATTTCCATAGCATCATCACCGCTAATCTGGTATATTTATTGCAATTTTCCCTACCATTGAATTATTGGTAACAACACATTTTGTGATGATTATCTCCAATAATCGTCATAAATTTACCAATTAATATTCAGTGATCAGTAAAATTCCAAACTGCTAAAATAAATTTCATTCCTCAATTAATAAAATTTCTGTTATCCCCAGGTGAACTATCGCACTCTCTTTTGAATCCTCCAGTTGGCCCCTTTATCTCTCGATTGCCCTTTCTTTAATCCTGGGCCTCTACGCCTACTCGAAAAGATCCTCCCGTGTAGCTCGCACGTTTGCTTTGTTGATGTTTTCCACAACACTGTGGACATTGTTTTACTTGTTGGGTTATTCCAGCCAAACATTGAATGGGAAAATCTTCTGGTTACGAGTTAAATATATCCCCAGCACAATTACTCCTTTGATCTGGTTTTATTTCTCACTAGAATTCACCCAAAGTACCCGCTGGCTTCGGACCGGATGGGTGAAAATTAGCCTGGTTGCCTATGTCATCCTGACCTGGCTGGTGGTTTTCAGCAGCAATTGGCATGGCATCATGTGGCAAAAGGTGTGGATTGCACCTGGTCAGCCAGAAGAAGCAGTAATTCACGGCTTCTACTTTTGGGTTTACCTGGCTGTCAGTTACCTGGCTTTGCTTATGAGTTTTGTCGTCTATATTCACTTTTTTAGACAAGCAACTTCTTTTTACAAAATGCAAATCATGACCATGGCTATCGGCAGTGCTTTCCCATTGATAGCATCCGTATTATTCTTGTTCTTTAACTACGATTTGATTCCACTGTTAGATGACACAATTTTCTTTTTGCTTCCTTCTGAAATATTCTTTGCATGGTCTCTTTTCGGCTTTCACTCATTTGAATTAATGCCAATTGCTAAAGATTATCTCGTCAAGAATTTACCAATTGGCATTCTGGTTTTTAATAGATACAACAAAATCGTTGAAATCAACCCAACCGCGCAAAAACTGTTAGGAATCTCCAGTGAGGTGATGGGAAAACCTGCCAATATTGTATTCAAAGATAAAGATGATATTTTCGTAATGAATTACATCGAGAACGAACTCGAAACCGAAATCGAGAGCAATGATTCGGAGGAAGTGAAGTATTTAAGTTTGCATCAATCTCCCATTCTTAACAAAGAACGACAATTCCTTGGACGCATCATGCTCATCACAGATATAAATGAGCGCAAAAAACAAGAAACTACGTTAAGAAATTTTGCAACATACGATGAAATGACAAATGTTTATAATCGACGTCATTTTTTTGTTCTGGCTGAAAAAGAATTGCTGCGAGCCATTCGGTACAAACATGCAATCACAATCATCATCTTTGACATTGATAATTTCAAGCAATTCAACGATGCTTATGGACATGCACTGGGCGATGCAGTCATTACTCATGTAGCCAAAACTATTTTGAAAGCTTTACGTGATTCAGATATCTTTGGCCGTTATGGTGGTGATGAATTTATCATTCTATTTCCAGAAATCAGCAAAGACTGCTCTATTAAAGCGGTTAGCCGCTTAAGAGAAGTTATCAAAGGATCTACATATCGTTATAATGGACAAGATTTTCCGGTTACTCTCAGTTATGGAATTGCTCATTGGGACGGCAGCCAGGAAAAAACATTAGGGCAAATTATCCACCATGCCGATATGGCTCTCTTAAAAGCGAAAAAACGAGGCCGTGACTGTTACAATCTCTGGCCTGACGATGACCTGCCCAAAGGCTGAATACATTGGAAAGGTTATAATAATTTTTTTGAAGAACGCTGCGACCCCTCCAGTATCGATTAATTGGCTGGGTTGATCACATTTCCCAAGAAAAGGATCAGTCCACTTTCACGGTCTCGGATCAGCAACATAAACGGGTGATTAAAAATCATTTCTAGCGGTTCTTCTTCTGGCATGACTGAAGTTGCACCAACAATCACGGCGGTAGCGGCGGCTGCCTCTGTACCTTCTTCATCGACTGCCACGAAAGCCTTGTGGATTACATCACTGATATAAAGTGGCTGTGCTCCTTGCTCATACATACCTGAAAAATCGGCAGCATCTGTGAAAGGAGTTGTCATACCCAAATCTTTTAGTGCATTACTGACAGAAAAACTGCTTTCAAATTCAAATTTCGGCATCTTTAAGAGAATTTCACCCTGCTTCTTACTCTTCATTAACAGATTGTAACTTGCCAGGTCAAACCCTTGAATGAACTTGTTCAAGTCACTCTGGCGCGGCATCAATAAGACCATTGAATAACGAGAATTCATATATGGAATCTCAATCATTTGAATTTCATCATTATATTGGTAATTAAACTGGCCTTTTTGTTCCATCATATCGACGGGCACAATTTGATCCGCAGTCGTGGCAAAATCAGCAGAATGAGTGAGTTTTTTGTTGAACTCTTTTTGCCAGGTTGCATTGAAGTAAATGGCGTTTGTTAAAACCAGACGGGTGAATGAATCCAACGCTCCAGGTGAAATTAGATCTTTAATTTTGTCATTGGTCTGGTTTGCCACCCACTTATTGATGGTTATACGGGCTTTTTCAGCAGATTTGACGAAATCAACCAAGTGAATCCCGGCTCCATAAGATTCAGCAATCAAATCGAGGTAAGGGCTTTTAAAGGGATATCCGGATTGTCCCCAAATGGCATTGGCAACATTTAGTTGAAAAGCATCCGGCATATCTCTTAGGTTTTCTGGCACCCGATAGAGACTCTGGTCCAGTCCATTGATCCGGCTGTGAAGATCATCCTGGGATAACTGAAAATGAAGCACATTTGCCATTTCAGTTTCAGTCTCTCCGCGGGCACCTGCCAATGTCATGGCCATTGCCTGAGTGATACTATACGGTGAAAAGAAAAAATTAGTGTCATTATCTTTGGATAGCAGGTGATACAGGTCGTAGCCAAAGGCGTTCATATTGGCTGCAATCTCTTGATAATCCTGAGCAAGAGTATCCAGTTCGATCCCCTTCTGGTTCGATTTAATGACGCCATCTTTAATTGACTCTGGAGAGGGTTGTTGCGTTTCGGTAGTGCCAGTGGCGGGAGTCGGATAACCGTTGGGAGAAATTATGGTAGGAGTAGTAAGCGCACCTGGATAACCATCGGGGGTCTTTTCAGGCAGCCCACTTGTACAGGCTGTTATCATAAGTAGGAAAATCATCACCATCAAGCCTTTTTTCATTTTCAATTCTTACCTCCTGGCAGATCCCTGCCTTCTAATCTCCAACAAAAACACCTAAAAAGAGAATTGTCCCGCTCAGCTGGTCACACACGAGGAACAGAAAGGGATGATCAAATTTAAGTTGAGGTGAATCAATTGGCTTCATCCCCTTTCGTTGCATCAAGATGGCTGTAGCTGCAGCTGCTTCTGTCCCAGATTCGTCCACATCGATAAAAGCCTGGTGCAGGACCTGGCCGATGTACAAATGATTACCTGCATCTATTCCGGAAAAATCAGCTTGTTGCGGATCAAAGGCTGCCACCATTCCCAATTTTTTCAAACTTTCGTCAAGTTGAACAGCGCTTTTTATTTTTAATTTTGGCATCCAAAGATCAACGTCGCCTTGGTTGGATTGCACCAGGATTTCATTGAATTTGGTTGCGTCCATCTCCTGTATGAAATTCTGTAAAGAATCAGCAATCGGCATCAACATTAAAAACGAAAGCTGACCGGCATCATACGGAAGTTCAGCCAAAATATATTCAGAATTCGATTGATAATTCAAGAAGATGGATTGATACATCATGGGTACAGTTTCAGAGGCATAACCCTCCCGATAAAAAGGTTGATCTGTTGTCACTTCAGGAGCAAATGGAAATTCCCAAGCAGCTTTTAAATAAATCGTGTTGATCAAGGCCATCAGGGTTTGAGAATCAATGGCACCTGCTGGTACAAGCTCTTCAAATTTGCCCTGGGTCTGTTTTGCAACCCAATCATTTATTTCAAGACGAGTTGTCTGCGGGTCTTGCATGAAATTGGATGGGTGCAAGCTGCTGCCGTACTGAGTAGCCAGCAAATCAAGAAATTTTTGCTGATAGGGGTAACCATCCTGAACCCAGATAGAATTTTCAATCTTAAGCTCAAAATCTGTTTCTTGATTGTCTGTCCTATTTGATTGCTTTATTATCTGCTGATCAAGCCGGTTCCAGGTTTGGTGGTATTCAGCAGCCGGCATACGGGTATTAAGTACTCCACGCATTTGCATGCCAGTTTCGGTAGCTGCACCACCATAAACCTGTGCCAGCCCAAGAGCGATTGAGTAGGGCGAAAAAACAAAATTTTTTGGCTTTTTGGATTTAAATTGTGTGCGTACTAAGTTAAACCCGAATTGATTGTTTGCCAATACTAAATCTGGCAATAATTCAAGGGTAGAGGCCACAGGTTGTTCACGGATAAGATTCGTCATGGCGATGCTTCCTTTTAATTCATTTGGAGCTGCCACAGTTCCAGCAGCCATCTCTGGTTGATTGTAAGGCCCGCCAGTAAAGGGCGAACAAGTAGAGAGAATGAAAGAGAATATAATGCAAAAAGCAAAGTACTTAATGGTCATTTTCATTTAAATATTCCTCGGCTCACTCTTCAGACGAAGACGAGCTGTGAAATGTTCCTTATATAAATATTTATTATGATAGGCGGAAATTATTCGCTATTTCCATAGTCCATTAATATGCGATCCTGCCCGCGATTAATTTCCCATGGATATATGATGTGAGCATCTGTTACCGCCGCATAGTAATCAGGACGCACTTTGCCAAATAAATTCCGGTAAGGATTAAAATGTAATACACAAGTATAAGCTTTCCCGCCAGCACTGGCAATCCGATTGCGCACTGCTGTGATTGTACGCCCTGAACCCCATACATCATCAACAGTCAGAATTTTTTGACCGACCAACAAGCTATCGTCGGGAAATTGGATGAATTTTGGCCAGGCCAATAACCTTCTTTTTTTGCGTTCCTCTTCCATTTGAACTTCATTCGGAAAATCCACCGAAGCGGTAAGGATCGTGTGCAAGCCCAATGCTTCTGCCAGCATTCCCCCGGGTAAAATGCCACCATTGGTGATCATGATCATACTGTCAAATTCTGGCTCAAATTGAGGGATGAGATGGTCAATAAGCTGATCAACGTCCATCCAGGTTAATACTTCGCGTCTAGGAAGCATTGGATTTCCATCCTTATTATTTATTGGTTCACATCAAATTATAGCAGGAAATTTCATGGTAATAAGCATTGGTTTACTTTAACCAAAAAGCCACGGGATTTGCCGTGGTTTTTGCTAAAAGCTTGCCAGCTCTGATTTTTCCCTATAAACTTCTGGAACCTGGAATGATCAAAGTAGGATCATAAGCTCCAGAAGTTCAAGGGATTACCCAAATATTACCCATCTGGTTTAATATTACCAGTTTAGTATTAAATTCATGATAAATTCTGATTAACGTTTGTGGATAGCTTGTTAATCGACTGTTAACAATTCTCCTCTAGGGTAGAATTAGGGCAGATAACGACAGACTTAGGAGTGATTCATGCAAAATTTAAGTGACGAAATTCTCCCTATCCTAAAATCTCATAAAATTGAGGGTATCAATGCCGGAAATGACAGCCTTCTCCCAAATTATAATGGTTTTTCGCTAGTCAATATCCCTGGAACTATATGTAAATTGCTTGATATTGCTCCGTTTGGCGCAGCCAGTCTTTCAGATGATATATTAAGACACCTGAATGGGCCCTATGAAAATATCGTTTTTATTTTGATAGATGGCTTACGTTATAATTTTTTTCAGGAATTTTTTCAAACTCCGCTCTGGCAATCCCAGACTGACAATGCCCTCTTCACACCAATAACCAGTATTTCACCCAGCACAACCTCGACTGCATTAACAAGCTTATGGACCGGGCGCCATCCGGCTGAACACGGCATTCTCGGTTATGAGGTTTGGCTGAAAGAATACGGCATGATCGCCAACATGATTAACCATTCTGCTTTCACCTTCCAGGGTGATAACGGCGGACTACAGCGTGCCGGATTTGATCCCGCCACCTTTTTGCCGGTGGAAACCCTGGGGCCACACATGCGCAAGAATAAAGTAAAGCCATCCGCATTGCAAAATATCTCGATCGCATATTCGGGTCTTTCAAAGATGCTTTTTCCATCAGTAAATATAATTCCATATCGCTCAAACATCGATCTCTTTGTGTCACTGGAAAATTTATTGCGTGAAGAACAAATAGAAAAAACATATACTTATATTTACTGGGAGACAATCGATACACTTTCTCACCGGTTCGGGCCGGATGACGAGCGCATAATTCGCGAATTCGAACATTTTAGCCAGGCATTGATTGACTCCATTGAAAGAATAAAAAGGAGCAATCATAGCAAAACTCTGCTGATAATCAGCGCAGATCACGGCTTTGTGCATACCCCAATCGATAGCCGATATGATCTCACGCGGTATGCCGATATCAACAAGCTGCTGGTAATGGTGCCGACAGGTGAAAATCGTTTACCCTATCTTTTTCCAAAAAATGGCTGCAGTGAGCAATTGCTCAAATTACTTCAGCTTCATTTTGGGGATGACTTTATCGCGATTCCATCCAAAATCGCAATCGATAAGGGCTTATTCGGAAGAGGAGACTATCACCCAATGCTGGCAGAGCGACTCGGTGAGTGGGTAGTCATACCCCAAAACAACGCCTATTTATGGTGGTGGTGGCAGAAAGAAAACCCCCTTTTAGGGCGGCATGGCGGCCTTTCTCCAGAGGAAATGCTGATTCCATTTTTTGCGTTAGAACTTTAATGGAATCGAATGTAAATATAAGCTTTTCAGAGGTTGATCACATAAAAGCTGTACTTTTAAGCCTTCCATTTAAGAAAGGGCAGCCAATTTTCGGTTTGATTAACATACCACATGGCACCCAGCCCGATGATCGTAACGCCAAGGCTGATTACCCAGCCAATATAGGGAATGGCACTGGCAAGCACAAACAAGGTTACACCCAGTATGCCTGCGGATAGGTCCGCCGGGCGGTGATGGTCGATATATCGTCTTAATATTTGCCTTCCGAGCCAAAACGAAACGATAAACTTACTGACAAATATCACCAAAATACCAAAAAATACGGTTATCCATAACAGGGCTAACAAAACCAGAGCTAATATTGAACGTCCGAGTCCGCCGATTGAAAACAATCCGAAAAGAAAAGAAGAAGCAATTACGAGCAAGATGAGAAGGAATAAGCCAATATAAATCGAGATTAAACTGATCAATCCAATACCGGCTGCCTGTAAAGGTCTGGCTGCGACTTGGGCAGCTGAACTTTTGGCGAAAATCGGGAAAAACCACAAAGTAATAATTGTGGTAAAGATCAGGCTGATCCAAAGCCGAAACATACGGATGATACGCCGAATCGCCGGGTGTTCCACCGCATTGGCTGCTTTAACCTCATGCTCAGTAAAGTTAATAAGTGCTTGCTCGGAATTAAATGGTCCGGAATATTGAACTTGCCCTCCAATTTCAGCTTGACCACTGATTAAGAATGGAATCTCTAATGGTTCTGGAATCTGGAAATTGGCCAAATAAGGCATCCAAAACCTGATAGCATCTTCATTTGCCTGCCCTGGATCGATTCGCAAATAGGCATTCTTGGACACACGACCGTCGAGCTGCAAAGCTGTACTCAATAAGTACAAATTATTCTCAATTTTTCCGGAAATAAGTGCCTGGTAGGCAGCAATATATAGATTGTCTCCTACCTGTGAGTTTTGTTCCAAATCCAGTTGGTACCCACTAAAAAAGAGATTGTGCTCTACATGCGAGGTGTCAGAAAATAACGTCGTAAATGCCAATCCAAAAAAGTTTCGCGCTACAACACCAGCGATATTGGCATTCTGTGCTAAAACGACCAAATTTCCTGAAAATACGGCACCTTCATTGACTGTTACAGACCGCGCGATTAATAGGGAGTCATTTTTTAATGTGGCTGTTGAATCAATTGTTATTTCCTGCCCAATTGCAACCAGCATGCCAGCCACTTCGCCCTGGATTTTGATCGAAGGTGCATTCAGATACAAATCATCAGCAACCACCTGGTCGGCTGGAATTGTGCCTTCCTGAAAAAGATCAGCAGCTAAAATATTTGGCGCAGTCATCCACAAGGCTATAACAATCAACCCAATAATTACTGGCAGACTCCGGCGCTTTAAACTGAAAAATTTCATAATCTGGTAACTACCTTAAATGTTAATAGCGATATCATCTATTATGCATGAAATAGACCAAATTTAAAAGCATATTCTTGAGGCAAATTTAAAGCTGCATTTCAAAAATAAGATGGTTGTTAGATTCTTATACCTCTTTTGCCACTTTGTTCTTCGCATTGCTACAATTTCATCTTTTTTTGAGTGTAATTCGCGTTTCGATTCTAAAAATAACACCAAACTTCACAAAGCTGATCTATGGATATTACATTTTTTGATCTTATAACAACAAGCCTGGTTCAGGGTGACGAGATTCCACAAGGTTTCCACGCCTGGTTATAAATTTTCTGATGGAGGCTTTTGCGCTAAGGGTTTTCAACCCTTTCCATAACTTCCTGTGCAGCAATCGGTGCAGTCGTTTTCCCGGATAAAATCTGGATGACCTGTTCTGTCAAAATCGGGCCAAGGAAAGTCAGGATTTCTGTACGGGGCTTGACGATTCCCGATAGTGCGACTCGCTCCAGGATATGGCGCAGATTCTGATCTTCCCAACCCACCAGCGAACTGGGACGCACAGGCAAGGCCCCCTGAGCCGAAGACCATTCTTCCAGAAAATTCGGATCAGTAAGAAATTCAATTAAACGCGCATTGGTAGGGTTATGCTCACTTTGTGGGTCAGAAATACACCACACCCAACCATCCACAAAGGTGGAGGAGGGTTTATCGATCATTGGCATTGACAATGCTGATGAATCTTCAACCTGATCATGCAGGTAGCGGGAACTCCAGGTAATTACCCAATTGCTACGTAACTCGTTATACGCAGTCCATGCCTCAACATCTTTTTGAATTTGCGTTGTCCATAGTGGAAAAACACCCGCAGACGCACCATCGGCAAAAAGCTGAAACGTGGTAGTGAGGGCAACTTCGTCCATCGGAGGTATTCTTTGAGCACTGCCAATATCACCTCCAGCTGCTTGATAGATCGACAGAGCTACCAGTGCTTGTGGGTCTGCCGCAGGAAAAGCCAATGGTTCTCCCCGTTTTAGAGCTTCTTGCCAACTCTGCGGCTGCGCTCCAATAATATCCGGACGATTTACCAAAATGAGGGCATCACCAAAAAACGGCAATCCATAACTGCTTCCCCCAACGACTACCATATCACGAGCGTACTGATACCAATCCTCGCCATCGATGTTTGTCGAGTATGAATCGAACGGGTAAATTAATTTTCGTGACACAGCTGTCTCCAAATCGGAACGGGAAAGCGCAACGATTGATGGCATGGCAGCCTCTGCAGCCCCGTTAGTAATGGATAGCGATTCAAGAATTCCGGTTGGCCCTGAAGCAGGTTTGACCCGTACCTGAATAAAGACATCTTTATTGGCTTGTTCAAATTCAGCAATTCGATCCCGGAGTAATTTGGCAGCTATTGAGTCCAATTGCGGATCAAATTGGGGAGGTACCCATATTACCAGATTTAATATTCCCAATTCCGGCGAAGGGGTTGTAATTTCTGCCTGCTGTGTCTTCGTTTGGGCTGGTGTAATCGTTGTCGAAGATACAGGCAAGGTCGGGGTAGCTGGTTGGACAATTTGTCCAACTATTTGATTAAATATTTGGGTGGCGTTACTGGCAAAATCGCAACCACTTAAAACCAATATGCCTCCCAGTAAAACTGCGGGTAATAATAACCGCCAGGGCTGCTTTTGGAGATTCTTAAATTTCATTACAAAACTATTGCTTCACTGAGAAAGGCTGTCAGTAACAAGACAGCGTTCTCAACATCGTGAAAATCTACCATTTCAGATGGTGAGTGAATATATCGCGTTGGGACTGAAACACAACCTGCCGGCATACCAGCTCTGGTTATTTGCATGGCACGTGCATCGGTGGAACCGCCCAATAAAACTTCGCGTTGGTAGGGAATTTTATTCTTTTGCGCACAATTCACCAACGCATTCACCAGATTCGGATCGGCCAGCATGCCTGAATCTTTGATTTTAATTGCTGGCCCAGCGCCTAACTTAACATCCATGACTGCCCCGCGCGGCGTATCACCAGTACCGGTGACATCCACCGCAATACCCACATCAGGATCAATACCAAAGGCTGCTGTTGTAGCACCACGAGTTCCCACTTCCTCCTGTGTGCTAAAAACAAAATACAATTCATTGATTGAGCTCTTAATGTTGCGTAAAGTCTCAATCAATACAGCTACACAAACCCGGTCATCCATGGCTTTGGAGATAAGTCTATCTCCCAAATCTTCAAATGGGCGATCAAATGCTGCTACATCGCCTATTTTCACCGGGCTATCCTGAGGGCTGGTGGCTCCGACATCAATGAACATATTTTCAAATGAGTGTACATTGGCCTGGTTATCCAAACGCTCGCCGCCGATAACCCCCGCGGCACCATTTAAAAAGCGGACACGGCTGCCATAACAGGTATGCGGCCGCACACCTCCAATGGTTGTAAAACGGGCAAACCCGTTTTTATCAACATGTGTGACCATCACGCCAATTTCGTCAATATGAGCGGCCAGCATGATCTTTAAGCCATTTTTTGTTTTCTTTCCTTTGCGAACAATTAAGTTCCCCATCGCATCGGTTGAAATCTCATCAGCAAGTTTTTCTACTTCTGCTCGAACCACTTCCCGAATTCTGGTTTCGTACCCGGAAGGTCCAACTGTCTCTACTAATTTTTTAATTAATGTTTTCATGAAAAGTCTCCTGTCACCACAGTCTCTTATTAATCTAATTCCGGTGTTTTTGCATCCAATCGATGGCAAAATCAACTAAAGGTTTTTGTTTTAACAGAATTGCATCTGCCTGCCCCACCTTACCCGTGTGAATATTGTGGGGATAGTGATCTGTGTAATCCTGCCCTATCATAGCAAAATCATCTGAAATGAGATCCAAACTGGAGAATGCAACCCACTTCCGCTTTCCAGATACCAGCATAGCACAGCCATCTTCGATCCACTTTTTATTGCGAAAGTTTGCCTTGTATTCAGCCAGATGAATAGATGAATTGTTGGCATGGGTTACACCTAGCAGCAAGACCCAACCATCGAGATCGTATATTTTTTGTAGAGGAGAACCCTCTCCCATCGAACTTTCAAGAAGATGGCCATCCGTTATCGAATGTGCATGCTTACCATAAGCGCAAAAAGAATCCTGTGGGTGATTGCTGCGAACGACTCCATCCATTTTACGAAAGACTTCCGGGATATTTCCTATCCCTCTCGTAGGCGTTAAAGAGGGGTTGAACGCTGGCATATTCTCCCGAATGATATCCACCCAGGAGACTGGGACCGGTGGATGTGCCCAATTGGCCGGGTTGGAGTTTTCACCACAATAAGCCGGCATCACCAACGTACCTTCCATACCGACAACTTCTCGCAATGCCAGGATGACAGTTGCCGCACCACCACAAACCCATCCTAATTTGCTGAGACTGGAATGGACAAGCACCACCATACCAGATTGCAACCCAAGCGCTTTTAAATCACTCAGCAGACTGGTAACCGTGACCGGCGTTTGTGTTTCAGCAATTAAGGCAGCTTCGCGTTCAATCGTCATTATTACCGTTACCGTTCTTCAGACAATAACCCACGCTCAATTCGCTGGATGGCGGCATGCACCAAAGCCACGCTATTTTTCCAATCTTCAAGATGCGCAATCAATACCGCAGTATGTGCGTAACGCCCAGGTACTGAGATGGAAACAGAGGGGATACCTGCGCGGTTCTTATGAATTGCACCCGCATCTGTACCACCCTTGCCCGGCTGGCGGAACTGGTAAGGAATTTCCAGCAATTCAGCTGTTTCCACCAGCAAGTTGATCAGGCGTGGATCTGACAATGTGCCTGCATCAAGCCGGTAGATGGCAGGTCCCGCGCCCAGGTGCACATTATAACGAAAATTCTCCTCATCATCCCAGGTGGGAAGGTCATTCGCCGGAGTGGATTCAATCACAAAAGCAACATCAGGATCGAGTGCAAATCCAGCAACCTTGGCACCACGCGCGCCAATTTCCTCTTGTACTGTAAAGGCTGCCAGTAAGTCAACATTCTCTGGCGGATGTTTAACATATTCAATCAGAGTTGCTACACCAAGGCGATCATCCAAAGCCTTGCCAAACATACTGGGTCCATTTTGGAAAAAACGTGTGGCAAACGTGCCGCGATCGCCGACCTTAACTTTCTTAGAATTGCCCGGTCCAATATCAATTTTTAAGTTTTCAACGGGAATCGGCTTTTTAAGTTCATCAGCATCAGCTAAATGAATTGGTTTTGCACCAATTATGCCCGGAACACCATCTTTGCCTACCAGTACGGGTTTGCCGACCAGCTGGCGATTGTCGATGCCGCCAACAATTTCAAAGGAGAAGAGACCATCTCCATCATCATTGACAAGCATGAATCCGACTTCATCCATATGAGCTGCAACCATCACACGTAGTGCATTTTTCTGCCTGGACTTGCGGGTAACCAACACATTGCCAAGTGCATCGATCTTAAGCTCATCAGCAACATCTTTTACTTCTTCCAAGACAATTTTGCGAACTGCTCCTTCATCACCAGAGACAGCAACAGAATCGGAAAGCCTGCGTAACAAATCAATTTGAGATTCACCAATTTGAGGGGTGGTCTTTAATAAATTATTTTTCTTCATCTTCCACCTCATCCCAGTTGATCTTGTCCAGAAAATCAGGTTCCAGTCGTGCAATCGTTTCTGCCAGCAATCTACCAGTGCGTTCAATATCCTTCATGGCAATCAATTCAACCGGTGTATGCATATAGCGTAAAGGAATACTGATCACTATGGTAGGAATACCTGCACCTACCACTTGCATTCCGTAAGCATCTGTCCCGGAATGGCGAGGCATTAATTCTTTTTGAAAGGGAATATCCAACTTTTCAGCCGTCTCCGCAAAACGCTTATAAATGTAAGGGTGAATATTTGGACCCCAGCCCAAACATGGGCCTTTCGCCAGCGAGAGTGTGCGCCAATCGTTGGCACCCGGACCTTTAGCAAAAGTAACATCAATCGCTACAGCAATCTGGGGTTTAATTTCATATGGTGAGGTGATACTGCCAGCCAGAGTCACTTCCTCCTGGACGGTAGCCACCGCCCAAACATCCCAGGCGTGCTGCAGATGGCTTAGTTCCAGCAGACATTGAGTGACCGCAGCCACTGAAGCACGATTATCGAGACTGTGCCCAGCCAGAGTATTTCCTTTCAATTCCATTGGTTCCTGGCGAAATGAAATTAGATCGCCAACCCGCACCAATTGCTTAACTTGATCCGCCATTAATCCGGTATCCACAAACAAATATTCCATCGCAATCGATTTCCGATGCTGCGAAGAAGGCAGCAGATAATCCGGAGGCTGAACAATCACCCCTGGCATATCATTACGGCCATGAATAGTAACCAATTGGCCGGGCAAGATGCGGGGATCAATTCCGCCAATTCCCGTAAAGCGAAGCAATCCATCGGTAATGCTGGTCACCATCAAACCGATAGCATCCATATGAGCTGCCAGCAAAATAGCCGGCCGGGGAAGAGCACCATTCCCTCGTCGAAGGGCATGCAGACTCCCCAAGCGACTGGTAGAGATTTCATCCACCAGCGGTTCCCAGGAGGTTGTTATTAATTCTCTGATAGGTTTTTCATAACCGGATAAACCCGGCAGGGAGATCATCGATTTAAGCATTTCTTTGAGTTCAATCATATCTTTTCCTGAAAATATTATTTTTCATCGCTTATGGCGATGGTGGCGATATTGCAACAGTTGGAGGAGAAGGCGTAACAGTAGCTGGGGGCGGAGTATCCGTTGCAGTAGCTGGTGCCGGTGTGGTTGCCTCAAGAGTATTTGTAACAGTAATTGTCGGTGTAACCGTCCGGGTTGGTGTGTTGAAAGGCGTATAAGTGACAGTTGCCGTCCAGGTTTGGGTCACTGTAGATGTCGAAGTCTCTGTGGGTAGAAGATTAACTGTGGCAGAAGGTCTCGGCAAAGTAGCCGTCAGAGTATTTGTTGGGCTGGTAGTTGGGGTAGCCAGAATATTTTGCTGATTAATTTGCAAAGCAACCCTCCAGACAACAAAACCAATACAATAGCAGGCAAGCGATGAGATGATGATTACAATGAGGGCAACCCTGGTGCGCCTACGCTTTTCAACTCTCAATGACATATCGCCGCCACAGCATTATTTTAATTCGATTTGCCAAGAAATTATTCAAGTTCATGTCAGTTTATTCTAACCTAATTGAGCAAAAAAGGATATTTGATGAGCGGTTCGAAAAAGGATATAAATTTTCGTTTCCAAATTGAAAACTCATTTTTGCCGGTAATCTCTTCTCATTTCCATTTCTGACAACCGGGTGAAAAATAATATTTTTGGGTTAAGCGTAAAGCACTTGATAATCGCATAATCAATGAACAAACCGTAAAGCAACTGCGCACACATCCTTGGGTTGGAACCACAACCATGGCCTCGCTTTTCCACGCACACAAAGTATTATCCAAAACCCGCACGCTTTCAAACAGTGAATCTCAGCTAAGAGAAACCATCCTTGGAACTGCGCTGTTTTTTTCATTCTCGGGTAGGCTACAAAAACCTGGAATTAAACTTTTCCTTTAATTTTTCTGATTCGGTTGTTTTTGCTTGATATAGCTGATTTCTTGCCGGACGGTCTGATAAAGAGTCTGAGCGTGCAAGTCCTCAATTGTGTAACAAGGGGATAGTAGATTATCTGCCAATGTTTTAGCCAACCCGCGGTCAAACGAGGCATGCTCCAGATTAATAACGATGGAGTGGATATTTTCTTCGGCAATCAAGCGCGCAATTTGATACGATTCAGGTAAAGGACCCAATTTTTTTCCCATCGCCACGTTTCCGGCACCATCGGTTAACAAGACCATCAATGGTACGACATCCGGGTGAGTAATTTTTTCACGCATCAGAACCTCATAAGCGAGCTTTAAACCGGCCGAGAGGGGTGTCTTACCACCCACCGGTATATTCTGCAAAGCTCGTTCCGCCAGGGTAACTGAATTGGTAGGCGAGAGAATCAATGTAGCGCTGTCCTTTTGAAAAACGATCATCCCAACTCTATCGCGCCGCTGGTAAGCGTCATTCAAAAGCGAAAGGATAGCTCCTTTGGCTGCTGCCATTCGTTCCGCCACAGCCATCGACCAGGATGCATCGACCACAAAAAGTATCAGGTTGGCTGTGCGACGTACCCGCACCTTGCGCATATAATCCGCAGGTTGAATGGCAAACGCAACGCGTTTACGCTGTTCACTACGCCGTTTTTGAAAGGGAGCCGCAGCCCGCATTGTGGCATCAAACGCAAGATCGTCTGCCTTACCGCCGGCCGGTCTTGACTGGGTATACCTTCCGCGTTTTCTTTCCGTTCGTGTAATGGAGCGTCGCCCGGATTTGGAGCGAATTATTTTATCAAGAGGCGTATTGAGCCGTCGGGGAGTAAATTGGCCTTCTGCTTTAACCACTTTGCCACCTTGCCACCAATTTGCATTAAATTCCTGAAATAATGCGTTTGGGTCGGGGACAGCATCACCCATATCGGGTGTATCCTTCATTTCAGAAGTATTTGTTCCGTCAGTTAAATTTTTTTTTTCGCTGTCCCTTTGTCAGCATCAGTATCCGAGGGCGATTCTTCATCCCCCTGACCGGATGCTTCGCCACCGCTGAGCTGATCGATTCGTTCCTTTAACTCCTGCATGGTGGCCACTTCTTTTTCAAATGGGCTCCGTTTCATACGATGGGGCAGCACCAATTCGGAAGCACGGGCAATATCCAGCTCGTTTATCATGGTGCGCCCTTCAAAAGCTGCTTGTGCTCTGGCTGTTTTTAGAATAACGATATCCGGGCGGTGACCGTCCACACCCAGCGAGGCGGTCAAAGATGCAATGATAATCAAATCGCGGCTGGTATGTTTTACCTGGAGCACCAACTTACGGGCCACTTCAATTTGATCTGTAAGTTTTTTTTCACTTTCTTCCCATTGCTCGCGAAATTGCTGGGGATCAGCCTCAAAAGCCAGGTTACGTTGCATAATTTTTACCCGATCGCGGGAATCAAGAATGCCATGAATATCCACTGATAATGCAAAGCGATCCAAAAGCTGCGGGCGCAAATCGCCTTCTTCGGGGTTCATTGTGCCCACCAGGATAAATCGTGCCGGATGTACAAATGAGATTCCTTCACGTTCAACAATGTTCATGCCCATAGCGGCGGAATCGAGCAAAACATCAACCACGTGGTCATCCAACAAGTTTACTTCATCAATATAAAGCAGACCGCGGTTGGCAGCAGCCAAAACACCGGGCTCAAATTTCCGTTCACCCCGTTGAATGGCTCGTTCTATATCCAAGGTTCCCACCACACGATCCTCAGTGGCAGAAACAGGCAGATTGATGAAGGCAGTTGGACGGATTGTTATCGGAAGATCTTCACCGCCGGCAAACCGTTCCTGGCATTCGGTGCACCATGAAGACGGACTTTCAGGGTCACAACCAAAACGGCAATCACTGACAGCTTTGACATTCGGCAAAAGGGCTGCCAAAGCACGTGCTGCCGTTGACTTTGCCGTTCCCCTTTCACCTCGAATCAAAACGCCCCCAATGCGTGGGTCAACAGCATTGAGAATCAATGCCCGTTTCATGCGTTCTTGTCCTACGATAGCTGTGAAGGGAAAAATTTGTTGCATAGTGGCATCCTGTCCTGTTTTTTTTCAAAGTAAACAAGCATTTTTTTACTGTTTTTTTTACCTGTTAAATTGAGTGTACCATTGCGAAAACGAGCTCGCATCCATCACCCGAACCTAAATTGTACACCTAACTTCTTATTAATTGCTTCAACTCAGGTAAAACATTATTTTTACGGATAAATAGTTCTCAGTCAAGTTTCTTAAGAATTACTCAACCAAAATCATATGGTTATGCCTGATCACATGAATCCTACCCATCTCTTTTCCTCAGCCAACTTCTAAAGGGGCTATCGATTAAATTGGGGCCAATAAACGATGTTTATCAATTAAGAGTCTTGGTAAAATGAATTTATGACACCAAATTTAGAGAATATTGCCAAAGGAATAATTATTGCTGGCGTGCTTCTTGTCGTTGTGGGGGGAATCATATTTGGATTAAGCCGCTTGTTTAATTGGAAATCCTTGCCCGGTACACTGCATCTGCAAACAGGGAATTTTACTTGTATTATCCCCATTTTAGCGTCCATTCTGCTAAGCATCGTATTGACTATCCTTTTGAATCTTATCATACGATTTATGAACCGCTGAAAAATATTCGTCTTTGATGCTTGCTCAGGCGATATTCAATAATTGTTGGGTGATAAGGTAAAATCTAATCAAACCATGTCAAACCAATTTCAATTTCGCACCAAATATCGAAAACTGAGGGCCTACCTTTTTCCAATTTCACATGCTGTACCCAAACATCTGCAGCCAAATTTTCGGCATCTTTACGCAGACATCGGTTGGTATGCGCTCCTGGTTGGGGGTGCACTTTCATTCCTGACTGTCTATGCTGCCAGGTTGGGTGCCAGCACTACCCAAATCGGTTTGATCAACGCCATGCCTGCCATTGTAAGTTTGTTTATCTCACTGCCGGCCGGTCCCTGGTTAAAAGCACGTCCCTTAAATAAGGCCATTTTAATGAGTGCCATGGGACAGCGTATTTTTTATCTCTTCATGGCCCTTCTGCCCTGGTTATTTGGAGAAAGCCAACAAATCTGGGCATTAATATTTTTTACCCTGGTGATGAGTATCCCGGGAACAGTCATCTCGATCGGTTTTAACGTCGTTTTTGCATCTGGAGTACCTATGCGTTACCGCGGCATGGTCGCAGGTAGACGGAACGCATTGAGCGCAATCATCACAGTCATTGCTACTCTTATTTTCGGTAGAATTCTTACTGTTTTGCCTTTTCCGCTAGGCTATCAGGTGGTTTTTGCGGTTGGGTTTATTGGGGCTGCCATGAGCGCTTACCACCTTTCACGTGTAAAAGCGGTGGTTGATCCGGAGGATCCGCTCCCTTTAGAAATTCTCGCGGATACAGAACCTCTCGTAGCCATTAGTGGCAGAAAATTAAACAATCTATTTTTGCGAATACGCGACAGGCTCCAATTTGAGACCTTAAAAGGCCCGTTTGGTCGCTCATTGCTCTTATTGACTTTCTTCCATTTCGTTCACTACCTCTCCATTCCTATATTTCCAGTCTTTTTTGTGGACAAAATTCACATTTCCGATCAGGTTATCAGTCTTGGAAATGCCATTTTTTATCTGATGATGTTTGTCGGATCCACCCAGATCAACAAAATAAGCGGGAAGATTGGAAACATGAGGTCGGTTGGGCTTGGCATTGTCCTTTTAGGAATCTACCCAACCATGCTTTCCTTCGCGAAAGATGCCACGCTTTATTATGCGGCATCATTTTTTGGCGGTTTTGCCTGGTCAATAGTCAATGTCACCATGATCAACTATCTACTTGAGAAAGTACCTTCCAACAAGCGTACTGAACATTTCGCCTGGTTTTCTTTGGCAATAAATGCCGCCGTGCTGCTAGGCTCCACCCTTGGACCGATTTTTGGAGATATACTCGGAATAACCTTGGCACTCTTCATCTTTGGTATTTTAAGAATCATTGCCGGGTTGGCGGTTTTTAAGTGGGGCTAAACAATTTCAACTTTTTTAGATAGCACAGCGGGGCTGCTTCGTTGCTGGCGGCGAAACAAGAGATAATAGAATAATACGCTCAACCCACTGATAAAACCCCCTGCCAACCAGGGCGAACGAGGTGAAACAAGATCATTTAATGCGCCACCCAATAGCGGGCCAACTCCGCTGGCGATACCATTGGTCATTCCATGTACACTCATATAACGCCCACGTTTATCAGGCGGAGCAAGGTTGGCTGAAAAAGTTGTGGCAGTCGGCACCATGACTAGTTCGCCAATTGTCATGACAACCATCGCCAGCCAGAAAAACCAAAAGCCGGTCCCAACGGCAATAATGATAGCCGCTGCCCCATAAAAAGCAGCACCAATAGACATGACCATAAGTGGGTTGTGTTTCCTGGTCTGCCTGGTAATCAGAATTTGGAAAGCAACCACCATGACAGCGTTGGTGGTTGGGATAAACCCATATAGCCGTTCTGGAATGCCAAAATTATGCTTGGTGTAAACAGCCAGTAAAACCCATATCATTGATGTAGTGATGAAAGTAAGGATGTACGTCAGGTTGAACTGAATGAAAGGTTTATCTCTGAAAACTTGTCCATAACCGCCAAAGCGCTGCTTGATACCGGCCAGTGAAATGTCTGTTTGCAAGGTTTCTTTGGCTTTAAACGCCAATAAAAGCGAGTAAGTTAATAACCCGGAAGCAGCCAGGAAGAAGGCAACACTATAAGAGGCAGAGGTAACAAAGCCACCGATAGCCGGGCCAATCGCCACCCCCAGGTTGTTACTCATGCGTAAAATTGAATAGCCTTCTGCGCGTCTATCAGGCGCCACCATATCGGCCATCATCGCATCTGAGCCAACCTGATAAAGCGGGTTGAATACACCCCTCAAGGCCATTAACGCGGCAAATTCAAGTAAATTTGTAGCAAACGCCATCAGGATATAACACAGGCCATTACCTGCCAGGCTGATCACCATCACCCATTTACGTCCGAGCCGGTCGGTCAACGGACCAGCCACAAATGAGAAAAGCAGGTTGGTGACCGCATTGATCGTCATCAGGCTGGCTACAACAGCCAGGCCGACTTCTAATTTTTCACTGACATAAATCATTAAAAACGGCCAGATCATGCTTGTGCCGATGGTGCCGATCAGCATGCCAAACGACATCAACCAGAACTGATTGGGATATTGTTGGAAATTACGCTTCAGCCTGTAAATCGTCATATTTTTAGAGTGAGCCAGGTATTGATAGGATATAGGTCAAATTAAAGAATTTTTTGGATTAATGACAAAATCACCTGCGGATGCATTCTATCACCGAACAGATAAAAATGAGCATCGCAGAGCTTTTGAGCCGCATTGTTTAGCCTCTTTTGGTCAGAAAGGTACCATAAACACAAATTATTATGAAAATCCAGAAATCAGTTTAGTGGAGAGAATTCAAACTATTGCCAAACGCAGCTTGCATTTAATAATTTAATTTGATAAAATAATATCAGATAAACGCTTGGGTGCCCCCCTCACCTTAGCGTTTATCGTTTTAATAAAAAAAGCCAGTCAATCTTATCGATTTCTGGCTTTTCTTATTTTTCACTTATTGTTTCTAATTGTCGTAAAACGGGTTATCTTCCTCATCATCACTACCGTCGATGTCAAAGTCATATTCCACTTCGCCACCCTTTCGTCGAATCCACAGGTAAAGAACCTGTCCATCAGTTGAATCGATTGCCCGTGCTGCCATTATCGGCACTTTCTCTTCCAGTCCGGTTTCATCACGAAAGTGCAGAAACATCGTTTCATTGCGTTTCCAAGTTCGATGACACCGTTCGACCAGCGCAGGTCCATTAAATGTTCTCAATCTGGTCAAAGCCAGCTCGAAAATGCCTGGGCCTTCATTAAATCCAAGCGCCCAACCATCTTCTATGAATTCAAATTCAGGGGGCGGCCCCTCAATAATTGTTATTTTGTCATCCATAATTTTCTCTCCGCGGCCTTATCATACCACTAAATTAACGATCATTGAGATCATTTTACTGCGCATATGACAGATTTTTATTAATAGTTTCTCAAAATTCTATTAAATTTTAACCCTTATCATATTGGGCAAATCACCAGATTCCCAAACTCATTGGCACTAATTATCTCTTCACTCTTCATCTGTATCCTTTCCATAAATAGGGAATGATGAGTGTTATTAGGCGGGCGACCCTCCAATTAAGAACACGCTGCGCCTAATTTTTGAAATGATATTTTAATTTTTATAAATTTATTACTTTTTTCTAGCAAAATTCATATATAAGCTGGTTAAGATGAAATCAGTAAGATATTGGGAAAATACTAAAATTTGGAGGTAATTATGTCTCTCTATTATATGCGCAGCCCTGAAAGTTTTCGTTCTCGCCGCCGAAGATGGGAACAAATGATGAATGCTAACCTCGAAGGCGAACAGAGCAAAGTCGTTTTTCCGATTGATGTTCGCGAGGATGAAGATGCCTACACTGTCTATGCATTTTTACCAGGTATTGAATCAGATGACCTGGATATTGAAGTCGTCAACGGAACAATTTCAATCAAGGGCGAAATCAAGTTGGAACGCCAGGAAGGTGACAATTACCTGATTACTGAACGCCCTGATGGCCGTTTTTGTCGTGTGGTCGATTTACCGGATGAACTGGATTCGGATAACGCACATGCAGACTTAAAAAACGGTGTTTTGACACTGCGGGTCCCCAAATCAGAAGTTTCCCGTCCGCGACGGATTAAAATCGCGAATAATTAACTAAGTTTCACTTTCCTGGAAATAGAAAGAGCGGTCTTTACCGCTCTTTTTTTATCCGTTACAATGGAAAAATGATTACCCCTATCCCCTTTCAGGAAATCATTGAGAAGCTGAATATCCCGGCTTATAAGTATTTTGAAACCATTGGATCCACCAACACCACTGCGCTTTCCTGGTTAGAGGAAGGAGCAGCCGACGGATCCATTGTGTTTGCCAACCATCAACAAGCAGGGAAGGGCCGAAAGCAGCGACATTGGGTCACAAACCCCGGCAGTGCCATAGCGCTAAGTATAATTATGAAACCAACCCAACAGGAAAAAGAATATCTACAATTTTTTTCTGCAGTAGCCGCTCTGGCTCTGGTGCAGGTGCTGCAAGAAAAATATCAAATTACAGCACAAATAAAGTGGCCCAATGATGTACTCATCCAGCAAAGAAAATGCGCCGGTATTCTGCTAGAGGCAGCCTGGCATGGACAAGAATTGGCTGGAATCGTGGTTGGGATTGGCGTCAACTTATTCCCGGCAAGCGTTCCACCCGCGTATTTGGTACAATTTCCCGCTACCTGTGTTCAAAATCATACGCATTCATCCATCAGTCAGTTTGACTTTCTTGGAGAGCTGATTACGGCGTTTTCCAATTATCGGACAAATTTCAATTTTGATAACTTTCATAATCAATGGGAAAATTTACTGGCATTTCGTGGCGAAAGAGTATATATTATTGAAAATGACGAGTCTCACATTAGTGGTACACTTTTAGGTGTAGAATTTAATGGTGATCTGCGAGTTCTAACAAACGATGCAAAAATCTTGACATTCAGCGCCGCCGATATTCAGTTACGGCCGACAAACGATGTATGGGAGAAATAAAATGATTGATGATTTACGAAATTCTGCCAGCGATTCCTATTTAGAAGAGGAAGCAAATCAAACTCCTTTGGCACCGTCCAGAAAATCGGGTAAAAATTTCCTGGGGATGACAGCGCCCCAACGATTTGTTTTAGCACTTTTATTGTTAATCGCAGTCATCGTTCTGGGTTCTTTTTGCCTTTTGATCACCGGCCGAATTGTACTTCCTTAAACTTTAACTCGCGTAGGTAAGTAAAAAGCAGACGCAAGATAATTACGTCTGCTTTTTTAATAGCTGGTCTTCTATCATCTCAATAGTTTGAGCAGAGTGTTTTTAGGCGGGCAATCGCCCGCCTAAAAACACCCCTCAACCCTGATTTATTGACAAGATACCCGATCTTATTCTTCCGCTGGCGGCTCGTTCTCGTCACCCTCACCAATTAGCATACTGGCTTTGATACGAGCCATCGAAGCGACAGTGTGACCTTCTACCATATCCATGACATGCACTCCACGGGTTACGCGTCCCATTACGGAGATATCGCTGACACTCATGCGGATTAGAACACCGCTGGTAGAGATTAGTGAAATTTCATCATCCGGCTGCACAATCCTGGCTGTGGCAATTAAACCAATCTTATCCAGATTGTGTTTATCTATGGTAGAAACACCTTTGGAACCGCGGCTTTTCGGTACATACTGCTCCAATGGTGTGCGCTTTCCATAACCCTTATCAGTTATTACCAGTAGCTGGCCACCCGGCTCAAGCACATCCATACCGGTTACGCGGTCTTTAGGAGCCATGCGAATACCGGTTACTCCACCCGCCGGCCGGCCCATACAGCGGATATCGTTCTCGTCCATCCGCAAAGCCCGGCCGAAAGCGGTAACCAGCATCACTTCATCTTTACCACTGGTCAGGCGTACCCATCCCAGGTTATCCCCTTCTTTAAGACTCATTGCGATCAACCCACTGGGTCGAACGCTGGCAAATTCGGAAAGCTGTACGCGCTTTATGCGCCCAAGCTCAGTTGCCATGGTGCAGTATTCCGCCTCATCAAAACCCGGCACGGGAACAGCTGCGGTAATTTTCTCGCCTGAATCCAGAGCCAGCACATTCATGATCGAAATACCTTTGTCGGTTCTGCCCGCTTCTGGCAAGTTGTAAACTTTCTCCGAATAGACTTTCCCTCGATTGGAAAAGTAAAGCACCGTGTTCAAGGTGCGGGCGGGAATCATCATGATTACTTCGTCTTCATCACGCATTGATTGACCGATCACCCCGCGACCGCCTCTGCCCTGAGTACGATACATATTAGCCCGAACGCGTTTAATATAGCCCTTTTCGGTCAGAGTAATCAATACAGCTTCATCTTTCACCAATTCTTCGTCGGAAATCTCTTCGCGGGCATCCAGGCTGATAACCGTGCGGCGGTCGTCACCATATTTTGCGGCCAATTCTTCCATATCCGTTTTGATTAAATTCAGAATTTTAACCGGGTTTGCCAGAAGATCTTCGAGATAAGTAATCTGCGCCATTACTTCGCGTTGTTCCTCTTCAATTTTAAGCCGCTCAAGTGCCGCCAGTCGGCGCAGCTGCATATCCAAGATTGCCTGTGCCTGTATCTCACTAAGATTAAAACGTGTGATCAAACGTTCTTTGGCGGTCTCAACATCTTCAGATTTCCGAATGGTATCAATGACAGCGTCCAAATTGGACAATGCAATTAAGAGACCATCCAGAATATGAACGCGATGTTTCGCCTTATCAAGCTCAAATTGAGTTCGGCGAGTGATTACCTCCTGGCGGTGTTCAATGAAGAGTTGCAGCATGCGTCGCAAGGAAAGCGTTCGCGGTTCATTATTTACCAGGGATAACATGTTTACCCCAAAGGTGGATTGAAGCTGAGTGTATTTATAAAGCTGGTTGAGAACCCGCTGAGGTTGCGCATTACGTTTTAGTTCGATGACTATGCGCATTCCCTTGCGGTCGGATTCATCGCGCAAATCCGAGATCATGTCCAGACGATCTTCGCGCACAAGAGCAGCAATCCGTTCGATCATACTGGTCTTATTCACCTGGTACGGTATTTGGTTGATGATAATTGCAAAACGGCCATTCTTAAATTCTTCAATTTCTGCCCGGCCGCGCACGACCAGCCTTCCACGTCCGGTTGAATAAGCCTGACGAATCAAATCCTGCCCAACGATCATTCCACCGGTTGGAAAATCCGGACCTGGCAGCAATTTCATTAATTCATCAACCGTGACATCTTCAATAGTGTCAAAATGATCTATGACATACGTAACCGCCGCAGCCAGTTCTCTTAGGTTATGCGGTGGGATATTGGTTGCCATGCCGACAGCGATGCCGGAGGAACCATTCAATAACAGGTTCGGTAAACGGGAGGGCAAAACAGATGGCTCTTTGAGTGACCCATCGAAATTATCATTGAAATCAACAGTATTTTTGCCAATATCGGCCAGCATCTCTTCTGCCATTTGTGAAAGGCGCGCTTCGGTATAACGCATTGCTGCCGGAGAATCACCGTCAATGGAACCAAAGTTACCCTGGCCATCTACCAACATGTAACGCATTGAAAAATCTTGCGCCATACGCGCCATGGCTTCATAAACCGCCAAATCGCCATGCGGGTGGTATTTCCCTAATACTTCACCGACTATACGGGCAGATTTCTTGTAAGAGGTATTGGCTCGGATACCCATATCGAACATTGCATACAGGATGCGTCTGTGAACGGGCTTAAGACCATCACGGACATCCGGAATTGCTCTGGCCACGATTACACTCATTGCATAATCAAGAAAGGCAGTACGCATCTCATTATCAATATCAACTACGTGGATATTGCCTATTTCCATATTCTTACTTCCTCCGAAACCCAAAACCACGGCTTAAAGCATGGCAAATCTGGTACATTTCCAAACCCTAATTATACCTCATGCCGCCATACCGGCGTGTTCGAATATCCCTTTGCCCTCTGCGAAAAAACCCGGCAGAGGGTAGAAAAACCAATTTTAGTGAGTTTTACTTATCAAATGGATAGTTACAGCCTCTTGAACTGCAGCTCAGCTGATTGAGCGTATGTCTGTAATTGTCAGATCGGAGATTGTTGCCACAAGCTGCTCAACTTCTGTAATTGAGACCCCTGGAATTTTGACCACAGCTTCGTAATACTGCGGTTGATGTGGGACGGCATAGGTACCAATGCCCATCACTCCCCAATCTTTTTCACCGATGGCAGAAACAAGCTCTGCTAATTCAGAAAAATTCTTTTCATGCGCAGGCATACGTACCGTAACTCGAATGCCGGGAGTGGGCAGACCCAGCATTTCCTGGTACGAACGTAGCAAATCAATGGTCGTTATGATTCCAGTAACTTTTTCGCTATCCACAACCGGCAGGCAACTGATTTTATGGCTGGATAACATTTTTGCAGCCTCTTCTACTGTCGTTTGCGGTGTAGCGATTATTACCTGGCGTTTCTTGATCATCACGCTTTTCACGCGCAAATCAGTCAACTTGCTGGAAATCTCCCAAACATCAAGGCTATCAATGTTATCAAGGCTCAATGCAAAGTGCGAACGAGTGATCAAACCTAGCAAACGATTGCCTTCATCTACAACCGGCAAATGTCCAATTTCATTTTCAACCATCACCTTGCGTGCCTCTGGCAGTGATAGCCTGGGATCGATCATCACCGGATGGCGTGTCATACAATCTCTTACTAACATGATTATCCTTCCTTTACTGTAAATACAGGTTCAAAAGCACACAGAGTCTCTTCAGGCAGGTGACAAAATATCTGGTGCCCATCTCCCATATCCTGCCAGGGAGGTAATTGCTCTTCACAGATCTTGCCGCCATTTGGCAATAATTTGCGACGCGGGCAACGCGTATGAAAACGGCAGCCAGAGGGTGGGTTGATTGCACTGGGCACATTGCCTTCCAACCGAATTCTCTTCTGGTGAGAACCAGGATCGATGACTGGTACTGCTGAGAGCAGTGCCTCGGTATATGGGTGGTAAGGTGGCGCATAAATCTGTTCTGCTTGACCTTTTTCCATCATTTGGCCCAAATACATGACGATGATTTCATCACAGAAATAGCGAACCACGCTCAAGTCGTGGGCAATGAACAACATGGTAGTGCCATATTTTCGCTGAACTTTTAAGAGCAGATTCAGGATCGCTGCCTGAACAGATACATCCAAAGCGCTGACCGGCTCATCACATAACACCAGATCTGGATATGTTGCCAGAGCCCTGGCGATACCCACACGCTGCTTTTCACCCCCACTTAACTGGTTCGGCAATCGATCATAATAGTTTTCACCCATACGCATGTTGCCCAGCAAATTGATGACAGCCTGGCGAACCTCGTTTTTTGGAACCACGCCAAATTTAATCATCGGGCGGGCAATCTGCTGACCCACAGTATATGCCGGATTCATCGTTGAATCAGGATTCTGAAATACCATTTGGATCTCTTTCATCACCGCTTCGGAGCGATCGGCTAAGGAGCTGGAAATATCCAAACCTTTAAATTTAATCGATCCGGCGGTACTTTGCTCAAGCCCAATGATCGTTTTGATCAGGGTGCTTTTCCCGCAGCCGGATTCCCCCACAATGCCAAGTGTCCTTCCGGGAACTACTTCCAGACTGGCATCTTCAACAGCCCTGACGTACCGTTTTGGATTTAAACCTAACAAGTCTTTCAAGCTGGATCCCTGCACCTGGTAGTAGGTTTTTAGATTCACCGCATTCAGAAGGGCTGCATCATTCCCTATCTCTGATTTGAGACCTTCCGGCTTGATTTCGACCGCGTCCGGCGGTTCCCATTCAGACGGATCTATCAATTCAGCAAAATGGCAGCGAACCATAATACCATCACCAACATCACGTAAAGCTGGCTTCTTATCGCGGCAAATTCCCTGCACATAATCACAACGGGGATGGAAAACACAGCCATCCGGGCGGCGGTTGGGTGCCGGCACCCTCCCTGGAATCGGGTAAAGCTGACTGCCAAGTTTATCTTCCCCTAATTTTGGGATAGCTCGGATTAACCCCTGTGTATATGGATGTTTCGGTGAGCGAAATATATTTTCAACTTCAGCCCATTCCACCAGCTTTCCGGCGTACATGACAGCAACGCGGCTGCATACTCTTGAAACCACGCCTAGATTATGTGAAATATACATGATGGCCGTGTCCAACTCTCGACGCAATTCATCAATTAAATCCAGTACGGTTGCTTCGACAGTGACATCCAATGCAGTAGTAGGCTCATCCATGATCAACAGCGCAGGGTTATTCAGTAAAGACATAGCAATAACCACTCGCTGCTGTTGTCCGCCAGAGAGTTGGTGGGAATACCTTTTTAATACATTCATTGGGTCAGGCATGTACACGCGTTGCAACATTTTAACGCATCGTTCAATTGCCTCGGCCTCCTCCATCTTTTGGTGAACAGTTAACACTTCTTTCATTTGTTCACCGATCTTCATGGAGGGGTTGAGGGCTTTCATAGGATCCTGGTAAACCATCGCAATCTTATCGCCACGCAAGCGCTGCAAACTTTCGCGGCCCTGATTAACGAGATTCTGGCCTTGAAAGTGAATTGAACCCCGTTTTACATAACCATTGCGTCCCAAAAAATTTACAACAGCCCAGGCAAGAGTGCTCTTGCCACAACCAGATTCCCCAACTATGCCAATCGCCTCACCCCTGCCAATTTCAAAGGAAACATCCTGGACAGCCTCCACTTCTCCACCACGCACCTTGTAAGCCACTGAAACATTTTCTAGTTTTAATACGGGGGGATTTTTCCTTAGTGTTTTTGTTGGGTTCGTCATATATTCCTCACTTCTGGAAGCGATTAATTTCTTCGTTTAGACCATCGGCAAACAAATTGAGCCCGATTACCAATGTGGAAATGGATAAGGCAGGCCAAATCACTGCCAATTGATTTGAAAAGATATTCCGTCTGGCTTCATTTACCATATTGCCCCAATCGGGATCAGGTGGGGGCAGGCCAATGCCAAGAAAACCAAGCGTACCAATAGCAAAAATTGCATAACCAACACGCAACATCCCATCTACCAATAGCGGGCTGCTGACATTGGGCAAAATTTCTTTGAACATGATATACCAGGGACTTTCACCTCGGGTTTCTGCTGCGCGTATATAATCGCGTGTTCGGATATCCAACGCCAGGCTACGGGCAAGGCGGGCAACGCCCGGTGCCCCAGTTACTGTAATGGCTAGAATCACCACCAGATCGCCCCTACCAAGGGCGGAAATAACCACCAGGTAAAGGACAATCACCGGAAAAGCGATCAATGCATCCAAAAATTGCATAATGACCTGATCTGTCCAACCGCCCCGGTACCCGGCATTCAAACCGAGAACGGTCCCCAACAAAAGTGAGCCAAATACTCCCCACAAGGCTACTCCTCCCGGAATGACGCCAATACCCGGTAGACGAGTTTTGAGCAAGATGACCTGCGTACCTGTCATCAAGCGCGAAAGAATATCACGCCCAAGATGATCTGTCCCCAGCCAATTGGTGGCGTTCGGTGTCAGGTTTTGGGCGAATTGGGTAGCATTCGGTTCATAAGGTGTCCAAAAAATGGATACAATGCCCAGCACAACCCAGAATACGAACATTGAAAGTCCGATAATGGCAATCTTTGAGCTAAAAATTAGGCGCAGGCTTTGTGAAATTCGCTCCAAACGAAGCGAATAATTTTTCTTTTTTATATTTTGTTGAGATTCCATCACTGCTCCTGTTTAAGAATATCGAATGCGGGGATTCAATAGCGTATAGGCGAAATCACCGACAAGGCGGGTGACAACAGCGATTAAGACTGTGATCATTGCTGCCGCTTCAATTGCATTGAAGTCGCCAAAAATGGCTGATTCGTAAATGTATTTTCCCAAGCCAGGGAAGCCGAAAATCGTCTCAACAACCACCACGCCGCCAATCAACCAATTGACGTGCAGCATGATGACAGTGATGGGTGCCATTAACGCATTTCGCAACGCATGCCGAAAAACAACCCGTCGATATGGCAAACCTTTTATGATGGCAGTGCGAATATAGGTTGACTGCATCACTGTAACCATGCTGGTACGAGTCATGCGGACAATATAGCCTAGTTCCACAGCTGTCAGCGTTAAGACAGGTAAAACCATGATCTTCGGATCAGAGAAGATCGCATCTGGCCGCAGGAAAACTGACACAGCCGGAAACCACTTTAACCAGATACCAAAGATCAATATCAGAAATACCCCGGTTACAAACTCCGGAGTTGCTGTCAATCCCAAGCTGGTGATTGAGATAAACCGATCCAGGAATCTTCCTTCATTCACACCGGCTAGTATTCCAAGCAGCAAGGCAATTGGGACTACTACCAAAAAGGCCACCCCGGCCAACACAACGGTATTGCGAATACGCGGCAGAAGGGTTACCATCACTGGGCGGCCAGTCTGCAGAGATAAGCCAGCATCACCACGCAACAACCCTTTGGTCAAAGGTATATATTGCTGGGCTCCATCGCCTTCTTTACGCATACCAGCCTTGGTTAAAATATAAATCTCCTTGCCCTCACCTTTGACCCATTTGACCGCATTATTTTTTGTATCCACACCCCAAAAAACCTGCTTATTTGCTCCGTTTTCTTGATCATCAATTGTCTTCCAGGATGTTTCAGCCTGTTGCTCTATTGCAGAACCATCTGATTGGCGGAGCAGTGCGATCAATACACCTTCTTCCAGCTTCCAGCGTGTTAATTGGCCATTAACATTTGCCCACCACTCTCGCTCCTCGGTTTTTTCATTTTTAATGGCCTCAAGTGGATAGCCAATCTTACGCTGCACTCGCCAATCATTGCCAATCAACCAGTTTCCATATCGCACGATTGCCGGCTGATCCAACCCCAGTTGCAGACTGAGCGATGCACGCTGCTCGGGGGTGGAAAAAACGCCCAGAATTCGGACCGTCACATCACGGCTGCCTGCCTCCAATAAAAAGAAAAGGGCAAGAGAAACCAGTAGCATGGTGATGATGGTGGATACGAGGCTACGAATCAAAAATCTAGCCATGAATAAAACTCCTAAAAAAATAATAATAACAATGGCATCCCTGCGCGATAAACCTGACAGGGATGCCTAAAAATATTACGCTTCTGACTTCCATACTTCGTAAAACAGATCGTAGCTTGAGGGGTGGCTTTTTACATTCTGGAATTTTTTATTCGTGATGTTCCAGACTCTCTTCCAGAAACTGTTACCGATGGGTCCACGATCTTGCATAATCTGCTCCAGCTGACACATTAATCCGCGGCGCTCTTCCAAATCCAACGTTTTCTCTGCTTTTCTTAATAGGGTTGAAAACTCATCATCCACCCAGCGAGTTTCATTCCAGGAGACTGGGTTACCGTCGCTATCAGCAGTGTAAGCTAAAGACAGTAACATGACCGCCAGAGGTCTGTGAGCCCAGGCGGTAATACCAAGCGGCACTTCCGTCCAGCGATCCCAATAACCACCTGAATCGGTGATATCCAATTCGATATCAAACCCGGCAGGTGCCGCCAGTTCCTTGAGAGCCTGTGCAATTTCCGGTTCAGCCTCATCATTTTTCGTAGATAACACCACTTTCAGCCCATTCGGATAACCAGCCTCAGCCAAAAGAGCTTTTGCACCCTGCGGATCATAAGCTGGAATGGGTTTTTCGCAAAAACTCGGTGCTACCGGTGCGATATGGGCATCAATTGAGAGGTCACCTTCGCCAAAATAGGCTAATTGCAAAATCTTTTCGCGGTCCTGACACATTTTTAATGCATTACGGACGCGCACATCGTTCCAGGGCTCAATATCCACGCGCATGCGGACCGTGTAACATTGTGAAGTTTGTGCCGGTCGCACAACAAGCTCAGGGTTGTCTTTCATCGCCAACCAGTCACTCGGTCGAGGAATATACATGGTATCAACCTGATTGGACTGCATGGCAGCCACGGCAGCATCCTTATCGATCGAAACGATGATGATTTCATCCAGGTAAGGCAATGGCTGGCCATCTTCCCCCATACGCCAGTAATCTTCACGTCGTTTTAAGACAGCTCGCTCACCTTCGGAATATTCCTCAAGGGTAAATGCACCGGTCCCAATTGGTTGTTTGACAAAATCGCCTTCAAAATCACGATGCAAGATAATGGCGGGGTAATGGAAGAGATGCTCTGGCACCGCAATATTAGGAGAATTTAGATGCAATCGCACAGTGTAATCATCCACTTTTTCAACATCTTCGGGACCATTCAGGTAGGAAAGCAAACCTAACATGGAAGAACCGATGTCCGGGTTGAGCCATTCACCAAAGGAAAAAACAACATCATCCGCGTTCATCGAATCACCATTGTTAAAGGTTACATCTTTGCGAAGATACAAAGTCCAGGTCAACAAATCATCGCTGGCAACCCATTTTTCGAGCAAGTAAGGTCTTGTGATATTATCTACGCCGGTTTCCGTCAGATACTCGCCAACCTGGCGAACTACATTCGCACCTTCGATCCAGGATAAACGGGCGGGATGATCCAGCAATTGTAACTGCATCGCATTGCGTAAAGTACCACCGCGAACAATTCCCCCACTGGCTGCAGCGTCGGAGGCACCTACAGCAGTCGCCGCTACCTGGGTGGCCGGGGCAGCACAAGCAGCAAGCGTAGCTGAAAGACCCAACAAGGTTGCGCCTCGTAAAAATTCTCTCCTGGAGAGTTTACCAGCGGTGAATTGCTCATAATATTCCGGAATCAGCGGGTGAACTTTTCCCATTTGCGCTTTGGTGATAATTGTTTTTTTCATAATCTTCTCCTTTGAAAATTGGATTAAATTAAAATTCCGGGACGATTCTATCCGCAAGACAGAATGGCCGGTAAAGGACAACGTTTTCATGTGAACAAGCCAAATGCTTTCACAAACGTTTGGGTGACTGCGCGCTCAATCAGATTTTGGAAACAGGTTATATACGGTTTCCACATCCATCGCAGAACGAATGGGTGTTACTGAGAAATATTTACAATTTTGGAAATTGATTCAAAATGAATGAAAAATTATTAGAAAATCAACGGGGGGGACACAGAAAGTTCTCAGAAAGCAAAGTGATCGAAAGAAGTGCAGATAACTGATATCAGCATTTTCACAAAAACATACGCTGGCTTTTCCTCCTTAATTACAGATTTTTTCAAATGGATATTTATTGTACCATAGGTAAACTTGGTCAATTACTGGTATCCAAAGGGTTACCGGTAAAAAATGAATAGAGAGCCCATCAGGATGTTAACCGATTCCTACAATGATAAACCACGTGATTGCACTATCAATGGTAGAAAATTTAATAAAACTTTATAACCATTCAACTGATAAATGTCTTTCGAACTGATTTGCCATACGCAATCTTTCACCTTCTAAACTACAAAGGCACGCATTGGAATAAGGACTTCTTTTGGGTTATTCCACTCAACTCATAGGTATCTTGGATTGCTATTGCTCAACAGCAGTGACAGCAATTATTGCAGCCGAGTAAACCCATCCATATAATTTTTTATCGTCGGCATGCCCACCAGGCGCGCATAAAAGAAGTTGTTGACGATATTAATGACCTCCGCCCTGGCTGCCTCAGCTTCAGCGGTCAAAATATCTTCAGCTTCCGGCCGCGAGAGGGCATCACGAAGCTTAAGCAGGTGGCTCACAATTTGGCTTTCTTGATCGCCCTCGAGGGCCTTTATAACATCCATAATCAAGCGGTCTGTGGCTGCGGTTAATTCGGCATGTGCAATGATGGACCCGGAAGAATAAGTATCGTCGATGGTACGAATGAGCGACCAGACCTGATAAAGAATGGTTGCCGGTTCATCAAACAATTCCCGTAAAAAAGCAGCTTCTTCATAGCGACCGGTCAGACGAAATATATTGTACATGCGCTTGGCTACCTTTCCATAATTTTTATCGCGGGTCAGGTATTTTTGAACTTCATGTTCCAGCTGTTCCACATAACGATCAAGTGCGTTGGCAGAGACATGCTGAGCAAGTTTGGAAAAAATCGGTACTGATTCCGCTTCGAGGTAGACCTCCTGAAAATACGGATCCAGATATCCATCCAGCGGGATTATGTCTCCATGCGGGCCTTCCCAGGTAACATCCAGCATATTACTGGCATTGGCCAGATTCTTGCGAAGAGGATCGGCTACGACCCAATCAAGTTTGCACCAACCAGGGTTCAGACCAGCTTGCTGCCAAGTTACCGTAATTGAAGTTCCGTCCGGGCGGAATCCTTCAATCTTTTCAGCGCGGATCTGCTCAGGCCGCCAGGCAATGGGTGTGTTCGCCTTTACGCTTTTCTCTCCAATAATCATATCTTCTTCAAAAGAACCATACTTGACCTCTATCAACTGGTAAGTCGGCCCCTGCAATGTATTCAGCGCTTTGTCGCGCATTATGCTGCCAAGAATCCGGCAAGCTTCTTTGCGAGTAGGCGCAATAATGTTGACCCGCTCAAAATAATCACAATCACCCGGATATGATTGTATTTTGGATTGCGCAGCCGAACCAGACAAAGCCAACGCCGTTTCAACCTGGCCGGGAATATCGGCAAACTCTACCAGTTTGCCGATCCGACGAAAGTAAGCCAACTCCTTTTCACTGAAATCCAGCATGCTGATATTATGACCAAAAACTCCGGTTCTACTATCGATTGTTATCTCATCATTATTTTTTAATCCCGCCATGCTCGTCAACCATTGAATGGCAGCAGCTTCATTAATTTGTACACCCAAGCGCTTAGCCGATTCGAGAATCCGTGAAATTTCAATTGCCGGCTTGTTTTCAGTATCAGTCATACCTAATTCTCCTCATCAATTCAAATAATGGTATCTTTTTTATAAAACCAGGTGGAGAAGTGTTTAGGCAGTCGATGGCCGGCTTAAATCACTCCTCCCCGAATTTATTAAAAAGCTAGAAATAATGTTTTGGAAATTGCAACCCTCATCACAGGTGGGCCACAACCCTTACAATACAAGTTTTTAACGTCTGAATCCAGAAAGCATATAACCGTAAGGCTGAATTCATTTCAGCAGGCATTCGTTAGGAGCTGCGTGGAAATGAGCGTGATTGATTAAGAATGGCCAGAAAAATTGCAGCCTGATCCTGGGCATCTTTAAGGGCATTATGGGCCAGGCATGTTTCGTGGTTAAGAAAACGGTTTATGTGCCTAAAGGATGTTTGCGACCATTCAACACCAGAATAACCCATATAAAAAGCCTTGATGTCCAAGGCGCTATGGCCAAAAGGGTTGCTGCCAATGTAGCGATAGAAATAATCGTTGATAAACATCCAATCAAATGGAGCATTGAGGGCCACAAAAACTGGCCGATCCCCTCTTGGCGTCACCGTCCTGACCCACTCGGCAAATGCTGTCATAGCAGTCAGTGGAGGTTGGCCAGTTTGCTGTAATGATTGCATTTGCAATCCGCTGATCTTAAGCGATTCCGGCAAAAAATCGGGACGATCCGGCTGCAATTCCGTATAAAAGTTGATATCAGTGTTACTTACCAGACACGCCCCAATGGAAAGCAAAGCATATTGGCTGGGGAATGGACCGGCTGTTTCAACATCCACACTGATATAAAGCTCATTTGACATGCAGGAATTATATCAAGCAATCAATTACAAAAAAAAATGAGAAGACGAGGTAAATACTTTAGGAATCCCTCTGGTATGAGATTTCTCTTGCTAATCCACTCTGTGTTTGCTATAATCACAGCCATTCAGGGCGCGTGGCTCAGCTGGTTAGAGCGCACGGTTCACATCCGTGAGGTCGTGGGTTCGAGTCCCTCCGTGCCCACCACGACGACAAAGGAGCATCTGTTACCAGGTGCTTTTTTGTTTCACCTCCCAGCTCCATTGAGGAGTCCTTGGGAAAGGCCTTGGGTTCGAGTCCCTTGCACAGCACCCACCACGACGACAACGGAGCATCTGTTACCAGGTGCTTTTTTGTTTCACCTCCCAGCT
>MKUW01000028.1:223938-340021 GCA_001899005.1 Chloroflexi bacterium 44-23
CAACGGAGCATCTGTTACCAGGTGCTTTTTTGTTTCACCTCCCAGCTCCATTGAGGAGTCCTTGGGGAAGGCCTTGGGTTCGAGTCCCTTGCTCAGCACCCGCAGAGGCATCCGAGTAATCGGGTGTCTTTTTTTTCACATCCCCCGCGAAGCGGCTTTTCGAGCACTCCATTGAGGAGTCCTTGGGGAAGGCCAGGGCATGGTCTCTTGCGCAGCACCCGCAGAGGCATCCGAGTAATCGGGTGTCTTTTTTTTCACATCCCCCGCGAAGCGGCTTTTCGAGCACTCCATTAAGCAATGATTAGGGATGTTCTTAATTATTTCAGGCCTTCGCGTGGTTATCTCAATTTTTCACAAAATGATATACTTTTCTTTTCAGCCATCATCATGAAGGGTGATCTATTCCGCCAGTGTTTCTTTGAGAGAAGATGCTTTCTTTTTTGATAAAAATCCCATTTGAGCACTCTCAATAATCCCTCCCCGAAATTATTAGCAAAGTCTTTATCGATGCATTCTAAAAAAATTTCCTCTCCATATCTTCATATTATTTCTGGTCTCGTTTTAATTCTGCTCTTATTCACATATATCCGGGCAATCCCTAACAGTCCTTTTTTTGGTGATGAAAGCCATTGGATCCATACCAGCGTTTACTGGGAGATTTTGCTGGAACAGCCTTCCACTTCCCCCTTTTGGAGTGAAAATTACTGGACGTTAACCCAACCGCCTGTGACGCGCTATATTATAGGGATAGCCCGGAATATACAGGGCTTTAATTCTGAGCAACTTAATAACCCCTGGGAATTCTCACAGAGCTTTGAAGAAAATGCTGCAAATAACAATATGCCTTCTCAGGATTTGCTTTTCGCTTCACGAGTCCCCATGGCAATCCTGGCTGCATTAACTGGCTGGGTTATTTTCTTAATAATTCTTAATGGATATGGTATTTTGGCTGCTGTACTTTTTGTACTTTTGTATGCCTTCAACGATTATTTGAAAATTACACTTGTACGTGCAATGGGTGAATCCCCCATGCTTTTCTTTCTCACTTTGTCCTCTTTCTTTCTGATTCTGGCGATTCGAGAATTCATAGTCTGGTCTAAAAATGAAACTCCAGATCGGAAAGCAATCAAATCCTATTTTCTATTTTCACTTTCAGGGATTGCTTGTGGCCTGGCCGGTGCATCGAAAATCAACGGGTTGATGGCCGGCGCGAGTATTGCCCTAATCGTCTTTGCTCTATTATTTTTCTTTTCTCCCTCGCTGAACAAAAACCTGAAGATAAAAATGTCAGTCAGGATCATCTTCATATTCGCTTGTTCGGTAATTCTGCCATTTATCTTAATAAACCCTTTTCTTTACGCAAGCCCTCTTTCACGCATCGGTTTAATGGCCAAATTCAGATTGTACGAAATGGGTGTGCAAATAGCGGGATTTCCAGATATGCACATCAACACATTGTCTGAAAGAGTCCCACTTCTATTTGCTGAAGTCTTTAGCCAATATATGCCTTTTCACTTACCTGCTATTTTATATTTTCTGCTGGTCGGAATTGGCGCAATAAATTTGATTAACCGCCTGCTTGATTGGAATAAAAGCAGACAAAACTTCCCTACCGAGCTTGTCTTGGTACTTGTCTTGCTTCCCCTGGCTTTAGCAGGATATGCTACACCGCTAAATTGGGATCGCTACTTCTTATCCAGTGTGATGTTGAACATGATCTGTGCCCCCATTGGTATTGCTTATTTGCTTAAGACTTTGCCTGGAATATTGAATAAGATAAATTCTAGACGAAAACAATCGCTAGCACGCCATTAACAGAACGACAGAACAACACGGTTTTGACTCGTATATAATAATTTTCTAATGACGGGCGCAGACCGTAAGCAACGCCTTCAAATTATCCAATGGTTTTACAGTAAAGAGGATATTTTTTTGCTTAATACTTACTATTTTGATACTTCAATTGAAACCGATGGCAACTGATGAATAACTGTCATTGAGAGGAAGGCGCGTAACGCCCGACGAGACAATCCTCTCCTCTGCGAGAAAGAATCCTTCGCAACGCTGCTGCTGCTCATAACAAAAAACAGTGATAGTTTGGTATGGTACGAACCATCTTGAGAAAAAAAGTCAAAAGGCTTTCCACCCGAGGGGTATTATGATTCTTTCGCGTGAGATCTCTCGTAAGGGCGAAGCATCCGGGAACCCATTCCATCCTATAAAAAACATACCCATCTCGGATGCTTCGTCCTTTAGCCGACTTAGGCTGATAGAACCCACCATTTTTATGTCACCTAAGTCCATCAAGGTGTAAATACTGAAAAATAATAGATAGGCAAATTATCTATTCTAAAACCAATGTAATCTTCCTATTCCACCATTTGGTGAGTCAACGACCCAGCCTACCCTACTCACTTCGTCCATCAAACGAATATAGATATCCTAAAGATGAGGCGGTGCGTTCCTAACTCACCCTCCGCCTTGCCTGCATTGTGCAATGTTGTTTTATCCTCGAATACCGCCTTTCAGCGGTATAGCCGAATCTCACAACATCATGAATAATTAATTAAAGTGATTGAGAATATTGAATTTCAGATAAAATAAGATCACTTACTTCGTCTTGAGTTTTCAACCAGAAGAGGAGTGCCTGCAATGCAAATTGATAAGCAGGATGGGCGCGAAAGGGCCAATATCCAGATCGGCAGTCAGGTCGCTGTCATTCAGAAGCAAGACCAGCGCACCGGAAAATTGACCAGGGGTATTGTCAAAAGAATCCTAACCAATTCCCAAAGCCACCCGCACGGCATCAAAGTGGAGCTGGAATCCGGCATCGTTGGACGGGTGAAGCAGATTTTACCTTCAGAATCTGATCAATAAAGAACTTTCTGAATTTCCCAAAATCTATTCGCGTATCTTACGCCAGGTCGAATTCTGGTAATCGCTTGACTCATAATAATCTGCGACATCTTCCCGATAGCCGGGAATACGACGCATGACACCTTCAACCAGTTGGTCTTTAAAACCTTGACCGCTAAACAGGATGGTAACTTTGCGCTGGCCATTAGATTCGAGCTCATCGGGCTGGACGTGAATGACATAATTCACCATTATTTGATCGCCTGTACCCTCGGTGGTTGAGTAATCAACTCTTTCACCTTGGATACCAGCAGCATGTGTTTCCAAATAAACTGATTTGGCCACAACCACAAAACTTCCTTTATCTACGGGCGTATCCCGTGTTAGCGGCAAAGGCTGGCCATTGTCGTCTAAAATTGCATAATCCACCCAGGCTTTGTCAACACTTGTGTTGAGCATCATTCCCAGGTTTTCGCTGATAGCCTCTCCACCGGCATCAAAAGTCATCTCAACCGGAACGCTTCCTAACATATTTTGGACATACTCAGTCGTATCCAATGTGGTTTTCATCCAAAAAATACCTTCATAAGCACCCACAACAACACGGTTATCATTTGGGTCAATTTTATGTAAATATACCTCTATCTCATAATCAGCAAAATAGCCTTCCGCAAGCTCTTCACGCCATTCCCCGGACGCTTCAATGATGAAGATGCTGGGGTCATAAAGCTTATTCCCACTTGAAGTTGGTTGCGGAATGGCAGTGGATTCAGGTGGCTTGACAGTAGGAGCATTATTATTAACTACATTTACCTCAAGAGTGGTTGTAGGTATAATTACAGTCGGGGTTTTGGTACCTGTTTTTATTACCGGCTGTTTGCTGGAATTACAGGCGCTCGAGATGAGAATCAGGCAGAAAATAACTACCGGAACTAGACGCTTCATGGGTTGCCTCCACAAATTTAATAAAGTATCTGTTGTCACGGACATACTGTCGATTGACTGATGGTAGTGTAGCAAATTAATATTTTAATACGTCTATTTGTATACGGTTACATTCCCTGCTCTATTCGGAAACCATCCCTCCAATTAATTTTCTCCAGCAGGATTACCAAATATCATTATAATTTGAAAGATAAAGCCTTTGTATTCGCTATTATGAAAAACAAGCAACTACTCATCATCATTGTCATCCCTATAGTCACCGCCATCCTTTGCGTGGTAATTTATTTGTTGCCGGCGGTGAACCAAAGGATCGTTTGGCGCATGGCTAATCTGCGCACGCAAATTCACTATTTCCTCAACCCCCCAGACCGGCTGGTTTTCGATCCTTCCTCTCAAGCCGGGTCTGAATCTAACATTGTCCTTCCCACAATCCTGCCCACAACGACCCGGTTGTCAGACCCAAGCCCCACCTCGGCAAATGAAACTTCACAGCCCATTCCAACGCCAACTTTGATCGCAACTCAGGTGCCTATTCCATTGGAAGTAACGATTGGCGGAGTTCCACATGAATACCAGAGTTTTAACAATTGCGGTCCAGCCAATCTCTCTATGGTATTGCGCTTTTGGGGTTGGCAGGGAGATCAACGCATTATTCGTGATACGCTGCGATCAAATGAAAACGATGCGAACGTGATGCCCGATGAATTGGCCGGCTTCGTGGAGAGTCACAGTGAGCTGAAAGCCTTGGTTCGAATCGGCGGAACGCTGCCTCTTTTAAAACAATTTGTCGCAGCAGGGTTTCCAGTCATCATTGAAAGCGGCCATCAACCCGCCGATGATTGGTGGATGGGCCATTATGTCACCATCAGCGGTTATGATGACCAACAGGCCATTTTCATCACCCAGGATTCGTTGATCATGCCAAATCTGCCACTGCCTTACAATGAACTTAAGCACAACGGCTGGCGGGATTTTAACAATCTTTACCTGCTGATTTATCCCCCGGATCGTGAGCAAGACGTGCAATCTATCCTGAACCATGATCTGGATCCAGTCCAAAATGTGGTCAATAGCCTGGCCAATACCTCGCAAGAATTTTTGACAGTCACACAGCGAGCTTATTTTTTTGCTCTCTACAATCAAGGCTCAGACCAACTGGCACTGGGAGATCCCTTCTCAGCTGCAGAATCCTTCGACCAGGCTTTTGCATTTTACCAAACGCTGAAAGACGAGATACGACCCTGGCGCGTTCTCTGGTACCGGGTGGAACCTTACGAAGCATATTACAAGGTAGGGCGTTACCAGGCTGTCATCGATCTGGCCAACACCACGCTTTCAATGCTCAACAAACGTGGATTGGAAGAATCACATTATTGGCGTGGCATGGCCTATCAAGCGCTTGGGAATAAAGAGAAAGCCATCTTTGATTTCGATATCGCCATCCAGTTGCGGGCGGATTACACCCTGGCGCTCGAAGCGCTTGATCGCTTGCGTTAAAAGTGAAGTAGATCCTGCATTTAAGTTTCAAGTTCTCAAATTCAAAAAAAGCCATACCATTTTCTGGTGTAAATTCCTATAAATAAGTTAATCAGACTTTATTAACCTTTCTCTCTTAATCAATGATAAAATCTTAAAGGCAGGGTCTTATCACTGCCTCTTTAAGGATAGAAAGATTTTTAAGGTTAGCCCACAACCATCTCTTAGGGAGTATGAATGACCCCATTCATTTATCCAATTGAAATTTCCGATGACGAAAAAACAAAAATTAAAGGATCTCTGAACCTCGAAAGGCCGCTTCCCTACCTGACCAAAAAACCAGAAGGAAGCGGTTTTTATCGTCCCGGACAGATCATACTGGAAGATGCGGGTAATCTGGATTTGATGTTTTACCATACCCCCTCCACCGCGCGTTTTATTTATATTGAACGTCGGCGACCCGATTTACGATTAATGGAATACATAGGCATAACTTCCAAGGAGTTGGAAAAAGTGGATTCCTTGCAGCTGCCAGGTCAGATCTGGATGGGGGCCAGTCGCGCCAATTTAATGTGGAAAGCAATGCAAGATATTTTCAATGCACCGCCACTGCGAAAAACGATCACCGGCAGCCGCCAGGAAAACCTGGCTATTTTTCCAATCGCACGCGAGGGTCTAAAATATCAGGTACCTGAAGCGATCTACGAGACCTACGGTTATTATACGGATGAGGTAATTTTAGACGCCCACCATGTCTTCGATAGCTCCATCCCGGTCTATAACCGTAAAGTCGAGATGACGCTCTTCAAAGACAAAGATCTCAACCAACCGCAGCATGATGATGTGCATGTAGCATTCATCGCTGATAGCATCGCCAGCGGGCTGGTAATGAAGGAAGTCATTACCCGTATCAAAGAACGTTTCCGCAACCTGGAACGGGTGGAGGTGCTGGCGCCATTGGCAACGATTCGCGGATTAAGTCGTATTGCTGAATCAGAAAGCCGTAACGGCGTCAAAGTGCGCGTGCACATTTTCGAGACTGTTCTGAATGCTTTACCCCCTGACTATTACTATTCCGCTCATTTTAATATCCCCGAATTTCACATCCAACCGGATCTCGAACAGGAGTACCGCGAATGGTGGGGCCAGGACTCACAAGGAAAAATGATTGCCGATACAACCTGTGCAGGCTATGGTTGGAGCGAAGCCTTTTATTCACCGCGCAAGCAAATCGAGATGATTAACAACCAGTTACAGGAACGCCATAACTTAACCATCGCAGATATCATTCGCCGCCAGTTACCTTAGATAGATAAAGGGGTCAAGATATCGATCCCTTTCACAGGCAATATCCATAATAAATACCTTTGTCTTTTTTACAAGCCTACGCCAACTGCCTTTTATTCTTCGGAAGTATTCATATAAGTTGGATCCGTGAAAAAGATGATAGATCTGCCGTCTTCATTTAGTTCATTTTTCTTTCCATTCAAGTATCCGCATTCAAAAGTTTTGTAATCATCTTTTCAATCCGGCGCCGGCGGGTTTCATCTTTTTTCGCCGCTTCAATCCAAAGAACATATTCACGCTGATGTGAATATGCTAATTTCAAAAAAGCAGCCTGGGCAATTGCATTTTTTTCTAATTCTTCCTGAATATCATCCGCGAGGACAATCTCGCGTGGTTGCTCATCCAATTCAACCACAATTTCAATTTCATCACCAAATGTTTTCTGAATCTTCGCGCGGATTTCCTTCAAAACAATCAATATGTGTCGTTCGGATCCCATCCGGACCATAGATCCGCGATACGGCACTCCTTCAAAGCTTACCCGAACAGGCACTCGCCCTGTCGTTGAAAACAACTCTTCCGTATTGAAGGGAAATTCAACATAGGCGCCACCCGAACCCGCGTCGATAATTGTGGCTTGAAACTTGACCCGGCCGGGATTACGTAAAGTTTTACCCATTTTTTTCTCTTTCTTCAAAGGTAGTACTCGTTTTATTATCGCACATGAAGTTGCATTCCCATTCCATGTCGGTACAATAAAATTTAAAACCTTTTAATGAGAGACCATTAAGTGAAACAAAATCAATTATCTTTCAAATTAGAGCTCACCATCTTCTTGATCTGTCTGACAATAACAGCCTGCAATCGCAATCCAACAAAACCAGCGCTGGATCATAGCAATCCACCTGTAAAGACAACGGGAACGGCATCCATTCCAACCGTCACACTTACATCTCCATCTGCAATCTCAACAGCCACTCCCACTCCGACACCTATCCCCAGTTTAACGCCAACAGCCACACCAACTGCCACGCTTCACCCTATGAGCATAGCTGCCCTGCGCGAGCAAAGCTTCCCGGGCAGTCACATAATCCTGGAGAACGAACTGGAACCCGGCAGCAATTACCGGCGTTTTTATGCCAGCTACCTCTCGGATGGGCTTAAAATCTATGGCCTCCTGACCATCCCCAATGGGGAAGCTCCGCCTGACGGTTGGCCCGCCATCGTCTTCAACCACGGCTACATTCCGCCTGAGGAATACCACACCACAGAGCGCTATATTGCCTACGTCGACAACCTGGCACGCAGTCAATATGTTGTTTTTCGAATTGATTATCGCGGCCACGATCAATCTGAAGGGGTTGCCAAAGGTGCCTATGGCGATCCAGGCTACTTAAGCGATGTTCTCAACGCCTTCAATTCCTTAAAACAAGACCCCTTGGTCAACCCCCAGAGAATTGGCATGTGGGGACATTCCATGGGTGGTTATTTGACCCTGCGCGCCATGGTCGTCGACACGGAGATCCATGCAGGTGTGATTTGGGCTGGCGTTGTCGCCTCCTATGCGGATATGATTGCCCTCTGGAAGGCACCAAGCGAGCAGGTTACTCCCACACCGCCATCTTTTGCGCGCCGTTGGCGCCAAAACTGGGTGGAACAATATGGTTCACCCGCTGAAAACCCTGCTTTTTGGAATTCCATCTCAGCTAATTCATTCCTGGAAGATATATCCGGTCCTTTGCAATTGCACCATGGCAGCGGGGATGATACAGTTCCTTTAATTTTTTCAGAACGATTGTGGCAGCAAATGACCGATCTTTCAAAGCCGGTGGAATTGTACATCTACGATGGGGATGACCATAACCTCTCCCGGTCTTTCAGCCTGGCCATGCATCGCACGATCGCCTTTTTTGATACATACCTCAAAGATAAGTAGATCTTCCAGGATTGTATTAAGAATTAGAGGCAGAGTGTTTTTTTGGAAAGATACATTTTCCAATCATGAAATTTCAAATTCGGGCTGTACCAGTCTGGGGTTTCCATCAGTAATCAAAACATTCTCACCCAATTCTTTGGCACGATACATCAGTTGATCAGCTTGATGAACCAATTCTTCAACCGTCAAGGTGGCATGCCCGGTAAAGTGCAGCATACCGATACTGACCGTCAATGGAGTATCATATATTTGATTTTCAAGGGATAAGTTCTTAAATTTAGATTGAATTCTCTGCGCAGTCATTTCAGCGTCTTGCGGACTAATTTCAACCATCATAACCACAAACTCATCACCACCATAGCGTGACAGAATATCTGTTTTACGAAAGCTCGAAGAAATAATTTTCGTAACAGCAATTAAGACCTCATCCCCGCGCAGATGGCCATATCTGTCATTGACACGTTTAAAACCATCAAGATCCATAAAACAAACTGAATACGAATGCCCGTAACGCCTTGAGCGGTTTATTTCCTTTTCTGCCAAATATAGGAAATGGCGACGATTGAACAGACCCGTAAGCGGGTCAGTTATGGCAAGTTGATTTAATCGCTCTTCCAATTGCTTGCGCTCGCTAATATCGCGCATCAAAATGATATGACCAAGCAAAATATTACGACTATAAATTGGTGAAATCTGCGCTTCAAAACAATGTGTCAGCAGCAATTTAGGAAAGTATTCGAGACGTGTGTTGACACCCTGCTCAAAATCAAAGTTTTCCAACAAATCAGCCAATTTGTTTCCTATCAAACCAGTTCTTTCACCTTTTATCAGTTTCCATGCAGCCGGATTGAAATCCACCAATCGAAGCTGCGCATCTACCACCAGCATGATATCTTCCATATTTTCAAGTAACAGGTTTTTTGCAATTGGACTTATGTCAAACAGTTTAAACCGGAAAATAGCAAAGGTGAAAATCAGCCCGGCTAACACAAAGCTGAGCGGGTCGTAATTCACCTTTATGGCAGGTATAAGACGTAAAGTATAAGAAATATTGATCAACAAGGGGAGTAAAGTGCCGGCAATCAATAAAATGGCTTGTTTGCGGTACAGATGTGCCTGCTGAAAAGCCTTCCTCAATAGGATTGCGTCTGCCATCAAAATCAATCCATATGAATAAATCAAATGTACAAAGAACCAGGTTGCAAACACCCAGGTTTCATCAACCAAAAAATTCCCATGCTGCACATATTGAATACCCTTTAAGAATAAATTATGGCAGGAATTTGTTGCCATTAAAATAAACGAAACTGCTGGAATTATCGAAAAAACAAGAAACAGAATAAAATGATCGCCCAATTTGTTTTGAGAAAATTGCAAAGAAAAGAAAAACCATAATACAGGAACAAAGAAAACCGGGGTCATCCGTATGACTGACCACATGAAACTTTCTGCTTCAGTTTTGGCCAGCAAACCGATTGCAATCGCCCCAGTCCAAAGACCAATTGCAACTAATAAACCAATAAAATAACGGGCATAAGCAATTTTACGAAATCTGGCTACATAGCCCGCCAAAAGGAACATAACCAAAGCTGCTGCTAAAGCGACAATAAATAAAATTTGATACTGTATAACCATCGTAATTCTAATTTTACCCAAAAACAAGAAGAATGCTTTAAATTTTACATAAATAATGTAAGGCAGTATTGATAACCAACGAGAATTAGTAAAATAGTTCCTAAGCAACACTCGTGCTCTACCTGGTGATTTAAAAAGGTTTGTATCTGGAAATGCTGACTAATTTAGTTAAATGTATTTAGTTTCGGGTTATTTAGAAATTTATGATCTATTCAACTTTTCTTTTATTATAAAACCAGAGAAGAGCTGTTCTAAATTACTGGTATTCTTTATTCATCAGTGTTTTAATGGTACTCAATTATTTTTGTTGAAAGTGAACCAAAACATTGTTGGAATCAAAACTAACCATTGGTCATATCGCCCTAATTTGGCTGAAAAATGCTCAGCAAGGATCCATTTTAGGTATTACCTCTAAAGGGATATTCCTTCAACTTAACGAAACACAGGTTGTTTTCCTAACCAACTCTAAAGATTTTGGCCCACTCAACCTGATTTATGAACCTCCCCTACCGGAAGTATGGCAGCTCCATGATAAAATCGCCATCCAGATAAACAAAAATAGACTCATCCTCAAGAACATTCAAAAAGATGAGTTTACCGCATCCTTCAAAGTATGGAAAATTTCCGCCGCTCCCGCCTTTTCAATCAGCGGGTATGAGCAAAATAAGCGCATTGGGCAGGCTATCGACCAGTTGTGCCTGTTAAAAGAGTCTCAAGGTTTTGCAAGTTTGTTACCTCACTTACTTACATTTTCAGAAAGAGATATATCGCATTCCCTTCAAGAAATTTGGGAATCGATTAATGCCATAAGAATGACATTGCCAGAATTAAACCTTGGAATGATTTTGCCGCATTTCAAACCATTGTTCGGTTATGGCCGCGGGCTCACTCCCTCCGGGGATGATTTCGTAATGGGGTTGATTTTTTTACTGAATCGCTTCAATCATGGGTTCATCCCAGTAAATTGGTTAGACAAATTAAACAATAGTCTCTTGGATTTTGCCTTACAAAAAAGTAATTCAATCAGCCAAAGCCTACTTTTTTGTGCAAGCCAGGGCAGTGCTGACTTGCACATTCAAAGGGCAGTTGACTGGTTGATGAATTCATCTACACCCGAGCAAAACCAGATTCTCGATTTAGCTAGTTGGGGCAATTCATCCGGGGCGGACCTTATGGTTGGTGCAATTGTCGCCATTCAAGCTTTGCAAATGATCGGGAAAGGAAAAAGCCATGAAGAATAACCTGAGAATGTGTCCTCGTTGCCAACAAATCACCTCGATTATGCCCATCTCAGACATTTATTTCAGCTTGCTTGAAAATAAAATTACCGATGAGAAGTTGAAAAAATTATCTTCACAACAAAAAAAAGATCTGTTTAAGTTTCTCAATCCCCCAAGCTTTAACCGCCGCCCCATATGGAATATTCTGCCTCCGGACATTCTTTTTGGCACATTGATCCTGTTATTGGTATTTTCAATTCTTTACGGGTATTTCGAAAGCAGAATTAGCTTGCTGAATGGCACCATTCCTTTAGGGTTGGTACTCATTTTTTACGGGGCCATTCGCAAAAAATTGCAAAATACCTTTAACAAGAAAACCAAAGACCAGCAAGAGATCGCTGCAGCTTTATCACTAAAAGCAGACGAATGGTCTGATTCCTGCTATTGCTTTACAGATCAGGTTATTTTCCACCCCAAAAATGAAAAGATTTTTACGCTAAGTGAGTTTTTTGCACGCATGCATCCTGAAGATGCCGTCTAGGAGATTTTTTCCTTGCACCCAAACTGGAATTTGTGACCAAATTTCACATTAATTGTATTGAGTTTTTAATTCACTGGAAAATACAATTATTCAGTTCGAATTTCATTAGCTCGTTCAACCATTTGTTCTCTCAAAATTTTGGAATCACGCGGGTAAGCCCAATAAAACAATGAGAAGAGCAAAGCACAAATGATCCAGGGGAAAGGGATGGTCCACAATAAGGCTTTGGTAAAGCCGATCGTATCCGCCAGGCGCCCTGCGATTAGGGCAGCAATGGCTGCAAAACCGCTCTCGATAAAGGTTGTCATGGCAAAGGCGGTTCCGCGTAATTCAGGTGGAACGGCACCTTGCATCATCGGTTCCTTGGCGCCTTTACCCGGCCAACTGATGAACAGGGCGGTAACAACACATAAAGCCACAAATGCGCCAAACGACCAATTTTCGGTTTGCGTGAAAAGAATAAATGTCAGAGGAATACCGCTGATGATTGAAAATTGCCCGATCGCAGTTCGACCATACTTGGGACTTTTGCCTTCGGCCCAATCACCCAAAAGACCACCAATTACATTCGAAATTGCTGTTCCAACCACAATACCGGCAAAGGCGACCGATGCAGACGCCTCAGTTAAACCGCGCACATTCACCAACCAGGTAATTAAATAAAGACCTAATACTACCCACGGCATCGTACCAGCCAAACCCTGCAAAATGGCCACCCAAATGGTCGGAATGGATAATACCTTGGGGATATCGCTTAATTTTGCTTTATACTTGGCAGCATCTGCTGCTGTAATGAGACCGGCCAATTCAGGTTCAGAAGCACCCCGCACCGGTTCATCAACGAAGAACCAGATCACCAAACCCGAAACGACGCTGAATAACCCCATGCCAATAAAACCCCAACGCCATAAGTTTGGTGTAGCCAATAGACTCAGGCTGAGGGTGCCAACAACAATTCCCATCACGCCAATCGCTTCCAAGATGCCCAGTGCTTTTCCGCGCTGCTTAGGCGCAAAAGCGTCTGACATAATCGAGAAAGTAGCTGGCATCAAGCATCCCAAACCGATACCGGATATGGCGCGGATTACCAGCAATTGCCCAAAGTTCTGAGTCAGTCCGACCACTGCCGTCCAGATGCCCCAAAGACCGGTTCCAATTAAAATTACTTTTTTTCGCGAAAAGCGATCGGCAGCGTAACCCCAAAATGGCGCACTGATAGCCTGGAGAATATTCCGAATTGTTCCAATTGTCCCCAGGTTCGTATAATTTAATCCCCACAGTGATTGCAGCGTTGGAAATAGAACCGAGATGGTCTGACCTTCGCCTTGATCAATAAAATAGCCAAACGAAAGCGCAAACAATGTGCGCCAGCGGTTACGTTTAGCGGATTCTTTTTTAACCGGCACAATAATTGATTCAGTTGTCAATGAAAACTCCTGGGAAGAGTGTTTGAATAACAAGATAAATTCTAGAAAAATAATGCTGCAAAGTCAAGTCATATTTAACTTTAGTTGAGAGTCAATTGAAAATGAGGGCTAGGAAAAAATGACCTCCATATACTTGATGCTTATTGTTTCCATTCCTCTCCCTTTTCAGTAAAATGAAAGCTAGATGTTGAAACACCTTCCATACCCCACTTATCGTCAAATACGTCATGTAATCGTAGTTTGGGCTATTGAGACGATCGCTTTGCTGGCCCTGGAGAAGATCTTGCCAGGTTTAGAGATCCAATCCAGCGAATCAGCTATTTTGGCAGTCGCCTTAATTGGCTTATTAAATGCAATCTTACGGCCTGTTATTTTATATTTTACAATCACAATCACTGTGTTTACCCTGGGTTTGTTTTCTTTGCTGATAAATGTAGCAGTAATATTGCTGGTTGTTCAAATCGTACCCGGATTCATCATCCTCAACAACCAGACTGCAATTCTGGTCGTGCTCGGCGTGACCTTCATTAATATGCTGATCACTCAAATTCTATCTTTGGATGAAAACAATTCCTATTATCGTTCTGTTATTCGCCGGCTTGGCAGAACGCAATCCCGCAACAACAGCGCAGTTGAACACGCCATGCTGATCATCCAATTTGATGGATTGTCATATTCTGTTCTTGAAAGTGCTCTCCGAGCAGGTTACATGCCGACCATTGAAAGCTTGATTTCCGATCAGCATTATCAACTGAAAAAATGGATTTGTGGTTTACCCTCACAAACATCTTCCAGCCAACTGGGGATCATGTATGGAGACAACAAAAATGTCCCTGCTTTTCGTTGGTACGAAAAGGAAACCCAAAAACTAGTGGTTTCCAACCACCTGAATGATACCGCCATGATCGAGTCGCGAGTGGATCAAAAAGACAGTCTTTTGCTCCATAACGGCTCCAGCATTGCCAACATGTTTTCAGGCAATGCAGTCAAATCAGCCATGACCATGAGCCAATTGACATCCGTTGCTCAAATTTCCAAACGTTCAAATGTTTTTTATAACTTTTTTCTGAACCCATACAATTATACGCATACCGTCTTCCTATTTATTGGGGAAATGTTCCGAGAAATGTATCAAAATCTTGCCAAATTATTCTCTCACCGCCAACTTAGCTTACGCCGTTCTTTCCTTTTCGCCTTGGAGCGCGCAATGGCGGTTGTCTTTGCCCGCGAACTGACTACCCACATCATTATTGAAGATATGTTTTCCAAATATCAAACCATCTATGCCACTTACATGGGGTATGACGTGGTTGCACACCATACCGGAATTGATAGCCCGGCAGCTCTCTCGGTAATGCGAGGACTAGATAAACAAATCCAGCGAGTAATAAAAGCGAATGAAATTATTTCAAAGGTTTATACCATAGTCGTACTTTCCGACCACGGACAGAGCCAGGGAAGTACTTTCCGCCAGTTATATGGACTAACCCTCGACCAATTGCTAAAAAAATATCTTCAAAATGAAAAGAGCGTTGTGAGCAGTGGCACTTCGGATGAAGTAAAAGGCTATGTAAACTCGTTGTTACAGGAAGTGCTTAATCCGCATCAAAAAGTCAACCAATCAGTAAAGCGCATTTATAAGCAGCTACAAACGAAGGATGGCGATTTTTCTTACTTCGATAGCGCGTCCCGTCCCCTACCATCCGGAACAGATATCATCGTATGCCCCTCCGGAAATATGGCTTTGGTTTATTTTGCAAATTTTCCAGAGCGTCTCAGCCTGGAACAGATTTCCAAAATTTATCCTCACCTTTTGGTTAATCTCGTCTCTCATCCCGGAATCGCATTTGTGATGCTCAACAGTGAAGAATACGGGCCTATCTTACTTCATTCTAATGGAATGTACTTCTTAAAATCCCAACGCATTGAAGGAAAAGATATTCTGTCTCAATACCCTTCCCATACTTCAGCCCAGTTGCAGAAGCTTTCTGCTTTCCCAAATTGCGGTGACATGGTTATTTTCAGCAGCTATAACCCGGAAACAAAAATGTCTCCGGCATTCGAGGAACTGATCGGCCACCATGGTGGTATTGGCGGTTTACAAACGGAGGCATTTGCTTTCTTCCCGGAATCATTGCCCTGGCGCCCTGGTATCAGCGATGCTGTCGAATTGCACAAGCAATTAAGAGAATGGCAGACTCTGATTTTTGAAGGCCAGCAATAAAGAGAAAGGTCAGTTTCTTGGCCGTCGTTATCATTCCAAAAGCTCAGTTATTCAACATTCAACAAAAATAGATCTTAGTGAAGTTTGCCAATCAAAATGATTAATTTAAGCGGATAATTTTCTTTCCAGATTAATCCCATATTTACTCAGATAGCAGGTTTGCAAGCATCATGCGCTTGCAAACAGAGGATTCAATCTACCTTATGAAGATAATACAGATTCAAAAAAGCCAAATTGGATACGATGAGCCACGATAGAAAACATCCTTCAAATTAAGCGAAACTCACGCATGTTTTGTGAGCCATTTAAGCAGCTTCTATGATTAATGCCCTTAATTTCTGGAATGAATGCTTTATGTCATATCAAACTCCTTAGTTTCCTCGTGTGCTTAGCGCGTTCCCGCGATACATTGATGATAGAATCTAATTGGGGAAGTGTGATTCCTAATTGAATATTACCTATCAGGAGAGGTGAATGGAACCAATACGTGTACTTCAATGGGGTTTGGGGGCAATGGGGAGCGGCATGTCGAAGCTCATTCTCACGAAGCCGGGCTTGAAAATTGTTGCAGCAGTTGATGGCCGCCCGGAATATGTTGGCAAAGACCTTGGGCAAATTTTAGGCCTGGATGAAACTTTCGGTGTAAAGGTCACTAACAAACCAGAAACTGTTTTAGATAAAGCCAAAGTGGATGTTGTTATCATCGCAACCACCTCCTGGCTGACCGAGCAAAAATCGGATTTAGAAAGAATCCTTAATGCGGGCATCAACTGCATTTCGATTGCAGAAGAGATGTCCGATCCGTATGCACAAAATAAGCAGCTTGCCCTGGAATTGGACCGGCTCGCAAAACAAAATGGCGTTACGCTGGTGGGAACCGGGGTTAACCCGGGGTTTGTTCTAGATTTGCTCGTCGTAGCACTTACCGCCGGCAGTCATCGAGTTGATCGTATTGAAGCATCCCGCATTAACGATCTCAGCCCGTACGGACCAACCGTTATGAAGAGCCAGGGAGTTGGAACAACCCCGGAAGCTTTTAAAGCGGGGGTTGCGGATGGATCCATCGTTGGCCATGTGGGTTTTGTGGAATCGATTCACATCATCAGCGACGCTCTGGGCATGGGAGTAAATCGGGTGGAAGAAAGTCGTGAACCAATCGTGAGCAGTGTACGCCGAGAAACCCCGCATATAGTAGTAGAAGCAGGCATGGTGGCTGGCTGTGCGCATATCGGCATCGGTTATCGCGATAACACTGAAGTAATCAAATTAATTCACCCGCAACAAATACATCCGGCACTCGAAAACCAGGAAACCGGAGATTATATTCACATTTATGGCAAACCTGAAATTCATATGGCCATTCAACCTGAGATTGCAGGCGGGGTAGCTACAATGGGTATTGCTGTCAATCTGATTCCAATTGTAATGGCTGCAACACCCGGTTTAAAACGAATGATCGATTTACCCGTTCCAGCAGCACTACAGGGAGAAAGTTCCTATCATCGTGCATAACCATTAAATTAATTGGGTATGGTCCCACGACTGGTCAGTGAACTTTCAGTTATTATCGAAACCCAACAGGAGGTAAGATGAAAACAATTCCAACGGGCACCTGGGTGGAAATTGAACAAATTGTGTTAACCCCCAATCAACGGGCCGAAGCTTTACCGGAAGACACCAAAAAAGTGCCTTACATACTTCGTGTCTCAGGGTTTTTGGAACATGATGCCGACCTTGGCGAAGAATGCACAATCCGGACAATTATCGGGCGCTTATTAATTGGAAGAATGACCCAGGTAAACCCCGGCTATTCTCACAGTTTTGGTAAAACCGTTGCCGAACTCCTATCTATTGGAACTGAGAGGGAAAAATGAGCTCCTTAGATCCCTCCTACAATGCAGTTATGGCACGTAAGAATGAGATTATGAAATCATCGCTGGGGCTTGATTATGATGATTTCATCCAAAGCCCTATTGCTTTCAACTATGAGGGCATGATGAAAGCTACTGGTTTTTCTCTTGAAGAAATTATTCAAATTCAAAGAGACACCAAAGTTGGCAATACGCCCCTTTACGTTTTACATAACCTGACTGAAGCTGTTCGGAAAATTTCTGCACCGGGTAAAGGAGCAAGCATCTTGCTGAAAGACGAAGCCGCCAATGCCTCTGGCAGTTTTAAAGCAAGAAGGGCATCCATCAGTGCCTACCAGGCACAGATTAAAGGTTACCAGGGCATGATTGCAGCCACCAGTGGTAATTACGGTGCAGCTGTTGCATCTCAGGCTGCACAACGACATTTAAAATGTATTATCGTCCAGGAAGTGTTCGACAGCCGTGGAGTAGGTCAGCCTGAAATCGTTGAAAAAGGGCGTGCCTGCGAAGCATATGGAGCCGAAGTTCTCAAGATGAGCGTTGGACCAGAATTATTTTATATGCTCTTAAGAACACTGGAAGAAACTGGTTACTTTAACGCCAGTCTGTATACACCCTTCGGGATTCGCGGCATTGAAAGCTTGGGATACGAAATAGGGAATGAAGTCCGTGATCGGTTTGGCCGTGCTCCGGATGCAGTCATCTGCACGCATGCCGGTGGAGGTAATGTCACCGGGACTGCGCGAGGTTTGTTGGCAGCCGGCTGTGATTCAACCCGGATTATTGCCTGTTCGGTTGACCTGAGTGGTCTCCATATGGCTTCAGATACTGCTTTCAACCGTAAGTCGTTCACAACCGGTCACACCGGTTTTGGGATTCCATTTGCCACCTGGCCAGATCGCGTGGATGTGCCCCGCAATGCTGCTCGCAGCCTGCGCTACATGGATGAATATCTTCTGGTAACTCAGGGTGAGGTCTTCTACATCACCGAGTTGCTGGCCAAATGGGAAGGTCTCGAACGTGGGCCTGCCGGAAATATAAGTCTTACAGCGGCAGTCGCTCTGGCACAGGAAATGGATGAAAACCAGATTTTGGTCGTTCAGGAAACCGAATATACCGGCGCAGGTAAACATCATAATAGCCAGTTGTCCTTCGCCCGCGAGAACGGGGTCGAAATCCGGCGCGGAGATCCTAAAGATGACATACCGGGCACCACAATCGTTATACCGGAAAGGCTGGATCAAGTTCATGGCAAAAGCCAGGACATTGAGAAATTGCGCCGATCCTACCTGGCGAATGCAGCCAAAAACTATCCGGTTGAAAATTGGACTGCTAATGATATGGCCTTTTTAGCAGCAGATGTAAAAAAAGAAACAGGCTGGCTCGAACGCAACCTGCCAAACTAAATCAAAATTTAATAATAAAGGAAACTTTCTATGACCCAGAATCGAATCAAAAAGTTTGAAACACGACAAAAAGAACTGAAACAGATGAGTGATGAGGAATTGAAAGCGCACTTTTGGGATCTTTGCTACCAGTTGGTCGATCCGATCGTAGACCTGGCAAAAACGCACACTTCGCCCTCTATCGAGCGCTCGGTGCTCTTACGTATGGGAATTGACAGCATTACTGCCCACGCCGTGGTTGGGCGTATCAACGAAGCTGGTTTATTGGGAAAAGGCGCCGGACATGTGGTGCTGCGCGTTTCTCAAAAATTCAATAAAAGCATTCCTGAAGCTGCCACAATCATTCTGGAACAAGACGGCACACTTGATGCTCTCTTTGAATCCAATCCAGTTCAAGGAGCTAAATCATGACCCCCAGTAAAAAACTAAACCCCAATAAAAAAATGGATATTGAAGCCATTTTGGAAGGGTTGGAAAAATACCGTCCTACTCAAAAAGGCTGGCACTGGCGTGAAGTCCCGCAAGAAGGTGTTGACATGGGACCTTTCCATTACCGGGACATGTCCACTCCGCTTAAAAACAGCATCCACTTACCAGCAGCCAAGTATTTTGGCAATATCGATCCTCAGCCGGCCTGCGTGGTAACAACTGAAATCGCGTCTGGCCGCTTCGAAGATGACCTGCGGCGCATGCGGATGGCTGCCTGGCATGGAGCCGACCACATAATGGTCATTCGTACTACCGGCCAGAGCCATATTGATGGATTGTTAGAGGGTACACCCGAAGGTGTAGGCGGCGTTCCTATTACACGCAAACAAATTCGTGCCAGCCGCAAAGCCTGTGATCTGATCGCCGAGGAGGTTGGCCGGCCGATTAATTTTCACTCCTACGTCTCAGGTGTGGCCGGCCCTGAAGTGGCTGTTCTTTTCGCCGAAGAAGGCATCAATGGTGCTCACCAAGACCCACAATATAACGTGCTGTATCGTAATGTGAACATGTATCGCTCATTTGTGGATGCTGCCGAAGCCAAAAAAGTGATGGCCGGAGCTGGGATTTTCCAAATTGACGGAGCCCACAATGCCAACGCCACCGCGAAAGATGGCTGGCTGGTTATGCCGGAATTAATAGTCCAGCATGGAATTAACTGCGCCTTTTCAGTCGCAGTCGGAATGGCGAAAGACCTGATCGGTCTATCCACCGTTCCCCCCGATTCACCACCGGCGCCTAAATTATGGTATGACCTGCCATACGCGGTTGCATTGCGCGATTTCTTCTCGGAATTCAAGATGCGCGCCCAACAAAACACGCGTTATATCGAAGCTGATATCGAAGAAGCCATTCGAACGCATACCATTGATACCCTCATTTCGATGTTGACCAGTGCTGATGTTCAGAGCACAATCACGCCGGATGAAGGCCGCAATGTTCCCTGGCATTACAACAATATTCGCGGAATTCAAACAGTAAAACAAACCTGGTCGGCTTTGGATGGAATTAAAGAACTGTTGACTATCAACCACGCCGGGCCATTGGGAGATATGGTACGCGACATTAAAGAACGGGCAGTGATTTTTCTTGAGGAAGTACTGGAAACCGGCGGCTACTTCGCGGCTGTCGAGCAGGCTTTTTTTGTTGATTCCGGGAAATACCCACAGCGCAATGAAGACGGGATTGCCCGTGATGGTAAAGGCGGAGTCGCTGCTGATACGATCATCGAGCGAGATGCCGATTATTTTGCCCCGGTTTGTGATCACTTTGGAATCAATCATCTACCGGCGGGCGTAGAAAAAGCCTGTGACCCGATTGGCGGATGCACCTTATGTGATCCTGAAAAGATTGTCTACATCGATGAGCTCGATCCGCAAGATAGCGCCGATGCACGCCTGGAACAAACATACCCCTATCGCAAAGGTGGCCTGGTAAAACCCGAAGTGGAATGGGCCGGTGACGGCACTATTTTGACTCAATTTTTTGTGCCTTTATCCGAAGAATATGCCGCTGCCTATGGAATTGAGATGGCAAAAAAGTTAGGGCTGGAAGATCCCCAGGTCATCAACATTCAGGTGATGCACCCGGCAGAAGGCTGTTTTATGGAAGTGAAGGGAAAAGTCACGTTTGATATCGCCGCCAGCAGCCTGAAAGTGCCTGAAAAAGAAATAATCCTACCGGAAGAGGAATTACGGTCAGTAGCCAAGAAAATTGGGCTTAAAGTGGTCGCAGCGACGGTTGGTGAAGATGAACATAGTGTTGGTTTGCGAGAAATTCTGGATATCAAGCATGGAGGAATTGAGAAATACGGCGTTAAATATACCTATCTGGGAACTTCTGTTCCCATCAACAAGCTGGTGGATGCTGCCATTGAAACAGGTTCTCAGGCAATTTTGATTTCTACCATCATCAGCCATAATGATACCCACCGCTTACAAATGAAAAAGCTGGCGGATCTATGCGTTGAAAAAGGAATTCGGGATAAGATTATCCTGATCGCAGGCGGCACCCAGGTGAACCGCGAAATGGCCGCTGAAACCGGGCTGGATGCCACCTTTGGGCGTGGCACCAAAGGTATTCAGGTGGTCAATGCCATGGTCAAAGTACTAAAAAGCCGTGGTATGATCGATTAAGCCAGTTATACTGACACAGACTGGTAAAAGTCGTCGTTTACAAAAAGAATCGTTCTTCATATCCGGTTTGGATTGATAACTTCTATGGTGTGGTATGGCTTGGAGGGTACTACGTGCCACACCATATCCCAGGTCTGCCGGACAGAAATCCAAATCACATCAACATGCATCAAACCATCCTAAAAATAATGACAGGAAGTGAATTGTCTAACCATTCCCATTTTTTAACGGTCGAGATCGGTTCTACTATTACCAAGGTGAATGCCTTCACATTGGAAAAAGAAGGCTATTTCAGGCACCAGGCTCAGGGTTTTTCTGCAACCTCCATCGCTCTCGGTGATGTGACTGTGGGAGTAAATGCTGCCATTGCAAACCTGGAAAGTCGCTTTGGCAAAAGCATGGCAAAGCCGCTCATTTACGTCAATAGCTCCGCTGCAGGCGGCTTGCGCATGACAGTGCATGGCTTAACCACCAGCATGACAGCCAGAGCAGCTCGGGAAGCGGCATTGGGGGCCGGTGCAATTGTCAAAAAAGTCACTGCCGGTTTGCTGGATCAAGTTGACCTGGATGAGATTCGCAGTCTGAAGCCAAATATCATTCTGCTGGCCGGCGGGGTGGAATATGGTGAGAAGCATATTGTTTTGCAGAATGCGGAGCTGCTTAAATCGCTAGATCTTAATATTCCGATCGTTTACGCGGGTAACTCAATCATTCGTCCGCACATTCGCAAAATTTTTGAAAATTCAAGCATGCAACTGCTTCTGGCTGATAATGTCTTTCCAGTTGTAGATGTCCTCAATATCACACCCCTGCGAAAAGTCATTCATGAGGTCTTCAACCAGCACATCATTCATGCACCTGGAATGCAGCATATAGCTGAGCTGACTGACTTTCAAATCCTACCCACCCCGGCCGCGGTTTTAAATTCAGCAGAACTATTTGCTGAGGTCCTGGGGGATTGTTTGGTAATTGATGTCGGTGGTGCAACCACAGATGTGCATAGCGTCACCAATGGCAGCAGCGAGTGGATGTCCAAACAAATTGAACCGGAGCCTTATGCCAAACGAACTGTTGAAGGAGATCTTGGTGTTTATGTCAATGCCAAAAACATCGTGGCGTTGAAACAGGATTTCAGGTGGCAGAGCGAATTAGCTCATCTGCAACCTATTCCCCATGATCCCGAAGAAACACAGCTGACACAATGGCTGTGCAGTGCGGCTGTTGAAATTGCCATTCGCCGCCATGCGGGGCAGATTTATGATCAATACACACCCAGCGGGAAAAAACAAATTCTGAAAGGAAAGGATCTCTCAGCAGTCCAATGGGTGATTGGCACCGGCGGGGCGTTAACTCGAATTGCTGGGGGAGAAGAAATATTAAGGTCAATTTGCACAGGTGCTGGCAAGTTTTTGCTGCCTCCACCCACAGCAGCAATTTGGATGGATACGGATTATCTCTTTTCTGCACTTGGTACGCTGGCTCAAACACATCCGCAGGCAGTCAAAGCAACCTTTCAACAGAAAGCTGAAATGGAGGTCGTGTGAAGTTTCGTACCCCTCGTCTAGAAATTAATCTGCGCAAAATTGAAGAGAATGCAACACATATCATCAATCTCTGCCATGAAAAGGGGATTGAAGTGGCTGGTGTTACCAAAGTAGTCACAGCCCATAAAGGGGTAGTCAATGCTTTTATCAATGCACGTGTTGACTGCTTGGCTGATTCCAGGCTTGAGAATTTACAAGCCCTACGCAAGCTTGAGACAGGCATCCCTTTGATGCTCTTACGCATCCCCTCCATCAATCAGGTGCAAAGCGTGGTGGAATTGGCCGATATTTCATTGAATTCTTCCATGGAGACAATCAAGCAGCTTTCGCTGGCCGCAACGGCCCTTCAACGGCAACACAAAATCATACTCATGGTCGACCTCGGAGACCTTCGGGAAGGCGTCTGGCCGGATCGTGTCATCCCGATTCTAAAAGAAGTAAGCCATCTGCCAGCTATTGAGATTATTGGTCTTGGTTGCAACCTGATGTGCTATGGGGGGGTCATCCCAACTCATGAAAAGATGCAGTTATTGGTGGATTTGCGCGAACTATGCCGCCGGGAAACAGGTTTGCGACTGCCGGTGCTAAGTGGCGGTAACAGCGCTAATTTACCGTTGGTATTGAACGGCGATATGCCACCGGAAATTAATCAATTGCGCATCGGAGAAACAATTTTACTGGGGTGCAGCGTCATCGACCGATCGCCATGGCCAGGAACTCAACAAGATACTTTCAAAATTGTGGCTGAGGTTGTCGAACTGGAACGAAAGCCCTCAATTCCAATCGGGTTGCAGGGTCAGGATGCCTTTGGGGGCACCCCGCAGTTCGTCGACCGCGGATATCGCCAGCGTGCCATCTGTAATATCGGCCGCCAGGATGTTGTCATTGATAACTTGCAGCCTGAGGATTCTGGGATTATCATCCTGGGTGGCAGCAGCGATCATCTCATCTTAGATGTCGAGGATGCCACTCAAAAGATTGCACTCGGGCAGGAAATTTCATTTATCCCCGGTTATGCAGCTTTGTTGGCAGCCAACACCTCAAAATACGTGCGTAAGGTCACTGTAAGAAAGTAAGTTTCCATGCTCTATCAAACCCATGTCAGAGTTCACCTTAATAATATACGGGATAATATTCTTGCCATCCGTCGACAGGTAGGTGATCAGCGCAAAATTCTCATTGCAGTTAAAGCCAATGCCTATGGTCATGGCGCTCTGTCTGTGGCACGCATGGCACAGGCCATCGGTGTAAATTATCTTGGAGTCGCCACTGTGCCGGAAGGTATTGAATTGCGTCAAGCCGGTATTAAACTGCCTATCTTGAAATTCTCTCCTGCATTTCCGGAAGAAATGCAGGCAGCTCTCGAAAATCAAATTACCCTCACTATTTGTGATCAGGCCAATGCCCAGCAATTGGATACCCTATGCACACAAATTGGGGTAAAACCCGCTATTCACCTGAAAGTTGACACAGGAATGGGACGGATTGGTGTGCCGCCGCAAGACGCAGCCGCGTTTGCCAAGTATCTCGTTGAGAATTGTCCAAATCTGATGCTGGAAGGCGTCTATACCCACCTGCCCGTTAGCGATCTGGCTGATCCTACCTATACAAATTCACAATTACTTCTTTTTAAAGAAGTAGCTGCGAGTATTGAAGCTGTACTGGGGCACAAAATCCCACTGGTACACTGTGCGAATTCAGGAGGAATCCTCGGCCATCCCGATAGCTGGATGGATATGGTGCGCCCAGGAATAATGATCTATGGCTACTATCCCGATATCAGCACGCCACGCACCATCGCGCTCAAACCAGGTCTCAGTTTTTATACGCGCGTGTCCTTTATAAAATATGTAAGCAAAGGCACCAGCATCGGTTACGGACGCACCTGGATAGCAACCGAAGATACCTGGATTGCGACCATTCCGGTTGGATATGCCGATGGCTTTAACCGCCGGTTTTCCAATATGGGGCGGGTTTTGATCGGTGGGCACTCATACCCCATCGTCGGCCGGGTGTGCATGGACCAGAGCATGGTTAATTTGGGTCCACGCACAAATGTCAAGGTAGGAGATCAGGTTACCTTGATGGGAAACGATGGCGGCGAAGAAATCAGTTGTGATGAATGGGCCGAAAAGTTGGGGACAATCACATACGAAATCACCTGCCAGATCAATGCGCGGGTTCCAAGAATCTATAGCGCGTAGTACCGACCGGAGACCAGGGACAGAGGAGGGGGGATTACGACAGAAGTTGAGATTGCGGAAGAAGTACCACACGGGATATTTGACAGCATTCCGACAGGAAGCCATGTTGCTAGCTTAGATTCGGGTTTAACTGAGACCGGAGAGGAAGTGCAAGGCCTTCGCCTCGGCATCCGGTTGGAGACGTAGGGGTGCGGATCAGCACATCCAAAACGAACGTATTTCATCAATTGCGGGTAAAATTAAATCAGGAGTCAATTATGCAGACCATCAAAGTCGCCAAATTATCAGAAGAGGCCAAATTGCCAACCCGCAAGCATCCTCAGGATGCCGGTCTGGATTTCTACTCCGTAGCAGCCATGACCATCCCAGCGCACTCGCACGCCATCGTCCCAACCGGTATCACAATTGAAATCGAATCGGGATTCGTCGGTTTGCTCAAGCCAAAAGGCGCTAGTAACCACCTCTTGGGTGCGGGCGTTGTAGATGCCGGTTATCAGGGCGAGATCCTGATCAAAGTAGTCAACCCCTCCTCCAATGAGTTGATCATCAACAAAGGTGATGCAATTGGCCAAATGTTGATCCTGCCCATTCTCACTCCGGCCGTTGAAGAGATTAACCTGGCAGAGATTCACCACAGCCAAACTCAACGGTCAGACGGCGGCGGCATTGTTTCGCAATACCAGACGACTTCACCTTCGAAAAAGAACGAAGATGGAATTTTATAGGAAGTCCAATAGACTGGGGTAATTCAAACAATGGAATAATTCCGCCAAATGGGGGAAAATTCATGGATAATTCCACCACAAACAAACTAAAAAAGTGCTCAACGGGGTTGCCATTTCGGTCTGTCATCATTTCAGATCATGGCTATACAAACATTATACACAGTTTCTCAAATTAGAAGAAATCTTTTTATAATTTAGAAATATACTATAGAAAGAATGCCGCTGAAATTTATGGAAAAAATCATCATAGTAACCGATAGTACCTGTGACCTGCCCGAGGCAGACGTAATTTCGAATAACATTTATGTCATTCCATGTTACATCAACATGAATGGTCAAAGTTTTCTCGATGGTGTCGAATTATCGCGGGAAGAGTTTTTTCAACAATTGCCGGCATCCAACCCTTTACCAACGACGTCTGCACCGGGGATGGGCACCTTTATTGAAACGTATCAGAGAGCCGTTGACGCTGGAGCTACAGGAATTATTTCCATTCATATTTCTCAATCTTTGAGTAATATTGCCAATGTGGCCCAAATCGCGGCGGATAATTTCACAACAATTCCTGTGAAGGTAATTGATTCCGGTCAACTCTCAATGGGGCTGGGGTTACTGGCATTGGTTGGCGCAAAACTGGCAAACGATGGCGCGGATCTTGATACAGTTGCAAACGCAATTCTCGAGAAAAAACCACTAACGAATGCATTTGCCAAGCTGGATACACTTGAATATCTGCGGCGTGGGGGCAGACTATCTGCCGCCCAGCACGGCATTGTCAGCTTGTTGGATATAAAACCGATTACGAAAATGAATAATGGTAACTCGGGCTTAGAGATGGTTCGTACCCGCCGCAAAGCTTACCAACGCTTATTAGAAATTGCGAAAGAGCTTGGCCCGGCCGAAATGGTTGGCATTATTCATGCCAACGCTCCCGAACTGGCAGATCATGTCAAGAATGACATCCAGTTAATCTGGCCAAATGTGACCCCATTAATCAGCATGGTTACTCCGGCGATTGGTGCACACGTTGGCCCGGGCACGGTTTGTATAGCCAGCATTCAAGAATACATTCAGAAACCACTGCTTGAATCACGGCTCGATCAAATTAAAAATAGGGTGAAAGAAGCTGTCGCCCATATTCCAGGATTTAGTTCAAATGAGAAGGAGAGTAATTCATGAGCTTTTGGGGATTATTAGAAATAACTGCATTGGTAATTTGGGGTATTATGACCCTCTTATGGTTATTGAGTCTTGTCTTAAAAGATGCCGGCATCGTCGATATTTTTTGGGGACTCGGATATGTAATTGTCAATTGGGTTGCCTTCTTCGTATCACCAAACGAAGCTTTACCCCGCCATTGGCTATTGAACATCATCGTCACCCTCTGGGGGCTGCGTCTATTTCTACATCTATTTCGTCGTAATGTAGGTAAGCCGGAAGATTTCCGCTATCAGGAATTCCGCAGAAAATATGGAAAGAAATTCTGGTGGTTCAGTTATTTACAAACATTTATGCTGCAAGGCACTTTAATATTCATCATTTCTACCCCATTGGTCATCGCTCAATATTCCAGCACCCCTCGCAATTTGGGTTTCCTTGATTATTTCGGGTTGCTGCTTTTCGTGATTGGCTTCTTCTTTGAAGCAGTTGGTGATATCCAGCTGACTCAATTCAAAAAGAATGCTGCCAACAAAGGCAAGGTTTTAAAAACCGGGGTTTGGAAATATACCCGTCATCCCAATTACTTCGGGGATGCTACCGAATGGTGGGGTTTTTACCTGATTGCTGCGGCAGTTCCCTTCGGTTTCTTAACCATTTTTTCGCCGCTGATTATGACTTTCTTCCTGATCAAGGTCTCAGGTGTAGCCATGCTGGAACGTACATTGGCTGAAAAGAAGCCTGGCTATAAAGAGTACATGCAAACAACAAATGCATTTATTCCCTGGATTCCAAAGAGTAAATAAATAGGAGCAAGAATGAAAATTACACGCATATTAAACCTGCTGACTTTGCTGTTGACCATCACCGTCAACGGACTGGCCAACACGCTGCCGATAAATAATAAGCTGACAGGTGAAATCAGTGATAGTTTCAATGCCCTCTTTACCCCTGCCGGATATGTCTTTGCCATTTGGGGTGTCATATATCTGGTCTTAACTGTTTTTGCGGTTTACCAAATATTACCCGGTCAAAAGGACAATAAACGCATCGATCGTATCGGCCCCTGGTTTATCATCGCCAATTTAGCGAATGCAGCCTGGATCTTTGCCTGGCACTACCTCCAGTTTGCACTCTCACTCGCCATCATGCTGGTGCTGCTGGTTTCCTTGCTGGTAATTTACACTCGCCTCGAAATTGGCATCAAGTCTGTCAGCCCCAAGGAACGTTGGCTGGTGGATGTGCCCTTTGGCATCTACCTGGGCTGGATATCCGTTGCTACCATCGCCAATGTATCTTCCGTCTTGATTGACCTCGGCTGGAATGGTTTTGGCATTTCCGCTGAAATCTGGACTGTGGCTATGATTGTAATCGCAGTCGTCTTAGGTATTATGATGACCTGGCGCAGGCAGGAGATCGCCTACCCATTGGTGCTGGTTTGGGCCATTTACGGTATCAATCAAAACAAGACTGGCAATGCACTGGTTCACACGACCGCATTAATCGCTGCCATCGTCTTATTGGGAGTTGTTTTCCTTATGCGCGGAGTAATTCGCCGGCATAACTTGATCAAACGCTACACAAGTTGATCATGAGACACATACGTTCAATCAAAACTGGCTGAACAATCCGCCAGTTTTTTTGTGCGTGAAATGTCAAAAAATCTCCCTGTTGACAATGAAATCCGTGAAGGAATCTGTCCGAATTAAATCGATAAAGGTCATAATTTTCAAAGTCCCAAAATATCTAATGTAGGGGCTCGGCATACCGTGCCCTAACCACCAATGGCTATTCCAAGGGACAACAGGAAAGGTCGATCCTTTCGATCGTACGTGCGGTTATAACTTCTTCCTCAAGAAAAAACACATCTCCCACACAACCTCTCCTCTGATCACATCCCTTACGGGCCAATCACGCTCTTATGCCTATCTTTTCCTGTCAGCTGTCAGCCGGCAGCTATCTTTTAATATAACTCTAATGGCCATTTTTTCAATTAAGGTGTAAAGTATTAACCGATCACGATAAATCTCAATCTCCAGGAGGGCTCAATGATTGTTGTTTCCAATGTTTCAAAAACCTATGGCAACATCCGGGCTTTGGATTCAGTTTCACTTAATATTCAAAAAGGGGAGATCGTCGGAATTCTCGGCCCCAATGGCGCTGGAAAAACAACATTAATCAAGATCATTACCGGTTATTTACAGCCAGATTCAGGCACTGTGATGGTCGAGGACCAGGACATAATCAACAATGTCGAAATCATCCAGAAGCGGATCGGTTACCTGCCTGAAAACGCCCCGCTTTACCCCGAGCTAATTGTGCAGGAATATTTGCAAATGATGTGTGACCTGCGCCAGATTCCACCTGAGAACCAGCTTGAGTCGATCAGAGCTGCCGTTCGGGCAGTCAAAATTGAAGATGTATTAACCCGCAAAATCGGCCAGTTGAGCAAGGGCATGCGCCAACGGGTAGGCTTAGCGCAGGCCATCATTCATAAACCTGAAATACTTATCTTAGATGAGCCCACCGTCGGGCTTGACCCCACTCAAATCGTCGAGATTCGCCAATTAATCAAGCGCATCAGCAAACACTCCACCGTGCTCTTTTCCACACATATCCTCTCGGAAGTTGAAGCCGTCTGTGACCGTGTAATTATCATTATGAATGGGAAGATTAAGACGGATTCCTCGCTTGAGGCCATTTCTAACACCAACAATGCCATCCTGGTGCTGGAAGAAGATGTTCAAGGTGCTGAACAAGATCTCAAGAAATTAAAGGGAGTTGTCAAAGTTAGCAAACAACTCAATTTTGAAAATGTATGTACATACTATATCGAAGGCAAATCCAACAGCGATCTTACCCCCCAAATTTACCGCCTGGCAGCCGAGAAAGAGTGGCCGGTGCGTGAATTAAAACGGGATGTTCGCACGCTAGAAAATGTTTTTAATGAGTTAGCCATCGCTGCTTAAGGTGATCTATGAGACAAATTATTGCAATAACGAAAAAAGAGATGAGAGGCTATTTTGGCTCGCTTTTAGCCATGATCTTCCTGGGGACCTTCCTGTTTTCGATTCTCTTTATCTTTTTTACGATTGAACGCTTTTTCGGGCGTGGCATCGCAGATGTGCGTCCCATGTTCCAGTGGATGCCCGTCCTACTCATTTTCCTGATCGCAGCATTGACCATGCGCCAATGGAGCGAGGAGCAGCACAGTGGCACGCTGGAAGTTTTATTAACCCTGCCAACCAGCCACTTACAGCTTGTGCTCGGCAAATTCCTGGCCGTGATGGGCATGATTTCCATTGCACTTTTGTTGACTTTGCCATTGCCAATCATGGTCTCCCTGCTTGGCAATCTCGATTGGGGCCCGGTTGTTGGTGGATACCTGGCCAGCATTTTAATGGCTGCCGCATATGCCGCCATTGGTCTCTTCATCTCTTCCCGCACTGATAACCAAATTGTTGCATTGATCGTTTCAGTTCTGGTCGGTGGTTTGTTCTACCTGATCGGTGCCGAGGCGGTTACATCCATCTTGGGTGGCACAGGCGCGGTTATTTTGCGGTCGCTCGGAACGGGCAGCCGTTTTGAAAGCATTGAGCGCGGAGTAATTGACTTGCGTGATTTAGTCTATTACGGATCACTGGCTGCCATCTTTTTATCCCTTAACATGCTCGCCATTGATTCTCAGCGCTGGAGCAAATTACAAAAAGCTTACCGCTTAAACCAAATGCGCTCCATCTCGCTGGTTATGTTAAACCTGATTTTGCTCAATATCTGGCTCTATCCTTTGAATGGCTTGCGAGTAGATCTAACTGCGCAGAAAGAGTTCACCATTTCTGACACAACCAAAGATCTGGTTAAAAATTTACAAGAACCCCTACTCATTCGCGCTTATATCAGTCAAAAAACACACCCTTTATTGACGCCTCTCATACCACAGATTGGTGACATGCTACGCGAATATGAAATCGCCTCCAACGGTAAAATTACCAGCGAAGTCATCGATCCGCTTGAAGATGCAGAAGTGGAAATAGAAGCCAATCAAACCTACGGAATCAGCCCAACACCCTTTCAGATTGCTGGCCGCAATGAATCTTCAATTGTGAATGCTTATTTTGACATTCTGGTCCGATATGGCGATCAATCGGTCGTCCTTGGATTGCAAGATCTGATCAATGTCACCAGCACATCAACCGGGGTGGATGTGCAACTTAAAAACCTGGAATATAGTCTCACGTCTGCCATCAAAAAAGTAGTGTACGGATTCCAAAGCATTGATGCTGTTCTGGCGGCCGTCGAACAGCCGGTAAAACTTACACTTTTCATATCTCAATCCTTATTGCCTGAAAATGAAATTGAAATTGCCAATCAAGTCATTGCCGTTGCCAACAATATCCAGGAACAGGCCAAGGGCAATTTTGTATTTGAGATCATAGATCCAGATGCTCCCGGTGCTGCGGTTACCCGCCAGCAGTTGATCGAAGAAAATGGAATTCAACCGTATCCGGTCGCGCTCTTTTCAAACGACTCGTATTTCTTTCACCTTTTACTGCAAAATGGAGACAAAACGGAAGTCGTCTATCCGCCCACCAGCGCCAATGAAGCTGAAATTCGCACATCAATTGAATCAGCACTCAAACGCACAACCAGTGGCTTTCTAAAAGTAGCGGGGATCTGGATACCACCCCAAACTCCCACTCAAGACATGTTTGGCAACATGCAGCAACCGATTTCATCTTATCAGATGATCGGCCAACAGCTGCAGGAGAATTATGAAATTCAACAGGTGGATCTGGCAAGCGGGAAAGTAGCCGATAACATTGATGTTCTGGTCGTGCTGGCTCCTCAAAACCTGACCGAGGTGGAGCAATATGCAGTCGATCAATACTTAATGCGCGGCGGAGCTGTCATCATTGCCATCAGCCCGTATAAATTGGATGCCGATCAGATGAGCGGCTCCATCACCCTGACGCCCATTCAGACTGGTTTGAATGCTCTGCTTGATAGTTATGGCATCAATATTCCTTCTGAATTGATTATGGACAAACAAAATGCGGCCTTCCCGGTCGTTGTTTCCCGCGATCTGGGTGGAACCAAGGTACAGGAAATACAAGCGGTTCAATATCCTTTCTTTGTGGATGTGCGCCGGAATGGTATGAATGCGGACAGCATGATCGTCGCGGATTTGCCGGCAGTCAGTATGAATTGGGCTTCCCCGATCACATTGGACGAATTGAAAAATCAACAGCGCGAAACGAGCGTGCTGCTTTCCTCCAGTCCGCAATCCTGGTTGACCAGCAACACCAATATTCAACCAGATTTTGAAACCTACCCTGACACAGGTTTTGAAAGTGGAAAGGATTTCAGATCATACGCACTTGGGGTGTTGGTCAAGGGACGCTTTGACAGTTATTTTGCGAATAAACCGATTCCTGCGGCCGAAACCGGCAACTCGGATGGTACAACCACCTCGCAACCAGTCTCCACCACAACCATTGATCAATCCAATCAAAACGCCCGCCTGATTGTCTTCAGCAGCGCGACCTTCATGGATGATTTTCCTTTACAACTATCCGCACGTCTGACCCAGGATTATACTGTCAACAACCTGCTTTTATTGCAAAATGCAGTTGATTGGTCAGTAGAGGATACCGATCTGCTTTCCATTCGCGCCCGTGGAAAATCGACCAGAGTGCTGACTAATTTAACTGAACAACAGAAAACTGGCTGGGAAATTGGGCTCTACAGCATCAGTGTTCTCCTGCTACTGGCTGTCTATATCTACTGGCAGTTTGAGCGGAAAAAAGTTAAACCGCTCTTTTTACCGGATGACTCTCCGATACAACCAGATCGAATCGACATTCAGGAGGATAGTCATGAATAAGACTCAAAAGATATTGATTGGCCTGGTAATTTTGCAATTACTCCTTTCAGCGTTCGTCTTTTGGAATAAACAGCCACGTAAAGCCAGCAGCGAAGCATTATTAGGCAACCTGGATGTGAATCAAATTACTGCAATTGAGATAAACGACAATAATAACAACAGCGTAAAGCTGCAAAAACTTGATGGCACTTGGGTTTTGGCGGATAGTACCAATTTTCCGGTTTTAGACCAAAACGTAACTACCCTGATTGAGGGTTTGCAAAATATACAAAGCGGACGTCTGGTTGCCAGTACCAAAGCCAGTCATAGCCGCCTTGAAGTAGCAGAAGACAAGTACCAGCGTAAAATCACTCTGGAAACGAGCGGCGGCGAAACCACTATTTATCTGGGTTCTTCCCCAGCTCCCAGCAATGTGCATGTGCGCTTATCCACCCAAGACGCTGTCTATCTGACCAACGCTATCTCAGCCACTACCGCCAGTGCGCAGATCTCAAACTGGATCAATACATCCTACATTCAACTGGATGCCAACCTGGTTAACCAAATCGAAGTTACCAGTGCTAACGGAGATTTTCAATTTACGCGTGGTACAGATAACAACTGGCAATTTACCGACCCGGTCGCAGACGGACCACTTGATCAGTCCAAATGGAGCAGTTACCTGACCGCCTTTACCAATTTGCGCATGGTGATGCCTGTCTCCACCCAACTCGAAGAACAGTACGGGTTGCAAAATCCAGCTGCCAGAGTCACACTTCATTTCAGTGAAAATGGTGAAGCGAAAGTGGCTGAATTGGTGATTGGCAAACAGGATGAAAATGATAAAAACTATTATGCCAAATGGTCACTCTCGCCCTATGTGGTTAAGATTTCATCTTTTAATGCCGAAAGAATCATCAATCTGGCACTGATCGACCTGGTGACTCTGCAAGCGACGGTAACACCGTAGGGAATGAAGGTATTCTTGTAATATTAAAGGGTTGAAGAGTGTTTTTGGACGTACGATCGCACGCCTAAAAACACTCTTTCCCTGATTTATGAAAAGATACGAATGCGGCCGCATAATACTAGATGCAAAGCAGTCTATCGAAAGGTTCGCCACCCTCTCAACTACGGCTGCGGGCTGGAGAGCGAGAAAGACTGCATGAGCATGCCCATCCGCACACGCACAGTGGCCATTAGCTCGACATCATCCTGAGTTTCCGCCAGGAATGAGGCGCTTTCATAGGCCGCATAAGCCTCTTTGGTTTTACCCATTTGTTCATGGGCCTGCCCTACCAATAAGTAGGCCCGCGCTGAATTTGGATTCGCTTTTATTGCGTTTTGGGCATCCTGCAAGCCGGCTTCATTCATGCGCAGAAATAATTCATCTTGAGCCCGCTCCAGGTAATAAAATTCAAGTGATTCGGCTGTTGCTTCTGCCTGAACGAATGCCTGTTCAGCAGCTGTTTTATCCCCTAGTTTTAAATTGATGACGCCTTTTTGGGTCCAATTCTGATAGTTTTGGGCGTCAAGCGCCAGAGCCAGATCCAGCTCCTGCAAGGCTGCCGGAAATTCCCCATTCTCCATATGGCGGGAAGCAGCGAATTCATGACGAATGCGTTCACGCACCTCCGGCGGAGGGGCCAGGAAAAATTGGTAAGCTGCCACTATCGCCACTAATACAGCCATTACACTGGCAAAAATGATACCAGTTTTCTTGATGTTTTTTCGTTGCTGCCGGCTAAGGTAGTCATCCAGGTACCACCACCAGGCTGATTCAGGGTGTTTCTTCTCGTCACGCAGTTTCTTAAACGCATCTACCCCGCCCAACGCACGCAAGATGAGGACGGCATCCTTTCTCAGTTTTTCCTGAAGATAGTCCCACTGCACCTGGTACGCGGCGGGCGTCTTTTGAATGCCGCTTTCCGCGATAATTTGTTGGTTGATGGCATCAAACTGGCTGAAGATCTTGTAGGCCAGATCGTAATTATGTCCATCTATTTTGCCCATCCAGTTATCCAGCACGTCCAATTTCGCGGAGACGGTAGCCTGTTCGTATTCTGTTTTTACAGCTTTTTGTTTGTTATTTTGCATTGTGATGCTTGCTCCAACCTTCACAACGCCCATTATATTCGCTAATTCCAATTTGATGGGGTTAGCCGTTGTTCCAACCGCGCGCAATTACAAATCTCAATAAAATAACAGCAATACAATACCTTTTTTGACCCCAGATTGAAAGAATGCACTGCTGTGATTATTAAGCTCTAGAAAAATTCCTAATCAGGTTATGAAAACTTTTCTTCCAGGAAAGTGGTCTCAACCTATGGCTATTCATGGGGTTGTTTTATGGGGCTGGTGAATCAACCCTTACTTTCATATGCACAGGGATCGTGTCTTGCTTCAAATCAAGCGGGAGCCGATAGTGTTATACTATCTAAACTAACCTACAAATTGGATCCTTTCCATGTCCCAGACGTGGATTCAAAAAAATGGTAAGCAAGGAAAAACAAATTGATTGTGAAAAACAGAAATACCCTTATCTTCCTGTTTCTATTGGTAGGGTTGTTGCTAGCTATAATTCTTACCGCTTTAAACACCTCCAAAAAAGCATCTGCTGACACCACAGCCACTCCACTTCATCTTAATGAAGCCAAGGAACCATCCATTCCTCTGATCGACCAGGAAGCCCCCCACCAATTCAAAACCGCAACCTTTTCCCTCGGCTGATTTTGGGGTTCAGACTCCCGGTTCGGGAGTATTAAAGGCGTTATTCGTACCCGGGTTGGTTATGCCGGCGGAGATATGAGCAACCCCACCTACACAAATTTAGGAAATCACGCAGAAACCATTCAGCTGGATTACGATCCCACTCAAATAAGCTATTCAGAATTGCTGGATATTTTCTGGCAGAATCACCAACCCACCAGCAACTATGGTTCAAGCCAATATCGTGCGATCGTTTTTTATCACGATCAAGAGCAAAGAAAGCTTGCAGAAGAATCAAAAATGGCACTGGCAACCAAACTCGGCAAAGAAATCGTTACTGAAATCGCGCCTTATCAAAACTTTACCTGGGCAGAAGACTATCATCAAAAGTATCAATTACGCAACAGCCCGCTCGCAGCGGAATATCTTCAAATTTACCCCGATCTTACCGATTTTGTGAATTCAAGCGCCGTAGCGCGGGTCAATGGCTATCTGGCAGGCTATGGAACTTCGGAAATGCTGGCCGGGGAAATCGATCGCCTGGGTTTGTCGCAAGCCGGTAAAGATTATTTGCAGAAATCAGTTTCCAGATAATATTTGCCTCAAAACCCGATGACCCGGTTGATGGCTGCTTTACCACCGCAATCGCAAAGCCGCCCAAGGCACGTTTGCCATCTGTCTCCTGACCAACAATGTGTTGCTCAACGAGTGAAAGCCCGCAAGAGTGGAGCATCTCTTCCAAACGCTCTTTTACCGGGGGATTGCTATCTATGCCGAACTTGAGCGGTTCGCCACCTGCCTGAAGTGAAGCTCTTACAAACGCAAGGCACGCGTATCAAAGCCTGCCCCCAATACTACAAACTGTGTAATGCTGGTGAGGTATTTGTCCACAGCCAAATCGTAAAATATCTGGCGGGCACCTGCCTGGTTTTGAAGAGAAACCTCTCCCTCGAAAGGATACCTGAAAGTTGGGGGCTCATAACCACTCACACGACTGGCAATCAACATTGGCCCAAATACAAACTGTACCTCCAGCGGTGAGACGCTGGGAAGCACCATTAACAAGCGGTATGCTGTTTCATCGTGCCGAGTTCCAAGCCGGTGCTTAAACCAGCGTGCATAGAGTGGGCCTTGCGCTGTCCCTGAAACTCCGGATTGTCGCGCAGCGAAGAGCTTGACAATCCAGAGCACATAACCAACTAGAATCGCTGGAAACAGAAGGACGCATGCAAAATAGTAAATCCATGCAGCAGGATTTACAGACTTGTATTTGATGTCCGGTTTGGATTTTTCCATTTTTCTCTTCTAAAAATGAATGGCCTTATTTTCCGGCTGGCAGCGCATACCAGATATTAGCGATGAATCCGGCCGCATCCACCTTGCTGATCTGCTCACCAACCTTTGCTACTCCTTGCTCGCAGCTCCAGTCGTAGATCGTATCGTGACCAGTCACTGCCATCGGAATAAAATCGACTTCCGGATTATCTTTGCAGTAATCACTCATAGCGTGAGTTGGGGTCTTATCGCTGTTGGCTTTGGCCTCACACGGAAGGTTCGCTCCCGCGTTACAAACCATCACCTGACCGTCCATGCAGCGCCAAAAGGTAGAGGCTTTCAACATATCCTCAGGTTCGGTGGTGTTTTTCAAGCCGGCGGCTTGCAAATAGCCCTGGATAACTTCTTCCGGAATTGCCTCCCCTGTGTAACGCTCGTCGGGTTTGTCAACAGTTTTTACAGCTGCGCAGTATGTAAATGGGTCTGTATAAGTAGCTTGAGATGGAATAGTTGTCGGGTTATTGACCGGGGTACAGGCACTTATTAACAATATGATTAAAAAAAGATCTCCTGCAAAAAGGAAAATGTTTTTCATAGAGAACCTCCAAAACATGATAAATCCAATGGCTTCTCATCAAAACTTCGAACAACTTGACTTTGCAACAATATTAATCGTTTGGTGATAAATTCCAAGAGGTTTGTCTAAACAAAGACGTCTCTTTTTTCTTTTTGTGAGCTTCCCGTCTTTCCTTGAATTTCCTTTCACGCCCCACTTGACATTCTTGATTCAAACAAAGATAATCTATTATATGTGTGTATCAACCGTTTAGGAAAGGAATCAAAATGACTACTGTACGTGATCTAATGTCTGCGAAAGGTGATGAGATCTGGTCAACACATCCTGACGATGAAATACGCACTGCTTTGACCCTCATGAAAGACAAAAACATTGGCGCTGTGCCTGTTGTTGAAAATGAGCAAGTGGTGGGTATATTTTCAGAACGGGATTTTGCGAGATATTCCATAGAAGTTGACGTCGATTGCTTTAACATGAAGACCCCAGTTAAAGAACTCATGATCCATCCTGTTTATTTTGTGGATCCGGGCCAAAGCATAGAAGAATGTATGGCAGTCATGACCAATAAAAGATTGCGTCACCTGCCAGTAATGAACAATGGTATATTGATTGGTATCATATCAATTGGAGATGTCATTAAATATTTGCTGCAGGAAAAGCAAAAGACGATCGATACGCTTGAGCATTTCCTGTGGGTAAACATGATTTAACCGATCGCTGCAGAATATTTTCATGCGCAGGTTTATCCCTGCGCATTTCATTTAAATCTGAGGGATTATGGAAAATAAAAAACGCTCTTACCTTTTACCGGTTCTATTAATTGTCATGTCATTCATATTGATTCTCATATTTATTTCCCCCAAACTACAACAATCATCTCTTATCGACATCAAAGAAGAATACGCCAGTTCATATGGGTCTGATACTGTTCGCGCAAAAGTTCTTGCCATCACCGAAGAAGGACAAAATACACTTGGTGCAATCGAGCAGGCTTACCAGGTCTTTACGGTTGAAATTTTGGAAGGCAAGTTTGCAGGTACGATTACTTCAGTGGATTATGGCCGCCGGCAACTTGCTTCCAATCAAGTGAAAGTTCGCGAAGGTGAACAGATTTTGGTGACGGTTGGTCAACGTCCGGATACACAAGAAGTCCGCGCATTTTTCACAGATTTTGTGCGTAACCGTTCCATTCTCTATTTATTCCTGGTGTTTGTTTTCTTTAGTGTCTTGATCAGCGGTTGGAAAGGTGTTCGCAGTATTATCGGAATTCTTTTCAGCCTGGCTGTGATCATTTTTTTCATACTCCCGCAAATTCTTGCAGGGAAAAACCCGGTTTGGGTGAGCATCATGGGAGCTTTCATTTTCCTTTCCATTTCCCAGTATCTGGTCTATGGTTGGAACTTGAAGACTCATTCTGCTGTAATTGGCATTTTTATTTCATTAATATTGACAGGGGCTCTCTCAGCTTTCTTCATCAACTTCACGCGTCTGACTGGTTTTGGCGATGAAAATGCCATGTTTCTGGTTCAGACTTCAGCGCAAACCATCAACATGCGCGGACTGCTGCTGGCGGGCATGATTATTGGAGCGCTGGGTGTCCTGGACGATCTGGTCATCAGCCAGGCTTCCTCTGTATTTGAACTTAAATCCGCCAACCCCCAACTCAATTTTGGAAACCTCTACCAGCGCGCCATGAATATCGGTCGTGACCATGTTGCTGCCACCATCAATACGCTTGTTTTAGCCTATGCAGGCGCTTCTCTGCCTATGTTTTTACTCTTTTCGCTGAATAACCAGAACCCGGCTATGCTGGTTAATATCAGTTTTGTAGCGGAAGAAATCGTGCGTACCCTGGTCGGCTCAATCGGATTGATCTGCTCAATCCCCTTGGCCACCGCCCTGGCAGCGCTGGTCGCAGCACGACACCAGCATTTCCCCTGGATCTATAAGTATTTTGGGCCGGAAAATCAAAACGAAGGCCACCATCATTAGCAGCACCTTAAAAGGACTATAATTAATTTTATAAAATTCAAAGGAGTCTACCATGACAGATGCCCCCACCCGTTGGGACCTATCCAATATTTTTCCAGGATTGGATAGCCCACAATTTACCCAGGCGTTTCAGCAAATTCCCGAACAAATAGCCGCTGTGACCACCTACTTTAATGAAAATCTGATGTCTCTGAAAGACAATGTCAGCGCAGAGAAACTCAACCAAAATATCGGTGTTTATCTCGACCAACTTAACAACGCCATCGAGCATGCCGGTAAAATAGCAAACTACCTTTACAGTTTTATCTCCACCGATTCATTTAATAAAAATGCGCAAAAACTGTTTTCGCAATTTGAACAAATGGCGGTTGAGCTGGAAAAACAGGATGTGGTTTTTAAGGGTTGGCTGAAGCAATTTTCTGGCCGCCTGGATCAGATCACCAACCTGGGTGGTACTGCATCTTCTCATGCTTTCAACTTACAGGAGTCGGTTGAACAAAGCCAATATATGATGAGTCAGGCTGAGGAAGCGCTGGCTTCAGACTTGAATCTGAGCGGCGGTATGGCCTGGGAAAAGCTGCATGGCATCGTCACCTCACAGCTAAGTGTGGATTTTGAACTCGATGGAAAAATACAGAAATTACCGGCGCCCGCGCTCATTAATCTGCGCTCTCACCCGAACGAAGAAGTCCGGCGGCGTGGTTATGAAACCGAATTGGTTGCCTGGAAAACCGTGGAAGAACCGCTTTCAGCTGCTTTGAACGGCATCAAAGGCACAGTCAACACCCTTAACCAACGCCGCCATCGCGAAGACGCTCTTCACAGTGCCCTGGATGCCGCCCGCATCGATCGCGGCACATTGGAGGCTATGCTCTCGGCCATGCAGGATTCCTTCCCCATGTTTCGGGATTATTTCCGGGCTAAAGCAAGCCTGTTTGGGCAGGAAAAGATGCCCTGGTGGAATCTGGTCGCACCGGTCGGCAATACGGAAACGCACTTTAGCTTTCGTGAAGCGCGTGATTTTATCGTAAAGAATTTTGCCAGCTTTGATCGCGGTCTGGCAGATTTTGCTGCCTACGCCTTTGACCATCTTTGGATCGATGCCGAACAGCGTGAAGGCAAGATGGGCGGCGCATTTTGCATGAGTATCCCCGGCACCGGCGAATCGCGCATATTATGCAACTTTGATGGCTCGCTTGATCAGGTCTCAACCATTGCGCACGAACTGGGTCATGGCTTTCACAACGATTGTGAATACAAAGCCGGCCGCACTCAGCTGCAAAGGCGTACCCCGATGACACTGGCAGAAACCGCTTCAATCATGTGTGAAACCATCGTTGCCAATGCCGCTCTAGAACTCGCCAGTAGCCCGCAAGAGGAACTGGCCATTCTGGACGCCATGCTGATTAATGATTCGCAGATCGTGGTCGATATCTACTCACGATTTCTATTTGAAAAAGAGGTCTTCGAACGTCGAAAGCAAGGCACACTCTCAGCCGATGAATTGAGTGAAATCATGCTCAATGCCCAAAAAGCCACCTACGGCGACGGTCTGGATGAGGACTATCTGCAGAAATACATGTGGACCTGGAAGCCGCATTATTACTCGATTGATCTTTCGTTCTACAACTTTCCTTACACCTTTGGATTGCTATTTGCCACTGGCTTGTATGCCATTTACCAGCAGCGTGGGCCTGAGTTCGTCCCTGAATACAAGGATCTCTTATCCTGCACGGGCATGAATAGGGCCGCGGAACTAGCTCAACGGTTTGGGATCGATATCCGGCAAAAGGAGTTTTGGCAAGGTAGTTTGGATATCATTGCCCAACGAGTGAAGCGTTATTTGGAACTGGCGCAGGGGATAAAAGCTTAAAATATCGTATGCCCAACAGGCAAATTACTATTAACCAGGTTTCGGGTGAGAAGAAAGACTCAACAAGGAAAGCAACTCCATGTGAAATCATCTTGAAACCTGGCTTTGGACCGCAAGCGGAAAATGTAGGGGTAGCCCTTGCGGCTACCCAATCACAATGTGTATTTGGCCCGATTAAGTGGACTCGATTAAAGAGTGAGATCTTATCCACGACCATCTTTCAATTGCAGCTGGGCTGCGGAAAAAATATCACCTCGCGAGTTTCTTCTACGCATCTTTATCCTCAGTCGCCAGATGCGGCGATTCACTCACCTTCATCGGCGTGGTCGAGCGGATAAAACCAAATAATATGATGCACGCGCCTAGCAGCTCGCTGATGTACAGCGCGCCTGGAATGCCAAAGCGGCTAAAAGTTCCGCCAAAAGCGGGCAGAATCGCGCCGACAGCGATAAAAACATTCCCGATCGCCCGATGCAGCAGTACGCGTTTGCGCCAGAAGATCCATGAGCTGTACAGCGCCCCGCCTACCAGAGTGACGGTGCCGTATAAGTTGAAGAAGGGCGTGAGTGTGCGCACTCCGCTGGAAGTGATGCCGTGACCGCTCAACTCGCTGCCGGTATGCAGGCTGGAGGTCATTTGGGCCGGGTCAATCGTCGCCCCAAAGACACGAATGACAGCATACACAGAAGCCAGCCCCAGAATAATCATCAGAATGTTGGCGGTGCGCTTACGCGCCAGCAGATAGACTGTCCCCTGCCCCAACCAGGCGGCGACCAGCACCGCGCCAAACAGATACCACATGCGGAAGATCAAAGCGTTCCAACCAAAAAAGCCGTAAAAGGCCTCGCAGAATCCACCGATTCCGTAGAAGATCATGCCAATGGCCCACAGCAGCAAATAGGTGCCTTTGCGCTTGAAATAGCGTCGGAATACGAAACCGGCCGTGACAAAACTGACGATAGAAGAGATTAAGGGAAGGATCGCGAGAGGGTTCAATGGAGTTCTCCTGAGGAAAATAGACTAAGCTGGTTACGATGAGGCGAGCACGTATACGATGACCCCAAGCAACACAATGACCAACACGGCGATCACTGCCAGCGCGATAGGAATAACTTTTTCATAAATTGCGGGGTATTGTTTTTTGGGCATATGTGGTCGGATCTTGGAAATATTCTTTCTTTATATCAAACCAAGGTTAGGTGAACATTAAAAGATTACATTTGACTAAGAAAATAATATATTCTATAACCCCAGATTCCACATCGAATAAATTTTACCAGCATTTTAAATCTGGGTAGTGATGGTTGTAGCCGAACTCGTTCAGTTTAAGTATCATTTTCTCCATTTTAATTTATTATCAAAAAGGTTTCGGTGGTTTCTTAATTCTCTATAACTTCATTTGTTTCTAATAGTTGATGATTAATTTTTTCTACTTCTGGTCTAAGAATGAGAAATTTTTGCCAGAAAGATTGTGCGGAATTTGTAATAAATTCTTTTCGATTATTATGCATTTCAAAAATAAAATCAACCGTGAAAGGAAAAATGGGTAAATACCCCCAACCCACCCACCATTCACTGCTGTTGTTCAGTTCTTCAGACGCCAACAATCCGCGAAGTATTACAAAATCAGCATGTGAAATATTATGGCATGTTACCCCACAATACAATCGATAATTATTTTCCGTACCAGTTTGACCAATTCCAAAGCCTAAAAGAGATACCGGGTTTTCCCTTTTTGGAGCTTTAAAAGAATAATAAGCTGTTTGCCAACCCGTTCGCAAACGTTTCATATTAAATTTTCCAAAGGTCCATTTATCCAAGCGTTGTTCTTCAAATAACCTCACTAATTCCTGATTCATGCCCAACCAAAAATCATTATGAGTTTGACGCTTCAGATCTTCGATATGGGTTGATATTTCCATAGCGATTTGAAGGTTTTCTTTCTTTACGATGAAGTCTAAAATTTCTTGGTTATTCATTTATACTCCTAGAATTTGCTAATAATTGCCTGATATTGATGCACCACTGCATTTACACCTTGCGCCTGAATTTTGGGTAGTGTGTCTTCCAACCAATCATAGATGTCTTGTTGATAAGATAAACGAAAATAAGGTGTGTTACCAGCTGGTAGAGATGCACTTCCTCGGGTTGTAAGGAAGCATAAGGCTGAATATGGAAACTCCCGATTGTGTTTATCCAACCAATTTCCATAGCGCATTAACTGATCATCACCTTCAGATGCATACACTTTATTCTCAATGACACAGATAAAACCTTCCTGAGGATTCTGGATGATAATATCCATTCGTCCATTGCCAATATCATACTCGCGAGAAGTCTGCCACTTTTCTGGATCATCAAATTTCGGCAAATTTGGAAATTCAGCAGGGTGACGACTTGAGCAATACTCCAGAAAGGACTCAAGAAATAACAATCCCTGACCATGGCTCGCCTTGGGAGATAAGAGGTGGCAAAGAAAAGCAGAATGGGTGCGTACTTATAAACGAGAAACCTCGAGAATTTGAAAGATATTATATTGTGGCGCTTCAGACAATTGACGTCTGCCACTTCTAATTTTAATCTCAGCATATTCATCTCGAAAGCGATGAAAAACATTCATGAATTCTTCTGAAGTTAAAAATGGTCTGCATTTCGAGCGTACTTCTCGGTAAGCATTCAGAAAAGCCTGTAGGAATCAAGAGAGCTTGTTAATATTTGAGTAGAGTTGTCCATTTTTTCAATCCAAGAAAATTATTTTGTATACAATAATTTTACGATGACTAAAAGACTTGAGGTTGAGGGTAATTGCAACTCAGCAAGTAGCGATATCTTCATGTAACTGGGATAAACGTTCTCGAATAATATACCTGAATACAATTGTATTAATAATCTTTTCAAATCCTACTTAAAACATTACCGAAACCACGAAATAACTATCCCTTAGAAACGACAACTAAAGCAATAAAAAATGCATAAAATCTACTAATCAATTAATTAGTAAGGCTTACTGTTGCAGGGATACATTGAGCAAGGTTCTGGTATCAAAATCGTCGAGGTCGGGTAGTCCTTGGACTTATGCAAATTGGAACTCCAGTCAGTAAAAGCAGCTGCGTTCGAGCAGGTGATAATGGCAACCCATACGACAACAATGCTCGGAGCTTTATGGAAAATCAGTGCAAGAGATCTTCTGGATTGGTTTTAACAGGACTCACACTTCAGCGGAATCGGTCAACTGTTTACGTCTTTACTGCTAGCTGTGATAAAATCCATCAATTCCCCATTCAAGAATAAGGAATTTAAATGGGTTCTCTCGCAGCCATCCTCACTTCCATTTGCTGGTCGTGGTCAGCCATTTTCTTTTCCAACGCCGGTTATATTGTCGGCTCGAAGGTTGTTAATCGTACACGTCTACTATTCGCTGTCACTTTTCTGGCCGCCACTCACCTGATTGTGACCGGCTCCATTCTCCCAATACACGTAGAAGGGTTTCGCTGGTTGTGGTTAGGACTTTCAGGCTTAATCGGGCTGGTGCTGGGGGATGCCATGCTGTTCCAGGCCTATGTTTATGTCGGGCCGCGCATTGCCATGCTAGTCATGTCGATTGTGCCGGCTATCAGTGCCGTGTTGGCGTGGCTTTTTTTGGGTGAAGTCCTTGATGTCGCCCAAATTTTCGGCATTTCATTGACCATGTCCGGCATCATGCTGGTGGTTTCTGATCGTACTTCTTCTCGTAAAGTGCAAATTCCAGGAAAAACTTCTCAGCACTGGCTGGGGATTTTATTGAGCATTGGTGGTGCGTTTGGACAGGCAATCGGCCTCATCTTTGCGAAAATGGGTCTTGTGGGTAATTTTCCGGCACTTTCAGGCGTGATGATGCGCATGGTCGTTGCCGCTGTCATCATTTGGGTAGTAGCATTTCTTTCAAAAGAAGTGAAGCTTAACTTTGATTTGTTGAAAAAAAACCCTGCAACCATCAAACATATCTTCAGTGGTGCATTTGTGGGCCCCTTCCTGGGCGTCTGGTTATCTATGATTGCTGTCCAAAATACAAAGGTGGGTATATCCTCGACCCTGATGGCCTTAACACCAATCATCCACCTCCCGATTGCCCGTTATTACTTACATGAAGAGATCAACTTGCGCGCGATCATTGGAACGATTGTGGCTATCGCCGGAATTGCCATTATTTTCCTGGTGCCATCCTTTTAAGAATTTTTATGTTCTCCCCTCATTGCGGTTATACTAAGTCTTATTGAACAAGTGTGGTGACGATGGAGAGAAATGATGCAAATATTATCCAAAGATCAAGATGATGTCCTGCTTCGCGAGCGGGCATTGCTTAATGATTTGCAGCTTGCGCTGGTGCGGTTTGGAAGCAGTGAAGAAGATCAGGAGACATTAAAAAGCTCCATCCGCCAGATCGATGACCTTTTCCTACTGGTCATTGTCGGTGAATTCAATTCCGGCAAAAGTTCTTTCATCAATGCCTTGCTGGGTGAAAAACTCTTAAAAGAAGGTGTCACACCCACCACAACAAAAATCAACATTATCCGCTACAAAGAACAACCGCAAGAAACAGTCCTGGATGCACACACACTCCTGATATATGCCCCGCACGAGATGCTGCGTGAAATCAGTATTGTCGATACACCCGGTACTAATGCAATCATCCGCGAGCACGAAATTATTACCAATAAATTTATACCGCGTTCCGATCTGGTGTTATTTGTCACCTCCTCCGACAGGCCCCTTTCTGAAAGCGAACGCACTTTTTTGCAAAGTATCCGCGATTGGGGTAAGAAGCTGGTGATCGTGCTCAATAAAGTTGACATGTTTCAATCCGACCAGGAATTGGAACAGGTGAAGGACTTTATCCGCGAAAACGTTCAAGCGCTTTTGCAAATTAAACCAGAAATCTTTGCAATCAGCGCTCGTAAGGCTTTACAGGCAAAACTGGGGCAGCCGGAGCTATGGGCTCCCTCGGGCTTTCAGGCGCTGGAAACTTATATTCAATCAGTTCTGGATGAAACCGGAAAAATTAAACTCAAATTTCTCAATCCACTCGGGGTATCCTTGCACCTGGCCGGGCGATATCTGGAATTAATCGACAGCCGCCTCCATTTATTGAATGAAGATGTTCTTATGATTGAAAATGTTGACCGCCAGCTGCTTGGGTACAAAGAGGATATGGTCAAAGATTTCGAATTTCGGATGACCGACATTGAAAACATTCTTTTTAAATTCGAACAACGCGGCCAAACCTTCTTTAATGAGAATTTACGTCTGGCACGCGTACCCAGCTTGCTTAATAAAAAACGCATTCAATCTGCATTTACCGAACAGGTCATCGCCGATGTTCCTCAAAAAATCGAGGAAAAAGTGCACGAAATGATCGACTGGATGGTTGAAAAAGACTTCCGGCAGTGGAAAGCAGTCATGGACCATCTAACCACCCGTAAAATCACACATGAAGACAAGATGATCGGCGATCCGATGAATGCCAGTTTCAACTACAACCGCGAGTATTTGATTGAAACAGTTGCGCGTAAATCCAAAGAAGTTGTTGAAGGATATGACCACCAGGTGGAAGCAGCAGCCATCGCAGAGGGTGCTCAAAATGCGGTCGCGGCTGCGGCTGCCATTGAAGTAGGCGCGATCGGGCTGGGCACGTTAATCACCGTGATCGCAACGACTGCTTCTGCTGATGTGACTGGTATATTGGTTGCCAGCGTTATTGCCGTACTGGGGCTGTTCATTATCCCTGCCCGCCGCCGTAAGGCCAATCAGGAAATGAGCGAAAAAATTAATGATCTCAGAAATCAACTGGAAACTTCATTGCGCACCAGCTTCTTGAAAGAGATTGATCGCAGTCTGACGAAAATACAAACTGCGATTGAACCGTATACACGCTTTGTTCGTATTGAAAAGCAAAACCTGGCTGATAATAAAGAGGAAATCACCTCTTTACAACAGAATATGCTGGATCTGCAAAATCAAATCAATAATTGGTAAACCCTGACATATAAAATTCTTTTCATGCAATCAGTGGAAATTCCGCACGCTTTGCCTTACAATAAACCAGGATGACAAAAACGCATCCCATTGATTTGGGGTATAAAAGTAAATTTAAGGAGTAAAAAAATGATTGTAACCACCAAGAAATTATTTGAGTTTGCGTATGGCAAATATGCAATTGGAGCCTACAACATCAACAACCTTGAACAGATCATGGGTTTGTTTCACGGTAATCTCGATAGCAAGGCACCATTTATTATCCAAATCAGCAAAGGGGCTCGTTCATACACCGACAAGCATATGCTGGAAGCCATGATACGCGCTGCGGATGAAATTTTCCCGGATGCCATTTTTGCCGTCCACCTCGATCATGGTGATGAGCAGACCTGTTACGACTGTATTAAAAGCGGTTTTTACAGCTCTGTAATGATTGATGCCAGCAATGAGCCTTTTGAAGAAAACATTGCCATTACCAAACGAGTTGTGGATGCAGCGCATACCAAAAATATCGTAGTCGAAGCAGAACTTGGCCAGTTGGGTGGCGTAGAAGAACATGTCGCTGTCAACGAAGCAGATGCAAAATTAACTGATCCGGACCAGGCTAAAGAATTTGTCGATCGAACCGGGATTGATTCCCTGGCCTGTGCCATCGGTACGAGCCACGGTGCTTTCAAATTCAGCGGTACGCAAGGCCTGCGCTTCGATGTCCTCGCAGAAATTCAAAAACGTCTGCCAGGCTTCCCATTGGTTATGCATGGCTCCAGCTCTGTTCCCCAGGAAGAAGTGGCACGTATCAATGCTGCCGGCGGAAATTTAAAAGGTGCCAAAGGCGTGGATGCCAATCAGTTTAAAAAAGCCGCCACCCTGGGTGTTACCAAGATCAATATCGATACTGATGGCCGTCTGGTCTGGACGCGTGTACACCGTGAATATTTCAGGGATCATCCGGAAGTCTTTGATTTGCGCTTACCCGGAAAGGTATTCATGAGCGAATATGCCAAATTTATTGCCGAGAAAAACGAAAAACTGGGCAGCGCCGGCCAGATAGATTTCATCCGCAAACATCTCTAATTCAACTATTGATCGACTCCGAGACAGCGTGCCAAACAGATACGCTGTCTCTTAATTTAATTATTCTCCATAAAGAAACAGACAAAAGATGCAGCTTATCCCAATTTATAATGCTCATGATACAATCCCTTAATGGAAAATTATATCAATAACCAGATCGAAACCAGCCTGCCGTTACGAATTCTCGTGCGTCCCATAGCGGATCCGCAACAGGATTGGCGACCTTTTGAAATCGGTCCCGGGTACTTTCGCATCCCCGCTGGGATGACGGCTGCGATCATTATCCAAAATATTCACAATGATACCCTTAAGGAATTGGTGGAAGAACTCGAAAATGTGGATGCAATTGCAAAATTAAACCTGTCTGAAAACCGCAACATCGATAATGATGGCGTTCGCTGGCTGCCGCGCATGCATCAAATATCAGAACTTGACCTGAGCGCTTGCGGACTTAATAATAACGGTCTGGATGCGATTGTAAAAATGAAGAATGTTCGCAAGCTGGATTTAAGCTATTGCACGCGCATCACTGACGTTGGCATAAAGAAGCTCAAGATCATGCGCAGCCTCGAAGAACTAAACCTTCGCGGTATTCCCCGAATTACCCACGCCGCCATTAAGTGGATTGAGCGGCACGATTTAGTGATAAAAAGGTAAGGAAGCAGTTAGCCAGCAGCCGGTAGCAGGTAGCAGGTAGTATCAGTCTTGATACGCAACCCCGTCTCCCGTCTCCGATCCCCGGTCTTTCTCGGTTCGAGTGTCTTTGCTCTCAGATTTGCGCGGCAATGAGCTCCGCTCACACTTTCGCACGCCGCAAACGCAGACTATTGGTTACCACAAACACACTGCTGAATGCCATTGCACCCGCCGCCAGCATAGGGTTGAGATAACCCAAGGCTGCTGCCGGGATGAGGATTATATTGTAAATAAATGCCCAGAACAGGTTCTGTTTAATCGTTCTCAGGGTTTTGCGAGAAAGGTTGATAGCCCGCGGCACACCTTGCAGCTCACCGCTCATCAATACTACCGGGGCGGAAGCTATGGCCACATCCGTTCCGGTGCCAATCGCTATCCCCACATCCGCCTGTGCCAGCGCAGGTGCATCGTTGATGCCATCCCCAACCATAGCCACCACGCTGCCCTTTGATTGCAATTCTTTGATCTTGGAAGATTTATCCCCTGGCAACACTTCGGCGATCACTTCATCAACAGCTACCTGCTTTGCGACGGCTTCGCCAGTTTGCAAATTATCACCTGTTATCATGATCACTTTCAACCCCATCTTATGCAGGTCCTCAATTGCTGCCACTGAACCGGTCTTGATTGTATCAGCGACAGCCAGCAAACCCTCTACTTTTTCATCGACTGCCACCAGCATAACTGTCTTGGCTTCCTGCTGCAGGCGGGTGATCTCCCCCGATAGTCCATTCAGGTCATAACCCGCTTCCTGCACCATGCGCAGGTTTCCAACGGCCACTTTGTGGTCATCAATCACAGCCGAAACACCAAACCCAACTTCGGCTTTAAAGGCTTGTGGATCGCTCAGGCGCAGTTCACGTGAATTTGCTAAAGTTAGGATCGCTTCACCGAGTGGGTGTTCACTACCTTTTTCAACTGAAGCAGCCAGACGAAGCAATTCCGTTTCCGCAAGACCATTTGGCAAGGTGATGATGTCGGTGACAGCCGGCTGACCATTAGTTATCGTGCCGGTCTTATCCAAGACTACGACCTCCAAACGACCAGCAGCTTCCAAAGCCTCACTGGATTTAAACAGAACGCCACGCTCAGCACCCATGCCGGTACCAACCATCACAGCAGTCGGCGTGGCCAGCCCCATTGCACATGGGCAGGCAATCACAAGGACTGCGACCAGATGGATCAATGCCCGTGCGAATTGACTAGTATCGCTTCCCACAGCTGGAGGAATCAGAAAGAACCAGACCAAAAATGTAACCAGAGCAATCACGATCACTGCAGGCACGAAGATGGCAGAGATACGATCCGCCAATTTTTGTATGGGGGCTTTACTCCCCTGTGCTTCTTCCACCAGCCTAACAATTTGCGCCAGGGCTGTATCTTTTCCCACTCGTGTGGCTTCAAAGCGTAACAACCCCAGCTTATTCAATGTCGCCCCAATTACATTATCGCCGGGAGCTTTATTTACCGGCATCGACTCACCAGTCAGCATTGATTCGTCCACGGCGCTGCGACCTTCGATGACGGTTCCATCAACCGGCATCTTCTCACCCGGACGGACAAGCACAATATCACCGACCAGAACCTCATCCACGGCAATCTCGAGTTCCTGTCCATCGCGAACTACCCTTGCATTTTTAGGGCGCAGGCTCATTAATTTTTTAATCGCCTCGCTGGTTTTGCCTTTGGCACGCGCTTCCAGGAATTTACCAAGTTTAATCAAGGTAATGATCACCGCAGCGGTCTCAAAATAAACATGCCCGGGTAATAGGCCTAATACGATCACCACTGAATAGAAGTAAGCGACCGAGGAACCCATCGCGACCAGTACATCCATATTGGCCGACCCATTACGCAGGGATTTGTAAGCACCTACATAGTATTGCCAGCCAACATAGAATTGAACCGGTGTTGCCAGTGCGAACATCAGCCAATTAACCCATGATTGATGCGCCCACATACCTAATAGGCCGAAATCACGACCCATCGATAAAAGAAAAAGCGGCAGTGTAAAAGCCAAACCAATAATCAGCAACCGTTTTTGTTGTTGAATTTCAGCTTCGCGCGCCAGCGCTTCCACATCCACTGTTTGATCACCACGATCGACAGTGTCAAACCCTGCCTGCCGAATTGCCTTGCGAAGTTCAGATTGACTGATCACGGTTGGCACATACTGGATCGTGGCACGTTCTGTGGCAAATGAAACAACCGCTTTTAATACGCCATCCATACCCGAAAGAACTTTCTCAAGACGCCGGGCATCATTATCGTCACTCAATCCGCGGATCCAAAGTTCAGCTTCACCGCTGGCGATGCCATAGCCGGCCTTCTCGACACGCTGGACAAGCGCCGGCAATTGTACCAGGCTTGGATCAAAGGTTATGGTGGCACGTTCTGACGATAGATTGACTACAGCAGTATCAACACCTTTTTCTTTTTTTAAATTGCGTTCAACACTTGCAACGCAATTAGCACAAGTCATGCCGGTGATCGGCAAGACAACATGTTTTTGTTCAGCCAAATTAACCTCCGTCTAAACGCATAGAACGAACTGGGAAGTCGAGGACTTCCTTGACATTAATCATATTTGTAACTGCCAGCATGTCATCGGAAGCCACCGATCTTGTTGTTTGGTGAAATCGCAATGACATCATTTTTAACAAAACTGAGCAGTTTCTATTTTCCTAATTACTCAGCGGGATAGTTAATCTCTGCTAATAGTTTTTTAATTTCGATTTCATTCGCAGGCGGTTCAAAGGTGATTGTTGCTGTTTTATTGTCAGCCGACGCGACAACACTTTTTACACCTTCCAATTCGCTCAGCTCACTTTGAATCGTGTGCACACAATGGTTGCAGCTGATGCCAGGGACATTATAAGTTACCGTATTCATGTTTTCCTCCAAATACAAATAAGTTGATTAAATTTTTGCAGCGGTATCAAACACCTGTTGAATTTCAAGCAAGACTTTCTCCCGCTCTGCAGGGTCATCTCCGCGGACTGCCGTAATTAAACAGGAGTTAAGATGCCCTTCCAGAATCTTGCTGCTGATTTTATTCAAAGAAGCTTGTACTGCTTGAATCTGGCGGATGATATCGACACAATAAGCATCATCAGCCACCATGCGTTGAATGCCACGCAAGTGTCCTTCAGTGATTTTTAATCGGTGGGCAATATCTTCATGATTGTGCATCGTTTACTCCTTTTATCCCCCCCAGGGGGGAGGGGTAGGATCCATTATAAAACGATCAATTAAGCTTGTCAAGTAGATTTCATAAAGAATGGTAGCCAGACTTGATTTAGACAGAATCCTTTCCACGTAAGATAACCTGGAATTATTATGAGTTTTCGTAACTACTCAGATTTACAAAAAATGATGGCAGCGAGCAGTAATTTTCTGTTTTATGAACATTCTACTTAAATGAGATTGTCACGTCACCAAAGACAAGGACGGTGGCTGCTCATAACAAAAAGCTGTGATAGTTTGGTGCTTTACAAACTACCTTGAGAAAAAAGTCAAAAGGCTCTCCTTCCGAGGAGTATTATGTCTCCTTCACGTGAGATCTTTCGTAAGGGCGAAGCATCCGGAAAACCATCCTATCTTGTAAAAACACACTCATCGCGGATGCTTCGCCCATCAGCCGGCTGCTCCGGCCCATACCATAAATAAGTGGCGGTTTCGCGCGTTACAACCATTCCCTATGTCTTGCCCTGCATTTGGTAATGTTATTTCATCCTCGAATACCACCTTTCGGCGGTATAGCCGAATCTGCTCAAAACAAAAAGCAGTGATAGTTTGGTGCGTTACGAACTAACTTGTAAAATAGAAAGTAAAAAGGCTTTCCTTCCGAGGAGTATGATGATCCTTTCGCGTGAGATCTTTCGTAAGGGCGAAGCATCCGGAAAACCATCCTATCTTGTAAAAACACACTCATCGCGGATGCTTCGCCCATCAGCCGGCTGCTGCTCATTACAAAAAACAAACGTCGCAACTTAACCACTCTCAAAAATGGGTTCTCTTGCTCCAATTCACTCCGGGCTTTTCGACTTGGTGGAGCCCGCCCATTTTACCAATTTGTTTTTTCTTCTTTTGATGACGCTCTGCGTCATTGCATGGTCTCGCAATGACATGGCTGAGCAGTTATGAATTTTTATTAAACAAATTACCCAATTCAAATATGATCAACATTGCCATGCCCCTTCCCCATCTTCACGCTTTGAGCGCTATGAAGTAAAATGCCTTAATATGAGTAATGAAAAGAAAGCCCAAACCATCAACAATAGAAAATATGAAGACTGGCAAGCCCGTACCAGACCGAATTCCACCCAATGGGATCCTACTGAAGCAGATACGCAACCGTATACTACCCAACCCGAGTTCCCTCCACACACTGAAGACAATACTATCGAACGCTTGCAGCCAATTCGCATTTCTAACACGCGTGCTCCAATTCAAAAGAGCCAATCACCAAAAGCACCACGAAAAAGAAGCCGTGGCTGCGGCTGCTGTTTTTGGATCATTTTAATCCCAGTTTTGTTGGTACTGGTGGCCGCTCTCATCTTCCCTGGCCGTACGAATATCCTTATTCTGGGCATCGACCGCGCCCCGGAAGGCACAGATATCGGTCGCTCGGATACCAACATCATTCTCGGTATTAACCCTCCTCAGGCGCAGGTCAATATGCTTTCCATACCGCGTGATCTGTGGGTCAACATTCCCAACGTCGGTGAAAACAGAATAAACACCGCCCACTTTTTTGCGGAAGGCGTCCAAAAGGGATCCGGCCCGTATGCTGCTATGGATACAGTTCGCCAAAATTTTGGGGTGACCATTGACTATTTTGCCCGCATACGTTTCAACGGCTTGAAGGAAATTGTCAACGCGATGGGCGGAATCACACTCACCTTGGATGAACCCATGTCCGGTTATGAAGCCGGACAAATCACACTGGATGGCGATCAGGCACTCGCTTTCGCCCGTGATCGCTCGGGAAGCGATGATTTTTTCCGCATGCAGCGAGGTCAAATGGTCATCACCGCTGCGGTTAAAAAATTGCTTAATCCGCTCACCTGGTTACGTTTACCCATTATTGTCCCAACCGTTTTTCGGGCAGTGGATACAAACGTACCCATATGGGAAATGCCGCGTGTAGGAGTTGCACTCATTCGAGCGGTTCTGACAGACAACCTCAATACAAAAACCATCACACGTGAAATGGTTATCCCTTACACCACCGATCAAGGCGCCAATATCCTGCTTCCAATCTGGGAGGCGATCAACCCGCTTTTATTCGAAATGTTTGGAGAGTAGAAAGAGGTTTTATTAATCACCACCAACATTTTGTACCTGGCGCAGATACTCCCAATTCTCATCGTTTTCGAGAGTGATCACCCGGAAGACTTCGCCATATTGAATTTCCTGGCCAGCGCCATGTTCGCTGGCCCACTGTCGCACCATTTCTTCCGGATCTGATTTTGGAAATTGGCTGACATGCGCCTTTAAAGCCCACAATTTTTGCTCCATTGTATCGCTGATGTCGACTACGGCTTGGCTTTGATGATGCCCTGAGATGAACACCTTGCGCACTTTGTGGGCTTTAAACCCTTCTTGTAGAAATTCTTCGAACAGGTTGGGTTGACCGGCGGCTGGAAAGACGGCATCCAGAGCGGCAGTAGCTGCCGCGCGATGATCAGGGTGGTTAATGTACGTATCCGATGCAAAAATAACAGTGGGGTCACTGGTAATAACAACTTCAGGGCGAAAACGTCTTATTTCTCGCACCAGGCGCCGGCGTAGATCTAATGTCGGCTGCAAAAGCCCATCCGGTTCTCTTAAGAAAATGATTTCCTCTGCTCCGGCTCTTTCGGCTGCGACGCGCGCTTCCTGTTCTCGAATCTGTGCTGCTTTGGCACGTGTCATTCCCGGTGTGGCAATGCCAACATCACCACTGGTACACAAGACATAACTGACTTTGCAGCCAGCCTTGGTCCATTTAATCACTGTCCCGGCACAAGAAAACTCGATATCATCAGGATGCGCCATAATGGCCATCGCTCGTTCAGGAATATAGTTAATGATTTCCATACAATTCTTCTTTCCAATTTCTCCCAATCATTTGCCATGTTTTGGTTTACCAATTTACTGGATCAGGAAAAAAATATTGATCTTTTATAGTTTGAGTTTCCCACTTAATCCCATTTTTTGCAATTGTTGCTGTCACAGGTTGGCACGCAGGTGGAACTGTTAGTCTACCAGATAGTAGGCAACGAATTTTTAAAGTGTAGAATACGGTCACCCTAATAAAAAACAATCCGATCGGGTTTATCCAAAAAGAATCCAGGTATACAAAGGGATCTGATTTTTATTCCCTCTCAGACCAATTTTTTTTTGCAAAAAAGAAATAACAGGAAAATAGTAACAATCCTTCAAGAATCAAACATTAAAAACAAATATCAGATCTTAAAGAACAAACACCTGTCATTTGCCATTTTTAACCATCTTTTCAGAATCACACATTTCTGGAAGATGACACGCTATGTCTATCTTAAGGATTCTTCCAGACACTCACAGCATTACGACCATAATTTTTAGCAGCTAACAAGGCTTGATCAGCATTTTCCAATACAATTTCCAATGAGGTTTCCTTATCCAGTGCTTTGTCAGCCACTCCAATGCTGATTGTCAGGGAGATTTCACCTTTATCTGTTATGAATGGGCGATCGGTAATGGAGGCGCGCATTCGATCTGCAATCATCAGGCCACTCTCAGTATCAGTTTCGGGCAATAAAATGACGAACTCTTCGCCTCCATATCTACCGATAAAATCGGAGGAGCGTAAGCAGGCTTGAAAGCGATCGGAGATTTGTTGCAAAACCTGGTCGCCGGTCAGATGGCCAAACCTATCATTAACCTGTTTAAAATAATCAATATCTATCATCAGAATGGAAAGCACGTGCTGATAGCGATTGGCACGATCAAATTCTTTCTGCGCCAATTGGAAAAAATGGCGACGGTTAAATAAACCGGTCAGTGAATCGACTGTGGCCAGTTGTTCGGCATTTTCATACAATCGTGCCCGTTCCAGTGCTGCGCTAAAGGTATCACCAACTGTCTGCAGCAGGCGTATTTCATCACCACTGAAAACGACATTAGGCGCCATTACCAGGTTAAGAATTCCTAACTGCCTCTCACCCAAGTGTAATGGTATACTGATCAACCCTGAATAAGTTATGGAAATTTCTCTTAATATTTCACACGGGATGAACGCCACAGGTTCAAGATATTCGCCCTTCATAAATCGTGAGAATGAATGGCAAGGCGGGCAATAAGGAGTACGGTCAAAACGTTCCTGAAGAAGGGGCGGGAGATGGTAACCACCTTCGAATCTGGGTTGCCCATGAATATCAGCCAAAATGAGATAGGCAAAGCGGGCACCAACAATTGTGGCAATACGTTCCAAGCCGGAAAGTTTGACACTGGCAACATCAACAGATTGATTGAGAAACTCCGCCACTTTGCGCAGCGCATCCAACTGAACAGCACGATCTTCAGCAGTCGTTCGCGAAACTTGTTCTGCAATTTTTGAAGCTTGCTCTTCGGTGACATCACGCATGGTAACCACGCGATCATTTTCATGATTACGATCATCAATTAATGAGCACGAGAGTGAATAAATTAATACCTGATCGTTTGTGGTTACTTGAAGTTCCAAATTCTGATCAGGCGAGATGCTTGCCAAGGGCGTCCAGGGAGAATCCTGGGCAAGCAATGTCAAAAAATTTTCACCAATGCTGGTAGAGCGCTCCAATCCTAAAAGATCAAGCGCCAATTGATTGGCCTGTAACAATCGGCCTTCCTCATCGATAACCAACAGTCCATCACGAAGGCTCTCCAACAAGCGCTGATAGTAAAATGGCGATAGATCAAAAAGACGATAGCGGTAGATAGCCAGGCCAACCAGGACCCCTCCCAATGTGAAACTAAATTGAGGAGCATTAAATCCAAACGCACTTTGAGGTCTCAGCATGGCAACAATATTGAGGATTAATGGAATCGAAATTCCGATCATTAATGTTCTTGCCTGGCGCAGATAAGCCCTGCTTTTTTGCTTTAAATTCCTGGCAACACCCCACAGTGCAAGAAGCAGACAAGAATAAGCAAATAGCCAGTACATCCAGTAAGCCGAACCCAATCTAAATTGTATCGGAACAATGTTGTTATCAAGATTAATTTGCAAACTATCCCAAATATAACCGACCATACGGTTGTTAAAACTTGAAGCAATAAAACCAGCTGGGAATAAAAAAAGCAGAAATCTGCGCCAACCATGTATCCAACGCCGGTATCCTTTGTATTGCATAATAAAAAGTAGAAATGCCGGGGGTACAAGAACTTGAAAAACCCACTCCCAACGCAAAGCAATTAACGCTGATTCAGCTGTATCCGCCATGAAAAGCGCCAAATGGGTCAGGCACCAGCCGACCGTTAAAAACATCCAGATACCAAATACTTTGATGCCATCTCCTTCACGGATTCGAAAAGCATATACGACAAAGGCAATCGCAAGTATCGCTGTTAGTGAAATTATGAAAAAGTAGAAAAGAAAAACAAATTGTGCCATCCCCCACCCAGGAAAGAATGAATTTCCTATATTTTATCTAATTATAATGGGATTTTGAATTAAAAAAATGTAAATACCCGAACAATCACATTGTGATCAATCAGTTTGATGTGGCCGGCGTGAACGTGCATTTGTAAGTTTGGCTGGATTATTTTTGCGCCCCCTGGAAACAGGTTTGCCCAAATTGGCATTCAACATTAAGTAGACTTGATTGAGTGCCTTTTGGTCGTAATCATATCGTTTACATACATTACAGACCCAACAAGGGAAATCTGGCACGGTAATTAACTCGTTACCCACATAGGTGTAATAAGTTACTTTCTTCAACTCGTATTTTCCCACTTGGCAATCAGGGCAGGTCATCTTGTTGTTTTGTGTTTCTATCTTCATCATCAGAATAATACCATTAATTGGCAGCATTAACCGCTAAAGGGTGATATAGGGTTTTAATCTGATCTAATGGCCAATAGACAATCAGCGCTTTACCGACGACATTTCCAACTGGCACATACCCCCAACTATGTGAATCAGAAGATTGGTTGCGATTATCGCCCAGAACAAAGAAATAACCTTCAGGAATCGTCCACGATCCATCATAAGCAGGTGGAGCGGCGATATAAGGTTCTACCAAGGCTTGGCCATTGATGAACACTCTGCCCCCTTCTACCTTAATCTCATCTCCCGGTAGGCCGATTAGACGCTTGATATAGTCTTCCTTCGGGTTGGCCGGATAATGAAACACGATGATATCACCGTAGTGCGGCTGACCAAGACGGTAAGCCAGTTTATTTATTAGCAATAATTCCCCTGGTTGTAAGGTGGGTTTCATACTTATATTCTCCACCCGCACGCGTGGGAAAAAGCTATCGATTAAAAAATAAAAAACCAGAGCCAATACCAGAGTCTGAAAAATCTCCAGAAAAAAGCTTGCTGTTTTCGATCTCTTCTTCGGTTCTTCTGAATTTAATATAACCGGCTGCTCCGGGCGTTGATCTACCAAATTTAGCCTCCTGACTATTGGCTCATTGTATTATAAGATTACTTTCGGAGCGCGGCAAGAGGAAAGGTTATCTGCATCGCATACATAAGAGCAAGCAGACATTATTCAATCTTTAATCTGGTTCCACACACCCTGCAAAAAACGTCACCTTTATCTGCTCTTTTTCCACATTTATGGCAATAGATGACCTCGCCTTCAAAACTTACAGTTGCATGCCTTTTTCGTGCTGACTGCTTTTGATTTACTCTCAAACCAATTGGGTTCTTCCGGCTTTGAAGGTAAAAAAAGCCGCCGCCAATTAATAAAAGCAACCCTAAACCACCTAACAAATAAGGAAGCAACTCAGAGAACGGCAGGCGTCCTGGTGTTTGATCTGTCAAAGGCTGCGATGGCTGTACTGCCTGAGAAGTCGAGTTTGTTAAAACATCGTCTTTTTTTATATAATTAATATTTAAAGTAAATGGAGTGCCTGCAGGAACAAGGCCAAGGCTCGAAGTGAAATAAGTCAAACCATCACCAGCCAAAGCGCCAGGTCCCATTTTTTCTTTAAAAGACATACTTTCAGCTGTCCTCGGTTTTTGGACTTCAAGGTTGAAATTATTCACCGTAAGGTCGCCAGCCCAACGAAAAGCAAAGGAACGCTCATCGCCATTTTTTACAATCGATGGGTCATAATATTCCACCCATATCTCCGTGTAAGGAGTAGTAAAAGTCAATGTGTTCCAATCGCCCGAAACCTTGCTATCATAATCAAGCACATAGAGCTGACCATCCAATTCGCGCACGGCAACTGAATGTGGTGCACCGGCTGCAGCAGGGATACGAATCGAAATGCTAGCCGGTAATTTCACTTGCGGGGATAGAAAAATATCCTGAATTACCAAAACACTTGGTTCGTCATATTCTGGCCAAATTTTTACTATCAGTTGATCAATGGTCTGATCGGTTTGATCTGTCTGGGCATTTACAGGTGAAACGGCAAAAGAAAACAGAAGCAAACAGGTTAGCAAGAATCGGCGCATATTTTCTCCTTAGAAAACATCTCTTTAATGCAATTTACTGATACATATTACCATGATTTGTCATTTTCTTCGGAGATTTTGGCAGTGCATCCAATTTCAACGCCAGTTACCAGAATAGAATATTTGTGCACATCGTATTGAATCAGGTATAATCCTCTCGAGGAAAGCGTTATGGCTGCCAAGAAAAAAAGGAATCCTGAAGATCTATCAATTGATGAATTAAGACAGTTAATCATCAATAAACGCCGCTCTGAAAAGTCGGAGCGATTGGCCTACTTTCGTCGCAATGGGCGTAGTATGCCTGTGGAAACTGCCCTTCAGCCTGGAGATGCAACTGATGGGCTGACATCGCCATATAGTGAAGAAGATTATATCCATCCACGCCGTAAAAAACGGAAAGGTTTCTTTAATCGCGTTCTGGTAGTAATTGAAGTATTGGCAGTGGCGGGCTTGATCTATGTCTTTTTCAGTGTGTTTACTTCACTCAACGTTTTAAATAAAGAAGTGGCAGCTTCAATCATTCAGCCGACTTTGACACCTACAGCGATCATTCAGGCAGTCGTTCTACCTTCCGGACATACGCCCCCCACTGATCCGGGTGGGGTCCGTTTCAACGAATCGGAAATCCCTGAACATTTACGCGCATATGTTCAATCACTGGCAAATATCCCTATTCCTACCGCCAGCCCGGAACAAGCAATCCGGATTCAGATACCGGCCATTTCTGTCGATGCACCCATTGTAATGGGCGATGGTGAAGAACAATTGAAAAAGGGGGTCGGTCAATATATTGGCTCTCCCAACCCCGGCCAGGTTGGAAATCTAGTACTTTCTGCTCACAACGATGTATATGGAGAAATCTTTCGCGATCTCGACCGGTTAAAAGCAGGAGATGAAATCATCGTTTATACTCAGGTGCGCTCTTATACCTACGTTGTCCAGCAGCAGCAAATTGTTGACCCAACTCAAATTGAAGTGATGGCGCCTACTTCCGATCCGTTTGTAACCTTAATCTCTTGTTATCCCTACATGATCGACAAACAACGCATTGTTATCTCAGCATCTTATCTTTCGCAATAGATGAAAAAGTGGTATAAATAAGCGTCTCCATTGAATAATAGTCGATCCAATTTCAGGAGTGTAGTAAATGGCAAAAAAATCAAAACGACAAGTCTCAAAGCAATCAGAAGTTAAAACCAGCGGACCCACCGCACGTCCCGCACCAACTCGTGCACGCGCATCGATAACGACTGAATTTAACCCGGATTATAGCGCGATCATAAGTGATCTCAAACGAATCGGCATTTTGGCTGGCAGCTTTTTCGTAATTCTGATTGTTCTTTCGTTTTTCCTGCGTTAAAAACTTAATAAATTGCACATCTACAAGGCTGAACCAAATGGGTTCAGCCTTTTTTATTTATCAAGGTAATCTTCGGTAAGTCAGATTCCCGGCCTGCATTTCCGTACTTTTCTCTTATTACTTTCGTTCAGCTTATTTGTCATTTAATTTAATTAATCTTCATAAGAGTCTTTTCTATTTTTCATATATCTGGTATATTGGACGTTAGTCTAGGTATTTGGACTTCACATATGGAAAAAAACACACTTACCTCTACCATTCAACGAACTTTATCTATCCTGGAGCTTTTCCTTAGCAACAAGGAGAGCATAACCGCTCAAGAGATTGCAGACCAAACCGGGATATCCCGTTCGACCGTCTTTTCGATGCTTAAAGTACTGAAAGATCTGGAATATTTGGAGCAGCTGCAAAACCGTGGCCCTTACAGTGTCGGGCGGCGCTTTAGCGCCTGGAGTGGCGTCAGTTCCCCCACCTATCAGACTCTGATCAATGCTTTTCAACAGGAGATCGATTCTTGCAGGTTTGATGAAACAATCGCTCTGGTAGTGGCAAATCCCCAGGGAAATATTGTTATCGATCAGGTTGAAAGTAAACAGAGTATTCGCGCGGTTTATGAAACAGCAACCCAGCTTCATGATCAATCGGCTGCCAACAAGATGCTGGCGAACAAAGTCGATGGTGAAATTAAAAACAAAGGATATGCACTCGTAGAAGATAAAGAAAGTGTGGAATTGGCTGTTCCGATTTGTCCTGATGGGTATACTCCCAGCGCAGCGCTGGTGTTAAAAGCGCCTCTCTCACGCTGGCAGCCAGAAATGTTACTGGCACAAACATTGAACGCTATGCGAGTTATTGCAGCCCGGCTATCGTATCGCTTGGGGGCTGTCACCTACGCCCCGTTTCAATTGCAATCCCGTTCAATTCTGCAGCCAAAAGAGCCGCTTTCTACGCGACAGATTGAAGATTTTTTACAAGGTCCATGGACTGCCAGATTGGCTTGTATCCGCCCGGATGGCAATCCACATGTAATTCCGGTCTGGCAAGAATGGGATGGACAGGTCTTTCATATTCTTGCCTGGCAAGGCAGTCAATGGGCAGAATATGTCATTAACAACCCACAGGTTTCATTGACAATCGATGAACCCTGGGCACCTTTACGAAGAGTGGTTTGCAATGGGAAAGCACTGCCCATCAAAGATAGAAATTTCGTTGGTCGCGAAGCGCTCATTTCTCGCCTTTCCCAGCGTTATCTGGGAAAGAGTGCTCCAATGATATTTCAACATCAGATCGAAGATATTTTTACCATCAAAGTTGATAGCTTACGTGGCTGGATGGGATTACCGACCAGAAATGAATTGAATTAATGCGCATTTCAATTGAATCACTCTCCCACACCTTTTACAATGGCCAGGCAACTCCCGCTCTGCAAAATATTAATTTGACTTTCGAAAGCGGAAAATTTGTGGCTCTGATTGGCCCAAGCGGATGTGGAAAATCAACTCTTTTACGTTTGATGGCCAATTTAATTACGCCTACACAAGGAATCATCCATTACAACGGGCACGACAGCCGCCAGGCTGTTCTGGATGGCGAGATCGCTTGGCTTTCCCAGAGCCCGGCTTTGCTGCCCTGGCTTAATGTTGAGAAGAATCTGGAACTTGCTCAAAGATTCACAGAAACCAAAAGCCCCAGCCGGCTTTCGATCAGCGATGCTTTGGCACTCGTGGGGTTAACCGCTGCTTCCCACCAATATCCTTTCACCTTATCCGGCGGAATGCAGCAAAGATTGGCCTTGGCCAGAGTTCTTCTGCAACATGCCCCTGTCTGGCTGATGGATGAACCCTTCGCTGCCCTGGATGAGCTGACCCGTGAAAAGCTGACCGAAGAATTGTTACAGATTTGGCAGGTGCAAATGCCCGCCGTTTTCTGGGTAACCCACAATATTTACGAGGCGATTAAGTTGGCAGACCGTATCCTGGTTTTCTCACCACAACCCGGCCGAATCGCTGCAGATTTCTCTGTTGAAATGCCTTATCCTCGCCACGAAAATCAGCCGCAATTTCAGGGTTTACTCAGCAATATTCGTTTAATTCTTCAACAAAAAGAACTTAAGCATCATGGCTGAAATTATCACTAGGACCAAGCCCAAGCGTTCTTTATGGATCGCCATCTGCATTATTTTGATTTTCTTTATCATCTGGGAAGCAGTTGTTGCCATCATGAAAACGCCAGTTTATCTGCTGCCTGCGCCCAGCAAAATTCTTTCAACCTTGTTCAATAATGGAACCTTTTATTTGAGGGCAACCACGATCACGTTGGGAGAAGCCCTGGCCGGGCTGGCAATTGGTTTCCTGGCAGGTGTTCTTCTGGCTTCGGTGTTGGTCTTATTGCCAGGCTTGGAGGATGGAATCATGACTTTGGCGATCTTCATCAAATCGACTCCGTTAGTGGCCATAGCTCCTCTATTGACACTCTGGCTTGGCTTTGGAGTCTTTCCAAAAATCATCATTACCGCCCTATTAACCTTCTTTCCTGCTTTGGTAAATATTATCAGCGGCATGCAGCGTGTTGATCCTGCTTTGCTGGATCTTTTCCGTTCATGGAACGCTTCACGCTGGGAAATTTTCCGTTACCTGCGCGCACCTACTGCCGTTCCGTACGGATTTACAGCCTTGAAAATTACAGCACCATTGGCACTAATTGGTGCAGTCGTTGCGGAATGGACCGGTGCGTCCGGTGGCCTGGGAAGGGTGATGTGGCTGGCCTATAGCAATCTGAACCTGCCATTTATGTTTGCAGCCATCTTTATCCTTGCCTTTGCCGGAATGGTCCTTTACCGCCTGATTACCTGGCTGGAGAACCGAGTTGTATTTTGGCAACCCAACCAGATCAGTCAGGATTAATTCAATTTACAGGAGTTTAAATGCGTCGAACCAACTTCCTTATAATAATGGTCACATTAATTCTAGCGTTGTCATCCTGCAAACCACAGTCAATCAGCCCGCCGCCGGAACAAAAACATATGGTATTCATGGCAGGATATAAACCACAAGCAAATTTACCCTTTGTGGGAGTCTATGTAGCTCAGGAAAAAGGTTTTTTTGATGCTGAGAATCTACAGGTTACCATTGAACACTCACCCGGCTCCGGTCAACATTTACAGCTTACCGCTCAGGGAAAAGTACAGGTAACAACCCAGGACGCCGGCATTTTACTAAAACGGCGAGCTGACCCTGGTCTGCCGTTGGTCAGCATCGCCTTAATCGGGCAGCACGGGCAGCAGGCCTTCGCAGCACTGCGTTCCAGCCATTTTAAAACACCAAAAGACTGGGAAGGCCACAGCATTGGATACAAGGGCAGCCCTCCACCTGAGCTTTACGCTTTGGTAAAAGCGGCCGGTGCAGATTTAACGAAAATGGAGATAGTCAATGTGGGTTTCGATCCCCGTATTCTGACCGAGGGCAAGATAAATGTATACCCCGTTTATAAATCCAACGAGCCATATTTGATTGAGAAATGGGGTTATCAGCTCGATCTATGGGATCCGTCTGATTATGGCATCCCCACCCTGGGTTTAACTTATGTCACCAGCGATGAAACATTACAAAAAGATCCGGAACTTTTGCAGCGTTTTCTACGTGCTGCGCTCAAAGGCATCTTGTTCGCCCAGGAAAACCCGCAAGCAGCAGTCGATATCGTCTTAAAATACACCGGACCGGAAACTGATCGTGAGCACATGCTTTTCATGTTGCAAAGTGAGTTGAAAGATCTGAATACTGATGTGACCGATCAACATGGCATAGGCTGGCAAACCGCTGAGCAATGGCAGGCATTGATGGATATTCTGGTGGAATATGATTCGATGACCCCCATTGATGTCAACACCGTTTTCACCAATCAATTGTTGAAGTAAGTCTATGGGATTGGTTGTTTGTTGATTTGGAGATTTGGCGATTTGTTGACTGGTTGGTTTATTGGTTTGTTGGTTTGTTGGTTTGTTGGTTTGTTGGTTTGTTGGTTTGTTGGTTTGTTGGTTTGTCATTATGATAATTGATTAATCATGCTTTCCAACCCAAACAATCGATACGACAGGTGCAAGAGATTGTTTCATTGGCGCGCTAGCCGTAAGCCTGTGCGAAGGTGCCTCTTTACCGGACGCGGCCAAATTTGCCAGCGCTGCTGCTGCGATCTCCGTCAGCCGCCCGGGAGCTCAAGCTTCACTTCCAAATCACCATGAAGTTGAAAAGTTCATTCAGGAAAATTAAGCACCTGAATAAAACTCGCACGACGATCAATTTAATATTGTTTGTATCTTTTCAACAAAATGGGGTTGGGGAGTGTTTTGATCATCTAAGGTCAACTACCAGCTGCTCTTACTCGCAATGTGCCCAAGAGCACCGTTATTACAAAAAAGTACAGCTTTTTAGTTCCCAGCTTATTGGCACGAACTTTGTCTAAAAACAACCCTCCTGCGAACGACACCTGCTGATTGATAGCGGTTTCGCAAAGCGATTATCTGGTAAAATTGCTACCAATCATGGCTCATCTTCCTCTCGGATGATTTCTCCATAGACCAATGCCGCAAAATGTGCTCGCCAGATGGTAATCAGATCATGCAATGGGTTCGCAAGCAGACAGTCGACTTAGCGCAGAAAAAACTCTTCCGTAAGGCAATTGCAATTACGCTGATCGGGAATATCCTGCTGGCTATCACCAAAGCACTGGTTGCATATCTTTCTGGCAGTGTGGCAGTCTATGCCGACGCAGCGAACTCCGTTTCGGATGTCATTTATTCGATCATGTTAGCCTGGGGCTTGTGGGTTTCACAGCAGCCAGCCGACCACAACCACCCTCAGGGGCATTTACGTTTCGAGCCGATTGTCGGCATGCTGGTGACATTTTCTATGGCCTTTGCAGGTTTTGAAGCAGCTCGCGTCGCAATTACGCGCTTGTTTGCCGGCGGCATGGCGATTGCTCCCGGTCTGCCGACCATTGTCTTATTGGTCAGTGCCTTTGTAAAACTCTTGATGTTTTTGTACGTACGCAAAATCGCCCGATCTCTGCACAGTCCTGCCCTGCGCTCAGTATCCAGGGACAATCTGGCTGATGTTGCTGCCTCAGCTGCCGCATTTTTGGGGGCGGGATTATCATCTTTCGTTCACCCGCTGCTCGATCCATTGGGTGGATTGCTGGTTTCTGCCTGGATCTTTAAGAATGCATATGATGCCGGTCGGGAAAACTTTGCCCACCTGACTGGCGCCGGAACCAGCAAAGAACAATGTGAGCACTTTGTGGCAATTGCCCGGGCTGTGGCGGGTGTTGATGACGTGCACCACTTAATGACTGAATATGTCGGCCCTAAGTTGGTCTTGGATATGCATGTCAATGTTGATGGCCACCTGACGTTAAATGAGTCGCATGCAATTGCCGATCAAGTCATCGAAGCTCTCGAATCCTTGCCGGATGTTGACCGGGCATATGTGCATGTTGAGCCGAACGGCTGGCAATAACAGCGCTCGACACAAATTTTTTATTTTTATAATTCAATTTTTGATTTCTTGATGCCCAAGAAGGGAAATTTATGACAGAACTTTTATACCAGCTGGATAGCTATAAGCAAGAATTTACCGCCAATGTGCTCGAGATAAATCCTTTTACGAATGCAATTGCATTGGATCGCACTGTATTTTATCCTGGAGGAGGCGGCCAACCCAATGACTGTGGATGGATAAGTTTCGGTGCGGGTGAAGTTGAGGTCGAAAAAGTCAAGAAGGAAGGTGATACTGTCTGGCATTTTCTGGCAGCAGGTTGCAATTTACCAAACGAAGGCACTGCTGTTCAAGGCCGCTTAAATTGGGAGCGAAGGTATCAATTAATGCGTACGCATTCTGCCATGCATGTTTTATGCGGTGTTGTTTTTCGCGATTACGGCGCACTGGTCACCGGTGGAAACATGGAACCGCTCCAGGGGCGTATGGATTTTGAATTCGAAAACCTGACCCACGATCTGGTACAGGTGATTGAAGATGCCGTTAATCGGGAGATTCAATTGGATCACACTATCCATGTCAAAATCCATCCAAGAGAGATCGCCATGCAAATACCGGATCTGATCCGCACAAAAATCAACCTCTTGCCTCCGCAAATTTCTGAGATCCGCACCATTGAAATTGAGGGATTGGATTTACAGGCTGATGGCGGTACTCATGTGCACCATACCCGGGAAATTGGCCATGCCTGCATTGTGGATTATAAGAGCAAAGGAAAAATCAATAAACGTGTTTATCTGCAGCTGGACACAAGATCTGAAGGATAACGACTATGCGAATGTCTCAATTTTTCAATCAAACACTACGAGAATCTCCCAGCGAAGCACAAACACCTGGGACAGAATTCTTGATCCGGGCCGGCTATATCCGCCAACTGGCAGCCGGTATCTTCACCATTATGCCGCTTGGAAAAAAGTCTATCACTCGCATTGAGAACATCCTGCGCCAGGAAATGAACCGTATTGGCGGCCAGGAATTGAGCATGCCGATCGTGCTCCCGGCAGAAATCTGGAAGGAATCTGGTCGCTGGTACCAGATCGGTGCAGAGATGGCCCGCTTCAAAGATCGTAATGGGCGCGAAATGGTGCTGGCAATGACACACGAAGAAGTTGTCGCCGATCTTGTCCGCCGTGAAATCCGATCTTACAAGCAGCTACCGCGACTCATTTACCAAATCCAAACCAAATTCCGGGATGACCCCCGACCGCGCGCCGGCCTTATCCGTGTCCGTGAATTCACCATGAAAGATAGCTATAGCCTTGATCGCGATTGGCAGGGGCTGGAAAAACAATACCAGGCACATTACCAGGCTTATTTCACCATCTTCCGGCGCTGCGGGCTGGAGGTAATCTCCGTCCAGGCAGATACCGGTATGATGGGCGGAAAAGTAGCTCATGAATTTATGTTCCTCAACCCCTTTGGAGAGGACACAATTATCTTCTGCCCGGCCTGTGGCTACACAGCCAACCGTCAAGTAGCGCAATTTCATAAACCGGTACAGCCCGCGGAGGCGGAAAAAGAACGGGTTTTAGTCCACACCCCCGCTCGCAAAACAATTGAGGACCTGGCAGAATACTTGAACATCACTGCCAGTCAAACCGCCAAAGCCGTCTTTTTAATGGCTACATTGGTGCAAGGTGAGCAGGAAAAGCAGGAAGTCATCATGGCGATTGTACGTGGCGATATGGAATTAAATGAAACCAAATTAGCCCACGCCATTCATGCCAGTGATTTGCGGCCGGCAACTGAGGAAGAGATTCTAGCAATCGGCGCTCAACCCGGTTATGCTTCCCCAATCGGATTAGAAAAAGGAATCATTGTCGTTGATGATCTTATCCCTCAAACAGCCAATCTCGTGGCAGGTGCCAACCGAGTGGATTACCATTTTACCAATGTTAATTACGGTCGAGACTACACCGCAAAGATCATCACCGACATCGCTGCAGCCCATGCCGGCGACGCCTGTCCCCATTGCCAGCAGCCACTACAAGCTCAAAGAGGGATTGAGGTTGGCAACATCTTCCAATTGGGTACACATTACTCCGACGCATTTGGCTGCACTTTCCAGGACGAAAATGGGGACCTGCAACCAGTGGTTATGGGATCGTATGGGATTGGCATCGGGCGCTTATTAGCCTGCGTGGCAGAGTCTCACCACGACGATAATGGCTTAATCATGCCGGTTAGTATTACACCATTTCTGGTGCATTTGATAGTTCTGCCTTCTAAGAATAGCTCACGGCCGCTGGAAACAGCTGAAGCACTTTACCAGCAACTCACTCAAGCCCGCATCGACGTTTTGTACGATGATCGTCAGGAAAGTCCTGGGGTGAAGTTCAAGGACGCTGATCTGATCGGAATTCCTCTGCGAATAACGGTATCGGAAAAAGGTCTTGTCAACGATTCGGTTGAATTCAAGCTGCGTCATGAACAGGATCGTAGCCTGGTAGCGCTTGATGAAATCCTCACAAAAATTATGCAAGCCACGTTGATTCTGGACCGCCAGATTGCCCAAACAATAAAAGAAGAAAAGTATTTAGGGTAGTTTTTTTGAAAATTGTAGTGGGTAATGGGTTAAAGCGGCGGGGTCACTCTTCCTCTTTACTCAGCACTTCTTTCTCATTACCCTTCTAACAGTTTTTACGGAGCAAACAAAACATTCTGCTGCAAAAACCGTTCTACCCGCGGGTAGAAATCCAGCAGGGTCTCTTGCTTGCGAAAACCGTGGCCTTCTCCGGGATATAACTTATAAAGATAAGGCACTCCGCTGCGCTGCAGACTGGCGACGATCTCCTCCGATTGACTGGGGGGCACCACTTTATCTTCTTCACCCTGAAAAATTGCCAGTGCATCCTGGATTTTATCTGCATGAAATACGGGTGACCAGTCGTGATATTTCTTAGCAGCTTCCGGCAGGGTACCAATCAAAGAAGCATTATAAAATGCTTCAAATTTATGAGTGTCCTGATCCAGCAGAAAAAGATTGCTGACCCCATACAAACAGATGCCTGCTTTGAATAATCCAGGGTATCGGATCAACGCATTAAGCACGGTATAGCCGCCAGCGCTCCCACCGCGGATGATCAGCTGTTTTGGGTTAGCTAATTTCTGATCAATTAATGCCTGAGCTGCTCCAGCAGCATCCAGAACATCCAAATATCCCCAATTCTTATCCAATTTATGGCGATACTCATTCCCATAACCGCTGCTGCCGCGATAATTGACTGCCAGCCAGGCATAACCACGCGAAGTAAAATAGCTAATTTCTGAGCTGAAAGCAGCTACAGTCTGAGATGTCGGTCCGCCATGAATGTATACAATTGCTGGCGGTAAACCTTCCGATTGATAATTTGGATTGGCGGGGTTGTAATAGATACCATGCACCAACGAGCCATCCTCTGCCTTCCAGGAAATCGCTTTTGGCTCAGGAAGGTATTCGGGAGGGACATTTTCAGCTGTGCTGCGGGCTATCACCTGCCAACCTGTTGCAGAGCTTATTATCACTCGCGGTGATATTTTGGCGCTGCTGGCAATTAATGCGATTTGCCCGGCACTGGAAACAGAGATTTGCTGCAGCCAGGAATATTCTGGGACAGGGATTTGTTCCGGTTTTTGATCTGAGATCGCGATTTTCCATAAAGTTGCGAAACCATTTTGATATTGTATAAAAACGATATTTTGACCGTCCGGCTGCCAGGCATAGGCACGCATTCCTTGCACCCAGGCAGGCCCCATCAAATGAATTTCATCCGAGACGTAAAGATCGCGTTTTTGACCGTTAGCTAAATTAACCAACACCAATGCATCCCAATTACCACGGCTGGTAATGTAACTAAGATATTTCCCGTCCGGTGAAAATTCGGGCTGGAAAATCACTTCGTTCTCCATACCCGCAATTTGGGTAACATTTGTCAATTGCAGCAAATTTCCAGGAGTCACTTTGCCCATTTTCAACCGTGTTTGATCCCAGGGCATATCAGGATGATCCCACTCAACCCACGCTATTGACGTGCCATCCGGGTGCCAGGCTGGTTGCATATAAAAATCAGATCCGCTCATCAATTTCTGCGGCCACAGACTGCCGCCGGAATCAACCACCGCCAATGCGTCATTGGTCCTATCGGAAAACACAAATACCACCCATTTGCCATCCGGTGATAAAGCCGGTGAGGCAACATTTCCGTAAGCAGGTGTGATTGCCTGTTCGAACCCAAAACCAAGGTTTCTTGTATAAAGTCTGCCATCTTTTCCACAAAAAAAGACTGTATCATCAGTCAGCGCAAATTCGCCTCCGCCATAACCCACCCCCCCTTGACAGGCTATCTCTGGATTTAGATCTCTTCCTGGTTCACCGGGTCTGGCAGCGACCAGAGCACCGTACCCCGAGCGGCCTTCCAGCCATATCAGAGTTGTGCCATCTTTATTCCAACCTACTTCCGTGAGCCTGATATCCTGGCTGAGCATTCTCGCTGTGATTGGGCTTTCCCATAAGCCAAATGGTCTTGATTTCATCGATTGATCCTTTTTTATCGGTTAATCCAAATATAAACCAAAGATATCCATTAATGATTGCAACGATTTATAACCGGTCACCCGTTCTTTTAATTCGCCATCTTTGATAAGAATCACAGTCGGTACTCCCATGACCATATATTGTGCGGCGATATCCGCGTCTTGATCTACGTTTATATGACCCAGCACCATCTTGTTCTGCCATTGGCTGGCCAGTTTTTCCAATTCGGGTTCCAGACGTTTACATGGTACACACCACTCTGCCCCAAATTCCACCATTACCGGCAGCTCTGATTCTGATAGAAACTTGTTGAAATTGTCTTGTGTTAGTTCAATCATATATCCTCCGACTGATTGATTTTTAATTTGTGCTGGTTACAATAAGAGTATAGCGGATGCAGGTCAAATTGTCAGCTTGATTCGTATTTTTTGTTTTGCCATATTCAAAACTCTGACTAAGAGGATGAGATGAATATATTTGAAATTCGGGAAATAACAGCAGAAGATAGAGAATGGATCAGCCGTTGGATGGTTTTTCAATGGGGGGCAGAATATGTGATCGCGCATGATGAAATAATTTACCCGGCTGATTTACCTGGATTTATTGCCTTTGATAGCATGACCCTTGATCCTAAAGGATTAATTACTTTCCGATTTGGCCCGGATGGTTGTGAGATCATCACACTTGATTCGTTGCAAGAGGGAATTGGCATCGGTAATGCATTGATTGAAGCTGTAACAGAGAGAGCTCGCACTGAGGGTTGCCAAAGATTATGGCTGGTGACTACCAATGATAACCTCAGTTCCCTTCGCTTTTATCAAAAACGAGGTTTCCGTATTACGAAGGTGAACGTCGGTGCGGTTGACCGCGCTCGCAAGCAGAAACCGGAAATCCCGGAAATCGGGGATCAAGGCATCCAAATTCGCGATGAGATTGAATTGGAAATGCAACTCTAAATAATCTCATCAGGTTTGTTTTCAACGTGAAGTAACAGATCATTCGCGGCTTTCCTTCGAAAATTGCATTGCTGCACTATAATTAGCTGAATATTTTCAAGCCGGAGTGAATATGTATTATTTATCGCAAGGAATCATTTTTGGTTTATACGCTGCTATTATGCCGGGGCCGATGCAGGCCTTTATCATTTCGCAAATCTTTAAAATCGGTTGGCGTCGGGCGCTTAAGCTGGCATTCATTCCATTATTTTCAGATGGGCCGATCATGCTCACTTTGCTGCTTATTCTCTCGCAATTACCAACCTGGTTCATTTCCGCGCTGAGAATTGCCGGCGGTTTTTACATCCTTTACCTGGCTTGGGATGCCTACCATACAGCTAAAATAAACGACAACCCCATTACCTCGCCCGGCCAGCTAAATGGCAATCAAAATAGTTTTTTCAATGGTGTGGCGATGAATTTGCTCAATCCAAATGTCTACATCTTTTGGAGTACCATCGGAGTGCCCAATATTCTGGCTGGCTGGCAGCAGTCAGCCCTGCATGGGCTGGCTTTTTTGATCGGCATGTATGGCACCATGATCCCGTCAGTCATGGTTTGGATTGCAGCATTTGGCCGTGTTAGTCTGCTCAAGGCCGAAACTCGTAAGGTAATTGCCACCTTGATTGCCGTCCTACTGTTGCTCATCGCAATCAACATGGTCATGAGTGGTGTCTCCAACCTGACGAACGGTACTCGCATTTAATTTTTGCTTGCCGTCTGGGTTGCTATCAGGCATAATCAAGGTATGCAATATTCAAAAAACAATCAATTTCAACTTTCTCATGGCTTGCTCAATTTTCCAGTTTTTATGCCGGATGCAACCTTTGGGTTGGTGCGCGCAGTAGATAGTAACGATTTGGAATTGGCTGGAATTCAAGCCGTGGTCATGAACGCTTTTCATCTCATGCAAAAACCGGGTAGCACAACTATCCAGGCTTTGGGAGGTCTGCATAAAATGAGCGGCTGGCGCCGACCGATCATTACAGATTCAGGCGGCTTTCAAGCCTATTCTCTTATCCGCCAGAATCCCAAATTTGGAAACATGACCTCGCGTGGTATCAACTTTCAACCCGAAGGCTCCAGCCGTAAATTTCAATTGACACCTGAAAAGAGCATTCAATTACAAGTTGCTTATGGATCCGATGTGGTCATCTGTCTGGATGATTGCACGCATGTAGACGCTCCCTTCGAAGATCAGCAAGAGTCTGTTCAACGCACGATTGCCTGGGCAAAACGCTGCCGAAGCACATTTGACCTGCTAATCAAACAGAAGAACTTCTCTCAGGAAGAGACCCCAAAAATTTTTGGGGTCATCCAAGGCGGCGGTGTTCCGGAACTGCGTCGTGAATGTGCCCAGGCCCTGTTATCAATCGGCTTTGACGGCTTTGGTTATGGCGGCTGGCCGTTGGATGGCGAGGGGAACTTACTGACTGATATTTTGGCCTATACCCGTTCACTGATTCCGGCAGAATTTCCTATGCATGCCCTTGGTATTGGCCATCCATACAATGTGACTGCCTGTTATGATCTGGGATACGGCATCTTTGATTGTGCTATGCCAACCCGCGATGCCCGCCATGGGCGATTGTATACATTTGCCTTTCCGCCTACCGACCCGCAAGCCGGATTGAGTGGAAAGTGGCTTCAATATCTGTATATTAATGATGAAGAACACATTAAATCATCAGAACCAATCGATGGCGGCTGTGACTGCCTGACCTGTACCCGCTTCTCACGCGGGTATCTGCGCCATATTTTTAAGATGAATGATGGCTTGTATGCCCGGCTGGCAACCATTCACAATTTACGATTCATGACCCGTTTGACGGATCGCATCCACCTGAGACAAATATGAAAGAGAATCTCGAGCTTCTCATCCAGGAGGTTCAACGCAACAGCAAGTACCGCCATATTGATCGCCAATTAATCGAAAATGTGGCAATTTTAGAGACAGCAAAGGGCCGCTCATTTAAAGATTCAGTCAAAGCCGTACGCAATAAACTGCACCAGATCGCCAACGCCTATCAACCAACCAGCATATCGTATACCAAAATCATTGAAAAAATGATCAGCTTGCCCACCGATCTTAAACATCCCTCAGTGCGCACTTTCTGTCAAGAAACCATGCGACTGCACACTTCCACCCGTGAGCGCTTGCCCGAGCTCGAGACCTTCTTTCTGACTTCCCTGGGTTCGATGGCACCAATCACATCACTATTGGATGTTGCTTGTGGCCTGAATCCGCTGGCGCTGGCCTGGATGCCCACAACTCCTGACGTGCGGGTTTACGCCTGTGATGTTTTTGGAGATCAAATTGATTTTCTCAATCGCTTTTTTACATATTTTGGTATCAATGGCCAGGCTTTTAGCTGTGATTTAACCCAAACCATACCTGAGATAGAGGTTGACGTGACTTTTATTCTTAAAACGATCCCCTGCCTGGAGCAAATCGATAAAAACATCGCTCCGCGTTTATTGGCAAATATTAAATCCAAAAATTTGCTGGTCAGCTTTCCTACGCGTTCACTGGCCGGCCAGGGGAAAGGCATGCGTCAGAATTACAATCAACATTTTCAAGAAATTGTCAACGGGCACAATTGGCGAATCAGCCAATTTTCTTTTTCGAATGAAGAGGCTTATTTAATCCAAAAATGAACGAGGAAACAGTTACAACCGAGCAGATCGAGGAAATGATTGCCGAGATCTTAACTTCCAGCAAGTACCGCGATCTTTCCATTCCACACGCCACTTTACTGGATCTGTTCAGGCAGGAGCTGCCAAACCATAAACGCACAAAAGAATTGAAACAGGCGGTTAAAACCAAACTGCATCGTATAATAGCACCCTATTTAGGCGACCCCGATTACAACCAGGCTGCCATCGATCTGGACAATGCTGCCAAAAACGGGGAGCAAGCGTTCTACAGCTTTTGCCATGAAATGCTGGCCAGCCACGCCTCTACCCGTGAACGCCTGCCAATCATGGAGCATTTTTACGAGCAGATTTTTAACCAAACAGGCATGCCTGCAACGATTCTCGACCTGGCCTGTGGTCTTAACCCATTTTCCTTGCCCTGGATGCATCTGCCTCCCTCAAGCAGCTACTATGCTTTTGATCTGCATCAACCGCGCGTGAGCTTGATTAATCGTTTCCTTAAGCATATGCAACGGCCAGAATTAGCAGTCTGTAGTGACATTTTGGTTGATCCTCCTCAAGTTGGGGCGGATGTGGCTTTCTTTTTTAAAGAAGCCCACCGCTTTGAACAACGCCAACGGGGCAGTAACCGTTCCTTTTGGCTTTCTCTACCGGTCAAGACTCTGGTTGTTTCGTTACCGTCAATCAGCCTGAGTGGCAGGCATGATAAGATTAGTCAGCATCAAAGGCTGGTAGTTGACGCAATCGGCAACTTCGACTGGCCGATGACCGAGATTAGGATTGGCAGCGAACTGATTTTCATTATCAACAAGGCAGTATGAGCCGTAAAACAAAAAAAGAAACTCCAAAAGCAGATACTCAAGAGCAGATGTTCGCGCGGCTGAAATCTTTACTTTCTGAGGATCAGCTCATTCTTTTGCATGAAGAGCTCGAACAACCTAATTATCCTGCATTGAGAATTAACCCACTTAAAATCGCTCGTGACGGCGTGATTGACGAATGGTCGCAGCGTTATAACTGGGAATATAAAAAAGTCCCTTATTGCCCCACAGGTTACTGGATTACCCAATCACCTCTCCCAATCAGCAAGACAATCGAGCACAGCCTGGGACATTACTATATCCAGGACGCGGCTTCAATGTTACCGGCTGAGCTTTTTCACTTTGAAAACTTTCCAAACCCCATAATACTGGATATGGCGGCTTCACCGGGCGGGAAGACCACCCACATTGTCAGTCGCACGCTTGATCGTGGTTTGGTGATCGCAAATGACTCCAGCCGTGAGCGTTTGACTGCGCTGCGCATTGTTTTGCAAAATTGGGGCAACACGCATAGCGCTATCAGCAATTATCCGGGGGAATATTTTGGCAGCTGGTTTCCGCAAATGTTTGATGCAATCCTCCTGGACGCCCCTTGTTCCATGCAAGGGTTGCGAGAATCTGATGCTCACTCCCTAAAACCAATTACGCAAAAGGAAATTAATACACTGGCACGCAGGCAAATTCGTCTGTTGGAAAGCGCCATCCATGCACTCAAACCAAATGGCGAAGTCGTCTATTCAACCTGTACCCTCACATTTGAGGAGAACGAAGCTGTGCTCGATGCTGTCCTTCAGCGCTTTGGAACCATAATAAGCATCGAACCACTGACAGATATTCTGACCATCCCGGCACCTGCTCTAATCGGCACAGAATCTAACCAATTTAACTCTCAAATAGCGAATGCCGCCCGACTCTGGCCGCATATTTATGGAACAGCTGGCTTTTTCGCAGCCCGCATCCATAAAACAGGAAGCACGCTTATCGCAAATACAGCTGCACCCTCACGGCCGTTATCACAAGCCGGGTGGTTCCCATTGGAGCAAAATTTAATTGATTGCATAAACGCCTCCATAGCTGCCATTTATGGAATTGAATTCAAACAGATTCTGGATGAGAACGACCTTGTAGTCTGGCGATTCAAGAATGCCTGCCATCTCTTTCCAAAATTGTTTCTGGACAAGCTACCGGACTTTCCCGTTCAAGCGCTGGGGCTTCCGTTTGGCCAATTCAACGGGGATTCGTTTGAGCTTTCTCATGAATTTGCCAGTCGCTTTGGTGAGCGGGCTATTGGCCAGGTATATGTAGTGAACGAGGAACAATTATCGCTCTGGATGTATGGCCATGACCTCAACCTTGGTCACTTGCCACAAACTAATTCCCCCATCTGGATCATCCGCGACCAATTGAATCGCACCTTAGGCGTAGGAAAATACACATCCGGGCGTTTACGCAACATGCTGCCGCGGCGCGCAATGATCAGCGGTCAGATTGCGCAACGATTTTGATTCAAATTCCCATCTCACCAAGGTGATGCAGGATTAATGTACAGGCAACGATGGCAGCTGTCTCCATCCGCAGAACACGCCGGCCAAGGCTGACAGCCCGCCAACCTTGCGCATCAAGCAACACAATCTCTTCTACACTGAACCCACCCTCTGGGCCAACCAAAATCGCCACATTCGCTGGGGAGGCCTCCGGGAGAGCATCCGGAATGGATACTATTTTTTCGTTTTCATAAGCAACCAGTTTATAGTCACCCGCATAAGAAAGGCAATTGGCCAACGGAATTGTCGGGTGAATTTCCGGAATACAATCGCGCTGACTTTGTTCAGCTGCCTCCATCACGATCTTTGTCCAACGCTCTTGTTTTCGAGCATTTGCAACTGTTTCCTGTGAAAGACTGCGCCTGGTTACTACTGGAGTAAATTGATTCACACCAATTTCAGTACATTTTTGAAAAATCCATTCGAGTTTATCTCGCTGGGTAATTGCCACGAAAAGGTGCAGATTGGAAACGGGTTCGTTGGAGCTCAATTCTTGCTGGATGATCCGCCCGCGTGTTGCTAATGGATCAACAGTAATTAACTCGGTCAAATAACGATTGCCACGATTATCCAGCACATAGACATGTTCACCAGCCTGTAACCGTAATACGCGCATGATCTGGTGAGAGCGATCTTGCGGAAAGATAATGGTGTTTATTTGTATGGCTTCGTGAGGAAGAAAAAAACTATTCATAAAGAATTTATAAAAATCCAATCTAAACTACGCTACTTCTCCATTCAGAATTCGGTTCTGTTCGGAAAGAAAAGTTCGTTATATCACTTTTTTTGTGAAAAATATTCGGCACAGGTTAATTATAGCCAGATTATTCCAACGAAAGGATATGCAAGTAATAGAAAAGAAAACTTCTCATTTGAACGCCCCTATTGTATACTTGAAACCGGTTATTTCATGCAAAGCGTTGTTCGAATTGAGGATTTGTGACTAAAGATAATTCCATAGCAAGAAGCTTTCGCTTTTACGATCTGGTTATGGTCATTTTTGTGACGGTTTTAATCGTCAGCAATATTGCCTCTTCTGCAAAAATTATTGATTGGGGTACCAGCATTTTTGGTCTGCCGCTGGCATTTGATGCGGGAACGCTTTTATTTCCAATCAGCTATATTTTTGGAGATGTGCTGACCGAGGTCTATGGTTTTCGACGCTCCCGCCGTGTAATTTGGGTCGGCTTTGCTGCTTTAGCCTTTACAGCTCTGATTCTTGGGCTCGTTCGGCTCATGCCGGGAGAGTCAGCCTGGCAGAGTTATGCCGGTCAATCCGCTTATGATGCTATCCTCGGTGGAATCAGCAGTGGCGGTATCGTCATAGCCAGCCTGGCCGCCTACCTGGTAGGTGAATTCAGCAACTCGGTGATACTGGCAAAGCTGAAGGTCTTCACAGCTGGCCGTTTTTTGTGGGTACGTACTATCGGTTCCACTCTGGTTGGAGAAGCTTTGGATACGCTTATTTTCGTCACGATTGCGAGCGCATTGAGTGTCTTCCCCTGGCAAATCTGGACTACTCTGGTAGTCAGTAATTACATTTTTAAAGTAGGTATCGAAGCATTGATGACTCCGGGTACGTATTGGGTTGTCAACCGCTTAAAACGGGTGGAAAACGAAGATTACTTCGATAAAGATACACGTTTTCGATTCTTTCCGGGGTCTAGATAGTCAGAACAATCCAGCCAATTGTTATCTTTTTTCCGCACCGCCAATTACCACCACATACTCCCCAAGTATTTTTTCCTGCTTGAACTTTTCAATTAATTCCTGAAGGCTGCCACGATAGATCGTCTCAAATTTCTTGGTCAAGTCATTTGCAATTGCGGCCGGGCGGTCGCCATAGACTGCCATGGCATCATCGAGGAAAGCCTGCAGGCGATGGGGGCTCTCATAAAAAATCAATGTATGTGGGGATGCAAAATCAACTTCCAGGAAGCGACGGCGGGCACCCTGTTTACGCGGAGGAAAACCGCGAAAAGTAAAACTGTGCACGGGTAAACCTGAAAGAACCAGGGCAGCGATTAACGCGGTCGGGCCTGGAATTGCAGAAATAACAATTCCTTCTGCGAGTGCTGTGCGTACCAATACAAAACCAGGATCGGAGACAGAAGGAGTCCCCGCATCTGTTACCAGGGCGAGGTCTTTTCCAGATTGCAACAGTTCCATTACTTTCGGTAATGCCCTGACCTCGTTATCCTCGCGAAAGGAAACCTGTGGTTTATGAATTTCAAAATGCTTGAGCAGCATTCCAGTTTTGCGTGTGTCTTCACTGACGATCACATCAACAGCCCTGAGGGTTTCCAGAGCTCGCAAACTGATATCGCCTAAATTCCCTATCGGAGTTGATACCAAAAATAACATTTTTCCTGCCTGCCAGATAGATATGTTTCATTGTAACAAATCTGGCATTTTTTCAAAAATTAGGGGCACAGTGTTTTTAGGCAAGTGATCGCTCGCCTAATAACACTCCTCAACCCCTTTTAATTGGTCTACCTTACACAGGCCGGACAGCATGAGCGATCAAAATATGCTTCGCACCATTAAAAGGAAACCAAAAATAATCAAGGGAATACCAACAATTGCCCCAATAATGGTAATTGTTAAAATCACTCCCACAATCATCAGCACCAATCCGATGATAGCCCCTACCAGCCTGCCGGTCACTGCAATGATGCCAATCACCAGCCGCCAAATTACCCAAAATGGCCATAAAAACCAGGGTACTTTTCTCTTTTCAGTGATCATGTTTTACCTCCATAGTCATATACGCACAATTTAATTTTCGGTTGCAAAACACAAGTGTAAAAAGAAGGTAAAAAATTGACCACTTTTTCTTTTTTCAATGTAAAATAGAAATAGATAACATAGGGGTGGTCTCATCATTTATTGATAGCAATCACATTACAATAACGCTATCCCACAAAATAATTCAAGTGAATATTAAGATGAACAATAGATATCCGATCAAATTTAACCGGAAACAATTATTGATAAATCTTTCGCATTCCGAAAATTACCGGGAAGCACTGGATGTTTCTACGATTCAATGCCAAATTAACGCTGCGAGGTCTAAAACTTGCACAACTCTAGTTTTAATGGAGGCGGGCTATTTAAACGCGATATTAACCGCTACGGACAATTCAAAGATCCAAAATATAAACTAGATTTTACAGGAAGAATTGCTCATGATGCAAGAGACAAGCCGCATACACGAAATTCTTAATCAACAACAAGACCTAATCCTCCGTTTTGATCAGGATTTGAATATCTTATACATGAACCAGAGCGGGTGTAATTTTTTTAACCTGACAGCAGATGATTTAAATTCCATTACTGTAGTAGACCTGATTGAAAGTAAATACCGGTCTAAATTTTCAGACTACATTCGAAATTTCAATCTTAGCCAAGCCTCTGTTTATCCTGAATTAATCCTGTTGCCAATCCACAACCATGCCGGTCAAAAACAGTATTTTGAGTGGTCAGTTACATTCATTGGGGAAATTGATAAACATCAACGCGAATATCAAGTCGCGGGCCGTAATATCACCGCCCAGCATATGGCCAAGTTGGCTGAAAAAGAAAATCTGGAAATAGCAGAGAGTTTAAAAGTGATCGCAGCGGCTCTCAACAGCACATTAGAAATTGATGCTGTACTTGGCAAGGTACTCCAAACGATTGGTCGGGTGGTGCCTCACAATGCAGCCAACATCATGTTGATTGAAAAAAATCATGCCAGAATGGTGAAAATGATCGGGTATGAAAAATTGATTCCTGACCTGGCCACTTTTCAAGCCACCCGTTTTTCCCTCGATCTGTATAATCTTAAACAAATGGCGGATACGCACAATCCGGTCTATGTACCCGATTTAGATCTGGATAGTAATTGGGTACCGATTAAAGGAAACGAGTGGATGGGATCTTACTTAGGGGCGCCACTCATCTTCAAAGAAAAACTGGTTGGGTTTTTAAATCTTGATTCCTCTCGCAAGAACTTCTATACAGAAAAACATATTTCCTGGTTGCAAGCCTTTGCAGACCAGGCAGCTATTGCAATTCAGAATGCCCAATTCTTCGAAGAAGCCAAACGCCGTACGCTCCATTTTGCCGGGCTTAATGAAGCTATGCGAATCTCAACTCATGCTTCAAAAATTTCTGAAATTCTTGATCCCTTAAAGCGCATATTCAGTGAACTATTTAATTTGGTAGAAATGCACGCCTATTTATGGGATGAAGACAAACAGGCCTATAGATTTCAAGCAACTGACTCCAGCGATAATACCCACAATGAATTAAGTTTTGATCCACAAACAGCCGATACCATCATAGCCCACTCAGAAATCAAGTATTTTCCAGAAGGTAACAACGAAAACTGGATACAACCGGAGACATTTACGCCCCCCAAGGATCTTCCACAGGCAATTTTGCCATTGGTTGTGGACAATCGAAAATTGGGGGTCATTCACATTTGGTTTGACCAAACAGCGGATCTATCATCTTCTGAACTGGAACTTATGCAGCAATTTGCCCTCCAGCTCAGCCTTGCCGTTGGCAAAATCCAGTTGCTTACCCGCGAGATGGAACGGTCGACAGAAATTGCACACAAAAATAAAATATTGGAAACCTTTACTCGGATCGCTACAGTTGTTGAGCTTAATCTCGAAATGCCAAATCTTTTTGCCAACATCATCACAGCCCTTTCGAAAAATGATATCGGCTGTGTGGCGGCTATTTTCCAGGAAGATTGGCGATCAATCAATATTTTCCGATCCTCAAAACCCGAGGAAACCATTCAGGTTGGTAATCCTTTTCTACGATTTTCTCAATCAAAAAAGCATGAATCACTAAATTTTTTTAATGTGTACCAAAAATTATTCGGGATTAAAGAACCAATTTATTTTGAACGAATCGGCCAATTTATTGAGGAGATAAGGTGTAAATTAAATAAATATAATGAAGAACAAATTCCATTAATTGTAAACACCCCTGATTCTACCCACGGCTTTATTGTACCCATGCTGATCAAGGATCAAGTGATTGGGATACTGGTTTTGTGGAGCAATCTACTTCAAGCGAGCGACCAATCTTCCATAACTATCTTCGCCAGCCAGATCGCAAATGCAATTGAAAAATCGCGCTTGTATCTCCAGATTGCACAACTGGCTTTGACCGATCCCCTGACTGGTTTTTATAACCGGCGTGGTCTGGAAGAATTGGGCAGCCATGAAATTGAGCGATCCATTCGGTTTGCAAACCACCTCAGCGCTCTAATGATTGACATTGACTGTTTCAAAGTCATCAACGACCGTTATGGACACCCCTTCGGTGACAAAGTGCTGGAAAAAATGGCACTTATCATTCGCTCTAATTTACGCCATGTGGATATTATCTGCCGCTATGGCGGTGATGAGTTTTTTATCCTTTTACCGGAAGCCAATCCGGTCAGCGCGCTATCGATTGCCGAACGCTTGAGCAAAGCAATCGCTGAACAGGATTTTGCTCCCAAGGCTGGCCCAATCAATGCAACAATAAGTATTGGTATTTGTCAGCTATCAAAAAATGTAAATACCCTTTCCAAGTTGATCGAGTGTACGGATGATGCGCTCTACCAGGCAAAATCAGCTGGCCGAAACAGAGTATATCAGCAAGAAAGTTAATTGAATTAATAGAGGGTGGATTTTCATATGGGTCTTTTCATCAATGATTTATCGTCAAATTCAAAGGCTCCAGTTTTTTATAACGAACATAAGTTGTTCTTTCAATCAATGAATGATCCCATCGTTTTAGTAAGCGGCAAAAAATGCATCTTTCATAATGAGAGTGCTTTTAAACTTTTTAAACAATATGCACTTGTAGATATTGACACTTATGTTTTTACCACGCATCTGGATCAGGGGTCAAATTCTTACTTGTCAGTCGACACTGGCCTGAAATTGCCAGTACACACCTGGCAGGAGATCATTTGGATGGAAGAGCCTGCCCACCTGATAATTCTTAAGAAAACCAAACGCCGAGAAAGTGTAAAATCGAATCGCAAAAAGGTTACCAGCTCATTAAGCCTGGATTCCAACCAGGAGCAAGTCATGATGGTTGAAATCGATATGAATGGCAATATTAGCTCTGCCAATGAAAGCTTCTGTAGCGCGCATCAAATTGAACCAGGAATTTTTGGGGATTTACCATTTCTGCCGCTCATATCGCAGCTAAGGGAAAACCAAACGATCGAGGACTTTCTTAATCGCCAAAGCAATCTCAAAAAACCATTTGTGTTTGAACATCACATGTTAACCGATGATAATGATCATTTTTGGGAAAAATGGACCCTGCTGCCTGTCTACTCTCAAGATAACAAATTAAGCGGCCTGCAAGGGCTGGGGCAGGATATAACCGAAGTCAAATGGAATGAAGGTGTTCAAAAAGCAATCTTTAATATCTCCCAGGCAACCATTCGGGAAACCAGGCTGGACGATATTTTTCGTTGGATTCAATATGAATTAAATCTACTGATGCCGGCTGAGAATATGTACATTGCTTTGGCAGATTATGAAAAGAAGTTGATTAATTACAATTACTTTGTTAACCAATATGATCAATTTCCGGAACCCAAATTTTTTGGCAACGGTCTGACTGAATACGTTCTTCAAAGCGGGAAACCTTTATTACTATCGGCTTACAGTGACGAAGAGTTGCAACAGATGTTCGGTATATTACCGGAAACTACAGCCAGCGTTGATTGGCTGGGCTGCCCATTAAAGTACAACCAGGAAACTATTGGTGTCATTGCTGTGCAAACTTATGATATTCATACGCGCTACAATAAGCGCCAGATTGAATTATTAGAACTCATCTCTTATCAAATTGCCCTATCCATTATTCGCAAACGCACAGAAGAGGAAATGCGCGAGAATGAAGAAAAGTATCGGGCCCTCTTCGAGTCATCCCAGGATGCTATTTTTCTTGAAGATCTCGATGGGAATATCCTTGAAGCCAATGAAACCGCACTAAAAATGTTCGGCTACACCAAAGAAGAAATGGCATCCATAACCATTGACAAATTAATGCCGGCACAGAAAAAAACAACAGTGACCGCCATTCTACGTTTGGAACGCAAACATGATACTTCTGAACATAGTTCGCACGGAATTCGGAAAAACGGGGAGATTTTTCCAAACCTGACCAAGACCTGTAAAATACGTATTCGCAATGAAGAAAACATCGTTGTCACGATCAAAGATCTATTAAATGATCAAGTTCAAGAAGAAACCATTAAGTTACAAACCACCATCTTAGAATCAGTTGCTAATGCGGTCATGATTACCGACTTGAGCGGTTATATCAATTGGATTAACCCGGCCTTTACTGAACTAACTGGTTATTCTGCTGAAGAGATAATCGGCAAACATTCCAGCATCCTCAACTCAAATGTGCATGACATAGATTTTTACAACAAATTATGGAATACGATCGAAAGCGGGAAGGTTTGGCAGGGTGAAATCATAAATCAGCACAAAAACGGTGAGAGTTATTACGAGGAAATGACGATAACCCCCGTTCTGGATGAGGATGGTCAAATTAAACAATATGTGGCCATCAAACAAAACATCAATCAACGCAAAAAAAGGGAAAGCGAACTGGAAGCCATTGCTGCCATGACCTCAGCAATGCGTAATGCAATCACACAGAAAGAAATTTTTTCCGCAATTTTGGAAAAATTAATGGAACTCATGCAGGGCGGCGGCGCATTGATCTGCCTTTATCAACCCGATTTGGATGCCATGGTAATTGAATGCGGTGCAGGGGAATGGAGAAACCTGACCAACCAGAAAATCCCCAAGTTGGCTGGTGTAGCCGGCTACGTAATTAGAACCGGAGAAGTATATATTGATAATGATGCCGTCAACAATGGACTGTTTTATTTTCAGGAAGAAATAAAAAAAGTGGCTGCATTAGCAGCCGCACCGTTGATTATGCAGGATGAAGTCATCGGCACCCTGATCATCGGCACGAAAAAAGCCATTAAAGAAGGGGAAATTCGTCTGCTGTTAACAATGTGTAACCTTGTCAGTGGTGTTGTTTATCGTGCTAATTTATCTGACCAGGTGCGCATATCCTATCAGGCTACCATTCAAGGCTGGGCACGTGCGCTTGAAATACGCGAGCAGGAGAAGAAAGGCCATTCACAAAATGTTGTCTTTTTAACAGAAGCGCTGGCCAGGCGTGTCGGATTAAGCGAATCAGAAATCCTGGATATTATCAACGGAGCCTATCTGCACGATATCGGAAAAATGGGCATTCCGGATGAAATTTTATTTAAGCCCGGCAAATACACACACGAAGATTGGGAGGTGATGCACCACCACCCGATCTATGCACGCCAGCTATTAGAACGTATTCCAAATCTCGGTAATGCAATCCACGTACCCTATTACCATCATGAATATTGGAATGGAAATGGTTACCCTGAAGGTCTGGCGGGAGAAGACATCCCCATTTTTGCCCGTATTTTTGCCATTATCGATGTTTGGGATGCACTTTTGACACCGCGAATTTACCGGCCAGCCTGGAGTCGCGACCAGGTAATTAAATACATCAAAGCCCAATCGGGGATCCAGTTTGATCCCAAACTTGTACCCATTTTTTTGGATATGATTTACGAAATGGGATTATCGGAAGAAACAATCGAATAGAACGGGTTACTTTCGTAATTCTTCAGGTCGCCATAGTTTCGCAAGTTCGCCTTTTGTTTCCAGGGTGAGGTCGCCCCACTTATCGAGGGGCAAAACAATCACGGCCAAAGCGCCACTTGGCATTGTATCAATTTTATCGTCTAACATTTGCACCAGTGATTCAAGCCCTGGATTGTGACCAACAACCAATAAGCGCTCAACAGATCCTGGCACTGTATTGATTTTTTCAACATATGTTCCTGGTTCAGCCATGTAAAGCACATCTTGTACAATTAATTCGCCGCTGTACGAGAGCTTTTCAATTACAATTTTGGCAGTTTCAACTGCTCGCACAGCACTCGAGGAAATGACTAAGTCCGGAATGAGTCCCTTTTTCTTCATGACCTTGGCAATATTGATTGCATCTTTTTGTCCCCGTTTTTTTAAAGGACGATCATGATCTGCCAACTCAGGATCTTTCCAACTGGACTTGGCGTGTCGCATCAGTAACAATGTTTTCATTCACCACCTCGAAAAATTACAGACATGTCAGTCAATTTTTTCAGTATAACATGAGATTTATTCCGCTTTAATCATTGAAGACACTTATTAACCAAATGTTAACCCGAATAAAATGAAATAAATTTAAAAATATGACTGCAAAAATCATAAGCGGCAACCTAATCTACAGCATATCTATTTTGATACTTTACTTGAAATCGATGGCAACTGATGGATAACTGCCATTGCGGGATTCGGCTAACCGCCGAAAGGTGGAATTCGAAGATGAAATAACATTGCTCAATGCAGGCAAGTCGTTGGGTGGGTTCGTAACGCGCCAAACCAGCACATTTTTATGATATGAGTCGGAGTGGTCGGCTGATGGGCGAAGCATCCGCGATAGGTATGTTTTTTCAGGATGGAAAGGTTTCCCGGATGCTTCGCCCTTACGAAAGATCTCACGTGAAAGAGACATCATAACCCTCGGAAGGAAAGCCTTTTGACTTTTTTCTCAAGTTAGTTCGTAAGGCACCAAACTATCGTTGCTTTTTGCGATGGGCAAACCAGTTTATAAATTTATTATTTGTTAATAATGAGGTCAAAATTATTAATTATTTAATATAATATCTTAAGTATTCTTACATTAACTATTGACAATATTTAGTTTCATGATAGAATTTAATCAGGTAACTTAATTGCCGTCGATGAATGACTGCATTAAAACCGTGGAGGTCTTATGAACAAATTACCACCTCAATGCCCCATCTGTCATAGCGAATTAGAAGTAACACGCGCTTATTGTGCACATTGTGATACGACACTGGAGGGTCATTTCAGCCCCAGTTCTAACCCTTTCAGCAGCTTAAATAAAGACCAAATGTATTTTCTGATGACCTTTATTCGTTGTGAAGGGCGCTTAAATCGCATGGAAGAGGAACTAAATCTCTCCTATCCCACTTTGCGAAATCGCCTGCAGGAGATTTTGCGAGTACTTGGCTTTGAACCCAAGGCTGATGAAATACAGAAACTAACTTCCGAAGAACGACTTCGCATTCTCGATGCTCTCGCCAATGGTGAGATCACCGCTGAAGAAGCTCAAGTACAACTTTCAGGCAAGTAAACCGAAGGAAACAAACCAATGGAACCTTTAGTCAATCCGCTAAAATCGAATTCAATTGCAAGCACCAAGCTGCAATTATTCCAAAGCACTTTACTATCTAAATCATCAAATCATTCAAGCGGGAAATTTGGTGATGCGCAAGCAAAACCAGCAACGACCGCGCCAAAACGCGGTTTTTTGCTTAATCTTGACATTTAAATTTGTAGGAGACAAGAATGGCTACAAACGAAGAACGATTGAAAATCCTTTCCATGCTGCAGGATGGCGTAATTAATGCCGAACAGGCAGCCAGATTATTGGAATCTCTTTCCCAAGAAAATGTGGACGCGAATAAAAGTGTACAGGCAAATATTGATTCAAACAACAGTTCACGCAGCGGGAAATTTTTTAGAGTGAGAGTAACGGACACAGATAGCGGCAAAACACGCGTCAATATTCGCCTGCCCATCGGCCTGGTCGGAGCCGGGCTTAAAATGGGCATGAAGTTTAGCCCAGAAATTGAGGGTATCGATGCCAAAACCCTGCAGGATTTCCTTTCGAATGGTGCTATCGGTCAAATTGTCGATGTCTATGATGACAACGATGGCGAGCACGTAGAAGTTTTTATCGAATAACTATACTCTCAGCGGCTTGCCTGCCATCTCTGTTATCTTTTTCACCTCAGAAAATCGAACCAATCTACCACTTTTTTCATCAATCAGGTCGAGACCAATAGATCGCAATCCTTCGAAAAAGCGAATTGTCTTTGAATAATCGCGCAGTATTTCATCGCTCTGGTAACATTTAGCCAAGTTATAGTTGGGAATAGCAGGACTCAAATGATGAATACTGTGAAACCCGATATTTCCACTAAACCATTGCAGGATTTTCGGCAGTTCATAATAAGAAGCTCCTTGCAATGCAGAAGCTACGTAATCCCATTTATCACTACGCCGCCAGTAAACACCTTCATATTGATGCTGGACAAAAAACAACCAGATTCCCACCAGGCCGCCCAGCCAAATGACGGGCAGTTGAATTAGAATATAGTTGCGTAAACCAATTGTCAGGCTCATGGTCACAATCACCAGCAAGAGAGCCAGATTATGCCACCATTGAAAACGAGTTTCTCGTTTGCCCAGTTTCAATTTGGGGATGCGGTTGGCAATCAAGAAAATCCAGATCGGGCCTAACAAAAACATGACCAACGGATTACGAAAGGCCCGGTAGCCAATTTTGGCAATCCAGGGTTTGGACAGATATTCATCCACTGTCCAGGTAATCACATCGCCTGTCCCGCGCTTGTCCAGATTGCCACTTGTGGCGTGATGAATCGCATGTGACCGCCACCATTGCTCGGATGGGGTAAACGTCATCACACCTAGAACAAAGCCGACAATTCGATTCCATTTAATTGAGGGAAAAAGCGAATTGTGACCACAATCATGAAAGAGTATAAATATGCGCATCATGAAAAATGCTGCGAAGAAAGCAAGGCCCAGTGTAAGCCAGTATGAAAAGCGAATGCTCCAGATCATAGCTGCCCATAACAACAAGTAGGGAACAACTGAATTGATTAATTGCCAGATCGCTTTACGAGTATTTGCTTGTGCAAACGGTTTGATGACCGCTTTAAGTTGTTTCATTGTGGGTAAGGTACTATTAAGGTTTTCCATATGCTTCTCCATTTCTACGAATAAAACATTCAATTTCATATTAATCGATCTAAATAGTAAAGATAAGGTTCAAAAAGCATGGATTCAGTCACCTTTTTAACCATGACCCCCATGCTTACAGCCACCTAATTTTCTGCCTTGTTACCAAACAAGACCATCCTTTTTATCGGTTTTTTGGATCTTCTCAATGAAACGAGGTTGAGGACTGTTTATTGGCGGTTGAATTTATAGTGCACATCCGTTAAAACGTATGTGCGTTTAATAAAATTACTAGTGCAGAAAAAATAGAAAAGCCAAGCAATATAATTCTTTATTTAACAAACAAAATTATTTGTACCAGAATAATTTTTAAGATCATTGCCAGTGGGTATACAGTGGTATAACCAAGCGAGGGTTGTTCATCCCCAAATTGATCCTGTACAAACCCAAGAATAGCTGAATTGGTCTGAAAACCGGAAATTATTCCTACCAGAAAAGGGAAGGGAAGTTTAAAAATGAAATGGCCTAACAATAGCAAGATAGCTGTAACTGAAACGGTTAATATCAGGCCTGCCAGGAAAATATCGAAACTACCACCTTCCAACAAGGTTGTTAGAAATGTATAGCCGGAACGTGTTCCGACTCCAGCCAAAAAAACAACCAGACCAATTTGACGCAGAGTTACATTGGCACCATACGGCAAATCCCAATTAATTGGGCCCGTGCGCTTAATTGCCCCCAGAAACACACCAACGATGAGCGGTCCACCTGCTATGCCCAGTTTCAAAACCAAACCTCCCGGCAAGGGTATTGGGATGATACCAACCAATAAACCAAGTGCCACACCCAAACCGAGGGTAAGCACATCAATCTCGCTCACTGAGCGATAAGAATCTCCCAGATATTTTGCTAAGGCCTCCATGCGATCATGTGGAGCCTGAACAATAAGCATATCTCCCAACATTAAATTAGTATTGCCATGTGGCACAAAGTCCAGGTCCCCACGGCGTATGTGTGTAACAAAAGCCCCATACTGGGTTGCCAATTCCAGCTGGTATAATTTTTGGCCAGCAAGTTCTTTATTAGAAAGGATAATTCGTCGCCGGTCAAATTGACTAAGATCCAGCTCAATTCTTTCTGGACTCAGGTTGCCGATTGCTTGCGCAGCCCTGGAAACAACATCAGTTTCACCGACCAGATTAATCAAATCACCAGCCCGCAGTTCCGTCTTTCCTATGACAAGGGTATCAGCCATCTGACCGCGCTTGTGTCGTGAAAAGGAAACATCCCAATGATTTTCCTTCATTAAATTCTCAATGGTCACAGGGTGAGCGAGTGTAACACGCACTGTTACAGACTTCAATTCAGATTTGGGCTTATCGGTAATGGGCTTAATTTTAAGGAGACGCTGGAACAGAGTAATGACCAGAATGACACCCAGTACGCCCATAGGATAAGTCAATGAGTATGCCACGATCGGTTCTTGAAAAACCTGTTGGTACACCTCAGGAACCGAGATTATTTTCAGGGTTTCGACAGCTGCCGCCAGAGAGGGCGTATTGGTAGTAGCTCCAGCAACAATACCAGCAACATAACTAGCTTTGATATCCAGAAGTGCCATAAACAATAATGAAACCACCAAAGTCAACCCACTACCAATTGTAGCCAGCAGATTCGCGTTCAAACCTCTTTTGCGCAAAGCTTCAAAAAAGATTGAACCATTGCTCAACCCAATCGTGTAAATAAAAAGTACCAGGCCGAACATATAAATTTCTTCTGGGATCTGCACGTTTGGGCCAAGGCTGCCAAAAGCCAGACCGACAAATAAGATAAATGCCACACCTAATCGCACGCCACCAATTTTCAACCGTCCGAGAGGGTAGCCAATTCCGATCACAAGAAACAATAAGAGCAGTGGATTTTCAACCAGAAATTGGGTGAACTGCTCCATAAAGGCTTTTTAGAACCAACGCACCATTGCCAGTGCTGCGAATGCGATGAAGACAATCACTGCTGCGAGAATGACTGAATGAGCTTGTTGTTGGTCAGTAACGTGGTAGCCCTGTATATTAGCATCCATTTTCCAGAGAGGGCCAGCCAACCACGAAAAAACCAGTCCACCAATCAAACCACCCAGATGCCCCCAATTGTCAATCCCTGGGCTTAACCCCAAAACCAGGTTAATGCCCAAGATGAAAATAATATTCATGATGATTCCGCGTGCCCGGTTTCCAAAGAACCGCCGATTGCGGTAAATGAAGACCCCCTGCGCTGCCAACAGGCCAAATATCGCCGTGGAGGCGCCCACGGATGGGTTAGGCGACATGACAAACGAGACCACATTACCAGCAAATCCGCCTAGAAGGTAAAGCAATAAAAAACGTCCATGCCCATATTGGTATTCCAGATTTTGGCCAAAAATATATAAAGCGTACATATTAAAAGCGATATGGGTAATGCTACCATGCACCAGGACTGGTGTAATCAAACGCCAAAACTCACCTTTTAAGATGAGCGGGTTAATCTTTGCCAGATAGAGGACTGCCAGGTCGGTCCCGAGGAAGCGTTGCGTCGCAATTTGGGCAAGATAAACAGCAATTGTTAGCCCTAACAAGAAATAAGTCACATAAGGCTTTTTTGCTGGCAGGTTTAACTTAACACGATTGGTGCCTTCCGGCGGAGTTACATCCCCTTGCTGTCGTGATTCTTGATTGTTATAGTTCATAGGGTTACCCTTCGAGGTTGCGTACGATGATGCTCCGCATGGATGATCTCAACAATCGAATCGACTGTTTTTTCAAGGCAATTGTGGCGGTTTACAACCATATAATCAAAAATATCCAGGAAACCAAGTTCCCACTTTACCTTTTCCATCCGCACTTTTAAACTTTGATCAGTTTCAGTTTTCCTTCGGTTCAGGCGTTCATGCCACTCTTCCACACTGGTCGGTAGAAGAAAAATGAGAACTGCCTGGGGAAACATTTCGCGTAATGTCCTGGCACCCTGAACATCAACGCGCAAGATGACATCTTTGTTGGAAGCAAATGCTTCAATTACCTGCTGCTTGGGAATACCTTTATAATCTTCATAAACAATGGCATGTTCCAACAGCTCGCCATCAGCAATCATGCGCTCAAATTCTTCTTTGCTATAAAAAGAGTAATCAACACCTGCTATCTCCCCTTTGCGTTTTTTACGCGTTGTTGCTGTAATTACATAATACAATGGAAGGTCGCGTTTCTTAAGTTCCTTTAAAGTTGCGTCCTTACCAACACCTGAAGGACCAGAAAGAACGATCAGCAAAGGATGATATTTTAACAGGTCAAATGAGATTTGTTCGTCTGACATAAAGGTTTTACTCTCCAGTGAACTCGATTGCTGCAATTCATTCAAAAGTAATAATAGACAGGTTGCAATTGGATCGGGATGGATGCAAGCATGCAATTGAATTCTTGTGCTACGAGTTAATAAAAATCTTTTATACTCAAATTATAATGGATAAAATGATCATTCTTAATTTGAGAAGGAAATTCTGATATGCCTCTTTATGAATATCGTTGCTTAGATTGCAAACGTAAATTTGACATCTTTATAGCTTACTCTGATTACGGCCAAAAAACCGTCATTTGTAAACACTGCCAAAGCGCAAATGTCACCCGCCGAATAAATCGGATACGAATTGCAAAATCGGAGGAAAGCCGCCTGGAGAACTTCTCAGACCCATCCAGTCTGGAAGGGTTGGAGGATGATCCAGTCGCTCTGGGTAAAATGATGCGCAAAATGTCGGGGGAATTGGGTGAAGAAATGCCGGCTGAATTTGATGAAGTCGTTAACCGTCTCGAATCGGGCCAATCGCCTGATGACATTGAACGCGATATGCCCGAGTTGGGCGATGATTTGGGTGGGTCTGCCACAGATGGTTTTGACGACGATTTTTAACCCATTAACTTAAGGTGTTAACAGGTTTTCTAATCCTTCAAATGAAGTCACCCAGGAAATACGCCTGACAAAATTTGCCAGATTTGGACTTTGTGAACGTAAACTGCGCACAGCGGCTCCAACCGGATCCTCTCCGGCTGCACCGCCGGGTGTGTCGGCATACGCGCCATAAAAAGCGAAGTAAGCCTGGTTCAATCGCCGGATTCTATATCCGTTTTCCAAGAAAAAGAGCCGGCGAGTTTCCATGTAACTTTCTGCTTCTGTAATCTTCCCTTCCGAAAGTAGGGTATCAACCGTTACCCTGGTTGTATGCATTTCCGCCTGGTAATTAAATTCGGCCGGTTCGATCACGGGCGGTGGAGTAGTTTTACCCTCAGGCTGTGATTTGATTTCAGGATTTGGCAGTAACCAGGGATAATTTTCTCTGATAACCACCTCACCAATTTCTTTACCGGCAATCGAAGCTGTCGTCTCATTGATTGTCCGTAACGCCGGCGTTTTGTCATACAATAAACCCAGTGGTCGGAAGGTCAAAAAATTATGCGTCCATTCATGTGAAACTACTTCGGCTAACCACGGTAAATTATCCGTCTCCATTACCATGGTCGGATAAACCCCAATTCCTCCAACAGGCACAACCAGCGCAGATACATTCAAAGCCTGTTCGACAGTCTTTTCCAGTTCGACGATTTGATCAAGGGTCAGGTTGGGCAGTAAAGAAATATCCGCATCCTGTCGAATGACATTGCGTGGCGAAATGATTAGAGCGTAGGGCAGGGCAGTTGTATGGTACTGCACCGGCGGTAGCGGCTGACCCAGCGAGGTTAAACTGTTTTCTGACAAGGCTCGGGTGACCTGTGTCTGTAAAACTCCCTCGGCAAACAAACCAACATGGTCCATTTCAATTTTAACTGCCCGCTGGCGTTCAATTATTCGTTTAGCAGATATTTGAGGGTTTGTCTGTTGAGGGTCTGAATATATTTGGGTAACCTTAGAATTTAGCTGTTCACTTTCCTTCACCAGAGCCAGGTAACGATCAACCATTAACTGCTGCTGCGATTCACTCAGATAGCGCGCCTGACCTAAGGCTGATTGTGATAGTTTACGGAAGAGGGCATTCAGGGTCCAATTAACGTAATCAAACTCAATTTGACGTGTATAGACGCGAACTTTTTCCACAAATTGCTGTGAGGGCCTGCCACTGTTATTCATAATAGTAATCAGAATAACAATGATCAGAACCTGACGTGCTATTTGCTTAATTCGTTTCCACATAAGCTATACAATCCTTATACAGCATAATCATACCTCCATAATGTTGATGATATCATTAAGGTGCAAATTAGGATCATCACCATTCGAGCGGGGTGGTCAAACCGTGAGCAATATACCACTGTTTGTGAAACTTTTTTTGAATCTGTACGTGCTTTAAGGTAGAAAGATATGACTTTGTCACCACTGCAGGAAAGGGATTTGATATCGCGTGCACAAAGTGGTGACCAGTTCGCGTTTGAAGAAATTATAAAAATTTATTCTCCATTGTTGTACCCTGTCATTCGCCGTTTTACATCGGATAAATTGCAAATTGAAGCAGGAATGCAGGAAACTTTTTGGCGCGTTTGGCGCGCACTTGATCATTACAAATTTGACAAACCATTTTTACCTTATCTGGTAACCATTGCAGCCAATTATCAACGTGATTTGTGGCGAAAAGAAAAGAAGACCGTCAACATTGATTTGCTGGAGCTCGATCTTCCGGATGAAAACCCTTTGCCGGTAGAGATAATTGAAAATTCCGACCAATTGAAAGCACTCACGCAGGCAATCGAAACACTTCCTGAGCATTATCGATTGGTGATTGCTTTACATTATGATGCCGGTATGAGCTACGCTGAAATTGCTCAGTCGCTAGGTATACCTATTAATACAATCCGTACTCATCTGCGAAGAGCAAAAAACCAGATTAGAAAACTAATTGGAGAATTCGATGGATAAGCTCGATCATATGATGTTCAATTTGCCGGGGCAAACGATACCGGCAGGGTTGACAGAAAAATTGCAAAGCAACTTCAAGAAACGTTATCAAGCCAGACAACGTGTGGTGGCTGTTCTTGCGATGAGTTCATTTTTCGGCGGGCTTTTTCTAATCGTGCCCGGCTTGAATCAACTTTATCAAATTGTCATCCGTCTGCAAAGTGGTTGGGAAACAATATCAGCCAGTCTGAATTGGATTGTAGCTGGAAATGTGCAATTCGATTCACTCTGGTATCTGGGCAATCTGCACGGGAATTGGCTCTCATCACTTGCCATGCCAACCTGGTTGGGACTGTTTTTACTGGGTTGTGGGGCAGCACTGGCTTTAAAATCCTGGCTGCCAACGATATTGAGGGAAGTATGAAAATTTTATGGAAGATTTTGACAGTATCAATATTTGCAATTGCTTTAATTATAATAACCAGTTCAGCAATTTTCCATTGGAGCCCTATCGATGGGCATCCGACGATGGCTGAAATCCAGAATAGATTCCGGAATGAGAATCCACCCCAAATGCGTGAAATTCCGGCGATTGTGCGGTTGTCTGGTAGTTTTCTAAGCAGCCTTATCGCTGGGTTTCTTACGTTGTTTCTTCTTCCAGATCGAGTTGCTGTAATAACCAAAAAGATTAAGCAGAAAGGGATTCTTAAAATTCTTCTGGCTGGTATCTTAACCATTACGATATTTGTGACAATCGCTATGGCATCATCTCTTTCTTTGATCACATTCCCTTTGTTTTTCTTGCTGATGCTGGTACTATTCCTGCTAGTCTGGCAGGGTTATGTGGCGCTTTCTTTGAGAGTTGGCGCGATCTTGCAGGAAAAAAGTAACTGGTTTTCCAATAGTCCTTTACTTGCTTTTGGAGTAGGCCATTTATTATTCTTCGCACTATTACAGGTGCCGCTACTTAACATTATTACAATATTCGTTCTATCCAGCCTGGGGGCAGGGGCTGTCATTGCCACCCGATTGGGCAGCAACCAACGCTGGAGTTTACAAGCTTTAAAGGAAGGTTCGGTATGAAGAAAAAAATAATTATTGTTCTGGTAATCATTGCACTGGGAGTGGGTGGTTTTTTTGGGATCAAAGCTCTTAACCAGAACCGGGCTGCTGCTCGCGCATCAGAGTTTCAAACAATCGTCGTTAAACGCGGCAACCTGACTGCCATTGTCGGAGCGACCGGTACAGTGCGTTCCAATCAAACCGCTTTGTTATCCTGGCAGACAACCGGCCGAATTAGTGACATCCCGGTGAAAATTGGAGATAAAGTCAATGCAGACCAAATCGTAGCATCACTGGCTAAAGGTTCACTTGCGCAGAACATCATTTTGGCAGAAGCCGATTTGGTCAGTGCCAAACGTACTCTCGACACTTTGCTTAATTCGCAGCTATCACAAGCACAGGCGCAGGCAACTCTGGCAAACGCCAAAGATGCTTTAGATAAAGCACAAAAAAAACGAGAATCAAAATCATATCAACGTGCTTCTGATCAGGTCATAGAAGAAGCATACGCCAATTACATAATTGCGAAGGACGACGCCAGCAAATGGGAACAACGTTATGATACCGTTGACAACCGCCCCGAGGATGATCCTGTCCGGGCTGCAGCCCTGAGTGAATGGGCTGCCAGAAAACAAATTTTGGCACGTGCCGAAGCAAATTATCGTTACTTGCTAACTGAGCCGGATTCAGAAGAAATTGCCATTGCTGATGGCAATCTGGCACTGGCACAGGCTCAATATGATGATGCGCTACGTGAGTGGAACCGTCTCAAAGACGGACCAGACCCCAGTGACGTCAAAGCAGCAGAAGCTCGCATTACGGCAATTGAAGCCACCATTGATTCTTCCAATCTACGCTCTCCTATTTCAGGAACTATAACAGAAATGCGTTCAAAAGAAGGCGATCAGGTTGCTCCTGGCACTGTTTCCTTCCGGGTGGATGACCTGACCAAACTGTTGGTTGATGTCCAGATCCCGGAAGTGGATATCAATTCCATTAAGAAAGGTATGCAAGCTCGCCTGACGTTTGATGGTATTCCGAATAAAGAGTATAAAGGCGTGGTAACCGAAGTGGCCAGTGTTGGCAACTCCTTAGCCGGTGTCGTTAGTTTCAGCGTATCAATAGAACTCTCCAACCCGGATGAAGCTGTACGATCTGGAATGACTGCAGCCGTTAATTTGGTTGTTAGTGAAATAGAAAATGTATTGGTGGTACCCAATCGAGCGGTGCGATTAAAGGATGGCCAGCGGGTTGTCTATGTTTTACCAGCCGGCCAGATGGTGCCACAGGCAGTTAATGTAACCATTGGTGCCATTTCCGATCTTCAAAGTGAAGTCGTTGGCGGTCTCAAAGTTGGTGATATCGTGGTACTCAACCCACCGACTGATTTATTATCCGGTTCAAATCGTGGTATGGGTGGCGGACCCCCGTTTTAGAGGTAAAAAATGACTGATTGGGTTATTGAAACCCGTAATCTGAAGAAAATCTATCAGATGGGTGAAATTGAAGTAAGAGCATTGGATGGCATTGACCTTAAAATCGAACGCGGCTCGGTTGTATCAATCATGGGGCCATCCGGGTCTGGCAAATCCACCTTAATGAATTTACTGGGTTGTCTTGATCGTCCCAGCGAGGGTGAATACTATCTGGACGGTATTCAGGTCGCTAAGATGAAAGATGATGAATTGGCTGAAGTCCGCAACCGAAAGGTTGGCTTTGTCTTTCAAAGCTTCAACCTGCTGCCACGTCAGACGGCCTTATCAAATGTAGAACTACCCATGCGTTATTCAGGCCATGCAACGCGCAGCCGGAAGGAACAGGCTGGTCTGGCATTGCGTGCTGTCGGCCTGGGAGACCGAATGACCCACAAGCCAACTGAACTATCCGGCGGCCAGCAACAGCGAGTGGCTATTGCCCGCGCTCTGGTCAATGATCCCGCCATTATCATGGCAGATGAACCGACCGGTAACCTAGATTCCAAATCCGGCAGAGAAATTATGGAACTTATTCTCAACTTAAACAAAACCCGCGAGACCACCATCATCATTGTGACCCATGATCTCCTTATCGCAGAACAGACACAAAGAATAATCAGCCTGATGGATGGAAAAGTGGTTTCAGAAGGGAATCCAGAATGAATTTCGGACAGGCAATTATCGAAGCAATTGAATCTCTAAACGCCAATAAGACCCGCTCCGGGTTGACAATCCTCGGGATTGTCATAGGTGTCGCCGCAGTGATCGCCATGTTGGCCGTCGGGAATGGCGCCCAGAATACCATCACCGGTTCCATCAGCGGGCTGGGTTCAAATCTATTATTTGTATTCCGCGGAAATTTTGACGCAGAAGTACGTAACCCAAAACCGCTTACATTTGCAGATGCAGAGGCGATCGCAGACCCTTTCCAGGCCCCATCCGTGGCAATGGTTGCGCCTGTTATCGGTACGAACCTGGAAGTTTCCTTCAGCGGGGAGAAAAGTAACCCAACAGTAAATGGCGTCACACCATCATACCAACAAGTGCGCAACATCGATTTAATGGATGGTGAGTTCATCAACGAAGACCACGACCTCGGTCAGGCCTCTGTAGCTGTCATTGGCACAGATGTGGCGGACTCATTATTTGGCCATCGCGATGGTCTGTTGGGCGAAACTATACGGATTTCCGGGCAGCCTTTCCGCATCATCGGTGTACTGGCATCCAAAGGCGGGTCTGCCTTCGGTAGCGAAGATAATGTCGTCTTAATCCCGTTCAGCACCGCACAAAGTCGTTTAATTCGACGCAGTGGTGATCGTGTTGATTCCATCCTGGTGCAGGTTATCAGTGCGAATCAGGTATCTGAGGCAACCGAAGAAATCAGCCAGATTTTAAGATATCGGCACCGAACAGAATTAGGACTGGATGATTTTACTGTCTTCTCGCAGCAGGACTTTGTAGCTACAGCACAGACAATCACCAACGTGCTGACCATCTTCCTGGGAGGTATTGCTGGAATCTCCTTACTGGTTGGCGGCATTGGTATTATGAATATCATGCTGGTATCCGTGACCGAACGCACCAAAGAAATTGGACTGCGTAAAGCACTGGGTGCCCGTCGTAAAGATATCTTAATTCAATTCCTGACAGAATCCTCGCTATTAAGCCTTTTTGGAGGGGTGCTTGGCATCGGCCTGGGCTGGTTGATTGCCTTCGCTGTCGGGAGAATCGCCGCAGCCAGCGGTACACAACTCATTCCGGCAGTTGGCCTGGACGCCATTCTATTGGCGACAATTTTTTCCACGGCGGTTGGACTTTTCTTTGGAATTTACCCTGCCAACCGGGCAGCCGGCTTGCAGCCTGTCGAAGCACTGCGTCACGAGTAGATTAAGTATTTCTATTCTATTTTGGACTTTCGATGGAAAGCGCCTGGGCATTACCATGACCCACCCGGTTCGAAGCTCGCTATCCGAATCGTTCCTAGCCGAGATTGAGGGACTTTCAGAGAAGCCTGTTGTTTCGGAAATATCTTTTTGATGACAACCCTCAAGCTCGGATTGGGACTAATAAAACTTGGTTAACCCGAATCGTTCCTAGCCGAGATTGAGGGACTTTCAGAGAAGCCTGTTGTTTCGGAAATATCTTTTTGATGACAACCCTCAAGCTCGGATTGGGACTTATAAAACTTGTCACCCGAATCCGAGCTAGGAAATCACGCATGGTTGGGTGTAGTTTTTCCACCAGGCTTTTGTTATCACCTTAAGCCAGGCTGCCAGATTATTAATTGCAAGGAAATGTGGTCCGAATTTGTTGGCAGAAACAAATTCTTTTCAATTACCAGAATCCTGCTAAAAGATTGTACAAACAGACATTGTTTTGTAGAATGTAATCATGAATACAGTTATTTGGTGGATTCGGCGAGATCTGCGCATTCAAAATAACCCAAGCCTCCAGGCCGCCATCAATACCGGACTGCCGGTCATTCCTTTATTTATACTTGACCCGCACTTGTTGCAGAACCCCGCACCTGCCCGCCACAACTTTTTGTTTGCTGCGTTAATGCACCTGGATGAAAATATTCAAATATTCAAGAACCATCTGGTTATTCGTGAAGGCAATCCAACCGAGGTAATACCGGAAATGGTACTTGCCTATAATGTGCAAGCTATTTTTGCGGAAGAAGATTATTCGCCCTATGCCATTCAGCGCGATGCTCAAATTCAAAAAGAGCTGCCGCTATACCTGATCGTTGGGAATGTAATTCATCACCCGGAATTAGTCTTAAAATCCGATTCCAGCCCTTATCGTGTCTTCACTCCGTTCCGAAAAGCCTGGCAAGCTATCCCCAAATCCACATTCCAACCAATGCGGATCACTTCTATTTACTCACCCGTTGAAATGATCAGCTCTCTGCCTATCCCCCTAAGTAAAGCTGATCCATCCTTTCCAGCAACCGAGCAAGAAGCCCACAAACGGCTAAATCAATTTACACAAGATCCAATTTTCCATTACCAGCAAACCCGTGATCGCATTGACCTGGATGGCACTTCCACACTCTCACCCTATCTGCGCTTTGGCTTGCTATCAATTAGTGAGGCTTTCCATTCTGCCCAGACTGCTTTGCAGTTAGCATCCACTCAAACAGAACAGCAAGGGGTTCAAACCTGGATCATGGAGCTCATTTGGCGTGAATTCTATCTGCACACGCTGTATCATTTTCCATTTGTCCTCAAAACGGCCTTCCAGCCAAAACGACGGGCGATCCTGTGGCGTAAATCGCTAAAAGATTTAGAAGCCTGGAAAAACGGCCAAACCGGATATCCAATTATAGATGCTTGCATGCGCCAGCTGAATGACTTGGGTTGGATGCATAATCGCGGGCGCATGATTGTCGCTTCTTTCCTGGTCAAAGACCTCTTGATCAACTGGCAGGAAGGAGAAGCCTGGTTCATGCATAGGCTCGTGGATGGGGACCCGGCTGCTAACAATGGTGGTTGGCAATGGTCGGCCGGGGTGGGTCTGGATGCTGCACCTTATTTCCGGATTTTTAATCCGGTATTACAGAGTAAAAAATTTGACCCTGGCGGAGATTTCATCCGGCGCTGGCTGCCGGAATTGAGCGGAGTTCCCCAAAATTTTATTCACGAACCCTGGCTGATGCCGGTTGAAGTCCAATCCCGAGTAAATTGCATCCTGGAGCGGGATTACCCTCTGCCAATTGTCGACCACCAGCTAGCCAAGAAACGTGTAATAGCAGCTTTCAAACAATAACTTCAATTCCTGATCTTTAGTGTAAGAAGGATTAATCAAAAATGATCAAAAATCAGTGGTACGTAATTTTAGAAAGCGGGCAAGTTAAACGCAGTAAACCGGTTGGTTTTACCCGCATGGGCGAAAAAATGGTTGCGTGGCGATTAGAGGATGGCAAAGTCGTGGTTCAAAGCGATATCTGTCCTCATCGCGGCGCAGCGCTGCATCAGGGTGAAATTCATGCTGGTACGATCATGTGTCCCTTTCACGGTTTTGAATATAATTCCAGCGGCGCCTGCACTTGCATCCCCGCCAATGGCAAAAATTCAGTCCCTCCGAAAATCCTTCAGGTAAAAACGTATCCCAGCCAGGAACGGCATGGCTATATATTCGTTTGGTACGGTCAACTACAGGAGACATATCCACCCCTTCCGCTTTTCGAAGAACTGGAACAGGGGAATTTCATATTCGCCGATTATAACGAAAAATGGAATGTACATTATTCCCGGGCGATTGAAAATCAACTGGATGTTTTTCACCTTCCATTTCCACACAAAACTACCATTGGCCGTGGCAATCGCACCATGGCTGATGGTCCTATTGTAAAAATGGTTGGTGATGAGATGCAGATCTGGGTTTACAACCGCCTTGATGAGAACGGTACTGCAATGAAAGCTTCAGAATTACCCGAACCAAATCGCCCACCTTTCCTACACTTCATTTTCCCGCATCTCTGGCAAAATCATATCAGCCAAGATATGCGCATCACGGTTTATTTCACTCCGATTGATGATGAAAACACCATTATGTATACCCGCTATTACCAACGCTTTGTAAAAGTACCGTTGGCAGGTAAACTGATCGCATGGTTGACAAGTATCTTCAGTATCATTATTTTGCATCAGGACAAACGAGTGGTTGAAAAGCAACTACCAATCAAATCGGATTTAAAAATGAATGAGAAGTTAATTCCAGCTGACCAACCTATCATCCTGTACCGGCGAGTGCGCAAACAACTTCAAGAAAAAGCACAAGAAATCACCAAATAGACAAAATGTGTCAGACCTATTCATTAATCCGGCTTGATAAATGCTTTCATATTCCCCAACACGTTGATTATGCTGGGTAAATCTTAAAAAATAACCTCCCCCCGGTTGAGGGGGGCAACCGGAGAGAGGCAGTTTAATTATACGTGATTTTGCGAAATCCGCAACGTTTTCCTAATTATGCTATCAGCAAATTTCTAGCAGCAGCCGCCGCCACAGCCTCCACCGCTGCCGCAGCTGCAGGAAGCAGAGCCGCCTACACGGCCTGATGCCAGTTCGTCTTCAGTTGGTTCGCGAATATCCAAAATGGTGACATTGAAGGTCAATTCTTTGCCGGCCAATTCATGATTCATATCCAAGCGAACATCATGTTCACCAATCTCGGTAATTTTAGCTGTTGTTAAGCGGCCACTCGGATCGCTTAAGCGAATCGATTTACCAATTTGAAAATCAAAGTGGGGCGGAAATTGGGAAACAGGAACATCAATGAATGCGTCGTTATCAATTTCACCGTACGCCTGCGATGGATCAACTTTAATTTCCCTCGTTTCGCCTACCTGAATTCCCAAAATAGCATTATCCAAACCTGAAATAATATTCTGCTTGCCCTGGATAAACTCTATTGGTCCGTATCCTTCGGTAGTATCAAAGACGGCGCCATCGACATACAGGGTGTAGTCCATTTTTACAACCATGTCTTTTGTTACGACATCCGAAACTTGTTCACTCATGAGATCTCCTTTGCCGTACCAATAAAATTGGACTGGCCATGTCATATTATTTGCGATTATAACATATTTACATCTGAAATAAAGCAACAAAGAAAGGTTTATTTCTGGCAAAAAAAGACAAACTACCTCTGACGAGAAGGTAAAAATGGTTCTTCATAATTTTTCTAGGCTACAATTAAATTATACGATTAGCGTTATTCAACCGGATGAGATTAAAATGCCCGCAACTGAATCACAATTCAATAAAATCGGGAAAAATCCAAAAGATCCGCAGGATTTCAATTCGCCGGATATGGTGCTTTCACGGGGTTTCTTATTTGAAAAGGAAAACCAATTCGAAAAAGCCATTCAGACGTATGAACATTTCGTTTCAACTGACCGGCAAAATTCCTGGGCATATGCACACCTGGCGGAGTGTTACCGGGAATGTCTGCAATTTGAAAAAGCCATTCAGTATTTTAATCAAGCCTTGGCTTTGGATGGCAGTTATGGATGGGCATTTGCCCAAAGAGCATTGACATATAACCAGTTGGATCAATTAAACCTGGCATTAATTGATATTCTCAGTGCCGAGAAATATTTACCGGCTGATGAATGGTTGTACGCGATGAAAGGTGAGATCCTGCGCGAACAAAGCCAATATGCTGAAGCGATTGAAGCTTTCCAAAAAGCCATCGAACTTAAGCCTGACTATGTCTGGGCAATTGCACACCGTGGCAGAACACTCATTGAATTCGGCCATTTTGAAGATGGACTTAACGATCTCGATCAAGCAATCGCTCTGGACAATGAATATGTTTGGGCATATTACAGCAAAGGCGAGGCTTTCCGAAAACAAAAACGAATCGATGACGCACTGGCCATGTATGAAAAAGCACTTGAAATTATGCCCGATTACCCCTGGGTGTATAGTGCCCGCGGACAGCTCTTTCAAGCCATTGGTGATTATGAAAAGTCATTGATCGATTTTAATAGATTGGTAGATTACTGGCCTGAGGATGCATGGGTTTATGCCGTGCGAGGCGACTTGCTGGAAAACTTAGAACGCATCAAAGAGGCGGAAATATCTTACCGGCATGCACTCGAATTGCACAATGATTACGCCTGGGTTCATATGCGCATGGGTGCCATCAAACGATCTCAAAACAAGTTCGCCGCAGCCATCAAATCGCTTGATCTTGCCATTTCCCTTAATCCATCTACCGGATCAACCTGGGTGGAGCGTGCAGAAACATACCGCCAAATGGGTGAGTTTGAAAAAGCACTGCAGGATTTGGAAAAAGCAGCTCTCCTGCTGGTGGAAGATGAGTGGGTCTACGCTGTGCGGGCCGAGATCTACCACGCTCAGAAGGAATATGACAAGGCTCTGGCCGATTTTACACATGCACTCAGTCTGGATCCCAATTATGATTGGGCGCTTGCTCATCGTGGACGAATATTTCATGATATGGGTGATTTTGAATCAGCCCTGGCCGATTATGATGCCGCCATCAAGCTAAAACCTGCTTACATTTGGGCGGTTTATCAACGCTCCGAACTGTTATTGGAATTAAATCAATTACAAAATGCCCTGCAAGGTTATCAACAAATCTTGAAAACAAAGCCTGATTACAGTTGGGCAATGGCTGGATGTGCTGAAGTATATATGCGTCAGCAATTATATGAAGATGCCGCAAGCATGCTTAAATCTTTTCTGGCAATCCATCCGGAGGATGTTTGGGCTCGCGGTCAACTGGCCTTAGCCTTAGAAATTATGTTGTACTCAAGTGAGGCGGTTGAAGCTTATACCCTCGTGCTTTTAATTGATCCTGAAAACCTATGTGCTTTACAGCGACGTGCATTCTTGAATCACTTTGAATTGGAAAATATCCCGCTTGCCCTTGATGATTACAATCAGCTTTTGCGACTTGGCATGCAAGATGCTCGTTGTATTGCTGCGCGCGGACACGCTCATTTTCTTTTAGCTGAATTTGATGCAGCTCGCAGAGATTTTAATCGCGCCATTGAGTTAGAAAAAGATGATGCCTGGATTTATGGCCGTCGTGCTCAATTATTGCTCGCATTGGATAATGGTGAAGAAGCTTTAAAGGATATTGAACGTGCATTGAATATTGATGCGAACAGCCCTTCCTGGATTTACTCCAGCCGCATCAATTATTACCTGAACTCAGGTCAATATAGCCTTGCTGAACATGATATCCAGCTCGGCCTTAACCGCGAGCCCTGGAATGAAGTTTTATGGCAACTAAATGGACGCCTATCTCTCCAAAAGGGAAATATTGAACAGGCTCTTTACTGTCTCGATCAAGCAGTGGACCTATCTTTCTGTAGCCATCAAAACCATTTCTTTCGAGCGATACTCCATAAGATTAAAAAGCAGGGTGAAAGTTTTCGGCGTGACATGCGCCTTGCAAGCGATTATTTAGAGATGGAGATAGCCAATAAAGGCTGGAATCAGCGCCTGCCTTTCACTTTGGCGCTCTATCACCTGGTTGACGACCAGGAAGAGCACTCCTTCTATTTATATGATATGCAATTAAAACGCAGTCCTGACCCGCACCTGGTACATGAAGCACTTATACTGCTGCAGGAAGTTCAAAGCTGCCTGCCGCAATGTAGCAACCTGCAGAATGGCGCAGCCTTCTTAATCGATTATTTGAAGGATAATCAAACAGGAATTAAATCCACCTGATTTAAGATCATTTCTAAATTTTGTTTGCCTTAAAACCAAAAAAAACTTCTTTTTCTTTACAAAAACAAGATTCAGATACCAGAGTTTGTCATTTTAAGAAAAACTCCTTAATTTTATATGTAAAATGGAAATTTGGAGACGCAAAGCGATGTTAAAATCAAAGGTATAGCATTCAACTGGTTTTCTCATTTTTCTCAAAGATCAGTGTATTCAAGTTCAAATTTAACTGATTAAGGGCACCAATTTGAAAAACTTTGATGATCTCAGCCCGAACTTATGATATGAAAGAATTTAGCTGATGCATCCTATCCTCCCGCAGAGCCGGAACTGATGTTAGCAAGGAAAATGTACCTTGAGGAGTGGATTAGCCATCCTGGTCGCTTTCGTTTCATAACATAAAACACATTCACAGAAAAATATGAGGGATATTATTCAACTAATCTCCTATGAATCAAGGTAGGGCACCATCCTGTAAATAAAACCGTTGGCAGGATCACTCCCAGCAATCTTTAGTGACGCTTTAGAACCCGAGTTTCACACATTTCGCAAAAAAGGAGTGTTTCTACGCCTAAACTTTACAGATTCAGGATACTAAAATGATAAACTCAGGAAAAGAAATCCTCTCTTTTTCCACGAAAACACGATTCTGATAACAAGCTATTCGCTTTAATATCAAATCTCCATTTACAAAATGATTGATTTATCCTTATACAAACTCTATACAGTTAATCTATATAGATCTACAATTATTCAAACTCAAAAGACCCTGAGGCAAAATGAAGTCAAAAAAAATTTTGGTTACATTGTTATTAATCATCGTCATAGCTGCCGGCAGCTTTGTCGTATGGGGGAACACACCTGCCAAACCAGCACAAGTCGCTTTACAGGCATTGGCCTCAGATTCCACAGTTACCGTCAATCAAAACAAGGATTTAATTACCTTTTTTCCCACAGATAATACCCCTCAAATCGGGTTGATATTCTATCCCGGGGGTAGGGTTGATTTTCGGGCTTATGCTGCCCCCTTACACCAGATGGCGGCACAAGGATTTGCAGTTTACCTGGTAAAAATGCCTCTCAACCTGGCTGTGTTTGATACCAATGCAGCTGATGCTGTTATCGCGCAAAATCCCCAAATCAGGCAATGGGTAATCGCCGGCCATTCACTCGGCGGTGCTATGGCTGCTTCATATGTTAAGAACAACCCATCGAAAATTACAGCAGTTATCTTCTGGGCTGCATATGCGACCAAAGGCGCTGATCTTTCCGATAGCGGGTTGTCTATGCTCTCAATTTCCGCCAGTCATGACGGATTGTCCACTCCGGCAGATATTGAAGCAAACAGCGTTTTTATCCCTGCGGATGCTGAATTTTATGTGATTGAAGGCGGTAACCACGCCCAATTTGCAAATTATGGCTCCCAAGCTGGTGATGGCACCCCCACAATCACATGGCAGGAACAGCAAGCACAGGTTGTTTCCGTCACAACCGGATTCCTGCATTCTTTGCCGTAAGCAAACAGGATTGTCATCAATTCAATGAAAAAAGAGCCTATCTCGCGAAAAATCAAGGCTCCTTCCAGCCCGGACTCCGTTTAAACGGCTCGCTGTGTATAGAGTTCAATAATTTTTAAGATGACCTCTTTGGCACTTTCCAGCGATTCCTGGGGAAGATATTCAAAACGACCATGAAAATTGTGGCCGCCAGCAAATAAATTAGGACATGGTAAACCCATATAGGAAAGACGGGCACCATCGGTACCACCTCGCACGGGTATAATTTTGGGATCAATCCCAACAGCTTCAATCGCTTCTTTGGCGGTCTCAACAATATGCATCACCGGAAGAATCTTTTCCTTCATGTTATAGTACTGGTCTTTTAAATCAAGCGATGCCGTTCCTTGGCCATATTTATAGTTGGCCATCTCGACGGCTTTCTTCATCAAACCTTTTTGCCATTCAAACTTTTTGCTGTCATGTTCGCGCAGGATGTAAAACAGGGTTGATTTTTCAAGCATACCATCGAAGCGGGTCAGGTGGAAAAAACCCTCATAATTTTCGGTAAATTCCGGTTTCATTTGTGCGGGAATGGATTGGGCAATATCAATGGCAATATTTATGGCGGAAATCATCTTATTCTTAGCACTTCCAGGGTGGACACCACGCCCTTTTACAGTAATGCGCGCACCTGCTGCATTAAAGTTCTCATACTCCAACTCACCAACCTCGCCCCCATCCACAGTATAAGCAAAATCCGCTCCAAATTTATGGACATCAAACCGGTCAGTACCGCGCCCAATTTCTTCATCCGGCGTGAAACCAATTTTTAATGTCCCGTGAGGCACGTCAGGATGATCTACCAGATACTTGATGGCCGACATAATCGCTGCTACCCCAGCTTTATCATCAGCCCCCAGAAGCGTGTTGCCATCGCTAGTAATGATAGTCTGACCAATATAGTTTTTCATTTCAGGAAAATCGAGTGGTGATAAGACGATGCCTTCTTTTTGATTAAGAACAATATCACCGCCATCATAATTTTTTACAACCTGTGGTTTGACATTTGTCCCGCTCATATCGGGGCTGGTATCCATATGTGCAATCCAACCAATAACAGGAACACGCTGGCTACAATTGGTTGGTAAAGTTGCCATCACGTAGCCGTTTTGATCCAGACTGGCATCATCCAACCCTAATTTAATTAGCTCATCGAGCAATAGATTTGCCAGAACCAACTGTTTGGATGTACTGGGAAATTGATCTGAATTTGGATCTGATTGGGTGTCAATTTGAACATAACGCAGAAAGCGATCTACCACGTCACTCATTTTTTGCTCCTTCGATCGGATTTTCCCACACCTGTGGGTGCAGTCGCGCTGTGCATACAAAAATAATATCATGAATATTGTAAATATTCTTGTTAATGCAGCTGCCATTATCTCATTCGTAAGCTTAAGATGCAGAAAAAGTAAGATAAAACTTTTCAATATTGGTGCAGGTATGAGATAATTAGCTCTAGAAAACAAAATTCTTAAGGAATCAATCCAATGAAATCATATCCCATTCCAATGGTACCTGGCCCAGTGCATGTTCCAGAATACATCCGCCAGGCATATCTGCAAGATTATGGTTCTGCTGATATGGAACCGGAATTTCTTCAGCTTTACAACCAGACTGAAAAAAACCTGCAAACAATGATGAATACCAAAAACCAGGTCGCTATTATGACCGGCGAAGGCATGCTGGCATTGTGGAGCGCATTGAAGAGCTGCCTTGTGCCGGGAGACCGAGTGCTGGCTCTGGCAACCGGCATGTTCGGTTACGGTGTCGGTGAAATGGCCAAAAGTCTCGGTGCGCAGGTTAAGACGATTGGATTTGCTTACAATGAAACCTTGCACAACTGGCCAATGATTGAAAAAACGATCGTCGAATACAATCCGAAAATGATCACAGCCATCCATTGTGAAACCCCTTCCGGCACGTTAAATCCATTACAGGTTTTGGGCGAGTTGAAGAATAAACATGATGTACCGTTATTGTATGTGGATATGGTGGCCAGCCTGGGTGGTGTTCTGGTTGAAACTGATGCCTGGAATATTGATCTGGCGTTAGGCGGTTCTCAGAAAGTCTTTTCGGCCCCGGCAGATATGTCCTTTCTTAGCATCAGTCAAACAGCTTGGAACATTATCGAATCGATTGGCTACAGTGGTTATGACGCCTTGCTGCCATTCCGCACGGCCCAGCAGGATTTCTATTTTCCCTATACTCCTCATTGGCATGGGGTGGCCGCTATGCACGCTTCCAGCACTGCATTGATTAAGGAAGGTCTTACTCAAGTCTTCTCACGCCATGAACAAGTGTCGCGTTTCTGTCGTTTGCAGTTACAAAAAATTGGCTACACCTTATTTTCGGCAGAAGATGCCATTCCTTCCCCAACCGTGACAGCCGTAAACTTACCCGATTCAATCACCTGGGAGCAATTCGACAGTGCACTGCGCGAACAGGGTCTGGTTGTGGGTGGCAGTTATGGACCATTAAAAGGTAAAGTATTCCGTTTGGGCCATATGGGCAGCCAGGCCGATATGATCCTTATGGAACGTGCGCTCTCTGTGTTGGCTAAAGTTTTCCACGCATTATAAATCCGACTTTGTCACGAGAATTTAATGGAATAGACATTCAGGTTTAAATTCTCGCGCGCAAGATCGCTTGACGAGTTCTATACCGAACGGTATAATAACCATATGGATTATCGGCAACAACTGATTCGAACAGGCTGTCAACTCTTCGCCAAGCGTGGGTATGATGCCGTGGCTGTTCAGGATATCGTCAGTACCGTTGGCATTACCAAACCAACCCTCTATCACTACTTTGGATCAAAACAAGGTCTTTTAGAAGCCATCCTGGCCACCTATTTGCAGCCATTCACCAGCGCACTGGAAGGCCAATGCCAGTACCAGAATGACCTCGTCCTTAGTCTCGAAAAAATCTGTCGCTATTACTTCGAGTTTGTGCGTTTGGAACCTGGCTTCTTTCGATTGTGGATGTCCATTCGCCTGGCACCACCGCAGAGTACGGCTTACCTGGCCTTGGCCACCTATATGTTCAGACAGCAAGAAATGATCAAAGCAATGTTTGTGCAGGCTGGGCGGCAACATGGCAATTTAAGAGACCGTCATGAAATGTTGATGTTGTCTTTTACCGGGATGATTTATATGTATGCTACCCAGGCAATTCAAACGGGCACCAACCTGGAAAACAACCTCGTTTATCAACTCGTGCATCAATTTATGCACGGTATTTTATCGTAATTTTTTTTAAAAGGAGATTATACCGTTCGGTATATAAATAAATTATGAACACACCAGAATGGGTTAAGCGTGCGATTTTCTACCATATTTATCCACTGGGGTTGTTGGATGCACCTTGTCACAATGACGCCAATTCCCCTTTTGTACAGCGATTAAATCAATTGTACCCGTGGCTGGATCACATTCAATCTCTTGGCGTCAATTCACTTTACCTGGGGCCGCTGCTGGAATCCGAGAGTCACGGATATGATACCCGCGATTATTTTCAGCTGGACCATCGGTTGGGCACCAATCAGGATTTGCAAGATTTTGTCCGCGAAGTTCACCACCGAGGAATGCATATCATCCTGGATGGGGTTTTCAATCACAGCGGCCGCTCGTTTTGGGCTTTTGAGCATATTCTCGAGCACCAGCAACAATCACCGTATTGTGATTGGTACCAGGATCTCAAATTTGGACAGAAAAATCCGCTTGGAGATCCCTTTGATTACAAGACCTGGGACGGGCATTACAGCCTGCCAAAATTCAATTTGGCAAACTCGCAAGTCCGTCAGCACCTTTTGCAAGCCATCCAGTTCTGGGTGGATACATTTGCAATTGATGGTCTGCGGCTGGACGCAGCCGATCAGGTACAGATTGATTTTTGGCAGGAACTTCGCGCACAAATTTCAACTTCACACCCAGATTTCTGGTTGATCGGTGAAATTGTACGTGGGGATTACAACCAATTGGCCAATGAAAAAAGCCTGCACTCAGTCACCAATTACGAGGCTTACAAAGGCTTATATTCCAGCTTCAATGATGCCAATTTTTTCGAGATTGCTCACACCCTCCAGCGCCAATTTGGGCAGGAAGGACTTTATCGTAATCTCATGCTTTACAATTTTGTGGATAATCACGATGTAAACCGGATCGCCAGCCAACTTCAGAACCTCGCCCACCTATATCCTCTTTATGCGCTTTTATTTTGCTTACCCGGCACTCCCTCCATTTATTATGGCAGTGAATGGGCGATCCCAGGAAGGCGTTCTGCTGCCAGCGATTCAGACCTGAGGCCGGCTTTGTCATTGAAAGAGATGCAAACACAAAATCCGCAGCCGCATCTGGTGAAGACCATCCGGCGCTTTTCTGAACTGCGCCGGCAATTACCGGCATTGCAAAGCGGAAACTACCGACCGGCTTTGGTGCAAGCCCAACAGTTCGCTTTTTGGCGTGAAAAGGAAAACCAAAAAGTGTTGGTCGTGATTAATTCGGCGGATGAAGCCATCAGCCTTGAAGCGATCAAAGTTCCGCAGTATCGAGAATGGTATGACCCGCTCCGGGAACAAACACAGACATTCATGTCTGCGGATGGGCTCTATTTAACTGTTCCCGCCAATTGGCTGCGAGTGATTGTATTTAATTGTTGATTTATTTTCGTCTATTTGCGAGATATTCGCACTCAAAACCAGCAATCAAAATAATACCTGAAAATTATCAGAAATTTCTCCACTTAAGCGTCGCTATTTTTTTCATAAGACTAACCCGACTAAATTAAAACAACCTGGTCAGAAAAAATAATAGAGTGATTACAAGTGTCAGTGCCACCGCTGAAATTACAGTAATTTTCTGGAAGCGTTTTTTCATTTTCATTTTATGAACACCGATGGCATCGGAAATGATTTCCTCAATCGCAAAATCGGTTAAATTCATTGTATCGGTCAAAGATTGTCGGATCACTTCTGCGGAGTTGCCCAGTTCCACCAGTGTACGTGCTTTCTTGACCGCATCTGCCCGGAGAGGATTGGCCCGCGATGGGGCTGGTTTTGCCTCCAAAGCCGAGTTTTGAGAAGCTGTTTCAATTTTTTTATTTTCTATCACACTGGATAATTGGTTTCTGGTTACCCAGCGACGCCTTAGCTCATTCTCCAGATTGAGAGGCGTGTCGACAAAGAACAAATGCTGCCCATTCTCTTCAATTTCGAAACTGACCCCACAATATTGGCAGCGCATTTGATCCGGAGCTGAATCGAAACGCATAATCTGCATACTGGCGTGTTGACAAACAGGGCAACGCGCGCGTTTGCCCCACTCGTCAGGGAAGTGTTTTAATGAAGTAAAAGCTGACATAAATTTGATACGTTTTATGCGGGATAGAATATACAACCTAATTATAGAGGTTATAAAGTTTCACTAATGTTTATAGACTGTTACGGATCTGTTACAAAAAATAAACAAAATCATAAAATAAATAACAGGCTGTTCAGCCTGCCATATAAGCAATTGAAATGGTGCCAGGCCCGACATGAGCACCGATAACCGGACTGACAAAAGAAAGAATATTCTCAACAGGATGGATTTGCTTTTCCAATTCAGCCTGCAATTCAACAGCAGCATCATGGTCAAGTGCATGGAAAACTGAAACCCGCACAGGTTCGCGACCTGCAATTCCTTTTTCGACCAGCGCAATCATTCTTCGAATGGCCTTTTTCTTTGACCTGACACTCTCGACCAGCTCAATTTTTCCATCTCGAATCTCTAGCAAAGGCTTGATATCCAGGGCAGTCCCTAAAATGCGCCGAGCGCTATTAATTCGACCACCGGCAGCCAGATACTTTAATGTTTCAACAGTAAAATATACGCCTATCTTGTCATAAACATCCAAAGCTACAGCTTTACAATCAGCCAGATTGGCACCTTCTTTGGCAGCCCGTGCTGCGGCTAAAACTTGAAAACCAAGTGCCATGGCAACAAGTTTTGTATCAAAAATCTCAATCGGAGCGCCAGGGTATTTTTTTTGAGCCTGTAAAGCAGATTGATAGGAACTGGAAATCCCATTTGAAATTCCCAGGTTTAAGATTTGGTAACCTTCTTCCAACAATATACCAAACATATGTTCATACTCGCTGACACTGACCTGGCTGGTCTGAGGCATACTGGTACTGGTTAATAATCGCTTGTAAAAATCATCCGGCATGATATCGACACCATCAAAGTATGTCTGCCCTTCCAAAATGAGTGTCAGTGGGATCACCCTTATTGGCAACTGTGCGCTGATTTCCGTGGGAATATAGGCCGTACTATCTGTTAAGACGATAACATTTGACATGACCAATCTCCTCTCCTATTTAATTCAAGTATACCCGAGAAAGCGCTGATTAGCCTTTAGCTGCCATACAAGCCATGATTCTTAAATGGAATCAGAGCCATGATAACCGCTTCCTGATAAAGGGAAGTGCGCGTAATTAAATCACCTGTTAATAAACCGATTGCCCCATTTTTTTGTTTTGAATTGGCTTGCTCGAAAACCAAATCATCTGCTTCCCCTAATTCCAGACCGGATCTCACCAGTTTAGCCACTTGTGGAGGCAAAAGGAAGGCACCCGAGCGTGCCATTCCACAGAGACTCTTTTCCTGAATGACCACCCAGGCAAAGGCGAACATGCGTCCATCCTGGTCAAATTCAATACCGCCTTCAATACCGCACCAAAATTGAGCCCCAGGATCCATTCTGCGAATGAATTCAACGCGATTGAATGCCCCTTGACGGGTCTCCGCATCCGAAGATGGCTGCGCATTGACACCGGATGGAGCTTTTACTGTTTTCCAGGCATAACGGCTTTGAGGAAAAGTCTTTTGAAAACCATTTTGTAACGCGGCCAATTTAACCGGATTGCCGGATGCAACCACAATTTTTTCTTGCATGTCTTAGCCCTTGTTCAATCTTGAATCAATCAAATCTTGACACCGTTTGAATTTTATTCGTCTAAGTGTTTAAATGTGAATGGGGAAATTGTGTTTTTTTCAATTTCATTCTCCATTTACCTGATAACCCATGAATAAAAATCTTAACAGTTCTCACCACAAAACAAAGTGTATCTTAAGCGGCTGAGGTAACAATCATATCAAAATTTCAGAATATCTGTATGTTTTTATCATCTAATTCTCATTTTATTTTAATATTAGAGAATTAAGATAAAATTTGTCTTATTTATGATATGATATTTAAGGACGTTAAAAACTCATGAAAAAACTGTAAAGAATTTTTAATATATTTCTTACAAAAATCTTGTACCATAGACTTGTACACCAAGTGACAATCGAACAGCAAGATCGTTTGAAGAAGGAGTAAATAAAAATGACATCCATTATCGATTTTTCTGATGAGCCTCTTTATACAATCAAAGCCGTCAGTGTCCAAACTGGAATACGCCCTGTAACATTACGCGCCTGGGAACGCCGTCATGATTTACTAAGCCCACATCGTTCAGAAAACCGTTATCGTCTCTATTCCGAAAGAGACGTAGCTATTTTACGCTGGATTAAGTTACGCGTAGATGGCGGTATCTCGATCAGCAACGCAGTCTCTGAATTAAGACAAATGACCCGCAGCGGTATCTGGCCGGATGCAGTCCCGACAGCCCCTTCACGCACTCTCACCCAACCGAAGGCAACTCCGGAAACATACACTCATTGGTTGTATAGTGCGCTCATCAATCATGATGAAGAACGTGCCTCCAATATCATGCGTGAATTACATGCCAGCTTTGATTTGATGACAATTTTCGTACGCATTCTCTCGCCAACATTAATTGCAATCGGTGAGGCCTGGTTCCGCGGTGAAATCCGCATCACCACTGAACATTACGCTTCCAACTTCTTACGTGCCAAACTCATGTCACTTCTGCAAGCCTATCCAACCCGCCGTAATTCTCCCTATATCCAACTGGGATGCGCTCCCACTGAGCAGCACGAGATCGGTAGCTTGATGATGGCTGTCCTTCTGCGCAGCGAAGGCTATCGCGTTGAGTACCTGGGGCCAGATTTGCCGATTGAAGACCTGGTGGATTACGCCTCATATGAATTCCCTGACCTGATTGTTATGACCGCCTCCACAGCATTATCCGCTTTCGAAATGCGACGTTTGAAAGAAAAATTGGACCAGATTAAGCCTGCCCCGCTGCTAGCCTACGCCGGCGGAGCCTTTGACAGCGATCCGAAAATTCGTGAAATTGTACCCGGCATCTACCTGGGTGATAATTTTGACAGCGGCCTGGCTGCCATCCGCGATCTGATGAAATTCAAAGAACCAGCCTGATCCACGAGTAAATTTATATTATAGGGTTTGTCTATACTTTTTCAGACAAACCCTATACATTTAATCAGTAATCGCTATACATCCAGGCAAGATTGAGACACAAAACCTGAATGGAGTATGTACCGCTGGCAGCATGCATACCCGGCGAGAATCACTCAATTGGGCTTTCCGGCCTGAAGCGCAGCCAAGAGATTCCACCGGAAACCAAACCTGCTAACCAATACGAATCTCTAAACCAAAAAAGCTTTTCTTAGCGGTCTTCGCGCCTTCGCGGTTTAAGAAATAATCCCGCACCGCAAAAATACTATGGCCCAAGGAGGATATCACCTTGTAAAGGCACATGTCTCCGATCCACACGCTAACTGGCACGAACCTCTAAA
>MKUW01000028.1:340100-429032 GCA_001899005.1 Chloroflexi bacterium 44-23
TCTCCGATCCACACGCTAACTGGCACGAACCTCTAAACCATTAAGCTTTTCTTTGCAATCTTCGTGTCTTCGCGGTTTAAGAAAATCCCGCACCACAAAAACCTATTATGGCTAGAGAAAGGTTCACTGACTCCTCTTCCAAATGCCAAAGAATCCGACCAATGCGATAAGGTGTTGGGCACATGACAAATGATGTAAATCCCCTCAAGGAACCCTGGCATCCATTCTATCACTCCTGCCAGACATGCCCAACCTACGACTCGTTCAGGGTCTATCGGCTTTCTTGCAATTCAAGATAAAATGACTACATGGATATTGTCAAAAAACAATCCTCACAGAGACATGTAGGCATCATCGGTGCGGGTCCGGCCGGCTTAATTGCCTCTGACGTTCTCAGCCAGGCCGGCTGCCAGGTCAGCCTCTTCGACCAAATGCCCTCGGCCGGGCGCAAATTCCTGATCGCCAGCAAGGGCGGCTTAAACCTGACCCACTCGCTGCCGTTGGAACAATTTTTACAGCAATATCGCCAACACCGGCCGGTCTTAGCCCCTTATCTGCTTCAATTCGGCCCGCAGCAATTACGCGAATGGATCGGCGATTTAGGGTTTGAAACCTTCACCGGATCCTCCGGCAAGGTTTTCCCGGAGGACATGAAGGGTGGAAATATTCTGCATGCCCTCATGGAGCGATTAAGCCATCAAGGGGTCAGCTTCTATTTTTCGCAACGCTGGGTCGATTGGCAAGCGGATGGCAGTCCCACTTTTCTATCCGGCACGCAGACCACCACCTTCAAGTTTGACGCTGTCCTTTTCGCCCTGGGAGGTGCCAGTTGGCCGCAACTCGGTTCGGACGCAAGCTGGGCTCCCATTTTTTCCAGTCACGGAATTGCCCTGAGCGCATTCAAGCCCGCCAATTGCGGCTTCAATACCAATTGGACAGATCATTTCCGGACACACTTTGCCGGTACGCCCGTAAAACCAGTTTCGATCACATTCCGCGACCTGGAAGGACGCAGCTTTCATCAAACGGGAGAATTTCTGATCAGCGATTATGGGGTTGAAGGCAGCCTGATCTACGCCGGCTCCGCCTTCCTCCGCGAAATGATTCTAAAAAATGGATCAGCCACCATCCAGCTTGATCTTGCCCCGCAATGGAGCACGACCCGGATTGCGCAGAAATTATCCGCGGCGCGCGGCAAACGTTCGTTAACCACCCACTTACGGAAAACGCTCGGGTTCAGCGGCATCCGGACTGCCTTAATGTACGAGTTGCTGGCGAAAGACTACCGGGATGACCCCGCCTTACTGGCACAATCACTTAAATCGCTGCCGCTAAGACTTAATTCTGCACGTCCAATTGCGGAAGCAATCAGCACAGCCGGTGGGCTGCGCTTTAATGAATTGGACCAAAATCTGATGCTCAAAAAATTCCCGGGTTGCTTTTGTGCCGGGGAAATGCTGGATTGGGAAGCGCCGACCGGTGGTTTTTTATTAACTGCTTGTTTTTCCACAGGAATGGCGGCCGCGAAAGCAATCCTAAGCTGGCTGCAGTCTGAAGGGTAAAAACCCCTCATTAAAATATTCGATCAGTGTTTCATCGAGTATCTATATTTAGTTTTAAAAACTCTGATTTTCTGTATAATAAAAAAATCGCGGAGGTTATTATGTGGAAAGAATTTAAAGAATTTATCATGCGTGGCAGTGTCATCGATCTGGCGATCGGCATCATCATTGGCGGTGCCTTTGGCAAAATTGTCAGTTCATTGGTGAATGACATTATCATGCCACCGATTGGCTTTTTGCTTGGCAAAGTCGATTTTAAGGACCTGTTTATCACCATGGGTGCGGATAAGTACCCGTCGCTGGCAGCCGCCACCGAGGCCGGGGCGCCGACCATCAATTACGGACTCTTCATTAATAACATACTCGACTTTTTGATTGTGGCGCTGGCCATCTTCTTGATGATCAAAGCCATTAACAGTCTGCACCGCAAAAAAGCCGCAGAGCCGGCCGCGGTAACCACAAAAAAGTGCCCTTATTGCTTTACTGAGATTCCGGTCGAAGCCACACGCTGCCCGCATTGTACGTCGCAGTTGGTATCGGAATAAAAAAAACATACACCCCTGCCCCAGTTTTAGAGGTGGATTATTTCAATTCCTGGTTGATCTGATCCACCAGTTGCGGCAGCAAGTCGATCGTCGCAATCTCATAATATGGATGGTTTACCAGATTGAGGTTGACTATCTTTTCATGCTCCCAGGTCAATTCATGCTGCACCAAAACTGCTTTTGCACCGATTGCAGCCACCGGCAACACATCCGACCGCAGCGAGTTGCCCGCCATTAAAAACTGATCGAGAGGGATTTGATAGCGCTCGAGAATGCGCCGGTAGGTGGTTTCATCTTTCCCATTGACCACTTCAAACCCTGTAAAAAACGAGGAGAGACCGGAAGATTGCAGCTTGCGTTCCTGGTCAAGCAGATCGCCTTTGGTAATGACCAGCAGTTGATAATTTTTCGCCAGAATGGAAAGTGTTTCCGGAACCGCGCTGATCACTTGCGGGGCTGTGCCGGTCATTTCTTTAATTTTCTCCAGGATGGATTGGATATCCCCGGCCGAAATTCTGCCATTGCTCAATTGGATGGCCGTTTCGATCATCGACAGGCCGAATGATTTAATGCCATACCCAAATGAAGCGATATTGCGTGTCTCGGTGTCCAAGAGCGCCTGGGCTACCATCACCCCATTACAATACTTTCCTAGCACATCGACCAGGGCAGCTTGTGCGCTCTGGTAATAAATTTCATTTTCCCACAAGGTATCATCGGCATCGAATGCAATCCAACGAATCATTTTAGCTCCCGATAATTGTAGCCAGAATCACCTTATGATTTTTTGAGCTGGGTGGCTTTACCGTTAAATTCAAGCCGTTTCAATTTACGGATAACTTTTTCGGCAAATTCTTCAGCGACATCTACATACGTTTGATGCTGTTGAATGGTAATGGCACCGACCGCCTTGCCTGGGATTCTGGCTTCATTGGCAATCGCACCGACCACCATTTGCGGGCGAATGGCATCTGCCTTGCCCAAACCGAACATCAATCGTACCATACCCTGCTCATGACTCTGGCGCGGACTGCCCTTGGCACGATCGGTGCGGCTGACGCGTCTGGGCTTGCTGTCGCGGGCATACTTGCCGGGTTTGGTTTTGACATCCACCGCCCCGACGGATTCGATGCGCGCATATTTTTTCTGCTGCTTCAGCATCTGCAAGGCAGCTGCCGCAATTTCTTGAGGGTCATAACCGGCGGCGGTCAGTTTCCTGACCAATTCCAGTTCCTGGTTGTATTTCTCAATTGCTAGGCGCTCCACAATGGCATCTTCGAATTCGGTCTCGCGCTTTTTGATAATCTCAATTTCCGTGGGGATCTTTGACATCAACATCGGTTGCGAGGTCATCTTCTCAATGCGACGGATGCGGAAAAGCTCACTGCTGGTCACCAGAGAGATTGCCACCCCGCTGGCGCCGGCGCGGCCGGTGCGGCCGATACGATGCACAAAATCCTCGGCTTCAAAAGGCAGGTCGTAGTTGAAAACGTGGGAAACGCCCTGAATATCGAGGCCACGGGCAGCCACATCGGTGGCCACCAACACACGCACATGCCCGCGTCGAAAGCGTTCCAAGGCAGACTCACGAGCAGCCTGACTTAAATCGCCGTGTAGCGGCTCAGCCGAATAATGGGCGGAAATAAGTTGATCGGCCAGCTCGGCAGTCCGTATTTTCGTACGGGCAAAGATGAGTGCATTCGTGACCGGTTCAAACTCTAGCAGGCGTACCAGCGCAGCGAACTTATCACGCTCAGGGACCATGTAAAAACGCTGTTCCGTATTGATGACCGTCAAAGTCTTGCTGGCGATCGTAATTTGCAGCGGGTTGTGCATATATTTCTCTGCCAGTTTACGCACTTCATTCGGTAGGGTCGCTGAAAACAAGGCTTTCTGGCAATTCTCCGGCGCAGAAGCCATAATGGTTTCCACATCCTCAATAAAACCCATCTTAAGCATTTCGTCGGCCTCATCCAAAACCAGGAACTTGACATTGGAGAGGTCAAGCGCGTTCTTCTTCTGAAGCAAATCCAGGACTCTGCCCGGGGTGCCAACCACGACCTGCACGCCGTCATTGAGCATATGCAGCTGCTTGCCGTACGGTTGGCCGCCATAGACCGCCAGCACGCGGATTGGCTGAAAACGGGCATAGGTTTCGAAGGCCTTGGTGACCTGCAAAGCCAGCTCGCGGGTTGGCGTCAAGATGAAACCCTGCACCACGCGCTCGGCCGGATCGATACGTTGCAGCATCGGCAGGGCAAAAGCGGCTGTTTTTCCAGTGCCTGTCTGCGCCTGCCCGAGTACATCCCGCCCGGCCATTAGAGCCGGAATGGCCGCGGTTTGAATTTCTGTAGGCTGGTCGTAATCCAGCGCTTGAATGGCCTGCATCAGTTCAGGTTTCAAATTGAGTGTGTCAAACAAATTCATTTTCTCTTCCCTCAGTTTCCAACAAAAAAGGACTTGCCGATCGAGGCAAATCCTCACCGAAATTGCATTTGATCGTGTCTGGCGAAATCGCCACCAAACTGATCAATTATAACATGAATTATGGGGTGGAGATTTTTTAATTTGGATTGCTTTGAGGTGAAAAATCCCCTTGGAGTGCTTCACAGTAGATGCTGCTGTAGCACGCTTTTGAAAATGGGGGATGTGTAGAACATGGCTAGGGACCTGAAAGTCAAACAAGACGCGTAGTGGTGCGCCGAGGATTGCTTGGCCATATAGGTCAAGTAGCCAGGAGTGATAGGGCAAAAAACAGGTCGAGTCAGGGCAGTTAGACTGATGGTTAGAACCCAGATCTATGCGGTTGGAGAATCAACAAGTCGACCACCTGGCTGGTGAGCTCTCTATGCGCTAGATGGGACAGGCGCTGAAGATTAATCGCTCAGTCTACTTAACCTCTTCAGTGGTTGCAAGGTAGAATGCATAACCCAAGGCTATGTTTATGATCCACATAGGATGCCAGCGGAGCCAATCCCAAAAATCAGTATAGTAATTCCTCGGGCTGTATCTGCTAATATACCTCGGATCATATTTATCAGCTCTCATTGGACTCCCTATTATTCGGTATTGTATCACCAACGTTGTGGGTAAAAGCCGCAAGGGCAGGCGTGGTGGGCGCGGCTGGAACACGCTTTTGAAAATGGGGGTTGCCGGTGCGGCGGGGGACCTGAAGGTCAAACAAGGCGCGTTTAGCTGCCATACATCGGTTGGGGGGTTTGTTGTGGATTAAATATGTGGGTTATTTGGGAATATTTATTTGATTTTTTTTTGATTTAAAGACTGGCATTAGCGGCAAGGTCGAGATTTGGCGCGAAAACGCCAAAACACCGAAGCCACCAAAGGTGTTGAAACACTTAAAAGGCAACGAAAGCCAACTCTGAATGAAAAGGTATTATATTGAATTTGATTAAGCGCCAGGCAGTCATCTCACCTCACATCTTAAATTTAAGGCTGCCTTCACATAAGTCACTGACCACAACGACGGACTCTTTTTCGGGAAGCCAACAACCCATGCACTACGCCAGAACAACCCCAAATTTGACTGAGTTTGAGCTTTGCACGAAAAAGGTGGCAACCTCATATAAACCAGCAGCCCACAAGCAATACTCTATTGCCTGCAGGCGGATTGATTTCCCTTACAATTTCAATGGGTTTGCTATTACCTTACGACCAGGGGCAGATAGGTTTTATTGGTGGTGAAGCTGATCCAGGGGATCAAGCGGTTACTTCCGGCAGTCGCAATTTTGTCGATCCAGACATCGGCAAAACCATTGCCACCACCCATTTTGGCGGCACCGGCTTCAAAGGTAAAAAAGCTGCCGTTAGGATCCATTTCAGCGGGGGTCTGGTGATTTACCAGACGGCAAACGTCGATGAAATGTTCCTGGTAAGAGGAACGTTCTTTAAGTTCGGAGTTTTTCCATTTTGCTACGAATTCATGGGGAGTGATAGCGGGCATAAGGCTTTCCTGATTAACTTCTATATTTTATTTTATACCCGATCCAACTAGAAACTCCGGGTATGATTAGATTAGAGAATTCAGGGAATTGGAAACATTTGAAAGAAAATGGTGAGGAATTTAGTACCGCGAGGTTATTCCCCTGATTCTAATAATAAATTTTTCGGATCGCTGGTTAATATTTTCATCTGTTGGATGGCTATCTCATTTAGTTTCTTTAGACGATCGGGCTGATCAATCTTTTGATGGATTAAGATGGCATTTAAAGATTCGAGATTGGAGAGACAAACCAACTGGGAGGATGTAGCGGAATCACGAATATTGCCGGACTTATCGGGATTATTCTCCCGCCATTCTTTGGCGGTCATGCCAAATAACGCCATGTTAAGTACATCGGCTTCAGAAGCGTAAATATAATTTACTTTCGCAGGAGTAATTTTAGGGGGAATAAGGTTTTGTTTGATAGCATCGGTGTGGATGCGGTAATTGATTTTAGCCAGATTTCGGCGAATATCCCAACCAAGTTGTTTGTGTTCCTGTCCTTTAAGACGCTCAAATTCCTTGATGAGATAAAGCTTGAATTCCACCGAGATCCAAGAAGCAAATTCAAAAGCGATGTCCGGATGGGCATAGGTCCCACCATAGCGGCCTGATTTAGAAACAATCCCAATCGCGCTGGTAGTTTCGATCCACTTTTGGGGGGAGAGGACAAAATAATTTGCTCCCGCTTCATTTCTAAACTGGTCGAAATCGACCAGTTTAAAATCCGGATTATTTAGTTTCTCCCAAAGCCCAAGGAATTCAATGGTGCTTTTGGTGCGCATCCAATTTTTAACAATATCGGCCGGGGTTTCCGGGTTGCGATGTTTGGCAATATCAGTAATGGAAATGTACTCCTGGTGATTGATGGTGATTACGGAAACTGTATTTCCTTGAACGTTAATTTTTTCTGCCATATTAATTCCTCCTGGAAATTAAACCCGTCGAATTCGATAGGACTGAAATCCGGATCATGTTATCTGTTTCGCCAGTCGAGATAACGTCATTTTGTATTGAAATCAGAATTATTTTATTGAATATCCCCACTGGTAATAAGAAAGTCGGGTGCTTGATATCTGATAAATTATACAACTTTTGTAAAGTTGAATCTGATTTTTAAATTGATGGATTGAAAAACGAAAAAAAGTATGTATAATACAATTACACCCGCATATATGGCGAGAGTTTGCGTTAATACACCATATGTGATGGTTTCGTAAGCTGATAGCTGACAGTTCATAGCTGATAGCAAAAGAAATAAGGTAATGGTGGCAGGGTCGAAGAGGCGTGGTGGGCAACCTGGGAATGTGAATGCAGTGAAGCATGGGTTTTACAGCCGGCGTTTTCATGAGATCGAGGCGGCGGATCAGGAAGCTGCACTATGGCAGGCTTTCGGAATGATGCTGGCCTGACACCCAGCCCCGGTTTATCCTCCCCACATACTGCACGCCGATTCGATGATACGCAAGCATCATCTCAACGCACATCTTAAATTTAAGGCTGCCTTCACATAAGTCACTGACCACAACGACGGACTCTTTTTCGGGAAGCCAACAACCCATGCACTACGCCAAAACAATCCCAAATTTGACTGAGTTCCAGCTCTGCTCGAAAAAGGTGGCAACCTCATATAAACCAATACCCCTTGTTCTATGCTCTATTGCCTGCAGGCGTATGATTACCCTTACAATTTAAGTGTGTTTGCTATTACCTTAAAACTAATGGCAGTAAAGTTTTATTGGTGTTGAAACTGATCCAGGGAACCAGCCGGGCACTTGGGGACGAGGTAATTCTGTCAATCCATGCGCCAGCGACCCATTTGCCATTGGCAGATAATCCAGTTTGCATGGTCTGCCCGTACGAGGTGCATCCCCCGGTTGTATTGAAGGCTGTCACAGGTGTGTCACCCGTGAAGGAATAGAAAACGTTCTGTGGGCAACTGGAATAAGTCCGCCAGCCAGCTAAATACCCTATATCAAATGTAACCACGGATGCGTTTTTATTGTTTCTTAAAAGATGATTAGTATTAGTTAGTTGGGTAGGATAACCCCCACCGGGGATTGTTTTATAAAAAATTTGGCTGTAGTCCAGGGTGTTATTCATTGCAGAAAATACGATGACCACACTGCCCGGGATTTTACCATTATTTGAAATAGCAGGAGCAATGTACTTCCATTCCAGGCCAGTCTGGAGCCCAATTTCAGATTTCGTTACCACCCCGCTATCGATAGTTGCCAACCAGAGTTTGTAGCTTGGTAATGCTGGCGCAACATAAACTATGCGAGCGTGGGTACTACTTTGTACAGCTATATCGATATTCTCAAAACTGGAATTACTACCTGCCACGGGAATTGCGGTCAAGTTTCCAGACGTACTTGTGTTGTTAGCGTAGTCGACACCCCACGTGTCATCAGGATCGGCAGGATATAAACGGCGATCTCTGAGCCAAGCCGTATGAAGGTTTCCCTACGCATCCACCCGGGTGACTAATCCGGAATTGATATCCGTTACGTTGGCCAAATTTGAAGTAACTACCATCGCTTCAGAAGATGCCGGAGAGGGAAGAAGTTTGCGATAAAGATAAGAAACGTGTTTTGAGTCATGCACTTTATCCACAACACTGTAGACAGTTGTGCCATTGGTGGCCAAAATAGGTTTTCCATAACAGGAGCTTACGGTGGCACCGCCCGGTATGATTGGGTTAATCGTGGGAGTGGTTACTATCAGACTCGGAATGATGGCATAATGCGCCACACAAGTGGAGGTGACACTTTTGTTAAAAGCAATAACAGCCCTTCCGTCATTAAGTGCCACAATATTTGCCATGCTGTAAGTAACGTCCGGATCCGAAAAGATTAACTGCGGGCCTCTTTCCCCGCTGCGGGTTCGCTGGTAAACCACATGACAGCGACCTCCAATTGTTCCAACAGGCGGGCACTCGCTCCAGGCAATATGTTTATCGCCATCTGCTTCCACAGCAATAGAAATGTTAGAAGCTGGCCAACCTGTTTCGCTGTCCAGGGGAATGGTTAGCACACCTTCAGGAAGTCCAGGGGAGCAGGCTGATAACAGAAACAAAACGCACAGAGGGAGGGTGAGCATACGTTTGTACATGATCTTTCCTTCCTTTTTTCTAGCACTAAATAGACATTATCCATCTTAATTGTAGCAGAAGTATAAAAAAGCAAATCAAATTTCCACAACGAAAGTGGAGACCGGCAAGTTTTCCTGAGACACACAATCACCACGATCAATCGGGACCTGAGCATTTCGCTCGGATGATCGGGTTCAGGGATTGAGAAAACGGATGACATGAGCGAAATCTGTTGTGAACCGCACCACATTTTCGACGCGCTCCTACACTTCCTTTGCCCTTACATCTCGAGCACATTCCTTTAAATGGTATCTGCCTCCTCTCTTAAGCAAGTCGAAATCTGCAAAGTACCAACTGCATTGCATGGACTGTCACGCAGCAGAACAACGAAACAACTTCACATTTGACTGAGTTCCTGTTTTGAACGAAAATGGTGGTAAATTTATTTCTACTTGAATTTGTTTTGCGTTCCATCATAATAAGGGAGTTTAGCCATGCTCATCTTTGCTGCCATTCTTATTGTCATCCTGCTTTCTGTGATCGTGCTGGATCGTTTGATTGCACGCATGTATCGCAACCCGCAGAAAGCGTACCAGGCTACGCCGCAGAAATATGAGATTGCATTCCAGAAGATGCACATTCCGCTCGGTAGAGACTCGCAGTTGTTTGGCTGGTGGATGCCTTCGTCGCCGGGGGCTGCCACCATCATTCTTGTGCACGGTTGGGGACGCAACCTTTCGCGAATGCTGCCTTATATTGGTCGCATATATCCCTTGGGCTATAACCTGCTGGCATTTGATGCCCGCAATCACGGCAGCAGTTCACCTGAAGCCCACCCAACGGTCGCAACTTTTGCAGAGGATACTCTGGCTGCCATTAATTTTGTGGTCAACTCCGGCCTGGTGACCTCCTATGAGTTCGGCGTGATTGGCTTATCGATTGGCGGGGGCGCCGCGATTAATGCTGCCAGTGTCGATCATCGCATAAAAGGGATCATCACGGTCGGAGCGCTTTCGCATCCCACGAAAGTGATGGAACTCGAATTTCAAAAAAGAAATGTCCCCCATTTTATTCCAACCTTGCTCTTCCGTTATATCAAACTGCGCTTTGGAATAGATTTCAACAAGATTGCCCCCGTCAACAACATTGCCAATGTCACTGCTGAGATTTTCCTGATCCATGGCAGCGAGGATACAACCATTCCGCTGGCCCAGGGGCAGATGCTGGCAGAAGCAGCCAACGCCGAAAAAACCCAATTATGGGTCGTTCCCGTTAAAGGCCATAGTGATTGCGAGACAGATCCCGATTTTTGGCTGAAAGTGGAAACATTTCTGCAAAAAGCGCTCCCACTTTCCTGAAATGTCAGCTTGCTTTGTGCCCGAAGTAGTAAACAGCTTGCTCTATTTTTGCATTGTGTAGCAGGCCGCATTCAACTGTAATCACCTGCCGATTGGCTGCGGATTTTCTTCGTTACATTTTTCTCATCTACCTGGTTGATCAGATTATTCTTCAAAATGCAGTAGAATACTTGCCTTCGGCATCGCAGCGGGTGAAACCGATGTTCTTTCCTTGATTAAATCCTCCGTAACTCCGCCAATTATGTGGTGTTTTGGCATTTAGACTTTCAGCCATAATGGCTGTGTCCATGAATTATCGAACTTGCGCTGCTTCGTAGCGCCCTAAAGTGCAAATTATTTTTAAGGTCTGGACCTGCAAACAAGATGACTTGCTTTGCAGGGTTTGAATGTAAGTCAGTTTTATGTTTTAAAAATCCAGTGTAAATCTCTTCTTGGAGGAAAAAATGTCAGAACAAAAACCAGTTGCTATCGTTGGAATCGGAACCATTATGCCAGATGCACTCGATGCACCCAGTTTTTGGAATAATATTCAGAAGGGGCATTATTCCATCACCAATGTGCCCGCCGACCGCTGGCGTGCCGATCTTTATTTCGATAGCGATCCCAAAGCTGTGGATAAGTCCTACAGCAAAATTGGGGCATGGGTAAAGAATTTTGAATTTAACCCGATGAAATTACACATCCCGATCCCGCCGACTGTCCTGTCGCAAATGGATTTAACGCAGCAATGGGGCATTGCAGCCAGCCATCAGGCACTCAGTGATTACGGATACCCGCAGCGCACACTCGACCCTGAGCGCGTGGCAGTCATTATCGGAAATGCCAATGCCGGTGAGCGCCATTATCGCTCTACCATGCGCATCTTGCTGCCGGAATATCTGGAAGCGATGACCAATAACCCATCATTCCGCAACCTGCCGCAAGCGGTTCAACAGGAACTGCTCGACGGCCTGGCCGCCAATATTCAAGCCAAGATCCCGGAAATCACCGAGGACACCATGTCGGGCGAGCTCTCCAATATCATCGCCGGGCGCATCGCTAACGTTTTCAATTTCAGCGGTCCTAATTTCGTAACGGATGCAGCTTGTGCCTCCTCCCTCTCCGCTCTTTCAGCAGCCATGCAAGGACTAAACGCCTACCAGTTTGACTGCGCCCTGACCGGTGGAGTTGACCGTAACATGGGTCCGGAATCCTATGTTAAATTTTGCAAAATTGGCGCCTTGAGTGCCAACGGCACACGTCCGTATGCGGAAGGCGCGGATGGATTTGTAATGGGCGAAGGTGCCGGCATGTTTGTGCTGAAACGCCTGGAAGATGCCGAGCGCGATGGCGATCACATTTACGCGGTGGTTATTGCAATCGGTTCCAGCTCAGATGGCAAAGGCAAAGGCATCACAGCCCCCAATCCGCTCGGCCAGCAGCGCGCTATCGAACGCGCTTGGAAGAGCGCCGGAGTATCCCCCAGCAGCGCCGGTCTGATTGAAGGCCACGGCACGTCCACCCGTGTGGGCGATGTGGTTGAAGTCAACAGCCTCAACGCTATTTTTGGTCCGCTTGGTATCGAGACAGGCTCAATTGCATTGGGTTCCGTCAAATCCAATATCGGTCATTTAAAAAGTGCTGCCGGTGCTGCCGGTCTGGCAAAAGCTGCCTTTGCACTCGATCAAAAAATTCTGCCGCCTTCTGCCAATTTTCACAAACCAAACCCGGCCATCGATTTTGAGCACATGCCGTTTTATGTCAACACGCAATCAAAACCCTGGCCGAAACCGGTGGCTGAGATTCGCCGGGCAGCCGTCAGTTCCTTTGGCTTTGGCGGCACCAACTTTCATGTTGTTTTAGAAGAGTATCTTCCCGGTTATCATCAGGAACGCACACCAATTTTCAATATCCCAATGGAAATTTCCGCGGCACCAGTCATCGCCCAGCCCGTACAGCAAGAAAGTGCAGTCTCAGTTACTCCTTCTGAAGTAAGCGCCTTCGTGCTTTCCGCTGTCAGTGAAAAAACTGGCTACCCGGTCGAAATGTTGGATCTCGATCTGGACCTGGAAGCCGATTTGGGTGTTGATACCGTCAAGCAGGCGGAATTATTTGCCAACATGCGCGAGCATTTTGGCGTGGCCCGCCGTGAAGATCTACGCTTATCAGAGTACAACACCCTGGCAAAGGTGATTGGGTTTTTCCAGGAAAATACCGCCCAACCCACTGCTGCTGCCGCTGCAGTCAGTTCCCAAAAAAGCGAAGCCAGTCAGCCAAGCCCGGCTGTCGCACAAAATGATGCAGAGAGCATTCAAGCCTACATCGTTGAGCAGGTGGCCGAGAAAACAGGCTACCCGGCCGAGATGCTTGATCTTGATCTGGATCTGGAAGCCGATCTGGGTGTAGATACCGTCAAGCAGGCTGAATTATTTGCTACCATCCGCGAACATTACGGCATTCCCCGCCGGGAAGATTTGCGACTTTCAGAATACAACACCCTCTCAAAGGTGATGCAATTTGTGAACGAAAATCTTGCTTCTGCAACGCCGGCCAGTCCGCTGGCTCAAGCCACAAGCGCGGCTGCCACGCTTGCTGCACAGCCGCAAATCATTTCTGAACCAACTGTTACTGCCAATCCGGGTACAACAGTAACCTCACTTGAAGAAATATCCGCTTACATCATCCGCCAGGTAGCCGAGAAAACGGGTTATCCGGCTGAAATGCTGGACCTTGAATTGGATCTGGAAGCCGATTTAGGCGTGGATACAGTCAAGCAAGCCGAACTTTTTGCCACCATTCGCGAGCATTACGGCGTGCCCAAGCGGGAGGATTTACGCCTTTCAGATTACAACACGCTCGCCAAAGTGATCGCTTTCTTTGCCGAAAATGCCAACCAGCCAGCTAATTCCACAGAGACAGCAACCCTCGACCAGTCCTCTGAAAATGAACAACAACAACCGGTGCAGACAGAACCAGTGCAGGCTGCCCCCACCCATATGCGTGGACTGCTCTTTTTATCGGCTGATACTCTCCCTGAATTAAAATCCGAACTGGAATCCGCCCTGGCGAGAGCCAAAGCCGGCACCTTACCTCCTACGCGGCTGCCTGAGCAAGCGCAACTGGCGAAACCTGAGCGGATTGCCATTGATTATGGCAATGACGAAGAACTGATCAAACGAGCCGAGAAAGCGCTGCCCATCTTTGACAACCCCAGCGCCAATATGTGGCAGGCCTTAACTGCCCAGGGCGTCTATTACGGCAACGGAAAACCCGGCAAAGTTGCTTTTCTCTTTCCGGGTCAGGGTTCCCAGTATGTCAACATGCTGGTCGAACTGCGCGCCATCGAGCCGGTGGTCGATCAGGTCTTTCTAGAAGCAGATCAGGTGATGACCCCCTTGCTGGGCAAGCCACTAACTGAATTTATTTATGCAGACGGCGATGAAGCCAGCTTGAAAGCAGCCGAGCAAAAACTGAAAGACACCACCATCACCCAACCGGCGGTCTTAACCGCCAATATTGCGCTCTTGCGCCTTTTGCAGAAATATGGCTTTGACGCAGATATGGTCATTGGCCACAGCCTGGGAGAATATGCCGCCCTGGTGGCAGCCGGTGTGCTCACCTTCGCGGAAGCTCTGGAAATAGTCAGCGCCCGTGGCCGTGAAATGGTCAAAGTTGCCATGGAAGATAATGGTTGCATGGCCGCCGTATCCGCCCCGCTGGCTGAAGTGGAGCGCATCCTTGACACGATTGATGGATATGTGGTGCTGGCCAATATCAACAGCCCTTTGCAGTCGGTCATTGCCGGTTCAACCAAAGCAGTCGAACAGGCAATCGCAGCCTTTATGGCAGTCAATTATCAGGCTGTCAAGATTCCGGTTTCGCACGCCTTCCATACCAAAATAGTGGAGCCCGCCAGCATCCCCTTACGCAAGGTGATCGCGCGCATGAACATTCAGAGCCCGCGCATCCCAATTGCGGCCAATGTGACCGGCGAATGGTACCCCACCGACCGCGAAGAAATTCTGGACATGCTCGCCAAACAGGTGGCTTCACCGGTACAGTTCGTTAAAGGCGTGCAGACACTCTATGATAATGGCGCCCGCATCTTTGTCGAAGTTGGGCCAAAACGGGTAATGAATGCCCTCAGCAATGATATCTTCAAAGATGTGGAAGGGGTCACCTTATTGGCCACCAACCATCCCCGCAAAGGCGCCCTGCCAACTTTTAACGAAGCCTTGTGCGCGCTCTATGCCGCCGGATTACCGGCAGCGCAGCATACGCAGCATGTGCAGCCAGTCGCCCTCTCCAGCGCGAGTATAGCCGTCGACCCTCAAATGGTTCCTTCCAATGGAAAGCAGGTCATCAGCGGATCTGTGGTGATCAGCGGAGCTGGTTTGGGATTGCCCGGCCGAGATCACGATGTTTTTGCTGAGGATAATATTCAGAGAATATTACGCGGTGAAGTACAAATTGAATCTTTTCCGCAGACCACCCGCCAACACATGCTTGAGAAGCGCGTTACCCGCCTGGTCAAACATGAAGCCGGAGCTTTAATGGTCGATATTGACAATCTGGATGAGACAGTCAAATTAGCCGGGCAAAGCGGTCATTTTGACCCGGCCGAGGATTTTGGCATTCCGGCTGATCGGGTTGAATCGACCGATATTTCCACCCAGTTGGCCATCGCCGCCGGAATTGAAGCCCTGCGCGATGCCGGAATTCCGCTGGTGATGAATTATCGCACGACCAGCAAGGGCACCCTGTTGCCCAACCGCTGGATGCTGCCGGAAGCGCTGCAAGATGAAACCGGCATCATCTTTGGTTCGGCTTTCCCCGGTCTTGAGAGAATGAGTCAAGAAACGAAACGCTACTATACCTTCCAATCATTGCAAGATCAAAAAACGCAATTATTGGAAATCCTGGCGCAATTCAACGGCAGCGATTCAAACATAAAGACCAGCCTCCAGGAAAAGATTGCTCATATCGATCAGCAACTTGAAAGCAATGATTACCATTTCAACCGTCACTTTGTCTTCCAGGTGTTGGCCATGGGTCATTCTCAATTCGCCGAACACATCGGAGCACGCGGTCCTAACACCTCTGTCAACGCAGCCTGTGCCACCACTACCCACGCTGTCGCCATCGCCGAAGATTGGATTCGCGCCGGCCGCTGCCGGCGGGTGATTGTGGTTGCCGGTGACGACGTTACCAGCGGTGAACTTGTCAACTGGATCGGCACAGGCCTGATGGCCAGTGGTGCCGCCACGACCGAAGGCGATGTGCGCATGGCAGCCATTCCATTTGATCGCCGCCGCAATGGCATGATTATGGGCATGGGTGCAGCCGCCCTGGTGGTCGAGAGTGAAGATGCCGTCCAGGAACGAGGTATGCGCGCCATCTGTGAGGTGCTTTCCAGCCAGATCGCAAATTCCGCTTTCCACGGCACCCGTTTGGACGTGCCGCACGTCGGTTCGGTTATGGAGCGCGTCATCCGCCAGGCTGAAGATCGCTTCGGCATTGCTCGCGACGAGATCGCAGCACGCACCGTTTTTGTTTCACATGAGACCTACACACCTGCGCGCGGTGGTAGTGCTGCAGCCGAAATTCATGCCTTACGCTCTACCTTTGGCAGCCTCGCCAATCAAGTCATCATTGCCAATACAAAAGGCTTTACCGGGCACACCATGGGTGTCGGTATTGAAGATGTCATTGCAGTCAAGTCCCTGCAATTTGGCATCGTGCCACCCATCGCCCATTATGATCTGGACTTTCAACCTGATCCCGAATTAGGCGATCTAAATCTCTCGAAAGGCGGTCAGTACCCGGTGGAATTCTCGCTGCGTTTAGGGGCCGGTTTCGGTTCACAAATCGCAATGACATTGTATCGAAAAATCAACGCTGTCGGCGAGCGCATTCAACCGGAAAAATATCAAAAATGGCTGGCTGCAGTTTCCGGCTATAACGAACCGCAACTCGAAGTGGTGCAGCATAACCTGCGCATCAAACATGAGGGAGCCCCCACCCATCAGCCGGCTGCATCACAATGGCAGTTTGGGTATGGGCCGCAGCGCTTTGCCGAGCACATCAACGAACCTGCTCCGGCAGCACACACACCCGCGGTTTCTCAACAGCCGCAAAACGCGAAGGTAATCCATGAACCAGAGGTAGCTGCTGTATCACTTGCGACACCTGTAGTGACAACCGCACCACTCCCTGTTTCTGTTGCTGAAGTCTCACATGCTGCACCTCAAGTAAATTCCGAAAATAGTGAGATCACCAGTGTTCTGGTCAACATGGTCAGCGAGAAAACTGGATACCCGGCCGAGATGCTTGATCTTGATCTGGATCTCGAAGCCGATTTAGGGATTGATACGGTCAAGCAGGCTGAATTATTTGCAGAAATCCGGACGCACTACAACATTCCACGGCGTGAAGATTTACGCCTCTCCGATTACAACACACTCGCGAAGGTAATCAACTTTGTTGCGGACGGACTGGCAGCCATTCAGAGCGAGCAAGAAGCATCCAAGGCAAATGCTGTCAGCCAGACCGTTGCGGTTGAGGAACCACGTTCTGATGAACCGCAACCGGCTGCAGAGATTATTCGACGTGTACCGATTGCTGTCTTGCGACCGCGCCTGGATTTGTGCACGCCAACCGGCATTCAAATCAACCAGGATTCGCGTGTAATCGTATTCAGCGATCAGCAAAAAATTGCACCGGCTTTGCAAAAAAAGCTTAAAAACCTGAATGCACAGGTATTACTGATCAAAAGTGATTCAAGCGCAGAAATCGAACAAAGCATTAAAAGTTTCGCTGAAGACGCACCCATCGATGGCATCTACTTTTTAGCGACCCTGGCCGAAGAAAAGCCTTTACAGGAAATGACAGGTTCCGATTGGCAGGCTGCCCTTAATTCTCGTTTCTACAACCTCATCAGCGCCTTGCGCCTGCTGCCCCAGCTTTCGTTTTTAATCGTGGCAACCCGCTTTGATGGGTTGCAAGGCCTTTCTCAGGCTGGTTCCACATCGGCCATGGGGGGCGCCGCCAGCGGGTTGGCCAAAGCAATGCAGCGCGAACGTCCCGGACTGTTTGTCAAGGTTATCGATTTCGACTCGCTCGAAAAGCCAACCTTGGTCGCCACGCGTTTGCTCGATGAGACCCTTCTGGATCCGGCGGTGGTCGAAATTGGCTGGGAAGGTGAACAGCGTTTCACGGTTGTCTTAAGTGAACAGCCATTGCAGCCAGATAATCTGAAACCATTGCGTTCAGGATCTGTATTCGTGGTCAGCGGGGGTACTGGCGGCATCACCGCCCCCATTCTGCTTGATCTCAGCCAGGCGACCCAGGGTCAATTTTATCTGCTGGCACGTTCACCGCTGCCGCAAGCAGATGATCCCAACCTGCAATTGGTAACCAGTGATGAACAGCAGTTAAAAACCAACCTGGTACGCGATTTGAGCCAGAACGGCCAGAAAGCCACACCCGCCGTCGTTAATCAGCACATTGCTGCTTTGCAAAGAGCTGCCGCACTCATGAAAACGATGGAGACCATGCGCGCAAACGGCAGCCAGGTGACCTATATGGTTTGCGATGTCAGCTCCGAAGAGGATGTCCAACAAACGGTTGCCAAAATTCTGACAGGATTAAAGAAAAAGAAAGTGGATGTCCTCATTCACGCAGCCGGCGTGGAAAAAAGCCGCAAACTTGAAAGCAAAAGTGATCAGGAAATCCAGCAAATTATGGATGTCAAAGCCAGCGGATTGTTTTATCTCTTAAAAGCTTTTCAGCAGGCTGGCAAACTGCCCGCTGCAGTGCTCAGCTTCGGTTCGGTTGCCGGACGATTTGGAAATGCCGGTCAGGTTGATTACAGCGCTGCCAATGATCTCCTGGCCCACTTGACCTCAGCTATGCGGCGAGCATTTCCACAAATCCAAGTCAGCACCCTGGATTGGGGCGCCTGGTCTGAGGTTGGTATGGCCAGCCGCGGGCATATCCCTGAACTCATGCGCCGGGCTGGCATCGATATGATCAACCCATCTCAGGCATCTTGCCTGGTCCGGAAGGAATTGGAAGGCGGCTTAAGTGGTGAGGTAATACTGGCAGGCCATTTAGGCCAGTTGGAAATGCAGGACGATCCCAGCGGTGGTCTGGACGTTGCCAAAGCAAACGAAGCCCTGACAACAGGCAATCCTACTCACGTTATGCTCAGTCGTGCGACCGGCATTAACCTGGCGGAAGGAATTTTATTGGAGGTTGAACTCGACCCCACCCAGGAACCTTTCCTGCGCGACCATGCCCTCAATGGCATTCCATTGCTGCCGGGCATAATGGGGATTGAAGGTTTTTCGGTGGCTGCTCAACACATAGCCAGCGCACTCGGTGCAGCCAAAGGCGGCTTCCGGGTTGAAGAACTGGCTGATATCGCTTTCCTGACTCCTTTCAAGTTCTATCGCGATGAAGCGCGCACAATTACCTGGAAAGCGCAGGTAGTTCGCGAAGCATCCGGGTTGGTAGCACACGTCTCGCTTGAATCTTATGTCAACCGCAGAAATAACCGCGTCGACCATATGCAGCATTTTCGTGGAAATGTTCACCTTGTTCCCGCCGATCAGCCTATGCAAAGCTGTGATGGGATCGCACCGCATTGGAATGGCGCTTACACAGTGCAGGCAGCTGATATTTACAAACTTTATTTTCACGGCCCCTCCTTCCAGGTCCTGGAAGGCGTTCAAAAAGCCGGTGATACCGTTCTGGGTAAGCTCAACAAGCAGATTCCTTCCCTGACCGGCAACGATCAGAAAATGCTGAGTGTGCCGGTGCTGGTGGAACTTTGCTTCCAAACTGCCGGAATCTGGGAGGCAGGCACTAGCGGGGCTTTGAGCCTGCCCCAATCCATTGGTACTTTACGAATATTTGAAAACAAAGTCAATGGTGTCGCCATCTTCGCTGAAGTTAAACCTTTTAATCATTCCAATGGCGATCTCTACTTTGATGCACGGGTAATCGACAGTCAGGGACGCGTTTATTTGGAGATGGAAAATTATCGCACCGCTCAATTGCCCTATGGGGTCGATCAAGCGATTTTGGCACCCATCAGCGCATTGAATAAATAAAGCGAAACCTCCAGGCACGGGCCAAAGCGGATTTATTAAATCATTTTGATGTTTATTCCGCCGAGGTCCGTGCCGTAATGGATTCCCATGACCCATTCTGCTGTTTTCTGGGCACTCGCCTCAACAGATGATCTACCTGCTGATCTCAATTGGCTCTCTTCTGAGGAGACGACCAAATTGCAGCAATTTAAGTTTCCCAAACGTCGCAATGAGTGGTTGTTGGGGCGCTGGGTGAGCAAAAAAGTGTTGATGAAGGCTATGCCGCAAATTTCGTCAATACCCTTGCCGCAGCTCTCAATTAAGAACGAGGAGAGTGGCGCTCCCATCGCTCTCTCGAATGGCAGTCGTTTGTCAGGCATGCTTTCTCTCAGCCACCGTGAAGATCTCGCCACCGCAGCCTGGACATCACAGGCTGATCTCAGAATCGGAATCGATCTTGAAAAAATCGAACCGCGATCAACGGCCTTTATTCAGGATTTTTTCACCAAAGCTGAAGCGGCTCAGGTATTCTCACAGCCGTCAGAAAACCAGGCGTTAGCTGCCTGTTTAATTTGGAGCGGCAAGGAAGCCATCCTGAAGGCGTTACAAACCGGCCTGCGCATCGACACCCGTCAGGTGGAAGTTGCTTTCACTGAACTGGTGATTAAAGAAGAGGACTGGCAGCCATTACAAATTGTACACAGTCCTTCCAGCGCGGAAAGCCAAACTCTTTCCTGGCTGCTTCAGCCGCCGTATGTTATTACGCTGGCGGAGATTGCTGATTGCAGGTAGATCAAGAGAAATCTTCCGCGAAGACACAAAGACCGCGAAGAAAATCAATATTCAAATCGTATTGCTTAACGAACCAGATTGATTGATTCGTAGGTTGGGCATGTCGGGCATAAAAGAATGATGGTTGCGAATTCAACATGTCGAAATGGTAGGTGGATACCTGAGGCCTTGCTGAGCAAAGTTCCCCTAGCTGAGATTCGCGTAATGATTGTCAGCCAGAATTGGAATCCAATTTCACCTGAGGTTATGTTGCGAATCTCAGCTAGGGGGTTTAAAGGTTATTCCCGCGTCCTTGGCATCTTCAAGGTGATAATTTGTTGGAAATTCAGCAAATGCCCGAGATTACACAAAGGTTTTTCTTAGCGCCCTTGGCGTCATTGGGGTGATTATTTGTTAGGCATTCAGCACATACCCGAGATTTTACAAAGGTTTTTCTTCGCGCGCTTAGCGTCTTCGCGGTGATTATTTGCTGGGCACTTAATAGTCCTAATCTTGCCGCTGCGGCATATACCTCGATATTTCCGGAGGAAACTGCACTCCCTGCAGCGACAAACTTCTGACTCGCGCCAGATAGGCTGCACCGGTTAGCAGTTGCATAACCACATCGACCACATAACGATTTTCTTTGGTTTCCAAATACGTACCGCGCACCCATTCATTAAACGTGCCCATCGACGGGCCGCACCAGATCTGATAATCCATTTCGCGGCTGGGTTCACCCACCACTGACCAACGCGAGGATAGCCCCAGGTACCAGCGAAAAATGAGCGCCATTTTATGGTGCGGATCTGCCAAAGCTCGTTCCAGGTTTTGGATATCACGTTCCCTGAAAAACTGCTGGGTTTCTTCCCAAATCTCGTTCAAATCACGTTTAAAGATCGTTTTTTCAATCTTCTCGCGATCCTTCTCCGGAATCTCCTCGATCGAGGAATAACGGTTATAAAGCTCATACAGACGTGAGGCGCGCATCGCGAACATCGATCCGCGTTTGAGCACCTGCACACGTACCCCCATCTCGAACATATCGGCGGCTGGTGCCATGGTCACATCGGCCATATCCGCCTGAGCCAGCAGCTGGCGAGTATATGTCGAGGCGCCTGCTTCCACGCAAGCCTGGTTAACGGACCCGGTCACAATGTAAGCAGCCCCCATCATGAAAGCTGCCAGTGCGGCCTCGGGAGTACCAATTCCGCCGCCTGCCCCTACCCGAATTGGCGTTTGGTAGTTCATTTCAGTCTGAATTTGATCGCGAATCCTCAGCATGGTTGGGATCAAGCCTACTAACGGGCGATTATCTGTATGCCCACCCGAATCAGCTTCTACAGTGATATCATCGGCGACAGGCACCAGGTGCGCCAGCTCTGCCTGTTCGGGGCTGATCTTGCCATCCTCAAGCAATTGACGTAAAAATTCTTCTGAGACCGGCAGCATAAACTTACGCGCCACCTCTTTGCGGGAAATCTTCGCAATAATGCGGTTATTAATCTGGACACTGCCATCGGTCGCCTTTGATAAGCCGGCCACCCGGAAATGTGCCAAGCCATAAGTCATATCCATGTATGCCGAAGCTTCAATTACCGGAATCTTATAGCGCAAAAAGAGCTCAACCAATATACGTTCAAGGTTGGTTTCATTGGGGCTGTGAATCAGGTTAACCATGTAAGGACCATTTGGTAGGGCTTTTTGGATGCGCTGGATGGCATCTTCAATGCGTGCAGGCGAAACACCTGCCGAGCCATATGATCCGAGCATGCCCGCCTTCCCGAGGGCTACCACCATTTCAACCGAAGCAATCGCATTGGCCATTGCACCGCTGTAGTAGGCATATCGCGTGCCGTATGTCTCTTGAAAAGCTGGATCTCCCAGCTGGCTTAATGGGATCGCCGGAGCATACGCCAACCGTTCGTAGACCAACCCGTTTCCTTGAAAACCATTACTGGAAGTCAAAGCAACCCGGTCTTTTTGGCGTACAGCCCACAATGGTAAATCCAGGGAGCGTAATAAAGCCCCCACAGCGGATGAATCGCTCGTCAGTTCGGCAACGTTTCCGATCCAGGGATGGGAGGAAAAAGTACCCGTTCCATGAAAGGTTAATGAGGATTGACTTTCATTGATTGAAGTTAAGGTCATTTGAATACCCTTTTCATTCTTGGGAGTTGGGACGCACCGGTCCTCTTTAGTTAACCCGCAAGCGGGCTAAAGGATACATTGTTATACCATAGGATTGCAAAGCATGTGGAGAAAGAGGGTAAAGAAGCCAGAGGCTGCATTCATTCCATTCGTGAGGCCCCGGCCTTCCACCGTCGACCTAAAACCGGAACATAAACGTCAGGTCGTTGACATTCGTCCCGCTCGGGCCTGGTTTGAGCAGATCCCCCAGCTTCTCAAAGTAATGGTAAGCATCGTTATTCCCTAAATAGTTGTCGGCCTCCAGCCCTAAGGCGTGCGCTCTGGCATGCGTTTCTCCGGTCACGACGGCCCCGGCTGCATCAGTAGGACCATCTTCCCCATCCGTGGCGAGTGTTACCAGCATCACATCCGGCAATCCGGCTAACAAGTCGACAGCTGCCAGCGCCAGCTCCTGATTGCGCCCGCCTTTGCCTTTGCCATGTAGGGTCACGGTAGTCTCGCCGCCTGCTATCCAGCAGATGCCGCGTCCATTGTTAGTTTGTAAATAGGAACATACTCGCACTGCTACCTCGCGAGCTTCACCCTGCCAATTATTGCCCAGTTGGATAACCTGCAGTCCGCCACTTTGTGCAGCAGCTCCGGCGGCCAGGGCTGCCAGACGGTTATCCCCCACTAGCACGTTCTGGACTCTCTCCAAGAATGCATCGCCAGGTTTGAGAGTTTCCGCTCCGTTTTTCAGGGTTTGCAGAATAGCCGGGGCTACTTTATTGATCAAATTATATTTCGCCAGCACATCCAGCGCCTCCTGACGCGAGCTCGGGTCAGCTGCTGTCGGGCCGGAGGCGATTGCCTCCAACGGGCTATTGACCACATCCGAGAGAATCAGGCTGATGACTTGTGCCGGGGCTGCTGCGCGGGCGATACCGCCGCCTTTGACCAGATCGAGGTGCCGGCGCAGGGTGTTGATCTCATCGATGCGCGCTCCGCTGGCCAGCAGCAGTGTCGTCAGGGCTTGCATATCCGCCAGGACAATCCCATCTGCCGGACAGGTTAGCAGCGCCGAGCCACCGCCGGAGATCAGGCAAATCAGCAAGTCTTCTTCCGACAAAGACCGGCACAGCTGTAAGGCATATTCCCCAGCCTGTACGCTATTGGCATCCGGCACGGGATGTCCGCCCTGAATAGCTTGAAAACGTCCGGATGTTGCCTGTTCGCCCTTCAGAAGGGCCTGCTTACTGACAACCAGACTTTCTGTGAGTCGCTCACCGAGAATCTCTGCCACTGCAGCGCTCATAGCCGCAGCGGCTTTGCCAATCGCCAGACAGGCTATTCGACTATACGAAGTCAGATCGTACTTGCGGCCCGCAACCAGCAGATGCTTTTCCACCCGTCGCAAGTGTTGGTGGATGGCGTTGGCCGGCTCAACCGCCTGGATGGCGGCAGCCAAAACGCTGCGCACCAAGGCACCTTGCGGAAGGCGCGCAAGGCTGCTTGTCTGAAAGTTAGCTGCTTTTACACTCATCTTTTGATGATAGCAGATATTTGTCGCTGGTCAAACCAACCCGGCAGCACGTTCCATGAAACAGCAAGTAAAATGAAAAATTACAATATCTATTTTGTTGTGCCGAACAACAAAGAAAAGTAATATATATTTCCAGAGTCAGAAAAAGACCGCAGCAGCTCAAATTCGACTTGATACCAAAGCGTTCGTTGTATCCCAGATTCACTTCAGACGCTTCTTCCCAACTCATTCTGCATTTCAAAGGTAAATTAATGTGTCGATAACCGAATTTTCCAGCTTCAAACTTTTTATAAAGAAAGATCCTTATGCCCCCCATTTATCATTCCCCATTTCTCAAAACTTCTCTCTCATTACCTTCCCACATCAAGCAACTATTCGACTATTCAACTAACTAACATATCCCCAAATCTGCTACAATAGAATCAATATACTCTTTGCCCAAAGGAATAATCCATGAAACTTTCTGCTCCCAAACAAACAACCTTCACTGTGGCCGTATTGCTCGGTATAGTCGGTGTCCTGGCCAAAATTGTCCCGATTGCGGCGCTTAGCCCGTATGCCTTCTGGCTGGTAGTAATTGGCTTCGTTTTACTGGCGTTGGGTAGCCTCTACCGCGGGTTGTAATTCCAAAACCGCTTAATTAATTCCGACCTTCTTAACCCTAAACGAAGGAGATCAAGATTGCACAACTTGATGTGACCGTCAGGCTGGCCTATTTGTATGAATCGTCACACGCCGACTGAGGATTAAAAAAAGGCCGCGCAAGCCCGGCCTCTGAATATTTCCACTTTTAATCTGCCTAATATTATCCGTTTCGCACAGAAAAACAATAACAATCATTTTTTTCGCAAGTGGCTGATTGCCCTTCCAAAAAAATGGAACTTTTTTTATTTTTCCATCGTCTGATATTTTGTCAACATGGAAAACTGAAAGGAGTATTCATTATGCTGAATAAATTATCTAAAATTATTTTACTGGTGTCCATTTTGGGAAGCGGCTGCCAGGCCATGCCAACCATTGCCGCCTCCAAGACGCCTGCTCCTCTGGCCACCGAAAACATTCCATTTCCCATCGATAGTGCCTCGCCGCAAGCGCCCAGCGCTGAGCCCTCTCCGGTTATGGCTGAACTTGACCCATCGAGTGTTGCGATCCAGGGAGGAGCACTGGGTGAGGCTCATATTGCTCTGGTTCCTGAACAGCCCTTCGATAATACCGGCGGACCGCTCGTAAGAGGGTTACCTGCTCACATACAGATTCTGTTCGGCAACCAGGCTTCCCCGCTTTATTATGGGGAACAGTCTGTCCTGACCATTATCCCGATCGAACCCTACATCCAGATGTGGTCAGATAATGGCAATCCGATCGTCAACACACTATTCACGGCGATCCAGGAATTGATAAAGAACCCGCCAGTGGAAGCACCGCATTCGCAGCTGCCCGTTCTGCCACTGGATGCCGTCCAGGCAGTGATCGACATCGCAGCCCAGTTCCGACCACTGGACACAAACCTGATGCAAGGTTATCGTTTCGTTGGACGGCTTTCGCAAGGCATTAACCCGGTCATTAATGCCAACCTCTATTATTTTTACATGGGCGTATCACGCGATGGGGAGTACATCATCAACATGATGGTACCGGTTAAATCCTCCGCCCTGGTCGACCGCATCGAAGATCTACCGGCAGTTGATAACGATTTGGTTTACAGCGATTATATGCAATACATGCAATCTATTCGCCAACGGCTCAACCAACAAACCGGTAGTGATTTCCAACCATCCTTGGATGACTTGGATGCCGTAGTGAAGTCACTGGAATGGGGATGGTAAAGAAAAAGTAAGGAGTAAGGAGTAAGGAGTAATGAGGGAAAGAAATTCGATATCACTGACCCATTATTCATTACTAATTACTAATTACCAATTACCAATTCCTTCTCTTCTCGCTTACAATTAGTCCTTCCTGGAAGGACTTTTTGTGATTCAACCTGCATTCCTTATATTCGAACTTGCACTTTACGTGTTGTTTCTCGCCTGTCTCTGGCATGCCAGCCGCCAGGGGCGAACGCGCGTGTGGGAGCTAACCTTCAGCGTCTTTTACGGTGTTTTGCTGGAATGGATGACCATTCAGCAGATCTCAGCCTACCATTACGGCGATTTCCTGGTAATGATCGCCGGAGCGCCCTTGTGCATCGGAGTGGGTTGGGCAATTATCATTTATAGTGGAATGGAATATGTCAGCCATATCCAACTGCCAGGTATAGCGCGTGCATTTCTGGTGGGCTTCATGGCGCTCAACATCGATTTTGCATGTGACGCCATTGCCATCCGTCTGGGCTTCTGGACCTGGGCTATTCCACCCGACACCCAGTGGTTTGGAGTACCCTGGGGCAATTTCTGGGCCTGGTATATTGTGGTGATTTCATTCAGCGGATTTCTGTATGCTTTTCAAACCTGGGGATGGCGTACCTCATCTACTTTTTTAAAACGTTGGGGCTATGTACCCCTAACTGGGCTGATTTCGATTGTTATCCTGGGATTAACCAATTATCTCTTCGTTTACGAATTTGGCTCAGACGGCATCTCGGGTTTGCTCAGCATGGGTTTTCTATTGCAGGTGGGAGCGCTGATCGTGATTCTTTACCGTCCAAAAATCATTCCAAATTCACAGTTGGACCCGGTTTCCCTGGCGGTTCCACTAGTTTTCCACCTCTTTTTCAACTGGTACGGCTTCACCAATGGTTATTACCGCCAGCATCCCACCCTGGCTGTGGTTGGGATAAGTATGCTGCTGATCGGCCTATGGGCACACGGGCTGCCATTATGGAAAGCCAGGCGGCAGCGGCTTAATAGCCCCGGTTAATGACCCCTCACTTTTCGCCTGAGTGAAGTTTGCTATCTTCCAGGTGCAGGTTGTGCAGAAAACGATGCGCCACGGGTGCTATCGCCACGCTGGAGATTCCCAGGAAAGCTATGCCGGAAAAGAGAGAATAAAACGAGGCAAAAATCTTAGCTGGGACATTGTAAATCGGGTCAATCTGACCCATTCCTCCCAAAATCATGGACGCGTTTAGCAAGGAATCTATCCAGGAAAGCCCCTGTAAACTGTGATAACCCAGAACGCCAATACTCAGTGCGATTAGAATGAGCGCAAAAGCCAGCATTGCATGATTAAGGACACGCCGGAAAAATAAAGGACGCGAGAGTAACGGTTCATAACGGTGCTCATACATTTGAATCCTCCTGTGTGGACAAATTATTTTCTCGAGTATACTCCTAGCGGATTTGATTAAGTGGTAAAAATCCCTCATTTTGATTGAGGGATTAATGGATTGAATCTAAATTTACAAAATCAATTTGAAAAAATCAGATATCCAAACTCCGGCAATAGCACATCTGCTCCCAGCCGAACATCTTCACTGGCAATTATTGTCATAAGTCCGGATTCCTGCAAATCTAAGGGTAGTTGCGCCTTCAACTCCTGTCCGGTCGGGTTAAGGTACACGTACAGCGTTTCGCCTTCATTTTGCTTGCGATAACCCAGCCATAAATCCCCCGGACGATTCAGCCAGGTCAGATCCAGCGCACGAAAAGAGGGATGCTGTCGTCGCAGATAGATGAGGCTGCGCACGAATTGCTGCAAATCCTGATCCTGATCTGCCTCCTCCCAGGGCATGCATAGGCGGTTGTGGGCCGGCCCTCCACCCAGGCCAACTTCACTGCCATAGTAAATACTGGGCGAGCCGGCAAAGGTCAACAACAGCAGAAAAGCCAGTTTGACCTTGCGCGGATCGCCGCCACACTTATAGTCAATGCGGGCGGTATCGTGGCTGTCGATCATGGTGTACATGTTGGGTAAGTTGAACTTTGGGTAGCTCACCATCAGCTTGCTAATCTCGTTCTGATAGCCGCTTGCATCCAACTGTTCCAGGACCGTTTCAGGTGTACCGAGCAGGTTCCAGATCGGGTAGGTTAACTCGTAGTTCATAACACCATCAAACTGATCACCTTTAAGCCAGGGACCGGAGTTATCCCAGTTCTCCCCCAGGATATAGACCTGCGGATTGATGTCGTGCACAAAACTGCGGAACTCCCGCCAAAAAGTTTGTGATACCTCATTAGAAACATCCAGGCGCCAGGCATCGATCCCAAATTCTTCAGTCCAATAGCGAATTGCGCCAAGAAGGTGCGCTTTCACCAAAGGATTTTCGGTATTCCATTTTGGCATCAGCGGCGTAAAGGCAAAGGTGCGGTAATTTAAATTGCCCAGTTCCTGAGGGTTTAAGCGCGGCAGTTTGCCCTCCTCCACAGAAAAATTTATCACCGGCTCACGCTCAATAAAAAAACAATCATAGTAAGGGGATGCGCTCCCATTCCGTATCACATCCTGCCACCATGGGTACAACCAGCCGCAGTGATTGAAGACCGCATCCAGCATGATGTGTATACCACGCGCATGAGCAGCCTCCACCAGGCGTTTAAAGAGAGCATTGTCGCCAAAAGCCGGGTCAATGCGATAATAATCAGTCGTATCGTACTTGTGCGACGAGGGTGATTCAAAAATAGGGGTAAAATAAATGCCATTAATCCCCAGGTCCTGCAAGTAATCGAGATGATCCAGCACGCCCTGCAAATCACCCCCAAAATGGGCATAAATGTTGGTTTTTTCAGTGGATCCCCATGGCAGAGTGCCAGCTGGATTGTTCGTGGGATCACCATCGGCAAAACGCTCGGGGAATATCTGATACCAGACCGTATCCTTAACCCAATCCGGCGCTAGGAAGAGGTCTTCGCGATTAATATAGGGAAAGTTAAAGAACAAGCTGGTTTCATAGCGATACCTGGGGTGTTCGGCCAAATTGTAAAATGAACGACTGCCATATAAGATTTCCTGGTTACCGGAGCAGAGCACAAAAGCATAGCGAAAACGTTTCCACTGCGGCTGTACAGCAATGATCCAGTAATCGAATAAATCCGTTTGATATTCCAGACGCAAGCTCTCTTCAACCGCGGAAGCATGATCCCATTCCCAGTGGGTTGGATCTTCCTCTGATTGAACCCAGCAAAATGGATCCCCCCCAACCAGCATCACCCGTTCGACATCGTTGCGCTCCGTTCGGATACGGATATGCAGCGTATCCTCATCAAAAGCATACGCATATTTACTTTTCGCTTCATGATAAACAGCTGCTAAGTTCATAGTTATCTCCTTACCAATAATTAGTTGATGTATCAACTAATTATATCACGATGGCTACCCCCTTACAAGACTCATGTCCGGATGATTACTGTAGCTGCCGAACCAAATCGTCATTCAATATTTGAAGTTGGTCCAATAACATCCGCTTCTGCCGGTCGGTTAACGCTGTGAAACGTTCCTGGTTAAAGTGTTGATAGGCTGCTCTTACCTGATCGAAAAGTCCCTGCCCCCGCGCTGAAATTTCCAGATGGTACGCGCGCTGATCTTGCGGATCAACTGTACGGCTCAGAAGCCCACCCTCAGTCAGGCTTGCCAGGATGCGGGTAGTGTTGCCTTTGGTACACAACAGACGCCGGCTCAACTCGGTTAATGAGATGCCCGGGTCTTTCTGAACGTGCAAAAGGGCGTAAAAACGCGCCTGGCTAAGGCCAAAGCCTTGAAAAAAGCGCCGGTCGCCATCCTGAAGTAAAAGGCTGGTTTTCGCTAGAAGATCATAGAGAAAATCATTATCCATGCACGGCTCCCGAGAGGTTAGTTGATGGATCAACAATAACAAATCTTTCGGGAGACGTCAAATGGTTGTCAAAAAACAGAAGCGGAATAAACAGAAGACCATCTATTTCACGGGGATTAAGCTATTCTTTTTTTGTCAAGCTCTCGCTTTTTTGCGATAATTACTATATACCAATTTGTAGGCATATAGCAACTCTGAATAAAAACCCCGAGAAACCTTACTCCCCAACAATTTCTATTCGTACGATTCGTTCTCTGGCACGTACCTGGTCAAAATCCGCAAAATAAATTCGACCAAAATCACCTAGTTGCATCTGATATTCAATAACTGGAATGGTCACAGAGCGGCCCATGAGAACCGACCTTAAGTGTGCATCAGTGTTAAGTGACCAACTCGGCAATTCGTCTCTGGCAGCAGCGGCTTTAATATGTTTCGGCCCAGGGTGAAGATACTGACCTTCGCTGCGACAAGTCGGTATAACTGTTTCGAGAACAGTTACGAGATCTTGCATTAAAAAGTCTGTACCCCAATAATTTACATCATCCGCTGCTTCCTGGATCATAACGCTACAAGTAGTGTGTTGAGAGTAGACCAGTAAGATTCCCTCGCTGATTCCCGATTCTGCTAATAGCAACTGCACTTTCTCGGTTACATCATGAAAAGTTGGTCGCCGGTCAGATTGAATTGTAAAGTGATTATGATAAACGGTCATTTTTGTTCCTTTTAGGAGATTTTATTGTGTAATTTGTCCCATGCATTACGTGTAGCTACAATCATTGCTTCGAGCATCTGATAAGGGTCATTAGCTTTCAAGATTCCACTGGTTGAGCCGGTTGCTTGTGCCCCATTTGAAATCATTTGAAAGACATCATTTTCATCATGAATACCGGCGCTGTGAAGCACTTTGATATGAGGGTTGATACGCCAAACTGTATCATTAATCAATTTGATGACTTTCAAATCAGCTTGCGTTCTTGTTCCTGTACCAATTAATTCAGGTGCTTCAGCTAAGAGAATATTTGGAGCGAGGCGAGCAACAGCATCCACTTCCGTCATGTTTCCTGCGCATACCATGCTGGCGAGGCCTACTTCGTCAGCGCGAGCGATTGTTAGCTCAATTTCAGGCAGACTCAATGGCCTTTCGGCGTGATTCAGCATAACGCCGCATGCTCCAGCCTCTTTAACAGCCTCGGGTAAAACGGTTCCAATGCCCCTGCCTGGCATAAGTGAATCCATATGTTGAGAGAACACAAGCAACTTTTTCGTAGCCTGAGCAATCGGATAGATATCGACATACTGTGGAGTAAAGATTATATCAATCTGATATTTTTCACTTATTTCGTCAGCAAAACGAGCTAGCGAAATAACCTGCTTGCCGTAAATGTAGGCTTTTGGGCCAATCTCAAAAAAAGGGAGTGAAATTTTGAAATTCGGATCCATAACTTAATTAAACCAACATAACGTTCACACCCAGATCGCGGATGGAAGCCACCAGATCTGCTGGAGCATCAACGTCCGTGATGATGGTTTGAAATTTGTTCAGTGGGGCAGCTGGCACAAAACCAATCCTCCCAAATTTACTGCTATCGGTTACGAGTACAGCCTTTCTGGATCGTTCCACCATCAGGCGATCCACTTCTGCCATCAATATGTTTGCAGTGGTAACGCCACCAGCCAGCGTTAGACCATCAGTACCCAGAAAGACACAATCAGCTGTCAACTCATTTAATTGATGTATTGTTTGTGGCCCGGCTGTAGCCTGGTAGTCCGGAAGATAAATACCACCTAGCACAGTCAGATTAGGCGAAGGCCATGCCAACACTTCTTGCGAAATCGGCAAGGAATTGGTGACCAGAGTAATGGAGGCGCCAGCCTTCAGATGAGAAGGAATTTGCTTGACGATTTGCAGGGTAGTGGTGCCAGAATCCAGTAATAGTATGTCCTGCGGTCGGATCAACTCAGCAGCTGCCTTTCCAATACGCTGTTTCGCCGCGTTATGTAGTTGTATTTTTTCACTAAAAGAGTCCGACCGCAAATTGCCTGAGACCATAACAGCCCCGCCATGGATTCTCTTCACGCGGCCTGCTTGTTCCAATAGTGAAAGATCTCGCCGTACTGACGTTTCTGTGATCTGAAATTGTTGAACGAGGTCGGAAAGATAAACTGATCCATTCTCAATTACCATTTGTGCAATCAAAGACCGGCGCTCAAGAGCGGATAATTCATGGCCAGCGCCAGGTTGGCCCCGTCTCACGGAAAAATCAGTTTCAGTTCTTGATTTCTTAATCAGTTTTTGCTCTCGAAAACTCATATTATACCCTCCGACCTCTTATGGTACTTTCGCAAATGAGGATTCAAAATATTCTTAGGTTATAGGTTCTATACTTCGACTACTTCTAGACCCGCCATTTCAGCATAAATTTTGATTATACTTGCCAAGTGACCATACGCCAAAGCCATATGATGAGGTGAACCAGCTTTACACCAGGCATCACACCAATCCGTAATATCCAGATTCTTTGGCTTAAAGAGCATTTGGGGTGCTGAAACGGGCCTTGGGTTTATCTTAATAGATTCTCCTTCAGAAATGATTAAGCGCCATTTTTCTCCACCCAGGGGGACTAAAGCCAGGTTTGTAACCGGTCCTGGTGCATATGCAAATTCCAGACCTCCACCAAAACCATTCACGCCCTGGTAGTAAATACTGTGTTTTATGGCAACATCTTCTGGCTTCTCTGCCATTGCAGGGTTACCATGCCCGTCATGTGAGAGGATCATCGCATTCTGTTTATAGTCTATAACATAATTTTCCAGGAAAGTCGCCTGTCCGCTAATCTCCTGTAAAATAATCATGGCAGTCAGTGTAGTAATATCCGCTTCCGTTGATGCGGGAATACCGATTTCACATAATCGTCCTGTCCCATAAGAGGGAATAATACCAACTCTAGGATCAGTTAACCAGACCTGATCAAAACAGGCCAATGCATCAAATTTTTCATCTTGCAACACTTCTTCCAGTGACAGCGCTAATCGACATGATCTTTCAAACAAATCTTCGCTCATTTCTACTCGGTAGCGCTTGCTTTCCTGTTCCATTAACAATTGAACTTGTTTAAGATCCATTTCCTGCATTGCAACCGCCACCTTTTCAGGTTCAATTGGCCAACAGACTGGACCTACATATTGCCTTAGACTGAGCTGATCGACCATAAGATCAGTCATTCCCTCAAATGCATGACCAATAATCGCTATTTTGGCAGTTTTCAGACGACGGATGATCCCAGCTGCCTGGATGTATTGGGCTAGCTTTCGCTGGCCAGCTGGATCATCCATCAAAGAGGTGACCATCCAGAAGGAACGACCCATACGCAGCAAAGCTGAGGTCATCTCTGGAACACCACACATACCTGAATTAACCATGATTAAGTCAAAGTCTGCATCTTCTGGTAAGGCTTCGATTTGTTGAGTATTCCAAACTAAAACTGGGGCAGTGGTAGCCAAGAAACAACGCACAGGAACAATGCCCTTGGTATATGCAATTTCAACTGCAATGATCAAATCCACTCCCGCCGCGTTAAATTGCTGAGCCGCGTCAGCGGCCTGATCCTCTGTCTCTACCAGTTTCGGGCACACAGTTTCAGCAAATTTTCCAATAATTGTTCCGATTTTATCTGCCACTGCTTGCGCCATCGGTCTTACATGTGCCGTTTTGTTATAGTCGTCTTCTAGAAGAGCCATTACCAGAACGCCTACTTTTGTTTTCATTTTTTTCTCCTTTTTTATGTTTGTTAGATGGAATAATTACGTTTAAAATACTCTTTCAAAGTGGAATCCAGATCAAGGTATCGCCGAAAAAAGATTTCATATTGAGCGGAATCTTTAGACGGAAAAGTTCGCGATTTAATCTGAACCATTTTTTGACATCCTTCTTCGATTGTTTCAAATACATTGACTGCTACTCCTCCTAAAATAGCATTTCCCACCAGCGCTGTGTCCCCGTTCTCAAGTTTAACAATCGGTACATTCAACACATCTGCCTTAATCTGATTCCAGATGTGACTGCGAGATGCCCCGCCGCCTGTACGTATTTCCTTAACAAAAACACCTGCATGCTGAATCATTTCAATATTTTGGCGTAGCATAAAAGCTACCGCTTCTTGGATCGCGCGCACAAAATGACTTTTTGTGTGACTTAATGTAAATCCAGTGAATGAGCCACGGGCAAACGGATTACTTTCCGGACTAAAAGCACCCATAAGGTGCGGCAACATTACCAACCCGTCAGAACCCGCTGGAATTTGTGCAGACATTTCGTTCATTTTCTCATAATAATCAAGTTCGGTTTGGATTGTTTCACTCTGATTATGGATTAGAAAAAAATTATCCTTAAACCATTTGAAAGCCATTCCTGCAGTCGGACAAACAGGTACAAAAAGATACATACCGTCTATACTATGAACATAAACCGGGGTTTGATGCTTGTCATCGATTAAAGGGTTATCAATACATACCTGAATTGCAAGTGCAGCGCCAGTGGTTTCTGAAACAACACCTTCTTTGATAGTACCGGCTCCAATCGCGCCAACCGATTGGTCCATACCACCACATACTACAGCGATTGGAGTTGGTAGGTTTAGAGCATCCATTGATTCTTTAGTTAGCCTTCCAGCAATGGATCCAGGTTTTTGAATGGATGCCAATTTCTCTTTTTCAATGCCGATTTCATCGAGGGCGTCTTGCCACCACTCATGTCTGTTGATATCAAAGTATAAAGTCGTACAACTTATTGAACCATCTGTTACATAATGCCCAGTTAATCGATAAATCAGATAGTCCTGCACCAATAAGAATTTCGCAGTCCGTGCGAATAAGGCTGGTTCATTTTCTTTGAGCCACAGGATTTTACAGGCTGGCCAGGTAGGGATTATTTCAGGGATACCTGTATGCTCGTATGCATCTTTTCCGAGGACTGTATCTAAATATTCAGCTTGCTTAACTGCCCTGTTATCTATCCAAACAATGGCATTTAATAAAGGCTTTCCCACTTCATCCAGTACAATTATTGTTTCTCCCTGGCTAGAAACAGTTATGGCAACAATCCCATTAGACTCAATCCCAGATTTGGAAATTACCTGCCGCAGTGTACTGACAGAAGCCAACCAATACGTTTCAGGGTCTAATTCAGCTCTTTCCGCTGCTGGAGTTAATAAAAGATATTCCTGTGCAGCAATTGAAAGGCATCTCCCTTCAGAATCAAAAAGACCTGCTTTAACAGAGGTTGTTCCAATATCAAGTGAAAGCAGATATTTCATACTATGAGAGTCCAAATTTTGCTGCGACGATCTGCGGGGTTTTCTTCGCTTTTACCACTTCCATTAAAGCATCCAAAAATCTTTCAGGGCTTTTAGCTTGCAGAACGTTCCGTCCAAACACGATTCCTCGGGCCCCGGCGTTGATAGCATCATATGCCAATTGTAAAGCATCGATTTCACGGGGGGTTTTCTTGGCACCCAATGCCAGAACAGGAACCGGCGTAGCCTTGGTAATTTCTCCAAACTTTTGACCGGTGTAAAAAGTTTTTACCAGATCAGCACCTAATTCTGCCGCCATACGACATCCAATATAAACAGCTTCCTGCAAATCCTCAGGGAGAGTATCATCACCACCGGTAGGATAGACTTCTCCTACCATGGGGATACCAAGTGCTTTCTTTTGAGAAACACATTCCGAAAAAATTTCTACATTGTGTGCATCTTCGCTTTCATCGGGGTTTTGCAATGTTAAGCTGCCAATAACAAGATCGGCACCTTCAGATACAGCTTCGGCAACACTAGTCATCATAACGCTATGAGAGTGTTTGTATTTCCATTGAGCAGCGTAGTTTGAACCCCAGTTTAGGCGAATGATCAAACGAGGTGCATCACGCTTATAAAAGACATCTTGGCAATGGGCCGGCATCCCAGGTCCCATCAAAATTGCATCAGCACCGGCGATTGAACCAATGACTGAAGGAAGGTCAATCATTCCTGGTAATGGGCCAAAATATAACCCATGATCTACTGCGACAATGACAATGTTATCAGCTCCGTCAAACAACTTTGCCAAGCGAATTTGTTCACCTGTTGTTGGCATATCAAATCTCCTTGATTCGATTCATATTTCTAAATACGTAAATGGTTCCCGTTTTTTTATATAAACCATGGGGGGTGGTTTTTCAATCACCCCCCACCTTTACCACTACTTATTGGGCAATTTGATTCCAACCATCAGAAATCTTTACAGCAGCATCGGCTAAAGCCACAAAATCTTTCGGGAAGACTACAGTGTTATACGATTCTTTGGGTGGAAATTTCGCCAGTAAATCTGCTGGCAAAGTGACGCTGTCTCGAATAGGATGCACAAAACCATTGGCATATGCTAACTGGCCATCATCCGAATATTCTGTTTCGATTAAAAGTTTGGCAGCGTTCACATGAGGCGCACCAGCTGTGATGAACTGAATATACAGACCAGCCACTGTTCCATCCGAGGGAATAACGATGTCCAGGTCCATTCCGAGTGATTCTCTTTTACTAAGGCCATCGAAGTCCCAGAAGAGGGAAATAGGACACTCCCCCTTTTCGATATTAGAAGTGCTTGGTCCTACCGCTCGCAGTTGGCCAGCATCAATTAACTTCTTGAAGAAGTCGATGCCAGGCTGAGGATTGTTTTCATCACCGCCGTTGGCAAAAGCAGCAGCCAATACCACCATATTAGCTGTAGCAGATTCACGTGGATCACGCATACAAATCGTATCTTGGTATTCCGGCTTGAGTAAATCCTGCCAGGTTTGTGGTGCATTCGGAACGAGGCTGGAATTTATTGTAAATGCAATCGCCCCCCAGTAAGCAGCTGACCAACGACCCTCAATATCTTTGGCGTAATCCGGAAGCTCATCCCAATAAGCGTGCTTATACGGTTGAGAAAGTCCCTCCTCATTAACAACTTGAGCAAAATTCAAGCCGAGGTCAGTGATATCTGCCACTGGCGATTTGGCCTCTGCGCGTAGTGCAGCCAGGATTTCACCACTGGACATATCAGTGTCAGCATGAGGAATGCCATATTTTTCGGTGTATAATGCCCATATACCACCATAGTTTACCCAGTCATCGGGCAGGCCATAGGAAATAATCGTACCTTCAGCTTTCGCATCTGCAATCAATTTTGCCATAGGGTCCACTGTCGTTACCTCAGTTGCTGCAGGTACATTTGTTGGAGCTGTTGTGGGAGCTACGGTAGGGGTGCTACAGGCAGCCAGCAGCATGGACAAAACCAGAACTGTGCTTAACAAAATAAAGAATTTTCTAAACATTTTTCCTCCTAAAAATCTTTTCATTTTTATGATTGACCGCATAAAAGCCGGCCATTTTCTCAAATTCAAAGTAGTAGAGACATCCTCCTTTCTATTTTCTCCAACGAATTTCTAAACACTTGATGTTGTTTCCACTTCTAAACCGCTGATTAGCACTTCGGCTGATTTATGGCGAACAGTTAGTAAGTGCGAAGTAGGGTCAAAATGCCAGCTCCCGTTGGAATTGGTGTTGATTGATTGTGCCATTTTCTCAGTTCCACAATATACCTCACGTGGAGTAAAACTCAGCTTTAATAGCTGGCAACCTGTCGTATCAAAAGTTCGATAACAAATCTTCTTGCTGCCATACTCGATTTTTTGAATTACAGTAGAGGACTCTAACATATGGTCCGAATCCTCAGGTGCCAAAGAGGGAATTGAAGCCATCACATCGATAAAATGCGGAACATAATCAAAATAGCCATCAGTGAACCAGCACTGATTGTAGTAATCCGGCCGATCAACACCAACTGTGACTGCGCCATCTTCATTCGCCATGTAGCTAGCCCAATTTAGCGCTCGAACTGCCATTTCGTAGTAAATTTCGTCACGGCTGATTTTGTACCAGTTGGCGCAAAGAGATGCGAAGCGGGCGGTATGGCTGCCCATTACAACGAAGCAATACTTTTGTTCGCGAATTGGGATGGCAGAAAAGAAAGGTGTAGCACCAAATATCTTGCGCACCCACTCGATTAGCGCAGGTACGTGGGATCGCCAATCCGCATCCAGCTCGTGGTTATGCAGAAGATAGCGAGCAGTCTCCAGGGGGGATAGCTGATCACGATTCTCATTGGTCGGGTCAATCCTTATATCTTCGAAATAACCTTTCCAAAAGTTGTTTCTTAGTGGGTATTTTTCTATCCAACGCCAAACTTGTTCTATTGCTCCCTGATAGCCGTCAAAGCCTAATCGATCAAGTTCTGCAAACAGGCGTATGAGTTGGATCATGTCAGCGCTGTAAGCTTCGATGACCTTTCCATCTCGGACAGATACGCGGAAGGGAACCGGTGAATTATACTCATCACCATATTTTAGATGTTTAAGCAACACATTTGCACAATCCTGACCGGCTTGCAAATACTTTTCCTCACCACTCATCTCATAGAAATCGATAAATGCACGGCCAGCTTGAGCGATCTTATCCGCTTCAGTTACATATGCACCATCAGCACGGGCACCAAAATACAACCCCTTTCCAGGTTCAGCGGAAGCAAATGGAGCTTTTCCCCAGTCAAACTTGTCAGGAGTACGCTGAGTGATTAGGCAATCCAGCATGCTACGTACAATCTCAATATGCTGTGCGTCGCCGGAATAGGGATAATATTTAAGTAAGGTGGTGACAGCCCATGCAAACTTCCCTGCAGGGTTATCTGGCCAGCGTGTGGGACGCAATGGATCAATCCAAAAGCAAGAATAGACAAGATACCAGGGTAAGCCACTCTCTTCATCAATTGGGCAGTTCTTAATGAAATTCATCGCAAGCTGGATAACATGATCATATGGAGCCCAAGGCTCTAGCCTATCATACTGATCGAGTACTATTTCGTGTTCATTGATAAAGTACATTGTCCAAAATTCCATTACTCCGCCATAACTTGACAATATTCGGGATCAAAGCTTAACCACACATGCTGATTATGAGTAACAGGAGCACGACTGCTTATACTAACATCTGCAGTAATGATTTTCCCTGAGGCATTAATGCCAAGGCGAGTAATGGCACCATGGAAGGTAATAGTGTCAATTTTACCTTCAAACACATTTTGCGTATCTCTGCCAGGAGGTTGATCGTAAATTTCCACATTTTCAGGACGCACCAGCAATACCACCTTTACGCCGGTAGCCAACTTTCCCACACGAGTGCTATAGATATTGATTTCATCACACTGCACATGAGAAGAGTCACTGACGAACCCATGAAATTCATTGGCTGTACCAATAAATGTAGCGACAAAGCGTGTGTTTGGTTTGCGATAGATCTCTTGCGGTGACCCAACCTGCTCGATGAGACCGTTATTCATTACCACCACCACATCCGAGATAGAAAGTGCTTCTTCTTGATCATGAGTAACATAGACCGTGGTTATACCCAGATCCGACTGAATTCTGCGAATTTCACCACGTAATACAACGCGCACTTCAGCATCCAGGGCAGAAAGCGGTTCATCCAGCAGCAGCACTCTAGGTTCGATCGCCAAGGCACGTGCAAGAGCAATCCGCTGTCTTTGCCCTCCTGAAAGCTGATGAGGGTAGCGTTTAGCAGTATTTTCCAAACGGATTAGTGAGAGGACATTTTCTGCCCTTCTAATCATTTCATCTTTCGGACGGCGCTGCATTTTTAATCCGAACATGATGTTTTCGCGAACATTCATATTTGGAAAGAGAGCGTAGGCCTGGAAAACCATACCAATATCACGCTTATTTGGTGGAATGTTGGAAATATCAACTCCATCCAAAAAAATGGTACCCGTATCAGGAATTTCAAAGCCGGCAATCATTCGTAAGGTGGTGGTTTTGCCACAACCAGAAGGCCCTAAGAAAGAGACTAGCTGTCCTTTCTCAATGTTCAGATTAAAGTCTTTTACTGCTACGACATTTTCAAAATTTTTAGAAATGTTAGTCAAACTTAGATATGCCATAATGATTTCCCTATTAGTGCGCTTTTATAACATCTTGTGAAGTTTTCATACCTTTACCTCCGACCCAAAGTATCAGTAATGAAACAATCCACGCAATCGTAAAGGAGATAACTGAAAGCCCAGCGGCGATCGTTCCATCTTTACGGGTATATTCCACCAGCAACATTGGAAAAGTCTTAAACCCTGCTCCAACAATCAACCGGGCGAGTGTGAATTCTGCAAACACGGTGGCAAAAACTAGCAGACTGCCACTAAGGATTCCCGGTAAGATATTGGGTATTATCACCTTGACCAGGATATCAATGGTATTTGCACCCAGGCTTTGTGCGGCTTCTGTCAGTGTGGGGATATCAATAGCCTCAAGATTGTTGGAGACAGAACGGTACATAAAGGGCATTGTGAAAACCACCATTGCAGAAGTTAAAAGAACAGGTGAACGATTGAGCGGTGCAAAATTGTATACCTGTACCAATGCAAGTGCCAGCACCACCCCCGGGATGCCAAAGGGTAAAATCATGAGGATGTCAAGCAATGGTTTTGCTAAACGCACCTTAAGATGCACCCAATACACAGTGGGGACAATTAATAATAATGAGACTAGCACTGATCCAAATGAAAGAACCAGAGAATTCTTTAACGTAATCAGGAAATAAGGGTTTTTCATTGCATCACGATAACCCTGCAAGGTATAACCTTCTGGAAGAATACTACGGTCCCAACGGGTCGCAATGGAAAATACATAGGTGGCAATGATCGGAATAATCATATACAACAAAAATAGTGTTATAAAAATAATTTGACTTGCTGTGGGTTTTGATTTACGTGATATATCCATGGATTAATGTCTATTCCAACGTTCGGCTCGAATGATAGCAAGGCGATAGATACCTATGCTAGTTCCCATGATTATCAGGGATAAAATTGCCATGGCCTGACCAATACCCGGATCGTGAAGCACTTCACCCGTTATAGTAAAGCCAATTTGCAGGGTAACCAGTGACAGACGTGAACCAGTCAGCGTGTAGGCGGTAGCATATGCTCCAAATGCGTTGGCAAAAAGGAGTACAAACCCGGCGATTAAAGAAGGTGCCAAAATAGGCAAACCGATATGCCACCAAAAAGCCGAGGTATCTGCACCTAAATTGGTGGCCGATTCACGCCATTCTTTTTTAATACCCCCAAAAGCCGGAATAATCAATAAGACCATCAGTGGAAGTTGAAAGTAAACATAGGCCAGAATTAAGCCTGAAAAGGAATAAATACTGAAAGCCGGGTATATCTTAAGGCCAAGGGATTTTAAGAAAAATTGGGTCACCAAACCATTCGAACCCAGTATGATGATGAAAGCGAACGCCAAAGGAGCACCGGCGAAATTTGTAGTGACATCAGAGAGGGTGATCAGCAAATTGCGAATTCGCTGTGACGGCCATCTGTAAATACTGTATCCGATAAACAACCCTGCCACAGTCCCAATCAATGCCGTTATGCCCGAAAGACGGATGCTGTTCCAAAACGATTTAAGATAAAGTGGTGCTAGAACTTGCTTGTAGTTACTCATAGTGAGTGTACCAGCCTTGGAAAAGACACTGTCGCGTATCAAAAGTAGAATCGGCACAATCTCAAATGCCAGGCAAAATAAAAGAAAGGGTAATAAACCTAACCAGGCAGCTCGACGGTTTTTTTGCGAGATACTACGACGCATTTTAATCACTTTTCGTTTAAGGATGACCTCAGTATACAACTATTTGTTTTGAAATGCAATGGTTTTTGTTATGGATTAATACATTTGACAGTTTGGTTTTGTTTTGATAAAATCATAATCATAACATATACGAATTAATTACGTAAGAAAACTATTTGGAGACTCCTAATGGATCAAACACAATTGGACCAAACTCAAAGAAATTTTCATGCCCACTCTGGTGATGTGCGAGCCTTCTTACAATTAACCCAATCAATGAAAGGCTCTCTCTTTGATGTTAAGACCCCAATTTATATCAGCCGCTGTCCTGGTCGATTAGATTTAATGGGAGGTAATGATGACTATAGCGGTGGTATGGTTTTTGAAACTACCATCGCAGAGGCAACTTTCTTTGCTGCTCAGCCACGCAATGACAGGCGCTTCATCCTACAAAATCCATCTGTACGCAGCATGGGATGGCAGGAGCGCATTGAGTTTAATTTGGAGGATATTTCCAGTGAGAATGGCGTCCTTGATATCAAAGAAGTGCGCAACTGGATTAACCGCGATCCGCAGCAAAACTGGATAGCCACTCTGGTGGGTAATCTCTATTATTTAAAGAAAGAGTACCCCCAACTGATAAAAAATGGTTTAAATATGCTGCTCGATTCGAACATTCCGCTCGGCAAAGGAGTCAGCTCTTCAGCAGCGCTGGAAGTAGCTGTGATGAAAGCGTGCGCTGCGGCCTATGGCATCCAGACAAGTGGTGTGGAGCTGGCAGTTCAAACCCAGTGGGTAGAAAATGCCATCGCTCAATCGGCCAGCGGGGTGATGGATCAATTCGCTGTGATAATGGGCGATGTGGACAGCTTTACCCCAATGCTATGCCAACCCTGTATTCCTTTTCCACTGGTACACCTACCTGCTGAGTTAAAAATTTGGGGAATCGATTCAGATGTGCGCCACTCGGTTGCAGGCATTGCTTATGAAGCCGCGAGAGCTGCAACCTTCATGGGCTACCAGTTGATTTGTGAACTGGAAAATCTGCCAGTAACCCGTGATGAGAGTGGTGTACTGGCACGCTACACCGATCCCCGCTGGGATGGTTACCTGGCCCGTATTTCTCCCTCTCTGTTTCGCCAAAAATATGAGAATGTGCTTCCAGACCAGATCCTGGGAGAGCAATTTAGGAAGACTCACCCTCTCCACTTTGATCCATATACTCCTATACGTGCTGGTGTAATTTATTCGGTACGTAACTGTACCCGATATGCTGTCGAAGAAAACCAGCGCGTGCAGCTCTTCTTCGAATTGCTCAATGCCAGTCATGTGCCCCTCACTGATCGTACCCTAAATTTATTGGGTGAGCTGATGTATGGTGCTCATGTCGGTTATTCGGATTGCGGTTTGGGCAGCCCAGAAACCGACTTAATTGTCAATCTGGTGCAGGCAAAGCAGGGGCAAGACCTTTTCGGCGCTAAAATCACAGGAGGGGGAGCAGGTGGAACGGTAGCTATCCTCGGACGAGATACAACTGAGGGACACCAGGCATTTGCTGCTGTTGTGAATGAATACAAGCGCCAAAGCGGGAAAGTGCCCTATATTTTTAGTGGGTCATCACAAGGAGCGGATGCTTTCGGAATTCTGGTGGCTTGATCGTCGGGCAGAAATCAGCTCACAGGCCAAGAATGAGATTGCCACACCAACCAGGATGAAGTCTATGACTCGCCAGAATGTGGGTAAGTAGACTCATTAATTGAAGTGGGTATGGCTATTCCCGGAATGATCTTTGGTTCTTATGGATTTCGGCGCACAACAAAGGTATCGACTGTGGATACCTGGTAAAAGACTTTAGTATTCGTGAAATTCGATCATTGACAGCATTCGTGATTAATTTGTAAATACCTAGTCTATCCAAAATGGTGTCATTGCCAAGCAATTTCTCGTTTATGACATTCGAATTGAAAAGAATTGGCCAGCGACCAAAGAACACTTACGATGGCTCATAATGATATGGATAGGAAATTGCGCCGTTTTTTATTTGGATAAGATGTAAGCAGTATCGGATCCTTACGCAAGCTTTTCGGATAAAATAATCCGAACAAAGCAGTGGAAGCAGCACTGTCAGGCATTGAGCCATTAAGAAAAATGTGTGCTTTACTCCTCTGGCACAACCCAAAACTTCCTTTCCATCCACCAAACAATGTTGGATTAACCTTCTTCAACAGCTTTATATGTATTGTGAATGTTATTATATTAAAAATTCACAAGAAGGTGATATGCAAAAACAATTAAATTTTAGCAAATTTATATCTATCTTATTATCAGTGCTGGTCTTTGTAATCACACCCTTTTTTCATGCACCGGTTCAGGCACAAAGCGGAATCTGTCAGGCAGAATTTCAATCCGTAGCTTTGCCATTAACTGAGCTGGGGTCACAAGAATATACACGCATGGATGGCCAAGCCACCGGTTTTAGCGGCGGGCTCTATCCGAATGGAAAAAACACCCGTCCAGCCGCTCATGAAAAACTGGGGATCGCTGCAGCTAAATCGATTCAAGCGCTTGATCAAACTGGCAAACCTGATTCCCGTCGGGGAAAAATTGTGATGATCTCAATTGGCATGTCGAACGCCAACTACGAATTTGAGACTTTCCTTCAAAACGCGCATAGCGATGAAGACATCAACCCACACCTGGTATTAATCAATGGTGCTTTACCCGGCCAAACCTCCGACCGTTGGGTGGATCCGGCTGCACCAGCCTGGCTGGCTTTATCTGAGACACTTACGCGCTATGAAGTTGCTCCGCCGCAAGTTCAAGTAGCCTGGATCAAAGAAACTCAAACCGGAGCGGGCGACTTTCCGGCCAAGGCACGCGCTGTCGAAGCAGATTTGAAGGCAATTGTACATAACTTGTTTGCCGCTTACCCGAATATCAAAATTGTCTACTTTTCCAGCCGCATTTATTCATACACTTATTTTCACGGTCTCAGCCCCGAGCCAAATGCATACGAAACTGGATTTTCAGTCAAGTGGCTGATCGAGAAACAGATCAACGGCGACCCAACCCTGAACAACGATCCTGTCCATGGAGAAGTAACCGCACCATTTCTCTCCTGGGGACCGTACCTCTGGGCAGATGGCGAAAATGCCAGAGCAGATGGGCTTCAATGGCTGCCGGAGGATTTGACCAACGATTGCACCCATCCTTCGGCCAGCGGAAGACAGAAGGTAGCTGGAATGCTCCTGACTTTCCTTAAGACAGATACGACCAGCCTACCCTGGTTTTTGAAAAATCCTCCTGTCCAGGACAAACTCTACCTGCCCTTAATCAGTACCGCTACGGTTACTCCGCCTGAATTAACACCAGTTCCAATTCCCTCCCGAGCTTTTCAGTTTGTTGCAACTCTCACCCCAGGTATCGTTTTGAGCACGCCAATACCAGAAACGTCCGGAGGATTCCTGAGCCAGTGGTGGTTAGTACTCAGCGCATGGATACAACGCTTCCTCGGTCAGCGTTAACCCCCAAACAACTGACTCAGCCAGTCTGAATGATTTCAATTGGCAAGTGTGAGAGCCATTCATAAGCGTCCAAATTGTGATCATCAAGTGGATGCACACTGGCCTTCTTGCACAGGTCAGCAAGGGAATTCAAATCCAGATCCGCACTGGTGACCATATTTCGATTGGGATCATTCTCCGCTATTAATGAAAGTGGTAGACAAACAGTGTCACTGGGTCCAAAAATTGCGCTGTAAGCGTAGTTATTCATATAGACTGGCAATGGCAGCGAGCCGCTTAAGCCTGCAATGGCTGTGTAGATGTAATTTTCTATAGAGCGTGATTAGGTACAAGCTTTTACGCGTAGGCAGCCACGCTCATCTTCGGCCTTGAAAGGCAAAAAAAGATCTGTGCACCAGCCAGAACCAACAAACGCGCCTATACTGGGATTTTAATATCATAACAAATCTGCACGGCAATTCAGCCAATTGGCGTCTTAAAATATCCAGGACCTGACCGGGTACGAACTGTCACAGTCTTACTTCTTTGGGTGTGATATGCAGTTTTGGTTGTGTGTAATCATTGCCATAAAGATTAAAAAAAATGAGCTACATGATATATCTGACCACCTTGCTCAAACACTGGCTGAGAGTCACCAATGATATAAAGATTGTAGTGTCCAGCATGATCCAAGAACATTTTCTGATAGGCCTCACTGAATTCAGCGAGCGCTGCGACCATCCGGCCATCGCTCCAATCATGTGGCATTGTTGAAAATATTTGAGCTGCGAACATTTCCGACAAAACAAAAAAATGGCATCCTCTGGCATCAGCCTGTTGAATCAGATCCTCGACCTACTGCACAATTTGATTCCAACTGATAACGGACTGGAGTGAATACTGTCCCACGCTATTATGTACATGCTGAGATGATTGTCTTTTGTTCGATTGTTCATCCATGATACCTCCTGAATAAAATGGTGACACCTCCATTTTTCCATAATTTAATCCAAAACCAACACAATTAATCAAAAACGTAAACCCGCTATCGCGACTTTTCCCTCCATATAGAATCAAATAATTAAAGGATAAAATGTTATTATTAACATGAGCACTTATTTAATTCTGTTTTTTTTAATCAGGACAGCTAATCAACCACCCAAAAATTGTGACTATCTGAACCAATTATCAAAAGGAGAATCAAAATGGAATACAAATCACTGGGTCGTACAGGTCTACAGGTCAGCCGGCTTTGCCTGGGTACAATGAATTTTGGACCCCAAACAAGTGAACCTGATAGCTTTGCCATCATGGATCAGGCGTTTGAGCAAGGCATCAACTTCTTCGATACCGCCAATCGTTACGGAATGATGTTTGCAGACGGTAACACATCACAACTTCATCATGGCCTGACTGAGGAGATTATCGGTCGCTGGCTGGTGCAAAATAAGAAGCGTGACCAGATCGTCCTGGCGACCAAAGTATTCGGTAAAATGAACGATGGCATCAATGACCGCGGACTATCTGCTTACCATATTCGTAAGGCTTGTGAAGACAGCCTGCGCCGTTTGCAGTCCGATCACATTGACCTCTACCAAATGCACCATATCGAGCGCACAACACCCTGGGATGAGATCTGGCAGGCCATGGAACAACTTGTGCGTGAGGGCAAAGTGATCTATGTTGGCAGCAGCAACTTCGCCGGCTGGGACATCGCCACCGCACAATGCACCGCTCAAGAGCGTCACTTCATAGGGCTGGTATCTGAGCAAAGCAAGTATAGCCTCGAGACTCGCATGATTGAGCTGGAGGTCATCCCGGCTTGCCGGCACTATGGCGTTGGCTTGATCCCATACAGCCCCCTGGCCGGTGGACTCTTGGGAGGAGTTCTCCGCAAGGTAAGTGAAGGCCGCCGAGCCAGTTCTCATATGGAAAAACAAATTGAAGCACACCGTCCGCAGCTGGAAGCATACGAATCAATCTGCCAGGAGCTTGGTGAAGAACCGTCCCACATCGCGCTGGCATGGTTGCTACGCAACCCGGTGGTCACCGCCCCCATTATCGGCCCCCGCACAGTCGACCAGCTGAGCGGCAGCCTGCGGGCTCTCGAAATAACCCTCTCAGATGAAACAATGCAGCGGCTTGACCAGATCTGGACTGGACCCGGAGGTGAGGCACCTAACGCCTACGCCTGGTAAGTCCATCGGAAAAATTTGGCAATTAATCATGCTCTGGATTTATGTTCTGAATTTAGTAATTAATCATCCACCCAAAAAGGCTTTCAAAACCGCAACCTTGATGAAAAACGATTATTCACAAGTACACCCTCAATTGCGAACAATCTCGCGCATGATTCCTCCCCTCAGTTTCAGCAAAAAGAATCATGGATTGGTAAATTTCTTTATGTGCCTTATTCCTGGCATACGCCCCATTGATGGTATTGATATTGAGAATATCTTTATTCCCCGAATGGATGGAGAAGGAAAACTCAGGTTGCGCATTTACAGGCCGGAAACCAATAATGCATCTGGATCCGTTTTGCTGTGGCTGCATGGCGGCGGTTACATCATTGGAAAACCGGAAATGGATGACTGGAATTGTGCAGAGTATACGCGCGTACTGGGCATTACAGTCGTTTCGGTGGATTATCGTCTGGCACCGCAATACCCCTTCCCGGCAGCACTGCAGGATAGCCAATCCGCATTGAAATGGGTCATAGCCAATTCAGAAAAGTACAAGGTCGATCCAAACCGCATCGCAATTGGTGGTAAAAGTGCAGGCGCTGGCTTGGCAGCCGCACTTGCGCAGCTTACCCATGATCAACAGGATATCAAGCTGGCATGTCAGCTGTTAGTCTACCCGATGCTGGATGATCGCACATCTCTTAAGACAGATCTTGATGACTCCAACAATTTAACGTGGGATCTCAAAAGTAATCGTTATGGCTGGGAATCGTACCTTGGAAAGCTACACGCAGCTGAAGACGTGCCTGCCTATGCTGTACCCGCCCGCAGGATGGACCTTTCAGGCTTGCCAGCTGCCTGGATTGGTGTGGGATCGCTGGATATTTTTCACGACGAGGATGTTAGCTATGCTCGCAAATTAGTGGAAGGCGGCGTCAAATGCAAATTGGAGGTTGTCCCGGGAGCATTTCATGGTTTTGATGTAATTAATCGAAAACTCCCTGTTGTTCAGGATTTCCGAAAATCGCAGATGGCAGCTTTGAAAAAATATTTGTTTAGTTAAAATCAGCACTGCAACATTTTGGATATATTGCTTACGCGTAGTGTGGCAACCACTTGTCTTTTGATTCCATGTTTCTGTGCCCCTCCGCTGTGCGTGCCTTCGGCAAAGGGGACCCGAACCCCTGTTTGAGCACCTGCACCCCTCATGGGTGTGAGAGGGCTCTTTGGCAACTACTTGTCTTTTGATTCCTCGTTTCTGTGCCCCTCCGCTGTGCGTGCCTTCGGCAAAGGGGACTCGAACCCCTGTTTGAGCACCTGCACCCCTTGTGGGTGTGAGAGGGCTCTTTGGCAACTACTTGTCTTTTGATTCCATGTTTCTGTGCCCCTCCGCTGTGCGTGCCTTCGGCAAAGAGGGACTCGAACCCCTGATTAAGCACCTGCACCCCTCGTGGGTGTGAGAGGGCTCTTTGGCAACTACTTGTCTTTTGATTCCTTGTTTCTGTGCCCCTCCGCTGTGCGTGCCTTCGGCAAATGGGACTCGAACCCCTGTTTGAGCACCTGCACCCCTTGTGGGTGTGAGAGGGCTCTTTGGCAACTACTTGTCTTTTGATTCCTTGTTTCCGTGCCCCTCCGCTGTGCGTGCCTTCGGCAAATGGGACTCGAACCCCTGTTTGAGCACCTGCACCACTTGTGGTTGTGAGAGGGCTCTTTGGCAACCACTTGTCTTTTGATTCCTTGTTTCTGTGCCCCCAAGGGGACTCGAACCCCTGTTTGAGCCTTGAGAGGGCTCCGTCCTGGGCCGCTAGACGATGGGGGCGGCCTCTGATGAGAGCGTAATTTTAGCATGGTGATTTAAGGCTGTCAATGTATATGGAGTCCGTCACAATTTATGAATAACGAAAGCTCAATTTAACGGAAAAAACCTTGTAAGCTGTTAAACAAAGTCGGATTGCGGATCTCGAAGGATGCGACACCTGCTGTAAAACTGACAAGGTTCCCAATCAACACGCCAGCCGCCATCAATATGGTGGCCAAAACGAGCAAAATTGTACCCACCCAGCCCGAGTACAGATAGTAAAAGTGGGAAAATCAACCGAAAAACCAGCCCCAAATCAACTTTTTTCATTTTTTCCGCATTACCCATTACTCTTCAACTTTTAATTTACGATTTTCTTTACCAATTACTTTCCTTTTTACTCTTCATTGATTTTTTATCACGCACGTGCTATCATCCTTAGACATAGCAATCTTTCTTTATTATCCCGCACCTTAACATTGGCATAATTCTTTAAGGAGAATAATTATGAGCACTGATTTTATTGTTCGTTTAATCGGCATGGTTGTCTTCTGTATTTTTGGAGTCATTTTGGGTACAAATCTTGGCACAATGGCTAACAGCAATCCAAATGCGGAAATTCCACTAAATATCGAGCAATATGCCTTTACTGTTGGATTGGTAGGAGCACTTTTTGGATTAATTCTGACACCATTCCTCACAACTCGCCCCATGCGTTCGATTCGGGCGCTGCTCACGCGAATTTCTGCGCAATCATTACTGGCATCATTTGCCGGCCTTACTACTGGTCTCTTAATCGCTGCCTTGTTGGCCTTTCCGCTGTCTCTGTTACCGAAACCGTTTGGATCCATAATGCCGTTCGTTGGTGTGATCGTCTTTTCCTATCTAGGGATTTCGGTATTCTTAATGCGTCAGACGGATATTTTTAATATGCTCGGTTCTTTTGGGCAAAGAGCCAACGCTGGGTTACCCGGTTCACCAGTTGGGGAAAATTCTCCCAATTGGGCCGAGAGCCGTACAATTTTACTGGATACTAGCGTCATTATTGATGGGCGCATTAGCGATATTGCCCGCACCGGGTTTTTGCCGGGTTCTTTATTGATCCCGCGTTTCGTTTTGATAGAATTACAATATATCGCCGATTCACCTGATAGCCTGCGTCGCCAACGCGGGCGCCGCGGCATGGAAGTTTTGGCACAATTACAAAAGGAACCCAACATACCAGTCCGGATCAGCGATATTGATGTGGAAGGCGTCCGCGAAGTTGACGACAAACTCGTCATTTTAGCACGACAATTACGTAGCCCAATTTTGACCAATGACTACAATCTCAATCGCATCGCCGAATTGCAGGGAGTAACCGTCTTGAATATTAATGAATTGGCCAATGCAGTCAAGGCAGTTTTACTACCAGGTGAGATAATGAACGTGCGGGTCATTCAAGAAGGCAAAGAATCCAATCAGGGTGTAGGCTATATGGAAGATGGCACCATGGTCGTAGTTGAAAACGGCCGCGATTATTTGGACAAAGAAATTAAGGTGGTGGTCACCAAAGTATTGCAGACTGCTGCCGGTAAGATGATTTTTGGAAGGCCGGAATACGACGATTAAAAGAGAAGCAGGGAGTTCGTTGAAGATGACAATCAAAATTTATAATACATTAACCCGCAAAAAGGAAACTTTTGAGACACTCGAGCCGGGAAAGGTTCGCTTGTATGTCTGCGGCCCAACCGTTTACTCAAATGCGCATGTCGGTCATGCCATGTCTGCCATGGTATTTGATATCATCCGTCGTTACCTCGAATACCGCGGGTACGAAGTACGCTATTTGCTTAATTTTACCGATGTCGATGACAAGATCATCGCACGTGCCAAGCAATCCAACCAGGACCCTTTTGAGTTGGCTGAGACCTACATCCACGAATATGAACAAAACCTGGCTGATCTCAATATCAAACCCGCTACATTCAACCCGCGCGCCACGCAGGAAATCAGCCAGATCATCGCTATGATTAGCGGACTGATTGAAAAGGGGTATGCCTACCCCATTGACGGTGATGTTTATTTTCGAGTAGAAAAAGATAAGGATTATGGGCGTCTCTCAGGCCGTAAATTGGATGATATGCAGGCGGGTTCTCGCATCGCTGTTGATGATCGCAAGGAGGATCCGATGGATTTTGCCTTGTGGAAGGCTGCCCGTCCCGGTGAACCACAATGGGAAAGCCCATGGGGTGCAGGCCGACCCGGCTGGCATATCGAATGCTCAGCCATGAATTTGCATCACCATGGTGAACAGATTGACATTCACGGTGGCGGCAATGATCTCATTTTTCCCCACCATGAAAATGAGATTGCCCAAACTGAAAGCCTGACCGGTAAACCTTTCGCTCGCTACTGGGTCCACAATGGTATGCTACAACTTCACGGCGAGAAGATGTCCAAATCAACCGGAAATCTGATCACGATTGAAGAATTTCTTACAAAATACTCCGGTGACACGCTTCGCTACACTGTACTGAATTCCAGCTACCGTTCACCGTTGACATTTACGGAAGAAGTTTTACAGCAATCCCAGAAAGCATTAGAGCGGTTGCAATCAGCCTTTAAACCGGCATCACCAACTGCCGGCGGAGTCAGCCCGGCTGATTTGGAAACTCTTGAAAAGCAAACTGGCGCGACATTCGATCATTTCATCGCCAGCATGGATGATGACTTCAACAGCGCCGGTGCTTTGGGCGGGATGTTCGATCTGGTACGAGTGATTAACCAAACCCGCAGTTTGGGTGCTACGCAAACGCAACTGGAACCGGCTCAAAGAAAATTACGCGAATTGACGGATGTGCTGGGGCTGGAACTTTTGGCGACTTCAAGCACAAGCAATGCAGATCCATTCATTCAACTTCTAATCGATCTGCGCAACCAGATGCGGGCTGATAAACAGTGGGCATACAGCGATATGATTCGTGACAAGATTAAAGATATCGGAGTCATCCTGGAAGACAGTAAAGACGGCACTACCTGGCACTGGGGCTAGTCACATGAAAGAATGGATTAGCGGTCGAAACCCGGTCTACGAAACACTGCGCGCGGGAAGACGGCACATATTCCGTTTATTATTGGCCAAGGGCGGCGACCGTGGCGGTCACATTCCTGAGATCATTAAACTTGCACGAACGCGTAATATTGAATTTGAAGAGGTACCCCGCACTCAATTGGATGGGCTGGCCAGCCACCATCAGGGAATTGCCTTACAAGCCAGTACGTATCCAATGGTAAACGCCGTTGATGTTTACAATCGTGCGCAAGAATTATCGCAGCCCATGTTTATTCTGATACTCGATGAAATTCAAGATCCTCAAAACCTGGGCACCTTATTCCGCAGTGCGGAGGCGGTCGGTATACACGGGGTGCTGTTGCCATTCCGGCGGACCGCTACCATTACGCCGGCGGTAGTGAATGCCTCCTCCGGCGCGACAGAACACTTGCTGGTGGCTCAAGTCAACCTGGCCCAGGCGATTGAAGAACTGAAAGCAGCCGGAGCCTGGATTATAGGACTTGAGGGGGGAGAAGGATCGCAGCCCATTCAAGATGTAAGGCTGGATGGTGCCCTCGCGTTTGTCGTCGGAGGTGAAGGCAGTGGAATGCGCAGCCTGACCCGCAAGATGTGCGATCATCTTGTCCGTCTGCCGATGCATGGCCAGGTTGATTCGCTCAATGCTGCCGTAGCGGGATCGATTGTGCTTTATATGGCACTGCAGGCACGCGAAAGGAAAAGATAAATCGCTTCTTCCATTTCAAACTCGTCAAGTTCCGCATGCTCAGCTAATTACACTGCTAATGCAATTCCAATAATCGGTCGCTATAATTTAATTTATTCGACAAAAAAATTTACCTTGGAGGAAAAATGCTTATTAAAAAAGAATTAGCGTCAAAAATGATGGAACAAGTCGGAAACGAACTGGGAGCATCTTTACAATACCTGGCTATTGCAGTTTACTTTGAACAAGAAGCCTTCAGCAATACAGCTGACTTCTTTTATAAACAATCTGCTGAAGAACGCGAGCACGCCATGAAATTGCTCAAGTATGTGGTGGAGACCGGCGGTGAAGTACAAATTCCGGCAGTACCGGCACCCACTGCAAGCATTAAATCTCCTGAAGACGCTTTCCGCACTTCACTCAATTGGGAAGTCGAAGTGACTGCTCAGATTAATGGCTTGATGGATTTGGCCAAAGAACAGAAAGATTACCTGGCACAAAACTTCTTGAACTGGTTCGTCGAAGAACAGCTCGAGGAAGTGACTACAATGGAAAAATATCTGCTTATTGTTCGAAAACTAACAGACCGTAACATCTACATGCTGGAAAATATTATCAGCCATTCTGGTTAATTTTATTTGACCTTTTTCAAAGTGCAATATCTAAGGGCTGCCGTTCGCGAACGGCAGCCCTTTACTTTAATTTCTTTGATTCATACCAAGTTTGTTTTCAATCAAAGTACAAAAGCCCACAGTGCCCATAAACCAATCATCACCGCCCCGATAGCCAGACGCGCGACCACCGCCCAGCCACAGCCAAGCGCCATACTTCCGGTTGTATCGAGTGCCTTGCGAAAATCCTTCACTCGCAGATATTCAACGATAAATAGTGCAATCATGGCAAAAAGTAAACCACCTACCGGTGGTAAGAGCAAAGTCCCCACGACAGCTCCTAAGATAGCCGCAGCAATCGCCCACCAGGAAGCTCCTTTTTGTTTGGCACTGGCACCGATTAATACATTGTCGATCAGGCTGCCAATTATCATTAAAACAGTCATGATTGCAAAAATGATCCAACCGCTGGTCGTAAAACCTATAACCAGACCAAAGACCAGGCCGGCTGCCCAAATGATGACCAGGCCAGGCACAATCACTATGAATAGTCCCAGCCAGCCAATTAACATGGTCAGACCAACCAGAACATGCAAGGTTACATTACCAAGCGATTGAAAATCCATTTATTTTCCTCATTGCATTCAGGCTACTTTATTTATAGCAATTAATTGTATCCTGTCAAAACGCAGGCAGATAGATTTTATACATATTGCATTCGCATTATGACTCAGTTAACGTATTTCCGTAATACCACCCATCCAGGGTTGTAAAATCTCAGGTATACGTATGGAACCATCAGCCTGCTGATTGTTTTCCAGAACAGCAATTAATGCACGTGGCAAGCCCAACCCGGAACCATTGAGTGTATGAACAAGTTGGGTTTTGCCATTCTCGGAGCGGTACTTAATATTCGCACGGCGCGCCTGGAAATCTCCAACATTTGAGACCGAAGATACTTCCAGCCATTCATTACAGCCGGCAGCCCAAACTTCAATATCGTAAGTAACCCGTGCATTAAATCCCAGATCGCCGGTACACAACTGGACGATACGGTATGGCAGTCCCAACAGCCTGGCTGTTTCCTCAGCATCTGACAGCATTTTTTCTAATTCATGCTGGGAATCTTCGGGTTTGCAGAAGATGTACATCTCTACTTTATCAAATTGATGGCCGCGTTTAATGCCGCGCACATCCCGGCCGGCACTCATCTTTTCGCGCCGGAAACAGGGTGTGTAAGCAGTGTAGCGCAGCGGCAGATCGCTCTCCTCAATAAAATCATTCATATGCAGGCCGGTCAGAGGCACCTCTGCGGTCGGTACCATCCAGAAATCCTCTTCAACGTCGTGGTAGAGATTGTCTACAAACTTGGGGAGCTGACCGGATGCAAATAGTGTTTCAGCTTTGACCATAAAAGGCGTGTACTTTTCCGTATACTGCTGGCGAATATGCAGATCAAGCATAAAGGCTATTAAAGCACGCTGTAAACGAGCTCCCGCACCGCTAAGTACATAAAAACGTGAGCCTGAGATTTTGACTCCCTGGTCAAAATTAATAATACCCAACTCGCTGCCCAATTGCCAGTGAGGTTTAGGATCAAAATTAAAGACAGGTTTTTCGCCGATTGTTCGTATAACAACGTTTTCGCTCTCATCTTTTCCGAGCGGTGTGCTATCATCCGGGATATTGGGTACACCAGAAATTAAATCTCTCAAGTTTGTATCAGCCTGACGTACGCTCTCATCCAAGACAGCAATCCGATCCCCAACCTGACGCATGGCATTAATTTTTTCTTCACGTTCACTTTTTTCCTTGCTGCTGCCAATCTCTTTGGAAACACGGTTACGTTCTGCTTTCAGTGTCTCTACCTCAGCCAGGTAGGACCGTCGCTCGAGATCCAGGCGAATGAGGTCATCCACCACTCCAGGGTCCAAATTTCTTTTTTCTAAAGCAGCCCGCACCACTTGTGGATTCTCGCGAATCATGGTGATATCCAACATTGTTCCTTCCTTTCGATAATCGCAAATGCAACAACCCCTCGCCTGCAGGACGAGGGGGAAGCTCGTGGTGCCACCTGCTTTTATCATGGCTGTAATTATCAACCATAACCTTGTTAGACGGTAACGGTGTCTCCGGTCCTCTTACGGCTCTTCAGCCCCTGCGAGAACAACCTGCCTGCATTCTACAGGCAACCGGGGTGGATTCTTCCTGCGCCAGTACCAGTTCACAGCAACCACTGGCTCTCTGAAATCTAAACGGGAGGAAAAAGCCCCGGGTAGGTCTTTCTTGTAATGGATTATAACAATCCGGTAAGGCATGTCAAGGGTAAATTCAGATTAGCAGCAAATTATAAAGTAAATATTGAGTGGTTAAAATGCCCAGAATGGGTGTGATTGTAATTGCATTGGTGCTAAGAAAGATTCTTCCTACTCTAAGAATTCATATATAAGCGTTATACCAGTGTTATGCGAGTGCCAGGCACTGCTATTATGAAATGATATCCTTTGAAGAATTTTCAAAACACTGGTCGACCAAAGTTTACTTTGACTGCACTGGTTTTAGATTGTTTTTGTTGGTACAGTAGCTTAAAACTCTCTCCGTCGGGATTGCCTATGTAGTTTGGACCAGCATTAGGACTGCCGGTAAAGTTTTTTTAGGGATGCTCTAGCTGGCAAACCATGTGAAAGCCTAAAGTTGGTTTCTCTGTTACTGTTGGACAGCGAAATTATTGGTTCACGTATCTCCAGCACCTCTTAATACCAGTTCCCCGGTCGTTGCTTATTCTCGTGAGTTTTATCGTTTTTATAATAACAGATAACATTGAGGTACGTCATTCGCTTTCCGTTAGACAACCGGTGGCAAAATATGAGTACAATTAATTCATGAGCTTAAATCTCAAGGCATTTACAGCCGGTGGCGGCAAAGTGGTTCAAAATAAACCGGAACAATATTCATTGACCACAATCACAGGCCAGTCCGGTACCTATCGCTTGGCTCAGCTGGACGATTACCACAATTTGGCCCGCCGGGATTTCCGGTGGGAACCCCCATTAAAAATGACCTTGCAGGCAGCCTGCTCTCAGCGCAACCATGCCGGCACCTGGGGATTTGGACTGTGGAACGACCCGTTCAGCGCCGGTCTTGGAATTGGCGGAACATCCCACCGCTTACCGGTATTGCCTAATTGTGCCTGGTTTTTTTATGCAGGTTCACAAAACCATCTTTCATTCGATGACAATATCCCGGCACAAGGTTTTCTGGCCGCTTCCTTTCGGTCACCGCTGTTCCCATCTTTTTTGCTCGCACCCTCTTTAATCTTCTCCCCACTTATTCTGATACGGCCGTTTGCCCGTTTCGTACGTCGCTGTCTACGGCATATCATCAAGCAGGATGCCCATTTACTAAAAGTTGACGTTACCAAATGGCACAATTACCAGCTTGATTGGCAGCCTTCAGAGGTTCATTTCTCAGTGGATGAGCAGCGGGTCTTTAAAACAGACATCACACCCAGAGGAAAATTGGCGTTGGTATTATGGGTGGATAATCAATTCGCTGCATTCCCAGCCAGTGGCAAACTTAGCTTCGGGACTGCAGCAAATCTGGAGCCATGCAGCTTGGAAATTAACTCAGTCGCTATCGAGCAAGGTTAAGGAATGACCATTTTCATCTTTTACTAGCATCAAGGTTAAGCACGTCTGAGACCAGCTTATTAAAGAAACTGGCCGTGTGGTTGTGGGCCACGCAAGATGACATTCGTGATGGTTGTACTCAGAATTGAGGAATTGATAACATATTCTTGTGATACCTTACCCCAACACGTCCCATCGAAGAAAACGACACATATTTCTCGTAATGTAAGGCTTGCCCCTACCCTTTTTTCGATGTCGGAAAGAGAAACAACAATTTGTGACACACCATGTCCTATCGTAGAAAATATGCAAATTTCTCGTAGGGGTAGGGCTTGCCACTACCCTATTTTCGATGTAGGAAAGAACAACTACTCTAAAAATTAATGAGGTTGAACAAGCCTTTAAATCATCAACAAGATGTCGAGTACCAAAAAAAAAATCGTAACTACACAGCCATGTCATTGAGAGTTTGTTCAGGTGTGAAAAAGGACACCCTTTATGATAGAACAAACCGGGTGGATTTGTTAGAATTGACAAATCCAGTCAAAAAGCCGTAGGAACAATGGTGCTATAAAGCCCTCTCTGAGCAAATGGTTACTTAGTAGCCACCGTTCTTGTTCTTTGGTGGCGTGGCTACTCTTTAAAAGTTGAAGGCTCATAAAACGAGAATTGCTTCGCATCGACACCGTCTTCTGAAAGATTGGGTTTTACGAAAGGTCTTTGAATTTCATCTTGGAATTAATAGAATGCCTGAACAGGCAGCCAGCCTAAATCAGCTTATGGGCGAAGCATCCGAGATGGGTGTGTTTTTAGAGAATAGAATGTTTCCCGGATGCTTCGCCCTTACGAGAAATCTCACGTGAAAGAAACAGAGATTCGTACCCACACAGCCATGTCATTGAAAGCCACTGTTCCTGAACTTTGGTGGCGCAGCAATCCCTTTTATGTTGAATGTTCATAGTGAATACTCATAAAGCAGGAGATTACTGTGCAATGATATCGTGCTTAGAAAGACTGAGTAGTTACCAAAAATCGATGAAAATAGAATTATGGATCGGAAAAAATGGATTGCAGGTAAGCTGGAATAAAGAGGCTTCTAAAAGGCCCTCGTAGCCATCCTTTTACAGAAAAATATCGCAATCGCCCAACCAGCGTCGAAAATAACGGCATTTATCTAATTAAAGTATCCAACGGCGTAAAATGATCTCAAATATCAAACCCAGCAAGAAGAAAGTGCCGTAACGTTTGTTATGTAAAAATGAAACAGCCGAAAACCACAAAGGCCAAATACTGGCATCATAATCGGCTGGCTTTTCATTCGGTTTTGGTACGCGGTACATGGCCCAAACCTGTGGCATGACCGTCAGTCCGCCCAGAACAAGCAGCATCAACGGGCTGAAAAAACCACTGATGATGAGTGCAATAACAGCCAGATATTGCAAGGCAATCATAACCAGCACCGCCATGCGAGCATTCTTTTCACCAATCAGAACCGGCATGGTACGAATACCCTTGGCACGGTCAGCGTTGATCTTATCGATATGCTTTCCAAACAATACAGTCGTAGGCCCGAGTGCATACGGCAGACTGGCCCAAACGACATTCCAGTCCCAGGCACCGCTAACCACAAAATAGCCGCCACCGATCATCAGCGGCCCCCAGATCAGTAAGACTGCCAATTCTCCCAGCCCGATATACTTTAAAGGCCAGGTATAAAATAAAACAAAAACAACACCTGCCACCATTAACCACAAGGTCAGCGTGCCACCCTGAATTACAAGTGGGATACCGGCTGCAACAGCAATCAACCCCGTTACAATAATGTAAACCATCAGGCTGCGAACAGTCATCAGGCCTTGTTGCAGTGGCTGCGGTCCGTATTGGGTTCGAAAATAATTATCCTTATCAACTCCTCTTTTATAATCAGTCAGATCGTTGATTAAGTTATTGGTAGCATGTGCAAAGACCAAACCAATCACCAATAATAGCCAGCGACCGAGATTGAAAGCATCTGCACGCCAGGCGAAAAGACCGGCGATGGCAGCCGAAATAAATGTCATTAATAAAACTGCCGCACGGGTCGAAATCAACCAGCGTGAGATGATATCCAACCGGTCCCATTCAGTCTTATCGATGCGCGGGATAACCTGTAGTGCTTTGATCCACATTGCGACGTTCATTGAACACATCCTCATAAACATTATCAAGTAAATTCTATCGGAAATTTACCTGTGAACCAATTAACTGTAGAATATTAGCTGCCGGTTCGATTTTTATTCCTGCAATCGAATGCGCTCAGCCTTTAAAGGAACGAAGAGATTGCCTTCTCGCTCGTCACCCAACCTTTCAGTTTGATCGGTTTTGTGAGCAAGCATCCAGGCCAGATAAGCACAAGCCAATGCGTTTAATTCCCCACTTTGATAAATATTCTCCAAAGGTAAAATGCCATTTATCAAGCGAAAACGAGTCGCTTCATCAAAGAAACTCATGGCATCCTTGACTGCAATTTTTTGCTCAAATAAAATAAGCTGACGCTGTAGCCGGCCTTCAAGAGTCGCTTCTTCAAATAATAGCGCTGCGCCAATCAGGCGGCTGAAAATTGCTTCTGCCATGCTCTCACAATAAATGCGCTCCCTTGCAAGTGGATATTGGGCATAACCCAGTTTCTGCAGTTTGGCATACAATTTAAAGCCGCGTCTGACCCACATCTTACAATCTTCCATACGTGCTGGCGTTGGGGTTATCCGCACACCTTCTTTGGCGATTTCAGCTTCCACCAGACGCATATCTTCATCTTTGACCGTTTCGAGTGGGAACAATTTTTGCTCCCTATTCGCTTCCGCAAAAAGACCCTGGTTAGTGCACTGAGGGCCATTGATGGAAACAATGACAGAAGCAAGTCCTGATGCATACGATAGAATTTCACGTAACGGACCGGAACCAAGCGCAACAATCCTGCGCGAAGCATCCAGGGCAGCGTATACATAGGGCTTATAACGCTGGCTCGGGTCTATACCTAAATAGAAGAGGGGCTCGATTTTCATTAAATATCAGTGTAGCCCAATTTCGACCCTAAAGCAACCAAACCCCTATTTTAAAATCACACAGGGTATTGTAAAAAGCAAGTCATGCAGCCCTGGAAAAAATTGGTAGGTTTTTCATTTTAAAAGCCTCACTTGTTGATTATCTAATTTTCAGAACACATTATAATCAGGTCATGCCATCTCAATATAAACACATTAACAAAAAATTACTGCTGGGGGATTGGCTGGCATTATTACTGGTGACACTGATTGGATTTTTCAATCACAACCAACAATTTCTATTAGTGCGCTATCTGGCAACTGCATTACCTTTATGCCTCACCTGGCTATTGAGTGCGCCTTGGTTTGGCTTGCTCGCACAATCCAGCACTGGGATGAGCACTGTATGGTGGAGAGTCATCTTGGCAATAAGCTTAAGCACCCCATTGGCACTTCTCATCCGCGCAATTCTGCTTGGGAGCAGTATTGAAGTGAGTTTTAGCCTGGTTATGATCGCTACCAGTGCGCTGGCAATCATTCTTTGGCGCTTGCTATGGCGGAAGGTGTTTAAGCAGTTTTAACGATCTTTTTGGTTGTGATTATTTCTTCCACCAAGGCGATGCTTTCAGAATTGGTTTGGTAAATACCGATCAAGATGTACATTCGAACCGGGAGTCCTCAATCACGATACACCCGGACTACCTGGCAACCGGCGTGGTACCTGCTTTTCCATAAAGAAGAAAATAAAACCCAAAATGCTAATACTACCGGCAATAATCAGGCTTGCATTAATCCCCAGCATGTTAGAAAGCCAGGGTGCAAGTAATGGGGCTGCTATCAGCGAGAGGTATTGCAGCATTTGCGCTGCAGCCACGAAAGTTGCACTGTAATCAATTGGAACACGATTCATTAATTCATCAAAGAAAACCAGGTTTAAACCGGCCTGGAATATACCGTTGATGCCGGCAAAGATAACCACCGGCCAGACGCGATGACTGATGCCAACCAGAATGGGATATAAAGAAGCTCCCAGGGTGGTTGCCAGCAATACCAGGTGCGAGCCTCGACGACGGGTTTGATTCATCCAAAAAAAGTAACCGAGAATAACCGTGGAAGATGAAGCGATATTTATCAGGGCAATCCAAAAGTCACTGGCATTCAAACTGCGAACATAATAAATCGGTAACAAAGGGTTAGCCAATGCTGCCCCAGACAAAAAAATGAAACGCTTCCACACAAAGGTGACAAAGGGTTTTTCACTCATAATGAGTTGGAAATAACCTTGAACACTTTCTTTGACTGAACGTTTGACTTTTTCAAATTGAAGGGGATTATCCGAAATATGGATTCTGCTGGAAAAATAATAGCTGATCAAACCGCCAATTGACAATACGATAAAAACAACCTGGTAATTGAGCGGAAATGGCATTTTCTCCAAAACACTGCCGGCCACCAAAGCTGAAAGTGCATTGGTTAATCCAAGCAGCGACCAGCGATGAGTCATTAATTCATAGCGGCCACTTGAGCCTGACACTTTGTTCATCACGACTGAGAATGTGATATTTAATACTGTTTGTGGCACGGTTGCAACAGCCCATAAACCGAGAATGCCGAGAATGGCAGCTGCTTGTGGAAGGAAGAAGACAATTAGGCCGGTAAATCCATAGCTGGATAGAACCAAAAGACGGGCAGCGCTAAACCAAGGCACAATATTCTTACGAGTTTGTAGAAACTGCCCCAGCGGAATGGCTAAAATTAAGCCAGTCATGGCTGGCATAAACGTAAGCATACTGACCTGTAAAGTGGATGCCCCCAGGCGAGTTAATAACACCGGTAAGAACGGGGCCGCCGTGCTGGCAAGCCCGACCCCAATTGCGTCGATTTGAACGTTGCGAAAATTGGTGCGGTTCATTTCCGGCGCATTCTTTGGAACATTAAACCAACTGTATAACTGGTAAGAAATTTGACGAAAGAAATAAGGCGTCTTCATGCAACTGTGCTCAATAAATAATTTTTTTGATCCAAAGATCCCTACCGGTCAGATTGATTTTGGCCGCAAGGTTTGATTTTTGATTTAAATGAATTTTAACCAAACCGGATTTCCTACCCACATTCAGCCAATTAATAGGCCTTCCGACAATCATAACAACCTTAGCATATATTGTATAAGATTTGTGAAGTCCAAGGCAGTAGTTTATAATACCTTATAGAAAATACGTAATTTGGAGAAAAGGGAACCACAGAATGATATCTTACCTCAAACTTTTTTGTATGACAGGATATCAATAATTCTCCCTGGAAAGATCAAATCAATTCAAAAAAATGATGGATGAAATTGCGCTGGCCCTTTCTGCACAACAAGGTGATTTGGACGCCTTCAATCGCCTTGTACTAGAATTTCAGGATCTGGCATTTAACATCGCCTTCCGTATGCTGGGCGACCCCGATGCAGCAGCGGATGCCACACAATCTGCATTTATTGCGGCTTTCAAACACCTCTCATCTTATCGCGGTGGATCTTTTAAATCGTGGGTACTTCGGATCGTCACGAATACTTGCTATGATGAGCTCCGCCGTCAAAAGCGAAGGCCTACCACCCCGTTGGAACCGGTCCTGGATGGAGAAGATGAAGAAATTGAATCTCCGCAATGGTTGAGAGACGATTCGCCTTCACCCGAAAGTATGTTGGAATCGAGCGAGCTCGAAGATGCCATTCAAGAATGTCTGCAGACCATGAAACACGATTTTCGATTGATGGTCATCATGGTAGACATTCATGGAATGGATTATCAGGAGGTCGCAGATAATACTGGCGTTCCTTTGGGTACGATCAAAAGTCGTCTGGCTCGAGCACGTGCAAAATTGCGAGATTGTTTGCAATATTTCCGGGAACTTTTGCCTCATAATTATCGTCATGATAGTGAGGGCAACCAATGAAAATGAACCATATAAACAAAGACTGGCAACTATTATCTGCATACCTGGATGGGCAGCTAGCTTCACCTCAAAAGGAAAAGCTGGAAGCACGTCTCCTAAAAGATAACGTGTTGCAGGAAGCCTTTAGCTCACTTGAACAAACAAAATTGCTATTAAAGCATGCACGTCAGGTTAAATCTCCGCGCAACTTTACGCTTTCTCAGGCACAAGCTGAAAAGCTCAAATCAACGCGCACCTTCCGCTGGTTACCGGTGCTTTCACTTTCCTCGGTTCTGGCAACCATCATGATGATATTTGCCATCCTGATGGAGCTGGTCATCAGTCCTGTTGCAGTACCACTTATGGATACTGCCCAGAGCCCAACCGGTGAGATGCTGTCAATGCAGAGCGCACCGCAAGCAGAAAGTCTGGAGGCTAACGCTCCCGAAGAACAACCTATGATCATTCAATGGGGAGTTCCTGGACAGGGCGGTGGTGGAAGTGACTTGATGGCCACAGGACTTGGAGGTGGCGGTGCTGTTGCCAAAGGAAGCAGCGATGTGGTAGGGATGGGTGGTGCTGAAATAATACCAAACCCATTATCATTGCCTCCTGAGTCACCCTCGCAGCCACAGGATGAAATTCCTAAATTAACTGCAAGCGAAAGCGATGGGTCGGGATTAATTCTGGGCTTACGCAGCGCTGAAGATACACAAGCCTATAACCAGGTCGTCATGGATGAAATTGCTAACAACCTGGCCACGCAAACCGAACGCGGGAAGGTTTCAACTCCCAACTTGCGCTGGATTCAGCTGGGCCTGGCCATAATTGCTCTGGTAACAGGCACGATTGCCTTATCAATGTGGAGAAAAATACAGCGTTGACGCATGACCATCAAACCATAAGATTCTGCCCTTATTGCGGCGAGACGGTGGTTCTCAAACAAATTTACAATGAAGAACATGCCGCCTGCCCAAATTGTCGCTGGGTGCACTATGAGGACCCCAAAGTTGCAGCAGGCGTGCTAGTTTTGGATGCCGGCCGAATTTTGCTCACCCGACGCATCTTTAACCCACACAAAGGGGATTGGACATTACCGGCTGGATTTATGAATGCGTATGAGAACCCGCAGGATACCGCCCGGCGCGAATGCCTCGAAGAAACCGGCCTCGAAGTGGAAATCGACAAACTTCTGGATATCATCAGCGGCCGTGAACACCCACGCGGGGCGGATATGGTAGTTGTCTATCTGGCTCACGTCACCGGCGGTACATTAATTGCTGGAGACGATGCATCCGAAGCAGCTTTTTTTGCCCTGACAAATTTGCCGCCACTCGCCTTTCAAGCCACCCAACAAATCGTTGAATCTTTACGGAATAATCGTTTCGACGATTTTCTATCCAAATAGGGGCTGCGGGCGTCTGTACGTGAATAAACGCGTACATTTTCTTACGAATTTGCTATAATTAGAACAACCATTCGTATCATTTCAGTGGTTTTAGCTATCAGCATGACCATTCATTGATTGTAATCTTTCTTTTAATCGGAGTGATTTCTTGGCAAAAAAACCTGTTCGCCAGAGTTCTACCAAACCCAGCAAATCGGGTAAAACTAAAGCACGTAGCGGTACACAAACACGCTCAAAAAGCACCACGCGCGCGCAGCGCTCACGAAAATCATCCGCTGCCAGAAAAAGTACCCCACTGCTTGTTCAACCATGGCGGCGTATTTCAATGGAACGCCGGCTCGATATCCTGGGCATCATTATCGCATTAATCGGTTTTCTCACCATTCTCGGTCTGTTATCTTCACAACGCAGCCAGGTCACCGGATGGTGGGTCAACGCGATCACCCAGGTGGCCGGGTGGGGCACATTTGTTCTTCCTTTAGCACTCCTGATCGTCGGGTTATGGCTTATTTTACGAAACCTGGAAGAATTGCCAATTCTATCCGCAGAGCGTCTTTCCGGCATTGTCCTCTTATATTTGAATTTACTGACCTGGTTACACCTGGCCGGCCATGGTGGCTGGGAACTGGCCGCCTCGGGAAAAGGCGGTGGGTATATCGGGGCATTTTTCGAACGCATTCTGGTCAGCAGTCTTGGAAACGCTGGGGCTGTCATCATTCTGATCGGCTGGTCACTAATTGCGCTAGGTCTTACCTTGGATATTTCCATACCGGATTTATTCCGAAAGCTGCAGCCGCTGATCCAACGTTGGCGCGAGCAACGGAGATCGCAGCAAAAGACTCGTGATATTTCCTACCATCCCAGGCGGTCAGCCCAAGAAGAAAGCGAAATTCCAACGGTAGTACAAAACGGCTTCACCCCCATGCATCCTTCCGATAATTCTGGGGTGAAAGCCACTGCGAAAACAGGCTCGAAAATACAACCCGAAACCAATCCAACGTTTGAATCAAATCCATTGCAACCAACCGGCAAAAAAACTTCAATTTCTGTTCCTGCCAATGAGGGCTCTGTGGCGGCACCCTCGGTCACTCAAGGGGAAAGCGCAGGAAAATGGAAGCTGCCGGAAATAAAAACCATCCTCGATCCTGCGGCGCTGGTCAATATTGAAAGCAATATCGATCGAGACCGTGGCGGGTTAATTGAAGAGACGCTCGCATCTTTCGGCGCACCCGCCAAAATTGTTGAAATTAAACGCGGCCCAACCATCACCCAATTTGGAGTCGAGCCGCTCTTTGTTGAAACGCGCTCCGGGAAGACACGTGTGCGGGTCAGTAAAATCGCCAATTTGGCGGATGATCTAGCCCTGGCTTTGGCTGCACCGCGTATTCGCATTCAAGCTCCGGTGCCCGGCCATAGTTATGTAGGCATTGAAGTGCCAAATTTTGAAGCGACCCGGGTAACCTTGTTGGAAGTTTTGGAGAGTAAAAATTTCAAGCATAAGAAAACAGCCCTGAAAATAGCGCTGGGCATGAACGTCTCTGGTGAACCGATTGCCACTGACTTAAGCGGACTGCCACATTTATTAATCGCAGGTACAACCGGTTCCGGCAAATCTGTCTGTGTAAATTCTATTTTATCCTGTTTACTATTGAATAATACTCCGGCTGAGCTGCGTTTGATTTTGGTCGACCCGAAGCGGGTGGAGCTAACCGGATATAACGGCATTCCACATCTGCTGGCACCTGTCATCACCGACACTGACAAAGTGGTCAGCGCACTGCAGTGGATTCAACGCGAGATGGATGCCCGATACCACCGTTTTTCGCAGCTCGGTTATCGTAATATTCAAGACCATAACAACAATCAAGCGGATAAATTACCCTACATCGTGGTGGTGGTGGATGAGCTGGCCGATTTAATGATGCTGGCTCCCGATGAGACCGAGCGCAGTTTGACACGCCTGGCACAGCTTGCGCGTGCGACCGGAATCCATCTGATCCTGGCTACTCAGCGGCCTTCCATTGATGTGGTTACCGGCTTGATCAAAGCCAATTTCCCGGCTCGCATTGCCTTTGCTGTCGCTTCAAACACCGACAGTCGCGTCATCCTTGACCAACCGGGTGCTGAACGGCTGCTTGGACGCGGTGATATGCTCTTTCAAGCGCCCGATGCAGCTGCTCCCGTCCGCTTACAAGGCGTTTTCATCACTGACCAGGAAATTGCTCGAACCGTAGATTATTGGCGTTTGCAGGCCATGAACATCAACCTGCCATCAACGAATGCTACCGCCACACTCGCTGAACCTCTTCCCAGCAATGAATCCTTAAATCAAGTGCCTTTGTTCGAGCCCTTACCTGATAAAAATGAAGATCCCATGCTGAATGAAGCCGTTGATATCGTTCGTCGTGAAGGAAGAGCTTCCATAACCATGTTACAGCGCCGCATGAGTGTAGGCTATACCCGCGCAGCTCGTATGATCGACATGCTCGAGGATCGCGGTATCATCAGTCCGCCGTTACCGCATTCGAATGTGCGTGAAATTCTGGACTATGGCCCCACCGCTCCACCGGAAGATGATGGGTATTAAGTGAAACAGCTCAAATGGTTAATGATCACCATTTGAGCTGTTTCATAAAATCCAGCCAGTAATGCGTTAAATCTTACTTATTTTCCATTACGCATTACCCTCAATTATTATTTCAATTCCTTACCTACAAACCTGCCGCTTTCCGCAACTGCTCGGCGCGGTCGGTGCGCTCCCAGGTCAAATCAAGATCGTCCCGGCCGAAATGCCCATAGGCAGCGAGCTTCTGGTAAATCGGACGGCGCAAGTCTAGGTCACGGATAATGGCACCCGGGCGAAGATCAAATGTTTTCTCCACCAAACGGGCAATTTCTTCATCGGGGATGGTCCCTGTACCGAATGTTTCAACGTTGATACTAAGAGGATGAGCAACGCCGATAGCGTAAGCCAATTGAATTTCACAGCGGTCTGCCAGCCCGGCAGCGACGATATTTTTAGCCACCCAGCGGGCTGCATAGGCTGCTGAACGGTCAACCTTGGTCGGGTCTTTTCCGGAGAAAGCACCACCGCCATGCCGGCCCATACCGCCATAGGTATCCACTATGATTTTTCGACCAGTCACACCCGCATCACCCATTGGGCCGCCAATTACAAAGCGACCAGTTGGGTTGACATATATTTTCATCTTACTATCCACTAATTCTGCCGGTAAGACCGGTAAAATAACATGCTCAATCACAGCCACCCGAATATCTTCCTGAGAGATTTCAGGGGCATGTTGGGTACTGATCACAACAGTATCCACCCGGACTGGTTTCCCGTAATGGTATTCCACAGTCACCTGGCTCTTGCCATCTGGGCGCAGCCAGGGCAAGGTACCGTTCTTGCGTACTTCGGCCAACCGGCGGCAAAGATTGTGCGCCAGGTAAATCGGCATGGGCATCAAAACATCGGTTTCATTGCAGGCAAAACCGAACATCATACCCTGGTCACCGGCGCCAATTTGCTCAACCTCTTCATCGGTCACGGATTGACCTTTTGCTTCTAAAGACTTGTTTACACCCAGGGCAATATCATTGGATTGCTGCGCAATAGCGACCTGAACAGCACAGGTGTTTCCATCAAACCCTTTTTCACTGCTATCGTAGCCAATTCCCTTGACTACCTTACGCACCAGGCTATCCATGTCTACATATCCCGAGGTTGTAATCTCACCCAGGATCATCACAAATCCGGTTTTGGTAGCAGTCTCACAAGCTACTCTTGAGTGCACATCCTGCTCTAAACAGGCATCCAAAACTGCGTCGCTGACCTGATCACAAAGTTTATCAGGGTGCCCTTCGGTAACCGATTCTGAGGTGAAAAGGTACTTGGGGGAATTCATAAATGTAGTATTCATTCGCCAAACCTCCATTTAAAAAAATTGCCCCTACGGTTTACGAGGGGCAATCCAGAAAATCCGAATTATCATTGCCTCTCATCTTCCAGAATTTACTGCCGGAATTGGCACCGTAAAAAACATTAGGTCTTTTTGGTTGCCGAGGCTTCACAGGGCCGGTCCCTCCGCCTCTCTGGATAAGAGTTCCGCAAATGGGGCTTTGCCATTTACAAAGCAAATGGTATCACAGGAGAAAAACAATGTCAAATAATTTGTAGGTGAAAAAGAGCAATTGCAAAGTCAAGAATGACGCACTTCTAACAAGAAATTGGGGGCCCATAGCGCAAAGCACTCTATTTACCTTGGCACCACATTTTTTCGGTTTAGTTTGTCTCAATAAATTGAAAGCCAGCTTCCTAAGCAATGCAAGATGGTCTGGTGCATGTCCTACCCTTACACTGCTTTCATCCTCTCTGAAAAAGACATCCATACTCCAATGGATTTGGTTCTCAATTTCCCACTACTGACGAATAAACTTCATCATTTGTGCCGCGCTAACATGGAAGCTGGATATAAAAAACCTGATTGTGAGGTAGTTTTGTTTGCTTGTTTTCAGCTTTACGATTCTCTTGTATCTTAAATTGTCTATTCCTGAAAAGTCCCGGTTATGGGATTGTTAATAAATAAGTATTGCGTAGTAAATAGTCGCACCAATATGAACCAGGGCTACTAAAAACAAAGTTAATCCCAATGGAATATGAATTGCATGCCACAATGATAACAATTTCCGAGCCGCAGCCAGGTCATTAATTTGCCGCTGTACCTGTTCATATTTCCGTCGTACACGTAATAATTCCAATTCCGTTTGTTTTGCCGGATGAGAGGGTCCTGTTCGAATGGCAAGATCTGTAAAGACTGCTCCAATATCAATCCAAAATCGGGAAAGAACATTGAAAACAGTTCCTCCATTTGAATTGATTTTCTGAATGGGTTGCGTTTTATCCTGGTGTTTCAAGCGGGCTATTTCCGTTTCCATTCGACGGGCGGTCATTTCCAATTCCTTAAGATCAATCTCTGAGCCACTGGTTGTACGTGGAATGGAAGTATAAATGTAACGGCCAAAAAAACCACTAAAAACAATCAAAAGTGTCATTAAACTCAGGACACCAGCCAGACCTTTAAATTCCCACCCAGGATGCAGCAGAACCATGAAAGGACCTACAATTCCTGTGAAAATATGAAATTCAAGCCAGCTGGACATTTTACCCCAGCGTGCACCACGTTTACTCCGCTTTCTAAAGGAATACAATGTTTCCGTCATCACCATCAAAAGAAATCCCAAAACTCCAAGGCTATGTCCCCAGAAACTACTGGCTGAAGGGATTTCTTTATTACTAATTTGTACCAACAGGTAAAACAGAGTGATAAAGATCATTGCAATTAATGAATATACAAGTTCCTTTATTTTAAGCATTCTTTTTTGTGTAATCCTCCCAGAATTTTAACAGGGTTTCCATCAGTGAATATTGGGGAGATAATAGTAATTTCCGTATAGGGCTAATATCCACCTGTTCACGTATTAGAATCTGCAATGGTCGTGAAAGCGTCTGATCACCCATGATGATTGCACCGGTGATATACGTAGGTGTGATGTACAAACGAAGCCGGTTAGATTCTTGAAAAGTTTGAGCAACGATTCCCAACGACTGTTTTCGCCACACCTCACTATCACCGCGCATGATCCCGGCTACGTCTGCATCTCCATCAGGTTTATTTTCTTCTAGAACTTCTTTGCCAACCCGGCCAATGATGGTTGTAATCAATCCTCCCAAACGGGTTACATTAAAAGGATATTTCTTTTCGTAGGCATAATTGCCGCCAGTCATATTCAACCCGGCAATCCAGCCTTGCTCAATCGCCGGTCGCCAAAGGCTGTCCAACACATGTTCACCACTCATGCGATCATATACTTGAGCGACATCTCCGGCAGCAAAAATATCCGCCTGGCTGGTATGCAGGCCCTCATCTACAATCACACCACGTTGGGTGTTTATTCCAGCCTTAATAGCCAGGTCCATCCTAGGCTTTATTCCAATCGCAAATGCCACCATCTGACAATCGACTTGCACTTGTTTTTGTTGCTGACTGGCTCTTACGCCTGTTACTTTTCCTTTTTTGCCAAGAATCTCATCCAATTCCGTGTGGTAATGGATCTTTATGCCATCCTGAATCAAACGGTTTTCTACGATCTTCGATTCAATTTCATCCAGAACGCTACTCCAGTAACGTTCACCTCTCAGAAAATAATGGACCTGAATCCCAATCGCTGCCAGGCCTTCCGCTAATTCCAGGGCCGTAATGCCCCCTCCAATGACAACAGCTGTGCGTGCTTTCCTGGCATTTTTGAGTATATGAACTGCATCCTCCAAATTATCTAGTTTAACCACACCTTCCAGTTCCACACCTGGAACCCTGGACATGTTGGCAGAAGCACCAGTTGACAATAATAAACGGTCATATTGTATATACGAACCATTGCTGGTCACTAATTGGTGTTGGTCGGGAAGGATGAATCGAACGCATCCTTTAACTAATTGTATATTTAGTTCCCTATAATATTCCTGATTAAATGGAAAAAGTTGTTCTTGCGGTACTTCACCCGTTAATAAGTACGCCAACCCTGGACGGGAATAATACCCAAATGGATCGTCGGTGATTACTTGAATCTTATTTCTTGAATCTTCTCTGCGGATGGATCCTGCAGCGGCAATGCCAGCTGCTCCGCTTCCGATAATTACATAATTTGTCATTTGTAACAATCCTTCAAATGTCTTCAGTCATGGATAACAAAGCGCAAGACACCGCGCGGGCAGCGCCTCACGCATTCTCCACAAGTCAAACATTTGCTTTCGTGAATTGCCATCCCTCTCATTGCATGTGAGCGAACATCTACATTGATCGGACAATTAAACGAACAAATCCCACACTGTACGCAACGTTTTTCATCCGGCAAAATATACCCAGATGCTAAAGTATCAAGTTTCAGACTTGTTTCTCTTAACATCGTTCCCAGTTTGTTGGAATAAGGGTTATCTTTTCTAATCATCATTTTTTTTTCCATTTCCATGACATTCCATGCATCGTGTCACATAGTCCGGGATTCCTTTATCCACATGTTTTTCAGTCATTTTTGATTGGCTGTGACAATTAAAACAAGTCCAACTGCTGCCACCGGAAGGATGGCATTGAGCGCATTCCCCATTAGCATCCCCATGATTCAACGGGAAAGAATGACTAAAATTTGCACCTCCCCACGAATCCGTACTATGACAATCGGAACACTGTCCGGCAAAATGGTTGGCTGGTTTGTTACCTGAATGACAACCCTGGCAATCAGTGGCACCGATGGCAGCATGATTAAAACTGGCAGGACGCCAGGCATTGGTACTGTGACAGGCAGAACATTGCCCGGAGAAGTGATTGGCTGGTTTGTTACCTGAATGACAACCCTGGCAATCAGTGGCACCCATGGCAGCATGATTAAAACTGGCAGGACGCCAGACATTAGTACTGTGACAGGCAGAACATTGCCCGGAGAAATGGTTAGCTGGTTTGTTCCCGGAGTGACAGCTTTGGCAATCCGTAGCACCGGCGATGGCATGATTAAAGCTGGCAGGAATCCAGGCGTTGATGCTGTGACAGGCGGAACATTGCCCGGAAAAGTGATTGGTTGGCTTATTTTTATTATGGCAACTTTGACAATTCGTCGCTCCAGCAATTGCATGGTCAAAGCTGGCAGGGATCCAGGCCGTGGTACTGTGACAACTGGAGCATTGACCAGAAAAATGATTTGCGGGTTTATTGACCAAATGACAACTCTGGCAGTCCGTTGCTAAAGCTACTGAATGGTTGAAGAATGTAGGAACCCACCCGGTTGCTGTGTGACATAAAGAGCATACACCCTGGTAGTGATTATCCGGAAGTACCGCCAAGTGGCATTCCACACATTGATCCGGTAAGCCTTCATACGTGAGACCGCTATGGCACCCCTCACAAGTTAATTCTGCATGTTTCCCCATTAAAGGGAAAAATTGATGATTTGCGCCAGTACTCCCCGGTAGAAAAGGAATCTTGCGCGGGTCAATGGTATCCTGTCTCTCAGGTGCAGAGTTAAGTAGTGAGCTTACTTTTGTATCGTTTTTCATCAGTGCCTGGTTTAACACATATAGTCCCGATAAAGGATTTGAATCATTCTCTGCTAATATTTTCAGCTGGTTTAACTCTTCTAGGGCTAACGAGAATTCTATGGGGAAATTTTCTTTCAGATAAATGAATTGGTTCATGCTTTTTTGGATTGTGGATAAGGTTTTCACAAAATGCAATCGCAGATTCTCGATATCATCAGAATTTCCATCCTGAAATCGCTTCAAAACATGGTCTAATTCAACCCAAACATTATTAATGTGTTGTGCTTCTTCTTGTTTACCTGCAATATTATCCAAACCTTTTACCCGTTTATCCAAAATCTTTAGCTCATACCAGGATTTACTGGTAGGGTTGATATAAAACACAAGCATCGCATGTTCCAGATGATCCTGCATTTGAAACAATTTTCCCTCCGGATGAATCGGTGCAATTTCCACAAATGCGAATACAGCGGCACTGATTCCGGACATAATAAACAAAACAATCAGGGTGAGTATTAACAGAGTCTTTCTCATAGTTGCTTCCCTTTCTGTTTTTTTAATCATGGGTTTCTCCGTCCGCGTGACACTCAACACAATCCATCAAGCGGTCCTGGCTTAGCTTTTCTTCATCATGTTCTTCGATAAAATCAGGATCACGTGAATCATGACAATTCTCACAGGTATACTGTGTGTAAGTAACTGTATGGCAGGTTTCGCAAGCGATTTCGCCCTCATCGCCATGATCGAGAGGAAATGTGTGCTCTTTCAAAACGGCTGGTTGCCAGGCATCTGTTGAATGACAGGCAACACAATTCAATCCAAAACTTCCAGCGTGAATTTCTGGTTCAGAATGACAATCTGAGCATTCGTTCGGCAAACCAATAAAGACTTGATTTTCATGGCAGGTAACACAATCCAATTCACTATGAGCTCCATCCAGGACATAGACATTTTGGTGGTTAAAATTATGCATCCGATCTAGCCCATCATGGCAGGCAGTACAGTCCATTCCAAATTCTCCGCTATGACTTTGCATATATTCAAAATCATGCTGTTCATGACAATTCTTGCAGGTAGCCACATCCACTTCCGCAGTTTCCTTTTGATGACAGCGCAAACATGTTATCGATATACCCTGGTAATCAAAATCATGTAATATCAGACTGAAGCCCACCGCTTCATGGTCGAATGGATTTCCTTTCCACACTGCTGGAACCCAGGCTTGTGTAGAATGACAATCTGTGCAATCCGATGAAAACATCTCGGCATGCTGTTCTGGTTCAGCATGACAATCAGAACAGGCAGAACTGATTTGAAACTCATTTGCTGTATGACAATCCTGACAATCCAGTGGTAAATGCTCTCCAGTCAATGGAAACGCAGTCAGGTTATGGTCAAACTTCTGAATTGCATCCTGCAGCATATCAAAATCTCGCCCTTTATGATCCATATGGCAAGATCGGCAAGAGTTAACCCCACTCAGAATACCATGCAATCCACTTTGCAGGTCAATCTGACTGGCGATATCATCATGGCATTTCAAACAACTTTCGCTCTGGCTGGAGACAAGTGGTTGGTGGCAATATTTACATTGTTGTTCAATCTCAGCATGAGAACTGGCACTCGCCAGTACCAGGCCGCGTGTATTTTGCGCGGATAGTGATCCTGGGCTAAAAATTACGGACCCTTGAAATAAAAATACTGTAACCAGTATGATCAAAGCCCCTGATGCCAGGATAATACTTAATGATGAAAAAAGTGGAGATCCACTGTTCTCCGAATTTCTCAAATATTAGTCTTTGGAACACATTTGATTTTGATCGTTCACTATTATAGTACTTTTATCAAATAAATCGACATTTGTGAATATTAATTTCACTTTTGAAAGGTTTTTTGTAACTTCAAACCAGATATACTTCTTCCATATTCTCTTAATCAAAGAATAAATTGGAAGTCACCCCAAAAAACTGTCTCTATTGTGTTATAACCGAGGCATTTGCTAAATCGAAAGCCGCTATCCCGTTTCTTCAGCCATGTGAACGGCAGATTGTCACTCCATCCAAAGCAATTAATCGGCCTTTCGTCAGGATGGAAATTTCTTATACCCGATCCATAAGATATTTTTAAAATTCTTGTGGTTTAATCAGTGAAAATATTTGTTCAAAGGCAACGTGAAGGGTATGCCGTGTGGTATCGTCAGGTAACGTTCAAATCATTCTTCGCTGGCCTTACTAAGAAATTTGATCATTACCCATCAACTGCGCCAAAAATAATCTCACAAATCGCGATGACGATCATAACCATAAGTTGATCAGTTTAACTAATATATTACTTAGCCAGTTTTGTTAAATAATTTAGCGATTAAATCGAGTACGAATGATGCTCCTTTTCAAAATAATCCAATCGTTTTATCCCGGGGCTGGATAGAATTGTATGTCGACTAATGTATAGAATGTTAACTCTTGTTTTCGGCTTTGCGATTCCTCTGCCATGCAGGCTGCAAAAATGAAAATAAAATTCCATTCAGCTATAATAGAATATCTTGTAAGCTTGTATTAATGATCTGGTGGTATATGAAAGAAACAAAGAACTATTTAATTGATATGGATGGCGTTCTCGTACGGGGAAACACGATCATACCCGGTGCTAACGAGTTTATTGATCGTTTACGAACCGCCAAGTCCAAATTTCTGATATTAACCAACAACTCCCGCTATACCCCACGTGACTTAGCTTATCGTTTCAGCATGGTTGGGTTGAAAATTTCTGAAGATTCCATCTTTACCTCCGCCATGGCAACCGCACGTTTTGTCCACAGCCAGCACCCGCAGGGCAAGGCCTTCGTGATCGGAGAAAGTGGACTTACTACAGCCTTACACGATCAAGGGTACATCATCACTGAGCACAACCCCGATTATGTCATTCTGGGCGAGACTGAGATGATGAACCAGGATGCTTTTACCAAGGCTATTCGTCTGGTAGCCGCCAATACCCGTTTTATCGCCACCAACCCCGATGCAAGCGGCCCATCCGAGAAGGGTATCATACCCGGCGCCGGCGCTATAGCAGCTCTGATTGAAAAAGCCTCCGGAAAAAATGCCTTTTATATTGGAAAGCCCAATCCTTTAATGATGCGCTCAGCCATAAATTTCCTGGGCGTTCACTCGGAAAACACCATCATGGTCGGAGATCGCATGGATACTGACATTGCCGCCGGGGTTCAAAGTGGCATGGAAACCATCCTGGTGCTCTCGGGCATAACCCGCCGGGAGGATATCGACAACTATCCATACGTGCCTACCTATATTTTCGATTCCGTCGCGGATATTGTTCCCTAAAGAAATGTGATGAGTGCGTAGTAATGAGGAATTATTTCTCTCATTACCAATTACTCGTTACTCGTTACTCGTTACTCGTTACTCGTTATCCGTTACCCGAACTTTATTAAAAACCTCAACAATCTTTTTTATAAACACAGGAAATCCGGATTCCCTCTAGATATTATTTTCTTCCCTTTTTATGGTAAAAACATCAAAATCACGGGCTACGATTGTTTGCGGAAATACAGCTTGTGCCTCTGCCAGAATATCACGCTCTCGATAACGACGCGAAAGATGCGTTAAAATCAGTTGTTTCACATCTGATTTTAACGCCAGATCAGCTGCCTGCCGGGCTGTCAGGTGGCCAAATTGAGCTGCCATTTCGGCTTCACTTTCGAGATAAGTTGCTTCAACCACCAACGCATCTGCCTGATGACAATAGGTGACCAAATTGCTGGTATCACCGACATCCCCCAAGACCATCAGGCGGGTACCCGCTCTGAATTCACCCAGCACTTCCTCGGGTTGAATGCTGCGTCCATCCGGCAATTGAATTGCTTTTCCTCCCACCAGGTCACCGCGCCAGGGTCCCGGGGGAATTCCCAAAGCCTCTGCCTTCTCAGGTAAAAACGGATAACGACCTTTTTCTTGAAACAGGTACCCGTAATTATCCGGGCCGCGATGTCGCACCGGAACAGCGCTGACAGTAAATTCTGATTCTTCGATAAATACACCTTCTGTGATCGGTACCAAAGCTAGTTCCGGCACAGGATGATTGCCCTTCAGTACCACACCATAAATAAGATCGTGAACACGATTGAGAGCTGCCTGGCCACCAAATATTTCCAATGATTCCAATGTCTCCCAACGCAGTAAGGTTGAAAGTAAACCTGCAAGGCCTAAAATGTGATCAAGGTGCCCATGTGTGATCAAAATTCTGTTCAGGTTTTTAAAGCCAATCCCAGCTTGCAAAATCTGACGTTGTGTTCCTTCACCGCAATCTACCAAAAAGCGATGTTCATTTTGTTTAATCATTAAAGCAGGTAAATTTCTTTTTATGGAAGGTGCTGATGCGGAAGTTCCTAAAAATATTAATTCAAACAAGGGGTAATTATCCTTTCTTAGAGCCCTTCCTATTTTACCTTATTCCGCTTGATCGCAGCCTCATCCGCAACTTGAGATGTTGATAGTTTTCCGTTTCTTTATCCTTTTGATAAAACGTTCATTTCTTAATTTTTGAAAGGATACAATTTTTCTGTTTTGATACTTCGCTTGAAACCGATGACAACTAATCGGTAACGGTCATTGCGAGATTCGGCTAAACCGCCGAAAGGCAGTCTTCGAGGACAAATAACATTGCACAGTGCAAATAAGACGTAGGGTGAGTGTGTAACGCACCACATCTTTATGGTATGAGTTGTCGGCTGATGGGCGAAGCATCCGCGATGGGTATGTTTTACAGGATAAAATGATTTCCCGGATGCTTAGCCCTTACGAGAGATCTCACGTGAAAGAGACCTAATACCCCTCAGGGGGGTTTTATTGAAGAAAAACTTTTTATTCATTCTACGAATTTAAATTCGGTGAGGATCTCAAGATAACCTTCCCGGATGGCGGATTCACAGTAGCTTATTATTTCCTAACATCCGGCAGGAAAGCTTTTTACAATTTTATTTCTCAATTAAGTTGATAACGTACCATACCAGCGTTTCTTAATGTTATGAGCAGCCGGAAAGTGTGTTACCCACAATGAAGCAATCCTGCTTCGTGCGAGAAAGATTGCTTCGCTGCACTGGTAAAAACAACCAGCAGGTAAAACCTGTAGGAAAGGGAATGCTCGAGATTTTTAACGGTGAAAAATGGCCCTGTAAAATCAGAACGACCGTCTGAAAATCACTGCCATTCGCCCTCATATCTTTCTGCGCGGCTTGCAATGGCACGCCCAGCTTATTATTTGCAGATAGAGTCCAATTTGTGGCATAATCATTGTAACCAATCATATCAGCTGTTTAATCGCCGGTTTGGCGCACCAAGGGAGAATGAAAATGGAATTACTTTCAGTCGCCATAGAAAAACCTGAAGAGATCAATTTTGTTTTAGGCCAATCGCATTTTATTAAGACAGTTGAAGATATCCATGAAGCGCTGGTTACTGCTGTGCCTGGGATTAAGTTTGGGCTTGCCTTTTGTGAAGCATCCGGTAAGTGTCTCATTCGCTGGAGTGGAACTGATCCCGAAATGCTGGATCTGGCAAAAAAGAATGCAGTTCGGATTGCAGCCGGACATAGCTTCATCCTTTTTCTGGGTCCTGGCTTCTTTCCCATCAACATCCTACCCTCCCTCCAACGTGTGCCTGAAATTGTCAGCATTTTATGCGCAACTGCCAATCCTTGTGAAGTAATTCTGGCGGAAACAAGTCTGGGGCGCGCCATTTTGGGCGTTGTCGATGGTGCCAGCCCAGCCGGTATAGAAGACGAGCAGGGTATCGCCTGGCGCAAGAGTTTTTTACGGAATATTGGTTATAAAGCCGCCTGAACGAGGGAACTTTATCAGGCACCTTTCCGTCATTAAAAAGAACTATTTATTTAGGAAAAGAGAAGTTAAGGAGAAAACCTCATGCGTTCGAAAAATTGGTTTGTAATTGTAAGCATATTTAGCCTCTTTGTGCTCTTAAGTGCCTGCACATTGCCTTTGACGACCCCGACGCCTCCTCCGGTAAGTGATTCAGAAATGGCCACACGTGTGGCTAAAATACTGACGGAGATGCCCTCGCCAACCAGCGCTCTGGCCACCGGAGAATTGCCTCCGCTTGCCACCGAACCCCCACCCGCAGAAACGTCTTCAATAACGACCGGAGTCGCTACCACTGAAGTGCCAGCCAGCGAACCTACGGCCACAGAACCGTTGCCTATCCCAACAGCAACAGCAACGCTCGTCCCTCCAACCATAACACCCACCTCGACACCATATCCTGGATTTACACCCCCACCGGATAACCCCCGCACAAAATTTGGGACCCCCACCTGGACTGACACCTTCAAAAATGGCGATAATTGGCCAACCGGGCCGGATAAATACACCAGTATCGATTTCAGTGGCAATAAATTAAAACTTACCGGTTTGACTACTACCGATGGATGGCGTTTGGTCGCTACAGAAAAATTAGCGAATATGTACATCGAAATGACAGTTTCTACCGGCACTTGCAGCGGAAGTGACCGCTATGGTTTCATCTTCCGTGTGCCAAATGCACGGGATGCCAATCGGGGATATCTGTTTGGAGTAACATGCGATGGTAATTACAGCTTACGGGAATGGGATGCTACCATCGGATCAAAAGGTTCAATGACCACACACGTTAATTGGACCAATTCACCAGCTATTCAAGCAGGCAGTAATAAGAGCAATACCATAGGTGTCTTGGCAATCGGCGATAAGATCGTGCTGTATGCTAACGGTGTCTTGCTGAAAGAAGTAAAAGACAACACCTTTTCTGAGGGGTCATTCGGCCTCTTCATTGGTGCGCGTGAAACCAGTAATTTCACGATCACAGTGGGTGAAATCTCATACTGGAAAAACCCAGCTCAATAAAGTTAATCGAAAGCCAACCATTAGAATTCAATCCGGCAACTGATCAAAACCAGTTGCTGGATTGTTCTTATAAAAGCAATGCTATTCCCCTTAAACTCGAAAAATCATTTAGACCAATGCCAGTTTCCGGTCACCCCTTTTATTTGGCGTGTATTCCGGCCACCACTTCAATCCCGTTCAAAGCCATGTGGTAAAGAAAGACTGCATGCAGCAGATCACCGGGATGTGGCATTACTTTTGCTGCCGAAGCGACTTCTAATGGCAAATCATAAGTCGCAACACAATCGGCCGGGACGATAACCCGCCGCTCCACCTGGTGCTCATTTGCGCTGGCTCGCAAAAACATAGCCAGCTGATAAGTACAAAGGTCGGTGCAATCACCAACCACAATATAACTTTTCACCTTTGGGTGGTTGTGTATCCATTCGGAAAGTTGCACATTCAAATCACTGGCGATGGAATTTTTTTCTAAAATGGTGATTTGATTGAAAAATGGCAAATCCCGAATGGCATCTACTGTTTCCGCCTCGGCACTGCCGCGGATACAATGCGGTGGAAAAGCCGAAAACTCAACTGCGTTTGCGTCATGTGCATCCTGGGACAGAAGAATATGACGAACTCCATACTGCCATAAACTTGTCATTAAAGCAGTGGTTGGAACTACAATGTTTGCCACTCTTGGGCTGGATAACGGACCAAAGTCGCAAAATCCTTTCAGTAAGTCAACCGAAACTATTGCAATCTCGTCACCGAAAGCAGCCAGTTCTGCAACACGGAGGGTTTTAAGTTGTGCTAGCCAGTCTTCAATGAATTGCAAAAATTCATGATTCTTGGTTGTATTAATTTTCATTTTTTCATCTCCAAAGAAATTTAACCAAAACAGTTACAGCTATTTTCGTTTACTGATATTGAGGTGGATGCCATTGCCACTATTGCATTGTTAGGATCACTGCCATTTTTACGGGTTGCCCCAAGCCTGGATATTTTTTGGTCCCCAGACATACAAAAGTCTTCCATCTCTTGAGAATTGTACGTTTCTGGCATCATCCGTTTGGATAGCCGCTCTTTCTTCACCGCTGCCGATATCCCACAGGTGCAGGACTCCATTTCCGTCAATGGCGGCCACAATTTCCTGATTGGGTGAAACGGCAATTGCACGCACGCCTTTATCAGAAGGATTGAAGCGATAAACGATCTGATTGGAGAATAAATTGACAATGATGATGCTGACACTGCCATCATTGTTCTGGCGTGTAACGGCGATACGTTCCGATTCGGGGAAAAAGGCGAAGGTAGGCATTTCACAATTATTCCCCTGACAGATACCTTTAAAGTTCATCAAATTGGAATCGGCCTTTACATCCCACACAGCCAGGCCATAAGAATTTTCTTGCGAATCTGTTTCAATTCCCAACAAGGCTCCATTCTCAGTCATTGAGAAAGCTGGCGGAGCATCATTTGGTTTCACCTTACGGCCGCCATATCCATTTTGTATTGTGCCATCCGCCAGGTTGCGAATAATCAAACCCCCGCTATCTGCTTCAATCAAATGCAACCGGTCGAATGTATATGAGATTTGCGCTTTCGGACCGAGCTCATATTGGTACAGCGGGGCTGCATCCAGGGTATCCAACCCAACCAGGTATTTGCTCATACCGGCACCCAATACCCAGCCATTCTCATTGAATTTTACAATAAAACCATACTGGTTTTTCGGGTCTTGCCCAGCGATCCGCAAAGCCTCATCAGTCAGCGAATAAGTTCCGCGTGCAACACCACTGGCGATATCAAAAATATTTACAACGCCAAAAGCTCCGGCCGCCAGAGTGGTTCCATCTGGTGAGAAATCCACACTGACATCATTTGGATATTTGCGAGTACGATCACCATAAATACGGTTAATGGTATTGGCATCCATGCCAAACGCCTTCACCTGTTCACCCGTATTCAGGTCCCACAAAATAACTGAGAAATTTCGGGCACCGCTGACCAGAAATTTACTATCTGCAGAAAAAACCGCATCAGTGATCTGATCATTATGACCGTTTAATGTATATTTCAATTCACCTGTGGAGACATCCCATATTTTCAATGTACGACCTTCTGGGATTGCGGCCAGGTTTCCATTCAGATTGGTATAAAATTCCGTCGAGAGGTTTTCTTTTAACCGCAGAACCAGACCACCAATTGTTAAACTGGAAATTGCATCACCGCTCAGTGCTACGATTGGTGTTAATGTGGGCACCAATGTCGGGGTTAATGTAGGCTCTGGTGTATTGGTTGAGGTAGGCAATAATGTACGCGTAGCAGTGGGGATGTCAGTCGCAACAGCCATGACCACTTCAGTCGGAACGGTACTATTTGAGCCTTTGTTAAATGAATAACCGCCTAATACAAAATATAAAATCGCACATAATGCGGTAATCAACAAGAAGACTCCTCCGACTACCAGTGCCACTGAATTTCGTTCCCTTTTCTTACGTTTATTGCTGTTCTCTCCATAATTACTTTCCAGCACATGGTCCTCAATCAGATCATCACCTAATAGATCTGAATAAAGCGGCTTATCAGGCGGATCATTGATAGTATCATCGATCGTATCATCATTGCTGAAACCGAGCTCATCAGAGCTCAATTCATTAGAGTCGCCCAGAGTGAACAAATTATCATTGTCCTGATAAAGTGGAACGCGATTGGCAGGCGCATGGTCTTCGTAAATCGTAGAATCATCCCTTTCTTCCGCCAATAATCCGGATAAATCCGGCTCATATTCCAACTCTTGAGGTAAGGGAGACCTTGCGCCAAGCGGAATAGTTGGAATTTCCGAGGAAGCACTGAAAGGGGAATCGGAAGAAGCGTCCTGGGATTGGGTTTGATCACCGGCATTTCTATTATATGCCTCAGTCATAAAATCCTGATCTGTATCTTTTTCAGGTAATTTTGTGGTTGCCATGGTTGGTGTGCGTAAATCGATCACATCGTCAAAATCTTCCACGTCTGAAAGGATAAATGATCCGTCAAAGCCGATGATTGCGCCCGTATGACCGGTTCTTTCCGGAATGGCAGGGTCAAATGTTGCACCCTCCGCGAAAGGAGTTTCGGTTGGTAGCTCCACCTCTGTTTCGTTGAATTTTGCCTGAAGTTTATTAACTGCCATTTTTGCAATCTTGCTATCAGGGTTAATCTTCAGGCAAGAGCGCAATACTTTCATCCGATCCATTTCTGAGGTCAACGTTTCTGCCAACCACATCCACGCCATTTCGTTTTGCGGGTCATTACGGATAATGTCAAAGATTATCTGGCGTGCATCTTCAGTCTTCCCGGAGCGAACCAGTGCTATTGCATCATACAAAGAATTCAAAGACATGATCACCTACCCTTTTTAAGTCGGATACTTTCATAATTATGCACAATTTACCCGAAATGGGCAAGTAACGCATCAATTAGCAGAAGAAATGGTGCAAGTTTTATGCTACCATATTTTAATACAATTATTTCTTGCCAGGCATTGCACTTTTGATAGATTCGGTATAATACAGAAATATGAAAATATTGAACCGCATTTTGTTCTGTTTTGTCTTGATAGTGCCATTGATATTGACCTCAATTCCCGCACAAGTACGAGCTGCACCATTGGCTGAAGTCTCCGCCAGCGATTTGATCAGCTTGATCAACGGTATGCGCGTCGCGAATGGTTTACCCGCTCTGACAATTGATCCAATACTTATGAGTACTGCCCAACAAACATCCGATACAATGGCAATCAACAACATCCATGCCCATATTGGCAATGTCAGTGGACGGGTCATGGCAGCTGGATATGGTGGTGGCTCAACCGCGTGGGCAACCGAAAACTTTGCAATCGGCCCTATGACCATTGAACAAATTCAACAAGTATGGGCAGATCCGGATCACATGATTCCGGTTGTGAATGCCAATTACCGCGATATTGGTGCAGGTGTCACCAGTTTCAATGGTCGCACCTGGTACATTGTCCACGCGGCCTATTATAGTGGTGGCACGGTTATTCGTAATACGGCCATCCCTGGAACTTCCGGAACGGCTGTGGTACCACTTGTCTCACAAATTATTATCCCAGTTGAGACGGTTACGCCCGATGCGAATGGGGCTGTTATTCACAAAGTGCAGAGCGGACAGGCTTTGTGGAGCATCGCAATCGCCTACCACACCAAAATTGAAGAACTGGTGCGCTTGAATAATCTGGTAGCAAAAGACCCAATCATTTACATTGGGCAGAATCTCATTGTCTTTGCTGGTAAAACCACACCCAGCCCCACCATCACTAGCGAGATTAGTAATATAACGGTTACCAGCACCATCCAACCCAGCCCTACGACAACACCCACAGCTACCCGCACCTCTACACGGACTGCTACGCGACGGGCACCTACCAGCACCCAAACTGCGACATCGACAACAAGCCCGGAGGAATTGGTGCGAGCTGAAAGTATAAAGCTTTTTGGCAATCGAAATATTGGGATGGTCATCATTTCAGTACTGGCTTTAGGAATCTTATTAATTGTTACTGGCAGCTTTAGCCGATTGAAAAAGTAGGTTTCTGCTTGTGGAAGGAACTACTATCCCTGCAAAAAGTGAAGGTTATTCGTTCAAGCTATTATTTCCCGGCAAACTCTGTAGAATAAAGATAAAGTTTTTCAGCAAGCAGAAAGAAGGGCGCAATGCCTGAGGTACTAACCAAGATAGGTAGCGCAGATACCGAAATCGTCATAGCAGACCTGGATAATCCCAAGTACTTTATTAATCGGGAATTCAGCATGCTGGAGTTTCAACGGCGCGTTTTTGATGAAGCGAAGGATGAACTCAATCCTTTGCTGGAAAGAGTCAAGTTTTTATCCATCTTGGGATCTAACCTGGATGAATTTTTTATGGTGCGCGTGGGCGGTTTAATTATGCAGCGTGATGCAGGCGTGATCGTGGGTGGTAATGATGGTTATACGCCAAACCAGCAATTGATTGAAATTCGCAAAATCGCGATGGAATTAATGTCCGAAGGCCGTCATTACTGGCATACCACCATTCTGCCATTGCTTGAAAAAGCAGGCATTCACATATTAACCTATGAACAGCTCACTGATCGCCAAAAAGAATTCGTGAATGGCTATTATAAAGAGGTCGTCTTCCCAACGCTGACACCATTGGCATTCGACCCCGGCCATCCCTTTCCGCATATTTCAAATCTGAGCCTTAATCTGGCAATTTCAATCGAAGACAATGAAAACGAAGAACATTTCGCTCGTTTAAAAATACCATCTTCACTACCGGCCCTGGTTCCAATCAAGCGCTCCTCTGGCAATTTTAAACGTGATGGCACTCTGCCGCGCCACCATTATTTCATTTGGCTGAGCAATTTGATCAAAGAAAATCTGGCCGATCTTTTCCCTGGCATGAAAATTAAAGAAGCTTTTCCATTTCATGTTACCCGTAATGCAGATTTTGAAATTCAGGAGTTGGAAGCATCTGATTTGTTGGAAGTGATGGAAGAATCCGTGCGCAACCGGCGCTTTGGAAAAGTTGTGCGTTTATTGGTGCACAAAGATATGCCTATCCCACTTCAGGCTCTCCTGGCGCTTAACCTGAATATGGATTGGAATGATATTTATCCAATGGACTTACCCCTCAATTTGCAAAGCCTGATGGATTTACACAAAATGGAAATGCCTTATTTGAAGGACAGACCATTCCACCAAAATCAGGCTGATAAATTTCGCAATCAGGAAGGGATGGATCTCAATAAGGTGTTTAGCACTATCCGTGCTGGTGATTTCCTCCTGCACCACCCTTATGATTCTTTCATCCCCGTCATTGATTTTCTTAAAGCAGCTGCGCGTGACCCTAATGTGCTTACGATTAAAATGACCCTTTATCGTGTCGGAAAAAATTCTCCAATTGTCAAAACATTATTGGAGGCTCGCCGCGATTTTGGTAAACAGGTGGCTGTTCTGGTGGAATTGAAAGCCCGCTTCGATGAGGAGAGTAATATTGGTTGGGCACGCATGCTGGAACAGGAAGGGGTGCACGTCACATATGGCTTGCTGGGATTGAAAACGCACAGCAAAATTGCATTGGTGGTGAGAAAAGAAGATGAGCATATTCGTCGTTATATTCACCTGGGAACAGGCAATTATCATCATCTAACCGCCAATCTTTATGAAGACGTCGGCATGTTCACCTGTGATGAGGAAATCGGTGCCGATGCCAGCGATTTATTTAACTATTTGACGGGCTATTCGCTCAAAACCGATTACCGTAAGCTGCTGATCGCTCCCATAAACTTGCGCCAGCGTTTTATGAGTATGATTGATCGCGAAATTGAAGCACAGAAAAAGCATAAAAATGGACACCTCATTTTCAAAGCAAATGCAATCGTTGACCCGGCAATTATCAAACAGCTCTATCTCGCCTCGCAAGCTGGTGTGAAAATTGATTTGATCATACGCGCAATTTGTTGTCTGCACCCGGGAATAAAAGGTTTGAGTGAGAATATTCGCGTTATCAGCATCCTCGGTCGTTTTTTAGAGCACAGCCGTATTTTTTATTTCCACAATAACGGCGAGGAAGAAGTTTACATGGGCAGTGCGGATTTAATGCAGCGTAACTTAAACCAGCGTGTGGAAATCCTCTTCCCGGTGCAAGATCCAAGCATGGTCCGCTACATCCGTAAAAGCATCCTTGAAGTGTATCTTAGTGATAATGTTAAAGCACGACTGATGAAAACCGACGGTACCTACATCCGTCTCAAACCTCAAAGCAAACGAGAAAGCCGTAATGCTCAAAAAATATTTATTGATCGCGTCAATCGCCGCAAGTAGCTTTGCTTGCCTTATCCACCAAATTCAAAAATTAAATGGAGATGTAATAAATGAAAATAATCCCGGTACCACTTGAGTATTTTGCCGACCCCCTGCGATATGAAAAAATTAACTACCGGCGTGCCGGTCTGAGTGGTATCCAGCTACCTGTTGTATCTTTGGGTCTCTGGAATAACTTCAGCGGTGTGGATAGCATTGAAAATTCGCGTGCCATGTTACGAACAGCTTTTGACCTTGGCATCACACATTTCGATTTGGCAAATAATTACGGGCCACCGCCAGGCAGCGCTGAAGAAACGTTTGGTGCAATTTTGAAGAAAGACTTCCTCCCTTACCGCGATGAATTGATCATCTCCTCCAAGGCCGGGTATGATATGTGGCCCGGACCATATGGAGATTTTGGCAGTCGTAAATACCTGATCGCCAGTATTGATCAAAGTCTCAAGAGAATGGGGCTGGATTATGTGGATATCTTCTACCATCATCGCCCGGACCCGAATACACCGTTGGAAGAAACAATGGGAGCTCTGGATGCAATCGTTCGCAGCGGAAAAGCTTTATATGCCGGCATTTCCAATTACCACCCGAAGGAGGCGCACCAGGCAATTAAAATTTTGCGCCAATTGGGCACTCCCTGCTTAATTCATCAGCCTAATTACAGTATGCTCGACCGCTGGGTTGAAGAGGGCTTGCTGGATGAGCTTTCTAAAGAAGGTGTGGGTTGCATTGTTTTTTCACCACTTGCTCAAGGAATCCTAACCAATCGTTATCTAAACGGAATTCCGGAAGATTCGCGAGCGGCTAAGCCCAACAGCGCTTTAGACCGCGCTGAGTTGAGCGATATGGTAATTTCAAAAGTACGACGCTTGAATGAGTTCGCCCAGCAATTGGGGTTAAGCCTGGCGCAATTGGCAATCAACTGGGTTTTACGTCGCCCGGAGGTAACATCTGCCCTGATTGGTGCATCCCGACCCAGCCAGATTACCGAAATTGTGCAGGGCACCTGGAAAACGGCTCTCTCTAAAGAGGATATGCAAACAATCGAAGTGATTTTGTCTGAGGAATGATTTCGGTTACGCGAAGTCCCTCAATCTCGGCTAGGAACGATTTGGTTGGTGAGATTCTCATTCGCTTAAAAGAATCTCGCATCATACACAGCTCGAAGCCGAGTTTGGGGCAGGGAAAATAGAATGATTGTAAAAATAAAAGCCACCTACATGCTATTTCCTAGCTCGGATTCGGTTTAAATAAATATGCTTGCGTGATAAGCCCCAATCCGAGCTTGAGAGTGATGATAAAAGCGACTATCCTGTAAAAATAATCTCGTCTGAAAGTCCCTCAGCCTCGAAGCCGAGATTGGGGCAGGAATAATAGATGGATTGGAAAAATAACTGCCACCTAAATGCTATTTCCTAGCTCGGATTCGGTTTAAATAAATATGCTTGCGTGATAAGCCCCAATCCGAGCTTGAGGGTGATGATAAAAGTGACTATCCTTCAAAAATAATCTCGTCTGAAAGTCCCTCAATCTCGGCTAGGAATGATTTGGTTGGTGAGATTCTCATTCGCTTAAAAGAATCTCGCATCATACACAGCTCGAAGCCGAGTTTGGGGCAGGAATAATAGATGGATTGGAAAAATAACAGCCACCTACATGCTATTTCCTAGCTCGGATTCGGGTTAAATAAATATGCTTGCGTGATAAACCCCAATCCGAGCTTGAGGGTGATGATAAAAGCAACTATCCTGCAAAAATAATCACTTCTGAAAGTCCCTAAGCCTCGAAGCCGAGTTTGGAGCAGTAAAAATAGATGGATTGGAAAAATAACTGCCACCTACATGCTATTTCCTAGCTCGGATTCGGGTTAAATAAATATGCATGCGTGATAAGCCCCAATCCGAGCTTGAGGGTGATGATAAAAGCGACTATCCTGCAAAAATAATCTCGTCTGAAAGTCCCTCAGCCTCGAAGCCGAGATTGGGGCAGGAATAATAGATGGATTGGAAAAATAACTGCCACCTAAATGCTATTTCCTAGCTCGGATTCGGTTTAAATAAATATGCTTGCGTGATAAGCCAGGAACGATTTGGTTGGTGAGATTCTCATTCGCTCAAAAGAATCGCGCATCATACACAGCTCGAAGCCGAGTTTGGGGCAGGAATAATAGATGGATCGGAAAAATAACAGCCACCTACATGCTATTTCCTAGCTCGGATTCGGGTTAAATAAATATGCTTGCGTGATAAGCCCCAATCCGAGCTTGAGGGTGATGATAAAAGCAACTATCCTGCAAAAATAATCTCGTCTGAAAGTACCTAAGCCTCGAAGCCGAGATTGGGGCAGGAATAATAGATGGATTGGAAAAATAACAGCCACCTACATGCTCTTTCCTAGCTCGGATTCGGTTTAAATAAATATGCTTGCGTGATAAGCCAGGAACGATTTGGTTGGTGAGATTCTCATTCGCTCAAAAGAATCGCGCATCATACACAGCTCGAAGCCGAGTTTGGGGCAGGAATAATAGATGGATCGGAAAAATAACAGCCACCTACATGCTATTTCCTAGCTCGGATTCGGGTTAAATAAATATGCATGCGTGAAAAGCCCCAATCCGAGCTTGAGGGTGATGGTCAAAGAGACAATCTTGTAAAAATAATCTCTTCTGAAAGTCCCTAACCCTCAAAGCCGAGATTGGGGCAGGAATAATAGATGGATTGGAAGAATAAAAGCCACCTACATGCTATTTCCTAGCTCGGATT
>MKUW01000028.1:429162-720502 GCA_001899005.1 Chloroflexi bacterium 44-23
CCACCTACATGCTATTTCCTAGCTCGGATTCGGTTTAAATAAATATGCTTGCGTGATAAGCCCCAATCCGAGCTTGAGGGTGATGATAAAAGCAGCTATCCTGCAAAAATAATCACTTCTGAAAGTCCCTCAGCCTCGAAGCCGAGATTGGGGCAGTTAAAATAGATGGATTGGAAAAATAACTGCCATCTACATGCTATTTCCTAGCTCGGATTCGGTTTAAATAAATATGCTTGTGTGATAAGCCCCAATCCGAGCTTGAGGGTGATGATAAAAGCAACTATCCTGCAAAAATAATCACTTCTGAAAGTCCCTCAAGCTCGGCCAGGAACGACTTGATTGTCAAATTTCTCATTGATTTCTATATAACCGGGCTTGGGCTCCTTTAAGAAGATTTGGTCAAAAGTCTATGTATCAAGAATTTTTTGATCGCTCATAACGCGGATAGGAACCCAATACACGTACTGAAGAGGCAAATTCCGACAGGTTGGCAAGCGCGTGTTGAGCATTCAACTCAGATTGCGCTCCAATAAAATCAATATAAAACATATACTCCCAGGGCTTTCCAATAATGGGGCGCGATTCAAGCTTAGTCAAATCGATGTTCCGTAGAGCAAAAACTGCCATGGCGCGAAAAAGAGCCCCGGGTTCGTTTTGCAACGAAAATACAAGTGACGTTTTCGCATTTTCTGTTGGGCAGGCTTCTTCTCGGGAAATAATTTGAAATCGGGTAAAATTTTCAAGTGAATCTTCTATCATTTCCTTCAGAATCTTCATCTTATATAATTCTGCAGCCCACCGCGAGGCAATCGCTGCCACCTGAGGGTCTCCCAATTCTTGCATAATCTTGATACTTCCGGCCGTATCATACACCGGTTCTGTCTGCACATAATCCAGGTTTCGTAAGAATTGTTCACATTGTGCCAATGCCTGAGGGTGGCTGATTACTTTGCGAATGTCATCTAATTCAGCATCCGGGAGCCCAATCAAACAATGCGAGATGCGAATGATATGTTCTCCCACCACGAATAAGGAAAACTTGAGCTGTAAATCGTAATTGCGATGGATGGTACCTGCCACTGAATTTTCCACCGGAATACAGCCAAATTCGCAATCCTGATTCTCTACAGCCAAAAAGACATCATCAAACGAATTGCAGGGTACCGCCTCTACCTGACGTCCAAAATGCTCCCAAATTGCCTGTTCCGAGTAGGCTCCATGTTCGCCTTGAAAGGCCACTCGCGTTGTCATACGTTCACGTATTCGAGCCACTCGCTTGAACGGGCATGACTTCCGGTAACAACAGATTGAAATGCCTGCTGCAAAGCATGAGTGACAGCGCCCATTTGCCCGCTTCCGATCTTACGAAAATCAACTTCCGTGACGGCCACCACTTCCGCAGCTGTACCGGTAACAAATATTTCGTCGGCAATATACAGCTGGTCGCGCACCATGACCTTCTCCTCCATTGAATAGCCGAGATCGTTGGCCAATACGATTAATGTATCACGTGTGATACCTTCCAGAACTGTTGAGCTTAAAGGAGTCTGTATTCTTCCTCCGCGCACAATAAAGAGATTTTCGCTCGTGCATTCTGAAACATAACCTTGCGGGTCCAGCATGATGGCCTCATCAAATCCCAAACGGACTGATTCGGTTTTGGCCAAGACGCTGTTACTATAGTTTCCCGTCATTTTGGATTTGGTCATCATCACATTCGGGTGGTGACGGGTAAAACTGGAAACATTTACCCGGATGCCATTCTGTTGCGCCTCCGCACCAAGGTAAGAATCCCAGCGCCAGACAGCGATGCCGATATGCGCCTCACCATTATCCAGATTGAGATTGGGTGTATCGGCCACATGATGGATTAAAGGCCGGATATAACAACGGTCCATCTTATTCGCCTTAATTGTTTGTTTCACCGCATCGCATAACTGATCCAGATTGTAGCCAACTTCTTTGAATCCCAGGATGTGAGCCGAGTTCAACAAACGCTGCATATGATCGCGCAAGCGAAAAATCGCTGGGCCCTGCTCGGTCGCATAACAGCGAATGCCTTCAAAGACACCCAACCCATAATGCAAAGCGCTACTTAAAAAAGGAACTGTTGCATCTTTGTAGGCAACCAATTCACCATCCATCCAAATATAATCAGATTCGAATCCCATATTTCTACTCATCCTTCCAATTCTGCTGTTTTGTATTGCGTTCCAGTTCCTTCTGCCTAATTTAAGCAGGAAAGGTTAAATTTCTGATAAATATTTCACCACAGCTTGCGTCACTGAATCTGTGTTAGACCGGCCTCCCAGATCGGGAGTTAATTCCTGGGTAGTGATCGTTCGTTCAACGGCCTGCTCAATTTGCAATGCTTCCTGTTCCAGGCGCAATGAGTAACGCAGCAGCAAGGCAGCCGAGAGGATTGTTCCAATCGGGTTGGCTATCCCTCGCCCGGCAATATCCGGAGCGGACCCGTGGATCGGCTCATACAGCCCCGGGCCCTCTGTACGAATGGATGCCGACGGGAGCAAGCCCATGGAACCGGAAAGAACCGCCGCCTCATCCGTCAAAATGTCGCCAAACATATTTTCAGTCACAATCACATCAAAACTGGCAGGTGATGAGACCAGCCGCATGGCAGCCGTATCCACCAAAACATGTTCCAAGGCAATATCCTTGTTTTCTGTGCCTATCTCAATGGCTATTTGGCGCCACAGCCGCGATGATTCGAGGACATTGGCTTTATCGACCGAAGTTACTTTCCCCCTGCGGGATCGCGCTAATTGAAAGGCCATACGCACCACCCGTTCAATTTCAAAATCCTGATACCAGAGCGTATCGACTGCTGATTGAATACCGGCATTTATTTGCCGGCCTTTTGGCTTGCCAAAATACAAGCCACCGGTTAATTCACGCACCACCAACAAATCCACTCCCGCCAATTTCTCCGGCTTGAGTGGCGAGGCGCCAATCAAAGTTGGGTAAATTTTTACAGGGCGTAAGTTCGCAAAAACACACAAACCCTTTCTCAGTGCCAGCAAGCCCTGCTCAGGACGCAGACTGGCTTGTGGATCATCCCATTTCGGCCCGCCGACTGCGCCCAGTAATACCGCATCCGCTTGCTGACAGGCAATCAGAGTCTCATCCGTCAAAGCGCTACCGAACTCATCGATCGCACAGCCGCCAATTAAATACTTTTTATAGTTAAAAACATGACCAAATTTATGTTGGATCACAGCCAATACTTCCTTGGCAGCAGCAAGCACCTCAGGGCCGATTCCATCTCCGGGGAGCAATACGATGTTGGCTTCCATAAATCTCAACTCTCCTTCTTATTTCTGATGGTTGAAAAGTTCACACTCATGCGACTGCCAAACCATATTCAATTGAATCGACCAGTGCCTGCCAGCTTGCATCAATGATATTGGTGCCGGCACCAACGGTATTCCAGCTCTTGTTGCCGTTTTCTGTTTCAATTAAAACCCGTGTGATTGCATTCGTGCCGGCATTCCCGTCCAGAATCCGCACTTTATAATCCGTCAAATGAAATTGACGGATACGCGGAAAATAACCATCCAGAGCCTTTCGTAACGCCAGATCAAGCGCATTGACCGGTCCGCTGCCTTCCGCGGCTGTGTGGATGATCTCACCATTCACCCTCACCTTGACCGTCGCCTCTGCCAGCAAACCTCTTTTTTCACGATGTTCCACCAAAGCTGAATAATCGATCAACTCAAATGGTTTTGTGTACCCGCTTTCCTGGCGTTTGAACATCATTAGAACTGATCCCTCTGCTGCCTCAAAGGAAAAGCCCTGCGATTCAAGCTGCTTGACGTTTTGTAAAACATCGTTTACATGGCTTTCCTGGCCGGCTTCAACCCCATAGGCTTCCACCAAAGAAAACAAATTTGCTTTTCCGGATAGTTCAGAAACCACCACTTCCATTCGATTTCCAACCAACTCCGGTTCAATATGCTGGTAAGATTGCGGGCTGCGCCGCATTGCTGCCACGTGTACTCCACCCTTATGCGCAAAAGCCGATTTGCCGACGTAAGCCAGCTGTTCATCAGGTGCCAGGTTGGCAATCTCGGCTACATAATGTGAAATATCAAACAGGTCTGCCAGCTTTCCCTCAGGAAGACATTGCAACCCCATCTTGAGTTCAAGGTTGGGAATAACTGAGCACAGATTTGCATTACCGCAACGTTCACCATATCCATTCAACGTCCCCTGTACCTGCACACATCCGGCTTTGACTGCGCTAATTGAATTGGCGACAGCACACTCGGCATCATTATGAGCATGAATTCCGAGTGGTATGGCAATCTGCGTCTTTATTTCTCCTACGATCTCAGCTACCTGCCAGGGCATGGTGCCCCCATTGGTATCACACAACACCACTGTCTCCGCCCCACCAGTAACTGCTGCTTTGATAGCCGAAAGCGCATATCCTGGATCTTCATTATATCCGTCAAAGAAATGCTCGGCATCATATATCACGCGCCGGCCTTCAGACCGTAAATAAGCCACACTTTCTTCGATCATTCGCAGGTTGTTTTCAAGCGTTGTTCGCAGTACATCAGTAACATGCAGCACAGAACTTTTTCCAAAAATGGTACAAACTTTGGTGTCAGCAGCCAGCAAGGCTTGAAGATTACGGTCATCTCTGGGATGAAAATTAGCCTGGCAAGTAGATCCAAAAGCCGTGATGGTCGCATTCTGCCAGGTGATATGGCGAGCCATTTCAAAGAATTCCACATCCTTTGGGTTCGAACCCGGCCAACCCCCTTCAATAAATGCCACACCCAATTGATCCAACTTCTGTGCAATGTGTAATTTGTCCCTGCTCATTAGCGAAATGTCTTTTCGTTGGGTTCCATCGCGCAGCGTGGTGTCATAAATTTCAATCATCATAGTCCCGGCTCCAATCCAAGCGCAGTGTGTCCCTTTTCAAAGGCATCAATCCAGGGTCCAAGTTGCAAAAGATATCCCATTTCATCTACCCCTTCCAGTAAACAGGTTTTTGAAAATGGATCAATTGGAAAATCAAGCTGTTGGCCATCGGCTAACACCAGCTGCTGGTTGGCCAGATCAATCTTCATCCAGGCGTCTTCAGTCTCATCAAGGTAAGCCAATAATTGCCGGTAGGTTTTTTCTGTAAGCTGGATCGGTAAGAGGCCATTCTTAAGAGCATTGTTTCGAAAAATATCAGCAAAGCCAGTTGAGATGACTGCGCGAAATCCAAAACCAACCAAGGCCCAGGGAGCATGTTCACGTGAAGAACCACAACCAAAATTATTTCCGGCCACCAGGATATTGGCTGGATGTTCCATCGGTTGATTAAGTACAAATTCGGGATTTATACGACCATCGGGGAGATAGCGCCAATCAGCAAATAAAGCAGCCCCCAAACCGTTTGAATCAGTGACTTTTAAAAACCGGGCAGGGATGATCTGGTCGGTATCAATATCATCTTCCAACAACCGGTATGCGTATGTAGTCAGTTCACCAAATGCCATCATTGTTCCACTTCCTTTCCTATCCACACACGCGCATCAGCCACCCTACCTGCCAGAGCAGAAGCAGCCGCTGTCAGCGGGCTGGCTAAAAATGTGCGGCCACCCTTACCCTGGCGACCTTCAAAATTACGGTTACTGGTACTGACGGCATATTGACCTGGTTCGAGCTGATCCCCATTCATGGCAATACACATACTGCAGCCGGGTTCACGCCATTCTGCTCCAGCCGCTTTGAATACCTGGTCCAACCCTTCTTTTTCAGCCTGAGCTTTGACAGCATATGATCCGGGCACAACCAGTACACGCATACCTGCATGAATTCTGCGCCCGCGCAGCATTGTGGCAGCCTGTCTCAGATCACTGATACGTCCATTTGTACAACTCCCAATAAAGACAACATCCAGCGGGTGGCCCAACAAACTCTGTCCAGCCTGGAGATCCATATAAGCCAATGCTTTCTCCAAGGCATTACGTTCAGGATTACTGGGGGCAGCCTGGGGATCAGGTACTGTTTCACTGATCTTGATCCCCATGCCAGGATTGGTTCCAAAGGTAACCATCGGTTCCAGTTGAGAAGCATCCAGATACACACTTTGGTCGTAAATGGCACCTTCATCGGTTGTCAGTTTCTGCCAGCTTTGCATCTCTCGATCCCAATCGCCACCCTGCGGAGCATACTGGCGGCCTTTGAGATATTGGTAGGTGACATGATCGGGTGCGATTAAACCTGCCCGAGCGCCGGCTTCAATCGACATATTGCAAATTGTCATCCGTTCTTCCATTTGCATGGATCGTATGGTGCTGCCACAATACTCTAAAACATAACCGGCTCCGCCTGCAACACCAATTTGGGCAATTAAGGCGAGAATAACATCCTTGGCCGTTACCCCAGGTGCTAATTGCCCTTCGATCCGTACTTGCATGTTTTTTGGTTTGTATTGTAGCAGGCATTGCGTGGCCAATACATGGGCGACCTCACTCGTTCCAATCCCAAAGGCCAAAGCACCAAATGCTCCATGTGTGGCTGTATGGCTATCTCCGCAGACAATTGTCATGCCTGGCTGCGTGATGCCAAGTTCCGGGCCAATGATATGCACCACACCTTGTCCTGGACTTTCTGTACCAAAGAGTTGAATGCCAAAATCCCGGCAATTTTCCTCCATTTGAAAAATCTGCTTGCGGCTCATCTCGTCGGCGAAGAAAAGGCGGCCACCTCCATTTTCAGCAGTGCGGGTAGGAATGCTGTGATCAATGGTTGCAAATGTTCTCTCAGGCCGGCGGACTTTCAACGATCTTGCCTTCAAGGTGGAAAATGCCTGTGGAGAAGTGACTTCGTGTACCAAATGTGTATCGATGTAAATTACACTTGGTGCATCTGTCCCTTCCATAACGATATGGTTTTTCCAAATTTTGTCAAATAATGTTTGCGGTTGTGTCATTTTTACTCAAATTCTGTTAGATCTAACGAAAGTGAATTGGGAGATAGTAAGCGCGTGCCCATTAAAAAGCAACCATGGCAGAGGTATCCCAGCCTGTGGGAATTGTGTGCGGATCTCCAAAAGGATTATGATCTTTACTGCCATCAGGAGCCATTTTGGACTTCAAATCATTGGCAGACATCGCAGCCATTTTTTCAGTGGAAATTGTTTCCATAGCGACTTCTTCCGGGGGGCCAAAGCGGCCGGTGGCAACCAGGACTTTATTGATAGCTGAAAGATACGCCTTTACACTGGCAACAATAATATCGGTATCCGCTCCATATCCCCCATAGGTATGCGCCTGGGGCTCTGTTTGTTCATCAATTGTCTGAATTCGCACTGTTACCTCACCCAGAGAATCAATCCCTTCGGTAATGGCATGCACCACAAATTCTTGCAGAACATTCGGGAGGTTGACAATGGCATTGACAGCGCGATAGGCTGCATCCACCGGGCCGGTCCCAACGCTGGCATTGACGTGCAATTTACCTTGCGGGTCGCTCAGGCGAATCGTGGCGGTCGGCATGCCCATCGTCCCGCAGGCAACCTGCAGGCTTTCCAGGCGATACAACTCGCGTGGCTGGTAGAGCTTATCCGAAACAAGTGCTTCCAAATCGGCATCGGTGATCACCTTTTTCTTATCAGCCAGGGCTTTAAAACTCGCAAAGATGGCCATCAATTCCTCGTCGTTCAACTCAAAACCCAGAGAAAGCAGCCGGGTCTTCAAGGCATGTCTTCCGGAGTGTTTACCGAGTACCAGCTTGGTTTGGACTGCCCCAACTGTTTCCGGACGAATAATCTCATAGGTTTGCTGGTTTTTGAGCATACCATCCTGATGAATACCAGCCTCGTGGGCAAAAGCATTTGCCCCGACGATGGCTTTGTTCGCTTGAACTGCCATTCCGGTGTAATTGCTCACCAATTTGCTCATTTTGGTTAATTGGGTGGTATCAATTCCACAGGTCAGATGATATAGCGGATGGCGTGTCTTCAGCGCCATCACTACTTCCTCAAGAGCTGAATTGCCGGCCCGTTCCCCGATACCATTAATGGTCACCTCTGCCTGACGGGCACCGGCACGAATTCCAGCCAGTGTATTGGCAGTAGCCAGCCCGAGGTCATTATGGCAATGAACAGAAACGACGCACTTTTCTATGCCTTCGGTATTTTGAATAATGCCGGCGATTAAACCGCCGAATTCATCCGGAGTAGTATAGCCGACAGTATCAGGAATATTGAGCGTGGTTGCTCCGGCCGCAATCACCGCCGCAAGCACTTCATACAAAAACTGTGGGTCACTGCGGCCGGCATCCTCCGGGCTGAATTCCACATCCCTGCACAAGCTGCGGGCGTAGGTTACCATTTCTGTGGCTTTAACAACCATCTCCTCGCGGCTCATCTTCAGTTTATATTGCAAATGAATATCCGATGTTGCCAAAAAGAGATGGATGCGCGGTTTTTCTGCTTGGTTGATTGCCTCCCAGGCTTTGTCAATATCATTCCTGGTGGTACGGGCAAGGGCGCAAATAATGGGAGCCTTTTTACCCAACATAGACCGGCCCACTTCAACTGCGACCTTGCGGACTGCTTCGAGATCATCCGGAGATGCTGCCGGAAAACCGGCTTCAATTACATCCACACCTAAATGGGCCAATGCGCGCGCCACTTCCAGTTTTTCTGCGCTGGTCATTGTGGCACCCGGCGATTGTTCTCCATCGCGCAGTGTGGTATCAAATATTCTTACATAATCTTTATCCATACTCATCTCCCTGTCCAGCTTGCCAGTTTTCTGGCCTTAAAGAGCGTACTTTCGCGCCAGCCTGCCACATTTCTTCATTACGAATCTGGAACAATTCAGCATCCAGTTTCTCCTTGTAATCGTCCGCGCTATTTGCTTTCAGGGTAATACGGGTTTCTTCACCACTGGCCACACTGCGATACAAATCTTCAAAAACCGGCAAAGTGGCATCGCGAAAGCGTGATTTCCAATCCAGTGCCCCTCTTTGTGCAGTGGTCGAACAATTGCTATACATCCAATCCATACCATTCTGACCAACCAGACCGATCAAACTCTGCGTTAATTCTTCCACTGTTTCGTTGAAGGCTTCACTGGGCGAATGACCATTCGCTCTCAAGACTGAATATTGCGCTTCCATGATACCTGCCAAAGCGCCCATCAAAACGCCTCGTTCACCGGTCAGGTCCGAATAAACTTCCATCTTGAAGGTTGTAGCGAACAGATAACCGGAGCCGACTGCGATACCGGTAGCTAAAGCACGCTCGCGTGCCCGGCCTGTATAATCCTGCCCGACGGCAAAGCTGCTGTTAATTCCGCTGCCGTTCAAAAAATTCTTGCGCACACTGGTGCCCGATCCCTTGGGAGCAACCATAATCACATCCACAAAATCAGGCGGCACTACACCGGTTTGATCTGCGTATGTAATCGAAAATCCATGTGAAAAATAGAGGGCATCGCCAGGGTTGAGGCATTCTTTAATTTCAGGCCAGGTAAGTTTCTGGGCTGCGTCTGAAACCAGATACTGAATGATCGTACCCTGCCGGGCGGCTTCCGCTAAAGGGAACAAGGTTTCTTCCGGGATCCAGCCATCTCTGCGCGCTTTGTCCCAGGATTTTCCATTTGGATTCGCCCCTACGATAACTTTAAAACCATTATCACGCATATTTAGCGATTGAGCCGGTCCTTGAACGCCATACCCCAGCACCGCAATGGTTTCATTTGCCAACACTTCGCGGGCTTTTTCAAGAGAAAATTCATCTCGTGTAATCACTTCTTCTTCAACGTTTCCAAATTTCATTTTTGCCATTTCTCATCTCCTCTTTTTTCTTTTCTTTATGAAACTGTGTTGTTACTCATCGAAAAAGCTGATTGGGCGCTTACTTTTCCATTCCCATTACCAACGCGCATTTCGCAGCCACGTGCCATTGAAACAATTCCCGTACGTACCATTTCAATGATGCCCCACGGACGCAGCACATCTACAAATCCTTCGATCTTATCTTCAGTGCCGGTAATTTCAATAATGATTGAGTTGGCACCCATATCGACCGTGCGCGCCCGAAAAACTTCAACCAGCTGTAAAATCTGGGCTCTTGATTCGGGAGGGGCTTTGACTTTTACCAGGACCAGATCACGACTAACGTTTGGTTCAGCGCTGAGGTCGAACACCTCAAGAACGTTGACCAGCTTATATAAGTAGGAGGTCAAGCGTTTTACATCCACCTCCTCGTTATCAACCACGATGGTCATTCTTGAAACACCTTTAGTTTCCGTGCGGCCAACCGTAAGAGAATCGATATTGAAATTACGCCTACGAAACAAAGAGGCGACCCGGTTCAGGACGCCCGGTTTATCTTCTACTAATGTGACAATTGTGTGATGCATGCTTTTTTCCTCTCCAAAACCAAACTAAAACAACATTTCTGGGTCGGGTACAGGGCGGCGAATCATATCCTGTAAACCGGCGCCACTATTGACCATCGGGTAAACAAGTTCTTCCTTCTCCACTCGGAAATCAATTACAACCGACCCGCTTTCCTGGCGGGCTTGTTCCAGGGTGGGGATTACTTCGCTGCGCTGAGTTACGCAAAATCCTGCCAGGCCATGCGCTTCGGCAATCTTGGCAAAATTAGGGCTGAGTAAGGGAGTTTGTGAGTAACGCTTTTCATAGAAAAGTTCTTGCCATTGACGCACCATGCCCAGGTAACCATTGTTAATAATGGCCACATTGATTTTTATCCCTTCCTGGGCAGCAGTGGATAGTTCTGCTTGAGTCATTTGAAAACCGCCGTCTCCACATATTACCCAGATTTCGCAGCCTGGCTTGGCAAAGCAAGCTCCAATTGCAGCTGGCAGCCCAAACCCCATGGTGCCAAGGCCTCCGGATGTTAAAAAGTGATTTGGATTATTTTGGGGGTAATACTGCGCCGTCCACATCTGATGCTGACCGACATCGGTCACAACCATGGCGTTACCCTGGGTGACGTGATAAAGATCATTAATCACGTGAGCTGCATACAGGTGGCCATTATCAGGCAAGTTTTTGATATCACGAACCGCTGATTCACCCTTGGAAGCCTGGATCGTTTCGAGCCATTCAGAATGTTCGCAGATGGAAACAGATTGAAGCAACTGCTTGAGTACACCCTTCAGATCTCCCGTCAGCACTTGATCGACCTTCACAATTTTGTTTCCTTCAGAAGGATCAATATCGATATGAATCTTGCGCGCCTGAAGGGCATAATTTTTAAGGTTGCCGGTGACACGATCATCAAAACGCATTCCAAATGCAAGCAATAAATCGGCATTCTGGATAGCCTCATTGACCCACGATTCTCCATGCATGCCCATTAATCCCAGGCTGAGGGGGTGTTCACCAGGAAAAGCTCCCAATCCGAGCAGAGTTTCTGCCACGGGGGTATGCGTGCGTTCAGCAAACTCCAAAACTTCTGCCATCGCCCCACTCAACAGAATTCCACGCCCGGCCAAAATTAGCGGTCGTTTGGCTGCATGAATTAATTCAGCAGCACGGGCAAAATCAGCAGCCATCGGGCTGTAATCAGGTTTATAACCCGGCAGACGGATGGGGCTGTTATCGTATTCCCACTCCATGCTGGCTTGTTGAGCATCTTTAGTGATATCAATCAACACAGGTCCCGGCCGCCCGGATTGTGCAATATACATGGCTTCCCGAATGGTATTACTGATATCTTCCACCCGCGTCACGAGATAATTATGTTTGGTGATTGGCAGGGTGATGCCTGTCACATCGATTTCTTGAAATGCGTCGTACCCAAGCAATGCGCTGTTTACCTGACCGGTAATGAAAACGGTCGGGGACGAATCCATCATTGCGGTGGCAATTCCGGTGACTAAATTGGTTGCCCCAGGCCCTGAGGTAGTCATTGCCACCCCAACCTTGCCACTGGCGCGCGCATAACCATCCGCCATGTGAGAAGCGCCTTGTTCATGGCGTACCAGGACGTGTTTGATCGGATATTCAGTGAGTGCATCATAAATTGGCAAATTTGCCCCACCGGGATAACCAAAAACAACCTCAACCCCTTCCTGTATCAATGTTTCCCAAACAATTTGGGCGCCTGTTTTCATCATTTCTTCTCCTTTGAAAGTGTCTCAGCTTGTTAACACAGCACCACTATCTGCGCTTGTTACAAAATGTGAATATCGCCGTAACCACTTACTGTGACTACGCGATTCAAACGGCGGCAATGCCGCCAGCCTCTCCTCAATTTCTTTAGGGCTCAAGCGGACACTTAATCGATATTGGTCGAGATCAATATCAATAATGTCATTGGCCTGTAAAGCTGCAATCGGTCCACGGGCAGCAGCCTCAGGAGATATGTGTCCTACACATGCGCCGCGCGTACCTCCGGAAAAACGACCATCCGTCACCAGGGCAACCTTATCGCCCAGACCCATCCCCATAATGGCACTGGTTGGGCTGAGCATTTCTTGCATGCCCGGACCGCCTTTTGGGCCTTCATAACGAATAACCACAACATCACCTGCCTGTACTTCTCTGGCCATGATACCTGCCATGGCGTCCTCTTGGGATTCATAGATGCGTGCCGGACCACTGAATTTACGCATGCCAGCATCCACCCCGCCGCTCTTAATGACAGAACCATTTGGCGCTAGATTACCAAATAAGCAGGCCAATCCACCGCTTTGTGAGTATGCCTTTTCACCGGGACGAATCACCTCAGGATCATACACTCGAGCAGCTGACATAATTTCACCCAGCGTTTTCCCACTGACTGTTGCTCGGTGTTCATGCAACAACCCGGTAGCGGATTGTATTTCTTTCAGAATGGCTGGAACGCCACCGGCACGATGGACATCTTCCATATGCCATTTACCCGCCGGACTGATTTTGCATAAGTTCGGAACCGCTCTGGAAATTTGATTGATGCGTTCCAACGGATACTGGATGCCGGCTTCATGAGCAATTGCCAGCGCATGCAAAACGGTATTGGTTGAACCACCCATGGCAACATCCAGTGCAATGGCATCATCAAATGCATCCATCGAAGCAATCTCACGGGGGAGAACTTGATTGGCAATCAAGTCGACAATGCGGGCACCAGCTGCCCGAGCCAGTGCTTCCCGTTCCGCTGAGAGTGCCAGGGCAGAGCCATTATAGGGCAGTGCCAGACCGAGTACCTCCATCAAACAGTTCATGCTGTTGGCGGTAAACATACCTGAACAGGAACCACAGGAAGGGCAAGCATTATCTTCCAGCATTTTCAAACGGGCGACGTCTATCTTTCCGCTTTGCAGAGCACCAACTCCTTCAAACACCGTCACCAAATCGATTGCTTCGCCTTCAGGCGTTTTTCCTGCCCGCATGGCACCACCCGAAACAAAGATAGCAGGTATGTTTACCCGCATGGCAGCCATCAACATGCCGGGGACAATCTTGTCGCAATTAGGGATACATACCATTCCGTCAAAACAATGCGCTTCAATCATTGTTTCCACAGAATCTGCAATCAGCTCTCTCGACGGCAATGAATACTTCATACCGCCGTGCCCCATAGCGATACCATCATCCACACCAATGGTATTGAACTCAAATGGCACACCACCGGCAGCACGAACTGCTTCTTTAATCAATTTACCGAACTCTTGTAAATGCACATGCCCTGGAACAATATCGATATATGAATTAACGATTGCTACAAACGGCTTATTCATATCTTCATCGCGCAATCCGGTTGCTTTCAGTAATGCACGGTGCGGGGAACGTTCGTAACCAATTTTTATCCGATCTGATCTCATAGAAGGCTCCTGTGAAAGAGAAAATAAAAAAAGCCAACCGGTTGGTTGGCTCTTGAGGTGTCCTGCAGGTTCTTTTTACCCGAAATTCAGCTTCATTTGCTTCCCAACCGTAATCTGGCTCTTAAGAATAAGGCCTACAAGAATGCTAATAATAATTACAAAGGTGGTTGGGAAGTTTGTGCTCATAATAATTTCCTGATTATACGCGTTAAAAATAATATGTCAACTGGTTAAAGCGATCAACTTTGAAGTTCCGTTCAAATTTACTAATCTTTTGTTCTTCTTTTTCAATTTTGAGGAATAATTTTCAACAAATGAACGAAAGGCAATTTCTCCCCCTGACAGAAGAGGGTCCTGTGTCTTGAATCTCCAGTCGCACCTGATAAACTTGCAAAGCATGCCTGTGATGGTTATCGCTAAGTGTTGTTATTTGCAGGCCTTTCTCCTATCTCTGCTAACCAATAAGCACCGCCACCGTTCTCACGTTCCATTATTTTGAATTCGATTAAGCCGCGCCGAAGGAAGGCGTAATCGGGGTAGTATTTTTCCAACAACTGGCTGATTTCTTTTTCACTATACCGTTTTCCTGGTTCCAGGTCACGGCTGACATAGCGTAGAACTGCGATTAATTTCTTCTGCTGCGATGGTAGTGCTTTTACGGTTCCATCTGTATTGGTGTAATTACGGATTACCTTTTGGTCATATGCATCAATATTAACCAGCGCTGTAACAGCTGGCAACGTTTCTTCCGCCAGAATTTCCTTGGAGAGACTTTCCAACCGTTCTGAATTGAGGTAATAAATACTGTAATAGCTCTCTGCCCGTGCGCTGACCAGACCTGCGCGGGATAAACGAGCCAGATGGTGAGAAACCGTTGAAGAACTGACTCCCAGGATCTCTGCCAGCTGTTCAACCGATAAATCCTTTTGCGCTAGCAAACCAATGATCTTCAAACGATTGGCATCAGCCAATGCTTTGAAAAACTCCAATAATTGTTCAATATTCGTTTCATTTTTCATTTTTTCCTCGATAAATTGTAAGTTAATGGGTCGATTCGTCGCTGGGCAGGATTGTCAATATTAAATTTAATTTCCATTTCTAACATAGAGATAATTTTTTCATCAGCTAGCAACCAGTAGAAAGAGGCCCTGAAATTAATTGGAAAAATAAACTCCTTGTCTGCTTTGGAGAATTCTAATTCTATAAATATCAAATTGATTATATGATTATCGGTTTAGTTGTCAAGGTATTGAAATATTTTGATATATTCCGCTTTGAATTCACTGGTCTTCGGCATCCAACCGTTGCCTAGCGCCTCAATTCTATGTCATCCGTTATAATAGGGCATTCACGGAACCAATACATAAAAGTTTTATTGGGCTCACGATCCAAAATCGTAACCAGATCAAATCTAAGGGTTTAACCATACAGGTTTGATTAAAGGGATTAAATTGGAAATAAAACCACTACTCATCTATAACCCCACCGCCGGACAGGGAAATGCATTAAAAAAACTGCCCGGGATAAAGGCAATCCTGGCCCGCTATAGTTTTGATTATGATCTCATGCTAACGGACAGACCTGGCGCTGCGCTGCCAATGGCAAAAGAAGCGGCAGAAACCGGACGGTCATTGATAATTGCGGCCGGTGGGGATGGCACCATCAATGAGGCTATCAATGGAATAATGACTGCAGAATTGCAAGGGAGAGCACGTCCAACTTTAGCGGTTTTACCGGTTGGCCGTGGAAATGATTTCGCTTTCGGTATCGGAATTGACAAAAAAATTGAACATGCCGTCGAAATTCTGGTCGCACAAAAACATAGCCTGATTGATATAGGCTTTGTTACTGGCGGTGATTCCCCAAACGGTCGCTACTTTGGAAACGGGGTAGGTGTAGGTTTTGACACCGTCGTTGGTATTGAAGCTGCAAAAATTACCTGGCTGCATGGCATTTCATCCTACCTGGTAGCTTTAATCCGTACCATTTTTATTTACGCACACGCACCTGTTTATGAATTGAAATTTGATGAGACCACACTTCAGCAGCCCTTTTTGCTCATTTCGATCATGAATGGACGCCGGATGGGCGGTTCTTTCATGATGGCTCCGCAGGGTCAACTTGGGGACGGGCAATTTGATCTTTGCCTGGCTGGGGACGTTGCTCAGTCACGTATTCTGCCTGTAGCAGTAAAGTTTATTAGCGGAACACAGGAAAAAGACAAGTCCGTCACTCTGGCCAGAGCTAAAACAATTTCTGTCACCGCAGTTACCGGAAAAATACCGGTTCACGCGGATGGAGAGACTATCAGCACTGGCTGCGAAACGCTCAAGGTGGAAATTTTACCAGCAGTGCTGGATGTTATTACCAATTTGGAAGGTGCTGTAGCATGAAATCCAGTGTGAAAATTGTCAACTGGTTCTTGCGGCTTGTTTTTGGATTGATCTGCCGCATTGATTCGGAACAACTCTCAAAAATCCCCAAAAATGGGCCACTTATTCTGGTTGGAAATCATGTAAATTTTCTGGAAGCTCCCATCATGATGCCCTATCTTAACAATCCCAACATAATCGCAGTCGCCAAACGAGAAAGTTGGAAAAACCCCCTCTTTAATTTTTTGTTTAATTTATGGAATGTTATCCCAATCGAACGCGAGATGGTTGACCAGGAAGCCTTCCGCCAATCGCTTTCTGCTCTGGCAGACGGTAAAATTCTGGCTGTTTTCCCAGAAGGCACGCGCAGTAAAGATGGAAATCTTCTGAAAGGAAAACCCGGAGTGGTTGCAATTGCCGTCAAAAGTAAAGCACCACTTTTGCCCATCAGCTTCTATGGTTATGAGGATTTTTGGAATAATCTCAAGCACTTCCGAAAGACGGATTTTCACATAGTGGTCGGAGAACCATTTGAGCTCAACCTGGAAGGAAATGGGCTTTCCCGCGAAGTGCGTGAGCAGATTATTGATGAAATCATGTATAAAATTGCTGAGCTCCTGCCAACACGGTACCACCGCAACTATCCAAATGCGCGCCAGATGAACTACAAATTCATCACCAAAGCCCGGGTTTTCTCAGGATAACCTTCGGCTGTTCTGATTTAATTTGTCCACCGCCACTTTGACCACTTCGAGAGCAAAATTAATCTCCTCCGCGTTGGTGGATCGTCCGGTTGAAAAGCGCAGGGTTCCCATAGCCCATTCGAGTGGCACATGCATGGCTTCCAGGACACTTGAGACAGTAACAGAATCCGCGTGACAGGCCGCTCCGGCAGAGGCTGCCACTTGATCTGAAATTGCGGCCAAAAGTTGGTTAGCCTGCACTCCCAGAAAGGATATGCTTAGCGTATTCGGCAACCGCATGTTCGGGTGTCCATTGACTCTAACCTTCTCCGTTCCCAATTCTCTAATTATTCCATTTTGTAAGTGATCTCGCATGGCGGAAAAGTGGGCTTGATTTTTTAGGAGATCCTCTGCGGCAATTTCAGCTGCCATTCCAAACCCGGCAATTCCAAGTGTGTTTTCAGTTCCCGGACGCAGATTTCTTTCATGGTTAGCACCCTGGGTAATTTTTTCCAGGCTGACACCGTTACGCACATACAACACCCCCACCCCTTTGGGTCCATAGAATTTATGCCCTGCCAATGAAAGCATATCAACATTCAATTGCTCTACATCCACCAAAATTTTTCCGGCTGATTGGGCGGCATCACAGTGAAATACTGCTCCGTATTTATGCGCAATTTCAGTAAGTTCTTGCACGGGTTGAATAGTACCAACCTCGTTATTGGCATGCATCACGCTGACCAGGATTGTATCCGCCTGCATGGCTGATTGCAGGGAAGCGGCTGAGACCAATCCATTTTCGTCCACCGGCAGTACAGTCAAGGTGAAGCCTTCCAGTTCTAATGCCTTACAAACTTCCAATACGGCCGGGTGCTCAATGGCTGTCGTGATGATGTGTTTGCCGCGCTCCTGGTGTTTTAGGCAATAGCCGCGAATCGCCAAATTATTCGCTTCGGTGCCGCCACCTGTAAAGATAATCTCATTTTCTTTGGCGTTTATTAAACGGGCTGCCTGGTGACGTGCCAATTCAATGGCAAGTCTGGCCTGTACCCCAAAAGGATGGCTGCTGGAAGGGTTTCCAAAATAATCGTATAAAAATGGCTGCATACCATCCGCCACGCGCCGATCCAGGGGAGTGGTTGCGTTGTAATCAAGGTAAATCGGAATTTTCATTTGGCTCTCCATAAATTTCTGTGGCTGCTGGCGGCCGCAATAAGAATTCATACATGATATTCATCATTCTGAATTGCTTGCTTACAGATTTCATCTCACAAATTGCCAGGGACACAGTTTGCGCTCCAACCAATCAACCACAAAATACAATCCAAAACCCAGAATACTCATCGCCACAATCCCGGCATACATACTGGGATAATCAAACAAGGTTGAACCATTCAGATAAATATAATAACCAAGCCCCTTTTTCGTGGCAAATAATTCTGCAATGTATAGTACCGCCACAGCTGTGCCCACCGATTGACGCAGTGCAGTAAGAATGGCCGGAATGGATGCCGGCAGATACACATAGCGGAACAAAGCCCTCCGGCCGGCCCCCAGGCTGTGCACACTTTGCACCAATTCTGAGCGAATCCCCGCTGCCTGATCACGAACCAACACAAGAATCTGAAAAAATAAGATAATAAAAATAATGAAAATTTTTGATCCATTACCGATACCAAAAAATAAAAGCACAACCGGCAGTAATACAACTTTTGGAATCGGGTAGAGAAGATAAATGAATGGAGCAAAAAAACGGTTAAGCCTCTGAGATTGCCCTAATAAAAGTCCCAAAGGTGCTGCGACCAGAATTGCCAAAAAAGTACTGGCGATCACCCGCCAGAAACTGGCCAAAAAATGACCCGGTAAATCGCGACCAAGTGCGCGCACGAAAGCAACGGCAACTACAATGGGGGTAGGAAATATGTCCAGATTGGCTGCCATCGCCAAAATTTGCCAGGTAACCAGCATTATCAGCAAAGCCAGCAATACCTGTCTGGGGCGTGAGGTCATCATATACTCTCCCGCAAATGCTGGCAAATTTGTTGGTAAGCACTACTGTAACGGAAACCTGGTTGCTGCATATCTGGGTTATGGATAACCTGCACCTGATGGTTGGGGGGTTGCTGCAATAACAAGATTTTCCGGCCCAAAATGGCAGCCTCTTCAATAGAATGGGTGACTGTGATCATGGTAAGCTGTTCTTCATGCCACAGTTGCAAAACCAATTCCTGCAGCGATTCGCGTGTCGGGGCATCCAGTGACGAGAATGGTTCATCCATGAGTAATAAATCCGGGCTGAGTGCCAAAGTGCGTGCAATGGCTGTTCTTTGACGTTGACCACCGGATAACTGCCCGGGGAATTTATCCATCTGCTCGCTTAACCCCAGCCGAATGAGCCATTGATCAACTTTTCCGAGTGCGGATTGCGCATTCGCTGGTGCATGTTTACCATCCGGCCCGTAGAAACGGCGAATATTAAAACCGAGCTCGCTATTCTTTTTGACCGTTGCCCAGGGTAAAAGACCAAAATCCTGGATGATGAGACCGCTGTTTGGCCTTGGCTGCAGCATTTCTTTGCCATCAATCAGTACCTGCCCCTGCTGCGGGGTCCGTAAACCGGCCAAAAGGTAAAGCAGGGTGCTCTTTCCGCATCCGGATGGTCCTAAAATTGCCCAAGCTTCTCCCCGTTCGACCGACCAATTAAACTCATCAAAAACGGGCTGGTCGGTTGAATACGAAAAAGACAGGTTTTTAACTTCAATCATTATTTTTTAGTCCGTCAATTGGTAATAGTTGATAGATGTCTCATAAATAAAGCTGAAAAATAATCGCAAGGTACCTCATAATAAGATTCTGATAGAGTATCGATCATGGCAAAAAAGATGGATTTACACAGGTTTCATAGACAACTTCTTCAGACAACATCTGCTTCTCTCGCGCCCATTGATAAACATCCCGATATTGTTCAGGGCTGGGCACGCTGGCACGCACAAATTGTGGCACCACGAATTTCCCCTGTAGTGGGGCTGGCAAGATATTATTGTCAATCAAGGTTTGTTCATATTGGGATGGATTAGCATTAATGGCCATAACTGCATCTTCGATTGCTGCCAGAAAATCACGTACTGCCTGAGGTTGTTTTTCCAAAATTTCAGTCCGGAATGCAATCGTGCTGTAACTCAGTTCGGGGTATTTGTTGTCAGCTAACACCACGGTTGCTCCCTGTAGGGCTAACAAAGAGGCCACCGGTTCGGGCATCGTGGCTGCTTTTAATTCGCCACTGTTTAACAATGCCATGCGATCCGGAATCTTGGGAACAGCAACCGTCGCAATCTGGTCAATGCTAAAACCTTCTTTTTCCAGCATGCGCTCAGTCAAGTAGTCGATGACGGTTCCTTCAGAAACCCCTATTTCAACTCCCTTCAACTGCTCCACTGTCGTAATTCCGCTCTGCTTGGAAGCCAAAATACTAAAAAGTGGCGTTTCGCGGGTAGCTGCTCGCGCAAAACGTACGATTTGAATATTATTCCCACTGCGATTATTCATGATGGTTGTCAAGACTTCATTAATAACCCCATCTACCTGCCTGGCAGCTAATAATTGATCCCTTTCAGGGCCGGAACCTACCGGAATCAGTTCTACAGCCAGGTTGTGTTTTTCAAAATAACCTTCCTGTAAGGCAACATACATAGGTAAAGAATCAATAATTGGCAACACGGCAAATTTAATGGTTTGTTTTGTTTGCGGCTTATGACTACAAGCGCTCAAGACGAACGACAGGCCAAAAATTAGAATTAATATACCAGAGACAAATTTTGTTTTGTAAAAATGAGGCACTCCAGCCTCCTCCTGTTATAAATTTAATGTGCACAACCTCAATCTGTGCAGCGTTCTGGAAGGAGCTATTTTTTCATACCAGCACTTCTCCACTGCTGCAAATCTCTGAATTCCATTATACCGCCTCGCATCCAGCAACCGGAATTGCGAAGAAACTCGATTGAGAAGTAGATGCTTTTATAAACCATTAAATTTTACAAAAAAAATCAAAGGCTGACAAAAAGGTCATGGATAGAATTGATGAACTCAGCCCGTATAACCGTAAAAAAAGTCACCGGATGCGAGAAATAGTTAATTGCTTACCCCAGCTGAACAAAACCCTGTTTTGCGTGAGTAGTTTATGTTGGCTTTGCAAATGCAATCACATTTCCATCAAAATCCAGGCAATATGCAACAGAGTGGCCCCAATCACGCACTGAATACGGGCTTAATTCGTGAGCCCCGGCTGCAATCGCCCGATCATGATAGCAATGAGGGTCATCAACCATGAGATAAACTTCAGTATGTAAATTTTTACCGGATTCGCTGCGGATTGTCCGGTTGAACAATCGCTCCACACCAGCCAATGGCATCAACCCCAATACACTTTGTGGTCCCAAATCAAACTCTGTCATCCCGGGTACATTCATTCGGGGACCGTATCCCAGGACAGCTTCATAAAAATCGGCGCTTTTTTGTTGATCGCGAACATAGAGAATGAAATAAGAAGTTAAGATTGCTCCGGTTTCTTTCTGTTTAGCCATCATGTTTTCAAATTCCTCAAACCAACTGCGCGCCAACAGTTTCCAATTTCTTAATTGATACACCTTGTATCCGCACGCTGGAATCCAGTGATCTTTATTCAATTGGCTTTTAAAAAAGATAGATTAAGTTCGCCGGTACCAAACTCAAAAACACAGCGTGATTATGAAGATACTGGATGTGATACATTCAAAGCAACAGAATAAGAATCACTCTTTTCTTGATAATATCCCTGGCCAAAACAGGTGCGGCAGTAGATTGATCCCTGTAAAACAATCTCACGTTGATTAATTATCTCTTCATTGCAAACCGAGCAGTTTACCCTCAACCCCGGTAGACTGACAATTTTTTCAATAGTAGGCTCTAAAGTTACCGGTGTAAAAGAAAATAATTCTTGATCTGGCATCAATTGGTAGCCGTGAAGCTGGGCGAAATAATGACGAGGTTCATCCTTTACAAACAGCTGAGCTCGCAAACGAACATCCGATAGCGGAGCCAGGCGTATTGCCTCGCCGCTAGATACCTTCACGAAAGTTGCTGCTACTTTTCCATAATCTTCAATACGCAAGGTACGATGACCAGCGGAAACACCAGCTGCAACTTCCAACCCATCGACAAAACAGCCATCAGTTTCAGCAATGACAAGCAGGTTTTTCTTCCTGGATGGAAGCTCCAGTTCCAGCGCATTGACAGCAGCTAATGCCATGCGCACGCCCAAAACCTGCCGGGGACAAAGATGGCTATGACGTCGGGAGGATTCTGTTAGCAGATCCTGAAGATTTTTCATATGAAGCCTTTCGTCTTAAAATCAAAATAATCAACGTTTGGTTTGACTTGGCCATAGCAAATTCCACAATTGAATGACTAGCCCACTCATGGTCGCCAACCAGGCACCCAGCGCAATATAAAAGAAGTATTGAGGGATGATCTCCAAAAAATCCAAATGCATAGCTTTTGATAATATAAAAGTGGATACAGTGTACATACCCAATGGAAAAACCATACCCCAATAGTGAGGTTCATATTGGATTGGCACTTTTTTTATAATGTGACGCCAAAATCCCAAAATGACTAACAACGGAATTAACCACGTGGCAAAGGCCCAGAAGAAAAGGGTCAGTCCATGAAGAAAAGGAAGCAAACTGGAAAGGATCGGCCACAATGGTGCATTGATCATCAGTCGTCCCCCTGCAAGTGTGGTAATTGCAATTGCTCCCATACTAATCCAATAGGTCGGTGACATCGCTTGAGCCATTAATGGATTGAATAGCAAGCGGTAGAAGACCAGGGTCACCAACAGAAGATATAGCATTCCACCCACCAAATACATAAACAAAGTAAAGAACAGCAGAATGTCCTGATGCTGAGAAAATAATGGCGCAATCAAAGAGCCTAACACTGAGATTGATTGGGTACCAACGATAGCAATGAACCAGGATCCGTTAATCCCGTTTTCCAGAGAGGGTTTCGATTCTCTTGTAATCATAGTTAAGAAGAATAGATAAATCAGAAAGATCCATAAACCCATCCCAAGAAAAAAGAGGGGGTAAGCAACTTGATACCAATCTTTTAGGATAATCATCTGACTGCCAAGTACGCATGTTCCGGCTACAATTGTAAAAAAGCCGGCGCTCAGACCTGCGTTTTTGAAATCTTCCACCATTCTTCCTGAATGGCGCACGAGTCGCACGATATATAAAAGCCAGAGCACAAAGTAAGCTACCAGGTTGATGTATAAGAGAATTTCAGCAATAAGATTAAATAAGAAAAAGTGTGCAGCGATCGAAACGATGCCAGTAGCCATGACCAGAGAAAAGTAGCCGGGGAAAAGTTCGGCAATTTCTTGATCGATATCTGCAAGAAACGATTTTTTCATTCTCTTATTCATTCCGTTTTCTTAGGATTTATCCGGTAGTAACCAGTTGCATTGATAAAGTTGCCGGAAGGGCGACATTTTATCAATAAATTTTTCCAACCTTTTATTTGCCTTGCGCACTGGACAGCTTTTTGGCGCTCTTTACCTTCCGATTCCATATGACAATTTGCCAGGGGCGATAAAGATATTGGAAGGGATAGGTAAAAATATGGATCAATCGGGAGAATGGAAATACTGCCACCATGATGAAGAAGTTGATTACATGCAGTTTTATTAACCACGGCAGAGGTGCAACCAAGCCAACGTTAGGTTTAAAAGCAAACATGGATAGTATATAAGGAGTAAAAATTACTGTAAACCATGAAGAACCGAAACGGTAGAGCGAGGCAATAAGAATTCCGGTCAGAATTGAGATAAACACCAGAACTAACACAACGATATCCATTGGCGTAGTGACAGCTTGTACGCGTTTTTCACTAAACCGGCGCCAAAGCAGAATGCATATTCCTACGAATGCAAAAATCCCCAGCGCAAGGCCGGTCAGCTCCAGCAGGTAAAGCCGGATCGGTACGGAATTCCACCACAACACTGATTTTGGCAAAGTCAACGCGTACAAGTGTGCCAATAAAATAGTAACAAGTCCGTAATGGAAGGAAATTGAACCCCAATATAACTTTTTGCGCTCCAATAACTGCGAGGACAAACTGGTAACAGTAAATGGTCGATAAATCGAGCGGTAAATTCCCACAGCAATCGCAAGCGAAAAAGCAATGTACGGCAAAATAATGAAGAAGATGGTATCCCAGATCATGCTGTCTCCTTTTCCAAATCAGCGCAAAGGCTTTGAACTGCTTCGAACAAATCGATATACGGGTTACCAGAATCCGCTTTTCGCAATCCTGACGTCATGCGTTTAAGGGCGGGTGCAAACACTTCAATAAGGTCAGGGAGTGGTTGCGTAACTTTACCTAAATATCGCAAGATCGGGATAATATGATCCGGCAGTTCCCCTTGCAAATCAATTTCATTCTCAATTAAATTCCGATTCATTTTGGAAAGAAACTCGCCTCGTTGGTAGCTTTCTCCCCACATCTGAAACCCGATATATGGGGCAATCGGTGGATTGAGATCGAGCGTGCGTGTATATAATTCTTCCCATTCAGCCAGTGAGAGCTGACTGATTTTTTTAATGAAGGAGATAACAAATTCATTTTGCTTCTTGGCAGGCAAAATTTCCAAGCCTTTTTCCAGGAAAGTCAATTGTTCCGGATCCGGATAACAAAACGCCTCAGCCAAGAGATTGAAAATATTAATTGTCTGGGTGTCCATGTTATCCTCCTCGGTGTGGAGGTTGAATAAAACCGAATCCCGTATCGCCCTTATGTGCTAAAGGATCATCCCAGGCTTCAATTGCAGTCTCACGATGGTATTCCGGGATAACAAAGGCCTCTTTGTAGTTGGGCATCGTGGTCAGTTTGTAAATGGCTTCAACTTCCTCAGGATTTGTGCCAGCATCATTTAACAAAGCCAAAGTTTTATCATCAATGACGCCATCTACTGATTTATGGCGCATATAGATCCGCGTTGCCAACATTTTGCGAATGATTGGACGGATGGCTGATTCGTTGCCTGCTGAAAAGAGGTTGGCCAGGTATTTGATTGGAATACGGGCTTTATCCAACCGGTCGAATAATTCAAAGTCACGCATCTCGTCTGAAACATCCAGGCGATACAGATCTTCTTCGATCACACTAACAATTGGAGATAGAGGGGGAATATAAAACATCATTGGAATCGTTCGATATTCAGGATGTAGCGGCAGTGCCAGCCCCCAAAGTTTAACAAACTTGTAGGCGGGTGAATCTTGAGCAGATGTAATCCAACTATCTTCAATACCATTGGCACGTGCAGAAGCGATTACTTCCGGATCAAATGGATCCAATATCACTGATCGATGGGCTTCAATTAATTGCTCATCAGAAACCATTGCTGTTTGTGGCAGAAGATCCGCGTCGTAAAGCAGCACACCTAAATAACGGATTCTCCCGACACAAGAATGTGCACAGGCAGTCGCCTGTCCGGTTTCCAATCTTGGGAAGCATAAAATGCACTTTTCTGATTTACCGGTTGACCAGTTAAAGTAAACCTTTTTATATGGGCAGGCTGCAATACACATGCGCCAGGAACGGCACTTATTCTCATTAACCAATACTACGCCATCTTCCACACGTTTATAAATCGCACCGGATGGGCAGGCAGCCAAACAAGCCGGATTGAGACAATGATTACAAATACGTGGCAAATAATTGAACACAATTTGTTCCAATTCTTGCATTTGTATGCGCACAGATTCCGGCAATTGCGATAGATTCGGATCGTTCCAGGCGTAGGTCGACGAACCGCCCAAATCATCATCCCAATTGGGACCGGTTTTGATCTCCATTGGTTCGCCGGTGATTTGGGAGATTGGAATAGCTGTTGGCTGATCATCGCCCAGTGGCGCATTAAATAAATCCGAGTATTGGAAAGTAAAAGGATCATAATAATCATCTATCTTGGGTAATGGAGGGTTGTAGAACAACTTCATTAAGCCTCCAAGCCTGGAATGTAATCGCAGATTCAGTTTCTTTCCATCCCATACCCATCCACCTTTGAAACGCTCCTGATCTTCCCATTGAGTGGGATAACCGGTACCAGGGCGGGTTTCGACATTATTCCACCACATGTACTCGGCACCTTTTCGATCAGTCCATAAGTTCTTACAGGCAATTGAGCAGGTATGACAACCAATGCATTTATCCAGGTGAAAGATCATACTCATATGAGCGCGAACGTTCATGTATCCTCCTAAAGGTTCATTAAAATTCTGGTGGCTCAATGCGACGCACAAACACAAACGTGTCGCGGTTGTTACCGGTGGGACCCCAATAATTAAGGGCATAGGAAAACTGAGCGTACCCGCCTGTCATCAACGCTGGCTTGAGGCGGACTCGTGTAAGCGAGTTGTTCATTCCTGCTCGTTTCTTTCGCATTGGGGACTTAGGAATGCCAACTGTACGCTCGGTTGCATGGTAGATAAATACTGTTCCTGAAGGAATCCGAGCTGAGACAATTGCTCTTTGAACAAAAACGCCATTATCATTGAAAACCTCGACCCAATCATTATCAGCAATAAACAAATCTTGTGCGTCTTTATCATTTAACCAAACAGGATAACCTCCTCGTGAAAGAGTCATCATTCGATCAGTTTCGGAGTAGGTTGAGTGAATACTCCATTTGCCGTGTGGTGTAATCAAGTTAAGCATTTTGCTTCGCAACTTGTCATCTTCTACCGTGGTTGAAGTGATTTGGGTCTCATCGAGCATAAGATGATCTGGTTTTGGCTTATAAGTAGGTAGACTTTCGCCCCATTTCAAATAGTCTTCATGATCCAGGTAAAAATGTTGGCGGCCGGTCAAAGTTCGCCAAGGAATTAAACGTTCCACATTTAATGTAAAAGGAGAATAAGCTCGCCCCTTATTGACAATGCCCGACCAGGTTGGTGATGTCAAAATCCGGCGGGGTTGGGCAACAATATCATCAAAGGAATAACGCACTTCGCGCATACCTTCAGCCAGGTCAGTTAAGGTCTGTCCGGTCTTATGCTCCTCGACTTCAAAAGCACGGTAGGCAAGTTCTCCGTTTGCCACCGGATCAAGAGCCAAAATTGCTTCAGCTACATCCCGCCCTTCGAACAGTGATGGCATCATTATCCCATCCATCTCGTGTGGCTGTTTCTCCGTCAAACGGCGGTACTCATCTCCGACTGGAATGGTTAACCCATGCGCAGAAATTCCCCGCTGTTCTAACTCAGGGCCAAGTGTGATCATCTGATCATACAGTCGGGTGTAATCTCGAGTCACAACCCGAAATTTCGGCATAGTTTTTCCCGGAATAGCATCCACCTCGCCGGTTTTCCAATCGACTATATGTGGTTGAGCCAACTCATCGGGTGTATCGTGCTGTAAAGGCAGCATTACCAGATCTTGTATCGGGTCAGGTAAATGAGTGCGCGCCAAGTCGCTAATACCCTTCGCAAAAGCCTTGTAAATATCCCAGTCACTTTTCGACTCCCAGGCAGGTGCGACTGCCGCCTGCAAGGGGTTAAGGAAGGAATGCATATCGGTGGTATTTAAATCGTCTTTTTCATACCAGGTCGCTGCCGGTAAGACAATATCCGAGTACAACGCGGATGTGTCCATTCTGAAGTTCATGTCTACAACCAGATCCAACTTGCCCTGAGGTGCGTGTTCACGATAAACTACTTCATGGGTGTGCCCTTCCGCCATTTCAGGAGCCACTGCGTTATCATGTGTACCCAGGTAATGACGCATGAAGTATTCGTGACCTTTGGCACTGGAACCAAGAGCATTCCCGCGCCAGATAAACCATACACGTGGCCAGTTTTCTGGCGCATCCGGGTCTTCCACACTTAAATTTAATGTACCCTTCTTTAGTTGATCGACCGCCGATTGAATGATTTCACCATCGTTAGAAGCACCTTTTGCAACAGCATCACTGACAACATCTAAAGAAGAACGGTCAAATTGCGGAAAGAATGGCAGCCAACCACGCCGAACAGCGCGAACTTGCAAATCGATGGTGTGGTCTTTATTCTCTTCCTGACTCAAAACCGGTAAGCTGTCATAGGCTGAAAATCCTCGCTCATAACGCCACTGATCTGTATGAACATAGTGGAAGGAAGGCGCATTTTGCTGGCGTGCTGCCATGCCCCAATCATTTCCAAATGCAATTGTTCCCCAAGAGGCATGCGCTGCAACTTTTTCTTGGCCGACATAGTGGGCCAAGCCACCACCGCTCACACCTACGCTGCCGGTAATCATCAGTGCTGTGATAGCTGACCGATATAGCAAGTTATTGTGATACCAATGGTTTACTCCTGCCCCGATAATGATTAGATTCTTTCCTTTTGTCTTTTCGGCATTCTCACCCCATTCCCGAGCAAATCTGATCACCGTATCACGGTGAATGCCTGTAAATTTTTCTTGCCAGGCGGGTGTGTAAAGGCCATCTTCCTCATAGGATTGCGGATAGTAACCTGGCAAACCCCTCGGTACACCAAATTGTGCCATGAGAAGATCAAAAACGGTTGTGACAGCTACCTTTCCCCTCTCAGTTTGCACGTAACGGACTGGTACACCGCGCAAAATGATTTCATCTTCTGCAAAGTCATTAAAAATCAGTATACGGGTATCATCATAAGAATCAACAAACGAAAGCTCCGGTTCCAACTCATCTCCAGATTGGGAGTCGCGCATTTCCAGGTTCCATTTACCGGGTTGCTGCTCTGTCCAACGATGACCGATAGTTCCCATTGGCATGCGTGGTCTTCCGGATTTCTGGTCCCAGACCAGTAATTTCCAATCTCCATTTTCCGTATCAGCGTATTCAGATAATCGATTTGCACGCAGATACTTTCCAGACAGGTATTCGTCAGCTGCTTTACTCTCGCCAATCTCAACCAGGAAGGGAGTATCAGTATATTTCTTGAGATAATCCATGAAGTAAGGGACTTGCCGATCCACGTAAAACTCTTTAAACAGTACATGATTGACTGCCATCCAATAGGCAGTATCCTGCCCGGCATGCACCGGAATCCAATAATCGGCATACTTGGCCACTTGTGAAAAATCTGGAGAAAAAACTGTAAGTTTGGCACCGGCATGGCGCACCTCGGCGATAAAATGAACATCTGGGGTACGGGTCATATTCAAATTGGAGCCCATCACGGCTATAAACCGGCTATTGTACCAATCTGCGGATTCGTGAACATCGGTTTGTTCGCCCCAAACTTCCGGGCTGGCTGGCGGCAAATCACAGTACCAATCATAAAAACTTAAAAATGTTCCACCCAAAAGAGAAATGAAACGGCTGCCCGCAGCAAAGCTGACCTGAGACATGGCTGGAATGGGAGAGAAGCCAATGACTCTATCAGGACCATGTTCCTTAATTGTATTGACTACCGAAGCTGAGATAATTTCCAAAGATTCGTCCCAACTTACCCGTCGAAACCCGCCTTTACCACGCGCCTGCTGAAATCTGGTACGTTTTTCAGGGTCGTTAATAATGGACTGCCACGCTTTTACGGGGTCATCATTCTCTTTGCGTGCTTCCCTCCACAAATCCAAAAGAGGTCCGCGCACATAAGGATATTTCACCCGAATGGGACTGTAAAGATACCAGGAGAAACTAATGCCGCGCTGGCATCCGCGTGGTTCATAAGGGGGCAAACCTTCTTCTAGTGCAGGATAATCGGTTGCTTGTAATTCCCAGGTGACAATGCCATCTTTTACATACACTTCCCATGAACAGCTACCGGTACAGTTTACACCGTGTGTGGTACGAACGCGTTTGTCATGCTGATGACGGTTGCGATAAAACTCTTCCCATTTCCGTTCTACCGGGGCGATCTCTTCTTTTGTCCACTTTTTCATATAATGCTCCTTTAAAGGGTCTGACCTGTTTTGTGATGACTACACTTTCCGAACGGGAAGGTGGGGGTGAAAGTGCTTTTTTAAAGGTACCCACAATAGCCACAATATTCCAAATAACAATCCGGAAACCACGAGCCCGATGCCAAAAATCAAAATCACATGCAATGTTACAGCTCCTGGCACGATCACAGGGACTGGAGCCTGGGTTTGGTCAGCGACTTTAAAAAATGCGACAAGATCCGCCTGTTCTGTATCCGTTAACAGGCGGTTCTGGAATGGCCCCATCATTGTCGGAAACGGAAGTGTCTTCAGTGATGCTGAAAGACCCGGTTCGCCCAACCGTGTGTAAACCTGAGTTAGATCAGGTCCTAATCCTCCCCCTCCCAAAACGCCTGTACCTATGACAGTATGGCAGGAGATGCAAGCCGGACCACCTTTCGCCAGGTGCGTTTCTCCGCTAAATAAGCGCTGACCTACAGCCGGGTCGCCAGCCGTGGTTGCCGCAGGAGTCCCAGGCGTAGTTGGCACAGAACCCGGATTACTCAGGTATGCCACCACCTGGTTTACTTGATCCGCGCTGAGGCCCATGTTCGGCATTGTGAAATTGTTATATTCCTTGAAAAGCGCTTGAGCATCGGGATCGCTTGCGATCATTTTGGCCGGATCAAGAATAAAATTTACGATCCAATCATGATTTCGCTGATCGGTAATACCCTGTAAATCCGGTCCAACCAGTTTGCCAGCGCCAATGGTGTGGCAAGCGGTGCATTTCTCCTCAAAAATGGTTTTGCCAGCGTTCGCGTCCTGAAAGGAAAAGGCGTACTTTTGAATTTCCGGCGATTTGGCACTTACGCTTGACCCAATAACAAACAGGAATATTAAAAGTAACCCAACCCCAGAGGTGATCACCATCTTAGTAATAAGAGAGGCCTTACCAAAGTTAGTAAAATAAGTTTGAATTCTTTCATGCAAACGCTGCATTAGCATACCCTCCGTTGTGACCCTAAGTTAGATTTCTTATCCATCGAAAAGATTTCGATATGTCTCGAATCATTTTCACGAATGATGTTTAACAATTCAGCGCTACCTGCTGTCAGCGAGTGTGAAGTAAAAAGTCGTAAGCGAGTTGTCTCCAGCTCAACCCATGCAATCGGTATGTTTTCGTAGCGTTTGAGTAAACTGGAGATTAGATGCATGACATGGTCATTTTCTTTTTCACCAGCGACAAGAACCATGTCGGGTTGAATATCGCCCAAAACAGATTCGATTTCCGAAATCTCTGTATTTGTAAGGGTTAACAAATTGACATCGTCAAGTTTTTGAAATATCCGCTGTAACCCTTCACCCAAAAGGGGTTGCATTTGAATCAATACCACCTGGCGCTTTTCCATAGATTAATATTAAATTAAATAACCTGAAAAAACATCCTTCGAAAAAATCAAAAAGAATGAAAAAAGAGGGAGGAAAAATGATTTTATATCTCATTCTTCTATCCCTCTTTTTTAAAATTGATTAACCATATTTGCAATGCCACGCCGCAAAATGATCTGAGGATGAATGACGGCCATTTTCAGACAATCGTTATGATATGACAGGGTTATTTTTGGCTGTTAAAAATTTCAAGCATTCCGCCTTCTTACAGATCCTGTACTTAAAGGGCTGTTATTGCGAGATTCGGCTATACCGTCGAAAGGCGGTACTCGAGGATGAAATAACATTGTGCAATGCTGGCAAGGCGTAGGGAGCGTTTGTAACGCTCCAAACCCCCACTTATTTATGGTATGAGGCGGAGTAGTCGGCTGAAGGGCGAAGCATCCGCGATGGGTATGTCTTTACAGGATTGAATGGTTTCCCGGATGCTTCGCCCTTACGAGAGATCTCACGTGAAAGAATCATCATACCCATCGAAAGGAAAGCCTTTTTACTTTCTATTTCTCAAGTTAGTTCGTAAGGCATCAAACCATCACTGCTTTTTGTTATGAGCAGTCCACTCATGGGCGATAACTATCCATCAGGTATCGTTTTCAAGAAATAAACCAAAAAAGAAATCCTACAGCAGGCCTTTATTTTTAGCCAGACGAGCTGCCTCTTTTCGGCTGCTAACTTGCAGCTTCGAAAGAATGTTGCGTAGATGTGTTTTGATCGTATTTAAGCTCAAAGTAAGCGTTTGAGCAATTTCTTTATCAGTTTTTTTCAGTGCAACCAGGCTAAGAACCTCAAGTTCGCGCGATGTAAGCTGGCTGCTGTAATCTTCTTTGGCCGGCTCAAACTGACTTAAACGACGAAACTCATCCAGCATTTGTCCGGCCAGTTGGGGAGGTATGGCTACTTCACCTGCCAGGGCACGGCGTGCCATCAAAACCAGCTCTGGCGAAGTCATATTTTTTAAAAGGTACCCTTGAGCACCATTTTTAATCGCTTGAAATAGCTTCTCTTCGTCGTCGCGAACTGTCAACATCACAATGGTTGTAGATGGAACTTCACGTTTGATGAGCTGGGTTGCTTCGACCCCGTCCATCCCTGGCATTTGAATATCCATCAAAATCAAATCCGGTTTCAGTTCCGCAGCTTTTACCACCCCTTCCAATCCATCGCCAGCTTCGCCAACCACTTCCATATCAGGTTGGTTTGAAATGATCATCCCCAAACCTTCTCGAAAAAGTGCGTGATCATCCACCAGCAACACACGAATCATTTCCATCGATCATTCCTCTACTGAATATTGTCTGACTGAGATAGGCCGCCATCGCAATTGAACTTTCGTACCGGCCTGCACTGTAGATTGAATCGTTAGCTCACCGCCTAATCGTAAAGCCCGCGCTTTCATTATTTTAATACCAAAATGTGAGCGGTCATCTTGCGGTTCAATTCCGCAATCAAAGCCCACTCCTTCATCCCGAACTGTTATGACAATATCTTTTTTCTCTTCTTCCATCGATAAATAAACAACCTTTGACTGGCTATGGCGCTGTGCATTTATCAGCGCTTCTCGCACCACCCGCAGCACCTGCTCATTCTCTTGCCGGGTTAACACCAAAGGAATAATCTTTTTCGTCTCATAAAGAATCGGTGGTTCAATTTTTGATAAATCGTCAGCCAAATCCGAAAGGTTCTCTTGCAATGTATAGTTTCCAGGAAAATTGTCCTGGAGGCTGGATATCGCTCTCCGAATTTCACGCTCTGCCTGTTCTTCCGCACGTTCAATTTGCTGAAGGGTGGAGAGAGTTTTTTCTAGGTCACCTGCCGCAATATGATCTTTCGCCCATTTAACCATAAGGCCCAGAAAGCTGAGCGTTTGCAAGAGCCCATCGTGCATTTCAGACGAAACACGACTTCGTTCTTCCAAGGTAGCAGCGAGTTCTGCTTGCTGATACATACGTGAGTTCTCCAGGGCTACGGCCGCTGAGTCACACAATTGCCTCAAAACCAAAGACATTTCAAGCTGGAAGGCGTTCTCTTGTGAGCTACCAACGCATAACGCTCCGATGACTTTGTCACCTGTATAGATTGGCGCCGCCAGATGACTTACCCTGTAAATTGGGTCAATAATCATGCAAAAGCCAGTTCCGCTATGTATGCGGCATGGATAAGAACAACCTTCACGCAGTAATGGCCCTATCATCGGTTCTTCTGCCACAGATTGATTTTTCTTAATAGCAATTTCAGGACCGGAAGCTGCGTGCAAACTCAATACTTTTCCATGTGCATCCAGCAAACACAATGATGCCACTTCTGAGCCTGTAAGTTCGCGCGCTTTATTTGTGACTGAGTTGAGAACCTCCCCGATTGAGAGATGGGAGCTAATTTCACGACTGACCGCTGCCATTGCTTCCAATTCTCTGGTTCTCTGCTGAACTCGATTCTCTAGGTTTGAAGCCCATACCTGTAGTTCTTCACGCGAGGTCAGAACCTGCGTTCGCATTGCCTCCATCGTTTGACCTAACTCCTTAAATTCTTGTGATCCTTGCAAAACGATCGGGTTATTAAGATCACCTGCATCGATACCTTCATCATATTGGTTTAATTGAGTAAATGGAAGAAAAACGGTTTTTCGAGTAATCCACCACCCTGCGATGATCAATATCATTCCAGTACCGGATATAACCATCTGGATACGTTGGAACCGGTTCTTCTGCTCATTGGAGTAAGACTCAAGCTGCTGGATGACAAGATCTGCCTGCCTGGTGACAGTAAATGATTGCTGCTGAATCTCAGCAACCACAGCCGCTGGAGGGATGCTCGCGTTCGGGTCCAGTAATAGATTGACATGCCCGCGGTAAATCTCCCAATCCTGGGCTAAGGTATCAACTCCTAATTGCAAGTTCTGGTTTACCGGTCTTGAAACAACCAGCTCATTTCCAGCAATATCGTCTATTTTCCCGCCATACTGCAGGACGGAAAGTGTCTGATCAAACATTGCAACAGATTCATTCACGGCAGATCCATATCGATCTAATTTCGCTTGATCGTACTCAATAGCCAGGCTGGTAATTTGTTGTAAGAGCACACGTTGGCGGCTAACCAGATTGATTACCCTGGCATCCTGCTTTTGGTGATCAATAGCAACAATTATTACCAGAATCAGGATAGCAAATAGAAAAAGAATGGTCAGAAAAAAAAATTGAAGCCGGCTTTGAATGCTGTTGAATTTAGAAATACGTGTCATACTGTCTGTTTTCATACATCTACTGAAAGTGTAACATCTTCAAGTATAGCATTTTATGATTTTCTTTTTTCAAAATCCAGGTTGACGGCAGAGCTTCTGAGCCGGTTTAATAATTTACTTTTTTAAGAAAAGAGGATTGGTACTATCTTTCTCCTGGTTTTGTTAGCTGCCGGTGTCGAATGCGGCCCCAGGCATGTACAGCAAAGAATAAAGCAGCGATACCTTTAAATGTATTCCCCACTGCCAGCCAATCACCCGCAAGATTAAATGATCCGACCAAAGCAGCAATCCAAATTCCCAAATTCAACAACCCAATCGTTATATAGAAAGAGGTTTCATTACCGCGAGAACCACCGCTGTATCGAGGAAGAATCCAAAATGCGATACCCATTGCAAATTGGATTACAAAACCGAATAATAGAATATCAATATGGGCCGGGAAAAGACTCCATACCCAGGGAGCAAACGGCACCCCTTTTTGGGCAAGCATCAAGGCGCCAAATGTAAATCCAAGAAAAAGGTAGATTAATGAAAACCGGACAGTCCAGACACTCAATCTTGGCATGTTATCTCGCTTTAACTCGTCGCCAACTATTAATCACAAAAAATAAACCTGCCATCCATTGCAAGAAAGCAGAAAAGACCAATAGCCAACCCCAGATCATTCCCGGTGAGCCATAGTTTAATGGTTCACTAACGGCACGCAATAAAAGTCCACCATTCAGTAAAATAAAGGCCGCCCAGGACAAGGATTCATTGGCACGTGGCTTTTGCATGCTGTATTTAGGTAACATCCAAATTGCCACCCCCATAATAAATTGTGTCACCCAGCCGACCATTAATAGGTGAAAGTATACCGGAGTCAATGCGGCAGAAATAAAGGGCAAGGTTCCATTCAAATTTTGCACCACCCCAACTGTAAGTGCCAGCACGAACATCACCAGCGCAGTTCTCAAATACCAGCGGACGATAGCAGGCATCACTGAGCTCTCGTGGGTATTTGCTGGGGCTGTGTTCGTATTGTAATGATGAGCATCCCCAGGAACAGTAAAATGCTAATCTCGTTGAACATGCCACCCCATTGCCGCAAACGATACCAACCTCCTAAATCACCAGCAATACGGGCAATCAGAGAAGCGTGCAGAAGTACCAAACTCACATAGAAAGATGGATGGAAAGGCAGTGTACGGTTGAGAAATGCCGGGAGAATAATAGGAGCATGACCAAAAATCATGGAGATTGTAAAGCCAATAAAAATACTGTGAAAAACAGCATCATAAGGCGGGCCGGCATAAACAGCCCCATACCAGAGACTCAACATACCAGCGAAGCCCAACCAGAAATAACCTGCAAATAAACACCGTGAAATATAGCGCGTTAGGGGAAGCCTGTGGTTCAGGTTACGACGCGCTATGTCAAACCAAAGCAACCAAACTGTCAGACTTAACATTCCTAAGCCAGCTACCCTCGCTCCGGCATTGTTTGCGAACATCCCGAGTACTACCCCTGCCAAAAATATTCCGGCTGCTGACAAAAATAGAACTCTTTTCTTTTTAGTCATTCGTAGAACACGACTCAACTCGAGCCGTTCGCCTGTGATCGTCAAAATCAGAAAAGCTGCCCACCAATAGACTACCTGATAAATTGCAAGTCCTGAAAGCCATAATGCATTGCCAATGAACCAACTTAAGGCACCAACGCCAATCATGATTGTATGAATAGCCGGTTCACGCCTGACCATATAGGCTAGAATCAACACCATGATAAAGCTGCCTAAAGTGATCAACAGTGGTCCAATACCCGTTTTAGGAAAAGCCAGACTGAGCACCCAGCCGAAAGCGCTAAAAAGCGGTGCACCAAACATCCAAAGCTTCTTGAGTGCCACCACTCGTTCCAACGCGATCACTGTCCCTAAAAAACCGGAAACCATCAATATTCCATGGGATTGCGAAACATCAACATGAATATTGGGCAAAGTCCAGCCTAAACGCAAAAGTCCAGCCCAAAGCCCTGTTAATAGCGACAATGCAGCCAGTAATAAGATTACTGGAAGTAAAATAAAACTTTTTTTCATCACACCACCATTAAAATTAGTTATAATAAGAAACCAAAAAAGATCATTTTGTGAAGAGACTACTCACTCAACACATTATATCTTGGTTCAGTTTTTATCCAATCCATGTACATGGTACTTTGAAGAGATTCTCTAAGAAAAATCAGATATCTTTTCAAAAATCAGAGGCACAGTATTTTTAGCGTCTGATCAACCGCCTAAAAATACTTTTCAAACCCATTTTATTGGAAATATATAAAACCAGCTAAATAATCGGTTTCTCGTTTTTAAAATTAATTGCTACAATAGTATTGCAATCCATAATAAAGGAGGTTGAATATGTCCAGTTTTAAAACCACAATGATCGGCTACGTTGGTTATCGTGGTAGAGAAGGGCAGATTAGTTTCTTACTGCATCGCATTACAGGTTTGGGAACTGCTCTTTTTCTTACCATCCACATTCTTGATACCTCATTGGTTTACTTTTTTCCACAGCTTTATTCTCATGCAATTGATGTTTACCGGACAACCGCATTTGGCATTGGCGAGATTGCCCTGGTGTTCAGCGTATTGTTTCATGGGGTTAATGGCCTGCGTGTCGCATACGTAGACCTGATCGCACCCAAGTTATGGACCATCCCGAAATCTCGTTCATCCGTTCGCTGGACATTGGCTGTAACACTTATTCTGTGGCTGCCGGCAGCTGGCATTATGCTTTACAATATTTTGCGCCACAACTACGGGCTCTTTGGGGGCTAGGAGAGAAACATGAATGCATCAACAGTACGAACTGTGCAAAAACCAAAACCAAATTATGAAACCATTGCCTGGAAGTGGATGCGGTATAGTGCTTTATTGTTAATTCCACTTGTCTGGGGGCACGTTTTATTGCAGGATATTATCGTCGGCGTACATAGAATTGATCTCGATTATGTCGCATTGCGCTGGGCCAGCATTGGTTGGCGTACTTACGATACGCTGTTGCTCGCCTTTGCTTTCGCACACGGCGTTAACGGCATTCGCCAGGTACTGCGGGATTATATTCACAGCCCAGCCAAACAGAAATGGCTCAATTGGGGCTTATTGGCCTTCTGGGTCGTTATCGTCGCCATCGGTGGTATTGCCTTAATCGGCGGCGTTCGCACCATTCCGTAAAACCATCCCATACCTGAGGAGGAAAAATGTCTCAACAACATGTCTATGATGTCATTATCGTTGGTGGTGGTGGTGCGGGTTTGATGGCTGCCTTGTACGCCTCTCAAAACGCAAACACAGCTGTCATCAGCAAACTGTATCCTGTCCGATCCCATACCGGCGCTGCTCAGGGTGGTATCGGTGCTGCATTAGGTAATCTAGAAGAAGATCATTGGGAATGGCACGCTTATGATACCGTGAAAGGCTCCGATTATCTGGGGGACCAGGATGCAATCGAATTCATGTGTGAACAGGCAATCCAATCGGTTTATGACCTGGAGCACTACGGTTTGCCTTTCTCACGTACCGAAGATGGCCGCATTGCCCAAAGGAAGTTCGGGGGCCACACCAATAATGAAACCGGTAAACCTGTGCGGCGATCTTGTTACGCTGCCGACCGCACCGGACATATGATTTTACAAACCCTCTTCCAGCAGTGTGTCAAGCACAAGACTACATTTTTTAATGAGTTTCATGTGCTTGATTTGATCACTCAAAACGGAGTTACTGCTGGGGTAATCGCGCTTGAATTGGCAACCGGTGAAATCCACACCTTTCGTGCCAAGGCAGTCATTTTCGCCACCGGTGGCCATGGCCGTATCTGGGACATTACTTCGAACGCCTATGCTTATACCGGCGATGGGGCTGCGGTGTTAGCCCGGCGCGGGTTCCCAATTGAAGATATGGAATTTTTCCAGTTTCATCCGACAGGAATTCTTAAGCTCGGTATTTTAATTACCGAGGCTGTCCGTGGTGAAGGTGGCGTTTTGATCAATGGCAAAGGTGAACGCTTTATGGAAAAATATGCGCCGCACATTAAGGATCTGGCATCCCGTGATGTTGTCAGCCGCGCCATTTACCTGGAAGTAAAAGCCGGCAACGGCGTCGATGGGAAAAATTATGTTTATCTGGATGCCCGACCGGAAGTTATTAATAAGTTTGCACTCTTGGACGGCAAAACCAGGCCGGATGGCACTCCCTATCAGGTCACCGCTGAGGAAATTACCCAGAAAATTCCGGATATCACTGATTTCTGCCTCACTTACCTGGGCGTAGATCCGGTCCTTGAACCAATGCCGGTTCAACCCACTGCTCATTACGCTATGGGCGGCATTCCGACGACCAAATTTGCAGAAGTAATCATGGATGAAAAAGGGACAGTCATGCCGGGTCTATACGCCGCCGGAGAAGGAGCCTGTGTCTCCGTGCATGGGGCTAACCGTCTAGGTACCAATTCACTGGTTGACTTGATCGTCTTCGGCAAACAAGCCGGAATCAAAGCCGCGGAATATGCCAAGGCTAATCCCCTTCAGGAAATCGCAGCCGATGCCGAAGATTTCACGCGTGCTCAGATTAATCAACTTCGATCAGGCAGTGGAATCGAAAAAGCTGCCGAGATTGGCCATGAGATGCGTAAACTTATGTCACAGGACGTCGGCGTATTTCGTACGGAAGCAGGTCTCGCCGATGCAGTCTCACAATTACATCAACTTCGACAACGTTTTGTAAACGTCAAAATTCATGATAGCAGCAGCACCTATAACATGGAACTTCTTAATACCTGGGAATTAGGGAACATGCTCGATCTGGCACTGATCACTGCCGAATCAGCCCTGGCCCGTAAGGAATCGCGTGGAGCGCATGCGCGCGAAGATTATCCGAAACGAGACGATGTCAACTGGATGAAACATACTCTTGCCTGGCTGCAAGAAGATAAGGTGCGTCTGGCGTATAAACCGGTAGCCTATACTCACTTTGAGCCCAAAGAACGCCAATACTAAGAAAGGAGCCTGGTATGCAAATTAATTTGAAAATTTTCCGCTACCTTCCCGATAGTGGTAATAAACCTCACTACGATAAATACGTGATGGAGGTCAATCCTACTGACCGCGTTTTGGATGTTTTGGAGCAGGTTCGTGCAGACAATGATCCATCCCTGGCCTATCGGCGCTCTTGTGCCCATGGTGTCTGCGGTTCAGATGCCATGCAAATTAACGGTCACAATGCCCTGGCCTGTAAGGTATTGGTTAAAGATTTGGATTCTACTGACATCACCATCGAACCATTGCGAGGCTTAAATGTTCTGCGAGATTTAATCGTGGACATGGAACCATTTTTCGATCATTTTCGCTCGGTACAGCCTTATTTTATAAACGATAGCGAACTTCCGGCTGATGGAAAAGAGCGCCTCCAATCTCCGACTGAACGCGAGCGATTTGACGATACCACCAAATGTATTTTATGCGCTGCCTGTACCTCTTCCTGCCCATCGTTTTGGGCGGATGGAAAGTATGTCGGCCCGGCGGCAATTGTTAATGCTCACCGCTTTATTTATGATAGTCGTGATACCGCTGCCACCGAACGCCTTGAGATTATGAATGAAGCCACCGGGGTTTGGCGCTGCCGGACTATTTTCAATTGCACGGAAGCCTGTCCACGAGATATCAAGATTACCAAAGCAATCGCCGAAGTAAAAAAAGCGATCATAACCGGCAAATTGGAAAATTAACAGCTCTTAAACAAAACCTCGGGTGTACAGAATAATGCCCGGGGTTTTTTTGATTTCACTTTTTCCCTTGACACATTTCAATATATGGTAAAATTAATGCAATCGGCATTGAGCCGGGTGGTACTTTTCCAGGTGGAATTCAGTGACTTTGGGTGGATGGGCCGTTAGGACCCACACACAGGCAATTAATAATTGACTCGGATTCTATCGCAATAAAAGAGCTCAGCGGAGATTACCGCAATGTTTCTTTTTAGGGACGACCATTCGCGCGGGGACTAAAGGAAAAATTCTGTTTAAATGCAGCAATTCACACGGGTATACACCCGAATTGAAATTTTTATGATTGTATTTTTAACGCATATATCCTTTCATGTTTTAACCGGATCGCATTCTTTATAGGGCGGATTATTCTTTCGTTAAAAGCGCAATACCCTTTACTAATAATCACCATTTCATGCAACGTGCATTTATTTACTTTTTTATTAAAATCTTTCCAACTGTAGGAGCATTTCTACTCGCAACGCTATGAAAAGAAATCAGGCAATTAAATAATTTATGTGGGTATTACACACACACTGGCAGCCTCCTCGAAAACCATCTGACCCAGGTGGCATACTGTTTTGGGCTGAAACTTCAGAAAGCCCCGCACCTTCCTATTTGGATGGTCCTATTCCTGATCACTTCAGTCCTGATGAGCATCCATATAGTCTGTTGCCCGACTTGCTATTGGATCGAATCGGTATTGGCACACCCCTGGAATCTTCACAGCCAAATTTGGTCACGCTGCATATGCCCTCCACCCGTACCGGACCGCTGCCTTCACCATCTCTGAATCATGTCTGGGAACTGGATCTGGAAACACCGGTCTTTTTGGCCCCCTGGCGGGTTGACGGACTATGGCTGCCGGCCAGCAGTGCCTTTAGCGTACTCATAAACTTGCCACTGGAAAGTGAGCAAGGCGATTTTGTGCTGGGACAGGACGCCATTTACTGGCAAAATGCCTGCAGCCTGGTGCTTGAAATTCTTTCAGAACAAAAGATTTTGCCCATCATGGTCCCCATCAACCAGGCCAAAGATGAATTTCATGCCCGCTGGCAACCTGTCCTGGATGGCAAAAATGATGGCCCCCGCATGGCTAAATTAGTGGATGCCATGCCACCCGTTTGCCGGTCAGAATCTCTGCATGGTGATCGAATTTACCCGGGGTCTTTACCACCAGCGCGCGCCTTGCTGGATAGCTTCTTACTAACGATGTGCGATGCCCTCGCTCGTGCCTGGGGTTCCGGTTCAGAGGCAGTTCGCCTCATCCCCGAAAACCCAAGCCCGTTTGAAGCCTGGGTAAAAGCGCTCTTTTTGCCCGATGCCCGTATTCGCATATCAGCTGTTCAAGCTGGCGCACTTTTCAGTAGTGTCCGTGCCTGGATGCGTAATCTGGAAGCGGCTGGGGATAACTACTTTCGGGTTGCTTTTCAATTGGTCTCGCCACCTGCACAAGTCGATTCGCCTTTGCAAAAAAGTTGGCAGATTCGCTATTTACTGCAATCGCGTGATGATCCCAAAATTCTCATCAGCGCTGATCAAATTTGGAATACGCGCACAGCATCGATTCTGGTGGATGGGCATCGTTGTGAACTCCCCCAAGAAAAACTATTGATGGGACTGGGTTATGTATTACGCCACTTTAACCCCATCTTTGATAGTCTGCAACAGCGTTACCCAACTGAAGCCGAGGTTGATACCCACCAGGCATACCGTTTCTTGCGTGAAATTGGTCCTTTATTGGAAGAAGCAGGTTTTGGAATCATCGCACCGGAGTGGTGGGATCAAAAAGGCGCTCGCCTGGGTGTGCGGCTGCAATTGACTCCATCCAGCTCAGCAACCTTGCCCAAACGGCCTGTCGGAAAACTTAATCTTGATTCACTGGTCAATTACCGCTGGGAACTCTCCATTGGAGATACACGCCTGACACGGGCTGAATTTGAATCGTTGGCAGCTTTGAATGAGCCCCTTGTGCAATTAGGCGGGCGGTGGGTACAACTCGATAGCGAGCAGGTGCAGGCCGCCCGCCGATTCTGGACTACACAGGGTCAGGATGGGCAAATGGGTCTGTTGCAAGCAGCCCAATACGTGCTCGGAGGCCAGGCCGGTGCCGAGGGCTTGCCGATTGAGGGCGTGGATGCCGATGGTTGGGTGGTTGAATGGCTGGAAGGTCTGGAAAACCACGAAAAGATGATCGTCCTCCCACAACCGGAGACTTTGAACGGTCTGTTGCGTCCATATCAGACATATGGATTTTCCTGGCTCACCTTTTTCCGTCGCTGGGGTCTGGGTGCCTGCCTGGCAGATGATATGGGACTCGGAAAGACAATTCAAGCCCTGGCCTTGTTATTACATGAAAAAGAAACATATGGCGATAAGCTGCCCGGTCCGGTATTGCTGGTATGCCCAACATCTGTGGTAACCAATTGGCAACGAGAAACGCAGCGGTTTGCACCATCACTTACATTACACAAACACCAGGGGCCGGAACGGCTCAAAGACAAAAATTTTATCCAAAAAGCAAATAGTTGTGACCTGGTTATCACCAGTTATCCCCTCCTGCGCCAGGATCTTGATACTCTGCTGACAATTCACTGGCATGGTGTCATTCTGGATGAAGCTCAGAACATCAAAAACCCGGCAGCCAAGCAAACACAGGCAGCCCGTTCCTTAAAGGCAGATTTCCGGTTTGCGTTAACAGGCACCCCGGTTGAAAATCGGTTGATGGAACTCTGGTCCATTATGCAATTCCTTAACCCGGGCTACCTCGGAAACAAGGACCGCTTCCGGCGCGAATTTGCTGTACCGGTTGAAAAATTCCGTGATCCGGAAGCGACCAGCCAACTGCGTGGTCTGGTTTCGCCTTTTATACTTCGGCGTGAAAAAACGGATCCAAATGTCATCAATGACTTACCTGAAAAAATAGAATCGAAAGCCTACTGCAACCTCACAGAAGAACAAGCCAGCCTTTATCAGGCGGTTGTAAACGACGTAATGGAAAAGATTGCAACCAGCGAAGGAATCGAACGTCAGGGCCAGGTATTGGCCATGTTGACCAGATTGAAACAAATTTGCAATCATCCACTGCAATACCTGCAGAAAATTAATGGCAAAGTACCAGCCAATCGTGAAATCCAGGACCGTTCCGGAAAAGTAAAACGGTTGGTAGAAATGCTGGAAGAAATTGTGGCGGTCGGTGACCGGGTGTTGATTTTCACTCAATTCGCCGAGATGGGCAAAATTCTAAATGCATATCTTCCAGCCAAAATAAACGGACCCGTAATGTTCCTGTATGGAAATACCCCAACCAAAATGCGTGATCAAATGATCAAACGCTTCATGGATGATGAAAATGGGCCACAGGTATTTATCCTTTCGCTTAAAGCTGGAGGAATTGGGCTGAACCTGACCCGTGCCAATCATGTTATTCATTTTGACCGTTGGTGGAATCCAGCCATTGAAGATCAAGCCACAGACCGGGCATTTCGAATTGGCCAAAACCGTAATGTTCAGGTGCATAAATTCGTGTGTGTCGGAACACTGGAAGAAAAAATTGATGAGATGATCGAATCCAAAAGGGGCCTCGCCAATTTAGTAATCGGCGGTGGTGAAAGCTGGATAGGTGATCTCTCAACCGAAGAATTGCAAGATCTGGTTCGGTTACGATACCAGGATTAAGAAGGAAAGTATGCAAGATTCTCTAAATTCTAATTCTCCTACCAATAATAATGGTACTAACACGCCAGCGGATCAAAGCTCATCGTCTGCGGATGGAAAGCAAACCCCGCGCTCACAGCGCAGCAACCGCAGTCGGCGACGATCCAAACCAAACCAGCGCAGCCGAAACCCCCGCTCATCAGAACCAAACCAATCGGGTGGGCCACGCCAAAGCAAGCCTGAAAATCAGCAGAATGGTTCCAATTCCCGCATTAATGGGCAACAAAACGGTCAACGTAATAGCAACCGGCCAACCAGGCAGCCCAACGAGAATGGGAACAGGATAAACAACGATCGTAATAATTCCACCAATGAACCGTGGGGTATGAATCCTCGCAGAATAGAAACCGGTATTCAAACCCGCAGCCAGCGTGGTGAATTTGCCAAGAACTGGTGGGCGCGTCGTTGGCTTGAGGCGTTAGAACGGCTGATGCAGGGCGTGCGCCTGACGCGTGGCCAACATTATGCGCGAATTGGTCAAATTGTCTCAATGGAAGAGATTAAAGGTGGCATGGCTGCCCGAGTTCAAGGCTCAAGACCTAAACCATATCGGGTGACCATTCAATTAACACCTTTTAACAGCAAACAATGGGAAAAAGTTTTTGATATCCTATCGGATAAAGCGATTTATGTTGCCCAATTATTAGCTGGAGACATGCCTCAAGATATCGAAGAGGTTTTCAATCAAGCAGGCGTTAGCCTCTTTCCCAGCCGCACCAGTGACTTGCAAACCAAATGTACCTGCCCGGATAAAGTGACTCCTTGCAAACACGTGGCTGCTACGCACTATATCCTCGGCGACCGCTTCGACGAAGATCCATTTTTGCTTTTCCGAATGAGAGGGAAATCGCAGGAGCAAATCATGCAGGCCTTGCGCCAGCGGCGTGGTGCTGATATTGACCTGGCCGCCATTAACAACGAAACCCCTACCTGGCAAAATCAGCCTGAAGTACTCCGCTTTCCGGAAACGCTCGAAAACTTTTGGGAGACTGGCAGCAGTCTAAACGAAGTTAATGTCCAGGTACGTATGCCCAACATTCCGCAACCATTGCTTAAACGCTTGGGAGAGCCGGAAGTGGCTTCACAATTGACCCTGCAGGGTCAATTGGAAGAGTCTTACAACGCCATCAGCCAATTCGCCATTATGATCGCCTTCGCCGATACATCGGGCGGTGCCAGCAATGGAAATGGTGATGAGGAGCAATAAGCATGCATGCTGATCCTAGCCGGGCAGGCAACTGCAGTCAAGCAACCGCTTGACATCCACCTCTGCTACGAGTAGAATATTTCCACCGAGCCGAGTTAGCTCAGTTGGTAGAGCACACGACTGAAAATTGTGGTGTCCGCAGTTCGATTCTGCGACTCGGCACAACCACCTTATTTTGATGAATAGGGTGGTTTTTTGTTTATGAATGTAAGAAGAAAAGGGTTTTGAGAATTTTAATCACGAATGGCGCGAATAAACGAATGTGGCATAAACTGTAGACAAACCGCCGAGGAAGCTCAAGTGTCAGACCCCACGACCTGATTATTGCGTCCGCAGTTCGATTCTGCGACTCAGCAGGTCTGACGACCTCCACCTTATTTTGATGAATAGGGTGGTTTTTTGTTTAAGAATGTAAGAAGAAAAGGGTTTTAAGAATTTTAATCACGAATGGCGCGAATAAACGAATGTGGCAAATTTGGAATTAAGTCTCGTTAGTTTTTTGCACCTCCTTTGCCTATTTTTTTTGTTTCAGTTTTCAATACTCTGTTTGCTTTAACGCATAAATTCTTTACTTGTGTATCCTATCCATTCAAAGAAGTAGCTTGTAATCTCATTCCAAGTGCATTCACAACCTTAAGAATGGTTGCGAAATCAGGGTTTCCCTCTGAAGATAGAGCCTTATAAAGACTTGTACGTCCTAACCCCGTTTGTTTCGCGATATAAGTCATCCCTTTTGCACGGGCAATATCTCCCAACACGGAGGAGATAACCGTAGGGTCTCCATCTTCAAATGCAGCCTCCAAATAATTAAGCATGTCTTCATCGGATTTCAGATGTTCCGATGCATCCCAGAGATGAGTAGTTATTGTCGTTTTTTTCATTCTTATATTTCCTATAATCTCTGTGCAAGTTCATGAGCTTTCGGGATATCCCTTACCTGAGAGGATTTACTGCCCCCACAAAGCAAGATAATCACAATTTTGCCTTGCTTAATAAAATATATTCTGCATCCTCCTGTATAATCAATTTTAAATTCCGAAACGCCTTGCCCTACCGATTCTACATCTCCAAAATTACGAAGCTCAATTCTTTTGATCCGAACATCGATCCGCGCTTTCGCTCTTTTATCTCAAAGTGAATTGAACCACTTCTGAAAAATATCGGTTTCTCGGATCTAGATCATCAACAAATACTGTATCCTGTAGGATACGTTTTGTCAAGATTAACCTTCACAGAGTGACATCTCTATGTTATCTTTTCTATAAATAAATAATTCTTACTTCGTGGTTTTTTGTTTAAGAAAGTAAGAAGTAAAGGGTAATGGGTGAAAGGTAAAAAGAGAAAACCACAATGGTTTCACCAGCACAAAATGCCATGGAACACGTTACCATTGAGAAGTTAAATAACTCAATCAGACTGATAAAGCAGCCTTTTATCCAATTAAAAACTGCCAGCTGCCTTCTATAAGCCTATAAAACTCTGTTACAATCGATTTTATGAGACTAAAAACAAAAATTCTAGCGGGGCTGATTGCCAGCATCCTGATTGCCGGCGCGCTTTTCATCCTGCTTCCCCGATCCGTTACGATCTCGATTAACGGAGAACAACAAATTATCCGCACCCAGGCCTGGACTGTAGCGCAAGTGTTGGAGCAAGGTGACCTGACCCTCCAACCGGAAGATCAGATCACACCCGCCCTGAACGAAAATATGCTCGGGGTTAAGACAATTCAGATTGAACTGGCACGGCCTGTAATCATTCAGACTTTACCCGTTGCCCAGACACTAAACCTGACCACCCCTGAACGGAACTTGGGCTCCATCTTTGCCCTGGCAGGTTTAACCATCGCTCCTCAGGATAAAGTGCTGGTCAACGCCAAACAGGTTAAGAGTGGTGCAACTTTGCCATATGTGGGTGCCTATTTCATCACACTGAAACAGGCTGTCACATTAACTATCCAGGATCAAAAACAAACTTTATCGATCGCGTCCAGTGCGGATACCGTGGCTGAAGCCCTTGATGAGGCCAATATTCATTTGGCAAGCGCAGATGAGGTCATCCCACCGGCTTCCACACCACTCGACCACCCCATATCCATCACCATCCGGCGCGCTGTTCCCATCACCGTCAAACTGAAAGAGAAAACCATAAGCCTGCAGAGCGCAGCTACGAACGTGGGTGAAGCACTGGTTGATGCCGGTCTTAGCTTGCAAGGGTTGGATTACAGTATTCCAGCTGCCTCAGAACCAATTCCAAAAGATGGCACCATTCAACTGGTACGGGTACGTGAAGAAGTCAATATTACCCAGACCGTTCTTCCTTTCAGTATTGAATACATCAAATCGGATCAAGTAGAACTGGACAAGACTGATATTGTCAAAAAAGGTGAATTCGGACTGGAAGTAACCCGTTCGCGCATCCGATACGAAGACGATCAGGAAACGCTGCGTACAGAAGAAACCACCTGGATCGCCAAGCAACCCCAGACTCAACAAATCGGGCGTGGAACAGAGGTTGTTATCCGTAAAATGGATACGCCTCAAGGAGAAATCGAATACTGGCGCACGGTCAATGTATATGCAACCTCGTATTCTCCCTGCCGGTCAGGCACAGATCGCTGTTATTATGGAACGTCCAGCGGCTTGCCAGTCCAGCATGGTGTCATCGGCGTCACCCGTTCCTGGTATAACCTTATGGTTGGGCAACGTGTGTATGTCCCTAATTATGGTATAGGTACAATAGCCGATGTTGGCGGAGGCATTGCCGGAAAATACTGGATTGACCTGGGCTATTCGGACAGTGATTATGTGGCCTGGTATTCGAACGTAACCATCTATCTTCTAACACCTGTTCCGAATAATATTCCATGGATCCTGCCCTGATTCCAACCGCAATCAACATCCCGCAGCTTCTACGCCAGCATAAACTCTCGCCGCGTAAAAGCCTCGGTCAGAATTTCCTAATTGACCCGGCAGCACTTGAAAAGGTAATTGACGCCGCTGATATTGAAATGGCAGATGAGGTCCTGGAAATTGGAAGCGGTTTGGGTTCTTTAACTCGTTACCTCGCCATGTCTGCCGCGCGCGTGGTTAGCGTGGAGATTGACCGGCGCTTGTTTAACATTTTGGAAGATGTACTGGCAAATGTAAAAAATGTTCATTTGGTGCAGGGTGATATCCTCAAGATCAGCCCGCCTGATTTAATGGAAAAAGATGGCTACCTGGTAATTGCCAATATCCCTTATTACATTACTTCAGCCATCATCCGTCACTTATTGGAAGCTGAAATCAAACCGCGCACAATGGTATTAACCATCCAGAAAGAAGTTGCCAGGCGTATTTGTGCTCAACCTGGGGATCTCAGTTTACTGGCCTTGAGTGTACAGGTTTTCGGGAAACCAACCATCGCGGCCCACATCCCAGCCGGGGCATTTTACCCACCACCCAAAGTGGATTCCGCTGTTATCCGGATTGATTTATACCCTCTGCCGCTTATTCCTGCCGATCAGATTGAAACCTTCTTCCGGCTTGCAAAAGCAGGTTTTGGACAAAAAAGAAAAATGCTGCGGAGATCATTAACAACTGGATTGAGTCTGCCGTTTGCCCAAATTGAACAGCTCTTACAGGAAAGCATGATTGACCCCACCCGCCGGGCAGAAACTCTTTCCATGGATGAATGGAAGCTGCTGACTGCCAATTATATTCAAGGCACCAATAATTAGCAGGTTTGCCAATAAATAATTAGAACCTGTCAAGCCATGAAAAGCACATTTGGATCGCCTGACGAGTAACTTCGCCAAACTTTTTTATCGCTCTTAATGCGTTTCAGCCTTCATCCTATACGTTTAATTTACGATCCAGGTCGTTATACATACCCAACAAGTACCAGGTGCGAAAAGCGGCTTCAATTTGTATACGAAAAGACATCTTCGATTTACCCCAGCGCCGGTCAGCGAAGTGAATCGGGATTTCTTTACAGCGAAAACCCAGTCGCGCGGCCACATAAGCCATTTCCACCTGAAAGATATAGCCGTTGGAAAGCACCCGTTCAAGCGGCATAGCTTGCAGAGTCTCTTTGCGCCAGAAGCGGAAACCGCCGGTCACATCGCGAATCTTCATACCTAAAATCGTCCTGGCATAGAAATTCCCAAACCCTGAAAGCATTTTGCGCCAGAATGGCCAATTTTCATCCAGGCTGCCACCTTTTACATACCGCGATCCCAAAACAAAGTCATACGCATCCAGCAACGATACCAATTCGGGGATAGCTGCTAAAGGATGTGAAAAATCGGCATCCATCTGGCCAACATAATCTGCGCCAGCTTGAATGGCAGTTTGAAAACCCAAAATATAAGCGCTTCCCAGTCCCAATTTACCGGTGCGATGCAGAACTTGAACCTTGCCATCCGTTTTCACTTTCAGTTCATCGACGATTTGGCCGGTTCCATCCGGACTGTTGTCATCCACGATCAATATATTCAGATCGAGCGGTAAGGCGAACAGAGCTGTCACCAGCTTTTCGATGTTTTCTTTTTCGTTATACGTTGGTACTACGATTGTTGTTTTCAATTTCCACCTGGTTTGAGTAATGATCGAGATCGTTGATGATTTTCTGAAGGCTTTCCTTGTGGGGGTCAACAATCCAGGAATGGATCTGATAACCAAGACCTTGATCTTGGATGTTGTTACTGAATGTACGTGTATTCTTAAAATAATCGAATGACTTGCTCAAACGTAATTGTACATCATCGATAAAAGAGGAAACATTTTCTTCGGGAGCAGTTGATACGAAATTTAAGCGACCCCAATGTGCCAGCGCTTCATCGATGTTAACATGTTGTTCGAGTGAGTCCTTCATGATCAAGGCGACGGTTCGCAAAATCTCATCGGCGGCAATAAAGCCAAACATCTCCCGAAAAGAATCAAGGTTGCATACCTGCACCATCACAACTCCAAAGGAACCGTCCGTCAGGTGATATTCTAAATTCTCGGTGAACAACTGCCTTTCGGGCAACCCGGTGACTGCATTCATTAAAGAATAGCGCCGGTGCCGCAATAAAACATTACGAATTTTCAAACGTAATTCCTGAAAGTCGAATGGCTTGGTTATATAATCTTCAACACCCAGCGCCAGTCCTTTCAAACGATCTTCGCGGTACCTTAATTCGGTTAGGAAGATAATCGGAATATCCTGGGTTTTGCGATTATCCTTAAGGCGGCGAGTGACTTCAAATCCGTCGATATCCGGCAAACGGATATCCAGAATGATCACATCAAAGGCCTCGTTCTGGCATAAACGCAGGCAATCTTCACCCCAATTAACGGAGATGACCTGATAGCCCTGTACCGTGAAATAGGCGCTTAACATCTCAGCAATTTCAATGTCATCTTCAACAATCAAAATTTTGGCAGGTGCGGTTGATTCCATAAGAATTTAGCCTATCGGTTCTTTTTTGACGCGGAACTCACAAACTTCATCTCCCACCGCAATACAACGGGATTCTTCCACTTCGAATTGGGTGCCTCCGGAAAGCCATTTTAAACCCTCAAAGATCAAGCCGCTGGCGATATAACAACAAGCCTTTTCACTATGGCGGCCATAACAAACCGGGCATTGGTGAATGGTATAGACAAAATGTTCGTCTTCCTCCTCCACCGATGAAAATTGATCGCTCATCTGGCTGAAGACCCTTGCCATGGCTGGTAAGCCTACTTTAATCTTTGTGTGCAATGGCAGCACTTTGAAAGCCAAATCGCCGGCACCCGCCAAGGCCCCAAAACTTCGCAAACCACGCTCAAAAGTAGCTTTCCCAACACGCAAAGCCAAATCTCTGCCACCGCGCGGACCGTACATTTCTTCCAAGGCTCCAAATAATGATGAAAACCAGGCAAAATCAAATTCCCGATTTAAATTATCCGGCGGTAGCTGTTCGGATAGATGGGCAAGGTTTGCGAGGTTAAGCACAGCATTAACCCCATTTTTTCCCATTACATCTTCGAGGGCATTTAAACTTATTCTGGCAATCTTGTTGGGGTAAAACAATCCACTCTCAGGAATGGGTTCCATTTTGGTCCGTTCTTAGATAAGCCTTGTCAGATCTTCCGCTGCACGACGCATATCCAAGAAAATGAGACCGAGCTTCGCCTGCTCACGAGCTAACGCAGTTAAGACTGCATCTTCACCCACGGACATTAAGACCACATATCCTTGCGCGCCTTTAATGTATACCTGCTCGAGCGAACCTCTGCCAAGTTCAGTCGCTATCCGCTCACCTAATGAGAGCATTGCCGCCGACATGGCTGAAACACGATCTTCTTCCACTCCTTGAGGTAAAGCCGAAGCAATTGTCAAACCATCGACACTGACAATCGCAGATGCTTCAATATCCGGTGAAGAAGCTTGCAAATCCCGCAACCGTTCGACCATAAGTTGAGTTCTAGATTTCGTCAAAGCTGTGCTCCTGATAGGAAATTAAATGAATAAAGGGCAAATTAATTCCAGTGATTAACTGTAGCATACTCAAAAGTCAGTGTCAAGAAATGTTCCCCTTGCATTTGCCATACAGCAACCTTTCAAATGATGAATTTTTGAGATTCCAGGTTCAATGGGCGGAGATTATGACGAGATGCTCTCTTCCCTGCTTTTTAAATCGCACAGCTTTGGTCGCAGCCGAGATTGGGGCAGTAACAACAGCCGGTTGGAAAAGCTACACCGCCTACAACCGACTTCCTAGCTCGGATTCGGGTAAGAATAAATATATTAAATACCCAATCCGAGCTTGAGGGTAGTGGTCAAAGAGATGGCCCTGCAAATACCAGGCTTCCCTGAAGGTCCCTCAATCTCGGCTAGGAATGATTTAGATAAAAATAAAGGGATTTCCCACTCAATTTTCATCGGAACACTGGCCTAAACCCAAGCACTAAATTTGTCTTCAGAGACCCGCTGACTTGACGGATAAAAAACTCAATGCTATACTAGCGAACACATTAACAATCCAAAATACCCTTATGCGGGCATGGTTCAGTTGGTAGAATGTCTCCTTGCCAAGGAGAAGGTCACGGGTTCGAATCCCGTTGCCCGCTCAGTTTAAAACCTCGCGGCGACGTGGCCAAGTTGGCAAGGCAAGGGTCTGCAAAACCCTCATCACGAGTTCGAGTCTCGTCGTCGCCTCTTCTTTCGAAAAAATAATTTTATAACAGATGTCCCTGGGACGTCTTTTTAATTTTACCAACCGGGGAATGGCGGCTTGTCTTTCAAATTGGCAATGGTCTCATCCAACAATTGCAGGATCTGTGGATATTGCTCAGAAGGTATAATCCCCTGAATCACCTGATAGAACGCATCCTGCAAGACAAAGCGGCCGACCATCCATTCAGCGGTACGAGGTGCAGGTTGAGCTTCCTCGACCAGCGCTAACACTTGCGGCCAGTATGTGCCCCGCGCATTGCTGACTTGTTTTTGTGTCGAAGTGCTAACCGGTAAATCCGAGCTGACTTTTGCCAACGCCAATTGGTTTTCCGTTTCGCTCATCCAACGCATAAACAGCCAGGAAGCCAATTCCTGTGCCTTCGTTGATCTCAAGATACCATAAGAGGAACCTTGTGTAATCACCACTGGATCTCCAGATTGGCTGCGATAGGGTATTATCTGCCATTCATCTGTAGAATTTGCTTTTTTCAAGGCTGTTGTAAGGGCGTCCAAATCTTTTAATTGGGCACTGAACGCCAGTGCCTCACGATTTATAAAATAATTAATAGGGGAGGGGTCACGGCTGACCCAGGCACAATTACCATCCATTAGTCCGCGCAAGAATGCCATTGTTTGTAAAGCCGCTGTCTGGTCAAAAGAATAGGTTTCTTCTGCGTCAGGAAAATCTGTAATACCAAAACTGCGCATCCAGCTCAACAATACTTGTTCGTTGCGATTTATGATCCAGCCACCCATACCGTTATTTTCGAAGTTATTATCATTAAGCAAATATTGGCCGGCTGTGCAAAATTGGCTGCGTATTTGATCCAGTGTGACAGGTGCGTTTTTGATCCCAATTTCCTTTGCCCAGCTGGAGTTGTAAACCAGAAAATTGATATCACGATTAAAAGGAATTCCGATCCGTTCACCTGAGATAAGATCCTGTTGCCAAAAAACAGGAAGAAAATCTTGTTGTTGCTCTAACGAAAGACCGTAATTTGCATCATTTACAAAGGAATCAAGCGCTAACAAGTGTCCTTGCTGATACCAGTAAGCCAATTCTTCCGCCGGAGCAATCACGACCTGCGGTCCGCTGCCAATCGCTATTCCGGACTGGCTTTGCTGAAAAACCTGCTGAGCACTCCCCGGGCTGTGGACGCTGACTTTAATACCCCACTCATTTTTCTGGTTAAAGGTCTTAACCAGCGCTTCCAACTCCGCGGCGAGTTTTCCACTCCAGGGATGCATCAGGCTCACCTGAGCACCTTTAATATCCTCCTGGTCCACCCACCAGGAAGGTTGAGGCGTAACAGTAGCGGTAAAGGTTGCAGCGATGGTTCTCGTTTTGGTAGCGGATGGCTGTATTGTACGAGTTGCTGTTGCAGCCGCCGGACTGGGGATTTTCGGCTGACAAGCACCCAGCATAAGGCTGAGCATCAATAAACATGGCAGTAAAATTAATTTTATATGCATACCTGCCAGGAACAAATGTTCAAACCAGTCAGGTTTGCGAAATGAAGTATTTATAACCATCAGGCAATTATATAGGATATCAGTCAGAATTGGGTATCCTGAATTTAATCCTCCACTCTTCACCCATCTTTAATCATTCATCCCGCAGCTGTGCACCAACCTCACGTTCCAATCGGCGAACGATCTTGTTGCGCAATGCAGTCGCTTCTGCTGCTGTCATGGTATGGTCCTGAGGCTGATAAGTCATACTATAAGCCAGGCTTTTCTTGCCCGTTCCGATCTTTTCACCGCTGTAGACGTCAAAAAGGTGCACAGCGGACAGCATTTTTCCACCAGTCTGCCGGATTAATGTCTCAACCCGTTCGGCCGGTATATTTGCGTCAACGATTAGTGCAATGTCCTCCAGCACCGGTGGGAAGAGCGGCACAGGAGCAGACTCAAACCATAACGGCGTCAGGGATACCAATTTATCCAGGTCAATCTCTGCCAGCACCACACAAGCCGAAAGAAAATCATAACGCTCTTTCACCTGTGGATGTAGTTCACCCAGATATCCGAGGCTATTACCATTCACAAATATTTGCGCACATTTTCCGGGGTGCATTGCCGGATGGCTGGCAGGTTCAAAGCTAACATTCAACAGGTGAAGACTCTCCAGAAGGCCGCTAAGAACCCCTTTCAAATCGAAGAAATCGAGCTGTCCTTTTTCGACAACATCCCAGGCGCTGTTATGACGCTTGCCTGTCATGGCAAGCGCCAGTTGCCGCGGCTCGTTTGGCAACTGCTGCCCTTTAATCGGAACAAATATTGGGCCAATCTCAAAGAAAGCCAGGCGTTCACTCAAGTGAACATTCTTTTCGAGCACTTCCAGAACCGAAGCCAGCAAGCTGCGACGCATTACAGCCCGTTCGGGCGCACTCGGATTTCTTAATTTTACGTATGACTGAGGGTTAAGTTCATTCCGATCCAATGCCAACCTGTTTTCACGTTCAATTGAAGTCAATCTGTAAGTGATAACCTCCTGCAAACCAAGGCCAACGAGAATGTCTTTGATCTTTTCCTCATGGTCGAGCGCAAGATTGTTGCCCTGCGGAGGGAGGTCATCACCCAAATCGGTTTCAGGGATGGCATTATAGCTGTATATACGCGCAATTTCTTCGATTACATCCGCCTTGCCTACCTCTCCGCTGCCGATATCCAGGCGAATGGGTGGCGTCTGTGCCACTACCCGATCACCATCCACTTGACACTTGAATTCCAGCCTCCTCAATATGTCAGCGATCTCGGTAGCCGGGATAGTAATACCCAATTTTCGTTTTACATCCGCCACAGTAATTTCAACTTGCGGGTCTTGCGGTGGCAGTGGGTATTTATCCACCAGTCCCTCATAAATCTGACCACCGCCCCACTCATACATGCGCTGCAGACAAAGTTCAACCGCCCAGGATGCCAGAGCAGGATGGACGCCACGCGCAAATCGGTAACCGGCCTCAGAATTGAGGTGCATACGGGATGTTGTTTTACGAACATTGATGAAATTCCAACTGGCACCTTCTAAAAGGATGTTACGGGTTTCAGGTCTGATTTCGCTTTCTAGGCCACCCATCACGCCTGCTAATGATAAAGGCCCGGCGGTGTCGGTTACCAAAATGTCATTGGGATCCAGGTTACGCCTGACCTCATCCAGGGTGGTAATGGTTTCACCTTCAACAGCTGGACGAGTAATTATGGTCGGACGCTCGCCATTGGCGCGCTCTTTGAGCACGTCATAATCAAATGCATGCAACGGCTGGCCGGTTTCCAACATAACGTAATTGGTGGCATCCACAATCGCATTGATCGGACGCATACCCGCCATCCGTAAACGCCGTTGAACCCAATAAGGGCTTTCGCGTGGGGTGACCGCTTCTATCAATCCTAAAACAAAGCGCGGATTAAGTTGTGGATCTCGTATTTCGATGGCAGCTTTCCCTGCAATATTGGGTCCATTGGATTTTACTGATCGTTGAGGCACCCTTAATGCTTTTCCTGTGACTGCGCTCAGTTCCCTGGCTACGCCCACCATACTTGCATCACGGATCATATTCGGGAGAATGGAAACTTCATAGACAGCATCTCCCATATACTGTGCCAATGGCATACCGGTAGGAGCATCACTATCCAGGATTATGATGCCTTCATGTTCATCGGAAATACCAAGCTCCTTTTCGGAACAGACCATTGAAAAAGATTCAACACCCCGAATTTTGGCGCGTTTTAATTTCGTTAATTCGTAACCCGGTTTGTGCCCGTCGTACAAAACAGAACCTTCGCGGGCATATGCAACTTTAATGGGCTTAACCAGCGGCCCTATCCCTTTATATGGGAATAAATTCGGTGCACCAGTCAGTACGATCAGGTCTGCGCCACCGTCATTAAGGCGGCACAAGGTCAAGCGATCGGCATCCGGATGGGGCATAACCTCATCGATTTGGGCCACTACAAAATAATCCGATGGCCAGCCCAGGCCTGTGATTTTGAACTCACTGCGATCCGATTTCTGAGGCAGCTCCAGTCCTACGACCCGAATCTCCTCCACCTCCAACCCCAGCATCGTTAGCGTGCGCGCCAGATCTTCAAGCGATAGATCGATATCGATATAGTCTTTAAGCCAATTGAGAGAGATTTTCATGTTTTTTCCTGACGTGTAAGTTGTTAATTAGTTGATTTGTTGATTTGTCGATTTGTCGATTTGTTGATTTGTTGATTTGTTGATTTGTTGATTTGTAGGCTAATTGATTGGTAGGATTAATTTTCTAACGCGAAATCAGACTGATCCAGATCGTTTTCATTGTCAATATCTATTTTAGATCTATATTTCTCATTCATGTCACGAATAATCTTGGGCTGCGATTCTGTTTTTGTTTTCTTCAAGAAAGAAATGTATCCATGGAGCATTTTAGCCAAATCTTCCGAAAGTTTTAAGCTTTCTTCAAGTATTTTTCTTGGCATAAAACCTAACTCTTCAGAAAGGGCGATCATGCTAATAGTTTCATTTAACGATCCCCTGGCTATATAACAAAAGCGGATATTATCTTGAAAATTGAAGCGACCATATCCTTCTGCAATATTACTTGAGATACTGACGGCAGCTCTCCTGATCTGTTGATTGAGCCCATATTTTTCCTCTTCAGGTAAAATCGGCAAAATTTCTTTGTAAACAAAAACTGCGAAAGCTTTCGCCTTCACCCACACATTAAGGTCTTGTAATCCTGCACTACTCATACTTTTCTCCTTCTACCAGAGAACCGAACAAGAAACTAATTTACCAATCACTAATCAACTAATTTCAAAACTGCCCCAAAAATCTAACATCATTACCCCAGAAGTAGCGGATATCTTCGATTTTATGCAGCAGCATGCTGATGCGTTCCGGCCCCATACCGGCAGCAAAGCCGGAGAAAACACGCGGGTCGTAGCCGCCATTCTCCAGTACGGCCGGGTGGATCATTCCGCAGCCAAGAATCTCTAGCCAGCCGCTGCTTTTACAAACCGAGCAGCCCTTGCCGGCGCACACGAAACATTCCACATCCATTTCAGCGCTTGGCTCTGTGAATGGAAAATAAGACGGGCGCAAACGGGTGCGAACATCAGCATTAAAAAGGCGCCGTACAAAACCGTTGAGTGTACCCTTCATATCGCCGAATGTAATATTTTTTCCGACTGCAATGACCTCGACCTGATTGAATTGAATTTCAGAACGGGCACTGATCTGTTCATAGCGGTAACACATACCGGGCAAGATAACCCGCACCGGCTTGGGAGCATTCTGCCGCATGGCATGGATTTGCCCGGGAGATGTATGCGTACGCAAGACGACACCTTCCCCCTCAACGTGGAAAGTATCCCACATGTCGCGCGCCGGATGATAAGCCGGGATATTTAATAACTCAAAATTATACAAATCCGATTCCACATCCGGGGTGCGATAGACCTGAAAACCCATTTCGGCAAAAATAGCGAAGATACGCCGCATGACCTGGGTTTGCGGATGCAAACCACCCTGAACAGGTGCCCGTCCTGGCAGCGTTACATCCACCTGTTCACTCTGCACCTTATGCAACAAAGCGGTTTGTTTTACCCGTTGAGTATGTTCTTCGAGAGCAACTTCCAAGGCCTGTTTGACTTGATTGGCTGTCTGCCCTAGCAACGCGCGCATGTCTTTTGGCTGCTGCCCGAGGCTGGCGAATGTCAGCATCACTTGTGAAGCCTTTCCCAGGTAATCTCTCCGCCAGTTTTGCAAAGCTTCTTCATCATTCACCTGGGACAAACTCGCCAGGGCTTTATCTCTGGTTTCTTCCAGTTCGCTAATAATCTTTGGCTTTTCTTCCATAAAACCTCCAAAAAATAAACCCGTCCCCACAAACAGGGACGGGCACTTATTACCCGTGGTACCACCCACATTAGCCGGCATTTTGCGGCTCTCTCACGCTGACTGTGATCTTCATTCACAATCGGTCTGCCTGCTAACGGTGGCATTCCGGCCCAGACTACAGGTTGATATAACGTTCCCCTGGGCAGCTCAAGAGGGAACTTCATACGGGATCCACCGGGATTGGGTTTCAGTCTATGCCCCTTCCTCCCTGACGGTTTACTCCGTGCTACTTTCCTCTATCTTAGCTTATTGCTCATTTAAAATTACTATCTTCTATTATCTCAAAAAGGAAGGAGTTGTCAAGGGAGACAAATAAAAGGCCAAGTCCGCATCTTCATCATTCTCGTCAGTAATTTCAAATTAAAGCATTCACGAAGAGTACTCAGTCGCTGATCTCTATTCTAGGAGAATAACCTGAATAAATAATAAGTTCCCCACGAGAGAAATACCATAATAGGGAGCGTCAATATCCACGACAAAAGAATATTGCGTGCCTCACCCCAGCGCACCATTTTTATGCGTTGGGCAGAGCCCGCGCCGAGGACGGATAATCCAACCACTTGTGTTGTGCTGACCGGTCCTCCCCACAATGCTGCGCTGAGAATAATGGCTGTCGATGTGATTTGGGCAGTAAAACCGTGCACAGGTTTAATTTTGAAAAACTTGCCGCCAAGTGTTCGGATTAAACGCCAGCCGCCAAAAGCTGTACCTGAGGCAATGGCCAAGGCGCTGGAAGTGACCACCCAGGTTGGCACCTCAAAAGAAGAGATTTTGCCGGCGACAACCAGGCTGAGTATGATTACCCCCATTGTCTTTTGAGCATCATTGCTTCCCTGGCTTAAAGCCAAACCCAAAGCGGTGACAATTTGACCCTTTTTAAAGAAATTGTTGATTTTCATACTGGACTTTTTCGCGAGCAAAAAGACCAGTTTGGTGAATAAGAAGCCAATCAGAAGACCCAAGACTGGCGCAACAAATAATGCCAAAATTACTTTCCACAAACCGGCTGCCTGAATCGCCTGAAAACCTGCCTGAGCGGTGATTGCACCGATCAATCCCCCGGCCAGCGCATGAGATGAACTGGAAGGAATACCAAAGCGCCGGCTAAAGAGAATCCAAAAGATTACAGAGGTTAATGCGGCGACTAATACCCAATTATCAATGGCTTGCGGTAGAACAAGCTCTTCACCAATCGTTTTTGCCACCGCCACGCCAAATAAGAAAGGGCCGGCAAACTCAGCCGCGATTGTCATTGCAAGAGCTGTGCGGGGAGACATCGCCCGCGAAAAAATTACAGTTGTAAGAATATTGCCTGAATCGTGAAAGCCATTCAGGAAGCTAAAAATAAGGGCGAACCCCACGACAAAATAAACCAAAACCATGCGGGTATGCCTAACCCATCTTCATAATCATATCGGAAATAACATTGGCAGCCCCATCACCTCGATCAGCGGCATTGCTAAGATGCCGGTAAAGTTCACGAATCTTCATCATCTCAACCACATGCTTTAAATCCTTGGCATTGTTGAACAAATCTGCAATCGCTTCGCGGTAAACCGTTTCGACCCGATTCTCAAGGCTTTTAGCGCGTTGGGCGTGGTCGTTGGCTACAGAGAGATGATTATCCTGTAAACGCAGTACGGCGAGATTAATTTCTACTGCTGCGTCATGCAAGAGCGACGCCATGCGCAGCATATAAGAATTGGGGGATACATCCAAAATTTCCATCTCTTCAACGGTGGTATTGACATAATCCAAAATATCATCAATCTCGCGTGAAAGGGCAAAAATATCCTCGCGATCAAATGGTGTGATGAAGGTACGCATTAATTCCTCAATTAGTATCCGGCGCACTTCATCAGCTTCTTTTTCCGTGTTGGAAATCTGCTTGGCCATATCGCGGTTTCGTTTTTTAAAATATACTTTTAATAAGTCCAGGCCATGTATGGTTAACTCGGTTTGCTTAACCAGAAGAGTGATAAATTTGTTGGGTTTGCGTTTAACCAGATCTTTAATACCCATTTGGTATTCTCCATTTCTTATGGATTTCCTGCGAATTGTTAAATTTGAATTTTATCACAATATTAACAACTGATTAACAAGATTAAACCAGAAATTAGAGATCAGGTCCATGCATAGCATAACCTGCCCACTCTTGTTTATCCGTATGCTACTATCGAAACGACTAGCCGCCCTCGCAACACCCGACTTCAAATGCCGCCCGCATCAGCCGATCACGAATAGCCAAACCGACACCCTCCCCGCCAAAATCATGCGCCAAAATATAATCTACACCGCGGGCATCCATCTCACGCAAAGCAGCATACAAATGACTGGCTACTTGCTCAAGATGCAATATTGATCCGAGGGAAATGATCTCGATCGAAGAAAAGTGACTGGCGAACCAGGCTTCGTCTTCATTTACAATTATTGCCCCGACTTTTTTCCCTGCGCGCAACTTATTTTCTATTAATTGCTCGAAATAGGGTTGGTAATGCTCGGGCAAAGTGCTCAAACAAAAATATAAATGTGCACTGGGCGAATAATGTTTATCGAGCATTCCAGGCGATTTGACAAATGTGACGACATCCTTGTTTTTTTGGAAAACGTCAACGTCCCCTAAAAACGTGCGCAGTGCTTCTACTGAAATCCCTCCCGGGCGTAAAACTTTTGGCGGCCAGATAGTGCAATCCAGTACAGTTGATTCAACCCCAATGGTGGTTGAACCACCATCCAGGATCAAAGGAATACGGCCATTCAAATCCTGGAATACATGCTCTGCAGAGGTTGGGCTGACCCCGCTAAACAAATTAGCGGACGGGGCAGCAATGGCTGTCTGGCTAGCCTTAATCAATGCCAAAGCCACAGCATGTTGGGGTACACGTACCGCCACTGTATCAAGCTCAGCGGTTACATTGCCAGGTAAAGCGGGGTTACGCTGCACCACCAGGGTTAGAGGCCCGGGCCAGAAATGATTCCCCAGCCGCTGAACAAAATCAGGAATCTTAACGGTAACGGACGCAAGTTGATCTACGGAAGCTATGTGCACAATCAGCGGGTCATGCGCCGGGCGGCCTTTGGCCAGAAAAATCTTATCAACCGCGGCGGCGTTAAAAGCATCAGCCCCCAGGCCGTAGACGGTTTCAGTTGGAAATGCAATCACCTCACCCGCACGAATTAACTTGGCTGCGCGCGAAATCTCGCCCATATCCGGGTTAAGAATATCAATTTTTACAACTTCGGTCATCTTCATTAATCTTGCCACAGCTTTCATGTAAAACCGACCGAAATTATACCTTACAACCTGAATTGAAAACCATGGCTGATTTTCAATTATTTTCTTGCGCCATATTTTTTGACTGTGCCCGTGGTTTATAGAAGATTGAATTTATAACAAGCGTTTTCCCTCTTTAAACCAGTTCGATATCATGCGATTCCAGGCCTGGTATGCGCTTTAGATCATTTAAGACCGATTCCTGGTTTTCTAAAAGGTTTGAAACCACCAGCCGCAAGTAAAATCCGCCATCCGGAAGGGTGTTATTGACCGAGCGGACAATATTACCGCCTGCATCCGAAATGATCCCTGCCAGGCGGGCCAAAAAGCCGGGCCGATTGGCATTGGCACTTCCGGCGATACTTAAAGATGTCCAACGCAAATCATGCTTGGTTATTCCCGCGGAATCCAGTAAATGCTCCAATTCAGAAAGCCGGATTGCTCCACTGCCCGTGGCTGAGTATAGATCTTGCAGGTTGGCAGAACCGGTCATTTCAAACAAGCTGTCGACAAGCTTCGGGTATATCACTTCCACATCACGCAAATCCAAAATACCCCGCGGGGCCAATATCTGACGGAAAAGTTCAGCACCACGCTCAGCAGAAGCTTTCAGTGCTTCAATGGCTAACACCGAGCGCAAGTTACGAGCTGTGGTGGGGTTGGCAAACTCCAGCCAGCTTGCTTGCGGAGTGATCCGATTTTCACGAGTAATGACTTCAATAACATCACCGGTTTGAACCTTGTCTGAAAGCAAAGCTTCTTTACCATTAACTTCGACAGCGCTGATCTTATCGAGTAGTAATTCCTGTTGGATGGATCCAACCGCATCTAAGACCGTACTGCCTTCCTCCAAAAAACGGGCACCCCCAGTGGGGGTTAAGATCTCAATGGGATGATAATGACTGATATCCTGACCATGACGCAATGCATAAATAATCCCCCAGGTGTTCTCACCTTCCATCTCCTGGGTGGCAATCGCCACTTCGATGGCACCATATCCACGCAGCCAGGCAGTGCTTTGTAAAGCCCGGTATCCTTTTTGAGGGCAAGCAATGTAATCATCAAAATGGTTCTGATCTAAATTGGGGCCAAAAAAGCGATTGACAGCAGCCAGAAGTTGATAACATTTAATGGGATCATTGTCATCCAATATCAGGCGAAAGCTGATTAGGTCATTTAACGCCTCAAACGTATTCATAGATGCCTGACGGGACCGCGCCAGTCGCCGCAATTTTTGCCACGATTGCCAGTATCCATCGACGGTTACCGTAGCAGTCCCATTAAACCCGTTCTCCTCCATCACACCACCCAATTGGTGAAGTTTGGAATTAATAAAGTGCTGGTTCAAACGCGGGTCGCTATCGATTTTCTGGCGCACAAATTCATAGGTTTCTGCATCCGCGTATGGAAAGGCCATATCCTCCAACCAACGCCGCCAGCGATAGCAATTCAAAATTCCTGCCAGTTTACCGTAAGCCCGAATCGCCTCATTTGCCTTACGAAAACGCTTTTGTTCTGGCATATGCTCCAGTGTCATTACATTGTGGCTTTTATCGGCCAGTTTCACCAGAAAGACACCCGGGTCTTGAAAACGAGCAATCTTACGCAAGGTTTCCAAATCACGGGAACTGCCATCACGAGGATTGCTGATTTTGGTAACACCATCGACAATATAAGCTACTTTTTCTCCCAAAGGGCCTGGGAAATGGTTGCGGATTTGATTGATATCACTATCCTGGTCTTCGACGCTGTCATGCAGTAAAGCTGCCATTGTCCAGGCTTCATTGCCTGCGAGATTATCAATGAAAGCGGCCACCCAAACACAGTGCGTTTCAAAATAAGGCTCACCACTCAAGCGCATTTGGCCGGCATGCAGCTCTTTTCCCCAACGGTATGCTTCGGCAATGGCGGGCGTACGGGCAACAAATGGCCCGGGGTTAAATTCATCACCCAACTTTGGACGAATTTCATTAATATACTCAATTCTCACCATTTACGAAACTCTACTTTCAAACGGTTCCGGATTATTAATAAAGAACCTCATAGTACAGTATACCGAAAAATGGATAAATCATCATCTTTTTGTGCTAAATGGCCAATGGCGTGATATTAAAATGAATCGTTCTCAGTTGTGATCATTTACTGATGATAACCTTGCATTTTTTCAGAATCCAAGTAAAATAGGGTTTATCAAACGCTTGGGTGCCCCCCTCACTCAGGCGTTTGATAATTAAAAGTCAAATCATAGAGGGTGTAGATGGACTGTACAAGCTTCAAGGTCGCTTTAGCTTGAGACAATAGCAGTTCAAAAGGTACAATCAAAGCAGATCAAGTTGATCGTTAGATTGGGGTTTAAACTAACCTCTTTGATTAAGCTTAGTTTATCTTGATTAGTATTATTTGGTGTGATTCTCGTTTGAAGCATAGCAGATTTCTTTAAAAATAATGAATTATAAGGAGTTAATAATGCCATTTATAAATCTAATTTTACTTACCTTACATAATATCGCTCGCTGGGTTTTTATCGTGGTCGCAATTATTTTGTTAGTACAGTCTTTTCAGGGTTGGTTTGGCAAGAAAGTATACAGTGATCAGAATCGCACGCTTACAACAATATTTATCATTTTGTTTGATGTACAAATATTAATTGGGATAATATTGTTTTTTAGCAAGGGCTGGGGCAGTGTCATGATGACCGCCGGCGATATCATGTCAACAGCAGCACTGCGTTTCTTTGCCGTAGAACACTGGATGATCATGCTTCTGGCGGTAATTTTGGCTCATATCGGCAGCGGCCAGGTTAAAAAAGCAGCTACAGATCTTCAAAAGTTTCGCCGGGCAGCCATCTGGTTCAGCATTTCATTCATTCTGGTGCTGGGTGGCATCCCCTGGCCAGGCATGGCAGCCGGGCGCCCGCTGTTACGGCTGTTTGGAATGACCATTTAGTTCATTTTGTAAGGAAAGTCTACGCCCCGCCTCCTGTGGCTAAACCGCATGAAAGCATCAGTTGACTGTTTGAGCAATCCGAGTTTCTGTAGACGTCCGAAATTTTTATGATAATCAAGGTAAAAAGACTCATTTAGCGATCCTTTAAGGATCTTCAACACACACTTTCAAAAGCTTTGATTTCCGCTTACGGGAATATTTCCTGTGACCGTTTATTTTTCCGTAGTACCATGAAGGAAATCCACCAGACCAAGCCGGCAGCAGCTGTAAAATAAAAATATGCCGGGTGAAAGAAAAAATGAAAACCCAGACTGATCAGTCCCGTCCAGGCCGCACCCAAATACCCAAATATCAGATTCATTCGCCTGGCAAAAGGCATTTTTCGCCATGGAGACAATAACCCGAGGATGATTGCAACGCTCAGACCCAGTATCAGTAAAACGAACCATAAACCCAGCCAGGGGTCTACAGACTGATATCCGAGTTCGCGATAAGAAGTGATTGTTGTTGGCAATTGCAGCAATGTCAGAACCAATGTTGTCACCTGAATGGTTAAATAAATCGGTAAAAATAATCTGTATTGATATAAGCGCTCTTCCAGTTCATCATTCATCAATCACCTTCCTTTTCCAATTTTTCCAATACGGATTGCATGTGTGCAACAATATCTGCTTGCTGGAAAACAAGTAGATTTCTCTGAATAAAGTGTCCCAGTAAACATAAGCCTTCAGTGGTAAGCATGTAATAGCGACGGTCAGGTCCACTGGCCGAATGAGTTAATTTACTGCTCACCAGGCCCACTTTTTCAAAGCGATTTAAAGCGCGGTAAATACTGTTGGCATCGGCAGAAATTGTCCCCTGACTGGAACATTCAATTAAATCTCTCATCTCAAATGGGTACGATTCTCGTTCGTTAAGAAGCAACAATATCCAAAAACTTAGCAGCCCCTTCTTAAAAACTTCTTCCCAGGTTGAAAGCAGTTGATCATCCATTTTTCCATACTATTATTCCAAAGATGTATTATACTAAATGTATAGTAGCACGAATTATTGAATTGTCAATACCCAATTTTGCTATTTTTTCCTTGGCTTACAGGTTCTGCGGTGGCAATTCTAGCGAACTTTTCAGGATTTGAGTTGTTACCCACACTGCTATCCCTGTCTCCGATCAGTTTTTTTTCTGCCAACCCGAATACACAGGCACCCGTTAGCCCCTTCGCTTTTCTCCCAAAATATCCTTCAATTGCGCTGTGCTTTCCAGAATCAAATCTGCTCCGGCTCGACGTAATTCTCTTTCGGTTCCAAAGCCGCACAAAACGCCGACTGTCTGTGCACTGGCAGCTTTTCCCGCCCGAATGTCAACAGTCGTATCGCCAATCATCAAACATTGCTGTGGATGCAAACCCATATCCGTGGCTGCTTTTATGACCGGGTCTGGAAAAGGTTTGGTGTAACGGCAAGATTGTGAGGTGACTACGCTCTTAAAGAGCTGGGTGATATTAAACTGATCAAGGAACAAATTGGTCGTCATCTCATCGCGGGCACTTACAATCGCCATCGGAAACTGGCTGTACAGGGTTGCCAGCATTTCAAATACCCCTTTGACCATCCAGAATAATCTCGGCTTGCATCCCAAATTGCTTTTGATCATTCGATGATAAAGAAAGGTAATTTTATCATCGAGGTTTAATCGATCTAATGTTTCGTAGAGCACGTTCCCAGGCGATTCCGAGGCCATGATCAACCAGCGCGCCAGGCGCTGGTGATTTCCACGCGGAGAGAGAAAATTGACAGGTGCCAGTAAATTGGTAAAACGGCTGACCCAGACATCATCGGTGTCACTCAACGTGCCGTCTACATCAAAACAAAGTCCCTCAATTCGATCTAGATCCAATCCCATGTTTCACCCGGAAATAAAAAGGGGGAATTGACGCCAGATTTCTTGCAAAAGTTTCATATCCGGTGCCATCATCCACAAAATCTGGTCTTCATAACGAGCAACCACCACAATACTTTCGGCACTATCCCAGCGCAAGAAGTCGCTCTGATCCGGCTCAGGGGATCCCCAGCGCTGGCTGCCATATGTTACAAATTCATCCCAAAACTGCGTAGCATCCGCGTCCGTATCCCATTGACTGCGGAAAACGAGCACATTTTCATCAGTCGTAGGGTTGTTATAGACAACGTAGCGATCCCCGCCCCAACCTTCAGAAGCCATTTCGGCTGCATCAACCGCAACATTCCAGTTTGCCTCGTACGATTGAGAGAGTAACAGGTATGTGTACCACTCTCCCAGAGTATTATCATCAATTTTTTGCCACTCTGAACCGAGTATGTCATCAAGATCTGCAATCTCTATTTTTAACGGCACATCCTGCGGATAGCGCTCAGGGTGTAAGATTTGCTCTGTTGATACGGGAGGACTGCCATAAGCCTGGTCTACAGCTGCCATTCCTCCCTGATCGTACAAGGTCTGCACAAAATTCAGCCCTTTATCATAAGGAAACAAAAAATCCGATTGTAGAAAAAGAGGCGTTGTATCATATACCGGGCTCTCATAGCTGTTATAGTATTGAAAAACCTCTTTTTTGTCTTTGAAAGTAGAATATTTTGCAAACCAAAGTGTTTCCGTCAGGGTGGCGTCCCCTTCGACCAGCGCCTGCACCGCCGCGCAATACTCCGAATCAAGCTGGCAGTTTTGATCATCCAAGCCCAAACCATCCCTTAAATCATAAGCTTGATCCTGCAGGGCATGGGTAAACTCGTGCGCGTAAGTCATCCGGTGAGGGCCGCCAAAAGCATCATCAGCCACCACCACCATTTCTTTGGTTTCGTTATCATAATAACCTGCGATTTGTTCACTGTACAAATCGACAAACATGGCATTTAAATCATAATCTTTTTCCAATAATCCGAACAGATTGAGGATGATAGTATCCCGGCGATTCTCCTCCTCATCATAATCAGCGAAAAAATCACCCATCACCTGTTCGTTCAGTTGCTCCGTAGTCATCAATTTTCGGGTAATCTCGCCTTGCAAACGTATCCCGCGCAATTCCATCACCTGGGATTCAATTTTTTCCATCTCTGCGCTCACTTTTGCCGGCAGCAAATCACCCGAACCTTCACTCGGGACCTGGGCAGATGGCGTGGCGGTCATGCTTTCGGGCGCTTGCCTGGTTACATACGGAAGCTGAATGGGGGTCTTTACCGGAGCAGTCTCAGTCAGCGCGTTTACGCCTTGGACGGGAGCCATCCATAGGACCGCGGCTCCAGTGATGAGCAAACAACAACAGCAGATGACTACCAGTATCATCACAATAATGGCGATCAGAGCAACCCCTTTTTTATTCATATCCCTCCCCGGTTAATTTTGATTGACATAATCCAAAGCATATTGTGCATCCAGATAGTTTGGGTGCGCTGCTAATGCCGCTTGAAATGACTCGATCGCTTTTTGTTTATCGCCCAAGCGATACAACCCCCAGCCTTTCCAAAGCAGCGCTTCTTCTGAATTCGGGGTGCGTTCCAGCGCGTAATCCACCAGCGACATCAAATCATCTGTCCTTAAGGAGTGAAAATAAGCCAGGAATGGTCCAAACTGATAGCGCAGCATGCGCTGAGGCCATCCAATCTGACGCGCTTTATCATATGCCTGAGTGGCGAAATTATTCTCATCAAAATAAACATAGTTACTGCCCAGATTAAACCAGGCGTACACGTTTTGCGGATCAGATTCAGTTTCCTGTTTGGCAATATCCAATGCATTCTGACGGTTTTTATCCACATCCCAGTTATCTCCCAGAATCGCCTGGATGGTCGCTTCCTGTTCCGGTAAATACACCAGAATGTAGACTCGGTTAAAAGCCTGCCACTGGCGGTCAATGAGATCGTAATCAAACCATTTATTCTCACCTGCAAATGAATCCTGGCCGAGGAACTTGCGGTTTTGATCATCATAACCATTAATTAACAGATAGTGGCCGGCCCAACGATCATCGTTTGGCCAAAAGTTTTCATCAAAATGGAAAGTTTCTTCAATCATCACCGGAACGCCTGCTGCCAAAAGCTTCTTTATTAATTCCAGGTCGCCCCCGACACGATAAATGGTCTGAAGCCAACCAGCGTAATTCTTGGTGTAATAATCCAATTCTTCCACATTGACATTGCGGTCCTGTGCAATTGGTTTGATTACATCCGAAATGGTAAATTGATCACCCTTCCAGCCATAATAACGCAGATACATTGCCAATGTGGCCGGACCACAATTGTTAATATCCTGCTTTTCATACGGTGGCGTATCCAGGATCACGGTTTGAGGAATAGCGGTTGGGTTGGACGTCGGTTCAGCTGTAGCTTGTGTTGGAAACTGTGTCGATTGAGTTGTGGATGCTGTCGCGGTTATGCCAATCTGCGTAGCCGTTGGTTGCGGTGCGATAAGCGTTATGCTGCCGGGGTTGGCTGTCGGGATGGGAGAAACCGGATGGATAACGCCATTCACATAGGTACGGACTACTTCCCAGCGCCACAGAAGGCGTGATTGCATACCAGGGGTAAGAAAAACCCCAATGATTAGCACCAAGGCAACTACAATCGCTGCCGGCCAAAATTTTTTAATTAACTGTTTGCTGTTCATTCCGTCGATTCTAACAGCAAAACGATCTTTTCAATAAAACAATGTAGAGGAGTGTGTTCAGACTCATGATCGCCCACCTAAAAACACTCTGCCTCCAATTTTCGAAAAAATACAGGCAAAACCTCATTTAATATCATATAAATATTTCAAATCGGAGTAATTCAGTGGTCTTTTTATCCAAAATGTTGTTATAATTTGGCCTATGAAATATCATATTTGGACTGAAGGCTGCCAAATGAATGTGGCAGATTCCATGCGAGTCGCTTCTGCACTTGAGAAAATGGGTTACCACGATACTGGTAAAGCCAATGATGCAGACGTAATTATTTTGAATACCTGCGTTGTTCGCCAGAGTGCCGAAGACAAAGCTGTTGGCCGTTTGAGTTCTCTGCGGCCTCTAAAAGATGAAAACCCCAACCTGATAATCAACCTGATGGGCTGCATGGTTGGGATTAAAAACACTGATGTTCTTCAGAAGCGTTTTCCTTACGTCGATGTTTTTTCACCGCCTTCCGACCCGGAACCGTTGGTGAAGCATTTGCTCGAGAAAGAGGGACGCCTGCATGAGCTGGATGAAACCCTAACGCGCTTTGCCATTATGGATGGCGACCTGGTTCTGCCAGATGCTGTTCAGGACAATCTCGTTTCAAGTTTCGTTTCAGTCGTGCTGGGCTGTTCACATGCCTGTACCTACTGCATCATCCCGTATCGCCGCGGTGTTGAAAAGAGCCGACCACCACAGGATATCATGCAAGAAGCGCAATCATTGGCCCGCCAGGGCGTTAAAGAGATCACGCTCCTGGGCCAAATTGTTGATCGTTACGGCAAGGATGACCCAGATTACCCTACCCTGGGTGGTCTGATCCGGCGCTTACATACGGTTGAAGGAATTGAACGCATACGCTTTTTGACTTCACATCCCAACTATATGACCACTGAATTACTGGACACGGTCGCCAATTATCCCAAGGCGATGCCCCATATCGAAGTCCCGATTCAAGCCGGTAACGATCAGGTTTTAGAAAACATGCGCCGAGGTTACACCAACACTCAATATCGCGAATTGGTGGCACAAATTCGTGAAAGAATTCCAGGTGTATCCATTGCGACCGATATTATCGTCGGCTTCCCCGGAGAGACAGAAACCCAATACCAGGATACATACGACCTGCTGGCCGATCTGAAACTTGATGTCGCTCATCTAGCGAGATACTCGCCTCGTGAGGGCACCGTCTCTGCGCGCCGTATGCCGGACGATGTACCGGATGAAGAAAAATGGCGCCGTTTCCGCGCCCTCGAAGAATTGCAAACCGAAATTGTCACCCAAATTCATGCGGGTTACCTGGATAAAACCATCCCGGTGCTGTTTGAAGGAAAAAGCAAAAAGGGCCGCTGGCGTGGGCGTACAGAAACCAATAAGCTCGTATTTGTAGAAAGCGATCAAGATTTACTCGGCAAATTGCTGCCAGTTCAGGTTTACTGGACCGGTCCGTGGACGATGCTGGCCAAAATCAGTGCATGAAAAAGTATTTCTGGGTAGCCTTAGTCCTGGTGGTTATCTTTTCGGCTGCATTCGCCTTCTACTATTTCGTCCTGCGCTCGCAGACCTCCAACCGTTCCGCTAAAGTTATCGAATGGATTCGCCATCCTGAAGACCACCCCGAATGGGCTATGCAAGCATTACAACAATGTGATGATGCACCCTTTACCTTTCCTACGCATGGTTTTGTGGGCTATCTCTGGGATGATTCATTTCGCCCGGGGCATCGTCATCAGGGACTGGACATTTTCGGGGGCAGCGAAGCCGGTTTGACGCCTGTTTACGCCGCGGCCGATGGCTATCTGACCCGTGAAGTTGGCTGGAAATCGACCGTCATCATTCGCATTTCGCATGATCCTTTGCATCCGCAAAATCAAATTTGGACCTATTACACCCATATGGCAGATCCGAATGGAAAGGCGTTCATAGTTGATGATTTCCCGCCTGGAACAGCTGAAATGTTCGTTAAAGCGGGCACATTATTAGGTTATCAGGGCAATTACTCCGGCACAAACGCTGCTCCTACCGGCGTGCACCTGCACTTCTCAATCGTCAAAGATGACGGCCAGGGCAACTACTTGAATGAATTGGAAATTGAAAACACGCTTGATCCCTCGCAATATTTTGGAATGCAGGTAAATGCAAAAAATGATCCTGCGCCGATTCCACTCTGTCAGCCTTCACTTCCCTGATAAGCACAAATTATAAATTTGATAAGTTCTATTCAATAAAACGGAGTTAAGGTGTATTTTAGGCGGGTGATCGCCCGCCTAAAAACACCCTGACCTTAATTTTTGAAATGATACATTGGATAATCATTTCGAAGCTTTGAGGGAATAACCTCCCATCAGAGTGGCTGCTATTCAACACAGCTTTATAACCTATAATTAATTTATGTAAAGTTACAACAAAGAATTGGGAGGTTTCCTGCTTGGTTTCATACCACGATCTTATGACCGGCTTTCGGAAATTATCCATTGAACCGCAAAAACCTGTCATTGTACACACCTCGCTCTCCGCTTTTGGTAATATCCGCGGAGGAGCCGCTACCTTGTTAGGCGTTCTCCTTGCAATTTTTCCGCGCGTTATGATGCCAGCTTTTACCTTTAAAACCATGATCATTCCGGAAATCGGCCCGCCATTGAATGGCTTGCAATACGGTCAGGGCAAAAATCTGAACCGCATGGCAGAAATATTTGAAAAAAGTATGCCGGTCGATTCCCTGATGGGGGATGTGGCCGAAACTATGCGCCGTCATCCAAAAGCCCACAGATCCAGACACCCAATCCTCTCATTTAGCGGAATTGGCGTCTATAAAGCGCTCACCTCCCAAACCTTACAGACACCTTTTGCTCCCATCGAATATCTCATGAATGCAGAGGGCTGGGTTATTCTGGCGGGAGTGGATCAGAGTGTCAATACCAGCATCCATCTGGCGGAACACCTGGCCGGCAGAAAAAGTTTCACACGTTGGGCACTTACTGAATCTGGCGTTGTATCCTGCCCAGGCTACCCGGGCTGCTCGGATGGTTTCACGCAGTTGGATGCGGAACTGAAAAGTTTAACCCGCACTGTCTTTGTAAATGGTGCTGAAATCAAAGCCATCCCATTGGCAGAAATGATGGCGAAGGGTATGGGCATTATTCGCGAAGACCCACAAGCGCTGTTGTGCTCGCGCAACAGCTGCCCGCGCTGTGATGCAATCCGGACTACAACGAGACAAGCTAAATATACACGCGTATGACAAAAATCAACAAACGCTTTTATGCTATACTACCTTCTAGATACTCCTTTCTAAAATCGAGGCAGCTCTTTTGTTAAGAAGAACCCTCCAAAAACAAATACAATATAAATACAATCGCTCTTCAACTTAGAATCGTTGCATACAGCGGATAGGGCAGGTCTAATGCTGAGGTGTGAGTATGAGAATTAAAACACCAATGAAAAAGGACTCAATCGACCAATTTCACATTTTTATTGAACCCAAAGTTACGTTGCACTCTGTGTTTTCAGCAATTATTAAGAGGCCTTATGAATCTTGATCAAACCAAATCTTCGCTAGAGCTTTTGCTTACGATCAGCCGTGAACTGGCAACCACTCTTGAATTGCGGGAAGCACTTAGCAAAGTCATTTTGCTTTCAATGCAAAATGTAAGTGCAGAACGGGGTAGCCTGATCGCTATCAATGCCAACCAGGAGCCAATCGAAAGCGTCATCATCACCGAAGGCAGCCGCATCGTTCCGACCACTAAAGAACAGGCTACCACCATTTTAGAAAAAGGGTTGGCCGGTAGAGTAATGAAGACGCAGCAGCCGGTGTGGATAGCAGATACCAGCCACGACGAGCGTTGGCTGCAAAGGCCGGATGACGCTGTTGAAAAAAGCGGTGCGAAATCAGCAATGTGCCTGTCTCTGAAAGCCAGAGATCAATTGATTGGCGTATTAACCATCGTGCATCCACAGCCAAATTATTTTAATGAAGAGCAATTTGCCTTGCTACAAACGATCGGCGATCTGGCAGGGATGACCATTCATAATGCAGCCCTTTTTGATTCCCTTCAGGCCAGCAATCAACGCTATCAGGAATTGTTTGAAGACAGCATCGATCCCATTTTTATTACGGATTTACATGGCAAAATTTATGAAGTCAATCGTCAGGGTCGCGAATGTGTCGGCATTCTCAACACTCAGAACGTTTATAATATGCGCGATTTTCATACCATCAACTGGCAAGAGGTTGGTGAAGACTTCATCCACCTGGTTGCGGGTAAAACAGCAAATTATGAATCTGAAATGGAATGTCTGGCACAAAAATTAATACCGGTGGAAATCCATGTCCGTAAAGTTATGATTAACAATCAGGAAGTTTTGCAGTGGATCGTGCGCGATATTTCTGAAAGAAAAGCACTCGACAGCCTGCGTGAAGACCTGATGGCCATGATTTATCACGATTTACGCTCACCGTTGGCCAACATTGTGTCCAGCCTGGATATACTAAATGTTCTCCTTCCCCCGGATGACGGCCAAATTAAACCAGTCTTTCAAATTGCTGTGCGTTCAACTGAGCGCATGCAGCGCTTAATCAATTCTTTGCTGGACATTAAACGTCTCGAATCTGGCCAACCAATTACCAATTTGAAGTCGATATCACCCAAAGCTCTCATTATTGAATCGGTCGAGACCGTAGAACCAATCAGCACCAGCAAGCATCAAACCATCGTTCAAGTCCTTCCAGCCAGAATTCCAAGAATTGAAGCAGATGAAAGTATGTTAAAGCGAGTTGTTGTTAATATATTGGAAAACGCCATAAAATTTTCTCCAATGGAAGGCAAAATTGAAATTGGCTGCCAGCGTGAAGGCAAACAGTTATTAATCTGGATAAAAGACTCCGGACCCGGCATTCCTGATGAAGCCCGTGACCGCATCTTTAATAAATTTACCCGTTTACAGGCCAAACAATTTCCAAAAGGGATTGGACTTGGTCTGGCATTCTGTAAACTGGCCGTAAATGCGCATGGTGGTAAAATTTGGGTGGAAAGCACCAGCGGTCACGGCAGTCAATTTAACATTCTGCTCCCATTAAAGCAACCTGCCATTCTCAATACCTAGAGGTATTCATGCAAGAAATCTCAAAACACATATTTATTGAAACCCAATACCCCGGGGTTACTTTGGGCGCCATTGGCCGTAAGCATGGTTTGATTCTGGTTGATTCCCCTTTCCGCCAGGATGATTCCCGCTCCTGGAGATCGGCATTGTTAAACTTAAGTGGCGGTGTTGCGCGCATGTTAATTCAACTGGATGCCCATATGGATCGTACAATGGGCGCCAAAGCACTCGAATGCACCATTGTCAGTCACCTGGATGCTGCCAGTGCCTTTCAAAACCGGCCTGCCTCAATCAAGGCGCAGACTATTGATGCCGGTGCAGAGTGGGAAAGCTTTAACGGACTCGGAAGTATCCGTTGGGGGACTCCTCACATTACTTTCAGTGACCAAATGATCGTACATTGGGATGAAAGACCGATCCGCATTGAACATAAACCTGGCATTTCAGAAGGCTGTATTTGGGTTGAGTTGATCGAAGAAAAAATTCTCTTTCTGGGTGATGCGGTCGTCAGCCAGCAAACCCCTTTTCTCGGTTACGCCGATTTTCCATTGTGGATCAGCCACCTGGAACACTTACAAAGCCCAAAGTATCAGGAATATATCTTTGTTGGCGGTCGCAATGGATTACTGACCCAGGAAGACATTCATAACCAAATTATCTTTCTTAACCTCGCCAACGACCAGTTATTAGATCTGGCATCATTCAAAGGCAGCCTCGATTCCGTCAGCAAATTGGTGCCCGGCTTAATGAAACGAATACCTGGTATTCAACCTGATCAATACGAACTGTTTGCCAAACGGTTGGCTTATGGGTTGCAGAATAATTACAGCCGCAGATTTCTTGATAAAAGTTCCCGTCGGGAAAGCCAATGAAAACAACGAGCACTGCGGATCTCCAAAGCAACCTGTGTTCTCCTGGCTCATTTTCTCCGGCAGTAGTTGCAACCCGAGCCGCATTGGATGAATCGGTTCATTTTGCTGCCATAGCCATTGTTACAATCCAGAGCACTTTGGTTGCCTCACTCGGTGATCCAGGACTGATCGCGTATATGCGCTCCTCCTCCAAACCTCTTCAGGCTTTGCCGTTAGTTGAAAATGGTGGGGTGGAAGCCTTTAACTTGACTTTGCAGGAAATTGCGCTGATGTGTGCTTCCCACGAGGGCAGTGATGAACATGTACGAGTGGTCAAAGAGATCCAAGCCAAAACCGGTGTGGCTGAAAGCGATCTGTTATGTGGTACCCACCCGGTCAGTAATCGTGCTACCGCAGATGCCATGCTGTTCCGTGGTGAAGAACCAACACCAAACCGCCATAATTGTTCGGGCAAGCACACCGGCTTCCTTTCACAGGCTGTTTTACGAAACCTGCCAAAAGAGAACTACCTTGAACCCTCACATCCGGTTCAGCAAACCGTCATTAACACTTTCTCTGAAATGGTGAATATGGATCCTGATGCAATTCATATCGGTATTGACGGCTGCTCTGCCCCGGTTTTCGCGCTGCCATTGTATAACTCAGCGCTGGGAATCGCACGTTTATGTGACCCACAAAAGCTCTCACCTACCCGCGCTGCCGCCTGTAAAACCATTACGAGCGCCATGACACAATTCCCACAAATGGTCGCAGGAGAGGGAATCTTTGATACACGCCTGATGCAGATCGGACAAGGAAAAATTATTTCCAAAAGAGGCGCGGAAGGTTATCAGATCATTGGGCTGTTGCCTGGGGCAATCGCACAGGATAGCCCTGCTCTAGGAATTGCAATGAAAGTGGCAGATGGGGATCCCAAAGAACGAGCTCGTCCGTTAATGAGTCTGGAGGTACTACGCCAATTAGGCGCTTTATCGCCAGCCCAGTTTGAACAACTGGCCAATTTTGATCGGCGCCCACTTATAAATTACCGCAAGATCGAGGTAGGCATGCTTCAACCAGTCTTCCGGTTAGATTTTCGGACTGCCTGGAAATATAAACCATCGCTATGAATGCAGCCATTCCAAACCCAGACAAAGCTTTGCTGCAGAAAGCCCACATAATTTACGAGTTGCTATTGCAAAGATTTGGTCTGCCTGAATGGCGGTTAGCACTGGATGCCATGGATGAGCTAATTTCAACCATTCTCTCTCAAAACACCAATGATCGTAACCGCGATATCGCTTTTAATGCCCTAAAGAATCACTTTCATGATTGGGAACAAGTTCGGACGGCGGATCTTGAAGAAATTATCAATCTGATCCGGCCAGCCGGCCTGGCCAACCAGAAAGGCGCAAACATTAAATCTGTGCTGCAGCAGATCTACCGGGAACGCGGAGATCTCAGCCTGGAATTCTTGAAATTAATGCCACCTGCAGAAGTACGTGCCTGGTTGGCTCGTTTCAAAGGGGTCGGCCCAAAAACCACAGCCATTGTCATGCAATTTGCGCTCGGGATGCCCGCTTTTCCAGTCGATACACATGTCTACCGCGTTACCGGCAGGCTGGGTCTGCGTCCGGAGAAAATGACAGTCGAAGCTGCCCATCAGCATCTGGCCACTTTATTTAAGCCGGAAACCTATGGGGTGGCACATTTGAATCTGATACGGTTGGGAAGAGAAATATGTTATGCCCGTAAACCTGCCTGCGAACGCTGCTTGCTAAGACCGCATTGTGATTTCTATCAACGATTACCCAAATAACGCAGCCATTCAATCTGGTTTCCGGATAACTGTGGCTTGGGTTCCAAAGCCACCCAGCGCAAAAAATAAGTCAACCCACCATCCCCCTGATAAGACCAGCTTGGTTTTGTTTCCTCCTCACAGGCGATCACGTAAAAATGACGCTGGAATTCGCGGGTGAGAAACTCACTCGGCAGCCAGCCATCAACTTCCAAAAGAGTTTTTGCGGGAGTCTGATTAAAATCGGTTTCTTTGTAACGAATGTGCGTAAAATTGACTTTTCGCTCGAAGGTTTGCAAATGCATCCCGCGTGTAAAGAGGGGGCCAATTCGCTGAGCCGTCGCTGCCGGCCAACCCAGGCAGCGCATGGTTTGAGTCAGAATCGCCTCATTTGCACTATTGAATTGATGATCCACCCCCACTTTCTCTACAATGGAAAGTTGTTTTAAACCGGTTTCTTCGCGAACTTCTCGCAAAACAGCATTTTCAGGCGTTTCGTCAACTTCAACGGTCCCGGCTGGAATTTGCATACCCGTGTAGGGGTGATCAAATATCAATATTTCCGGCCCTGATGCTGATGGCCGGAGGATGAATGCACTTACTTTTTCAATCATCTCAACCAGCCGTTTTTAATTTATCTGATTGGATCTTAATCAATCGACTCAAGTAGCCATTAACACACGACAGTAACACCTCTTCCTCCAGATATCCGGAAAAAAGCGTTACTTGCATGTAAGTTGAATTGCTACTATTAATCATTTCGCGATTAATCCTTGAGTCTTGTTCATCCTAAGTATACTACTTCAAATTTCAAGAAAACAATGCCCAGTGCATCAAAATGCAAAAATCATTTCTGTTCATTAAACATTTTTTGTCTTCAAGTTGTTTGTAAGACTTCCAGTTTTTAATAATTAATCCTATTTCCACATCTCCGTCTCTTCAACTCTTCTTTCAAAAAAATATGACCAATTATGTCAGAGTTTTATTAATTCTACCCGGCTGTGCTTGTCTTTTCCTTTTAAAGTGTTACAATTCGGGATTGAAAGATTTGTTATTGTGTTAGAGGTCGTTTATGCCAATCTATACATATCGCTGTGATAACTGCGGTGTACAATTTGATAAAAAACAATCCTTTTCTGACCCTGTTCTAAAAATATGTCCTGAATGCGGGAAAAAAGGCATCCATAAAATCTATACGCCTGTAGGTATTGTCTTTAAGGGATCGGGGTTTTATGCCACAGATAACCGGTCTCCATCCGGACAAACGAGCAAGTCGCATGCGGAAGAAAAAAGCAGCCCTGCCCCTGCCAGCGAAGTGCCCAAAACAGAAAGTAAGAGCGAGAATCCCAAACCATCTGATACCGATAAAAAATCATAGCCAGAGGATACCATTACAAAAACAAAACACCCGGTCAATCCCGGGTTTTTTTATGCGTGATCCGGTATACGCATGCGGTACAATTAAATTAGAAAGTTCACAAAAAATGATCAGTAAACAAATTTCCTTTCAGTCCCTTACCAAAAAGCAAACAAAGAGGAAACACAAGCTGACCTTGGTTGCGGCACGGAATTTAAGAAATTCAATATCTATGCAAAGTATGTTTCATCCCGCTCAACGAATTACCAATCAACTATTTACCACTCAACTATTTACCACTCAACTAATTACCAATCAACTACTTACTCATCAACAATGCCAAAATAGGCAGATTTTGCCAGCAAATGATAGGGTTTGATAGTCTTTTAATTCACAATTGATAGTGCAAGCAAGTTGGAAAGAACTATATTTACGGAGGATTTTACATGAGCAAAAAAAAGAACCCAAAACCAACCCCGCGGATTAGCGTGGAAGACCGGCGCAGACGCCGAAATCAGATTCTGTTTGGCATCATGGCAGCAATTCTGATCATTTCCTGGATCGTCTCGCTTGTCGCTGTGATGTAAGCCCCTCAGGAGCATAATGAAAAAATATTCTTCCCGATATTTGTTGACTGGTTTGATCATTGCATGGGCTGTTGACTTGCTTTTCTTCAACAAGCCTTTTGGCGTGGCTTTTAGTGTTTGGATTTCTCTGGCCTTGCTGTTGCTATTCATCCTCGGTTTTATCGAGAAAGTTAAACCAGCCGGGCAGACAATCTTTTTGGCGCTTCTTTCATTCTTGTTTTCACTGGGCGCTTTCTTTCGCCTTGAACCACTAACCCGCTTCCTCTCCTCAAGCGCTTCATTTCTATTATTAATGCTGACTGCCGCCACCTACCGGCATGGATATTGGTGGTGGTTTCGAATTGTCGATTATGTCAGCCAGTTGCTCAAATTATTCGCAGCAGCTTTCACACAAGCCTGGGAACTGGTTTTCCCCTCAAAAGACACCCAGGTTTCTGAAAAAACAGATTCACAACTTGAAAAAGCAAGTAAAACGGGAAAACCCATCTGGTCGATCGTTCGTGGAATCGCGCTGGCCTTGCCGGTCATCCTGATCCTATCTGCATTATTGGCTTCGGCTGATCCGATTTTTAATCAGGGAATGCAGAAATTTTTGGAATTATTTAAAATTGAAAATCTGGCGGAGTATCTATTCCGCTTTTTCTACATCCTTTTATTTGCTTATTTATTTAGCGGAGTACTGCTGTATGCACTCAACCCACCGGGAAAGCAGCAAAAACCGGATCCCAATAAGCCGTTCATAAAAACTTTTCTTGGGAATACTGAAACGAGCGTTGTTCTGGCAATGGTCAATATTCTCTTCCTGGTCTTTCTGATTGTTCAGTTTCGTTACTTTTTTGGGGGGCAGTCGAACATCAGCGCGACGGGTTTTACATATTCAGAATATGCCCGCAAAGGCTTTAATGAACTGGTGATGGTAGCTGTAATCAGTGTCTTGTTATATTTAGCGCTCAACACAATTACCACGCGAAAATCAAGCGGTCAAACCCGGCTGTTCTCGTGGCTGGCCGGTTTGTTGTTTATCCAGGTGTTGGTGATCTTGTTCTCAGGGTTTCAACGTTTGGCCTTATATGAGGCTGCCTATGGCTTTTCCCGTCTGCGAACGTACTCAACTTTGTTCATCCCATGGTTGGCAGCATTAATACTAGCACTCATTATTCTCGAAATCATCCAGCGCCAAAGCCGCGTTGCTCTAGTCTTATTGTTTGGCGCGGTAGGCTTTGTCGCTACGCTGGTTTTTGTCAACGTGGATGGGTTCATTGCCGGCAAGAATATCGAGCGCGCCACCCTCTCCTCTCAGGAAGGTTATGCCCTTGACTATAACTACCTGCTGCAGCTAAGCAATGATGCGTTGCCGGTAATTTTGCGGGCATCTCAAAGCAGCAATCCCGTTATTGCAGAACCGAGCACAGCCTCATTGGTTTGTCGCTGGCATCAATTCAGCAGACAAGAAAAAGTATCATGGCAGGGCTTTAATTATTCAGACCATAAAGCCTTTTCCCTGCTGGCAGCCCGTCAAACGACCTGGCAAAAATACACTGTTATTGATCCGGGTGGATATAATCCGCTGTATGTCAAAATAGGCACTAAAACTTATTCCTGCTCACCTGATAATAGCGACTGGCTCGATTGATAAAGCACCTCTGAAAATAGCCTTCATGGTACAATCTTGAAAATGAAACGTTGGCAACTTTGGCTGGGAATTCTAATCAGTGCCGTCTTGCTGTACTTCTCACTAAGAGGTTTAAAACTGGGTGAGGTCTGGCAAGCTTTGCAAGGTGCCCGCTATTTTTGGCTTTTGCCCGGTATCGCTGTCTACTTCGTCGGGGTTTGGGTACGATCATGGCGCTGGCATTATCTCTTACGACCCCTTAAGAAAATATCCACCCAAAAAATGTTCCCGATTGTAACCATTGGTTACATGGGAAACAACATTTATCCTGCCCGCGCCGGTGAAGTTCTGCGTTCAGTTATCCTAAAACAACGCGAAAGTGTCCCCATCTCGGCTTCGCTGGCAACCATTTTCGTAGAGCGCATTTTCGATGGGGTCGTCATGCTGGCCTTTGTTTTCCTTAATCTTTCCGAGCTGGCGAAATTAACTGTCACGTCCGGGTTTGTCGGCAGCATCCAGCAGATTGCCATTTGGGGCTCTGTCATTTTTTTCAGTGCGTTGGTGTTTTTCTTACTGGCAGCCATGTTTCCACTGGTAACCGAAAGAATAGTGCGTTGGCTGATCAACCATCTGCTACCTTTAAAAATTCGTGAAAAGGTTCTGGATATCACCATCCGCTTTCTAAGTGGGCTCGAAGCGCTACGCTCACCCAAAGAAGCACTGATGATCTTTTTTACCACCGTTCTCATTTGGCTGCTCGAGACAGGGAAATATTGGTTTGTGATGCACGCCTTCGATTTTCAGGTTTCTTTCTTTGCCTTAATGCTGATGAACGGCATTGTCAACCTGGCGACCACCATTCCCTCCGCGCCCGGTTATATCGGTACCTTTGACGCACCAGGGATCGCTTTGTTAAGTGCCTATGGGGTTGCCCCAGCAATTGCTGCCGGATACACGCTGGTGCTGCACGCTGCCCTCTGGTTTCCAATTACTGCTTTAGGAGCATATTATTACCTGCGACAACCATTACGGATGGGTTCCAAGGAAGTACAACAGCTCAAACACGACCAGAAAGTTGAAAGTGAAGAACTACCATTGCAGACAGGAGAAATATTATGAAAATCGCTGTGATCGGAGCTGGCATCGCTGGTTTAACTGCTGCCCATGAGCTGCAAAAAAACGGTCATCAAGTTACCATTTTTGAAGGTTCAGATCATGTCGGCGGGCTTGCTTCCGGATTCAAACAGCCAAATTGGGATTGGTCAGTGGAACATTTTTACCACCACTGGTTCCAATCTGATAAATATATGCTGCCATTAATTGATGAACTCGGTTGGAGTGACAAGGTTATCTTCCCTCTCCCGAAAACGGTCATGTATTATAAGGAAAAATTTTATCCCTTTGATTCAATTTTATCCGCCTTACTTTATCCCGGTCTCGGTTGGGGCATTAACAAGATTCGCTTCGGCCTGGTCGGATTGTACCTGCGCCTATCCAATAACTGGAAACAATTTGAGAAATACACCGTCGAAGCATGGATGCGCAAGTATGCCGGCGATAAGGTATTTGAAGAAATGTGGGAGCCGATGCTGGTTGGCAAATTCGGCGAACGCTATGCCAAACAGGTCAACATGGCCTGGATGTGGGCTCGCTTAAAAGCCCGTACCACCCGCCTGGGGACCTTTGAAGGTGGTTTTCAAGCCTTTTGTGACCTGTTTGCTGCTGACCTGACAAAAAGAGGCGTCTCAATCCATCTCAATCGGCCGGTCGCTTTAATCGAGAGAACTGCAGACCATCAGATCGCTATCCATAGCCAAGATGCCGTTGATCTATTCGATCAATGTCTGGTCACCACATCTCCCAAATTAATGTCAAAAATGGCACCTTCATTACCGGAACAATATCTGGCTGGTTTACTGAATCTTAAGAGCATTGGCGCGGTGGTTTTGATCCTTTCCATCAAGCACCAGCTCTCCAAGGAAGGCTACTATTGGTATAATTTACCCAAAAAGGCCGGCTTTCCCTTCCTTGCTCTGGTGGAACATACCAATTTCCTTCCCAAAGAACACTTTGGGGGCGAAACCATCCTCTATTGTGGTGATTATCTGGAAACTGACCATGAGTATTTTAAACTCACCAAAGAAGAGCTTTTAGAGCGATTCCTGCCCAGCTTGCAAAGAATAAATCCGGATTTCTCATTGGATTGGGTCAATCATAGCTGGCTTAACCGGGCAGCTTACGCTCAACCGGTTCCGCTGCTGAATCACTCGAAAAACATCCCTGATATTCGTACCCCTATCAAGGGCCTTTATTTTGCCAGCATGAGTCAAGTTTACCCTTGGGATCGCGGAACAAATTTTGCCGTAGAAATTGCCCAGCGAGCTGCCGCAATGATGCAAAGTGACAGCGCATAGTTCAAAACCAGGAACACAACTCCGCATTCTAAAAGAATACAAAGCAAACATGATCTGGAATTGTGGAAATGTAGTAAGCAGCGTCTGCGACCTATCTCCCTTATTACTCATTACTAGTTACAGCTTAGACATTGCTCAACCTTCCATTAACCTTCTACCTTCAATTGTTAAAGAAAACTCACCATTTTTGATTCAGGAACAAACCTCCGCTCATTTAAATTCAGCAAATGAACAACCTCAGAAAATTTTGGAAACCGCCTATATCTGGGGGGTAAGCGCTTTTTAAATCGGTTAAACCAACATATACGCTGCAAGTCAGCAGGCTTACCCCCATATGTATGGGGTAGATATCGTTCCCAAACAACCAGCATCCATTGCTTAATTCCCCGCTTTCTTTAACATTAATTTTCTTAAAGTTTATGATTCTTTAAAGCAACCGTAAGGTAATCTTCTTGTTCATGCTCTTATTTTCTGATAGAATGATCTTGGTAATCGGGGCTTTCCCTAAAGAAATTATCCAGCCCTTTGGGCTAAAGACAATTTAAGTTATTGGAACCACAATCACCCACTGTTTTTTTGCAGTGGGCTTACTTACCCATTACCTTTTAGGGATAACCGGACTTGCTCATTTTGACTGAAGGAGGAGAATGCGTTTATGAACACTCACCAAGCATGGCAAAATCTCATCAGCCAACTTCAAATGGAAATGTCGAAAGCCTCTTTCGACACCTGGGTACGCAGCGCCGAACTGGTAAAGTATGAAAATCAAACTTTTACCATCGGTGTGCAAAATGCGTATGCTCGTGATTGGCTGGAGAGCCGCCTTTCCAGCACCATTACCCGCCATTTGACCGGCATTATGAATGAGCCCATCAGTGTTCAGTTTATCGTCTGGCACAAAGACCAGGTCGAAAGAGAAACAAATCTCCCGGTAATAAACGACGATTCCTTCAACAACACCCCTGCAGAGGGAAGCCCATTCGTTACCCCAATCAACGGTCGTTATTCATTTAATAATTTTGTCGTTGGAGCGTCCAATCGTATGGCTCATGCCGCCTGCATGGCAGTTGCCGAAAACCCGGCGCGAGCTTATAACCCACTCTTCCTCTATGGTGGGGTCGGTCTTGGTAAAACTCACCTGCTGCATGCCATCGGTAATACCGCACAAAGCAGTGGTTTGCGAGTCTTATACGTCTCATCTGAAGAATTCACCAACGATTTAATCAACTCCATTCGTAATCACACAACCCAGGCATTTCGCGAACGCTACCGCTCAATGGATGTGCTTTTAATTGACGATATACAGTTCATATCTGGTAAAGAATCAACTCAGGAAGAATTTTTCCACACCTTCAACACCTTGCATGGGCAGGACAAACAAGTGGTTATTTCTTCTGACCGCCCCCCGAAGGCTATGAATACCCTCGAGGAGCGTCTGCGCTCACGCTTTGAATGGGGCCTGATTGTGGATGTCCAGCCGCCTGATCTTGAAACGCGCACTGCTATCTTACGATCCAAAGCCGAACGATCCGGTCGAATGGTACCCAACGAGATTCTCGATTCAATTGCACGCCAGATTCAATCGAATATCCGTGAATTGGAAGGTGCTCTTATCCGCGTTCTCGCCTATTCTGACCTGACCGGCCAGCCGCTTTCGGTCAACCTCGTAAATGTTGCCCTGGCAGATTTATTACCCAAACGCGCAAACCTTGAGCCCACTCAAGTATTGTTCGCAGTCGCCAGTTCCTTTGGCATCGAAGCGAAAAAACTTTTAGGACGTGACCGGACACGCGAAATTGCCTTACCACGCCAGGTGGCTATGTATTTAATGCGTGAAGAAGCCAATTTCTCACTGCCCCAAATTGGTGCTGCCCTGGGTGGACGTGACCACACTACAGTTATGTATGGCTGCGATAAGATCGCTGACATGATTGAACGCGATGATCGCCTGCGCCGCCAGCTAATTCAGATCCGCGAGCAACTCTATGGGCGCCAGGCTCTGACTGCCTGACCAGCCTGGAAGATTTCCCGTTTCTCTTTTTCCCATTCAGTAGGCGTATCGAATTTTCAAACAAATTTCGTTTTTCACCGCCGGGTTGCATCAGCCTTCAACCACCTTTTTCCCCGGAAGAAGGAGCCTGTTAACAGATTGAATGAAGGGTAATTGGATAAATATTTATCAGGAGAACTTCGAGGATTGGTTTATCAGGCTGATCGTTAATCCAGAAGGCCGGGATGAAATTGCTCTTGAAAGAGGTAGTCTCCTGAAAAGACCAACCAGAATATCAGCCATGCATGCTGATCAAAATGCAATAATTGAGTGACTGGATTAACCTTGCCAGGTGGTTGATGTGTAAGTAAATTGAAAAATCAACGTCAATCGAAGCAAGACCGGTTATTATCTAATCCTGCATGGCATGCGACCCTCCCGAAAAATGGCCTTGGATAAGCCATTAATTTTCAGCCAGAACTCCATCCGGATTTGCAAACCCAATCAGCACGTCAGTAGGCACATCCACAGAGATAAAGCCGGCAGCATACGGCGCTATCTGATACGGATCAAAGGTGATGTGAAGTCCATCGGGTGTCAGATTCCAGTTTTGATAATTCTTGGCTTCGGGCAGTGCTCCTTCAAGAAAGGTGAACTTTTCCTCACCAGAAAGTTCATTGATTACGAATGCTGATATCAGATTCAGATAATCCTTGTCCGACTGGAACAGGTCACTCAAAGCCAGAACCTTCTGGTTGCGAACGTCATAGTTTAAAACGGATGAGAAAGGCAATGGATGCGCTGCCCCGCTGTAGTACTCGCTGATCTGGAAGTACACGCTGATGACCTCAGGCGTATTATCCAGCACAGTATAATCCATACTTACACTGCTATAGGACATCAGATTGGGATCAGTGGTCACTGGGTAGGTTGCCAGGTTTTCCATAAAGGCAGCGGTAATCCGCTCGGCAATCGCCCGGCTGGCCTGGTTGAAACCCTCCATCCCATCAATAAATGGATAATTAACCTCGACGGTATACTTAGGATCCTCACCCTCGTCTTTCAACGTCTTCTGAAATATTACCGCCGTTGCTACACCAGGCTGGATGGTTGGCTCAGCGGTTGACAACTCCATGGTGGCCATTTGCTCAACATCAGTGGCTGTCGGCTGTAACTCCTGAATCACAGTCGTTGTGACGCGTGCTGTTTCAGTTGACAGAACCTTTTCCGAAATCAGCGTGCAGGCAGAGAGACTAAACCCAGCTAAAATGATCACCGTAACAATCCGAAATCGTAAACCTTTTAAGGACATATCTCTCAATTCTTTCCTTCCTGAATTCCTTACCAATAATTTTTCAAAAACTATCCACTGCAAATGGATGTTGTTTGTAGTCAAACTTACTCCTTGCTGGTATTGCGTACTCCAGTTTACATCATTTTGAGCAAGCCATACCATTAAATAGAACCTTGAGGAAATTTCTTCAGCCGTCTTAATCTGATTGTAGAGCGAGCAGTCCAGCAGTAAATTATTTAAGAATTGAGCAGGGTGCACGATTTGATTACTTGACAAGCCATTTTTAAAGATGTATAGTAAATGCGAACGTTCGCATAAACTGATTGAGGTTAATGATGAAAAGAAGGGTTACCCTAAAAGAGGTTGCAGAGCAGGCTTCTGTAAGTTACCAAACCGTTTCAAAGGTGATTAACCAAAAGGTGCGAATTTCCCCGGAGGCTGAACAACGAATTTGGAAAGCGGTAAAAGACCTGGATTATACTCCCAGCTACACGGCGCGCAGCTTACGCTCGCAGCGTAGCCAAACCATTGGTTATACCTGGCAACCTTCTCCCCCTGACCAAGCTAATCCAATCCTTGACCTTTTTTTGCAAAGCATGTTCAGTTCAGCAGAACAAAAAGGCTATTATTTACTTTGTTTTCCACATAGAAATCAAAAGAAAATCCTGGACGCCTACCGCTTGTTAATCGACAGTGGCAGAGTAGATGCTTTTGTTTTATCAAGTGTTGAAAATGATGATCCCTGTATTCAATTTCTGTGTGATCAAAATTTCCCATTCGTCGCTTTCGGCCGTCAGGATGGGGATCTCCACTTTCCCTATATCGATGTCGATGGCGGTTTGGGAATCAAAATGGCTGTAAATCATTTGCTCAGTCTATCTCACCGTAAAATTGCCATTTTGGCATGGCCATTGAATTCCAGAGTTGGCGATAACCGCATTGAAGGTTATTTTTCCGCCATGAATTCCGCGGGAATTGAGATACACCCTGAATGGGTTCAGCGCGGTGAAGGTACTTATAAAATTGGATATAGCGCAACGATGAAATTGCTATCCTTGAGGGAAAATATACGTCCTACCGGCATCATCGCCATGAACGACCTGATGGCAATTGGCGCAATGGCGGCAATTCGCCATAGCGGTCTACTACCCGGAAAAGATATTGCTGTCACTGGGTTTGACGATACTCCGACCGCCCGTTACTTAAGACCGCCATTAACCAGTTTGCGCCAGCCCATTTGGGATATTGGGCAGAATTTGATGGACAGATTAATCGAATTTCTCGAAAGCGGCACTTATCCCTTACCATTTGAAGAATTAGTGGCACCACAATTGATCATTCGAGAATCAAGTACAGGATTACCGGCACAAGGAGAATTACTCTAGAAAGGAGACCTTATTCACTAAAAAAACGATACTAAAAACCAACTGCAGTATACAAAAGGAGCCACCTTCCCCGGCTAAGGAAAATGGGCGGCTCCAGGTCAGGATCTAGTGCTCCTGCACTGATTTAGTATAACATAACCATTTAAATATCTGATTTGTAATTAGGAGATGAAGTAATGAAAAAAATGACACTTTTAGTAACTTTTTTGGTTGCCTTTTCGCTGATTCTTTCTGCTTGCAGTACCCCGTCATCGACACCGGCACCGACCAGCCCTCCAGCTCCACCCGCTGGTGAAACGACGATGCCCACTACAGCCCCTGAAGTGACCCCCAGCGAAAGCATGGCAACCGGTTCCTGCCCTCTGGATGTGGAAGCTGGTGCAAAAATCTCTTTTTCAGGATGGGGCGATGAATCCGAGCAGCAAGTTTATCGGGATACGATTGAACGTTTTAAATCAGTCTGCCCCGATGTTACCGTCGATTACATCCCGGTTCCGGCTGATTTTCAGACCAAGTTGAAAGCTCAAATGGCTGGCGGTACGGCACCTGATGTGTTTTATGTTGACGACCAGCTTATGAATATTTTCGCACCTTCCGGGCAGATCATGGCATTGGATGACCTGATGGCACAAGCCAATGTTACCCGTAATGATTTTATTCCGGCCCTGATGACAATTTTCACGCTCGATGGTAAGACCTATGCACTCCCGAAAGATTGGGGTACTTTAGGTCTGATTTATTTGCCAGAAGCATTTGCAGATGCAGGAATCGACGAACCAACCGCCGATTGGACCTGGACCGATATGCGAATGGCAGCGAAGGCGATTGCTGACAAAGGCACTTACGGCGGTTTTTGTATGGGCGCCGATTGGGCCCGTTTCTCACCCTTTGTAACTTCGAATGGCGGTGCATTTGCATCTCCTGATTTCAAAACTGCAACTCTCGATACACCCGCAGTGATCCAAATGGGCACCTTTGTGGACGATATGTTTAAGGAAGGCTCTTTGGTACGCCCGGCTGATGTCAGTGCCGGCTGGTGTGGTGAAGCGATTGGGAAGAAATTGGTTGGCATGACTACCGAGGGTGGTTGGATGGTCAATTTTATGAAAACTACCTATCCAGATGTGGTCTGGAAAGCCGTATTAATCCCCGCTGGACCGAAAACTCGTGCTGATGTAATCTTCACGAATGGTATCGGTGTCAATTCAGCTACCAAATACCCCAAGGCTGCGGCTGCTTTTCTCTTTTACGCCACCGGACGTGCAAACCAGGCCGAAATTGTTAAAACTGGCTTCGCTTACAGCACTCATCCCGATCAGGCAGATTTGGTTGTCGATCCAAATGATCTGGCAATTGCCAAGGGTGGATTATTACCTGACACCATCGTTGCCTATTGGGGCCCGAACACCGGTAAGGTTAATGACGCCGTTTCACAGGCTTTAGATCGAATCTTCCTCGGAGATCAGAGCGTAGAAGAAGCATTTGCTCAAGCTCAGGCTGAAGCACAATCTGCGCTTGGCGGCAATTAAACCGCAATAGGACAGGATTATTGCAGCGTCCTTAATCGGACGCTGCAATAATATCAAATTAGAATTTTTTCATATTTTTACCAAAAAGGATTCCACAATGCACATGAATATCGGAGATGATGCGACGTATCAACAAAACAACCTGATTCCTCCATCCAAATAACATCTCCGATAGGAACGCCAACCTTTATCTTGAGAGGTAACAACCGAAAATTAATCAAACTATTCATTAGGAATGGTGAGTGATGCAAAACTTGAATAATAAAACGAACAAAAGTGGCATTGGTGCAGCGACACTTGTCTTTATCGGCATCTTTGTCTTTACGATGATTATTGCATTGCTTAACGCCCCCACCATGGGCGGACCACGGGTCATGGCATCTGTTAGTACTTATCTCGAAGAAGTGCGCCAAACCGCCATACCCTTTATGATCGCTGTTGGATTGGTTGCCATCACCATTGCTTTTCTTGCGGCAAGAGAAGTACGTAAGGTCTGGTCAAACCGTAAAAAACGCAGCGAATTATTTACAGGGTATGCATTTATATCCCCTTACCTTCTGGTAACCATGACATTTACAATTGGTGTAATCCTTTTTGCTTTATATATTTCCTTTACAAATTACGATATTTTTACGCGGCCGACTTGGGCCGGCCTGAAAAATTATGAGGACGCTTTTAAAGGATTTACCGATTCAACAAAGCGGGCATTTCTTCAATCACTTTATAATGTTTTTTGGTACTCCATTATTGTCGTGCCACTGCAGACCTTTTTGGCAATCCTTTTGGCTGTCCTTTTAAATGCCCCGGTCAAGTTTAAACAATTCTTTCGCACTATTTTTTATTCACCCAGCGTTACATCTTCAGTCGTTATCACTCTCATCTTTGTCTGGTTCTATCTAAAGGGTGGTTATGCCAATTACTTTCTACAATCTTTACTCGGATTGGTAGGTATTGATTTTACGCCTATCAATTGGCTGGGAGACCCGCGCGGGTTAATCCAATTAATCGTCGAGGCGTTTGGCGGAAAAATCCCCTCCACCCAATGGTATCTTCGCGGGCCTAGTATTGCCTGGATGGCGATCATGTTTCAAAACATTTATACGACCATACCGACATTTATGATAATGTTCCTGGCGGCCTTACAAGATATCAACCCGGCCCTGTATGAGGCAGCCAAAATTGATGGCGCCAGTGGGACTCAGTTGTTTCGCAAAGTGACCTTGCCTTTACTAAGACCGATAATCTTACTGGTGGTTGTCCTGGGAACGATTGGAACCTTGCAAGTATTTGATCAGGTCTACCTCGCTACTAAAGGTGGTCCTTTAAACACTTCTCTTACACCTGTTTTTCTGATTTTTCAAGAAGCATTGGGAACCACCGGACCGATTCGGATGGGCTATGCTTCTGCACTGGCATTCATTCTGGCGGTGATTATTTTTACGTTCACCTTCATACAGCGCAGATTTTTGGAAAAAGGCACTGAACTTTATTAGGAGGATGGTGATGGAAACTCTTGCGAATCGATCTTCCCTGCCCCTTAGAACGCTTCATCGAAGAAAGCCGGCTCATTATTACATTAAATTTGTTTTGCGATATTTTTTATTAATTGTCATCGGCTTCCTCATGTTTTCTCCGTTTATTCTCGCCATGCTCGGTACTTTCAAAACAGACTTGGAGATCACCGCCTTTCCTCCCAAGTTTTTGCCAGAGGTATGGCATTGGGAGAATTGGTCAAGAGTCTGGAATACCGATATCGGTCAGGGGGGCACCTTCCCGCGCTGGATGTTTAATACTGCCTTCCTTGCAATCACTATTTCTGTTTCCCAGGTTGTCTTTTGTTCAATGGCTGCCTACGCCTTTGCGCGTTTAAAGTTCGCCGGGCAAAACGCCGTTTTCAACTTTATGCTGGCGACGATGATGATTCCCGGGGCGGTCACCTTGATTCCTGCTTATGTATTAATGACCAAATTGCACTTAATCAATAGCTTTTGGTCATTGATTTTGCCAGGTTTGGTCAGCGCAGGCGGGATTTTTACACTGACACAATTTTTTAGATCCATTCCAAAAGATTTGGAGGAAGCAGCATTTTTGGATGGTGCCACGCACATGCAGATCTTCCGGATTGTGATCTTGCCTCTGGCACGTCCGGCGATCTTAACTGTCCTGATCTTGCAATTTCAAGGCATGTGGAATGCATTTCTACAACCGTTATTGTATTTGAATTCACCCGATCATTATGTTTTGAATGTCGCTTTGAGTATTTTTCAGCAGCAATACAAATCGCAATGGAATTTGACACTGGTAGGTGCCATGTTCAATGCCATTCCGATCATGATCTTATTTTTCATTTTCAGCCGTTATTACATCGAAGGCGTTGCCTATGCCGGTGTAAAAGGTTAATTGGACATAAAGGGATAGTTGCAGTGCAATGAGAGTCACGTTAGGAATTTTACGTCAATCATTCCGGTTGATTTGGGAAGATCTGTGGACAACCCTGGTCTGCAATTGGCTCTGGTTATTTGCCAATTTGCTGATCATTCCTGGCCCGCCAGCAACGCTGGCATTAATTTACTACACCAACTTACTCGCACATGGCGAAACAGCAGACCTCAAAGATTTTTGGATAGGTTTCCGCCAATCCTGGAAAACCGGCTGGAAATGGGGGATTATTAATCTGGGCGTCCTTTTTATACTACTCGGTGATCTTACCTTACTGCGCCACGCCGATGGGAGACTTTTGAATCAATTTACTGCCGGGCTTTACCTGGCTTTGATGGCGGCCTGGCTTTTGCTCCAGTTTTTTACTCTACCGCTCCTGCTGGAACAGGGCACGCCAATTCTACTTACAGCACTTAAAAATGGCGTTTTCTTAATCGGTAAAAATCTCTCTGTCTCCATCTCAATGGCCATAGCGATTGGTCTTCTTTTTATAGCGGGAATAGCTGCTTTCATGCTCTCTTTTGCATTTGGTGCAGTACTGATCGCAAGTGCCAGTAATCTGACTGTGATCAGTTGCCTGGAAAAAACAAAACAGGGCAAGAAAATTATAAAAAGTAATTTAGAAATTTAATTTTTAGAAAAAAATTGTTGAAAAACATGGACTATCGGAGGATCTATGCGACTAACACGTCATCCAGCCAATCCCCTCTTACTTCCTGATCCTACATCTGCATGGGAATCGTATAATGTCTTTAACCCCGCAGTCATTCACCACAATGGGTTATTTCATATGCATTATCGTGCGCAGGGGCTGGATTGGATCAGCCGCATCGGCTATGCCGTAAGTGAAGACGGAATTCACTGGAATCGCATGCGCGACCCCATCTTCGTTCCACAAGATGCCAGGGATGCGCGTGGTATTGAAGACCCGCGAGTAACACAATTAGGCAACACTTTTTATATGACCTACACTGCCTATGGCTCTGAATTTTATGGTCAGGGGGAACCGACTCATTTGGGAGGGGGGGTGATCCCGATGTTCGCCAAAAGCGAGAATCTGATCACCTGGGAAAGATTGGGACCTCTGGTTGTCGGTGAAGACAATAAAGATCATATTCTATTTCCTCGTCAGATCAATGGGCGTTACGCGCTCCTACACCGTCGCTCTCCTAATATATGGTTGGCCGAATCCGAAGATTTAAAAGTCTGGCCAGAAGAGTGGATGCGTCCATTATTCGGTCCCCGTGCTGAAAATGGATGGGACTCATTAAAAGTTGGGGGCGGAGGCGTGCCGATTGAAACCGAATTTGGCTGGCTAATTATTTATCATGCCTACGATTCAACTCATACCTACCGCCTGGGAACGTGTCTGCTTGATTTGGAAAATCCAGCCGTTGTAATTCACCGACCTGGCGATTTCATTTTTGAACCCGTTGAGCTCTGGGAAATTAAGGGCGACGTGCCCAATGTAGTCTTTTCTTCAGCCAATCTGGTTGTTGGCAATCTGTTGTATGTTTACTATGGAGCGGCAGACCATTTAATCGCTTTAGCCACTGTTGATTTAAAAGAAATACTGAATTTTGCCAGATTTGGTTAATTGGAAATTATTGTTAGATATTTTAATATGGGAGAAATTATGGATAAACTCTGGACATTGCAACAAACTTCATTTAGCCCATTAAAATTGCAACACAATGAGACTGTTTTTATGCAAGGCAATGGTTACATGGGAACCCGTGGCGCGTTTGAGGAACGCTACCCCGGCGAGGAACGAACCACTTTTGTTCATGGCGTTTTTGATGATGTGCCCATTGTTTTCACCGAATTGGTAAATTTCCCGGATTGGTTAAATATTGAAATTATCCTGGCGGGAGAGCGTTTTTGCATGACGGACGGGCAATTATTGGAGTTTGGACGCAGCCTTGATTTAAGAAATGGTTTATTGAACAGAAAGGTGCTTTGGCGTAGCCCAAAAGGATTGACAACCAGCTTGGAATTCAAGCGCTTTGTAAGCTTTACGGATGTGCATTTAACATGTATGCAGGTAACCATTATCGCGCAAGATTACAATGGAACCCTTGAGATTCGGAGCGGATTAAATGCAAACACTGATAATCTCAACTACAAACATTGGGAATGGCTCGGGCAGGGCTTTGAAGACCAGACCATTTGGCTAAAGTTGAAAACAAAGTCAACCAAAATTGTTGCTGGTATGGCAGAAAGACTGCAAATTGTTGGCGAAACAGCGCTGGAAAGCGATTTTTGGGACGTCACTGGCTGTCCTACACTACGCTTAAAAACCACTTTAACAGCCGGCCACCCACTTCAGATCGAAAAAGTGGCTGCAATTTTTACCAGCCGCGACGTAAATGATCCGTTAGAAATGGCAAAGAATAAATTGGCAGCACTGCCGAAAGCAGCCTGGGATGAATTATGGAACCCGCATGTACTTTGTTGGGAAGAAAATTGGAATAAATCGGATGTTATTATTGAAGGGGATGAAAAAGCACAACTGGCATTACGTTTTAATCTTTACAACTTATTAATTGCTGCCTCCCGTTATGATGAGCATGTCAATATCGGAGCAAAAACCTTAAGTGGGTACGGCTATCGCGGTCATTCATTTTGGGATACCGAGATTTTTATCTTGCCATATTTTACATTCACCCAGCCCGATATTGCCCGCAATTTGCTTTCATATCGGTACCATAACCTGCCAGGTGCACGTGAAAAAGCGCAGGCGAATGGCTTTGAGGGCGCACAATTTCCTTGGGAAAGTGCAGGCAGCGGGCGCGAGGTTACACCGACCTGGGTACCGAATCCGGATGATCCTACCAAATTAATTCGCATCTGGACTGGCGATATACAAATTCATATATCAGCCGATATTGCCTTTGCAATCTGGCAGTATTGGATTGTGAGCGGTGATGATGATTTCATGGTAAAACGGGGCGCGGAGATTATTCTGGATACAGCCCGTTTCTGGGTAAGCCGGGCGGAATGGAATCAAGAAAAAGAGCGCTATGAGTTTAATAAAGTAATTGGTCCGGACGAAAACCATGATCATGTAAATAATAATGCCTACACAAATTATCTGGTGCATTGGCATTTGCAGCTGGCAGTGCAGCTGGTTAAGTGGCTTAAAAAGCATGACCCGCTTGCCGCGACTCGTTTATTCGCTCTTCTGGAATTGAATGAAAATGACATTGATCAATTCAAGAAAATCGCAGAAAAAATTTATCGTCCCTTTGACGCGGACACAAAACTGGTGGAACAGTTCGATGGTTATTTTGCGCTCCAATACATTGACCTCAAAGCATTGGAAGGGCGCAAAGAATCGATCCAGGGAATGTTAGGGATTGAAAAAACGAATCAAACTCAGATCCTCAAGCAGCCTGATGTAATCATGTTGATGAATCTCTTTCCGGATGAGTTCGATCTGGATGTTATAAGAAAAAATTATCAATTTTATACTGAACGCACTGATCTAACCTACGGTTCCTCATTGGGCCCATCAATTCAATCCATTGTTGCAAGCCGGCTGCAAATGGTAGACCAGGCGTATGCCTACTTTCTCCAGGCGGCTTTCACCGATATAGACAACCTGCGAGGAAACGCCGAAGATGGCATTCACGCCGCGTCAGCGGGTGGGCTTTGGCAAACTGTTGTTTTTGGATTTGCAGGATTACGCTATGAAAATGATGGCTGGAGTCTTAACCCACAGCTTCCACCCACATGGAAACGCCTGGCGTTTAAATTTCGGTGGCGTGGGGAAGAAATAAAAGTTGATCTTCGGCCAGAAAGGTACGCGGAGACATGATTCGTGCTTTTTTATTTGATCTGGATGGAGTTTTAACCGATACCTCTGAGTTTCATTTTTTGGCCTGGAAACGGCTCGGAGAAGATTTACAGATACCTTTCAATCGGGAACAAAATGAAGCGCTACGGGGTGTTTCGCGACGGGAATCATTGGCACTGCTGTTACAGGGTAAGACAGTAACGGAGGAAGAGGCTCAACAATTAATGGAAAGAAAAAACCGGTATTATGTTGACTATATTAAGAAATTGACACCGGCCAACGTGCTGCCTGGTTCTCGTGAGATTTTAATCGAACTGGCTTCAATGGGTTTGAAGCGTATGATTGTTTCAGCCAGTAAAAACGCCGCGTTGGTGATCAAACTTCTTCAAATTGGCGATCTGATCGATGGAGTCGTGGATGGATCCTCCCAGGCGCGCTCTAAACCCGCGCCGGACTTATTTTTACTGGCAGCCAAGGCATTAGACTTGGATCCAAAATTTTGTTTAGTCCTGGAAGATGCCGCTGCTGGTATTGAGGCAGCCCACGCAGCCGGAATGCTGGCTGTTGGGTTGGGGCCAGTGGAACGCGTCGGTGCGGCTGAGCTTGTGATACCTTCACTCGAAGGGCAGAGTGCGATCAGTATTCTAAAAAGATTAGATAAAAAAAAATCTACTTACACCTGGGCCTGATCACATTGGATTAAGTGCCGCTTAACCCCCCGTTTCTGGAATTTACAACGCTCTAGCCATTTTATAAACTGGTCACGCCGATACAGGCTACGCAAATTGACCTGCGGATGAATGACGGTGATTTTTTGACAATTGTCCTGATTTTATAATATTATTTTTCTACATCACAACATTCACACATTTTCTCTTCTTTCAGATACTACTTACTTGTTGTCATTACCAGTGCAGTGAAGCAATCTCTTACGCAAGGGACAGAATTGTTACGTTGGACGTTACACACTCTAAGCCTGCCGTATTATGTCTCTTTCGCGTGAGATCTCTTGTAAGGGCCAAGCATCCGTGAAACCATTTCATCCTCTAAAAACATACTCATCGCGGATGCTTCGCCCATGTGCCAACTACTGATAACATAAAGATGTGGTGCGTTTGGAAAACACTCTAAGCCTGCCGTATTATGTTTCTCTCGCGTGAGATCTCTTGTAAGGGCGAAGCATCCGGGAAACCATTTCATCCTCTAAAAACATACTCATCGCGGATGCTTCGCCCATCTGTCAGCTCAAACTGGTCGATCCCCCATTTTTATGTCCCGTTGTTTCATCAAGATGTGAATACTAAAAAAAAAGATGGCAAATTATCTATTTTAAATCCAAGATAACCTTCGTTCCCAGCTATTTGGTGGGCTATTGACCCACCCTGCTCACTGTCATCGGTTTCAATTAAAGTATCAAAATAGTGAAATCCTCTTGAAATTGCCTGAATATTCTCAATAATTTTGACAAATCCAATCCAATATGATACAATTTTCCTAATTGAAAAATGTGGAAGTCAGCCTGAACTTCAGGCTTATTACAGAGAGAAAGTTTACTTGGTTCCAATTATTGGTTTTTTGTAAGCACAAACCCCGGCTGTGATCCATACCCGGGTTTTTTATTTGTAATTTTTAAATTGAACTTAACACAGATTATCTGTGAAATTTATTGAAATCAAAATCAGCACATTAATAAAATAAAGGAAAACAATATTTATGAAATCTAATACTTTACGTATTATTCCTCTGGGAGGAATGGGCGAGGTCGGCCGCAATATGATGGTCTACGAATACAATCACGAGATTCTGATTGTGGATACCGGGCTCATGTTTCCAGAAAACGACATGTTAGGGATTGACTACATCATCCCCGATCTGTCCTATTTAAAAAATAAGCGTGATTGGGTAAAAGGCATTGTCATTACCCATGGTCACGAAGATCATACTGGCGCAATCCGCCACGTTCTGGATGAAATCCAGGCACCTATTTATGCCACCCCGCTTACCCGAGGTTTGTTAGAGAACAAACTCTCACGTGGCGGTATGCTGGAAAAGGCAGATCTGCATACTATTCAAGCCGGGGATACTATCCAAATTGGCAAGTATTTCCGTGTTGATACATTTCACGTCTGTCATTCCATTCCGGATGGGATTGGTCTGGGCATTGAAACACCGGCGGGATTAGTTGTCCACTCTGGTGACTACAAATTTGATCATACACCAGCCGATAACTGGCCAAGCGATTATGCCAAACTGGCAGAATTCTCCAAACGAGGTGTTTTGGCACTTCTGGCAGATTCCACCAATGCGGAACGCCCTGGTTGGACACCCTCTGAACGGGTCATTGAACCGGCGCTCGAAAAGGTTTTTAGCGAAGCAAAAGATCGCATTATTATTGCCAGCTTCGCTTCATTGGTTTCACGCATGCAGCAGGTCGCCAATACAGCCATTAAGTTTAATCGGAAAATGGCATTCGCCGGCACCAGCATGCAAGACAACGCTAAAATTGCCCGTACACTCGGCTATCTCGAGGTCTCAGATGAATTGATCATTCCGTTGGATCAAGCCTTAACCATGCCGAAATCCAAAATTGTTATCATGTGCACAGGCTCACAAGGCGAACCAACTTCCATTTTAGGTCGTCTGGCGATTGGTCGTAACCGCAGTTTTGATGTAATTCAAGGCGATACGATTGTGCTCTCATCGCATCCCATCCCTGGCAATGAGGAAGCAGTCAGCCGCACGATTAACCGCCTTTTTGAGCGAGGTGCCAATGTGATCTATGAAGCAATCGCACCGGTGCATGTTTCTGGTCACGCCAGCCAGGAAGAGATGAAGTTACTGATGCATCTTACCAATCCCAAGTATTTCATTCCAATTCATGGTGAGCTGCGCCATCTGGTGCAGCATGCCCGCCTGGCAAAGCAGATTGGCATTCCTGAAGAAAATATCTCGGTGGTTCAAAACGGCCAATCCGTTGAGTTTTCAGAAGGCAAAATGCGCATGGGCGCTTCCGTACCCGGCAGTTACATCTTCGTGGATGGCGCTAATGTGGGTGACATCAGCCCCGATGTTATGCGCGAACGTGAGATGATGGCACAGGAAGGTGTTGTCATGGTCAACCTGATATTCGGTTCAAAAGGCAAGCTTTCCTGCGAACCACAGATTAACACACGCGGATTCTTAATGAGCCGTGATGAAGAAGAGTTGAAAACAATCACACGCGTTAAAATTCAGGATGCGCTGGCACACGCCAACGGCAACTTGCAAAAAGACGTGGAAAAAGCGGTACGGAATGCACTTTATAGTGAAACACGCCGGCGACCACTCGTGCTGGTCACTGTTTGTGAAACAAATCAATAATCATGATCTAACCTCACCACACAATCTTATTTCTTCCAGAAAGATTGCAGAAAAATAGGTTTCTAAACAGGTGAAGGAGCTGCTCGAATTTTTTCAATATACTTTTAGGTATAAATTCGTTGCTCTTTCGCCTTTATTACAAAAAATTCTTTTTAACACCTTCCCAGTATTAAAATGGATAAAGTAGTAGAATTATTAAAGTCTGCAATATATTAATTCAACCAAAGGTGGAAACAAACAATAGTGGAACCCATGGTGCGTTGTCCTCATTGCGGTCTCTATCATACGGCTGCGACTGAATACTGCCCTGAAAAAGGCCTCCCAATTTATGCACCCCAACGAGTGGAGACTCACAGCAAACGCAACTTGCTGTGGGTTGTGATTGTTTTGGCCATCGTTGCCCTGACTGCTTGTGTTTTGGCTGCTATCAACTTAATTCCGCGCTTTATCAAACCTGGTAATGGAAATGCAAATCAGGTGCCAATCATTGTTCCAACATTAACGCTGGCGCCGCTTTCCACCCGCTTGCCGCTGCTTGAAACTGCTATAACGGAAATCACAGAGGTACCAACCGTCACAGAAACGCTGGCGCCAAGCCCTACTATTCAACCTTGGCAAGCTTGCCCGGATTCTCCATACCTTTCTCAGCTTCAACCCGGTATGAATGCCAAAATCGCCCTTGACCCACCGTTACCAAATCGCGTCCGTGATAAACCCAGCATCGATTCCAACATTATTGGTTACATTGATCCAGGCGGCGAAGTCGAGATTTTGGAAGGTCCTTCTTGCGCACAAGGATGGACCTGGTGGAAAGTAAAGTCAGTTAACAGCAGTTTGACAGGTTGGACAGCTGAAGGTGATAAAGACGGATATTGGCTGATTCCAATCGAATGAGGAATCCCTGGTGGATGAAACCTACCTTTACCAACAAATAGCAGAAACCTTACGGAAGGAAATCCTGGCAGGAACGCGTAAACCGGGCGAAAAATTACCTACCGTTCGCAATATGACCACCTTCTGGAATTGCACAGCGGGAACTGTTCAGCGCGCTTATAAAATATTAGCCAAACAAGGCTTGATCCAATCACGTCCCGGTCAGGGTACCCACGTAGCCACTGTCCCGGAATTAAAAGAAATAATGCCCTTACGACGCGCAACGCTCTTTAATCGCACGGAAAACTTCCTGCTGGAATCAATTTCCGCGGGTTATTCCCAAAATGAAATTGAGCTGGCCATGCGCATGGCTCTCGATCGCTGGCGGGTTGTCAAAAAAGAGATTCAATCCACCCAAGAAAATGTGATCCGTTATGCCGGCAGCAATGATATTGCAATCGCATGGATATCCGCTCATTTTAGTGAAATCCTGCCCTCCTTCCAGCTTTCTTTACAATTTGGGGGCAGTTTGGGTGGTTTAATTGCTTTGGCGGAAGGAAAAGCTGATATCGCTGGCTCACACCTGTGGGATGAGGTCAGCCAGGACTATAACATTCCTTACATTGAGCGTATTCTGCCTGGGAAAAAGACTGCCCTGGTTACCTTAGCCCAGCGCCAGCTTGGTTTAATTGTGCCGCGAGAAAATCCATTAAATATTAGCGGCCTTCATGACCTGGTGAGACCTGAGATTCGTTTTGTTAACCGCCAATCCGGCTCAGGTACACGGGTTTGGTTGGATTCACGATTACACGATCTTTCCATTCCTACCGGTCTTATTCAAGGTTATAACAACGATAAATTTACTCATACCGATGTCGCGCGCAGCATAGTGGACGACCATGCCAATACCGGAATCGGTCTGAAAGCAGCCGCCAACGCTTTTGATCTTGGTTTTGTAGACCTGACTTCTGAATGCTTTGAGCTGGTTATCCCCTTCGAAATACTACAACAACCGGCCGTAAAAGATTTCATCGCATGGCTGGCTACCCAGGAAGCTCATAATGCAATTGATGCCATCGAAGGCTATGATGCTTCTCAAACCGGCCAAATTCGCTGGATTAATTAATTTACAACTTTAGTAAATGAGCACAGTTCTGGTATCCGGGTTAATAAATATCGAAACCACTTTACGTGTGGATCAATTTCCTATTCCCTATTTTCCGGTTACTTATCCTTTTCATCAAATCAACACAACAGTCGCCGGGGTGGGCTTTAATATCAGCAAAGCATTGGCAACCCTCGGCAATCAAGTGCAGCTTCTTTCCATCATTGGATCCGATTTTTATAGCGACATAATTCGCCAAACGTATAACCAACTTGGACTTTCAGAAGTCGGAATTCTCTCGCTGGTTGAAAAAACTGCTCAATCAATCGTCCTTTACGATTCTCAAGGAAATCGCCAGATTTATACTGATTTAAAAGATATTCAGGATCAGACCTATCCCGCGCAGACATTTGAAGAAAAATCTGCCGGTTGTGATATCTGTGTGTTATCCAATATCAATTTCTCACGACCACTGCTACCGCTGGCAAAAGCCAGGAACATCCCGATTGCCTGTGATGTGCACGCCATTCGCGATCTGGAAGATGCATACAACCGGGATTTTATACAGTATGCGGATATTCTCTTCTGCAGTCATGAGAACCTGGCATTTGCTCCGCAAGAGCTTATCCGGCAGCTATGGTCACGTTTCCAAACTCCCTTATGTGTGATCGGTTTGGGGGCTGAAGGCGCTTTGTTAGGTATCCGCCAACAGCAGAAGCTTGAGCATTTTCCAATTGTAAGCACCCGGCCGATTGTCAACACAATTGGGGCTGGTGACGCGCTCTTTTCTGCTTTTTTGGATGGATTTCTCCAGGGATTGAGTCCACAAAAGTCACTGGAACGTGCCATGCTATTTGCATCCTATAAAATCGGTGCACGTGGAGCTGCCGAGGGATTTCTCACCCAGATTGAGCTGGATGATCTTGTTCTTAAGCTCAACTCATTTCATCAACCATAGCCAGGTCATAATTTCCTGCTCAGGCTGGCATAGTACTTGCTCCTTTAGATACAAGGTTAACTATTCAAGAGGAGGCAAGCGATGAAACGTTCGTATTGGATTGGTCTATTAGTTCTGATCCTGGCCGTTACCGCAATTAGCGGTTGCAAGCCAAAAGCTAAAGATGCTGGTGAAATTCCAGCTATAGAAAAAATAGTCCCACAAACGGTGGAATATCTGACTATTACTGCTCGTTGCGGATGGGATCAAAGCACGTCTGATCTAGTCTGCATGTTACAAGACGGCCATCAGACCTACATTGGTGACTTGATCACCAACCAGGCAATGCATGGTTGGGAACTTAACACGATCGCCCACGGTGAGGCGGATGTATTTGTTTTCCAACGGCCGTATTCCAAATAGATAGGCTGAAGCATCTCAATAGATCAATACGGCTTTATCACCATAAAAACAACAAACATGTGGCAAAAACCGCATGTTTTTGTTTTTCTTATGCAAATAAATTGCCTTGCAATAGACCGGACTTTTTAGATTCGCTTATAATTAATTTATCATTTCCTTTTATCCGTAACTCCACCATTTACAACCAGGTGTCATAAAGAGGAGAAAACAATGAAAATGTTTTCAATTACCCCAATGAAAACTCTTTTTACTTACCCATTTCAAGATCCCAAAGCTGGCAATAAATTACTGATCGGAAGCTTGCTCATCTTTGCAAATTTTATTATCCCCATTATTCCAGCCATTATCATAGTCGGTTATGCAGCCAGAATTGCCCGCAATGTCATTGATGGAGATGGCGAACTGGCTCTCCCTGAATGGGATAATTGGGGCGATTTTTTTGTCGAGGGGTTTAAGATGTCAGCGGTAATCCTGATTTACAGCATTCCTGCCTTGCTTATTTTCATGGTTGGAACAGGCTCATATTTCCTCTCGCTATTTGCAATGATTGCTCAGACTTCCGGTGGTAATGAACCTGGGATAGTGATCATTTTTTATTTCTTCGGTCTGCTTTTAATGATAGCATCCATCGCTCTTGGAATATTGTTGCTCTTCCTGGAAGGATTGGTTACCCCACCAGCGTTGATGCACATGATTCACAAAAAAAGGTTCGCAGCTGCCTTTGCCATTATAGAATGGTGGCGGATTTTTCGAGACAATCTGGCGGGTTTTTTGTTCGTATTTATTGTCGCAGTCGGGTTCACACAGATATTAACCGTGGTGGTGTATCTGGCTTACTACACAGTAATACTCTGCATCATCGTACCGTTCATCGCTAGCTTTTTCGGATTCTATACAACCCTGGTTACATTTCCTCTCTTCGCCCAGGCATACAAAGAAGGCCTGCCCGAGAACATTGAAGAGAAGGAGCTGCTCGCAGAAGATTAAGGATGCAACACAATTAATGACGGACATTTTATACCAAAATATGGAATTAGCGGATTATCCCGAGGTCAGCGCGCTTTGGAAATCAACCGAGAATATTGGTCTCAGCGCTGCGGATCAAATCGATCAAATTGAACGTTTTTTGGTTCGTAACCCGGTTCTATCGTTCGTAGCTCGTCAAAACCGTCGCTTGGTCGGCGCAGTGTTATGTGGGCATGATGGCCGCCGCGGCGCGATTTATCACCTGGCGGTTGTTGATACGCACCGGCGAAAAGGGATTGGCCGCCAGCTTGTGCTGCGCTGCTTGCAAGCCTTGCAATCTGCCGGTATCGAACGCTGTCATATCCATGTCTATGCCCAGAACCAATCCGGTATCAACTTCTGGCAACATGAGAGCTGGTTCTTAAGGCCAGAATTGGTCTTACTATCAATTGATATTGATAAAAACTCAGCCTACTCCTGATCTATCCTTTTTCTTTCGCTTCCTCTTTTGCAATTGAAATTGCGTTGGTGTAGGTGACGACAATATAGATACTATATAGAAGCACAGCCAGGCCAACCAAGACAACATTATAGATCGAGAACACTCCCCACCGAGTGGCAATACTGGGGTTACCCAAAAAGAAAATCAAAATATTGGTGATAATTAAAATCAGGCGCACTTCTGTCGGCCCTAAGCCGATATATGAAATGCGGAATTCACCTTTTACATATGTAAGGATGTAAACCAGGTTGGCCATCAACATATATCCTACCAGTGCAATCATTGCTACCCGAAAATCAACGTAAGGTGAAAGACCGATGCCCATCATTACTATGACTTCACCCAATCCATCCATTGCGTGATCAATAAAAAATCCGTAGCGAGGGCGTTCGATTTTGCGGTAACGGGCCAAAGTACCATCCAGGCTATCCCCAAACCAGTTAAGCACAATGCCAAAACTTGCCAGCCACAGAAATGCAGCGCTGCGATGTGCCAGAATATAACTGGCGGCGATCAAGAGAGTCGCGGCAAAACCTGTCATTGTCAAGAGATCCGGAGTAACCCAGGCCGGCATTTTTTTTGCCAGCCAGGCCAAAGCGGGGCGCTCTAATGGTCCTAACAGGATTTTATTCACGCGGGTATGCTCTTTATTTTGTGTGTCAGTCATTTAGTAACTCCCTTGCAGATATTATGGCATACTTTGTAAAAGTTGCGGCCAAACCGGGTAAAACATTGACCATTGCTCTGGGGCCGATCTGAGATAAGGTTCAGCAACATCCAATACCATCTCTGTATTCTTAATTAATAGTTCTTCGCGATCCTTATACGGCTTCATTTCCAAATACGGTGATGCTTGCAAAATATAGGTTCCATCACTCTGACGCACGCAGGCTATTGTGACCACAGGAACATTCGTGCGAATTGCCAACTGGATTGTTGTCACCGGAATATCACTTTCATAACCAAAAAATTTTGGATGGTAATTGGTGGCTGCCCAGGGACGATCAATACCTGTGATAACAGTTCCATTGTTCTTTAAAAAGCGTGATGCTTCTTGCAAGGCTTCCATGGAAAGTGGTGTTACATGCAACCCCTGGCGTTCGCGTAATTCATTGTGATATTTATAACCTTCGTTGGGGTTGGGATAAGACAGTATCTGTGGCTTCATGCCCTGTAAAGCGATCGCATAACCGGCCAAATCATAGCCACCCACATGCATTAGAAGTCCAAGACATCCCTGCTTGCCGGATTTTGAATCATCCATAAACTGTCTAAAATTATCATCAAATTTAACCAATTTCCGGATCGCTTCAGGGTTGCGCATATTATGATAAAAATCGTACATGCAACGACTGTAAGCCAAATAGACTTTCTTAACAGCTACGTCAAGAGCAACACTGTCCAGGGTCTGATCACTCAACATCCATTGATTAAGTCGGACAGCACGCACCTGATCGGATTTTGTTCTTCTTGCAATAATCCCGGCTGCTGTTCGAGCAATCCAATAACCAACAGATTGGGGCGTATGTTCACCCAGCCACAAACCCATTTTATTTATCGCTGGCGATAATAAAAAATCCCTTAATTTCATTCTAAATCCCTATTTTTGCGACAGCTACCAGGTTCAGGGTAGGTAAATTAACAATACCTAGAAATGCTTTTTAATAACTTGTAAAAAGTTAAGTTTTATTAATAATGATTACGCAACAATTTTTCTGTAAATTCAAACAAGTTATCCGAAAAGTTTATTAAGGTACAGTGAAAACGATGAGCTGTGGATATGTGGACACCGCTTCGCTATTGCCCACATATCCACAGCTAAGAGCCTACTACTACGGCTACGTCCCCCCAGAAAGATCAAGATAGGTACGTCCTGTTTCCCATTCGTCACTAATCTCCAACAAAATCGCACTTACCAGCCGCAAACACGAAGCTTCGTTTGGAAATACACTTACCACTCGTGTTCTTCGCTTTATTTCACGATTTAGGCGCTCAAGGCTATTAGTGGTGCGAATTAGGCGGCGATGATCAGGGGGAAAGGAAAAGATCATCATTCCTTCGGGTAAGTTTATTTCCATCCAGGTGGAGAGCCTGGAAGCTGTTTTCTCGTATTTCTTAACAATATCAGCGAGATAGCGATCTGCGCTTGCCCGGTCCGGGGCAGTAAAAACAGTACGAATATCGTCAGCCACCTCCTTTTCTAATTCTTGTTTTGGAATATAAGCTTGGGCATTCTGCTGCAAATGAAATTGACAGCGCTGCCAAGGAATACCGCCAAAAACAGCCTGTCGGGCGGCTTTCAAGCCCGAATGATCGTCACTGATGATCAATTTGACTCCTCGCATCCCGCGTTTGAGCAGGCTTTCCATAAACTCGCGCCAATGAACCTCCTGTTCTCCTAATGATATGGAAACCCCTAAAACCTTTCGTTTCCCCTGAGGCGTTACCCCCATGGCTATTAGCACTGCGGCATCCCGCACCTGCCCATCTCGACGTACTTTCTCATAACGAGCATCCAGATATAAATATATGATTTCTCCCAAGCAACTATTGCGCCATTCTGCCAGCTTCTCATCCATCTGTGCTGCTATTCGACTGACTTGTGTCGAAGATAGCTGTGTGCCACATAATTTTTCGATGATTGCACTTACTTTGCGTGTGGATACCCCTTGCACATACATTTCTGCCATGCTTATATTGAGCGCTCTTTCACTTCTTCTGCCTTTTTCCAAAGCCTGGGGATAGAAATCACCATTCCTCACTTGTGGAATATCAAAGGTCACTTCTCCTACTCGCGTTTTTACCGTTTTGGGTTTGTATCCATTAGCATAATCTTGCCGCTCTGGACTGCGCCCATATCTTTCTACTCCTAAATATTTCTCCCGTTCCCTTTGCATTGCTGCGTTGATCATGATCCGCAGTAATTCTGGCAAGTATTCCATTCCTTGCTCTGAAATTAACTCTAAATATTCCGACGGTAGTGTAAAATCATTGTTGTAGGCCATTCTGTTCTCCTTTTTTGGTTTTTGCAAACTTTAGGATAACCTGACCTACACTCTTTTGTTAAGGTTCAGTAATTTACAGAAAATAGTTTACACTACTTTAATAATTTCGTTTGTAGTTATACTCTGTACAATTATATTGTTAAGTGTACTATGAAATGGTGTTGAATCAAGCAAATTTAAAAAGTGCAACCAAAACTGCACTTCCTGCGTATATAAATTATGATATATAAAAAAGAAATAGAAATCTGATGGAAGAACAACCTCTCAAACATACACTAAACAAACGCCTTGAGAACATTAGTTGGGGTGCTTTCCTGATACTCATTGGTGGCTTGTGGCTGATTCCTGATCGCTGGATACCTGAAGGTGCCTGGCTTATTGCTGCAGGAGTAACCATGCTGGGACTTAACCTAGCGCGAAAGCTTAATGGAATCCGTATGAGCGGCTTTACCTTCTTTTTAGGGACAATCGCATTGTTTAGTGGCATTGCTGATATTCTGGCCATTAATTTGCCACTAATGCCAATTTTGCTTATTCTGGTGGGTGCAAGCATTTTATTAAAACCTTATTTCGAGAAAAATACTGCTGCTGAGGAGGATATGAATGAAGAGGAATAATCATTTTAATCAAATTTTCTGGGGGTTGGTTATCATTGCAGTTGGGCTGCTTTTCTTGGCACAAAATTTAGGTTATCTGGTTGGATTTCAATTTTGGCGCTATTTACCCGGACTGTTGATCTTACTCGGTATTTATCAGCTTTTCATCAATCAATGGCGAGCCTGGGTTGGGCCAATAATTATGATTCTAATAGGTGGTTATTTATTATCGGCTACTTTGGGCTTCATCGCTTGGGGCACATTCGGCAACTTGATTTGGCCTACTGTCTTGATTTTAGTTGGGCTATCCATTATTTTTCGGCATGGGATTGCCGGTTCCAATTCAAGTGAAGAATCAGGATCAAACTTCAATGCATTTTCTGCCTTTAGTGACCAGAAAAAAATGATCACCACCCAAGATTTCCAAAACGGCGAATTGACGACCATATTCGGTGCTCTAAAGATTGACCTGAATCAAGCCGCAGTTGTCAATGCACCAGCACATTTGCAAACAACCACTCTGTTTGGTGGCATAGAAATTTATGTCCCAGCAGATTGGAACGTGCACTTGAATGTAGTCGCGCTTTTCGGCGGAAGCGAAGACAAGCGCAAAACCGGCATATCAGCCAAATCTACACCCGACTTGATTGTCAGTGGCACGGTTTTGTTTGGCGGTCTGGAAATTAAATAAAATCGGACAGGTATCTGCAAGATGTGCAGAACTGCCCGGGAAGAATGTTGGGCATTGGGATTAACTTTAAATTACAGCGTAACCCGGATTAACTTGCTAGCTTCCGAACTGTAATCATAGCAGCTAAACCGTGGTAAATACCTTAGCGGTTATCGCCTTCCTCAGGTATGCTATTAATGCCAGAGATGATTAGTTAGAAATTCAATTAAACCCAAAACAGGCAGAGATGAAACGTCGATAGCCGTCGTGTTATGAAAATATTCGTTAATATGGTCGGGTTAAGTTTTATTAGCGAATAACTACTATTGGGAAAAAATCCTTTTCTATTTTGATACTTTAATTGAAAGCGATGGCAGCTGATGGGTAACAGCCATTGCGAGGAGGGTGCGTAACGCCCCACGAAGCAATCCTGTCCTATGTAAGAAAGATTGCTTCACTGCGCTGCTCATAACAAAAAGTAGTGATGGTTTGGTGCGTTACGAACCAACTTGAGAAATAAAAATGCAAAACGGTTTCCGCCCGGTTGTATGATGATCCTTCCAGATGAGATCTCTCGTAAGGGCGAAGCATCCGGGAATCATTTCCATTCGCTAAAAACATTCCCATCGCGGATGCTTCGCCCATCAACCGACTTAGGCTGATAGAACCCACCATTTTTATGTCACCTTAGACCATCAAAATGTAAATACTGAAAATAATAGATAAGAAAATTAGTATCTTTTCAATAAAACGGAGTTGAGGAGTGTTTTTAGACGGGCGATCGCCCGTCTAAAAACACTCTGCCCCTAATTTTTGAAATGATACGCAAATTATCTATTCTAAAACCAAGCTAATCTTCTTATTCCGCTATTTAGTGGGTCAACGACCCACCCTACTCACTTCAATTGAAAGCGATGGCAACTGATGACTAACTTTCATTGCGAGGAGGGTGCGTAACGCCCGACGAAGCAATCCTGTCCTATGTGAGAAAGATTGCTTCGCTGCGCCCGCACTGACAACCCAATCAGTAAAGGTCTGTAAAAATGGGGAATGCTTGGATGTTTTAACGGTGAAAAATAACCTTTGTATTATCAGAACGATCGTGAAAAAATCACCACCATTCATCTGCAGATCATTTTGCGTGGCGCGCAATGGAGTGACCAGCTTATAAATCAGGAGATTCTTCCAACGCGATCTCTTCACTTGCAGACTCCATTAAAGTGCGATCCAGACCCAATTTGGAGTTCGCCAAAATTTCTGTTACCATCGTCTGCAACTTCCGCTTACCGGGTTTGCTGCTACCGGCTTTCTTTAATGAAGCGACAATATTTTTTGACAGATTTTTTGAAAGCACACGCAGTGATTCCTGAGTCAGACGTTCACCTTTTTCAAACCAGGTGGCAGCGGCATATCCCATAGCCACCGTCATGGAAACAGCTACCCCAGCTGATACAATCCAGCCAGGCACACCTCCAAATTTGCTTAATTCATAAAATAATGTCCTCCCCAAAAAACCAAGCCCAAATGAAACCACCAGTTCGCGAGCCCTGGATGGGGTAATTTTATAGTTGTAAATACGGGCAATACTGAGTACCATTACCGATTGAGTAATCACCAGGGGTAAAAAGTCGATGATTGGCAGTGGGGTCAAGGCAATGGCAGCTGAAACCGAGGAAGCGGAAGCAATCGCCCGCCAGGCCAGCTGCCAGCGGTATTCCGGCAGTGCCTGACCCAATGCCGCTACTATGCCTGGCTCAGCAATGACAATAGCCTTCAATAAGTCACTGATATGATTGCCTGTTTTCGCGGAGATAGGAATGATTTGTTCTTTATCGAGGTTTAAAAGCTTGGCAGCATGAGCCAAAATACTTGCCAGGTCTTTCGGAACAAGGTCGCATTTGTTCAACACGACAACATAGGGTTTGTGCATTGCAACCACTTGTTGGAACAAATCCAATTCGGTAACTTTAATGCCCTGAATTGCATCATAGACTATGATTAGAATATCTGCATCGGCTGCAGCTTGAAGCGCCGCTGAACGTTCCTTTTCACCCACTTCACCGATAGCATCAGCTCCGGGGGTATCCACCACAGCAAATAATCCCGCATCCGCTACTTGAACGACACGTGTGGTTCCGGGCAGCGGGCTGACGACTGCCCGATCTTCTTTTTGCTGAATAAATTGATTGTAGAGAGTAGACTTTCCAACATTGGCAGGGCCAATGATTGCAATCTGGGTTTTGTCGCCAAACATCATTTTAAGCTGGTTGGAACCCAGTTTGAGTAATAATTGCAATAAATTAGTTTTCGAGGGAAATGCTTGCACCAACTCCAAAAAGTTCTTCTTTTCAGCCGATGGTAATTGTTCCCAAAAAGCATCAAATATTACCTGGGTCTGTGAAGGCAACTTTTTTCTGAGATCATCCAGTGTTGTCAAAATATTACTCCTTTTCCATACACGAGTAATGATAACATTTTTTCACAAACCGATTAACTTGTTTCCGATCATTTTCGGCTTTTTTTCACTTCTAAAGCTATAATGTCATAATGAAAATTTTGGATTATTTATTCTTCATCCAAAAGTTGACAATCCACAATAATCCATAATAAGTGTAGTTTATGCTAATTAAAGTGCCAAATTGGAGGTAAAAATGGCGAAGGCTTCCATACATCCTGTCACACATGGGACCAGTTACAAAATTGTTTGGGGCATAGCCTCGTTTGGCATGTCCATAATCTCGGGGATTTATGGGGCTTTATTACCCATCTTTTATCAGGATTACCTTGGGCTTTCCGCACGCTGGATCGGAATTGCTATGCTTATTTACGCCATCTGGAACGCGATCAATGACCCGCTCTTTGGATATGTAACCGATAATACGCGTTCAAAACTTGGTCGTCGCATTCCATACATGCGCTTTACGGCACCCTTCCTGGCTTTGACTTTCATCCTGGTTTGGTTTGCTCCTCAGGGTGCCGGGCAAATTGCCATTTTCTGGTGGATGCTGGTCTCCATGCTCTTATATGATACTGCTTATACGATTGTGGGATTAGTGTATTCCTCACTCCTGCCGGAAGTAACGGAATCGGATAGTGAGCGTAATGACCTCCAAATCTCCGCTGCCTTATTTGGCTTACTGGGGACCTTGCTTGGATTTATTATTCCTGATCTTTTTCGCCCAAAAGCCGGTATGGAGCTGAATTTTCTGCCATTGCAAATGGCCATGATCGTGGTAGGGATTGCCGGTGCATTAATGATCATTGCAACTACCTTAAAGGTTCATGAAAGACCGGAGTTCACGCGCGTGGATAAACCAATCGGTATTCGTGAATCAATTAAATATACTTTTTCAAGTAGAAGTTTCTTGATTCTAGTAGCAGCAAATTTTATGTCAATCCTGATGTCATCGCTGATCGTGGGGGCCATTTTCTACCTGGCAGATTATGTGGTTAAAATTAACACCATGATTTTGCTTGCCTGGCTTTTTATTCCATTGATCATAGGCGTGCCCATGACCAAAGTTTTTACTCGCCGGTTTGGCGTTGTCGGTGGCCATCAAATCATGCTGCTAATCGCAGCTGCAGGATTGTTAGCCATTATGATTGTTCCGACAGACTTTATCCCAGTTTGTCTGGCACTGGCAGGCTTTGGGTTAGCCGGACCGCAAACTTTGACCAATGTCCTTTTTGCTCAGGTAGCAGATGAGGATGAGACTCGCTCTGGTGTTCGCCGGGAAGGCGCATTCTTTGGAACAAACGCTTTGTTCACCAAGCCAGCCCAATCGGTGGCCATTGCGCTTTCTCCCTTTATTTTGGAAGCCACCCACTTTGTCACGCGAGAACAAAATGGCGGACTTCCTTTTCTAAACCAACCTGAGAATGCCATCTTTGGCATTAAGGTATTTGCTGGTCTGATACCCGGGATTGCAATGGTGCTTGGTGCGATTATTCTGATCTGGTATCCGCTGCGCGGCCACTACCTGGAGGAGATACAAGCAAAAGTACTTGTTATGCACGCTCAAAAACACGAACAGCTCGAGCAACTTAATACTGGTGGATAAACAATCAAAAATTTTTTTACTTCGCCAACAAGTTCAGTAAATCGCTGGCCTGCAAATTGATGAGCTTTTCTTGTGGAATAGCTCGAATCACTTTTTGGGTAGCACGGTTAATTACATAGACCATTACCTGACGGGTTTCCTCATTCATATGAAATCGCAATCCGATATCTTCTCGCTCTAATTTTTCAAAGTTAACAGAAAGATCTGTTTCAGCTTGTGAGAACAATTCATAGTTAAGATTATTGGTCGAATCCGTGTCCATTGATTTTATACGCCCCAAACCAGACCATTAAAGAAGGCCATTAGTTTCTTAACCAACTGTTCCTTACCTCTGGTAGATTTGACTGCCATGAATTCTCCTATCGTCTTTTTCGTGTAACCTACCAATGCCTGTAAACCTGCAACCGTTTCAAGGGTTGACTATCAAATATCTACACGCCAACTTGCTCCAAATGATGAAGCTTGTGGAATAAACACTGTTGATTGATGGGCTTGACAATGAAATCACTGGCACCCATTTGAATTGCTTCAATCAATTCTGCTTCCTGACCAATCGAAGAAAGTACAATCAATTTTGCTTTTGGATCCATTTGACGAATGCTAATGATCGAAGACAATCCATCTGCATTGGTCGAGTTGAGATTTATCAAGACTATATCTGGTTTAAAATCACGATACATTTCGACAGCCTGCATTCCTGATCTTGCCTGGAAAACTGCGAACCCTTCATCGACAAGAAGATTCGTCATCCGTACTCGCATAAATGCGGCATTGTCCGTAATCAGAACACTTGTCATTTGCAGCCTGCCTCTTTCACGTTGACTCTCAAGATCAGGTCACTTGATCGACCTACTGATACGATAGCATGTCAATAGCATTTACTCAGTAAAGTACGCGTAAAAAAGAGGATAGGTCTACATTAGACCTGAGAAAAATACCTGAAAGTTATTTAAACCACAAGTTTCGCAAGTAATTTATTTTGTGATACTGATGGTGAATACCCCCTCCATCATGCTCATTATAAGGATATACTTTTATCGATTTCTTTCCAGCCCAATAATTATAGGCAGCGAAAACAGTCGATGGCGGGCAAGTCTCATCCATCAAGGCTGTTGAGAATAGAGCTTCGGCCTTGGCTCGCGTGGCAAAATTGATCCCATCAAAATATGCCAGTGTCTTAAAAACCTGCTCTTCCTGATCCCGATGAACACGTAAATACTGAACGATCTCATGATATGGCTGGCTATTGACGAGTTGAATGGCCCGTTGAAAATTACATAGAAAAGGCACATCCACGAAAGCGAGTTGAATTTCAGGCATCAGTGCAGTGGCCGCAATGGCAATTCCGCCACCCTGACTGCCGCCATTGACTGCCAATCGTGTCGGGTCAACCTGAGCGTGTTTTACAATAGCCTCTACCGCTCTGGCCGCATCACAAAATACACGGCGATAATAATACGATTCCGGGCTTAGAATACCACGTGTCATAAAACCAGGGAATTGGCCGCCCTGGGCCTCTGAATCGCGATCGGGCGTATTACCTTCCGACCAACTGCTACCCTGACCACGTGTGTCCATAATGAAATTGGCAAAGCCGGCATTTACCCATTGTAAATGTTCCAGCGCTCGGCCCCTACCCCCGCCATAGCCCACAAATTCCAGCACACAAGGCAAAGATTCATGACTATTTTGCGGCAGTAACAACCACCCGCGGATAGGTTGCCCACCATATCCGGGGAACGTAACATCAAAAACATCTACAAATTGCAATGGTTCATTCACTTTTTGAAAAAGAGGTTCTATGGGCACAAGTCTGGCTTCGAGAAGCGTGGCTTGCCAGAAGTCATCAAAATCAAGTGGTTCATTGCGGATCGGGAGGTATTGTTCCAATTCAGGCAAGGGAAGATCAAAAAAGGCCATTATTTCTCCTTTTGCGAAATTCTAAATTCTTATTGTGCGGAGCAATGAGCTATAAAAGAGGACCGCCATTGACTGGTAACAAAGTCATCCATACGTGCGTGTATTTTCGCTGCAATAATCATCATACTCCACAGATTAAGAATACACTAAAGCTTGATAAAAAACAAAAAAGATTATTCCTTTCTCTTTCATAGCTGATAAAACAACCGCGCTCAAACAAGGACTTTTGTAAGGCTCTACAATGCTTTCCATTTTTCTAACGTCTTATCTCCCATCATCTAACAAATATTTATGGACTTTCAAAAGTCTTGTCACAACAAAATGTAAACCACAAGAAAAATTATTATCATGTCTTTGGCACACTTCCTGTACCTATTCATGTCTATGCTTTCTCAAAGCAGTTTAATTTGTTAAAATACACAAGGAAAGACCCATTGACCTGGGAAGCAGCCTGATTCTAGTTTCTGGCTGGCGACCCAAAATGAGGAGGAGAAATGAAGAAAATATTAATTGATTTCAGTGTGATGCTGATTTCGGTACTATTGATCTCAGCCTGTAATTTACCACAGAAGAATAGCACACCAACATCAGATCCCAATTTCGTCTTTACGGCAGCGGCTTTAACCGTGGAAGCAAAGATAAAAGAAAATACACCTGTGCCGGTCCTGCCAACCGCCATGCCGCCGATCGAAACTGCCATTCCTCCGCAGCCAACGATCGCTGTAGCAACCATCACTCCCATCCCTACCCAAGCTCCCACCAGCACACCGACTTCATTACCCTGTGATGCTGCCAAATTTATCGATGATGTCACCGTCCCGGATGACACGGTCATGGCACCTGGCGCTACATTTACAAAAACGTGGCGGTTGAAAAATACCGGTTCATGTGTTTGGAGCACCAATTATGCAATTGTTTTTGATAGCGGTACCAGCATGAACGGCCCTGCTTCAAAACAACTCACAGCCAGCGTCGCGCCCGGACAGACTGTGGATATATCCGTAGACCTCAAAGCACCGGACAAACCTGACACCTACAAAGCCAATTGGAAACTCCGCAATGCAAATGGTGTTATTTTTGGCCTGGGAAATGATAACAAACCCTTTTGGGCTCAAATTAAAGTTGCCAGCCCCACCACCCAATTATTTGCAGTCACTTCTGCTTCTTTCACCATCAATCCTTCCTCTTACAACGGTGTCTGTCCCACTGAAATCACTCTTGTTGGAAAAATCAAGGTCAGCAAAGTCGGGACGGTCACCTACACATACCAGCGTGAAGATGGGTTTGTATCACCGGTGATGACCAAGAATTTCGATGAGGCTGGCGAAAAGAATCTAGTGGAATACAGCATGACGCTCAGCAGCAGTTGGAGCGGCAAGATCTGGCTGCGAATTGACGAACCCAACCACCAGGACTTCAATTCCCAGCAATTTAGCATTACGTGTAATTGATTTCAGGAGACAGGATTTAAAGGGACAATATTGATGAACAAAGTCTTTCGGTGACCTTGCAATAGCGTACCAGTTTTAACAAACTGCTAGTTGTACATTTGATGATCAAGACGACATCGAAACCAATGCATTATAAATTACCCACCATTAAGCAAAACAAGGCTGCTAATGATAGCAGCCTTGTTTTATTATTTGCTCTTATTCTTTATCGATCAGTATCAGCTTCTTTGAGAGCATCCCGTAATTTGCCGAGTCGCAGGTCACGATCGTTAACAAAGCGCTTTATACCGGTCAGAAGCCATTCAGGAGAAAGATGGGCTTCTTCAATAACATCTTCGAGCCTTCCACCTGTACGCCAGCGGTCATCCCAATCGGATGAAAGTGCATACTCTTCAGCGACTTTGGTATAGAGCCAATCGTGCATTAACCAGCGTGCCTGGGTGGTAATTACAGTAGAATTTAACTGATCAGCAGGTGAAATTACTTTGTGCTGATATTCTTCAGGCTGCATGGCAAACAGCTGGGGGCTGGTGGCACAGACAATCTTCACGTTGAGTTCTTGTTCACTTAGAGCAGGTAGAATTTTTATCATGGATGCCATTGCGCTGGTGCCTTGAACAATTAATGTGCCCGCATGAGCCAAACCCGGGCTGTAATCGCGTACAATATAGGCTCCTTTGGCGGCTTCGAAGTGAGAAGGCATTCCCAACTTCTTTCGATCCGGGATGGAAACTGGTGGACGGGTGAGATGCAGAGCAATAATAGGCACGTCTGTAGCTAAAGCAGCACCCAATAATACAGGTACTTCATTGTGTTCCCAGGGGTATAAATTGATAATTTTTCCTTTTGGAAAAAGCTGTGTGACTCCAGGAGAGAATATCCCAAAGTGAGTACGGCTATCATCTGCAGTTTCAGGTCCGGAATGCCCTGCAACCCAGATCACTTTTCCAATTTTCAACTGGCAATCCTGGCTTAGCTGACTGAGTAATCGGAACATGCCATATTTGAGGTAGGAAAACGAGCCGTAGGTGGAACAGGCTCCCCAGAACCCATCAAATTCTTTTTCGGGGTGTTCTGACAAATTAACAGTCGCCAGCCCGCTCATGATACCAGCATTGGCAAACTCAGTGATTTCTTGAGGTAAGATGACGCCTTGTGACTTTCCAAAACGACGATACCAGCCATACCCCTCAAAATCTTCATATCCAGCACCAAATCCACTCAGGTTAGTAGATTCAGCCAGGTCAGCAGATGCCACCAGAAATAGTGGACGGCCATACTCTCTGGCACCAAATGCATTTGCCCAGGCGCCCCATTTAGCCAGAGCTGCCCGATTTGGTACTTTGTCACCCGGCTCGGCAAATAAATTGCTCGGGTAATTAGTGAAATCAAACAACCGTGGATCGTAATAAGGGTTCCCTTGTTTACCCAGTTCAAAGCCAGGCAGATCTTCAGGCACACTTTCTCCCAAACTGATCAACCGATCAGCCAGATAATCTACAAGCTGCTGGTCTTGATGTAAAACATCGATTACAGCCTTCAGGTTAGCTTTAAACTCATCGCGCAATTCGTTTTGATTAGTAGGCGCAGTGCCACCAAAGTTTTTAAAACTGGCACCATACTTTTCTACAAAATCCTGTTTGGTTTTCCAGAAAAGTTCACTGTTCATGGCATGCGGAGCGCCGTGGGATGGATAATCATACTTGAGATAACCGCGACCTTTTCGGGTTTTGAACCAAAATCCTCGCGGACTAATCGTAGGGTTTGGCGTTTTCATAGCTTTGAGGAATGTTTCAGTAATCGCATTCCAGCTACTGCCTTCTTCACTACCAAAAACCTGCCAACCATGACTCTCAAACCAGAGTTGTGGGTTTCCAAACACAGCCGAACTGATTGGATGGCTGTCAATTCCAAAATCATTCCAATCCAGCACAAAATAAAGATTGTCCAGTTCTAAACCATAAGCTGAGTTCAGTGTCTCCTGAGTCCCACCTGGAGTAAAACCACCTTCGCCGTCAAAAGCGAAAACTTTTACCTCTCCTGCACCAGCACGTTTAAGTGCAAGCGCTTCTCCAGCCGCAGCAGAGGCTCCATGCCCGGAAGGACCGGTATTAAATTTCAGAAAGAGCGTTTTACCTTCCATCTCGGCGTGCCCAGACAATCCGCCGCGTTCACGAAAAGTAGTCAGGTCTTCCCAATATAAGATCTGTTTTCGAGGATTGGGGTTAGCGTAGCGGGAATCCCCAGTTTGTTCGAATTTAATACGCAAGCTTTCATTCAAAATAGCAAGAGTACAGTACACCAGCGGGACTGCATGACCACCAACAAGTATAAAGCGATCAGCAAAACGTTTTTCAGGGTGGCGTATATCCCAGCGCATCATGCCACTTAACATTGTGGTAAGCAAAGCATGAACTTTTGAACGTGAACCACCGGGGTGCCCACTCTGGCGGTAATTTAAAATTACATCAATCAGCTGATCAATCAGGTCTTTGGTTTTTTCCCAATAAGGAAAGCTGTCGCTGATATCAACTAATGAGGATTCCGAAAATTGAAGCATAGTCATGAGTTATTCTCCTGTTTCGATTAAATCTTCGATTTGCGCCCAGGCTTGCTGCCAGGTTTCCTGGATGTTATCCAGAACATGTTGAGTGGTTTCGCCATCTTGTGGGCGGATTTCAAAACCAAGCCAGGGTAATTCATCTGTAGCTGGTGATTTACTTAAATATCCGGTGGCAAATAAAGCCTGGATAAATTCAACCAGCTCGGCAGTCGAATTAACACCTCCTTGGTAACCAAAGCCTGGGTGTTTATCTCCATAACCAGTATGACCTGGTGTTTTCACACAATTTCCAAGATGAACTTCTGCCAGGGTACCCTGCAAAATTTGCAGCGCTGGCAGTGGAGTTTCGTCCAGAAGCGGCATATGACCCATATCATACAATAAGCCAAAAGAAGGCATAGACCGTCGAATTTTCTTCGCAATTTCAGCCGCTTCAAATGAAGGTCCAACAAGCACTTTTTTATCTATTGAGCGATCAAAGGTTTCCAAAATGATGTGAATACCATACTGCAAGGCATATGCGCCTAAATTCAATATGGATTCTTCCAGGATTACGTAGGCTTGCTGACGAAGGGTTTCTCCCGGGTCCTTTCCAGACAAAATTACGAAATTTGTCACGCCAATTTCTGCTGCCTGGTCGATTGCATATTTAATCGTTTGCAACGCATTCAATCGCGGCTGAAGTTCGAACGCATTCAAATTCAGATTCTGGCTTAATATTAGCGGCTGGGCACCATATGCAACTTGTAAGTCATATTCTCTAAGAGCCTGAACAATATTGCTGCGTTCAGCGGGTTGGTTAATGGTTCCAAGCTCAAGTGCTCCGAAAAAGTTGCGTTTACCAATTTCATGAATGGTGGCAACAAAATCACCCTCGCCTGATTGCATTTCCGGATATGCCATAAAATGAACCAGACTGAGGGTGCAAATTTTATTCCAAGTATTCACGAGGAGAAGGCTCCTTTAATGTTTTTACGGCAGCACCAAGATAGGCTGCTTTTACTCTTGCATCTTTGATCAGTTCCTCGCCTGGGCCTTCGATAACAACACAACCGTTTTCAAGCACATACGCATAATCTGCCATTTTAAGGGCAATTGTAGCGTTCTGTTCCACAAGAATAATAGTCATATTGCGCTCTTTATTCAGTTTTATAATCAGCTCAAATACCTGCGTGAAAACCAAAGGAGCCAGACCAAGAGATGGCTCATCGAGTAGAAGAATTTTCGGACCAGCCATCATACCCCGCCCCATGGCGAGCATTTGTTGTTCACCGCCTGATAGTGTGCCTGCCTGTTGATTCTCACGCTGACAGAGAATAGGGAACGTATTATAAACTTCCTCTTTACGCACATTCATTTCAGCGTTTGAAGCCAGATATCCGCCCATAATCAGATTTTCTGCGATCGTTAAAGAAGGAAAGATACGGCGCCCTTCAGGCACTTGAATGATCCCACTGGCTACAATTTTGTGGGGAGCACTGGGAATTTTTTGGCCATTCATTTCAATGCTACCGGATTTAATCTTAACCAAACCGGATATCGTATTCAGAAGAGTGGATTTTCCTGCGCCGTTCCGTCCAATTACAACCACAATTTTGCCATCCGGAACTTTAATGTTGATGTCGTGTAACACTTCAATTTTGTTATAGCCTGAATGGAGATTTTTAATTTCAAGCATTAATGATCTCCTCTCCGAGATAGGCCTTAATGACAATTGGATCTTTTTGAATTTGTTCTGGGGTACCCTGAGATATATTCTTGCCAAAATCCTGCACATAAATCCATTCACACAAACGCATAATTACGTCCATGCGGTGATCAATCAGCATAATTGACAGAGACAGTTCAGTGAATAACCCCTGAATGAGATCAACTAAATCATGAATTTCAGATTGATTGAGACCAGCTCCGGGTTCATCCAAAAGCAACACTGTTGGTTCACTGGCAAGTGCACGAGCAATTTCAACTCGGCGCTGCATACCATAGGGCAGTGATTGTGTAATCGAATGAGCCTCGTTGCCTAATCCTACTTTTTCAATCCAATGTAAACACTTTTCTTTGGTTTCTTTTTCGAAGCGAGCGACCCTGGGTAATGATACAAAAGTTTCAAGGAAATGGTAAGGTGCGCGCCACGAATAGGCGGTCATAATAGTCTCAAGGACTGTCATTTCTTGAAATAATCGAATATTTTGAAAAGTTCTTGCTATACCCAAATGGTTTATTTGAAATGGTGCCAGCTTTGAAATATCTTTGCCTTTAAAGATAATTTCACCCTGGGTTGGAGGATAGATGCCAGAAACCATGTTAAGGATGGTAGTTTTACCGGCGCCATTTGGGCCAATAATACCAATGATCTGATTTTCTTTAACATGACCTGTAAAATCGTTGACTGCACACAAACCCCCAAATTTTTTTGTGAGGTTTTTCATGTCAATGACAATGGCTTTTTCCATTTACTTTGCCTCCTGCTGTTTTTTAGATTTAAAGAAACGCAAGAAAGGTTTTAAGGAAATCTCCCAGGTCCCAAACAAACCACGTGGTCTCAGATTAATAATTAACAAAATGATGACACAGTAAACCAGAATACGCCAGGCTGTCGTAAAGCGCAGAGCTTCAGGTGCAGCAAGCAGAATGATTGCTCCGATAACTGTGCCGGTCAAACTGTCCCGCCCCCCAAAGAACACGATAATAATCCAGGTTACCGATAAAATCCAGCCATAGGTTGCGGGTTCAACATAACTGATATGAAAAGCCATTAATGCACCGGCATAAGCTGCAAAACCTGCTGATATTACAAACACGATCATTTTATGTTTAAAGGCATTAATCCCTTCAACTTCAGCCGCAAGTTCATTGCTGCGAATTGCAAGACTGTCTTTGCCAAAATGAGAGCGTCGAAAACCCCAAACAAAGAAAATCGCAATTGCTAAGGAAATAAATGCCAATGCTGGACTGGTTAAACGCGGAATGTTGGAGAAACCCATTGCTCCACCGGTAATCGTAACAGTTTCAGTTAACAATGCGATCATTGCTTGGCCAAAACCGAACGTAGCAAGCGCAAAAAAATCCTGCCGGATACGTAAGGTTGCGTAGCCAACAAAAAACGCCAGGGATATAGCCAACGCAATAGCAATAAGAATTGCAAGCGGAAATGGTAATCCGTAATTTACTACTAGAATGGCGGTTGCATAAGCGCCAAGCCCCATAAAAGCTGCCTGCCCCAGAGAAAACAATCCATTCATTCCGGTCAGCATAAATGTTCCCAGAACTGCAATGGAGCTGATAGCAATTGAAATGGCGACAGTTATGTAAAAAGTCATGTATAAATCCTCCTCCGTGGTTTAGGCTTTGTCTGAAAAACTAACACCAGCAAAACCATGGGGTCTTACTAAAAGGAATACAACCATGAGTAAAAAGATAACCACGGGAGAAAGCCCTGAACCAATTGTGGAAATCAGAAATACTTCCAAAACACCCAGTACAACAGCTGCAACAGCAACACCTGTCAAACTTCCCAAACCGCCCAAAACTGAAGCTATAAAACCCTTAACGACAATTTGGCCAATTTGGGGTGAGAGCGAAGCAGAAATTCCATATAGCACACCAGACAGACCGCCAAGCATTCCAGAAACAATGAACGCAGCGATGATAACCATATTGACATTGATACCCATCAGACTCGTGGCCGTCAAGTCATTGGAAGCTGCACGGATTGCAATACCAATTTTTGTTTTCTTCAGTACATAAATAAGCCCACTGAAGGCAATAATAGTAGAAATTAATGAAAGCAGATATGTAACAGAAATTGTTACATCACCAAATTGAAGGACTCTCACTTTTACTAAAGTATAAGGATATGATTCAAACGAAGCACCAAAGCGGATAATTAAAACTTGTTCAAGCAGCATCAACATGGTTACGGAGGTTACGAAGAAGTACACCAGTTGGCCTTTTTGCAGCCGAATCCAGCGGAAGGCAATTAACTCCACTAAAACTGCCAATATTGCTCCAGTGACCATTCCAACCAGAATAACGGGAATCAATGGCAACTTAAACTGATTCGCGGCGATATACCCTGCATATGCACTGATGCCTAGTACACCACCATGTGCAAAGTTAGAAAATTTCAGCACATTAAATATCAAAGCGAATCCAACTGCAATCAGTGCATAGACAGCTCCAAGGGATAATCCATTCACCACTTGCTGAAGTATTATAGAAAATTGCATAGGAACTCCCATTATTCTCCTTGAGGCTCAGAAGAATATCTGAGCCTCAAGGTGTAACCTCAAAATATTATTTTTAAATTACTTGGCTGGGCCTTCGGGAGTGTACCAGGTAACAAACTCAGGTGCACCATCTTTAATGGTCATGATTGCCAAAGGCAAACCAATCGGCTGATGAGTGTCCGGTGAGAGCTTGACAGTTCCCTGAAAACCTTTGTAGCTTTCCATTGTATTCAGTTTTTCTGTGATACAAACTGAAGTGATATCATCACCACAAGCTTCGATTGCCTGCAGGATAATTCCAAAGGCATCCGCACCTGAGAAGGATTGTGCCAGCGCAGGTGAATTAAATTTTGCCTTGTATGCGGCAGCCCAATCGACCAGAACGGGATCTGAAGGGTTAATGCCGTATGGATAGAAAGTGTTGGTGGTAGCAGCGGGATCGGTAGAGGGTGCCAAACCGGTCGGAGGCACAGAGTTGCTTCCCAACATGGGGACTTTGATGCCAAGTTCATACGCCTGGGTATAGATCAAAGGAATCTCAACCGGATATGAGGGGAAGTAAATGACATCCGGGTTGGCAGACTTGATTTTTGTTAGCTGCGCGCGGAAATCTTTGTCAGTACCGGTGTAAGTTTCTTTAGCAACGATTTCACCACCACTTTTGAGAATGGCTTCTTCAAAGGGGGTTGCCAAACCGACGGAATAGGAGTTTGATGAGTTATACAAAATGGCAACTTTCTTTACTCCCAATTCCTGGATTGCATAGGCAGCCATGGTAAGACCCTGGTAAGTGGCGGAATCTTGTGCAAGGAACATATAAGTCCACGGTTCTCCATTCTCCTGGATGGTACATTTATCATCCATGAATAGACCCACAATCGGGACTTTCAGTTCTTCAGCGATTGGTGCAACAGCGATACCGATATTCGCAATGGGAGGGCCAAGTACAACCGGGACTTTATCCTGTTCAACCATGCGACGTAACGCATTGATTGCTTCATTCACATCACTGCGGGTATCATAGGTAACCAGTTTGAGTGTGCGACCATTGATACCACCAGCAGCATTGACTTCTTCAATTTTCATCGTTGCTGCATAAGTTAAGGCACTGCTGAGTGCTTTCATTCCACCCGATTCATCCTGCAGATTACCAATAAGTATTTCACCTTTTGGTTGTGCAATTACAGGAGCGTCTCCACCGGCGGTTTCTTGTGTTACGGGGGCCTGGGTGGGAGCTGCAGTTGGTGTAGCGCAAGCACTGAGTGCGAGAGCAAAAACCACCATCAAAACAAAAATAATACTTAGCTTTTTCATTGTTTCTCCTAATCAAATTTTGAATGTAGAGGCATGTTAACTTGAGAATCAGTTTTCTAGTCTTGGGATTTTTTCACCTCCATTCTATGAATTGTTTCACGAGGTTATTTAATGGATATTGTTAATGAATATTCAAGCCTTGCCACACACTTTCAGGTGTCAAAGGCAAATCATGAAAGAACACACCTGTTGCGTCTGCCACTGCCAGACCGATTGCTGAGCCAATGGGAATAATCCCACTTTCTCCAGTTCCTTTTGCACCTGAAGGTCCGGAACCATCCATATTTTCTACAAGCATTGATTTTAAAATGTCCGGGATGTCCTGAGTGGTGGGGATACGATAATCTAAAGCACCCAGGTTGAGGATCCTGCCTCTTTCGTCCATGATGAGATGTTCCATAATTGAGTGCCCCAGCCCTTGAATTGCGCCGCCTTCATCCTGAGATTCGACCAGCAATGGATTGATTGCTTTACCGATATCTCCTACGGTTACCAACTTTCGTACATGGACGAAACCGGTTTCTTTGTCCACTTCCACTTCCGCTCCCGCGAAAATGACTTCATAAAAAGATACACCCCCTCCAAGAGGATGATCCGGGTTCCTGGCTTCTTTATATGTTCCCATACCGATTACTTCACCCGACCCATAACCATAATGAGCAACAAGTACATCGGTATATGTCAGTACTTTTCCGGGGATAATCACCTTGCCGTTTTCAAAGCGAACATCAGATGCGTCGGTATCAAAGCACTCAGCCGTTATCTTGCGCAGTTTTTCTTTCAAATCCTGACATGCCAGTTGCACAGCGTTACCCACAAATACGGTCGAACGACTGGAAGCTGTTACAGAATCAAACGGCACTATCCCGGTATCACCATTGATGATGCTAATATGCTCCATGGGTATCTGCATTGCATCTGCTGCCAGCTGCGATAAAACAGTTCTGGCCCCTTGCCCCATCTCAGTGGTGCCCACCAGCAAAGTAAGACTGCCGTCAGAAAATAATCGCACCATTGCCTGTGAGACTGTTGCTGGAGCAGGTGTTTTTACTCCAATCCCTAATCCTCTTCCACAATTCTGTGGGAGAGGTTTACCCCAATCAATTGCTTTGGCAGCCTTGGTAATACCTTCTGCCCAATCACCATCACAGACTTTTTCCCCATGAATGAAAACTTCGCCTTTTTGAGGAATATTTTTCAAACGGATTTCAAGTCGATCAATATTCAATTTTCTTGCTGCCATATCCATTATGGAATCCAAGGCCCACATAAATTGTGGTGCGCCGAAACCACGAAACGCAGTACCAGGTACAGTATGCGAAAGGATGGCACGTGAATGGATGTGAACATTTTTTGGATTAAATATTCCACATCCCGCCAAAGCTCCTTTGGCTACCACACGCGGGGAGGCGTTGGCATAAGCACCAATAAGAAAATCAGCGTAAACCTTCATATATGCAAGCTTGCCATCTTTTTGAAATCCAGCTCTTACTCGAACCGTGCTGGAGTTCCTGCGTCCGACTAAAAAGGTTTCTTCAAGTGTCAATTTCAAACGCACTGTACGCTGCAGTTTCATCGCCAAAAAAGCCATCAAAGGCTCAAACTTGGGGTATCCCTTGCCCCCAAAACCGCCGCCCAGTTCCGGAACAATTACGCGGATTTTTGAAATCGGCATTTTGAGCGCATCGGATACCACACGCTGTAACAAGAAGGGGTGTTGTACCGTACTGGTAATTACAACTCCATCGTGTTCCGGCTCAGCAATGAATACATGTGGCTCAATCGCAAAATGAGTGGTCATAGGAAAATTAAAGGAGTCTTCCAATTCCAATTCTGCTGGACAATTATCTGGATTACCCCAGCCAAAGATCCACTCATCTAGAATATTGGTGTTGGCAAGAGAAGGGTTAACCCGGATAGAAGGATCCTGCACGAGCGGTGCATCGGGTGCAAGCGCTTGTTCCAGCGAATAGACACCTGGTAATTCCTCATAGTCAACTTTTACTAGTTTGGCAGCTTGTTCGGCAATATTCTCAGTTTCTGCAACCACTGCAGCCACCGGGTCTCCAAAAAACTTTGTTTCTCCAGTGGCAATAATAGGTTGGTCGATTAAAAATGGTCCATAACGTGGCATTGGAATTGGAAAATCGGCTGCGGTTAAAATAAAGTGAACACCTTCAAGCATATAAGCAGCAGATGTATCAATAGCCTTAATCCGGGCATGTCCAACATCCAGACGCACGAATTTAACATGCAATGCATTGGCAAATTTCATGTCCGCTGCAAACTTGACCGCACCGCTGACTTTCTCTTCTATTCCAACCCGTTTAACCGATTTTCCAATCATGGTCATGATTTCTTTTTACCCTTGCTATTTTTTTGCAACAAGCCTCTTTTGATCCATGCTGCAAATAATTTGTTATTGCTTGCCGATCACTTCTTTATGAATGCTGGTAAACTCTGCATCCGTAACCAGACCTTTTTTCTGTAAACCCAAATCCTTCACTTTGTTTAAGACGGAAGTTTTTTGTTCATCGCTCAACTCTGAAAGACCGAGATCTTCTTGTTTCATTTCTACTGAAGAAATTCCTGATTTTTTGCCCAAAACATACCTGGGCTGCTGTCCAACCCATGAAGGTGTGACGCCAAACAATGCCAGTGGTTGTTTTTTAACCAGGTCAACACCCATTCCAGATTCGCGGGTGAAGGCCCGTTCACCAATGACGGGTTTGGACTGAGCGACCTGGAATTTGCTGATCGCCAGGATTTCATGTGAAATGTTGTAAAGTTTTTCGAACTTAATGTTGCTATCCACACCATAGAGAGCTTTAGCAGAGACAGCGGCTTCATCTAGAGGAGTATTGCCAGTGCGCTCGCCTAAACCGCCAATGGAAGCATGAATGACATCTGCTCCAGCGGTTAATGCTGCCAAAGAAGTTGCTACACCCATTCCAAAATCAGTATGAGTATGCACTTCGATTCGTTTATGAGTAATCTCTTTCATCTGTTTAACGAGATACACAGCTGCTTGTGGAGTGAGTGAGCCCGAAGTATCCACCAGACTGACACCATCTACCTCCGGAAGAGCGCCTACTTCACGTAATACGCGGGTGAAGAATTCCGGGCGAGCGCGGGTGCAGTCCATGGGGAAAAGAACGACTTCTAATCCTTTGCTCTTGGCGTATTTGGCCCAATGAGAAGCCTTCTCAACAACGTCGTCCTCTGTCCAGTGTGAAAACTGGTATTTTAGGCGAGGAATACCGACGGGTAACTCCAAAATAATGCCGTCGACACCGCATTCCAGGGCTAATTCAACATCACTTGCAATACCTCGGCAAAGTACAAATACCTGGGCTTTAGGTTTTAAGGCCACTACGCCTTTGGTGGCAAGCTTGTCTTCCTCAGACACTGCAGGCAAGGCCACTTCAATCCGGTCAACACCCAGCTCATCCAATAATTTGGCAATGTGCACTTTTTCATCAGCGCGAAATGCAACCCCAGGACTTTGCTCACCATCCCGCAAAGTCACATCATGAAATTTTACCGTTTTTGGTAAATTATAATTTGCGCGGACCTCATCAAAATAGTTATATGAACTTACCCAATAATTCTCGTTGTGATACAATTTTTCGTCCATTTTTTCCCTTTCTTTTAATCTTCAATGATTGCTACTGCACGAGTCCACCCGGCTGAGCCGCGCTCAATCTTTATGGGGAAGCATGCTACTTTAAAACCAGTGGGGGCAGGAAGTTGATCTAAATTCGCCATTTTTTCAATTTGAAGGTATTCTTTTCTGCGCCCGTAAAAATGAGAAGGCCAGAGATCTTTTTTATCACCACTCTTTTGAAAGGAATCCACCATTTTTGCAACCGGTCTATCCAATCCCCAGCCATCAATTCCAATGACTTTTATCCCCTGGTTGAGAATAAATTCTGTGGCATCCATGCCCAACCCGGATTGGGCGGGTAAATACTTCGTAGTACCCCAGAATTTGTCTGCCCCGGTTTGGATCAAAACAATATCACCTTCTTTAAGGGAATAGTTGATTTTTTGTAGGGCGGCTTTAACATCATCAACATTAATTTCGGAGCCCTGCTCCAAATGTCGAAAATCCAGAACCACTCCATTTCCATAGCACCATTCCAGTGGGACCTGGTCAATCGTTTTGGCTGGCTTGCCATCAACTGTAGGCCCATAATGCCAGGGTGCATCTACATGCGTACCGGAATGAGTGCTAGCTGTAACCTGATCAGAAGCTAATGCCATACCATTTTCGAAGTCGGTTGGGTCAATTTTTGCTAGCACTGCCAGACGACGCGCACCTTCTTCATGGGTGGTGTGCGTAATGGATGGCGGGTAAGGTTCGCTTGCAAAATTCTGATGAGGCAAGCTCAAATCAATAATACGGGTCATTTCTTGTCTCCTTGAAATTTATTTATTTTATTTACACCTGGATATACGACTTTAATACTTCAATTTTCTCTTCTAAGTCACTTTCGCCAATTAAGGAGCGCCTTATTGCGAAGAAACGTAGGTCAGATATTCCCTCATTTATCAGCAGTTTTTGGAGCTCTTCAATAAAGATGCCTGATTCAGGGTGTTCTGATGTATCACGACTGGTTCCGAGCATCGTACCCTTTCCTTTGGCAATTTCCACGCCACAAGAAGGGCTGGGATTCATACCAAGAACTCCCACAATCTCAAATCCCAAGGCACGATAATCTTTAATTTGTTTAAACACTACTTCAGCGGATTTTCTAAAACATGCCCGCAAGTCATCTTTGATAATTTCACCGTAACGCCATTTTTCAAGCCCAAGACACTCATATTCGGGGCAAGGCATTTGAATAATGCCCAAACCGCTGTCAAGCAATGTCTTAACCAAAGGGATATTTGCTCCTTCAAATGCACATCCTTCAGGAAAACGGGTATTGATATTTAGCCAGCAGTGACTGATAAAAATAACCCTGCGTTTGCGAAGATCACTTAAGAAGACATACCCCAAGCGGTAAGCGTCGGAAAAAGAACCTTCGAATGCGACTTCACCGGTTCCCCAAAGTGCGATGAAAAACGGTAGTTTTCCTTCAGCGATTCGAGTAAGAGTCTCAGCAGAACATTTCAGTCTGAAATCTGCCTGCTTAGGTTCAGATACCAATAATTTTGAACCATCAGATTTCCAGAAGGAGGAATCTCCATTAATTTGCCATTCGATGACTTTAAACCATCCTTGCAGACGTATAGGAGTCATTTGGTTGGAATTGGCTTTTTCCATTAAAGTCATCAGTGAGTTTGCAATTGAGACAGAGTCAGGGTACATTATGCTCCTTGTTTTGGGCAACAGATAAGACAGCCTGGATGATCCTGGAATATCCGGTACAGCGGCATAAGTTGCCCTCAAGCCCCAGTCGCACATCTTCTTCGGTAGGGTTTGGGTTGGTATTGATAAGATATTGAGCCGCCATGATCATTCCTGGAGTACAAAAACCGCATTGAACTGCGCCGGCATCAACAAAGGCTTGTTGCAGCGGGGAAAGATTATCCTTACCCCCCAATCCCTCAATCGTCACAAGATTTGATCCATCAGCTTCCACCGCGAGAATTAGACAGGCATTGACTGCCTTGCCATTCATTAAAATGGTGCAAGCACCGCATTCACCTACACCACAGCATTCCTTGGGACCGGTGATATCCAATTGGTCACGCAATACATCCAGCAAAGTATGCTCTGGTAATACCTTAATCGAATAGGGTTTTTGGTTGACGATCAATGAAATCGAATAAATGGCTTGATTTTCCACAATATTTCCTATTGAATTGCTTTTAAACGTTCCAGAGCAGTGCTTAAAGCACGTAAACCAAGAACGGTGAGCATTGCTTGACGATATTCCTTGCTGGCGCGCACATCAGAAATAGGTGTGGCTTTCTCCATAAGCTCAGAAATACAGGCTTTCTTATCCTCCAGACTGACAGTACCGGAAGTAAGAATCCCTTCTTTTTCTTCGACAATAAAAGGCACAGGTCCTACAGCGCCAAGGGCAAAGCGAGTAATGCCGGAGGTGTTAACCTGACAGCACAAACTGATAGTAGCCAGATCAACGCCTTTGCGACGCGTTAACCGTGTAAATGCTGCTGCCTGGTTGGCCGCAGGGATTGGCAGGATTATTTCTTTTACTAATTCATCAACCGCCAGAGCAGTTTTTCCCGGACCAACTATGAATTCTGCCAATGGAAGCTGCCGCTCTCCCCGGGCTGAGATGCAGGTTACTCTTGCGTCATAAATCAATAATGCAGGTGCACTGTCCGCAGCCGGAGAAGCATTGCAAAGATTGCCGGCTATGCTAGCCCGATTACGAATCTGGATTGAACCAACATTATGCACTGCTTCAGCCAATGCTGGGTATGTTTCCAGTATGGACTTTTCTGATTCTAAAGTTGCCATATTTGTCAAGGCGCCAATAGTAAGAGTGGAACCTTCCATGTTGATTCCACTTTGCAGTTCAGTTACACCTTTTATATCAATTATTGTGTTTGGAGAAAACTTGCCAGATTTTAGACGTACAAGCAAATCCGTTCCGCCAGCCAGTAAACGATAATCGGGTGCTGATTTTTGAATCATCGCAAAAAGCGTGGATAAATTTGTTGGACGAAGGTAAGAGAATGTTCGCATAAGGGTTATTGTGGGATTAGGTTGAATTCTGGGCATCCAGCTTTTCAAGAGATGCTAGCAAGTTCACACGCGAGTAGTTTTTATGCTCGCGCAATATCGCCAGTGCTAATTCGAGGTCTTTCTTTTCAATAGCCTCTACAAGTTCACGATGTTCGGCCAAAGAATGCTCAGCCATATTAGGCACTAGTGCAAAAACACTGCGGCAACGGTTTAACTCTGCCTTATTCCAAAGATCATCGATCATACTGCACAGCATTGGGAAGTTGCTATAGGAATAGATGAACATATGAAAGGCGCGATTGATTTTTCCATACGCATGATTATCTTTTTGATTGACTGCTTCCTGCATGAGTGTGATAAATTCCTGCAGGGATGCAATTCCGCTATAATCCATATTCGGAACAGCATGTCTTAATGCCAGTTCTTCAAGCCAATAGCGAATTGCAAGAACTTCATTGGTATCTTTTGCAGAAAATTCTTCCACATATGGAGAATGATGAGGGTCCTGCTTGATTAACCCTTCGCTGGTAAGCCTTCGGACAGCATTGTTAACAGGGATAATACTGACTCCCAAGTTTTTAGCAAGGTCAGTCAGGCTGATTCTTTGGCTCGGAAGCAGATCGCCAGTTAGAATCGCTTCCTTTATCGCATCATAAGCAAATTCTTCACGAGAAAGGGGGGCATTTTTTGTTAGAGCAGGAATTATATTCATAGCTCACCATAAACTTTATATTTTATAAAATATATTATATAATGCATATTGTATGTTATATTTATTCGTAAGTCAATAGCTCCTGAGTATCGGAATCCACTATTACAATCAACCTATCTTTAATTACTGGATATCAGCTTTCTAATTCCTTTTGGAGGTTATATGTAATACATGTCATATTATCAATATCACATGAAAAAATTATCTACAATATGTGATAATAACAAATAGCATTTGACATGCACAAATATAGTAAACCAGATTCCCAATGAGTATAAAAAACAACAGCAACCGAAAAGTAATTGCCTCCGTTCAAAACGCGCTACGTATTTTGAATCTATTCGAAAATGGCGTTCATGAACTCGGAAACTCAGAAATTGCCAAAAGATTGAATATGGACCCTGGAACGGTTGCGGGGTTAATTTTTACGCTCAAAATTAATAAATACTTGGACCAAAACCCTGATAACCGAAAATATCGATTGGGTCTAAAAATTGCAGAGCGAGCGGCTGTTCTTCTTAACCAAATGGACATTCGTAAAACCGCGGCCCCTTTTCTTGAAGACCTTCGAGATTGGAGTGGTGAAAGTGTTAATCTTGCCATTCGGGATAACCACGAAGTGGTCTATATTGAAAGAATGTTTGGAAATCATGCGTTGGGAATCCGGTCTGAAGTAGGTAAACGTGCTCCCATTCACAGTACTGCACTTGGAAAAGCAATAATAGCAAATTTTTCAGCAGAGGAACTTAAGAGCGTTCTAGAAAACTATAATTTTTGTGCTCTCACACCCTATACTGAAACTGACCGTGGAAAATTCGTCCAACGCCTGGAGCTGATCCGTACCAGAGGATTTGCAATCGATGAACAAGAAAATGAATTGGGTGGTCGCTGTGTTGGAGCGCCCATATTTGGGCACCTTGGGCAACCGGTTGCTGCTATCAGTTTGTCAATTCCCTTGCACAGGTTTCCGGAGGAAAGAATTGAAGAGATTGGCAACCGTGTGAAGGTTGCCGCAATGGATATTTCTCAAGCTTTAGGTTTTATAGACAATTCAGAATAATTTTATTCCCTAATTAAAAATGAGGAGCTTATGACAAACAAACCACAAAAAGTTGCAGTTATCACAGGTTCAGGGCGCGGGATCGGACGGGGAACAGCAATACAATTAGCCCAGGCCGGTTGGACGATAGTTATCAATGATTTTGGAAACCCTGAACCGCCCCAGGAAACGCTTGCATTGGTGCAGGCTGCGGGGAGCAATGGCATGATTGTGATGGCAAACATTACCTCTGCCGCTGAACGAGAAAGGATTCTCCATGAAACACTTTCTACTTATGGCAGGCTGGATTTACTGGTAAATAATGCTGGCATCGGCCCACGTGTGCGCATGGATATGTTGGAAATCAGCGAAAAAAGTATGTGGGAGGTTCTGAATGTGAACCTGATTGCCTCGTATTTCCTGACCCAACTGGCAGCCAAGGTAATGATCCAGCTGATCAAGGAGCAAGTGGTTGCTAATCCAAAAATTGTAAATATTGGCTCAATCAGTTCATATACTTCCAGCACGAGCCGGGCGGAGTATTGTATTTCGAAAGCCGCGATTTCCATGAATACTCTTCTTTTTGCAGACAGGCTTGCTGAAGAAGGAATTAATGTATATGAAATTCGGCCTGGAATTATTCAAACGCCCTTGACTGAAATCGTAAAAGATAAGTATGACAAGCTCATATCCGAGGGAGTCACCCCAATCAAGCGTTGGGGTCAACCGGAAGATATTGGCAAAGCCATCCTGGCCATTGCTGAGGGATATTTACCTTTCTCCACAGGTCAGGTGATTGATGTTGACGGTGGGTTCCACATTCAGCGCCTATAAAAGGTTGTAATCTATTGAAAAAGATCATTACTTTTGGTGAAATTATGTTACGCCTTTCTCCTCCAGGCATGTTGCGCTTTAGGCAGGCACATACCTTCGATGTGCAGTATGGAGGCGGTGAATCAAATGTAGCAGTTTCGTTGGCAAACTTTGGTTTGCCTACTGAGTTTGTGACCCGCTTGCCTGCCAATGATATTGGCGATGCCTGCCTGCAGTTTCTGCGCCAGTATAATGTGGGGACATCCTATATCTCCCGAGGCGGTTCAAGGCTGGGGATTTACTTCCTTGAAAATGGTGCGGTTATGCGTGGCAGTCAGGTTGTTTATGATCGCGCAAACAGCGCCTTTGCCACCATTCAACCTGGAATGGTGGATTGGAAGAGGGTATTTCAAAACGCTGGCTGGTTTCACTGGACAGGTATCACCCCGGCTATTTCTGAAGGTGCTGCCCTGTCTTGTCTCGAGGCGGTAAAAATTGCGCACGAGCTGGGAATACCAATTTCTTGTGATTTAAATTACCGTGCAAAGCTATGGAATTGGGGAAAATCCGCTCGTGAAGTTATGGAAGAATTACTGGTGTACTGTGACATTGCAATCGGTAACGAAGAAGATGTTGAAAAAGTCTTTGGCATCCAGGCACCGGAATCAAATGTAGCCAGGGGTAAGGTTTCCGCCGGACAGTATATCTTTGTGTGTGAAGCGCTGGCAAAGAAATTCCCCAGATTAAAGACAATTGCAATTACACTGCGCGGATCGCTTTCCGCCAACCACAATACCTGGAGTGCAATATTATGGGAAGAAGGGTATTCATATTCTGCTCCGATATATGACATCACCCATATCGTTGACCGTGTTGGTGGCGGGGATAGTTTCATGGGTGGATTAATCTACGGCTTGTTTCAGTATCCCGACAACCCGCAGCAAATTGTGGATTTTGCTGTGGCCGCATCAGCCCTTAAACATACCGTTTTTGGAGATTTCAATTTGGTTAGTGTGGCGGAAGTCGAAAAATTAATGAAAGGTGATGCTTCTGGCCGGGTAAGCCGCTAGCATCTGCAGGTACATAAATGACGCAGTTTTCCAGACTACACGTATTGATTTCCATGATCAATGTTGGCGTGGTTCCGGTTTTTTACCACCCCGACCCGAGAGTGGTCATAAATGTTGTAAATGCCTGCCTGGATGGTGGGGCACATTGTTTTGAATTTACTAACCGCGGTGACCGGGCATTTGAAGTGTTCGCTGAAGTCATTAAGCATTTGAAAGATGATGCGCGTCTGATCTTGGGAGCAGGCAGCGTTATAGAACCATACACAGCTAATCAGTATATCCAGCTGGGTGCAAACTTTATTGTTGGTCCCAATTTAAACCCGGAAGTTGCCCGATTATGTAACCGCCGAAAAGTTGCCTACAGTCCTGGATGCGGTACGGTAAGTGAAATTTCCCAGGCAGAGGAATTAGGCGCGGAAATATGCAAGGTCTTCCCCGCAGGTAATGTGGGTGGCCCAAGTTTTGTAAAAAATGTTTTGGGACCGATGCCTTGGGCCAGACTTATGCCTACCAGCGGAGTAGAAGTTTCCGAAGATAGCATTACCAGTTGGATAAAAGCTGGAGCGGTTTGCGTGGGAATTGGCAGCAATTTGTTTTCAAAAAAAATGCTGGAAAGTGGAGACTTTGCTGAAATTACCCGCAAGATTCAAGCAATTATAGGCTGGGTTCAAGCAGCACGTGGTGAAAATAATCCAATACATTAGAGAAGGATATTATGGAAAAATTTTCTTATATGAATATACCGAGAATAAGAAGTCTGATTGATTTTCGAGATTATCTCAGTAGCCTTGGTGTTGGAATTCCCATGGATGAAGAATTGAAAGTTGGGTCTGACAACCCTTTAGGTCAGTCTTTTCAAATGGAAAATGGCAGAACGATTGGAAATCATTTTTGCATTCAACCCATGGAGGGCTGGGATGGAACGGCTGACGGCAAACCTACCGACCTCACTACCAGGCGTTGGGAAAATTTTGGTCGTAGTGGCGCCAAATTAATCTGGGGTGGCGAAGCAACTGCAGTTCGCCCGGATGGACGCGCGAATCCCAACCAGCTCATGATTCTGGACAATACCATGGCAGATATTGAAATGCTGCGCCAGGCTCTGGTTGCAGAGCACCACAATTGTTTTGGAAAAACTGATGATTTATTTGTTGGCTTACAGCTTACCCATTCGGGACGATTTAGCCGCCCGAACGTTAAGACCAAGCTTGAACCAAAAATCGTCTATCATCATCCTGTCTTGGACGAAATGTTCCACATAGATGCATCTTTGCCTGTCATCTCTGACACAGAAATTGATGATTTGATTTCATACTATGTGCAGGCTGCAAAACGTGCCCAGAAAATCGGATTTGATTTTGTGGATGTGAAACATTGTCATGGCTATCTCGGGCATGAGTTTTTAAGCGCAGTTGAACGCCCAGGAAGATATGGGGGTAGTTTTGAAAACCGTACCCGATTCTTGCGCGAAATTGTGAGAGGCATTCAAGCTGAATGTCCAGGTTTGACGATTGGCGTGCGCGTCAGCATCTTTGATATGCCACCTTTCCGACCAGATGATAATAATATAGGGCGTATGCTCCCTTACCACAATGCAGACGGTAAATATCCTTATGCATTTGGCGGTGACCCGGATAACCCCGGTAAGATAAAATTAGACGAGACCATTCAGTTTATGGATGTTTTGAATTCTCTTGGGGTTGCCTTAGTTAACTTTACTGCAGGCAGTCCCTACTATAACCCGCATGTTACTCGCCCCGCTTACTTTCCACCAAGTGATGGCTATCAATTACCCGAAGATCCACTGGTTGGGGTCGCACGCCACATTCACACCTGCGCAGAATTAAAAAAACATTCCGGTAAATTATTGTGTGTTGGCTCTGCCTATACCTATCTACAAGAATATCTGCCTCATGTTGCTCAGGCCGTTGTGAGAGACAATATGATTGATTTCGTAGGGCTTGGAAGAATGGTGCTTTCTTATCCTGAAATGCCAATGGATATTTTATCTGGAAAGCCACTTAACAAACGATTGATCTGCCGTACATTCAGCGATTGCACAACTGCTCCCCGCAACGGAATGGTTTCCGGATGCTATCCATTTGACCATTTTTACAAAAAACGCCCTGAAGCCGAGGAATTAAAAGGTCTGAAAAAAAAGAAGTAAACCAATTGGAGACAAATATGCAAGTAGTTTCATTTGAGAAGGCTGTCAGTTATATTCGAGATGGAGATACATTAATGATTGGGGGCTCAGGTGGCGGCCATGCTGTACCCGAGGCCTTAATCGTTGCTCTGGGCAAGCGCTTTGAATCGTCGGGGAGTCCGCAAAACATTACCCTGCTTCATCCGGTTGGAATTGGAGACAACCACAGCCAGGGAGTAGGGCATTTGGCACATCCAGGAATGGTTAAGAGAATTGTAACCGGGGCACTTGTAAACAGCCCCGCTTTTCAAACGCTGGCTGAACAAAACAAGGTGGAAGCTTATACTTTACCACAGGGCGCGCTTTCTCAGCTTATCCGCGAAATGGCAGCGGGGAGACCAGGGCTGCTGACTCAGACTGGATTGCATACTTTTATTGACCCACGTAAAGACGGCGGACGACAAAGCGAATGCGCTCAGGAAGCGCTTGTCGAACTGGTCATTCTGGCAGGGAAAGAATGGATATTTTATAAACCCTACCATGTTGATGTGGTCTTCTTACGGGGTACTACCGCAGATGAGGATGGAAATGTCAGCCTGGAGCAAGAAGCTGTTTTTGGTGAAATGCTTGCCATGGCTCAAGCAGTGCATAATCAAGGTGGGCTGGTAATTGTGCAAGTTGCCCGACTCGCGAAGCGCGATACCATTCCGGCAAAAGATGTCAAAGTGCCGGGAATGCTGGTGGACCTGGTAGTGGTGGATCCGCAACAGTGGCAAACATACCAGATGAAATATAGCCCGGCGTATGCCGGAGAAATTAAAGTCCCACTAACTGAAATAGCCTCGTTGCCTTTTGATGCCCGGAAAATCATTGCGCGCAGAGCTGCTCTGGAGCTTTTCCCAGGTGCAATTTGTAATCTCGGTTCGGGCGTTTCTACCGGTATCGCCACAATTGCTGCAGAAGAAGATGTGGTTGACCAGATAATTTTAACCAATGAACAGGGCTTAAATGGTGGTGTTCCTTCCGCAGATGCAGGTGCAGCAATAAATTACACTTCAATTATTGACCAACCCTACCAGTTTGATTTTTATGACGGCGGGGGATTGGATTTGGCGTTTCTTTCTTTTGCCCAGGTGGATGCCGATGGCAGCGTTAATGTAAGCCGCTTCAACGGCAGAATCATAGGAGTGGGCGGATTCGTCAACATCAGTCAATATGCCCGTAAAGTGATTTTTAGCGGGACATTCACTGCCGGTAAACTCGATATAAGCTGGCAAAATGGGAAAACTGCCATTCATCAGGATGGTAAATTCAAGAAATTTGTCAAAGCCTTGGAACAAGTTTCATATTCCGGACCATTTGCACATGAGCGCGAACAGGAAGCGTTATATATCACTGAAAGAGCAGTTTTTCGCAGATACGAAAGCGGCTTGGAACTGATTGAAATTGCTCCAGGGATTGAACTGGAAAGGGATATCTTAAAGCAGATGGAATTTCAACCTGCTGTGTCACCTCACTTAAAAGAAATGGATGCCCGTATTTTTCATGAAGAAAAAATGGGTTTACAGAAAGATCTGGCAGTTAAGAATCGTACCAACATTCCTACTCGATTAAAAGAAGGTTGGATTTAATATGAGCGATATTTCAGAACCATACATTGAGAATGATGCTATCAAAATAACCTACCCCACAGACGGCGTTGTGTTGATTACAATTACTTCACAACCCTTGGGAGTATTAAGGCATTCCGTAAAGCGAGCATTGTCTCAAACTCTGGATGAACTGGAAAAGGATTGCCAGGTTCGTTGTGCAGTACTGACCGGAATGGGCAAGGCTTTTTCGGTGGGGTCAGATATTCGTGATTTCAGCCAGGAAGTTGGCTGGCTGCTCGAAAATGATTATTGGGAAACAGGACTTAACCAAAAGCTGGAAGATGCTCGTTTTCCAATAATTGCAGCCTGTAATGGGCATACCTTGGGGGGTGGGGCTGTATTGGCACTGGCTTGCGATTTCCGAACTGCATCTTCTTCAGCGAAATTTGGTTTCCCAGAAGTGAAAGTTGGCGCTTTCGCCTCAGGCAGTGGTACTCAAAGACTGCCTCGACTGGTTGGGCGTGGTAGAGCTTTGGATTTATTGCTAACCGGTAGAATTGTCGGCGCAGAGGAAGCACTGCAATTTGGCCTGGTAGAGTATGTTTTCTCAGATGAAGAACACCTCTCGAAAACACTAGAAATTGCTGCACAAATTGCTTCCTATTCAGGTTCAGCTACAGCGGCTACCAAAAGCTGTGTCAATAGAGGATTGCTTGAAGGTTGGCATTCAGGCTTAATCCTTGAAAGTGACTTGAGGGTAAAAACCGGGCGCGGGGATGATGCAGTAGAAGGACGAAGTGCATTTCTGGAAAAACGTACACCGAAATTCAATCAGAAGAAAGAAGCGTAACAGCCATGCGTATCGTCACGTTTTTAAAAGCTGGGCAGCAACATCTCGGAGTTTGGCTGAATAACCAAATTATGGATGTTCAGGCAGCGGGTAGATTGATATTATCTGGAACTCCATCCGGAGAGAGCTTTTTCCGGAACACATCCAACATGTTGGATTTGCTTGAGGCACCTGTGGAAACTTGGAATATCTTAAACCATGTAATCATGAAAATTAATGGTGCTGGACTGGATCGTCTTGGCAATTTTGATTCACAAGAAGTACTGATTTCCTCGGAAAATGTACAGCTTATGGCGCCGCTTCCTACTCCCGGAAAGGTAATTTGTGTAGCTGGGAACTACCCTGCCCCCGGCGCCTTCCAAAAACCCGATTACCCCACCATTTTCCTCAAGCCATCAAGCACTGTCACTGGATCGGGAATGCCCATTTGGATTTCTTCTTTGACAAAAAATGTTGCCTATGAAGTCGAACTGGCGCTGGTCATAGGCAAAAGGACTCGCCACGTCACCGCCGAAAATGCGCTTCAACATATTGTCGGATACATCCTTGCAAACGATGTCGGAGACCGGTTTTTGGAAAAACGTACTTCTCAATGGACTTCAGGAAAGATGTTCGATTCATTCACTCCAATGGGCCCATGGCTGGTAACCCAGGATGAAATTCCCTTCCCGGATGAACTGGAGATGTCAACTAGAGTCAATGATGTTATTCTGCAGAGAGGTAACACTGCTAATATGTTCTTTCGCACTGCGGAGTTGGTGAGCATAATTTCAGACTTAACTACTTTACGTCCGGGGGATGTCATCTTAACAGGCAGTCCCAAAATGATGGATGGACAACCAAATCCAAACCATAGGCTAATACCTGGCGACCAGGTAAAAGTGTCGATTGACGGGTTGGGTGAACTCATCAACCATGTAGAAAAGGAGCTAGAATGACAATAACATATCCCATGGCGATAATCACCGCTCCCGGAAGAGTGGAATTCCAGCAAAAAACTTTGGTTCCTTTGGGTGATGAAGAAGTATTAATCAAAATCCGCGCAGCAGCGATTTGTGGCAGTGACCTGCATTTGTTTAAAGGATTGCATCCCTCCGCAAAACTGCCAGTTTCAGTTGGGCATGAAGCAGCTGGTGAAATAGTTGAAGTAGGTAAAAAAGTAATTCGTCACAAAGTTGGTGATCGTGTGACGATTGAACCAGTGATTGCCTGCGGGAAATGTGAATATTGTGTACGGGGAGATTATCATCTCTGTGCCAACATCAGTTTCCAGTATCGCAAGGGACAAGGAGCTTTTACCCCATATTTTATCGTACACGAAAGCCGCGCGTTTCGCCTGCCGGATATAATCTCCTTCGCAGAAGGCGCACTGGTGGAACCTCTTTCGGTTGCAATGCATGCAGTAAAAAAATCAGGGATTCGTCTTGGACATACATCAGCAGTTTTTGGAGCAGGTGCAATAGGTATTCTGGTGTCCATGCTTTCACGTCAGGCATCCGGTATCGGCAGTATTATCTGTGACATTCACCCATACCGGTTGCAAAAAGCAATAGAATTAGGTGCCAGATTTGCAATTAACAGCCAGGAGCAGGACCCGGTAACGGCAATTTTCATGATTACTGAGCAGATGGGAGTGGATAAGTCCTTCGAAGCCGTTGGTCTAGAAATTACTCTTAATCAAGCTTTGCAGGTCCTAAAGCATGGCGGTAATGCTACTTTATTAGGTATTTTTGAAAAACTCGAAAACAAACTTCCAGTAAATTTGTTTGTGCAGCGTGAAATTTCACTTTATGGCTCACAAGGATATTCTTGGGATTTCCAGGATAGTTTAAAGATTCTGGCTTTAGGCAATATTGATTTAAAACCCCTAATCACTCATAAATTGTCTTTAAGCGAATTGCAACATGGATTTGAAATACTGCTTAAACCAGAAAATGAATCCATCAAAGTAGTAATAATGATGGAAGATTGAAGTCAAATTATCCAGAAAGGGCAGCCATGGAAACAACCACACTTCCAGTAATCACATCTGATAAAGAAATGCTCGTTCCGCTGCATTGGGTACATACTCTGGTAATTGGCAGCGGTGCGGCTGGGCTAAATGCTGCAGTGCAACTGAGCCGTAACAATGTCCAGGACGTACTTATTTTGACAGAAGGTCTTGAAAAAGGCACCTCGATCAACACAGGCAGCGACAAACAGACCTATTACAAATTGTCGCTTTGCGGGTCAGAAAGTGATTCCCCGCAAGCCATGGCTGAGAGTTATATTGGCGGTGGGGCAATGCATGGCGATCTGGCACTTGTAGAAGCCAGCCTATCCTCCAGGGCCTTCATCAACCTGGTAAATCTGGGTATGCCTTTTCCGCGAGACGCCTACGGACAGTTTGTTGGCTATAAAACAGATCATGATCCGCGCCAGCGGGCTACTTCTATTGGCCCATACACTTCACGTGAAATGTGCCATCATCTAATCTCAGAAGTGAAACGATTGAAAATTCCAATACATGAAAACCGCGAAGTTATCCAGCTTATTCGTTCGGATAATGATGAACAACGTATTGTCGCCGCCATTACAATGGACAAAAACAATTCCATAGAAGTATATGCAGCGGAAAATATAATTTTTGCAGTTGGTGGACCGGGAGGGTTATACAAAACAAGTGTTTACCCCGAAGTACATTTTGGTGCAATTGGATTGGCGTTAATGGCAGGTGCTAAGGCGCGTAACCTACCCGAATCACAGTATGGGCTGGCATCTACCAGATTCCGCTGGAATGTGTCCGGTACATATATGCAGGTAATCCCCCGATTTATCAGCCGGGCTGCTGATGGGATCTCGGATGAGCAAGAATTTTTACCCACCTATTTTGATTCTGCTTCTGAAATGAATGGCAACATCTTTCTGAAAGGATACCAATGGCCATTTGATGCCCGCAAGGCAATTGGTGGTTCTTCCATTATTGATATTCTGGTGTACATTGAAACCGTTGAAAAAGGGCGCAGGGTATATCTGGATTTTACAAGAAACTCACAGGGCTACAACCTGGAAGAATTACCCGAAGAGGTGCGTACTTACCTGATACGTTCAGAAGCATTGCAGCAAACTCCCATCGAGCGCCTTTACAAAATGAACCCCGCTGCAATTGAACTTTACCGGGACCATGGCATAGATCTGCACCAGGAAGCTTTGGAGATTGCGGTCTGCGCGCAACACAACAACGGTGGTCTCGCTGGCAGTATCTGGTGGGAGTCTACCAATATTAAGCACTTCTTCCCCATTGGAGAAGTGAATGGGTCGCATGGAGTTAATCGTCCGGGCGGCACTGCATTAAACTCTGGGCAAGTGGGAGGGTTTAGAGCTGCAGAATACATTGCAGCCTGTTATATGGACTGGAGTTTGCCAAAAAAGCAAGTAGAAAATGCTATCCTGACATCTCTTAAGCAATTATTGAGCTGGATAAAGACAGGAGAAAATCAAAAGGTCAAATACCAGGAAGCTTTGGATGATTTGCAGTCCCGTATGACACGTGTTGGAGCCCATATTCGCTCTGAACAGGCAATAAAAAGTGAGGTTAAAGACGCAAAACTGTTGGTCGAGCAGCTTATAAAAAATGGTTGTTCATGCACCAAAATTGAAGATTTACGCATCACCTTTAGAGTGCGTCAGCTGGCTTTTGCTCATCTGGTTTACCTGGATGCCATTCAATTCATGCTCGAAAATCGGGTTGGCAGTCGCGGCTCATCCATTGTGCTTGATCTCAATGGTTCCAGAGTGCATAATAAACTGAAAGATTCATGGAAAATTCAACTGGAAGACTCGTCCTTCAGACAAAAAATCCTGATTACAAATATTGGGGATGATGGCAGTATTACCCACGCCTGGGAAGCTGTGCGCCCGATTCCTAAAACAGATGCCTGGTTTGAAACTGCCTGGGCAGCTTTTCGTAACGGTGAAATTTATGGATGTAAAGAGATGAGTTAATACAGCGATTCTCTTAATTGTTGAATCTTGTTATTTACTCCTCGCCGATAAACGCGGTGATTTTTTACTTCACGGCCGCCCAACACTTCCAGATCCTTGCGCATCTGATCCGCGCTTTCCGCAACCTGTGTAAACTCCGCGAATTTGAATCCGCGCGATTTAACGGTCTTTTCCATTTCAGCATACAGCAAGGCATTGCCGCCTCTGCCGTAGTATTCCGGTAGCACACCGGTTCCATTGACAGCCACCCAATCCGCTTTTTTCATTTTTCTGAAAAGATCCAAAATGCTGATCGGATTCAGTCGTCCTTTGTGCTTTTTGAGCCCGTCTGACATATCCGGAAAGGCAAAGAGAAAACCAATCACCCGCTCGTGATCCATCAAAACTTTAATCAAGCCCGGATCTGAAAACATCGTGACCGTATCCACTGCCACTTCAATCTCACGCTGAGTGTACGGATAATACTCCCAGTTGTGAATGAAGATTTCGTTATAAACGCTCCCAATTGCTTTACCGAAACTTCGCAGGTCTCTGCGGGAGCGGAAACTACGCACATGAATGGTTCCCTTTTCAATAACACGCTCAGCCACGCGATGAATTTTATCCGGCAGGGTGAATTTATCCACTTCTATCTGGCAGGAGACAAAATCAACCACCTTTTCAAATCCAATTTCAGCCAGCATACGAGGCAGATACGGAGGGTTGTAGTTCATCATCGTCATCATCTGACGCAGGTCAAACCCCTCCACCAAAACTCCATAGCCTTCACCCAATCCCATCGGTTTTGGCCCGACCATATCATTCAATCCCCGACTTTTGGCCCACTCATCGGCGGCGACGAACAATGCTTTGAGGACATTGATGTCTTCAATTGTTTCCAGCAGACAAAAAGCGGCTTGTTGCGTCTGGTGTGCCTGATTATAAAGACGATTCTCGAGCACCATGATTCTACCCACCGCAACGTCATCCTGAAGTGCTAAAAATGCCTGTGCCTGGGAGTGCTGATAAAATGGATGCTTCTTGGGGTTTAGCATGGTGCGAATATCCAGTCTGATCGGCGGCACCCATTGCGGAGTTCCGGCATACAGACGAAAAGGCAATTCAATAAATTGATTTACCTGTAATCTCGATTTTGGATCAAGTTCGATTATATTAAGCATTAATTAATCCTGGGAGTTTTTTTGTTGATAGCCGGCTTCGTTTATTTTTTGATCATAGGCTGATGACTCGTTGCTTGATTACCTGAGTACCAAGTTTTCTCAATCACAATGTCACCAAACCCTAATCACCTAATTACCTGATCAACTAATTACCGACATATCATTATAATGATATCATCGTCTCGTTACGGATAAGGAGAATCTGCTATGAATTCATTCATTAAAGAAAAAATTGCACAGGCTGTCTTCATTTTACAGGAACAGGATATTGATCTATGGCTTACTTTTGTGCGAGAAACTTCGGTTAATCCAGATCCGATCTTACCCTTAATTTATGGTCAATCTTCACTCACCCGTCCCAGCGCGTTAATCATCCATCGCACTGGTGAATGCATCGCCATTGTAGGACGCATTGACGCCAATACTGCCTGTGGATTGGGTGTTTATCAGCAAGTAATTGAATGCGATGCGGAAATTCAACCTCACTTATTGGCGACATTGCAGCGATTAAACCCAGCCAAAATCGCCGTCAATTTTAGCCAATACAACGTCATGGCGGATGGTTTGAGCGTCGGCTTGTTCGAAGTTCTCAAGAATATGCTGCATGGAACGGAGTTTATCCAACGGCTATGCTCATCAGAAGACATCATTGCCGCCTTGAACGGGCGTAAAACGGTTCGCGAGGTCGCTCTGGTACGTGCAGCAGTTGAAGCAACTGAGGAGATTTTCGAGGAGACTTACGCCATTCTACGAGAGGGCATCAGTGAAAAAGAAATTGCAGATTTCATGCACGCCCAAGTTATTAAAAGAGGATTGGATCTCGCTTGGACATACGAAGGTTGCCCGGCTGTCAATTACGGTCCGGATTCCCCGGTTGGGCATGCGGTTCCCGGCGACATTGTATTGCAGCGAGGGCACATAGTGCATTTCGATTTTGGGGTCAAAAAAAGCGAATACTGCGCTGATATCCAACGCGTAGTCTACATGCTTAGAACCAATGAAAAAACAGCCCCAGCGCCAGTACAACGAGGGTTCGAAACTGTCCGTAAGGCAGTCGAAGCAGCCAGGATAAAAATCAAACCCGGCGTGACTGGCTTTGAAGTTGACCAGGCGGCTCGCTACGCAATCATCCAGGCGGGTTATCCAGAATATCAATACGCCACCGGTCATCAATTAGGCCGGCATGCCCATGACGGTGGTGGCATTCTTGGCCCTCATTGGCAGGTATATGGCAGTTTACCGGATGCAGAACTTGAGTGCGGACAGATCTATACCATTGAACCCGGTTTGGCTGTCCCCGGTTATGGCTATATCGGTTTGGAAGAGGATGTTGTTGTCACCGGGAATGGCTGTGATTACCTGTCAGCCCCGCAAAAAGAGTTGATTTATTGTTGAACATCTACTCGTGGTGAGTTTCGATCCAATCTAAAGCGATCGCCACCGTTCGAGACCAGGAGAATTTTTTTGCTTGGATCAATCCCTTTGCAATCAGCTGATTCTTTAAGTCATTATCGTACGCCATTCTCAGTAAACCTTGCGCGATACTATCAACTGAAATAGGATCTACCATCAATGCCGCATCGCCACATACTTCCGGAATGGAAGAAATGTTGGCAGCCATCACAGCTACACCACAAGTCATTGCTTCTAAAATTGGCAACCCAAATCCTTCCATAAGTGAGACATATACCACAAAATCCGCCAGATTATAAATCGCCGCCATATCCTCCTCAGGCACCTTACCCAATAAATGCACTCTGGAGTTATCTTGATTTTCCAACCTCAGGTTTATTTCTGAAGCATTCCAGCTTTTGTTGCCGGTCATATAAAGATGGTGGGGAATTTGGCTGTTAATCTTGTCCCAAGCATCCAGTAGGCGGCCGATATTTTTGCGAGGGGAAATGGAGGTTGGATAGAAAATAAACGGTAATTGGAGATTGTATTTTTTTTGAATCTCATCTAAAAGACGCTCATCATTTATTCGTTTGTAATTATTAGTAATCCCGCTATCAATTGTTTTTATTTTTGACTCTTCATTTTGAATAAGGAATTTGCCAACATCCTGCCGAGTAGAATCCGATATTGTGAAAACTCCCCAGGCATGTCTTGCAGAAAATGGCATCATCAACTTCATGTAATATGTATCCAACGCTTGGTAAGCATTCAATTGTGGGTAAAAATAACCCAGATCATTGAAAATCACCAAATCTCGTGTTGGAGAAAGGATTGATTTTGTACCTTTCGGAAAAATGGTATAGTCAATCTTATCTCGCAGAAGAGCCAGAGGTAAGAAAATGTGGTCCCACAATAAGCGATTCCTGGTGGGTAAGTAGTGTTGGTGGACTTCAGGAAAATATTTAAAATCCTCTTTTTGGCTATAATAAAAATGAATGTCGTATTTCTGTTTATATTGAACCAATGCCTGAGAAAATCCATAATTATATTTCTGCACCCCTGTGATCAAATTTCCCAGGTCGCGGCTGGCCATTGCTATTTTAAGTTTCATAAAAAAACCTGTTTGCCACCCAATTGTATGGTATAACCCAAAAGCTCATATCTTCTTTTTACAGAATCATATTTAGCGCTGCATTTAGAAGGTTTCAACATTATCAAACTGAAATTTCAGACATTCATCGATAGCTTTCAAATTATGGTTAAACAAAAAAATCAACAAAAACAAATGCATACCCTTATTTTAACCGATTTTGATCGCACCTTGGTGTGCCGGACTACGCATGTTTGAAATTCTTGGCGTTCTTAGCCTTTTGGGTGTGCGCAATTTGTCTGGCGCATTGTATGGCTTGGTTCGTTCCAAACTGCTGGCTTACTTCATTGGCCCTTTCGGTCTGGGAATATTCTCACAGGCACGTACTTTTATTCAGCTTTTGAGTCAGATTAGCACAGTCGGAAGTTTGAGCGGTGTCTTAAAACTGGTTTCTGAACAAAAAGCACAATCAGATACATCTCGATTAACATCTTTTGTTGCGGTCTTGTTAATATTCTTCGGAATACTGGCCACAATAGTTACCCTGATCTGTCTTCTATTTTCCGAAACTATCTCAAGTTGGATTTTTCATACCATCGAATACAGCTGGATAATCCAGACAATTGCCACAACCACAGTTTTTTATATTGAGTTTTACTTGATTCTGGCGATATTTCAAGCCATTTCAGCCTGGAAGTGGTTTATACGAGTTGCAGTTGTAGCTGATATCATCAGTACCATCATTACCTCCATCGGAATCATCTTTTGGGGTTTGCCCGGAATTATTTTTGGTTTCCTGATTTGTAATGCAACCATCTTTTTAGTAGCATTGATCGCATTGAACAAAGTCTTGCAAGCCGAAGGGTTCCCCGGAATAAGGAAAGCTAGGCTTTCATTCGCGCCTTTACGTCAGCTTTCACGATTCTTTGGCCCGCTGAGTGCTCGTGCAACAGTCGAATACGCCTCTTTACTTTTCTTAAAGTCAGAAATCATCCGGCAATTGGGAATCAATGCCAATGGTCTCTTCCAGGTCATTTATGGAACCTCCATTCTTTATATGGATATTTTCACACAATTGCTTTTTTCATATGGAATACCGAAGCTAACCGCAAATCTAAATCAACGTGATGAAATGAACAAGATACAGAATAATCTGCTAAAACTTGGCATCCTCATTTTATCCCCTTTGACTGTTGTGCTCTTGCTTTCCCGCCGTATTTGGATTCCTCTGCTTTACGATAATTCATTCCTGGCAGCGTCAACTGTCTTAATCTGGCAGTTTGCCGGTGATGTACTGCGGGTCATGCGCACCAGTATTAATTCTTCCTTGCTCCCGCTTGAGCGCTTTTGGGTTATCAACATAAATGAAATTGTATACTGGGCTTCCTGGATTATCTTCATGAACCTTCTGATTCCATATGTCGGCATCATGGCAGCTGGAATTGGCTATTTCCTGGCTAATCTACTACAACTGCCTATCAACTTGCTTTATCACCAGAAATACCTTGGCTTTCAATTAAGTAACAAGAATAAGCAATTAATTATCAAAGCCGTTCCATTAATCGCTCTCGGATTATTTTTTGCAAATCAGGCAGTACTCAGTCTACCTGCCATTGTGGCTGCTATTATCTGTTTCGTATTAATTTTGGTTTTTCTTCCTACGCGAAGTGACTATTTCCAAGCTTTTCAGTTTTTAAGAAATTATCGTAATAAAATAGGTTCATAGAAGACAAGCTCCCATTCCAATAAAGGGACCAACCAAGAGGGATGAATGATCATTAATGAGCCTGAAATAGAATATAAGAACGGCGAAGTGATTGTCTCTGCCGGTATTGAGCTTGATAATCCTTCAATCTGGGAAATGCCCCAAAAACTATATTTTGCCTTTCCTGAAGAATGTGGCAAGGTGTTGAATGTTGATTGCAACCCATTCCTTTACAGCATGTTAATCCCAGCGATGCGTCTGGGTGAGAATATCCGCGTATTAGGGACAGTCTCACCTCGGCTGACTTTTGGATTGCAAGAATACCAGGCCATTTTCCACCAGGCACACAGTCAATGGGCACGACATATGGTTGAGATTGAATACAGTAGATTTTCTGAAAGAGAATTATCACCCCCGCAAAAGCGTTTTGGGGCTACTTCATTCAGCGGCGGCATTGATTCAACTTTTTCTTGCTTCTTTCTTAAAGAAGAACAACAGCTGATCCCTTATGCAGATCTGAAATATGCCTTATTTATCCATGGAGTCGATAACCCATTAAATGATCCCATAGGTTTTATGAAACTCGCGGAGAGCTTTCGAAATTTCTTGAAACCACAACAAGTAGAACTGATCACCGCACGCACAAATTTTATCCTCTTTACACAATTTCTGCTCCCTTGGACTCTGTTGCCGCAGGTTCCGTTACTCTCCACCGCTATGCTCTTGCGTGGTTTGATTGACCGCTTTTTTATTCCCAGCACCTATTCCTACAATCGTTTCACCGTAGCCGGTTCATCATTCTTAAGTGATCATTGGGTCGCAACCGAGGAATTTGCGGTTTTTCAATTAGGGAGACATGACTTCTTACAAAAACTGAGCTACGTCAATCAAATTCCTGAATATGAAAATGTTCTGCGTGTGTGCTCAAACAAAAAAATCTCGTTGGATGGCAATTGCGGCCATTGCATCAAATGCCTGCGTACAATGGTTTACCTGGCTCTACAGGGAAATTACTCTAAATATAAATCTTTTCCTCAACCTTTTTCGCGCCTTTATATATTGGAGTGGGGCTGGAAGTATCACACCGGCCGGGTCACATTTATCAATTTTATTCATGCTGCCTGGCAAAAAAAGAAGTATGATTTTTTGCTGCTTGGAATGGCAGCCTACACCCTCTCACAAATCAATCACCATCTGCGGAGATTTCTACGTTTTGTGGTTCCTGAGAAAATATTCGTCCGCTGGAAACAAAGACTGTTTGTCAGTGAAGAAGATATTCTCGCTCCTCCATCTCCTGCTTCATAATCGCCAGGAATCCACTTCATTTTTTAAAAAAATGAATGGCTACTTCTGATTGAGTTCGCATCTCGATTAATCCGTTGTTCACCTGCTGCAAATAGTGACTATTCCAGAGCGATTGAACGCGCTTAATCGCTTTCAACATGCCTTCCAGGTTAAATGAAGCAGAAGTGGTGTCCTGGTAACAATCAAGCAAGTTAAAACTCTCCAATAAATCTCTTATCTTGCAATTGATGGGTGCATCCAACTGTTCACTTAGTAGGGCAAGAAAGGGAATTTTGTTTTTTAAACAGAGAATGGTGCCATGGAAACGGTTGGTTACGCAAAACTGGAAGAAAGCAAAAGTAGCTGCCCATTCCAAAGGATCAAGCAGATGTCCCAGGTTGAGATCGGCATGATGATTGTACATGCTCAAGGCGATTACCTGATATCCGGCAGAATGGAAGTGCTTATAGATCGATAACATAATCTCTTCATGTCCATGCAGCAACACACCGACCAAAGGTTTGGAAAAATCAACCCCCATCTTCTCAAGTTTTTCTTTCAACCCGTTCACTGCAACATCAAGCAGGAACGTTGGGTCAGGGACCTTTTTCACTTGAACAGCGGGGTTGTGGTTGAGAGTATTCACCAAATTTTGGGTAAATTCATCGCGAGTATAAATCAGCTGGAAATTCCCCAATCGCGCAGAAATTCCCGCTTCGTACCTGTCCAATAGAGCCATTTCCGTCTTATAGGCTGATACAGCATATGCCGCCTGATAATACGGCGCTGTCTGCAGCCAATAGGCACTAGGGAATGATGTTCGCTCAAGTCCTTTGGTCAGGCACCAAACATCCATTCCAACAATCAAGCAATCAATATCGCTTTTTTTCAATTTCTTAAAAAATTGTTTCGGTGAAAGTAAAAGAGAATAGGGTTGGGTTAAAGGCAGGTGGTCACGGACAAAGTGGTTAAAAACTCTGTTACGGTACCAGTAAAAGAAAGGTTCTCCAGGCAGCGGTTTAAACACTTTTAGTTCTTCAACCAAATGCATGTTTAAAGGACGGTAATCGATAAATTTAATGTCTGCTTGCGGGAACACCCGTTTCAAAGCATGATACAGGCTATAACAATACAAGGCTGCCCCATTATTTCGAATAAAATGATAGGTCAATAGCCGTATTTTCATATCCAAGCTTTCATTCAGACCAACTACCTATTTCTATTATAGACTTTCTCCATCTTCTCTGCTAATTGCTCCTGAGGCTTCATCAGCTATTATCCCATTAAAAATACTGATGCCGTAGGGAAAATCCAGTGCAAAAGTGAAAAACCCATTACTCCAGCAGGGTCACCTCTAGATTGTTTACCTGGTTTTTATGGTTATTCAGATTACGCTGATGTATCATTTTTTGACAACTATGAATGCCGAAACCAAAAAAGTTCTCATCCTGGATGATGATCGCATCCTGGCGCAGTTAATGGCGGATTTTCTTACTATCACTGCCCACTGCCGAGTGACGCAAACCCACAAATCCGAGCATTTCTGGCATGCATACCAAACGGAAAACTATGACTTAATTTTTATGGACTATCACCTGCCAGATACAACCGGTTTGGAAATTCTCAAAAAATTAACGGCCGAGGGAAACATTACACCGATTGTAATGATGACCGGTGAAGGTAATGAAGAAATTGCGGTAAAAGCCATTCAAGCTGGTGCTTTTGATTATTTAGTAAAGGGCCATTTTGAATTTAAAGTGCTGGCAAGCGTTCTAGCCAGGGCAATCCGGCATTCTGAAGTTCAAGTGGAAAATAAACAAAACCGCGCACAAATTGAATATCAGGCTGCTTTACTGAATAACGTTAGGGATTCAGTTGTCGGTTGGGATTTACAAAATCAAATAACATATTGGAACCCGGTAGCAGCCGAGCTCTTCGCCCTACCTTCTCATCAGGCAGCCGGACAGCAAGCAGAAAAAGTTTACTTCAATCAATTTAAGCCACCGGTCTACATTGATAAAAACACTCCTCCAGAAATACTTGAGGTTGAAAGAGAATACAAAGATAAATCCGGTAATGTCCACTGGCTCCACTCCAAAATCACACCAATGTACGATGGGCAGCATTCCAGGGTTATCGGTTACATGGATATTGCCCGCGAAATAACCGCCACCAAAATCCACCAACAAGAGCATCTTTCCACTCAACACTTTCTTGAAAAGATTATCGCTTCCAGCCCCGATATAATATACATTGTAAACCTGACAACAAATACCCTCCGCTTTGTAAATCCTCAAATAACAACAATTCTCACGATTCCTGAAAATGACAATGAATCCGGGTTGTGCTTCGAAGATCTGGTTCATCCGGATGATCTGGCATCGATAATCCAGTATCACCAAAATGGATTTTGTGAATCTGCCACAACAAAAAATGGATTTGAATTCAGAATGAGAGATGCTCAGGGTATATGGAATTGGTACTCATCCCATGAAACTATCTTTTCGCGAGATACCAGCGGCCAACCAAAGGAAATGATTGGCATAGCCCAGGATATTACGGCTTACAAGATGATTAGTCATCAACTCCAACAGCGTTTGATTGTTGAAAAGCTGCTTTCTTCCATCTCCAACTTCTTTATTAACATCAGTCCCGAAAATACAGATATGGGTATCGAAAAATCATTGTTGTTGATTGGCAATTATGTTCGTCCGGATATCGGTGCCATTTACTTGACTGAAAACAAGAATAAATTCACATACCTGTGTGGTTTTGAAAGATCAATAGCGGATAGTCAACGGATTAAAAAACGAGCAGGTATAATTGAAATTCAGAATTTCCCCTGGTTAATGCAAAAGTTGGAAAGCCAACAACCACTTTTGATTAACAATGCACTCGAATTACCAACTGAAGCAAAAGCAGAAAAAGGGTTTTTCGCCAGCCATGGCATTAAATCAATCATTTTTATTCCAATGGTATTTAACAGTGAAGTGATAGGTATTGTAACCGCTGTTATGACTCATGAAATTCATGACTGGCAACCTGATCATGTTCATCTCATGCGGACCTTTGCAGATCTGGTTGTTAATGCCCTTAATCAAAAGAGAGCAGCCCAGGAAGTTCAATCCAGTGAAGCTCGCTACCGTGCGATTGTAGAAGACCACCAAACCGAACTCATCTTCCGCATTGACCCTGCCTTAAAATTCACATTTGTAAACGAGACTTTTTGCAACTATTATCATAAAGAGCGCACTGAATTTAACGGAACCCTATTCCATGCATTGGTTCACCCGGATGATTTTGAAAAAGTGGAGCAAGCAATTCTTGCATGCAATCCAACCAGACCTATCAGCAGGTTTGAGATGAGAACTCTGGTAGCAAATTCATTTCGTTGGCAAGAATGGAGCCTGCGCGCTATTTATGAGAACAACAGCAAAATCATAGATTACCAGGGTGTCGGCCGTGATATTCATCAACGCAAAGAAATCGAGCACCAATTGAAATCCGCTCAAACGCATCTGGCACAAACCACTCGCATGGCTGCAATCGGAGAATTGGCAGCCAGCATCGCCCATCAAATTTCAAACCCGTTGACCACCATCATCGCCGAAGCACAACTACTGGTCAATTCAATTCCAAATCAAAAAGCAGAATTTGAATCTGCCAGCGCCATTGTACAAGCTGGCTGGCGAGCACAAAACGTCATTCGCGAGCTATTGAAATTCTCTGAAGCTCCTAAGAATAATCAAGAGAAATTATCTATCAATGAGACCATTGAAAAAGCTGTCCTGCTGGCTGGCACACATATTCAAAAAAGCGGATCAACCCTATTAAACATTAACCTTGAACCGGATTTACCGCTGGTTTGTGGAAATCCCCAGCAATTGGAGGATTTATGGTTGACTTTACTATTGTTGGCACGCAATGCAACCCTGGATGATAAAAAACATTCCGTAGGGATCTGTTCTCAATTTGAGCCTGAAACAGAAGAAGTTTTGGTTTCAATAGTTGATGATGGTATTCCGATCAGTCCACAGCTAATGGAAGTAATTTTTGAGCCCCAATTAGTTCCTCACGGACAAGGACGGGGCACCGGTATAGAACTGAGTCTATGTCGAGAGATCGTCAGGCAGCACGCAGGCAAAATATCTGTTAAAATGAAGAATGGATTAACGATTTTTGAGATTAGATTACCAGGGGAGAGGAAAAATGGCACCTACCAGTATTTTAGTAATTGAAGATGACGATATCGTCGCCAGAACAATTGAACGGGTGTTACGCGGCAATGATTTTCAAGTTACCATCGCCCGCAGCGGCGTCGAAGGGTTGCAGATTGCCCGGCGCATCCCACCCGAGCTTGTGATCCTGGATGTGGTCATGCCCGGTATGGATGGCTATACTGTTTGCCGTGAAATGCGTGCGGATCCGCTTCTTCAGGAGGTACCAATTCTTTTTCTGACAGCCAAATCAAAAGATGAGGATAAGATTATTGGGTTTAAAGCCGGCGCGGATGATTATCTCGGCAAACCGTTTAACATTGATGAATTGCTGCTGCGGATCCATGCAATATTACGAAGGGCACGACGAAATGCAAGTTCAGATTTGAAATCCAATTTATTGGGATCAAGCCAGATTACACCCGTTGCCACCCATACCATAACGGTTTTCGGTTTTACACTGAATACACGTTCCTTTGAACTCACATCGGATTCGATTGGCACTATTCGTTTAACCCCGGTCCAATTTGATTTGCTCTATCATCTGATGAGTCATCCCGGCGAAATCTTCTCTCCTACCCGTTTGCTGGATGAAGTTTGGGATTACCCCACCGACGCCGGCAGTCCGGATCTGGTACGAGTGCATATTAAGAACTTGCGTGAACGCATTGAAGAAGACCCGCGCAATCCGACTTTTATTAAAACCGTTGCCGGTTATGGTTATACCATCCAGAACGATACACCTGCCTAGGTAAGGAAGTAAAAAACCAAATGGAAGACGTACAAAGCAATTTGGCTGATCGCGAGTATGAGTTAAAAGCGCTCAAATATATTGCCCGTATTCAGAATGTCCTTGCAGATATCAATGATATTCAATTAAACATCATGGAATACCTGCAATCCATTTTCAAAACCGAACACATTATCCTGACAATCATTACAAAAGATAATCCAAATCAGGTATTAATGAAATATCTGGGTGATAAACATAAATGGTCAATGCAGGAACTGGTCAATCTCGAAAAAGGAATCATCTGGCAAGCCATTTTTTCTAAGAAAGTTACCGAAATTCTCTCACGCAAACCTAACCCGGTTTATGATACCCAATTTGAAAGTATTCCAGGCTTCACAGCGCGCAGCATCTTGAGCGTCCCCCTCCTGACCGATGGCAGAATCCTGGGTGTTGTCACTTTGTTAAACTACTTCGGCGCACCATTAACTCCGGAAAGATTGGAGTTTCTTTCCTGCCTGACAACTGCCCTGGCGAATGCAATTCGTAATTACGATATGCTGCAGGAATTAAAACGCTCAAACGCAGATCTCGAAACTTCACGCTGGGAGCTACTCAATTCGCGTAATACACTCAGGGCTTTGTTCGATAGCATTCCCGCTTCCATGTACATCGTTGACCCGGACTATATTTTGATCGCAATTAATAAGAGCCGGGCAGATTGGGCTAAATTACCCCCGTCACGGTTGGTTGGAAACAAGTGCTATCAGATTCTCTATGGTGAAAATGAGCCTTGTATTAACTGCCGGGCAATGGAAACCTTTAACTCTGGCATTCCAACCACTCGTATTCTGCGCAAGTGGCTCGACAAGGACACATTTATCGAATGGGAGATATCCACCTACCCAATAAACGATCAGGACGAACGCCCCATCCAGGTCATTTTGGTGGAGAATGATGTCACCGAAAAACGGTATCTGGAAGCAAACCTGATCCAATCTGAAAAATTAGCAGCGGTCGGTCAATTAGCTGCCGGTGTTGCACATGAAATCAATAACCCCTTGGCTGCCATCATCGCCAACGCACAATTGCTGATTCGCGAAATACCACATGATAACAAGGATATCCATGATTCCCTCCAATTAATTGAAATCGCGGGCACACGGGCTTCTCAGGTCGTAAAGAATTTGCTTGGGTTTGCGCGTAAAGAAGAATATGACTTTGCGCGTATAGATATTAATGAAACCATTCAGAATGCATTATCACTGGTGCAGCATGAAATCAATTCTCGCCCATTGGTGATTTCACTGGCATTCAAAGAAAATATGCCTCCGGCAGTGGCCAGTAAGGATCATCTGCAAGGTGTCTGGGTAAATTTATTGATGAACGCTATCGATGCCATCGACCCTCAGCCGGGTGAAATCATTATCACCACCGATTTCCGCGATAAGGAATATTTAATCAGCTTTACCGACAACGGAAGAGGGATTGCGGCGGATAAATTGGAACGAATTTTCGAACCTTTTTATACCAGTAAATCAGCCGGACAGGGTACCGGATTAGGTTTGTCGGTCTGCAATCGCATTGTAAAAAAACACGGCGGTGTCATAACAGCCGAAAGCAGCCTGGGAAAAGGCAGCCGTTTCAGTGTCACCCTTCCAACCGCCCCATTGAGCAAGGTAACCGGTAGTCTATCCGGTTAAAAGCAAAACCCCAGCTGCAATAAACAGTCAGTTCATAAAGTAGATCTATGATTGTTCAGCCATACCATTGCGAACCACTGTTTTTTCATAGGTGGCGTGATCATCCACTTCATCTTGAATGCTCATACACAGGGGAGCGCTTTATGATGAGAGCGTTAATAGAAAGATCCGGTAGTTATTTAAAACTAATGTAACTGCTCAGCCATGTCATTGTGAGCCACCGTTCTTGTTCCTTGGTGGCGCGGCAATCTCCTTAAAAGAAACCGCTCGTAAAACAGAAAAATCCTTCGCGATGCCATCTTTTTTAGAAAGATTGAGTAGTTACAAAAGGTCTTTGAATTTCACTTTGGAATTAATTGTAAGCATAAACAGTCTTTCAGCCTAAGTCTGCTCTTGGGCGAAGCATCCGCGATGGATATTTTTCTACGAGATAGTATGGTTTCTCGGATGCTTCGCCCTTACAAAAGATCTCACGTGTGGTAAGGAAGAATTCGTACTTAAACAACGCTGTCATTGCGAGCCACCGTTCTTATATTTGGCGGCGAGGCAATCTTCTTAAAGGAGAATGCTCGTAAAACAGAGAATTGTTTCGTAATCCCATCATTTTTAGAGAGACTGAGTAGTTACAAACTAATTTATTAACCGCCGCCGCCCAAATAAGCCTCTTGAACGTGTGGGTTATCCAGGAGGTCGTCTGCTGAGCCTTCCAGCACGACCCTGCCGGTTTCCAAAACATATCCACGATTTGCAATCGAAAGCGCCATTTGAGCATTTTGTTCAACCAACAAAATCGAAGTGCCATGTTGATTGATATCTTGAATGATGTCAAAGATTTGTTCCACAATAATGGGTGCCAGGCCCATTGAAGGTTCATCCAACAAGAGCAACTCCGGTTCAGCCATCAATCCACGTGCAATCGCCAGCATTTGCTGTTCGCCACCGGAAAGGGTGCCGCCCAATTGTTTGCGGCGTTCACGCAATCGTGGAAACCGGGCAAACATGGCTTCCATATTTTTTTCAATTTTTCCACGATCATTGTGGATATAAGCTCCCATCTCCAGGTTTTCGACCACACTCATGCGGGGAAAGATGCGCCGGCCTTCAGGAACTTGAATGATACGCCTTGTTACGATATCCTGAGGAGGCGTATTGATAATTGACTCCCCTTTATAAAATATCGCACCCGAACGGGTTGAGATTACTCTTGAAATGGCGCTTAATGAAGTTGATTTACCGGCACCATTCGCACCAATCAAGGCGACGATTTCACCTTCATTTAAATGAAAGGATATCCCTTTGAGAGCATGAATGGCCCCATAATAAACATTGATACCCTGTACATCCAGCATCATCATCGCTGTCTCTCCCGTCTATATTTATCTGATAATGCCGATGCACCCGGTCCCAGATAGGCTTCAATCACGCGTGGGTCTGCCTGAATCTCATTGGGGCTTCCTTCCGCAATTTTTTGTCCGTAATCCAGCACTGATATCTGATCAGAAATATCCATTACCACACGCATATCATGCTCGATCAAGATAATGGTTACACCCAAATCATCGCGTACCGAGCGAATAAAAGCTTTCATGGTATCTGTTTCCTGGGGATTCATGCCGGCCGTTGGCTCATCCAGAAGCAGCAATTTTGGATTGTTACCCAATGCTCGTGCAATTTCAAGACGGCGTTGGGCACCGTAAGGTAAATTGGTAGCTAAATTATCACCCAAACCTTCCAATCCTACATATTTTAGTAATTTTATCGCTTCAGAAATAACATATTTTTCTTCTTGACGATCAGCCGGAGTACGCAGCATCACAGGTAACCACCCCTGATGCATGCGAGGTTCAAACCCAACCATAATATTTTCCACGGCACTCATATTCTTAAACAGCCGGATGTTTTGGTATGTTCGTGAGATACCCATTGCAGCAATACGATCAGTTAGTTTTCCATTGATCACTTTACCATCGAAGATGACTTGTCCTTCTTCAGGATTGTAAAAACCGGAAATGCAATTAAACAGCGTGGTTTTTCCAGCCCCATTGGGGCCAATGATGCTGGCAATCATTCCTTGCGAGACAACCAGATCCACCTTATTGACAGCTGTTAATCCACCAAAAACCTTGGTCACGCGGCGTGTTTCCAGAAGAGTGGTCATCTCGATCCTCCTTCCACTGTTACGGGTGGGGGAGAATTCTCCTCATATTTAGGGCGGGTAGCTGGCCACAAACCTTCCGGGCGGACGATCATCATCAAAACCAATAAAGCGCCAAATACGAGCAATCGATAGCTCTCTAATTCACGCAGAATCTCCGGCAAGCCTTTTAATGCAAAAGCTCCCAGAATAACTCCCGGAATACTGCCCATGCCACCCACGATCACCAAACAGAGCACATTGATCGACACCATCAAGACATGATCTTCCGGGCCAGTAAACTGGTTGCGGGAGGCAAATATTGCACCGCCTAACCCCGCAAACGCTGCGCCAATGGCAAGCGCTAAAAGTTTGTATTTATAGGTATCCACCCCGGTTGCTTGCGCCACCGTTTCATCCTGGCTGATGGCAAGCCAGGCGCGTCCAATCCGCGACTCCTGCCAGCGGCGAGCCAGGAAAATTGAAAGAAGGACTGCCAGAATGATCAAATACATAAAATCACTGTCACTGGAAAAAGATTTCCCGAACAACGTTGGACCAGCGATATTTCGAATGCCGCGCGGTCCCAATGTTATTTCTTTTAGCAAATCGCTTTTGATCAAAATGCGAATAATCTCCCCAAATCCAAGTGTCACAATTGCCAGATAATCTCCTCGTAAACGTAAAATCGGCAACCCAATTAAAACTCCTGAAATGGCAGAGGCGACGACAGCCACCAGTATTGCTATCCAAAAATTCCAGTTTAGGTTATGCGGTTCCGGTGCGGTGACCAATGCAAAAGAATAAGCACCGATGGCAAAGAAAGCCACGTAACCTAAAACTAACTGCCCGGAATAGCCCACAATGATGTTCAGACCAATACCAAGCAGCACATAGATTCCCACCGTACCCATGACGTAATTCCAATAAGAGCCCCAGGTGCGTGGCAATATCACTAGCAACAAAAGCACCACACCCATGGCAATATAGCCTACAAAAACATTTCTACGTAGTTTCGCTGGCCAGGACGCATTGCCCCATGCTGACAATTTTTGTTTCCAGATCAAAAATTGGTGTTGGCTTCGATCCCAAAAGATCACCAGTAATGCACCGAATGCTGCAGATACCGTACTCAAACTCAGTTGAATAAAACCACCGCTCAAAGGGGATTGACCAAACAAGAAATAAATAATCGATTCCGGCGAAAGTGAACTAAGATAAACCCGCACATTTACACCATTGCTTTGGAGGGTGCCGACGATCAGGCTATAGCCAAGCGCAAATAAACCCGTCACAAAACCTGACGCCAATCCTGCTAAAATTGCGTGACCAGCCTGAAGAGGATGTTCCTCAGTTTGTTTGGCAGCTCGCCAGCCGTTCCACAAACCAATAAATGCAAGAAAAGCAATTAAAGCGGAATATTTGGGCATGGTCCCAACGCTGACTTCAACACCGAATACTTTTTGAATCATGCTGGCAGCAGTCACCGTAAAGCCAATTAGCGCTAAGAAAATGATAATAACTGCAAAGACAAGCCCATTTTTTGCTGATTTTTGAATATGTAAATTATTCATACTTTCTCCTCAGTGAGCGCTTCACCCAGAATACCAGAAGGACGCAAAATAAGCACGAGGATTAAGATTGAAAAGGCAATCACATCTTGCAATTGAAAGTCAATACCGAGCGCAGCAGGCCCGATTGACTCTACAATCCCAAGGAACAAGCCGCCGATCATTGCCCCAGGGATATTGCCGATCCCTCCCAAAACTGCGGCCGTAAAAGCTTTGATACCAGGCAAGAAACCAACAAAATAGTTTGTGAGACCATTATGGATTCCCCACATTACACCGGCAGAACCTGCCAATGCACCGCTAATTACGAATGTCTGACTAATAATCTTATCAACATTAATACCCATTAAAGCGGCTGTACGTTTGTCCTGAGCGACAGCTCGCATAGCTCGTCCGAGTTTGGTGCGTTGAACCAATAGATATAAAGCGACCATTAGTGTTGCTGACAATACAAGAGAAAAAATTCCGGAATAAGTTAATAATACCTTCGTGCCTGCAATCGGAATTTGCCAGCCCAGTCCCCTATCAATAATGACCGGGTTGATATACTGGCGGCGTTGCGGGCCAAATAATAACTGCCCGGCATTCTGGAGAAAAATAGAAGCACCGATTGCACTAATTAGAGGAACCAAACGCGGCGCACCGCGCAGAGGCCGGTATGCAATTTTTTCCAGGAAATAGCCGGTCAGAGCCGCTATCCCCATTCCTATCAGAAATGCCAGTAAAATAGCGATCACAGGTTGTGCATTTAAGAATGAAATTTGTGTCCCGTCATGTAAAGTAACCGGAATTGCATTGAAAGCTTCAAATACAAAATATCCCCCGAAGGATCCAATCATCATGACTTCGCCGTGTGCAAAATTAATCATAAATAAAATACCGTATACGAGGGTATAACCGATTGCAATCAGAGCGTACATGCCACCGATAATCAGACCGGAAACGGAAAGTCGCAGCCAGGTGGATGCCCCCAACTGTGACTCCAGTGCTACATTATGGATACGCAAGATTAAAAGAACAAGCACAACAAAAGCAGCAATTAAGCGGATGATCTTAATATTCAACTGGGGCATTTTAACGGGGCGTTTATGATGTTCTTCTGCCATCATGCCTCTGTTCTTCCTTAATTAATTTATTAGTGATTTTTATCAGAATAGTGGGGCTACGGAAAATTGGATTTAATTCCATAGCCCCACATCATTCAAGAATTTATGAGGTTATTTGGGAGCTTGAACCCATTCCCCATTTTGCACAATGTAGAATGTAGGTCCGGCAGTATTACATTCACCAACGTCATTACAGGTAATGTCACCGGTGATGCTTGAAAAACCACTCATGTTCCGGACAGCTTTGACCAGCTCACCACGAGGTACATACAGATTCCCATCTCCACCTAAGACGGCGACACTTTTAACCATCGCAATTAATGCGGCAGCTGCATCATAACCACTCCAGGTATAAGGAGAGAGGGATCCGGCAGGCACACCATAATCAGCCAAATATGTTGCATCAAATTTGGCTTTGGCATCCGAATCGGGAGGAATAAGAGAAGCTGCATATGCACCCTCGCCATTTGCTCCGGATTTTTCAATAAACTCTGCGCCAAAAGTGCCATCACAGCCAAAGAAGACCGCATTCTCAAGACCAGTTTGTTTCATTTGGTTGGCAAGAATGTATCCTTCGGCTACATAACCACCGAAGTAGACAGCTTCCGGATTCTTGGAGGATATGACAGAAAGTACTGTAGTGTAATCCTGTTTTCCAGGTTCAATACCCTCATAAGCAACAACTTCTCCACCTAAAGCGGTAAATTCTTGCTTAACTACATCGGCCAAACCCTGACCGTAAGCGCCACCATCGTGCATGACAGCAATCTTGCGAAAACCCAACTTGTTGTAAAGGTATTCAGCGGCTGATTTGCCCTGAACGGCATCCGTAAATGCAATTCGATTGAAGACCTTGGAACCCAATGTGGTCAATGGGGGGTTGGTAGCGGATGGAGAAAGCATGGGTAAACCGGCTTTCTCATAGATCGGTATGGCTGCTTCGGTAGAACCGGAGAAAATGTGGCCGGGAATTGCTACGACAGTCGGGTCGGTTACCAGTTTGTTTGCAACAGCAGCGCCACCTTCGGGAGCGCCTTGAGTGTCTTGGGCGACCAATTCAAACTTAAAACCATCCAGTTCTCCGCCATCCTTGATCGCAATCGTAGCTCCCTGGGAAATATCAATACCAAAGGAAGCATAGTCGCCGGTCATGGGGGCACCCATTCCAAGCTTGATGGTTGAACCAGGTGGAATGACCGCACAGCCAAATTCATCGGTTGCACAAACCGCAGGGGCACCCGCTGCTGCAGGTACATCTGTAGCCTTATCCGTCGTGGCATCTGTAGCCACAGGGGCATCCGTATTTGCCGGCGCAGGGGTTTGTGCGCCGCTACAACTTGCCAAAATCATGGCAAAAACAACAAAAACAAAAAACAGAATTTTCTTACTCATTTCGTACTCCTCCTAGGCGATTGAAAAAAGATTGACTTTTCTTTAATTAGGTTTTTGGATTTTAATAATTTTGGAAATTTTTGGGCGGTTTGACCTCCTTTTTGTCAACAGGGGGTCCTTCGGTGTAGAATCTCTCTTCTAAAAAAACTGCCACCCTGTTGTGTGCTCTGGGTGGCTTGACTTCATTCGTTGATAGAAAACCTTCTCTACTTATCGTTGCTCGGCGCACCCAATCGCAATCTGCATCTCCATAAAATCATACATATGGAGATGCCAGCTAATAAGGACGAAAGTAAGGAAGGAAATCATTATCAACATGACATTTATCACATTCACCGAATTTTGGTGATTATACAGCTTTTTGAAAATATGTCAACCCAAATTTCCAAGCCTGATACAAATCCACGAAAAATGCTAATGCAAAAGACCGGTAAAGTAGAGCAAGTATTTACCCAATATAAGCCTAAGACAAATTATTGGAGCTAATCTTCTGAAGAAAGGTGAAACGATCGGCTTCAATACTCAATAATAAGCAACCTTCTTCAGAAGAATATAAGATTGATTCTTTCGTCAGCCAATTTATGGTTCGTTGTAATTAAAGCGATCTTGCAGCCGATATATAGATCCCAGCCATCCGATTCACAAATTTTGATTTAATGTTCCAAACTAAATACCGATCTAATCAAATCGCAAAATCGGTTTCCAGGAATATTTCACAAACCTCAACGACTGGCTGGCACACCATTCTTGACTGCTACAACCTGGGCCATGATCGCCAGGGCTATTTCTTCTGGACCGTGTGCCCCAAGCGATATACCAATTGGTGAATAAATGCGGGCAATATCCTCTTCACTAATCCCATTCTCTCGCAATCCGGCTACATTTTTGGCAAATGTCTTTTTCGAACCTAAGGCACCAATATAATGCGCCTTACTTCGGCAGGCTGCAGTCAATCCCGGAATGTCCAATTTTTCATCATGCGATATAACGGCAATATAGCTGCCTTCGTTAATACCTGCCTTTTGTAAATATTCATCCGGCCATTGGAGCACCAGTTCATCCACCATTGGGAATCGCTCCGGGTTTGCGAAAGACTTGCGTGGATCAATCACAATCGTATAAAAGCCTAACACGCGTGCATATTGCACCAGAGGAATGGCAATGTGGACCGCACCCACTATGAAAAGTCGTATTCGCGGGTTGAAGATATCAATTAATACTTCTTTTCCTTCAGGCTTTGGAAATGAAATTCTCTTCGGCAGTTGTGCCCTCAATAACTCGTCTATTTGTTCGTGGGGCAACTCCGGCACCATATCAGATAGCTTGGCTGAAGTATCTTTCTGATCAGCAAAAAGAAACTCACTTTTCCCGGTATCTTTTCCCGTCAGAACCAGGAAACGAGCGAATAAACGCTCAGCCAATAGATCAACCTGCATCTGTTTAAACATGGCTGGTTCCAGCGGCTCAATAAAAACTTCAATAATGCCCCCACAGGCGAGGCCGACACTGAAAGCCAGCTCATCACTAACCCCATAACCAACCAGCCGCGGTTTCTGTGATTTAATGATTTCCAGGGCCTCTGCCACCACCGCCCCTTCAACACAGCCGCCGCTTACAGAACCTGCCATCATGCCGGCATCATTGACAACCATCTTTGCCCCTAAACTTCTGGGGGCTGAGCCATATACTTTAGCGACTGTCGCCATTGCTACTTTGTGTCCGGCATCAAACCAATTTTGTAGTGTGGGGAGTAATTCGCGCATATCTTTTCCTTTACTTATTCAAAAAGGCTTATCTTTGGTCAATTTTCGCTAGATTAAGTCTTTCCTGGTTTACGTGCAAGCAAATGTGCAGCTGGCTGCGGCCCTCCGTGACTGGTGACACGCACGTATTCTTCATAAACCAGCGTTTTCCAATCACCAAAGACCTCCTTCAATTCGTTCGGTTTTAAAAGATAATCCGGGTTTCCAATCGGGTCTATGACATCCTCGTCATAGCGCATGGTTTCAAAAAAGATAACCCCGCCAGGTTTTAGCAATGATTTCATCATGGGAAAAAGTCTGCGATCCAGGAACCAGAAATTAAGAATTACATCAAAGCTAGCCGGTTGAAAGTGAATCCTGGGTAGCTCAGCCAATACAACATGCAGCCTGGGATAGGTTTCTTTAGCCAGCCGTAAAGCTACCCATGAGAAATCTACCCCAATCACCTGCAAACCGTGATGCGCGAGGACATCTGCATTATGGCCTAAACCCATTGCCAGGTCTAACGCCCATCCCTTTTTTGGCAAGAAATGACGATATTCCATCAAGAATGTGCGCGGCATGGACAAACTATGATTTGTGCTTAAATAGCGTTGATTCCAGGTTTCTGCTGTATTGTTCATGGTTCCCTCAACCGCATAATTGTTTGGTTTTCCTATTGTAACAACAAAGGCATTTTTTCCGACACATTGGCTGTCGGCATAATTATTGCACTCATTAGATAAGCAACATACTAAGTGCGTTCTTACAGTTGACTTAATCAAATTGTAATTTCGAATCTCTGCAACCTTACAATTTTATATGTTCTGTCGGTAAAATACTAATTTATAATCTTCATACACTAACCGCTGTTTTCAGCACAATATTGATTGGAAAAAATTATGGGACTTTTATCTTGGACAATTATTGGTGTGCTTGCAGGCTGGCTTACCAACCAGATCGCCAAAATGCCAATTTATCAGATTCGTTCTGAAAGAATGCTGGCCGGCCTTTCGGGAGCCTTAACCGGTGGAATCCTCGCAAATGTCCTTTTTTCACCAGATGGGTTTACCATTGACTTTCGGTGGCAGAGTGCTCTCATCGCGTTATTTGGTGCAGTAGCCATTATCGGCCTCTACTTTCTCTTGGAACAGCGCAAAAAAGATCAAACCAGCAGGGGAAACCGTAACGTAAAAGTAGAACCGTAGCCTTCACGGCTTTCTACGGTAATTTTGCCTCCCTGGGCTTCCACCAGACTGCGAACAATCGTTAAACCTAATCCCGTCCCGCTTTTATTGCGGCTGCGGGATTTTTCGACTTTGTATAGTCTGTCAAATACGTGGGGCAGATCATCAGCGGGAATGCCTTCTCCATTATCTTGCACGCGGATTTCTACAAACGAGTCTACTTTGGCGGCACTGATCAAAATTTTCCCCCCAGAGGCTGTATGTTGAACGGCGTTGTTAATTAAATTAATCAATACCTGTGTAATTCTTTGAACATCACCATTAACGTATAGCTCGCCCGGTGGGAGCAGATATTCCAGTGTCAATTCTTTTTCGCGCATCAATTGGCGCTCACGTTCCACAATTTCACGTACAATCGATCCTATGTCGGTCGGTGCAAGCTCAAATCTTAATTCACCTGCATCCACCTGAGAGAGCAGACGCAGATCTTCCACCAATGCATTCAAATAAGATGCTTCATTCCGTATCAAGCGCACGTTCTCAGGAGTAAACTCCATTAATCCATCCTCAAGACTCTCCAGATCGATCTGAAGCACGCTGAGCGGGGTGCGCAACTCATGGGCAATATCTGCCATGCTCTGATGCCGAATCTCTTGTTGTTTTGCCAGATCAGCTGCCATCGTATTAAAAGCATTCGCCATTTCCCCAAGTTCATCGTTGCGGTCGACATTTACACGCTGAGAATAATCCCCCTTTGCCACTTTCAAAGCAGCTCTTGATAATTGCCGTATCGGCAACACAATCGATTGCGATTGGATGATTGCAACAATGACGACAGCCAGTATTGCCAGGGCAGCCGCAGCCAGTAACGTGCGATTCACATCTCGTAAAAAGCGTGCCTGCAGATCAGTAAAAATACCAAAAGCATTCGGGGCGGCCACGATACCCACTTGTTTTCCTGAAACTACCAGAGGAACACCATACTTGCGAACCAGCGCCCGTTCAATTATTCCGCCACGAGAAGGCACTGTGTCAGCAATAATCTCACCATCGGCCAATAGGATCAAACGGTCTCTGTTTTCAGTTACAAACTGGTTGAGGAGAGGTGTCTCCAGCCCGGGGGGCAACTCCCTTGCTTGCTTTTCCTGAAAGGCAACTATATTATTTAGCAAAGTATCCACACCTTCCCAACTGCCATTTCGGGAATAATAATTTTCGAGTATGGGGGCAACTTTACGGGCATTGCTCTGCCCGGAACGGGCTACCAAATCGGTAAAACGGGATACGATTAAACGGTTGGAGAGCAAAACAAATGCAGACGAAGTAGCCAGCACAATGATCATAAAACTCAAGATAAGGCGGCTTTGTAAAGTTAAACGCATGGTTCACTCAGGGGCAACAAAACGGTATCCGACACCAAAAACTGTCAGAATATAACGCGGAGAAAGCGGATCCGGTTCAATTTTTTTGCGCAGATTATGCAAATGCACATCGATTGTACGTTCGGCCCCTTCGTAAATACCCAATTCGGTCACAGCCAAGAGCTGTGACCGCGTAAAAACCTGGTTAGGATGTCGAAGCAGGTGAAACAAGAGGTTGAACTCGGTAGGAGTCAATGAAACCACCTGACCGGCAACTCTTAATTCACGTGCAGCTACATCCAAACGTACATTTCCAAATTGATAAATTGCGTTTGCGGTGAAAGGTTCCTGATGTGAACGCCGTAAAACTGCACGAGCACGCGCCACCAGTTCACGCGGGCTGAAGGGCTTGGTGATGTAGTCATCTGCCCCTAATTCCAGCCCCACCAATTTATCGGCTTCATCCACACGAGCAGTCAACATGATGATGGGCACATTAGAATCCTTGCGAATTTCACGGCAAACATCAATACCATTCAACCCGGGCAGCATTAAATCCAAAACAATCAAATCGGGGTTTTCTCGGATCGCCATCTTGAGCCCGCTTATGCCATCGAAAGCTGTAAGCACTGTAAAATCGGCCTGCTCAAAGTATTTGCGCACACCTTCTACAATGCGGTGTTCATCGTCAACAATTAAAACTTTCATAAAATGAGTATAGCCTTATTTAGTATCTTTTCAATAAAACGGAGAGAAGCAGGATGATGAGTTGATCATCATCCTGCTCAAAATGCAGCCAAATTTTATCTTTAGGTACCTGACACGACTTCTCATAAAGTGGGTAAGACATCCAGAAATGTATGTTCGCCGACTTCATGACCACGCATCCCCTTTCGAAACAAACCCCGCAAAGCTTCCCAGGGGAATGGCTGATCCAGTTGGGCATTCAAACGTTTCAAGAGTACATCTGCCTGTATCTGAGTCAATTTGCCGTCGCTCAATTTCTGGTTGACGAAAGTAATTTGCGCATTGAGCCAATCATGATACAGCATATCGGCATCAATTCCTTTTTCTGCTACCAGTTCCTGGATTGTCTGACCATTCGCCAGGCTTTCGCGTATTTCAGCCGGTGTCATGTCGATTGCTTCAAAGAGCGTTTGAACGAGGTCTCTGGCGGTTATGAAAGTAAGTATCTCACGCTTGCTAAAAAAATCATGTTCCGGCAGCGTCCAATCTCCAAAGTTTTTGCCGTCGGCCAAATTTTGTTGCAGACGGTCAATCAATTGTTGTCCCTTTTCATGATCCAGTTCACCACTGGCTATTGCATCTTTCAATATGGAAGTGCGCAAATCAACCCATTTTGCATAGACTGTTTCAATTTCCAACCCCTGCTGATCCGCGATTTCCGCCAGGTTTTTGCCATCATTTAGCGCAGTCTTTAAGATCCCTGGATCCATTTCAAACACTTCGGCAAGTTCGTCCAGTGTGGGCACAAACTGTAACTTCATACGATCATGCCGGTTGCCCCACAAAAATAATTTTCCTTCATCTGAGCGAGTCTGAATTACCTTCTTTAACCTTTCGGCTTGAATTTTTGTAATTTTCCCATTTGCCAAGGCCTGGTCGACACAGGATAAGCGATTCGCCAATACCTGTTCTTCATAATCACTGTAATCCAGCCCTTTGGTCGTAAACAAGTCTTTCAAGGTGGTGCCGGTCTGGATTTCAGCCCAGATAGCCTGCCATGACATCCCAAGCACTTCGCTCAGGTTTTGGCCGGGTTTGCATTCAACAGGTGGGTCTGCTTCAGCATAGACCAGAGAACCTCCAGCAGCCAGAACAAAACCGGCAACCAGTATTCCTGAAATTATTCTTCGTATCATTGTCTTCATCTTTTATTCCTTTCTTATTTCTAATGTTTCTCGAGAACTTAACGATTGGATTGACGTTTTTCTCATCCACCCGTCATATTGAAGTGAGTACCCGCAATCGATCATCGTTTTTTCACTTCCATAAGCTCTCGATATGGTTTTTATCCTTATGTACTATCCTAACAGGCACTTGTTTAGAAGTTGTTAAGGTCTGATTGGGGTTTTATTCAGCTTTTTGGGCCGGCAGCTTATAAAATTACTCGCTTAAACGCGAAAACGCCCCGGGCAAAGGGCGTTTTCAAAGGATGCGATGGTGAAAAAGCTATTCCACCTGTTTACTGGCAAATTTCATTTTTAAATCTTCTTTTATCGAATCGATCTGGCTCCTGGTATCTTCAACATGTGAAAAGATGTCGGATCGCGCTCTAATACCTTCCTGGACCATCAAGCGAATTGCTTCCCGCTGATTGGCCACCAGATTTGACTCTACGAGTTGGTTGATTTTTTGGCGTTCCTCTTCATCCAGAGTAACCAGCGCCAGTTTCGAAAGCGAACTGGCTGTTTGATCTAAAAGTGTCTCCAAAGAAGACAATAAGCGCCTGGAATCGCTTTTGATTTGATCCCAAGTTGATGCTGGGGTTGGGGTTTCTGTTGACATACTTTATTTCCTTCTTTATTCATTCTTTAGTATGATCTTTGACAGTTGTGCGCAATTTTTCACGCAGCAGACTGATTTGATCAGTGACTTCACTGATCTTTGCAAACAATTCCTGGTTAGCCTGAACGCCTTCTTTAATAAGCAAGGCCGCAGCCTCTGAGCGGCTCTTGACCACTTCCGCTTCTACCAGCATATCCAGATAATTGAGCGCTTCGTCGTTTACGCGCACCATGACAACATTGCCACGACCTTGCAGAGCATCTCCAAGCGCCTGGCCGATGTTTTCGACCTGTTTCCAGGCATTCTTTAAGGGTTCCTCGGTTGGTCTGGAAGTGCCAGTTTTCGGGCTTTCTTGTTTTTGGCCTTGCTCTTCAGGGGCAGCCGGGTCATGATTATTTTCTTCAAGCATAGTTACCTCTTTCTGTATTACACATTACATGTAATTCAAATACAAGAAATATAATAACAACATTACAATATTTTGTCAAGGGGTTTAATGGAATATTTCTTCCCGAATATGCTGCAATGATGCGAAAATGATCACCATCACCGCCCGGACAGTGTACAATTCAACCGGCCAGGATCGTCAGGTTTCTGTGCTTGAGTTTCTCAGTTTCTTTTTTTGGAAATCCGGATTCCAGCTACCCCCAGAATAAATTCACCACACCGCTGGCATTAGTTATGTATACCTGCCAAACGACTCCTCAGCGCCTAACGGCCGAAGACCATCGTATCGCCGGCTGAGAATACCAGCTGCATATTTTGCTCAAAAACAGGCAGGTAAACCGCACCATACCATTGGGTTTCTTCTGGGCTGATAATGATGTAATTGACATGGTAAACGTCCAAAAGAGCCTGTATGGTGCCCCAATCGCGACTGGTATAAATAGTGCGGATATCCTCCTCACGCGTGGCAACATTGCTGAACTGCTTTCCGCGCCATTGCGATTCATGGTTGACCCAGCCCATCACCGTCGGGATGCCGGTTGCCATCGCAAAGCGCGACGAACGCCCTTCCATCCAATACGCGCCCTTGGTACCTTCCAGCACGACCGAATTGGCCGCAACATTTTCCTTCAGCCAAGCGACCACGGCTCCATCCTGCGGGTAGTTGCGATAAAAATAAGCCATGCCATCCAGGGTGGGCTGATTGCTGAAATTATTGGTGATCATTTTCGCAGTCCCAATGGTATAAACCAACCCCATTGCAACCAGAACACTTACAAGCACGACCCACAACACTCGCGCGAACCGCTGCGTTTTAACCGTGATAAACCAGATGATATAGGCGCATGCCAATGACCACAACACCCAAACCTGGAAATAAAATTTGAAAACCGTGTTCATACGATTGCCAAATTGATCCCGCAAGTAGAGCAGCTCTGGTCCCAGCAACAGCAGAGCCCCCGTAAATATCATCACAAAGACAAACAAACTACTATTGCGATTCTTGTGACGCCAACCCCACAAGAAGCCCGCTGACGCAGAAACAAGCAGCAAGGCATAGATGAGGGTGGTGCTCTCCACCAGACGGCGCTGCAGGATCAAACGCAATCCATCCCGCCAAGAGAACGGGTACACAGTCCCCAGAGCGGCAATTCCGCCTTCAGGACGCGCGAGAATGATCACCACCAATAACACAACGATCAGCAGTAACACACCCAGTAACCCCAGCCCAAATTTCCAGGCAAAGGCAAAGTCAAACTTGGCCTTATGACGACGCACATACGCCAATACAAAGACACTGATGGGTATCAACAGCACTCCGAACATGACCAGTTCCTGCCGGAAACGGGACGGAAAGACCAGGTTTGGCAAGATCCCGCCCGCCTGCGTTTGTAAGCTGATCATGAACGGCAGATACAGCAGTACGGCCAGCCCCAATACCGGTCCGGCCTCCCGCAGCAATCCAGCAGCGGCCTGTTTCCAATCAGCACCCAATTCCAGCGGATAGTTGCGTAAGAAAATGACAATCAAAAAAATAAAGGCATAAATCGGAAAATCCCAGGTATTGAGAAATATGAGGCTGCCCAGAATAAGCGCCGAAAGGGTCGTGCGCTGCCACCATTCTTTTGAAAACATGGCGAGTCTGTCACTCAGAAACCATTCCAGAGCCAATAAAAGGCATACGATCACATAGGGAAGTGCCAGCACGTGCGGATGCAAATCCGCCAGCAGGAAAGAGAAGGCCGGGAATTCATCAATCAGTTCCTGAGATTGACCGCCCAGGTTACGATCCTGGATGGCGCGCGAGGCAAAAAACCAGTTTGGCTGTTGTATATTTTCAATCGGTTGTGGGACACCATTGACTTTACCCAGCTGTTTGAGATCCATCCACTCCCAAAAATTCATGGTACGCGCCTGAATGGGAGCAGGCTGCAGCTGCACCGCTCCCAAAGCCGGGTCGATCCGGCTGGCATCAAAAACCAAAGCCGGCACCTCCAGATTGCCCATCCAGTTATGCTGGTGAAGGACGTCCAAGACCCCATAGAAATTGCCCACCAGCAGTAAAAGCAACGGGGCCAGCAACGCCGGAAATACGGCGCGTTCTAAACTCTTTTTTGGACTGCCCTCTTCTAAATTGTGTGCGCGCAATTCTCTGCCAGTGCGCAGCGTAATCAGGTTGAGTACCACTCCGAAAGCAGCCGTGGAGGCCAGCGCGAATACCAGCGCGATCCCCAGGTTGAATGCCACCCCGCCGCTGGTGCCCGTTATGGCTGCCAGCATGGCAACCATCACATATCCAAAGTAATAATAGCTGATGGCAAAACCGGATAGCCAGGCATCTTGCGGTGGAAACGTCGGGCTGCGCAGGATCGAGTTGATGAACATCAACTCCATCGGCTTTTCAGTGCCCCAAATGTCGGGGCTGAACGAGCGCACAAATGCCATCAGCGCAAAACTAAACAAAAACAATACCTCGATAAACAATACCGTGCGCTGGTTTTCTTTGATCCACTTCAGGCTTTGCTGGCGCCCCTCTTTGCCCGCAAACCACACTGCAAACAGCCCTGCGATCAGAATAGCGCTGAGGATGCCGGCACTTGAGTTCTGCAATAAGCCCAGGGATGTCAGAAACCAGTGTAAAAAGGCCGCGACTAACAACCCGACCATCTTGGTGATGCTATAGCCGCGATCAGGCACATGCTTGAAAACCGTCATCACCCACGGAGCCGCCAGGATTCCGAAGATTGTGAGCAGAAGATACCAGAGCAGAAAAAGAAGGATTTGATTGTTCATAGGTTTATTATATGGTTATTTTGGTTTTCTTTGAGAGGAATTTTCAACCCATTTGTTCAAGAAGTTGCCAAATCATCTCACTTCTTTCCGGTTCCGGATATCATGGTCAATCCATAAAAAGCAACCCTTCGCGATTATTCTCGTCATTGTTTGATATAATTCTTGAATTCTTAAGAAAGGCGTTCTGCCTGCCCATGCTTGTCGATTCCAACAAATCCTCCTGGCTTAAAGCGCTTTCGCCGGCCGTGCCGGTCATGATGGGCTATTTGCCGATTGGCTTTGCCTATGGTGTTCTGGCTGTCAACGCCGGCTTGAGCATTTTACAAACCGTGCTGATGTCCGTCATCGTCTATGCCGGCTCAGCGCAACTGATCGCAGCCAGCCTGTTTGCGCAAATGATTCAACCCGTCTCTATCATCGCGACTACCTTCATCGTCAATTTACGCCACCTGCTCATGTCAGCAGCCCTGGCCCCCTATCTGCAGCACTGGCGCAATAGCGAAGTGGCCGCTTTTAGTTTCGAGCTGACCGATGAGAGCTTTGGCATTCACAGCTTGCGCTTCGAAAGAGGAGAAAACAAACCCCTGTCCAGCATTGCAATCAACCTGGTCTGCCAGCTCTCCTGGGTGATCGGCAGCCTGATTGGAGCGCTGACCGGCAACATGATCGAGGATGTACGCCCCTTTGCGCTGGACTATGCACTGCCGGCCATGTTCATCGCCCTGCTCGTTCTGCAAATCCGCAACCGCAGGCACGTCATCATCGCTGTACTGGGCGGTCTGCTGTCTCTGGTCATCTGGTTCTTCGGCGCCACCCAATGGAACGTGATTTTTGCCACCATCATCGCTGCGGCGGTTGGCGCAGGATTGGACACATGGCTTCATCCACAATCATAATTACTTTGATTGGCATGGCAGTCGTAACCTATTTGCCACGCCTGCTGCCAGCCTGGTATCTGCGCAACAAAAAACTGCCGCCTTTCCTGGTCGCCTGGCTGCGCTATGTACCGATCGCCGTTTTATCGGCATTATTATTACCGGCTCTGCTGATACAAGATGATGTCCTCAACTTCAGCCCCACCAATCTTTACCTGTGGGCGGCAATTCCGGCAATTTGGATCGCCTGGCGCACAAAAAGCATGTTTGCTACGGTAATTGTCGCTATGCTCCTGATTGCCCTAGCGCGTTTCTTTCTCTCTTAAAGCGAAACCACCAAACCCCTTTAGAATCTGTTGTTTTTACGAGATTTTTACTGGTTTCCACCCGCATATTTACAATCTTTTTATCGCATTTTCTTTTAACCCCTGCTATTGTATTATTAAGCGAAGGCATTGACCTGACCCTTGATTTTTTTTTGCAGTCATATCTTTTATTAGGGAAAAAATGCGACAAAAATTCTTAAAGAACATTACAAAATGGATCATTTATGCGATCTATCTGGTTCTATTGCTCGCTCTCATCATCGGAATTGTTGCCGCCGTTAAATTAAACCAGATTAACGCCAACATCATCGAGCTCAGCCAGGTGCATGATGCCGAGCGAATGGTGCTGAGCGAAATCCGCTACCGCTTCAGCCTGATCGACTCACTCGCTACCCGATACCTGGAAGACTTCAAACAGGGCAATCTGCTGCTCTACCAGCAAGCCTATGCCGATTTAAACACATTCCTGGATGAAAACCAAGCTGTATTCTCCGACTCTCCCAAAAAAGAGCTCTACGGTGAAATTAAGCGCAGCGTTCAAATTTATGAAAATACATTCCAGAATATCGATGAATCTCACCGCGTGAGCCCCGGCAAAAACAATGACGACTTCACCTTTTACTCTTCCCAATTCGTTTTGCATAAAAATAACACCCTGGATGCCATCGCCAAACTCTCCGTGCAGGTTGAAAGTGACATCACCCAGACCACCCTGCGCTCCCTCGACAATATCTCGCAGACGCGCTTGCTCCTGACCGTGCTGATCATCATGATGATCATTACCGGCCCGCTGTTTGGGTATGTCATCATCCAGCAGGTCAATCAGTACAACCGCCAGAAAAATCTTCTGAAAAGCACAACCGAAGACTTTCAAAAAAGGTTGCAAGATCAGAAAAGCGATTTGAGCCAGGCCATTCAGGAAACCAAGCAGTTTGCCTATATCGTTTCACACGACCTGCGCTCCTCCCTGACCAACTTGAAGGGCTTCACCAGAGAATTGGACTACTCCCTCGATCAGATCAAAGCGCCCCTGGAAAAATCGTTACCCGGCATGCAAGAGCTGGAACGCCAGAAAGTTTCCCTGGCCCTCAAGCAAGACATCCCGGAAGCAATCAACTATATCAACAATTCCGTCAACCGCATGGAAAGTTTCATCAACGCCGTCTTAAAGCTCTCACGCCTGGGACGCAAGCAGTTGACGCTCACCCAAATAGACCCGAACCCGCTGGTAGAGGAGATTGTTGCCAACCTGGCCTACCAGCTTGAGCTGCGCGAGGGCGTCGTCTATGCCCAAAAGCTACCCATCATCACCGCCGACCAGACCTCGCTGGAGCAGGTTTTCGCCAATATCCTCGACAACGCCATCAAATATTGGTACCAGGGCCGGCCATTGGAAATCAACATCACCGCCAAAGACTCCTCCACCGAAACCATCTTTGCCATCAAAGACAATGGGCGCGGCATTGCACCGGAAGACATGGACGGCGTCTTTGCCCTGTTTCGACGCGTGGGCAGCTCCTCCGAGGCGGGCGAAGGCATGGGAATGGCCTATGTACAGGCCATCATTCGCAATATGGATGGTAGAATTTGGATAGAGTCAAAGGTCAGTGTCGGAACGACCGTTTTCTTCAGCATTCCGAAGGAGATCATCGCCAAAGAAATCGATGAGTAAAACCTGCGCGTTAAATGCTTCACTGAGGGAAGGCAGGCTTCTTGAAAATAGAGGGAAATTATGAACTCGCAGGATCCCATCAAAATTTTGTACCTTGAAGACGACATCGGCCTGGCCCGCTTGCTGGTCAAAAACATGGAACGCTCCGGCATCAACGCGGATATCGCCAAGAACGGCGCCATTGGCCTGCAGATGATTGCCCAGCAGGAATATGATGTCATTGTGACCGACCAGCAAATGCCGGCAATGACCGGTCTTGAAGTGATTGAGGAATTGACCCGCCACGAGAACACTCCCCCGATCATCATGTTGACCGGCGCCGGCAATGAAAAAATCGCGGTGGACGCCATGAAACTGGGCGCCAGCGACTATATCATCAAAGATGTCGACGGCGTCTACCTCAATCTGCTGCCCTCAGCCATCAGACAGGTCATCCAGCAGCGCCGCCTGATCCGCGAACGCCAGCAGGCCCTCCTGGATTTACAGGAGAGCGAAGAGCGCTACCGCACCCTCTTCAACTCTTCGCATGATGCCATCCTGCTCTTCATCCCCAGCGGCCAGTTTGTGGACGGCAACCCGGCAGCCATCAAATTGTTCGGCTGTAAGGATCACGCCAGCTTCTTAAAACTGACCTGGGACGCCGTCTCCCCCGATTACCAGCCGGATGGGATGCTCTCGTTTACGCGCGTGCGTGAATTAATCGACCTGACCATCAACGAAGGCTCACAATTTGTTGAACTGGCATACCGCACAGTCGACGGGCAGGTCTTTCCGGCCCTGGTCTCACTCAACGTCACCAACCTGCGTGGGGCGAAAGTGCTGCAGGCCAACATCCGCGAGATTTCCAAGCAGAAACTGACCGAACAAATCCTGCACAAACAAGCCACCGAAGATCCGCTGACCGAATGCTTCAACCGCCGCCACTTCTTCTCGCTGGCCGTCAAAGAAATCGCCCTGAGCGAAAGTGAAAACACCACCCTCTCGGTCATCATGTTTGATTTTGATCTGTTCAAGAGCATCAACGATACCCACGGTCACAACGTTGGCGATATCGTGCTGATGGAACAAACCCGCCGCATCCGCAGCATCTTACGGCCGAGCGATATCTTTGCGCGCTACGGCGGTGAGGAATTTGTCATCCTGCTGCCCAAAACGACGCTTGAGAACAGCCATGCTACCGCGGAACGCATCCGAAAATTTGTGGAAGAGCCGATCAAAGCCAACGAGACTGAACTGGTTTCGACCATCAGCTTCGGCGTGGCCAGCAAGGAAAGCCAGGAAAGCATTTCGATTGACAAGCTGCTCGACCGCGCCGATCAGGCGCTCTACCTGGCCAAAAGCCGCGGACGCAATTCCGTGGCAGCCTGGAATGAAGTTACCGGGCAGGCCGGCTGAAAAAAGCGGCTCGCTCGCAATTATCCCGCTCTGGCGTTGGCCAGATAATTGCGCCAGCCGCCATACCGCGTAATTTCTTCCCTGCCGGCCACGATAAAGTTTTCCACCAATACCCCGAGGACATAATTACCGCTCTGCAGTTCAATCTTGCCGATGCAGAGACCGGCCGGTTCACTGGCCAGGATGTGCAGAACCCCCGATTCGGAGATTTTCCAGATTTCGACCTGGATCTCGGCCCCCTGTGCTTCATCGCGCAGCATGGCCGGGTAACGCTCATCGATCAACCACAAGCGATAAAATGGAGCCGTCCGATCCTCGCGCACAAATTTCGCCCCCACGCTGAGCAAATTGCCGTTGAGCGGCTGCCCGCGCATCAGTATGCCATTTACCGCCAATCTGGTTTCTTCCATAGTACTTTGACCCGCTCCGTCATGTGATGCTTTCAATTTTACCGCGAAACAACGCCATTCCGCGGTCAATTTTCAATGGCGGAGGGGGGGCATGCAAAGCAACCCATTGCGTGGTCGCTCTGCATGCCTCTTAGTGATACGTCGCAGCCAGGTATTCAACCACCTTGACCTGCTCGGCGTGGTTTAGTGCCGTGCCCAGAGACACCATGCGCATGACGGTCGTCTCCCAGCCAGTCTTGCCATAGCGCGCATCCGCCACCAGATCGAGACTATGGCAGCTTATGCATCTGCTCTCCACCAGCTCCTGACCCTTGGCCAGGTCAGCGGCTGACGGAGCAGGCTCGCTGCCGCAGCCAACCATGACCAGGCTCAAGACCATAAAAACCAGAATAAGTGCAATCGTTGTTTTTTTCATCATGTATTTTTCCACCTTCGCATCATGTTATCGTACCCACTATTTGTAACATTTTTTGTACATTAAGTCCATAGCGCACAGCTGATAGATAGCTGATAGCTGATAGCTGATAGCTGATAGCTGATAGCTGATAGCTGATAGCTGATAGCTGATAGCGATAATTATAAGTGATCAGCTTGTGGCGTGAAGAGCAGCACGTGGCGTGTGGACCATTAATTATGCGGGATACAGTACACCCATATAAAAATATTTTCGTGTATTTCGTGTCTTTCGTGGTTAATAAAAATAACCCAATAATTTTCGTGTGTTTCGTGTGTTTCGTGGTTAAAAAATAATGCCCAATAATTTTCGTGTATTTGGTGTCTTTCGTGGTTAAAAAATAATGCCCAATAATTTTCGTGTATTTGGTGTTTTTCGTGGTTAATTAAATCACGTGGGAATGGGTCTCTTCGGGACAACGAAATCACAACTGGCATCCCCCATGCCGATCGAGCTGATCTGGCGGATGTCGAATCTAGCGCCATTCGAGATAAAGCCGGTCGCCTCCAGCAGGAACCCGAGCGTGATGTGGCAATCCAGCTGAGTGGCCCGCCGCCCCCAGCAAACCGGGCAGCGCTCGTTGATGTAGAGGTAATGATCGCCCTGATCTTTGATGCGCACGATGCGGTCGCTGGTCTCCGAGTAGTTCTTCGCAATCCAGCGCAGAAAGAGCGGCAGCTTGATGCGCAGCGGCACCAGCTTACCGGTCGCCTCCAGGCTGGCCCCATAGTTGTCCAGAAAGGACTGGATCCCATTCAGAAAGCCGGCCCGTCCGGCGCGGATCAGGAACGCTTTGGCCCCGCGTGGACCGTAGGTCTCGGCCAGCGCCGTGCAAATGGCTCCGTAATCGGAAAAATCGAATTCTCGCAGCATATCATCCGGCGGCAAAATCGTCTGATAATCCGGCAGACCGCCATGCCGCAGCACCGCATTGAGCCCATTCTCCCCCATCAAATCCTGCAGTGATGAAATCATATAACGCGCAACGCGGTTGTTCATATAAAAGCCACTTTTTTCGATCATGTACCAATAATCCTTTACGTAATGATAACAAGCAGTTGCTTTAACACACTATTATATCAATGGATGTGCAGTGTGTGGAAAGTGTAGTCAGCTGACAGCTGACAGGAAAAGAAAGCTAATAGCTGACAGGAAAAGAATGCTGATCACTTATAATTATCGCTATCAGCTATCAGCTATCAGCTATGAGCTATTATCTTGCGAAGCAAGACTACGATGCAAACCGTTGAGCATTTTGGCTATCTCGTTGGCTTGTGTTTCCAGGGCAACAAAGTCTTCCTGTTTGACCCATTTACGCATTAGAAAGAGCTCTAACAGCGTAGTCGTTTCGTAAAGTGAACCGCGCGCAATGATTAAAAAATGCGCAAATTCTTTTTTTTGACAAACGGCCCTTGCCTTCTGCAATGTTCATCGGGACCGTTGTGGCCGCAGCTTCCAGTTGTTCAATCAGGCGGTAATGTTTTCTTTCCGAATCGAGTTTTTCGCTGATATCAATGACAGCACTCGCAAATTCCATACTGCGCTGCCAAACCATTAAATCTTTATATGCTGCCTTGTTTTCCATCAATGCATCATCCAGCTTTCTCTTCCACGATCTACGGGCTTCCTGTCAGCTTTCTTTTCCTATCCGCTTTCTCTTCGCCCTTCGCTCTTTGCTCTTCTCTCTTCCTCGCCTTGCGTGCCTTCGGCACAGCTATCAGCTATGAGCTATCTCTTCCTATCAGCTATCAGCTGTCAACTAAATCCCCCAATCCCCCGAGGCTTCCGGCTGGTAGATGATGCGTTCGACGCGTAATTTGCGCCGCCCGGCCGGGATCGGCCAGTCGATCACGTCGCCGATGGCATAACCCAGCATGGCCGTGCCGACCGGTGCCAGGATCGAAATCTTCGCCTCCATGATATCGGCGTCCTCCGGGAAAACCAGCGTATAGGTCTCCTCCTCGCCGCTCTCCAGATCCACCAGCACCACGGTCGAGTTCATCGTGATCACATCGGCTGGAATCTCCTGCGGGGTGACCACCTGCGCGTTTTCGATCTCGGTTTTCAACTCACCCAGATAAGGACTGTTGCGGTATTCCCCAAACTGCGCATCCAGCACCAACTTGTGCAGGCGTTCGCGATCGAATTCAGTGATAATGATGGCTTTTCTCGTCATGATAGTTTCAAACTCCTATTTAAATACGTACAGAAGATGGATCATCTAATGATAGCATGAGAAAGTTTTAATTGCTACTCGCTTCGCGAGTTAGCTCACAGCCGCTTCGCGAGCTCACAGCTCACAGTTCACAGCTCACAGTTCACAGCTCGTAGTTTTTAAAAGAAAAACCCGCGGCTAACAATCACCGTGGGGATCCATATCTATCCTCTTTATTCACTTGCTACCGGCTACCAGCTACAAGCTACAACCTGCTCTTCCGCTCTTCCTATCAGCTATCAGCTATCTCTTCCTCGCGAAGCGGCTATCTCTTCCTACCCGCTGTTCTTCCCCCCTATCAGCTCGCGCAAAGCGCACCTACCCGCTCGCGAAGCATGCCTTCGGCACCCGCTACAACCTGCTCTTCACCCTATCAGCCGTCTTTCCCTATCAGCTATCAGCTATGAGCTATCAGCTGTCTTTTCCTATCTCTTCCTATGAGCTCGCTATGCGTGCCTGCGCAGCAGCTACCTGCTATGAACGCGCGTTCTTCTCCGAAAACAAAGGGCTCCGAGCGTTGCACCGATCATATCAAGCCCCAAATCAAGAAACTGGAAGGCCCTGCCGGGCACAAATACTTGGTGGATTTCATCGGAGAGCGCGAATAAGAACACAAAGACAAGTACCCAAGTAAAATCATTCTGTTTGATGGATCGATCCCATGTCCATGTTCTAAAAAGTAAAAAACCTAGAATAAAGTATTCGGAAAGGTGTACCAAAATTCCAACCACTTCATCCAGGTTGGAGATGCTTTTGTCTGAGACATTAAATGGCTTCAACCAGGCCGTTGGTAAAAAGCGGTAGGGATCCGGATTGGCAGAGAAGAAGAAAATTACACCCAGCCACAATATGAGTGGAAACCAACGTTTAATAAAAGCATTTATCATTGATGTCATAATAATTTTATTAAAGGATTCTGTGGCAATCTTCTAATGGATACCCAGAAACTAATAGCGGTAAGAAGAGAACCCATCTAGAAGAAAAATTAGATACGAGGCATTCACGGCACAATTTCGCCAGAAGGAAGTTGAGCTTCCAGATTATCTGCTTCCAGCTGGGATGATGGGAATATTGATAAACGAAAATATTTGATCGCTTCGACTAGATCCCCTAAAGATCGATATGATATCCCGACATAATAACACCCATTACTCACCCGGTCATTAATTTTACAAGCATTAATATATGCTTGTAAAGCGTCTTCGTATTGTGCATTTAACCATAGAAGCCTCCCTGACATTCCCCATAACAAAGCATCGGTCGGAAATAGTACCACAAATTCCTTCGATAACTTCGCGGCTAAATTTACATCGCTTTCCTCAAGACTTGCTAACAACCAATAATAATTATTAACATCTTCAGGATATAAATTTATAGCAACTTTCGCGAGAAAAACATCCTTAGGCAATAGAAAGTACGTCATATCAACAGACTCTTTCATGCAAGTGAATGTTTTATAAAACAAATCCCTGTCAGGTTCGTTTTTATAAAAAGTTGAAATTGCATTTAACCACTGAATATGACAACTATTTTTACCAGTGAAATTTCCCTCTATAGGGTTCAAACTTGTTCGGGGAGGTTTCGTCAAATAAATTTGTTTCGCGAGGTAAACTGAATACAGGTTTATATTCAGGTTTTCTTTTAAATTAACTAAAAAACTTATTGATAATAAAACAAAAACAAGAAGTATGCCTTTAGTGACCGAAAATTTACTTTTAGGAATTCTCATATCAGTTCTTTGTTCCCATAAACTCGTTTTATAACCCGAAATTCTTATCTAGAAGAGCATTCCATTTTTGATAAGAATTTTTGTATTAATATTGCTTCAAAATACTTTCTTTTTGTTCAAGTAACCCCAATGGCCAATCTTGCTCAGCCAGCGGTTTTTTGCCTTGTAGGGAAAAGCGTAACATACCTTCCGCTTTGGCAAAGGTGGGATTGCCGGGTAGGAGTTTATGGACCGCGTTCAATGCCGAGTATGTCAACGGATTAAACAACGGTGAGAGTCTGGGGTTGAATACTACGCGTTGGCGTACGGGACTGGCTGTATACCTCATTCGAAATTTATATTCATCGACACTGTCCGGTGCATCCAGCGAATGGAGGCCATAAAAGATCTGTGAAACATCTGAACGTTTTAGAACCTCGTTTGTGAAAGCTAAGGTTAATACATTATTAATCCCAAAGCGGAGATAATCTGTCGCGCTTTGTTGATAAAGGATGCTACAGCAATCGTCACCTGAAAAAGCAATCAGTGCCGCAACTAGCTTGCCTTCTACTAATGCGCCCCAGGTTTCGAACCCCGGCAAATCTTGTGCGCTTCGACATTGCTTTACCCAAGCGGACTGGGTTTCTGCCCGCACTCGGCCTTGACGAATCAAAGTGTCAAGACGCAACTCCCAACCCTCAACAGCCAGCCGTTCAAAAGAAATAGGCTCGACCCCGGCTTTTTTAAAACCGTTACGAACGTCGTGTCGGGCTTTCTTAGGAAGTCCTTCAATGGAGTAAGTTGACTGAGTGAAAAGAACATGATAACTGATCTTCCCATATTTGGCTGATAGCGGTGTTGAATACCTTAATGCCACCCCATTGTGTTCTTTCAGGAATTCGTTTATTTCGTTATTATCAGGTTCGATGACCCGATGATAAGGGAATGCCTGGAAGGTTCTAGCAGCCTGACTGTACCAGTAGCTGGATTTTGTTTTGAAAACTAAATGACCCTGCCGTTTTAGCCATTCAGCAAATATATCGGAAGTCATTTTGATTATTTTCCCCTGTTCAAACTCCAATACAAAGATAACGATTTTTTCAAAGGTAACACAGAATATAAATGACTGTCACCATTAACTGTTGAGGGCTTTTGAATGAGATCTTTTTTTAAAAAGGATTGTGCGGTCTTAATTATTGACTTTGCCCTTTGGTTCTCAATAAAAGATTCAATATTGTGGAGAGAGCGGGTTTTTGGAATATTTACTATCAGATCTTCACTTAGAATATCACCTGTATCTATTCCTGTATCTACCAAATGAACTGTTATTACAATTGGATCCTTATTCAGTAACGCCCACCTGACAACGTAATTACCTAGATATTCGGGTAATTTCCCTGGGTGTGAATTTAGGACACCTTTTGAGACGGATTTAATTAAATTTGGCGATATGATACCTACCCCACCTAATAAAAGTACGTCTGGGGATAAGCAATTTAATATTTCAACTGTCTTATTCCCATTTAACTTAGGGACAGTAACGAAAGGTATGTTATGATTTTTTGCGATGTCTTCAATTTTTTGACATCCATTTTTACCCCGTATTATCCTCTGAATAATTACATCAATAATTTCAAAGAGTTTTGAAGATAGAATATTTGCGAACCCATATTTTCTTGAATAAGCTTTGAACCTTTTGTATTTTTGTTTAAACCGCCACTCCTGGCTTATAACCATATTAATTTTTAGCCCTTGCTGAACTGCTTCTTTGAGAACCAAGCCACCGAAGTAACTTTTTTCTCTAGTTAAAATGACCACTTTGTCATCAAATTTTTCCATTTATGAAAACCTCGCACATCATTTGAAAGTAATTAGCAAGAACAATCTTTTTTGTATATAAATTTTCCAAATAAAATCGGGCAGCTGAACCCATTCTATCTCGAAGTTCTTCATTTTTATAAAGATCCATAATATTAATTATAAGTCCTTGCGTATCGCCTGGCTCAACACAAGTTCCGCATTCGCTTTTAATTATGAGCTCATTAATTTCGCTGCCTTTCGTTACAATTGCCAGAATTGGTCTACCACTTGCCATGATGTTAAAAGTCTTGTAAGGCAATGAGTAAGGGGAAGAGCTTGAGTTCAAAGTCACCAGGCCTATATCCGCCGCTGCCATCATTTCGGCTAGTTTTTGGCGTGGCTGAAAGGGTAAAAAAATCACATTCTTTAGGTGGCGGTCATGTGCAATTTGCATCAACTGCTCTTTACGGGTGCCCTCCCCAACAAAAACAAAAAATATTTTTTCGTCGCCATTGAGTTGAGTTGCAGCTTCAATTACATCTTCGAGAGCTGAAGTCTGCCCAAGATTGCCGGCATAAAGAATTACAAATTTCCCTATCAAGTCGTTTTTCCGCCGAAATTCATTTTCTTTTTCCATTGGGAAGATTTGATCTGCATTGACCCACACCGGCAGCACCGAGATTTTATCGGCGGGTATCCCTTTTCGCAATAGATTTTGACGAAACCCTTCCGAAATTAATGATATGTGGTCGGCCCGGTGATAAAGAAACTTTTCGAAATGGCTTAATATGCCAATCAAAAACTTACTGCGTAGTGCGCCAGCGGCAACGGCTGCATCAGGGTACAGATCCTCAACCCGTAAGATCCACCTCGCCCCAAACAAACGTGCCAACACCCAGGCTGTTAAACCCAAAGGCAATGGCGGAGAATAGCTAAAAACAACATCCTGCCTACCAGCTGCCAACCCACCCCACAATGCCCCCAGACTGAAGGTTGCCCAGTTGATTACGCGCGCTAAGTTGTCTTTTCGGGTAGTGATGAAACTCCAAACACGATAAATGGTAATTCCGTGAAATGTCTTTTTTCCAAGAATTCGGTTACGATAACCGTCGTAAACTTTGCCAAACGGGTAATTCGGTGCGCAAGTTACAAAGGAGACCGTGCACCCTATGGTGGTTAGGTCTTCTGCCAGTTCGGTAGCCAGTACTGCTCCGCTCACCTCTTCGGGAAAATAATGTTGAGCAATAATTAATATTTTCAATGATTTATTCATTGTCTAACTTTTGAAATATTATTTGAATTAATAACTTACTTACTAGTATTAAGGTGCCTTCAGATTTGTGACCAAAAATTGATATTAATAAAATATTAATTATCATATCCTTTTGTTTAACATGAAGAAAATTATGTGTGTTATCAAAGAAAAATTTAATGAAAAAAGTAATTTGTTGTTAATTGGAATCCTTTATAACTTTTACATAAATTTCAGATAAATTTTTATAGTTATTCTCAGATGTAAAAAAATTAAGATATGATTGCCTAGCAAATCTTGAAAATTTCTTCCAATCATTATGATTAATCCGGATAGATAAATCCAAAAACCACATTTTCTAGCAAACGGCTGAAAATTGATGATGATTTTGAAAATGTCGAGAAGCAACGTGTTATGCTATAACCTGAAGGGGTATTTTCTGAAGAAAAAATCGATCGTTTGTACCCCTCATAAATTTGCCCTGCTGGACGGTTGGGAAAATTTGTTATCACCTTGACAACATGGCCAAGCGCTGTCAATTCATGGGCTAAACTTTGGCTTGTCCGCGCACTAACGATTGGCTCAGGAAGAAAAACGGATGAAACGATTACTATATTCATAAAAAGAAATTCATATGTAGTTTTAGCGGAAACATTAAGACATTAATAAGTAAATATCCCCTAATTTTTCTATATATTTTCTAATGTCATAATCTCTTTGAGCTTTTTTCTGTCCATTTTTCCCCATTTCAAGTCTCATCAAAGGATTTTGAATAAGTTTTTTTATCTCACTGGCCAGAGAAATTGTAGACCGTGGGGGTATTAATATCCCGGTTAATCCATCCTCAAGTATATCGGGGATACCGCCAACATTCGTAGCAATAATTGGCAAACTAGCTGCCATCGCTTCTAAAATAACCATGGGCATGCCTTCGTGATGAGAAGGTAAAATAAAAATATCTGACTTAGAAAAGCATGTAATCTTCTCATTCCCAAAAATTGGTTCTTGAAAATGAATATATTTTTCGATATTTAATTCGCGAATCTGATTCTTAATTTCTTTTAGCTCATTAAAATCAATCTCTTCACCCGTGATAGTTACCAAAAAATTGCCAACCCCCTCTTGAACCAAAAGATTTATTGCTTGAATTAAATCAAATATTCCTTTTTCTTCGCTAATATGCCCCATGAATAAAATGTTTACAAAATCGCTGCTTTTCCGTAAGTGCTTAACAATAGAATACATTTCAGTATTGATACTGTTGGGTAGATATTTTATTAACTTCGCTTTTATAAATGGTGGCAGCACCATCCATTCTTTCGATAATACCAGTAAACAATCACAGCGGTTGAGGATTAATTTTACCCACCAGGTCCAAACTTTTGAGCTATCCGGAGGCAACAAGGCAAAAAAACTGCAATGCGGCGCTAGTATAACTTTCCTTTGTAGAAATTTTGAAACAACTACCAGTAGACCATTTTTGACAAAAGACCCCCGGTGTGCAGTCACAATATGAATAACATCGGGTTTAAAGTTAAATATAGTGAAAGTGAATAAGCAAATTGTTTTTAAAGAATGAAGAATTGGTCTGAGCCCCACTTTTCCTAAACTTGTTTTTTCTTGGGGAATGGAAGATTCTAAAAAGCGTATGTTGAAATTGTTTCTAACTTCTGTTTGGAAGATCGCCTCAAATAGTGAAGAGATTCCCCCCCAAGGCTTCCCCATATGAGCAACTATAAGAATTTTCGGATTACATGCTTCTTTTTGACGCATAAATTTCTGTATTATTAATCATCTTTTCTAGTTCAATTTTTGAAAAACATGCTTCAGTTGGATATAGTGCCTGTTCATGAAGAAGAATCTCTTTTAAATTGAAACGAAATTTAATTACTCTCGCTGGAACACCGGCTACAACCGAATAAGGAGGCACATCTCTTGTAACGACCGCACCTGCAGCAACGATGCAACCACGATGTAAATGAACCCCCTTTAGAATTACCACATTGGTTCCCACCCATATATCGTCATCAATGATAACATCTTGATCATTCTCTGGAAGTTTTTCCTGTACATCATATAAAAATTTCCCTATGACTCCAGTATTATGATTCCCACCTATAATTGTTACATTTGGACCGAACAATACATTATTTCCGATTTTTATCTTACTCTCGGACGCTAAAAATGTTGCACCTTTACCAATTGATACATTCTTTCCAACCTCGATATTTGAATAATAAAATAAATCTATTGGATCGAAAATGAAGTTTTTCCCATATTTCATGAAAGCCGGCTTAAGAATTAACATCTTAATTCGTTTTTGAACACGTAAGAGGAAAATATATAACCAAGCAAAGATTCTCAACTTAGTACCCTTTAATCATAAGAATTGTAAGAGCAGGTTTAGTAATTACTCTGATCTTGATCCTTCAATATAATCTCTTTAAATTTTTCATACAGATAAACCCATTGAAAGATTAGCTTTTAATTTTCTTCGATTTAAAATACTTATTAATTATCCATATCAGAAACGAAACCGTGGATAATGTCTTCAAATTGGCAAATCACCTCTGCTGGCTAAGTCAAAACTATGGGAATGCTACATATCATTGCTTCAGAGACCACATTTGGCCAACCTTGAGGATATGAAGTTTATAAATGGGAATCTTAATTAAGAGAGAAATCAAATATTCCTTTACAATCCCAAATAGGCGAATTTTAATATTATCTTTGAAATTCCTTTTCTTAATTCAAGCTGTGAGGAAATACATTCATATTGATTATTGCTAATAATTTCTAACGATATAAATAAAAATAATTATGAATCGATTACTATAGATTCAAGGAAATTTTTAATTGTTTTAACGTGTTCCCGATTATCAAAACACAATTTTGCTTTTTCCCTACCAGCTATACCTAAGGCAATAGCACTTTCTTTATTCGATATTATTTCAATTATTCTATTTGAAATTTCTTTCGAGCATGATGGTGAAATTAAATGAGCCTCTTTTCGATCTACTAAGTACATTGAAATATCTAGAATATCGGAAGTAATTATAGGTCTTCCTGAAGCTAAAAATTCGACTAACCTAGTTGGAAATGCAGCTATTGTCATAATTGTTCTCTCTCTTGGTAAGAGAAGAATGTCAGCCTCATACAAAGCTTTGTAATAGTCATTATCAGACAAATTTCCCCTGAAAATCACATGTTTGTTAACTATTTCATTACTATAATTTAAAAGTTGGATTGCTTTTTGTGAATTTTTCTCCACGCCAATAATATGTAATTTCACATGTATACCTAAATTTTGTAAAATGTCTAAAGAATCAATAATATATATTAATCCATCACTTTTTTTAATTCCCCCCACAAAAGTAAGATTTATTTCCCCATTACTTATCTTAACTTTTGACATTTTCAAAAATGGGTCATTTTCAAAATCATAAATTGAAGGTATTTTAATGATATTCTTAACACTTTTAGAAAATTTTCTTTCTAGAAAACTAGAAATTACTAGAAGCCCATCGCTATGCTTATCTACAATCAATCTTTTTAATAGCGATGATAGAAAATTAAAATCAAAAAGCCAAAAAGTAAAAACACCAGGGGTTGTCCATTCAACAACATCTGAAACTAAAGGAATGTGTCTCCTTTTGCAGAAACAGTAAATGGGGAATGATTCAATAAAACCGACAGTATATAAAAGAACGATATCAATTTTTTCATTCAACATTAATTCTTCCATATAATCTACACTTTTTCTTATAGATAATAGGAAATTAATAGTTTTTTTAAAGAAGCTCTTTCCCCCAGTTTTTATTAATCCGTTAGCTGATTTATATTTTACCTTTTGAAAATATGACCAGTCATTATCTTGTTCCAGTAAATCGGTTTTTGTTGTAGAAGATTGAGTAATTACAGTTACATTAATTCCAAGTGAACATAATCCAGTCGCAATGTTACGTATCCTTGTCCCTCCGGCATCACCGAAAGGGAACTTAAAATAACCAATAATTAATAAGTTCATATTTTACTCAATTGGAATTCCCTTTACAAAACGCGCTGGGTTCCCCGCCCAAAGCTGATTTGCACCAATGGATTTAGTTACAACGGATTGTGCGCCTACAATTGCCCCTTCTCCTATAACAACACCTTTTAATATCAAACAATGGCCCCCAATAAAACAATTTCGCATAAAAATTATAGCACTCGTGTCCCCTTTGTCATTCAACGTGCCACGTAAAACCTTGTTTTGCGAGTGAAAATCAGTATCATAAATATTAGAATCCCCTCCAATAAATACATGGTCTTCAATTAAAATGGAATTTACACAAACAATCGTAGAATTTGAAATTCCAACATCGTTTCCAATAATTAGCACTCCATCAGGACCAACGTATAACCCTGTTTTTCTAAACCCTCCTACTGGATTTTCAAGAAAGCCTGAATTAATCCAACAGTTATCGCCAATTTGTAATTTCGCTTTCCAATGTATATAAAAATCTATAGGGCCGGTTACTCTAAGATTCTTACCAACTCGAACACCTTTTGAAATAAATAGTAAGTACGCTATAAGTGAGTAATATCTTATTCTAATTTGAGTAATAATTCTCGAAATAAGGTAGGAATAGATTAAGAACATTTTCATTTATGTTATTGTTTGGTATATTTACTTCTTGAAATAAGTTCTTGGTACAAAGATAAGGTCCTATCAGAGATTATTTGTGGATTATTCCTAGTTAATGCCATTTTACGCGCGTTACTTCCTAAATAAATGCAAAATTCGGGCGAATTCAACAACTGTGCAATTTTTGTCGCCAATTCCGAATAATTTCCAGGAGTAAACAATAACCCATTGTATTCAGGAATTATAAAAGATGGTACACCTCCCGTGTTAGGCCCAATCGAAGGCACACCCATTAAGAGGGATTCAACCAGACTGTTAGGGGAATTTTCAATAAATGATGGTAAGATAAATATGTTAGCTCTTAATAGTTCTGAAACTATTTCTTTTGCTGATAAATATCCAAGTAATTCAATACTATTATTCAATCCTAATTTACTAATTAATTTGTAAATATACCGTCCATAACCGGAGATCGGGATTTGCCCACAAATTCTTAATTTTATTTGAAAATTTTCCTGCTTGAGTATCTTAACTGCTCTTATAAGTGTGTCGATCCCTTTATAAGGGAGAAAAGTGGTAGTAGTAAATAAATTGTTTAAATTTTCTTTTTGATATGACCAAAAATTAACATAAAATTCACTTCGCATTGTTTCATGTATTGAAAAATAATTTGCTCCTGGATTAATTTGCTTTACATAGCTTTTATCGAAATCAGTTCTTCCAATGAAATGAGTGTTTTTTTTAATGATTTCATTTTCAATTTCCAAACTCTTTTTCATTTTTATCCAAATATAAAATTCTCTCATCAAAAACAATCTTTTTAAAACACTTGTTTTTCCCCAAAATTTCGTATAACATGCGCCTAATAAACCCTGAATAGAAATTACAAAAGGTTTCTTGATAAGGGCATTTAATAATCCATAAAATTCCTCTGTTCCATGAACATGTATAATGTCAGGATTAATTTTATTAATTAAATCGACACAGGAAGACAAGGGCAAATTATAATTTTGCTTGAAGAGCAAATTTAATAATTTGCTTAATTTTGAATTCGACTGAATGTTGAGTTTCTTAGGAATTAAATAATATGTCAATTTACCATCATTAAATTTTGAATATTGTTGAATTTGTTCAGACACCCATACAATTTCAAGAGAAATAGTTGAATTTAAAATAAGTGCTTCTGATAATGAAACCATCCACCAGCCATTATAGTTGGGGTTTAAATTCAAATATTCCTTAACACTTGGAAATGCACAATTTACAAACCAAAGAACCTTCAATTATTAATCCTATTTACTGGACTGGATGAAATAAGAAAATTTAATCTCCAAATGACAAACCCGACGAAATATAAATTATATGCAGATATCATATTCGCAGAAAATTGTGATTGAATTAAGGTCGAAAAGAATAAAAAAAGAGTGCCGATGCGCCAAGCATCTACAGCAGAATTATTTCTTTTTAATGACCCTTTGCTGAATAACAATACAAAACCCAAAAATAACAATAGGAATACGAATCCTATCACCCCTTGCGATGCAAATGAATCTAGAATTAATCCATGAGATACTGGAAGGGGCGAACCATAGAAAATTCCATTTCCAATAAGAGGTGATTTTCCAAAATCCATCCACATAGAATTCCAAATAGATTCTCGTACATTCATATCTGTAGATACGAGATTAGTAAATCGTAATACCTGTAAGTTAGTATTTATTAGAAAAAAAGATCCTATTAGCAGGAATAAGAGGATTAATAAAAGTTTCTTCTTATCTGATTTAAATAAAACCCAGATTACAAATAATATTAATCCAACAAAGGATCCTAAAAGATATTGCCGAGCTCCGCTCCAAATAATCACGTAAAATGAGATGGGGATGGAAATTGCAAAAAACAACTTGGTTACGAATTTTTTGTTTTCTTTGTTTATTATTCCTATAAGCCCAAAGAACAAACCTATCATAGCTACTCTCCCAAACGCATGATAGTTAATTGAGTAGGCAGATGCAGGAATCAATTCAAAGTAGTTAATTAGGTCAAAAAGAAAATATTTATAATAAGCTGTAAAATTCACCATAACTAAAAAACTTAACAAAATTTCTGTAAGCAAATATGAATAGAGAAAGTTGTTAAACCCCTTAATGTTTAAGAAAGATATTGATATATTGGGAATAAATAAATTAAATACCAGAATAATAAAAAATATTTTAAAATAATCTGGTGGTATTCCATTAATAATCACATTGAATAAAGTCCAACAAATCCACACAAAAATGAAAATCCCGAAAACTAGATCTATCTTTCTAAAATTTCTAAGTTGCTTATTTCTATAAAAGTGAAGTAGCCAATTAAAAAAAAGTAATGGAATGAGAAAATAATTCAACTGGATACTTATGGTATCTATTAATTTTAGAATGGGGATATTTATCCAGAATGATGACGCAATATACACACCTAATAAAATGGACAAATGACCATATAGAGCGATTATTACTAATCCAATTATTAATAATAAACTTAAAAATACTGGTAAATTAATTGAAAATAACTGATTATTCAAAATGAAATTATTATCTCTTGTTTTGTAATAGGTCGAGGTTATAGTTCTTAATTTAATAAAATTTGTACTTCAAAATATTCACAAACCATTTCTAAATCTTTCGATAGTTTTTATCCTATAAATTTAAATAAATTATTGTTAGGATTAGATCAAACTCTTAACTATTTCAATAAATTCATTTGCGCGCGTTTTAGGATTGTGGTCTTGGAAAGTTCGTTCTTGTCCTTTTTTAGCGACAGCTTCCCTCTCGAATGAGTTTGTAAGGTAAAAATTGATTTTTTCTTTTGCCTCACTTTTTGAATTGTATGTTGCTACTTCATAATCGGGCTCGAATAATGATTTTAAATTTGGTGAATTTTCTGTCATCAACAAAGATCCTACCCCTGTGGCTTCAAACATTCTAATGTTACCCGCCAGTCCCATGGCTGCATCACCGTGAATATTTAAGCTAATTAGGCTTGATTGAAGTATTGCAAACATATCCTTACCAAAAACAGCTGGCTTAGCATCTATTTTTTTGAAAAGACTTTGTAATTTTAGTTGGTATAAGAAATTTATTATTGGCAAAGGACGTTTGAAAAATCGAGGCTTGTCTACCCAAAATTGAATAGGGACCCTAGTTGACAAATAATACACTAAGTCAATTCGGTTTATAAAGTAATTAGCCGTTAAACTCCCAGTGAAAGAAACAGGTATTGGAATTGGCACTGATTTTGAGTTGATCTTTTTTACGATATTTGGCTCAAAACAAGGTAACATTTTTTTTACTAGCATACCGTTTTGTTTAAAATAATCAATGAAATTATCGTGTGAGCTCAAAACGCAATCTACATTGGTAAGATCAACCGAGAGTCCATCTGAGGAAGCAACCCAAGTAATTATTTTTTTGCAATAATCTTTGATTTCTTTCAAAAAGGGGCCTAAATAATGCGCCGATCCACATACCCATAATATGTCAGGTGAAATATTTTTAATCTGTTCCTTGATCGTTGTGAATCTTTCATATGTTGAATCATTTTCATTAGCCCAAGCCTTTTGTAACGGTAGAGCGTTGCCAATGATTAAATGAACTGTATGACCCATTTGTTCGAGATATGGAATTAAATATGCATACCACAAAAAATAATCTTCTTTAAAAAAATCAAGTTGAGTTGAATACGGCAACTTAGCAATTTCGTTGTCTCGATAAAACATATTTATATACGAAACATAATAATCCCAAAGTAATAGAATTTTCATTGAATAACCACTACGTGAATGTTTTGGGTAAATTTGTTTTTTTCGCTATACCTTTGTAAAGTATATTTACTATGAGGTATAAGTCTCTTTTTCTTTCGGAATAGCCGGGGAATAATCTATTAGCTAAAAGTATATTGGCACAAAAGAATAACGCTGTAGTTAAATTTCCCAGAATCAAAAATATAAAAGATAAATTCCCATGGAATAGGTCACGCAAAAAATACAAGGAAATCAATAAAGGCAACACACTAATTATTGGCCCGTACAAATAGGAAAAAAAAACTTTTGCACTATAATTATTCCTTAAGAACTTCACCCAAATACCAAATTGAATAAAAGGTCTTGTTAATAATATCGCTACTATCTGTCCCCAACCTGCACCTATCAATCCATAGGTAGGGATCAGCAATAAACTAGAAAAGAAAATAACGATCCCAGAAGTGAAGGAAGTTAATGCAACCCATTTTGTTTTACCGGTACCTAACATGTATTGATTTATTGAAATAGACCCACTGCTGATTATTCCTGCTATTGATAGTATCCGAACCAATTGATAAGCGGAATTTGCAATATCTGAGCCTACGTAAAGAGTCAATATGTCTTTAGAAAAAACAGAAAATGGCCCTAAAATTAAGATCATCAAAATTATGAGAAACCAACCGGAACGTAATGTTATTTTATTTATCATTTCAATTTTTTTCATTCCCTGCAAATTGCTTAAGGCGGGGAATAATACTTCACCGATTTTATAAACCAGAGTATTAAGCGTGCTTTCAACAGACCAACCAGTATTATATACGCCAATTTGTGATGGAGTCATGTAAATTCCTAATAATAATTTATCAGCTTGACTTGATAGCACACCCCCTAATGCAGCTAAATTTTGCCAAACTCCAAATGAAAAACTTTCAGAAAATGCTTTTTTGTCCCAGCCAGGTAAAACAGATGAGGTGGGGATTAATTTTCGAATAATAATCACCCAAATAAATATTGAAATAATCGCCCAAAAGAATCGTGCTTGAACCAAAGACAATATATTCCCATTAAAAAATAACACAAGTATAGAAATAAGGATGCTTCCCGAGAAAATTAAACTCGAACCAATCGCAACTAGGTTGTATTTCTGTAGTGCCGTCGGTAGAGCCATATAACTAGTAACAATTTGATTAGCTGTCCAAGTAAATGCTACCCATTTCAGCGATGAAATAATCATTGGGGAATCAGTTGGGGGTATATTAAAAACTTTAATTACTAGGACTTTGCTTATTAGAATAATTATGAATGTTCCTAAAAGACCTGAGAAAATATTATATGACAAGGTAGTTCGCAGAAAATGATTAGCTCCTGTAGAATCGTCCTTCCCATAGGATTCAGCTATAAATTTTATGGTAGCCTGACCAAATCCCAAGTTTAATAATCCCATCGGCGCAAGTATTGAATTCAATAATACAAATAATCCATAATATTCTAAGCTAAGCCGCTCAATAAATATGGGAATAGATATTAAACCAAGAACTGTTGCAAATCCAAAAGATGTCAAATTCCAAAGGGAATTCTTCATCAATTTTCTTACAGTCTCCAACAAATTAATTTCTTTATTAATAGTGAACAACTATTCTCATTCAACCCCGATGTCAAATAATATTAGAATAAATAGATCAATTATTAGTTTAAATTAATTCTAATAAAAGAACACCTATTCAATTAATAATTTTTTAGTGCCGAGACAACCATTTATCGCGTTAATGACATCGATGATTCGATTAGCAGGTATCTCTGGATATAACGGCAATGCTAGCGACTCATGCGTTACTCTGGAAGTAATTGGAAACTCACGAATTATATTATTTTCAATCAAGCATGGTTTAGCCAAAAACAAAGGCTGAGGGTAATATATTTCAGTCGTAATACCTTTATTTTTGAGAAAAGAAATGTACTCATTCCTGTTTTTTAAACAAATTACGTATAAGTGATACACATGGCTGCGATTAATTATTTCTGAAGGCGTTGTAATTTCAATTCCATTAATACTCCTTGAATATATTTGTGCTATTTCCCATCTTGCTTTATTCCATTGATCTACATATTTTAACTTTACCCGTAAAATAGCCGCTTGAATTTCATCCAAGCGTGAGTTATATCCTAAAATCTCAGGAAAGTATTTTTTCTTCCAGCCATGCGTACGCAACATCCGAACCAATTCGGCAAGATTATCATCATTGGTGGTAACCATGCCGCCATCACCATATCCACCCAGGTTTTTACTTGGAAAAAAGCTTAAACAGCCCAGGTCGCCAATAGCGCCAGTGTGTTTTCCTTTATATTTTGCTCCAAATGCCTGGGCATTATCCTCAATCACCATCAAATTATGTTTTTGGGCAATTGCCAATATTTCATCCATATCCGCAGGCAGACCGTAAAGGTGTACAGGGATAATTGCTTTGGTTTGCTTGGTAATAACATCCTCAATGAGAGCAGCGTCAATATTATAGGTGTCTGGGTGAATGTCTACAAATACCGGTTTTGCTCCTACAGACAAGACTGCCCCGGCTGTGGCAAAAAAACTATAGGCTGGAACAATCACTTCATCATTCGGGCCGACACCAATTGCCCTTAATGCGATGATAAGAGCATCCGTGCCACTGGCTACCCCAATGGCATGTTTTACCCCCAGGTATTCAGCAATTTCCTGTTCAAACGCTTTCTCTTGAGGTCCTAAAATGAATTTTCCCGATGTAAGCACATTCTGAATAGCAGCGTCTATTTCGGGTTTGATGGAATTATATTGTGCAACTAAATCTACTAAGGGTATCATTTGATCTCTTCTTTATTACATAATTCTTGATCAATTAGGCAGTACTCATCATTACAAGCAGGGCAATGAAAAGAGTTTTCATTTACAGCTAATAGTTGAATCCCACACTGGCACATCCAGCCATGTGAAACTGCCGGGTTGCCATAATATAAACCGTAATTGGGAATATCTTTTGTCACGACAGAACCGGCACCAATAAAACAAAATTTTCCGAGTGTGTGCCCGCAAACCACCGTTGCATTCGCCCCAATGGTAGCACCTTTCTTTACTAGGGTCTTTTGATATTCCTGTTTTCTTTCAATATGACTGCGCGGGTTTATGACATTGGTAAATACCATCGATGGTCCCAAAAAGGCATCATCTTCAATTTCTACACCGCTGTAAACAGAAACATTGTTTTGTATTTTGACGTTATTGCCAACCACAACACCCGGAGAAATGACTACGTTCTGGCCTATATTGCAATTCTCGCCTATTTTAGAATTGGTCATAATATGGCAAAAATGCCAAATTTTGGTGCCTTTGCCAACTACAGCTCCTTCATCTATGTAACTAGATTCATGAATAAAGAATTCTGCCATTTAATTGAATAATTTCTTTAAATTAGGATGAAATAATTCGGGAAACGCTGAAACAGGTGTGGTTCTGATTCTATGCGTTAACTGGATTGAAGGACGTGAATCGTCTATACCAAAACCATTGCCTTCCAAAATTTGTCGGTACACTTCGGTATGTAAATCTGTAAAGCCACTCGAAAACTCAATTTCCTCACCATCCACTGTGATGGAACGGAAAGTGCTTTTCGTGCCGGGTAGAGAATTGAAAGGCAGATCTGTCGCATCCACCGAGAGATACCAGCGCACTTTCGCTTTTTCTAATTCAATGTATCCTGACATACGTTTCGGATCATTATGGAACAACTTTACATCCGCAACCATACCAAACAGCCATTGTAGTAAATCGAAAAAGTGAATACCAATGTTGGTTGCGACTCCACCTGATTTTTCTTGCTCGCCTTTCCATGATGAATGATACCAGGAACCACGCGAGGTGATGTAAGTAAGCAACACATCATGAAGTCCATTAAAATTATTCGACTGGATTTTATTTCGAAGTTCAATTAATGACGGTAGCAGGCGAAGCTGTAACACAGTATTTATCTTATGTCCCGTTTCTTGTTCTAAATCTTGCAATGGGTCTAAATTCCAGGGATTAATGACCAGGGGTTTTTCGCATATTACATCAGCCCCGACTCTCAACCCCAGGCGGCAATGGGCGTCGTGCAAATAGTTTGGTGAACAAATACTGACATAATCCACACTATCTGCAACTGGACCTCGCCGTAATTTTTCCAGATGACGATCAAATCGCTCAATTTCGGTGAAAAAGCGTGTATCAAAGGCAAATTGATCCAAAATTCCTACGGAGTCGTGGGGGTCCGTGGCTGCTACAAGTCGATTGCCTGTATCTCTTATAGCTCTTAGATGTCGTGGAGCAATATACCCAGCAGCACCAATCAATGCAAAATTCTTCATATTAATACCTTCATGTATAAACAATTATTGTATTTGAAATAAATTCCTATGCACTTGGTTAACTAACTTAAAATTACTACCAAATGTAAATGCTGCTCACTAGCAGCAGTTTAAGTTAATAAAAGCAGCGCTCTGATATAAGTTTTCTGCAACACATAATCCATATAAAGTATTTATAAAGTTGGTTTCGACGCGGAGTTGAAATCGCCGGCCCCCAGGAAGGCATAACGGAAGGCCTCCACGATCGGCGTCATCGGGTTGAGCAGCAGGATCGGCTGGAAGCGGGCAGGGATGGCGGAGACCGGGTAGATGACCGGCGTGGCGTACATCAACAGCTGCACCCCGAACTGCACCAGGAAGCGCAGATCGCGGTATTTGGTGGTCAGCGATGAGATGATGATCCCGAATCCCAGACCCAGACCGGCCATCATGAAGACCAGCACCGGCGAGAGCAGCATCCACCAGTTGGGGTGAAAGACCGATCCGCGGAGGGCGAAGAAGGCCATGAAGACCAGGAAGAGCCCAAACTGGATGCCAAATGTGATCAGGTTCGAGATCAGGATCGAGACCGGCACCGCCAGGCGCGGAAAGTAGACCTTTCCGAACAGCTGGGCGTTGTTGACGAAGGTGTTGGAGGTCTTGATGATGCAATCCGCGAAGTAGGTCCAGATGACTGTGCCGGACATATAAAAGAGGAACTGCGGCAGGCCGTCGGTGGGCAATTGCGCCACCTGCCCGAAGATAAACGTGAATGTGATCGTCGTCAACAGCGGCTGGATCAGGTACCAGAGCGGCCCGAGCACGGTCTGCTTGTAGACCGCCACGAAATCGCGCCGCACGAACAGCAGCACCAGATCGCGGTAGCGCCACAAGTCATCCAGATGCAGATCGAGCAAATGGCGGCGGGGAGCGATGATCAGATCCCAGGGATCGTTGGAGGAGGGGGTGTGTGGGTTCAAAGTTTCCATAATTTATAGCATGACGGGTGATAGCTGAGGCTGAGCGTAGCGAATGCCCGCAAAGCGAGCTGATAGCTGATAGCCAAAATTATAAGTGACTAGCTTTCTCTTCCTATCTTTTCCTATGAGCTGTCTTTTCCTGTCAGCTATGAGCTCGCGCGGCTTCGCCGCGCGCACGCTCCGCCATTCTGACACATGGTTTATGCGTGCCGAATGGGAGTCAAAAATGGATTGTAGTGGAAAAAACCTGCCGGTGGTGATGCAGGGGCGGAAATCAGATCATAAAATGAAAGTAAGTCTTACGTGGTTGCCGAATGTGCATGGATGTACGGGTCATGCCTTCTTCCGAAACGGAGTGTGTGTTTGTATCCCACCTTGCAGGGTTGGCAGCCCATGTGATTGGGATGCAGTGTTGCCTTATGAAGCTTTATTTTACCATAGAAGAACAGCGGGTAGCGGGTGGCGGGATATTGATCATCGCCGCGGATATTAGAAAGAAGCTCGGGTTGGGGCGATTAGAAACGCCGCCGAAGGGATCATATGCTACCCGGTCAGCGATTTCCTAGCCGAGATTCGGGTTTACAATCCGCACCTCCCTTTCTGAAGGGGCACGGCATGCCGTGCCGCTACACGCGATTGACATGGTTTCCTGCGTTTGAGACAAGAATGGATATTATTAATCGGCGCGGATTTGCGGTATAATGGGCGACATCAATATCCACGCCCTCGTAGCTCAATGGACAGAGTGACTGACTTCGAATCAGCGGGTTGGGGGTTCGAATCCCTCCGGGGGCACAATTAATGCCATAAGTCACAAGTCACGCGGCCACCCGCGATTGGCTTGTTGCGTTGAATTTTTGCTATCACTCTTTGTGATATAAAGATCAAAATTAGTGATACAAAGAATCACCAAGTTAACGGGCCTTCTGTCTTCAAGAGTAAGAGCAAAAATATTGATCACTTTGTTCCTTTCGCATGGGATCGAAAGAAATGCCTGGGAGCTTACGCAGGGGTTAGCAGAGAATTACAACGCGGTTTGGAAAGAGCTAAATCGATTAGTGGGGTTGGGAATTCGGGTCAGTGAGAAAAAGGGAAATGCAAAAGTATACCAGGTGAATCGTGCTTGTCCGATTGAACGTGAATTGCGCTCGATTGTCATGAAAACCGAAGGAATTGGAGCAGTGTTGCAATCAAAACTGAGTACTATCAAGGAAGTACAACGAGCATTTATTTATGGTTCGGTTGCATCCGGCAAAGCGGACGGTTTTTCTGATATTGATATCATGCTTATTGGAAAAATTAATTTGGAAGAAATTTCCCAAATATTCTCTGATGCAGAACGGGAATTGAACAAGCCGGTAAACTATAGCATTTTTTCAGAGAGTGAATGGCAAGAAAAGTTAGCGAATGGCGAACCGTTTGCTGTGAATGTGGAAAACTCAGAGAAGATTATGTTAGATTGTAAACCCGAATCTCGGCTAGGAAATCGCTGGCAGGTTAGGATATGATCCCTTCACCGGCGCTTCTATTCGTCCCAATCCGAGCTTCTTTCTACTATCCGCTGCGATGATATATATCTTTTTATTTCGCACTTGCTGTCAGCTCATCCGTCTCCTCATTACTCGGAACTCCTCTCCCATTACCCAATCTCACTCACCTAACAAAACTGAAAAGCCTACCCCCGCCACCTTGCAGGAACGTCAACCAACTTGGCGATCAATCATGATATCCTAAGAGCAGTTCGGAACCTTTATTTAAAAATACGATTAATGGAACGATAAAGGCAAACCCGGTGAAAACCGGAGACGCAAAGCTATGGGTCTACTATCTCGCGCTCACGAGATCAAGACTGCCAGGCTGCCGAAACCAGCTTACTTCGCTAAAGAATACAGCCGGTTTCTGGTGCAAATAAAGAGGGCATCTACAATGAAACGACTGTATTTTTCTTTGTCCATCATCATCACCATTCTCGCGCTGGCGCTGACCGGGACGCAGCCGGCACAAGCCAATTTTGAGACTACCATTTCCCGTGGAACTACCATCGGGCTCTTCGCCGATCTCGGCGATTTGAGCTTTATTCTCGAATACAGACAAAACAATGTCATCGGCCGCTGGACGCCGGCATTCGATCGCGGGCTGACCGCCTTCATCGAGCAAGTCCGGGACGAACGCAGCACGCGGGGCACAAAGAGTGCTATCCGCGGCATTTATATCCGTGATGTACTTTCCATGCCGGTTGTGCAGCAGCCCGGTGGCAACGCAGGCTGGGTCAGTGAAAGTGATAACACCATTACCCAATTTGGGATGGCCACTCAATACAATACGACCGGCTTGCTGGCCCACAACACGCATGCCGGTGCCGAATTCGCCAAACTCCAAAAAGGACAGGTGGTATCGGTCGTCAGCGGGGATGGCACAGTCAGCCGCTATAAAATTGAAGCCGTTTACCAGTTTCAAGCCTTACAACCCACCAACCCCTACAGCAATTTTGTAGACCTGGAAACCAACCAGCAGCTGACCGCCACTGAGCTGTTCTATCGCGTCTACACTGGTGCGCACCACCTCACATTCCAAACCTGCATTGAAAAAGATGGGGAATACTCCTGGGGACGCCTGTTTGTGCTGGCCTACCCTTTGCAATAACCAATTTTGATGATTCGTTAATGCCCTCCCTAACCTGCAGCCGTGCGCTTGAGCGAGCGCGCGGTTGCCATTTAAAAGGGCACCAAGTGGAAGCTCATCGCCCACTCAGGCAGGTGCGGTTTCATGAGATGGATCTCACACATCAACTCGCCAACCAGGCACCTCATCAACCGGGCGACCAATCACTTAATCACCTAATCACCAGGCGACTAATCCACTAATCACCTAATCAACCAATCTCACCAAACTACTGCAATAACATGACCGCTTGATTGGCCCAGGCTACGAAGACTCCCGGGTATAAAGCCATTGCAATCACTGCGATGGCCGTCACTGCGATCACCAGCCCCACCCAGGGATTGACTTGCAGTTCTTTTTCACCGGGTTTCATAAACATAAAGACGACTACGCGCAGGTAATAGTAAACTGAAATGAGTGAGGTGAGAATGCCGATCAGTGCCAGGCTAAGAAAGCCGGCCTGAATGGTTGTGCGGAAGAGGTAAAACTTTCCCCAGAATCCCATCGTCAGGGGAATTCCGGCAAACGAAAGCATAAAAATCAGCATGGCAGTGCCCAGCCAGGGGTAGCGTTTGCCCAACCCGGATAGATCTTCCAGAAAGAGCCCTTCACCGTAATCTTTTTCCATGGCCACCACGATCGCCCAGGCGCCGAAACTGGCCAGGCCATAGGCTAACAGGTAGAAAAGTGCTGCTGAAATGCTTTCACTGCCAAATTGCTTGTTGCCGTAGGAGACAAATGCCATCAGAATGTATCCGGCATGTGCAATCGAAGAATAGGCCAGCAAACGCTTCAGGTTGGTCTGCATCAGAGCGACCAAATTTCCCATCACCATGGTCAGAGCTGCAATGCCCCACAAAATTGGGGTCATTTGGTCTGCCAGGCCGGGGAAGAGCACCATGAAGACACGTAAGAGACTCGCAAAACCGGCTGCCTTAACCGCCACGGACATGAATGCTGAAATGGAGGATGGAGCCCCATGGTATACATCCGGGGTCCACATATGGAATGGGGCTGCGGCCACTTTGAACCCGAAGCCAACCAGTAAGAGGGCGGCCCCAATCACGAATAAGACCGGGTTGACCTGACCGGCGTGCAGCGTGGCGGCGATGCCTGGAAAATCAATATGCCCGCTGGCGCCAAAAATCATGGCGGTGCCATACAGGATAAAGCCTGAGGCGAAGGCCCCCATCAGGAAGTATTTCAACGCAGATTCTTCTGAAATGCTGCGGCCGCTCGCAAAACCGGACAAGACATAGATGGGAATGGAAAGCAGTTCCAGGGCCAAAAAGACCATGATCAGGTTGTACGCCTGTGCCATCAACATCATGCCGGCAATGCTGAAAAGCAGCAAGACGTAATACTCACCGCGTTCAATTTGCATGCGTTTGAGGTAATCATAAGACAGGGCAATCGCTGCCATGCCGCTGCCCAGGAAGAGAATATGCAGGAAATCGGAAAAACCATCCGAGACAACCATCTGGTTGAAGGCCAGCGTGGTGGAACCGCTGGTTGCCAACGAGGCACCTAACGCGACCGCCAGACCTATCACAGCCAGCAGGGCCGTCAGACCTTTTTTCTGCTTGGGAATCCAGAGATCAACGACGAGCAAAAGCAAGGCCCAGGTCACAACTATTAGTACCGGTAAAATCGTCAACAAATCACTCATTTGGCTCATTCGCACGCTCCACTAGTGAAGTACCATGGCAGCCGATTGCACCAGTTGCAGCAACTGTTCTACGGCAGGATTGATAAGGTTGAAGAAAGGCTGCGGATAAATGCCAATCCAGAAAATTACAACGACCAGCGGAATAATAGTCGCCAGTTCACGGGCGCTCAAGTCTTTTAGCGAAAGGTTCGCTTCATTTGTGACCGGGCCCAAAAACATTTTTTCGATCATTTTCAAAAGGTAGACGGCCGCCAAAACGACGCCGGTGGTTGCAACGCCGGCAAACCAGGGGCTGCCCAAAACTTTTGATCCAAAGGCACCGATCAAAATGCTGAACTCGCCTACAAACCCATTTAATCCCGGCAGCCCGGCCGAGGAGAGCGTCACCACAATCATTAAGCCGGAATAGACAGGTATGACCTTCCAGAGGCCGCCAAATTTTGAGAATTCGCGCGTGTGCGTGCGCTCATAGATCATGCCGACCATCAAAAAGAGTGCCCCGGTGCTGATGCCGTGGTTGACCATCTGCAGGATACCGCCGGCCACCCCTTCCTGGTTGAGGGCAAAAATACCCAGCATAACAAAACCCAGGTGAGCCACCGAAGAATATGCGACCAGCTTCTTGACGTCTTTTTGCATAAAGGCAACCGAAGCGCCGTAAAGAATGCCAATGATTGCCAGGATAGCCATGACCGGTGCAGCGCGTACACTGGCCTCAGGGAAGAGCGCCAGGTTGAAGCGCAGGAAACCATAGGCACCCATTTTCAACATGAGAGCCGCCAGAACAATTGAACCGGAGGTTGGTGCTTCCACATGGGCATCCGGCAGCCAGGTATGCAAGGGGAAAATTGGTACTTTAATGGCGAAGGCAGCCGCGAAGGCGATGAAAAGCAGCATCTCAGCACCGGCGAACAATTGCCGATTGGCCATTAATGTCGGCTGTGAGAAAGAGCCGGCATTAATGCCCAGGAATAAAATTGCCAACAGCATCAAGAGAGAGCCGGACATGGTGAACAAGACAAACTTGATGGATGCATAGATGCGTCGTTCCCCGCCCCAAATACCGATCAGGAAATACATTGGAATGAGGGTGAGTTCCCAGAAAACATAAAACAAGACCAGATCGAGCGCTAGAAATACGCCTAACATGCCCGTTTCCAAAATCAAAAAGAAAATCAGGAATCCTTTGACCTGTTCCTGGATTGCATTCCAGGAGGAAAGGATTGCGATGGGAATCAAGAAGGTTGTCAGCAGCACCATCAAGATGCTGATGCCATCAATCCCCAGATAGAACTCCACCGGTACATTTGCCAGGCGCAGCCAGGGAAGTTCAATGGCCATGTTAATGCCGCCGGCCGGGTTAAATTTGGAGAGGACCCAAAGCGAAAGCCCGAAGGTCAACAGCGATGTGATCAGGGCCACATACCGCATAGCGTTTTTCTGCTGGGGAGCCAATAAAACCAGGATGAGAACACCCACCAGCGGGAAAAAGGTCAAGATTACCAATTCCATATTTTGCTCCCGCTATTTAAGTTGAATTTTTGATTGTTATTGTTCATCAACGTCACCTAGACCCGCACCAGCAAATAAATTAAGATTATGACAATACCGGCCACAATGGAAAGCACATAACTGCGAACAAATCCATTCTGCAATTTACGCAGCCAACTTCCCGTCTCGGATGCCAGATTGCCCAAGCCATTGGCAATCCCATCGATAAAGCCCTGGTCAACCGGATGAGCGAAGAAATCTGCCAGTTTCTCATAGGGGCCAATAAAAAGGAAATGATACAATTCATCCACTTTAAATTTCTGGTTCACCAGTGTAAAGACTCCGCCTAAAGAACGTGCCAGAGGGTCTTTACTGGTACTCTCTGCCAGGGGTTTACGGCCATATATAAGCCATGCGATCAGAATAGCGATCAGTGCGATCGATAACGATATGAGTGCCACCGGTAGTTGAAAAGTTGATTCATGGACTTTTATGGTATGTTCCAGCCAATGCTCAAGGTTCAACCAGCCCGGGAAGTTTATCGCCCCGCCAACAATTGACAGAAGTGCAAGAATGATGAGCGGAACTGTAATCAAAGGTGCGCTTTCTTTGGCCAGACTGGCCGCTTTTGTGCGCGCTTTACCAAAGAAAACCATCAAGATCTGGCGTCCCATATAGAAAGCCGTCAGAAAAGCGGCTGCAACCAGCACTACGAAAATAATGCCATTGGTATTATTGGCGGCAGCGATAATTTCGTCTTTTGAGAAGAAGCCGGCCAGCGGGGCAATTCCGGAGAGGGTCAGCGCACCAACGAGATAGACCCAGAAAGTGGTCGGCATTTTCTTACGCAAGCCGCCCATGTTGCGCATATCTTGCGGGTCGATGTTGGTGGCATGACTGCCAGATCCCTGCGCACCTTCTTCCATGGCACGTTCCAAGCTCAGAATGATCGAACCTGAGGAGAGAAATAAAAGCGCTTTAAAGAATGCATGTGTAACGAGGTGGAACATGGCGGCTGTTTCTGCCCCTAAACCAACCGCTGCAACCATATAACCCAATTGGCTGATAGTCGAGTAGGCCAGCACCTTTTTAATATCAAACTGGGCCACAGCAATTATCGCAGCAAATAAGGCGGTGATGGCTCCCACCCACATGACCACATTCTGAGCTGCCGGTGCAGCCAAATAAAGAGCCTGAGAGCGGGTCATTAAGTAAACACCGGCCGTGACCATTGTGGCCGCATGGATCAGTGCTGAAACAGGGGTAGGGCCAGCCATTGCATCCGGGAGCCAGACATACAGCGGGATCTGAGCCGATTTGCCGGTCACGCCCATCAGCATGAAGAGTGTAATCGCGAGCATCAGTCCGGGGTGATTGGCAGCGACTTCCCCCACCCTGGGGAAAATATCGCCAAAGTTGAGTGAACCAAAAGCCCAAAAAATAAGAAAAATAGCAATCAACAAACCAAAATCACCAATACGGGTGGTAATAAATGCTTTTTTACCGGCCTGTGCGTTGGCAATTCCGCCCTCGCCTTTATCAAACCAGAACCCGATCAGCAGGTAGGAACACAAACCGACGCCCTCCCAGCCTACAAACAACATCAGGAAGTTATCGGCTGAAACCAGGATCATCATTGCAATGATGAAAAGATTCATAAAGATAAAGAAACGACGGTAGCGCGTCGGGTCGCCTTGGTGGATGGCATCTTCGTGCATGTACCCGATGGCATAGATGTGAATCAGGGTTCCAACCAGGTTCACAGCCAGCATCATCACTACTGAGAGGGTATCCACCCGGAAAGACCAGGAGATGTCCAGGCCACCCACCGTGAACCATTGCATTAATGGCACACTGAAACCTTGCGGGTCCGTGCGCAATGCAAACAGCAATATTAATGAGACGACGAATGAACCGCCGACAGCCAAACTCGCGATTGTACCAATGGCTTTTTCACCCAGGCGTTTCCCGAACAGCCAATTTACCAGAATGCCAAGCAAAGGCAGGAAAACAACCAGGGGCACTACTAAAAAGAGCGGATCCATGCTTGTGGTTTCACTTAAGAACATTCCATATCTCCTGCTAGCCTTTCAAGCTGTTCAACTGATCAATATCGACACTTCCCTTATTCCGGAATATCGCTACCATCAAAGCCAAGCCGACCGCAACTTCTGCAGCCGCCACAGCCATAATGAAAAATACAAAAATTTGGCCGGTCAGAAGTTGGTATTGGTTGGCAAAAGTAACAAAAGCCAGGTTGGCCGCATTAAACATCAGTTCAAGCGACATAAAGATGACCAGAGCATTGCGGCGCAGCAAAACCCCCAAAATACCGAGCACAAACATGATTGCAGATAAAGCCAGAAAAAAACTGGTTGGCATTGTTCCTCCCATCTACTTCTTTCCTCTTGCAGCACCCAGGCGGGCGGGTTTTTCCACTCTGGTCAATACAATTGCGCCAATAGTGGCCGAGAGCAAGATGAACGCAACTACCTCAAATGGTAGTAAATATTGAGTAAACATGGCGATACCAATCTTCTGCGGGCTGGCAAAATCCTGTGTCAAAGCGAGCATCGGTTGGATGCCTTGATTCCGAAAAATCAGGAACAAGACCAATTCCACCACAAATATCAGCCCCAGCACAATCGCCATGGTGCGTTGACCTTTGATAGGTTCATGACCAGACAATTTCTCTGCTCCCAGCAACGCAATCACAAACAGGAACAGAATCATGATTGCACCGGCATAGACAGTCACTTGCGTGAAGGCAATAAATGGGGCGCCAAGTGCCAGGTATAAAACAGCGATTGTGGCAAAATTCAACACCAGAAACAATGCGGAATAAATTGCACTGCGATTTAGCAGCATGGCAACAGCCGACACAATTGCGACGATCGCTAAGAAGCCATAGAATATGATCCCAATTAAGGTCATAATTTTCTCCTTAATCCTTTGGGTTTTCCATCACCGGAACCGAGCGATTAAACTGGTTCGGTAAGGTCTTTTGCGGGGTTGTCTGAACACCGTCCGGCACTGCTTCCAGCAATGCTTCTTTTGTATAAATCGATGTGAAACGGTCGCGAAAAGATAGTTCGTATTGATCACCCAGCACAATCGCCTCGGTTGGGCATGCATCCTGGCAATATCCACAAAAAATGCAGCGGATCATATTGATCTCATACGTAGAGGCATAGCGCTCACCCGGTGAATAACGCACTTCGTCACTATTTTCAGCTGCTTCCACAAAGATGGCGTCCGCCGGACATGCAGCAGAGCACAAAGAGCAGCCGATACATTTTTCCAATCCGTTATCATAACGTTTCAGTGTATGGCGACCTTTAAATCGAGTGCTTACGGGTCTTTTATGCTCCGGATACTGGATCGTAACCGGTTTTTCTAACGCCATCTTAAGGGTTGTAAACAGACCTTTTAACATTGTCGTATACTCCTAATTCACAAGAACCACAACCACAGCCGTTACGATAACGTTTAACAACGCTACCGGGAAGAGAATCTTCCAGCCTAACGACATGAGACGGTCGTAGCGCAGGCGCGGCCAGGTTGCCCGCACCCAGATTAAAACACCTAACCAGATAAAAGTTTTTGCCAATAAATAGATCGGCCCTAACCAGGGCTGGCTTTCAACAAAGGGGCCATCAAAGCCACCCAGGAAAAGGGTTGAGCCAATAACAGAGATGGCGATCATCTTAATGTACTCCGCCATAAAGAACAACGCGAACTTCATGCCGGAATATTCAGTGTGATACCCGGCAGTTAATTCCTGCTCTGCCTCTGGCATATCGAATGGAGCACGATTGATTTCAGCGATGCTGGCAAAGAAAAATATAATAAAAGCGACTGGCTGCAAGATTACATACCAGACGCTACTTTGTTGAGCCCTGACAATTTCCACCAGGCTGAGAGAACCAGCCAGCATGGCCGGTCCGACAAATGAGAGACCAAGCGCCAATTCATAACTAATCATTTGTGCCGTGGCGCGCAAGCCACCCAGCAAAGCATATTTATTGTTGGATGCCCAACCGGCCAATGTAATTCCATAAACCGAAATGGATGTGACCGCCATAATATAGATCACGCCAACATTAATATCTGAGATGAAAAGGGGAATCTCGCGTCCAAATAAACGTATCGGGACACCCCACGGGATCACCGCAAGAATAATCAAAGCGGGAATCACAGTCAGAATGGGGGCTAACACAAAGATGAATTTATCGACGCCGGCGGGAGTAAATTCTTCCTTAAAAATCAGTTTTACGGCATCCGAAACAGGCTGAAGCAGCCCAAATTTACCAACACGGTTAGGGCCAATGCGGGCCTGTATTCTTGCCAAAAGGCGCCGTTCATAATAGGTTACATACGCAAAGCCAACGGTTAAAAACAGGATCAGGACTAAGGATTTGATCACCCATTCCCAAATTAAGGCAGCATCCATCAATCACCCTCTCCTTTACGTTGACGTTGAATTTGAACAAATATCGGTGCTTGAACCGGAAGACCATTGCTGCGGGTCACCAAAGCCACATCTTCCGGAAGCGAATCATTGACCAAAATGGAATATTCCATTTCCCATTGTGATGTTGAAACCTGCACCATCTCGCCATCCTGAACGCCATACACAGCTGCCGTGACCGGGTGCATTAGCAAGGCCTGCGGAGCAAGTCGCAAAGCAAGCTGAATTGTGTCTTGTAGCATTTGCCCACGATCATACAAGGCGGTCACGGGGATAAGCCGCAAACCAGCACTGGTTTCAGCGGGGGAATCGGTGAAAATTAATGCGCCTAAGGAAAGTTCTTCACCGCGGTCCGCAGCGCTGGGCAGGGAAACGCCTAAACCCTCTTTATTATCGTAGCTTGTACCACCATAATACATGTCTGCACGCCCGATAATGGGCCACTGAGGACTTACAGCCGACATCGTCGTATAACTGACCTCGGAATAAGCTGGCACCTTGGAGGCAATCTGGTTCATTACCAGCACCGGCGATTTTTCTTCCAGATTCAGCCCCATCAAACGGGCAATATGGCCTGAAATTTCGTAATCTGGCCGGGGTCCATCGCGGCGTTCGATGACACGATTGAAACGCTGTGCCCGCCGTTCGCCTGAGGTAAAGCTGCCCTCTCGTTCCGGCTGAGCCAGGACAGGAAAAACAACATCTGCCAGTTGAGCGGTGGCTGTCATGAACAATTCAAAGACCACAACAAAATCTGCTTCTTGAACGGCTTTTGCAAAAGCAGGGTCATCGCCAGCCGGGTCTGCAGCTGCCACCAATAGAAGATCGGCTTCCCGGAGGGTACCTTTTAAGTTGCGATCCGGACGGAAACCCATATCCCAGGCACCCTGGGTATTGGCTGCATCCCAAACTGCAATTAACCCATTATTTTTTCTTCCGTAAAATTTATGGTCAACAATCAAACGGGCACAGGCTTTGGCCAAATGTTCACTGCCTGTTAAACCAAGACCGTCACTTCCGTAAAAAATGACGCCATCTTCGGCCGCGGATAAGGCTTCAACAGCAGCACGGTTCTCGTTATTGACGTCCGAGCTATGTGAAAAAGCTGCCAAAACGGCTGCTTCTTCTCCATATTTATAGCGCAGTACGTGTGTGGCGTACTTTTCCAATCGCGTGGGTCGCGCACCGGCCACAATTAAGGTTGCTCCGCGTTTCACCGCTTGCTTCACTCGCAGCCACCAGATTGGCGCTTCCTGATGCAAATCACTGGCAATGACTAGAATTACACTGCCTTTGCCCATTTCACCTAAATTAGATCCGGCGCTCAGCCCAATCTGAGCAGTGAGATCACCGCCGGCCATCTGGCTATAGAGTACTGGTTTCCCACGCTTGGAGTCAGTTAATTGGAATAAGTTAAACAGATCTTCATTTGCAAGCCGCCCACCGGCCAGAGTCACAAGACGTGTATTTTCCGCACGTAATTGATCTTCTACCAGCTGGTAAGCCTCTTCCCAGGACGCCGGTACCAGCTCACCATCTTTACGAATCAATGGCTGAGTTAAGCGGCGCTCTGATTCAACGAAGTGATGGCCCAGGCGGCCTTTGTCACATATCCAAATTTCATTTACCTGCTCATTTTGGCGCGGCATGATACGCTTAATAGTGGCTCCGCCACCACTTTTTACTTCTCTTCTCAAGTTAATGGTGATATTACAACCAACCGGACATTGTGTACAGATAGAAGCTACTTGTCTGAGCTCCCACGGGCGGGCACCAAAACGGAAATCAACGGTCGTCAATGCACCAACCGGGCAGACATCAGTAGTGTTACCTGAGAATATTGAATCAAACCCCGGATCCGAGTTGGTTTGAATTTCCATGGAGCGGCCGCGTGCACGGAACTGAAGAACCGGATCATCCACAATTTCATGTTGAAAGCGGACACAGCGCCCGCATTGGATACAGCGCTCACGATCCAAAATAATCAATTCACCCAGGGGCAATTCCTTGGCCAGATGCTTCTTATCATCATAGGGGAATTGGCTGATACCCGGGCCGTAGCGCAGGGTTAGATTTTGCAAGGGGCATTCGCCACCTTTATCACAAATTGGGCAATCCAGCGGGTGGGAGGTTAATAAAAATTCCAGCATGCTATTTCTGGCTTCACTCACCTCCGGTGTGGTCGTTTTGACCACCATCCCCTCGGAAACCTGTGTTGTGCAGGAAGTCTCCAGCTTACCGCTAAAAGCTACTTTAACCGCTCCCGTTTCATCTTTTACCAATTCACCGCTGGTACGATCACGTACCGGACGTCCAATCTCGACCAGACAAAGGCGGCACATGCCAACAGGTTCCATTTTGGGGTGATGGCAAAAAACGGGAATGTCGATTCCGACCAGTTTTGCTGCATCCACTACCAAAGTTCCTATGGGAACACTGACTGTCTGATTGTCAATCAATAACGAAATGCGTTCGGCCATTCAATCAGCTCCTCACATACTTTTCAAAATCGGGGCGAAAACGATCAACCGCCGAAACGACTGCCATGGTGGAAAATTCTCCCAGTGCACACAAGCACCTGCCTTGCATATGCACGGCGACTGTGCGCAATTTATCGATATCACTGCTGATTGCTTCCCCCTGCATAATATGATGGGTAAGGCGGTTCATCCAGAATGTGCCTTCCCGGCAGGGAGTGCATTTACCGCATGATTCGTGCTTGAAGAAGTTTACAGTCTTATCAACCAACCAGGCAAGGTTGACACTCTCGTCCACAATTATCACGGAAGCTGAGCCAAGCGGTGCATGCAGCCTTTCCATACAAGTCTCATAGGCCAGGGGGGTATCCAGCGTATGGTCATCCGCTACGACAACATCTGAAGAATCGCCGGCAGACATGACTGCTTTGATAGCGTGGTCTCCCAAAATTCCACCGCCATGCGTGTAAATCAGCTCGCGATAAGTAACACCGAGCGGTAGTTCATAATTTCCCGGCTGCTTGATACAACCTGAAAGACAGAAGATTTTCACACCTGGACTCTGTTCTGTCCCAAGTGTACGATGCCAATCGGCACCATTTTGCATTATGATGGGCACATTTGTTAATGTCTCAACATTGTTAATAACTGTTGGTTTGGCGAAAAGACCTGCAATGGCTGGGAAGGGCGGGCGCACGCGTGGCTGACCCAACTTTCCTTCAATTGACTCCAGTAAAGCAGTTTCTTCGCCACAAATATAGGCACCGGCTCCTAAATGTGTATGGATGTGCAGTGAATAATTACTGCCGAAAATATTGTCACCCAGGAGGTGTGCTGCTTCAAGTTCCTTGATTTTCTGGTTCAATGAAGCCGCCAGCTCCCAAAATTCGCCACGTAGATAGATGTAGCCTGTCTCAGCTTGCACCGCAAAACACGCTAACATGAGACCTTCGAGGAATTGAAATGGATTACTCTCCATTATCTCGCGGTCTTTAAATGTTCCCGGTTCAGATTCATCAGCATTGGCGACTACATAATGCGGCCAAATATTGTTTGGCAGAAAACTCCACTTCACACCGGTCGGGAAACCAGCGCCACCACGGCCACGCAAACCAGAATTTTTAATTTCCATAATGACATCCTGTGGAAGCATGGTCTTGACAACTTTTTCGAAAGTAGCAAATCCACCAACATCACGGTAGATGTCTAATTTATCAATTCCATCAATATCACGATGACGAAGCAGAATATGTTTATCCAATGCTGCCTCCTTTGCTGGTGTGAAGCTCACGTATACCCGCTATTACTTGTAACGTTCGCTCCACACTCTGATTTTCATAGTACTTTATAGTCCCATCACCCTGTAACTGAAAAACTGGCGCACGATGACAGGCTGCCAAACATTTCACAGCCTGAACTGTGAATAAGTCATCACTGGTAGTCCCCCCCTCAGTCACCCCCAAAGCTGCACATAAATCTTGTAAATATTTCTCCGCACCACGCAGCGCACAAGGTAAATCTGTGCACACCTGAATGCGGTACCGGCCACCCGGTTGTTCATGAAAAAGTGTATAAAAACCCAATAAGCCGCGAATGTCAGTTTCAGACACACCGGTCAGCTCTGAAATTTGTGGCAGCGCTTCCTCAGGTACAAAGCCCCTTTCACGCTGTGCCAGAAAAATCAATGGCATAACCGCTGCATTCCTTTGATCCGCTGGGTAGCGTGTGAAAATTTCATCAATTTCTGTTGCGTATTTTTCGTATAGTTCGTTCACCGGTCCGCATCTCCCAGAACAATGTCTATCGAGCCAATGATTGCGACGAGATCTGCTATATACAAACCACGACCCATCAATGGTAAAGCCTGCAAGTTTACAAATGAAGGCGTGACCATATGTACGCGATAAGGCTTTGATGAGCCATCGCTTTCCATATAACAGCCCAGTTCCCCTCGTGGTGATTCGGTAGTCGCGTAAACATGTCCCACAGGAGGTTTAAATCCCTCTGTCCAAAGCTTAAAATGATGGATTAAGGCCTCCATACTGACGCCGATTTCAGCGCGCGGGGGCGGCACATATTTACGATTATTACTGCGTACCGGTCCTTTTGGCAGCCGGTTTAAAGCTTGTTCAATAATGCGCAGTGATTGCGTCATTTCCTTCAAGCGTACGCGATAGCGGGCATATACATCCCCGCCTTCTTCTACTGCCACGTCAAAGTCGTATTGTTCGTAGCCACTATAGGGCTGCTTTTTACGCAAATCATGAGGAATTCCGCAAGCTCGTATGACGGGGCCGCTCAGGCCATAAGCCAGGCAGTCTTCCGCCGATATTACACCAATTCCCTTGGTACGATCAACAAAAATCTCATTGAAACGTAAAATGTCATCATATTCTTTGATACGGCGTGGCATGATTGCCAGAAAATTTCGAACAGCTTTTTCGAAACCTTCAGGTACGTCACGCCACAAACCACCCGGCCGGAAATAGGTGGTCATCATGCGCTGGCCGGAAACCAGTTCGAAAATGTCCTGAATAAATTCACGTTCACGCATGGTGTACAGAAAAACCGACATTGCCGCCAGATCGAGCCCGGATGTTCCCAACCATAATAGATGAGAGTTGAGTCGTGTAAGTTCTGCTAAAATCACTCGTATAGCCTGGGCACGTTCCGGTACATCCAACTCTGCCAATTTCTCTACTGCCAGGCAGTAGACCAGATTATTTCCCAATGGGTTCAAATAATCCTGGCGATCGGTCATTACTTCTGATTTTTCATAGGTTTTTGTTTCAATCGTTTTTTCAATACCAGTATGTAAAAAGCCAATATCGGGAATGATATTGACTACTATCTCACCATCCAGTTCAATCAGCAAACGCAACACCCCATGTGTGCTGGGGTGTTGGGGTCCCATATTAAGCAGCATTGTCTCTCCGGTTAATGCCCGTTCAGAAACAAGATGTCGTAATTCCTCTACGGAAACTTCACGAATATCAGTCATTTTTCCTTCCCTTTAACAACTTGTTAATCCTTGGCTTGCGGTTTGTTTCTCATAATATCTTCGAAGTTAAAGGTGAATTGAACTTCTTCATAGCCGAGGGGATAATCCTTGCGTAAAGGATGTCCAACCCAATCCTCCGGCATTTGAATGCGCCGCAAATCGGAATGCCCAACAAATAATATACCAAACAGATCATAAACTTCGCGCTCTTTCCAGTTGGCACTGGGATAGATGCTTTCAACCGTATCGATACTGGGAGCATTTCCATCCAGCAAAGCGCGTACTTGAATGCGCAGGTTATGCTGCATCGAATACAATTGGTAAATCGCATGAAAACGGGGAGTCTCCTGCGGGAAGTAATCCACCGCGGTAACATCCATCAACATATCAAATTGAAATTCATCTCGCAAAGCTGTTAGTAAGGGCACAATAAATGCCGGTTTAACAATTAAGGAAGATTCCTCGCGGAATTGTTCCAAACTGGTATTGAAGCGTGATTCCATCGCTGTGATGACCTGCTTTAGATACTCATTCATCTTATGCCCAGTCCTTTAATTTTTCCTGTCGTACTTTATCATGCAGAGTCAAGACACCATGGATAATCGCTTCCGGTCGTGGAGGACAGCCGCCAATGTAAATGTCAACCGGAATAATCTCGTCCACGCCTTGTAAAATGGCATAATTGTTAAATACACCGCCACATGAGGCGCAATCACCAATGGCAATCACCCACTTGGGTGCCGGCATTTGATCATACAGCCTGCGAACAACCGGAGCCATTTTTCGTGAAACCCGACCTGCCACAAACATCAAATCTGATTGGCGAGGACTGGCACGATTGAGCTCCATGCCAAAGCGGCTCATATCATTGTTGGCTGCCTGAGCGCTCATCATTTCGATTGCGCAACAAGCCAATCCAAATAAAATCGGCCACATCGATCCGGTCCGCGACCAATTAACGACCTGCTCCAACTTGGTCGTGACAATTCCCATATTCCCGGTTTTCTGCTCTAATCCCATTCCAGTGCTCCTTTTTTCCACGCGTAAATGTGCGCTACCTCTAATACCAGCACAAAAATGATCATAAATACAAGGCCAGTAATCCCCACCTGTCGCACCACCACAGCCCATGGTACCAGGAATACAACTTCGATATCAAAAAGGATAAACAGAACAGCGATTAAGTAATAACGGATATGCATTCGCCGTTTGCCTGGCCCGTAAGGGACCATACCTGATTCGTAGGGGGTATTCTTCTGGGGGGTGGAGCGCTTGGGGCCAAAAATCGTGCCCAGCGTAATCGCAATAGAGCCAATAATTACGGCCAAAACTAAAATGATCAGTAAGGGTAAGTATTTTGTCAACATGGCTAATCCTTACAAGATTTGTCTGATTTGCGAAAATTGAAGTATATCATAATTACAAATTGGTGGTATTTTTCACAAACCATAGTTAAAAAAACCTGTAATCCTCAAAAAAGAGGCATTTCAAGACCAATCTCCCAATTCGTTATTGATTTGATTATTATACAAGGCTTTTGGTTTTTTTTGAACAACTTTTGACAATAACCTCGCTGAATATTTTCACTACCATGGGCCATTGGTTGGTCGTCCCCTAGCTTACCACAGCAAGCATGAGACTGCAAGAGAAGCGCTGGCAGGTTTGCTTTTTTGCGGATTTGAGCATTATTTGAACTCCGGTTGCACTTTAAGTATTCACAAAAAACGAGTCAATCTCTCTTACAATTTCTGAAGATAAGCGTTCCGGCACCAACAATTTCATCAAATTAACCAAGTATGAGATAGCGGAAATATATCTTTACAAAGATGTGATTGGAAACGACTTATGTTAAGAAGGCTGTATCAAATATTGGCCTCGTGTTAGTTACAGTTTGTAGTATTCGGCCTGTTTTTAATATCGAGCGGTTTGTTTTACAAGATTTATTTGTAAAGTTCCTATCGATGTGATTTCGAATTGGATACAATAGATGAAATATTAAAAAGCCTTCTATAGATGAAACTATGCGGAGAAATTTTAATTTTGAGGTGTTATTCAGGTGGATTTACTGGCTAAACTCCTTCATCCATAGAAAATCCTGAATATGATTTTCAACTGGCATGCAAATGGGCTTATTTATATTATCAAAGGAATAAAGAATGTTACTTTTCAAATCAATCCTCTTTCTACATGTTTTATCCGCAATTGTTGCTGTTGGCACAAATATCACCTATGGTATGCTTTTGTTGGCAGCGAAACGGGATCAAGATGCGGTATTTCAATCTTTGAAAACAATCCGCTTGCTCGATAGCCGCCTGGCGAATCCGGGCTATATTGTCGCGTTGTTAACCGGACTGGTGATGGTCTTCATCATACCTTTGCCCATATCAACATCCTGGGTCATGTCTGCGCTCATTCTCTACGGGGTCATTTTTTTCCTGGGAATTTTTTTATATACGCCAGCCTTCCGCCAACAAGTGCGCCTGCTGGAAAAAGATGGAGTGCACAGCCAAACATATCAGGCAGCAGCAAGGCGCGGAAACATTTTACTAGGTGTGGTAGCTTTTCTGGCGATCTTAATTGTGTTCTTAATGGTCACAAAACCTTCTTTATGGTAAATCTTAATTTGCTCACCCAGCATTTCCTCAAGCAAGATTTTGTCAAACGCTACAATTTCAACCGGGACCCTGGTCCTTCACGCAACACAATAATGCCCACATGCTACAATCGCAGAAGTATCAAGCGCTAATTCATTTTCAGGCAGATAGGATCTGTTCAGTGGGGCTTTATCGCCAAACCTATTTGGAAAGTAGAAGCATTGCGCAAATTATTAGCAAGATCATCCGGCAGATCGTACTCACTTTCAAGCAATTTATATGTATTAAAAACCGCAAGACTCTGGTTGGATTTAATCGCCCAATAAATGCCGTTTGATACAATCCAGTCGTTTGACGGCTTAGATCCACTAAGGAATTGTTGGGTGGCAATCGTTGATTCCATATCAGACCAGTTCTGAATGGTTTGTCCGCTACAGCTTTCCGGTGCAAGATTCTCGATAAAGGTATCACCTCTCAGGTCGAATATATTATTCAGGCAACAGCGTTCCTGTTGATCAATCGACTTACCAGATTTACTCGAGTAAAGATCCAAAATTGAAATTACTGTGTTATTGCCGGTATATTTTCCGTAACAGAGCAACAAACTCTCACTGAAGGGATCTACACCGTAGACCTGTGTACCCAACCTTCCATCTGGGTCATTGTCTGGAGTAAAATTCTCCACAAAGGCAGGAATTGGTAACAAATTGTCAATTACCTTACCCGAGCTTAAATCCAGCAAGCGGTAATGAGCAAAGAAACCAGAATCTGTTCGCACTGGACGAGAAAACACCCAGATGGCAAGGTTGTTGGCCGCATCTGCGATCCCTAAAAAGCCAATGTTACCGGGTATCGCATCCGTATCCACATTTAAAGAAGGTGTTATCTCTTTGATATTCAATTGGGTGTCGACAATATATGTTGGTTTTGTGGAATGAAGCGGGACGACCACGAGCGTTTCGCCAATCCATACGGCTTGAGAAGATTTGTCGAATGGAACATGTTTTGTTGTAATTGTCCCATCTAAGCTAAGTTTTGAAATATAGTTGTCTTTATGTCCATAAATGAGATAGAGGTTACTTTGGGAATCAATTGCCGCCGGTCCCAAAAAAACGGTTTTCTTTTCTTCAATAGAGATAAGCGGATATTCCATATCCTGACCTAACAAAACCGAGACAATCTGTAAGCCCTGACCATGCTCTTGAAACCAGGTTATTGCTACTGGAATTTTATATTGAGTCATATCAGAAATAGGGATGGCTGTATTCTCAGCTTTTGTCGCTTGGAGGCTGGAAGTCTCTAAAATATATGCCGAAGATGCTTGTTCTGTAAGTTTCTGGTTAGCATGTGTATTCCCACCAACACAAGCGGAAAGCCAAAAAACCATTAATAAAACGTATGAAATGTGTTTTTTTATCAGTTTAAATTCCTTTCAACCAACTTTACATTTCATTTCCATTATAGCCTATTGTAAAAGGTACAACTAATCACACCCGAATGTCCGGTTCCTCAACATCAATTATCTGGAAGCCTGGCCCCAAGCCAGGCTGCAATTCCTATCGTGAAGGGGACAAGACCGTAAGGCAACAACAAGCCAGGCTTCTGGTTTTCAAGCGTTATTAACGCCAAAAACCCTATGGAATCGAGCGAATCTGATAGATGTGCACGCCTTCCCATTCGTATATTTGTTCAATAGTCTCGCAGCCTTCCAGACCGGATGGCTGTAAACTCCCTTTGTTTTCGCGCGAATAGACATAACCAAGGTTAGCATCGCGCACCAAGGACCAAAAAGTTGAATCGCATGTGCTCACCTGGCTGGCTGTAGATAGCCAGGATTCCCATTGGTCATATTGAACCCGATTTGCAGAAGTATAAAGAGATGGCAGAGCAATCGAAAAGCGACGAGTGTACGGAGTGATCCAGTAGCCTCCATCCACACCGCGGTAGGTGCGGAATTGCCATAAGGCAACATTTGCAAAGAAACGCGCATCGGATGAAATGTTGGTGGCAATCCAATCTAAAGCCCGGCGATCACTCTGATCAGCCAAGACTGTAACGGGATTAATGACCGAGCGGGTTTGTAACCCACCCCACAAAAGCAGAGCGCCAGTTGAAAGAATCAAGAACGCCTGCCCCAAGTGCCAACCCAACCGCCTGGATACAAACACAAAAACCTGAACCAGGAAATAGGCAAGCAACAAAGCTGCCGGTATGAACAAGATGATTGCCATATGATCGGGGCGAAAAGGCCCCAGTTTTAACCCCCACGGAACGCTTAATATCAACAGCAAGGTCGTCCACAAAGTCAATTCTTTCGCCCGTCGTTGCAAAATGGCTAAAAGAAATCCGAGCGCGGATAAACCAAGCAGCCAATAATTATGCTGCGGACCCAACAAATAAATAATATATTGGACCATATTCTTAAAATTCTGCCAGTCTGGAATGGAGACAGCCACCGAGGCATTTTTGCCCTGTGCCCGCAACATGGGAAGCAGCCAGGGCAAGGCCAGCAAGATGCCGGTCAAAGCTGCCAACGCCAGACGCCAAAGATCGCGGCCTTTGACCAAAGCTGTTGTTGGAGTTTGTTCCCGTCGTTGTCTTAATAAGCAAATAAATCGCTCAATCAGCACCACGGCAACGAACAATCCCAAAAATAACAAAGCCATATAATGGACCAGGCCCAATCCGGCTGTTAAAACCACCAACCGTAGGACAGTCTCTCGTTTGGCGTTTTGGCCAACCACTTCTAATGCTGCCGCCATAGCAGGCAGCATGACCAGTAACCCTGTGATCAGCGTGTAACGACCCCATGTCAGGTAATAAGCTGGCATTTGCAGCGCAAACGTAGTTAGAAGTGCTGCAATGACAGCGATACGCCAATCCTTCCAAAAAACTTTTGCTAAACGATAAATACCCAGCGCAAGCAAGGCATTCAACACCTGTCCCAGCCATAAGACAGAATCGGTTGGGTTAAGTCTTGAAATGGAACTCCATAATGCCGTCACGATGTGAAAGCCATAATGATAAGTAAAAGGGACTGGCAATTCAGGCGCAAGTGTTGCAGGCAGTCCATGTACATCCAAAATCTTTTGTATGACCAAGACATGGTGGACTGAATCGACCCAGGCAGGAAATGCCAGACTGCGAGCCTGGAAAGAACGCCAGGCAACCATCAATAGCAATACGGCGAATATTGATAAAGTTGTCAGCACCTGTTTCCGTGGCAAAATATCGCGATGACGCAGTAAGGCCGCCAAAACCGCCAGCAGACCAAATGCAAAAAACAGGAACAAAATCAATCCATTAAATTTCCAGCCTGCAAGATAAAAAATCAAAGCTATGCTGGCGATCAGAGCTATACTAATTCCAACCGCATCCGCAAGCTGCTCAACCATATCCTTGTCATGTGAGTTTCTCCAGGTTACCCAAACCATCCCCGGCAAGAATAAAACAAAGAAGGCAATCCCTAAGAACCAGATTTGTTCTATAAATGAAAAAGAAAGCGTCATGGATAGCCTATGACAGAGGTAGGTGTGGCAGCCGGTGTAGCAGGCGCCGGATAACCGCTAGGCTGGGCGGTGTGCGTGGCTGGTAACGGAGTGGCTGTTGCAGGAACGCGGGTAGCGAAAGGTGTGGCAGTAACAAAAGGTGTAAAGGTCAAACTGGGCAGCACAGTGAAAGTTGACGAAACACTCGGCACATGTGTAGGTTGTGAGCGTTGCGTAGGTGTAGGTGTGGGTGAAACTACCCCCACTCCCGGAGTCGGAGTGATAGTGCTCGCAACCCTGGTTGCCGTAGCTGTCCAACTTATGTGATTTCCTTCTTGCGTGGGGGTTACAGTGGCTGTTTGCGTTGGCTCAGTAGTTGCTGGATTTGCAGTGCCAGAGGGTAAAATCGAGTTGACTGTCTTTGTTGGAGAAATTGCGGTTGAAGATGGAGGAAGTATGCTCATAGTTTGTACCGGAGTTTGCGTTTGTCCTAATATTTTACCAGTATCAATCGCATCCTGAATATCCCGCAATACTCCGGCGATGATATTCAAAGAAAGGGGCACATGCTTTTCATGCGCAGTATGATCGCTGCCATAATCAGCGAATATCGATGATTGAAGAGAAACCTGAAAATCACGTTCGCCACCGAACTCACGAAGAGGGTCGAGGTACCACAGAGCCACCGTCGCAATGATGAATAGCAACGCCAGAATAGGCAAGAGCGGAATGATCGGTATTTTTTTCATGGTTTTTAAATACAGCGTTCATTGGTTAAGATTGCAATTCTGATGCCAATGCTGCCAGATGATAAACCATGATTTTTTCTTCCTTGCCCTTGACGTTATATTGACCGATCGGTTTCACTACGAACTCATTTTTTCGATCCCCCAACGCATCCAGCGTAGCCTGGCTAATCAAGACGCCATTTTTCGAAAATATTTCTCTGGTTAACCCCTCCACCCGTTGGGTTGTGTTTACAGTATCGCCAATGATGGTGTAATGAATGCGATCGTGCGTACCCAGACGACCGGCCATCACAACGCCAGTATGAATACCGATGCCGGTTATAAAAGGCAAATCTCCACGAGCAGTCCTGTTCTCATTCAAACGACTGACCGCTTCATCCATCTGTAAAGCTGACCGGCAGGCCTGATAGGCACTTATTTGTGGTTCAAGAAACTTCGGCAAAATACCGAAAAAAGCCAGAACGGCATCACCATCCAATTTATTTACTACCCCATTATTATCAATGATAGCCGGTAATAGAACACCAAAGTATTCATTGAGCCAATCGAAGATAGTCGTCGGGTCGGATTTCTCTGCCATCGCTGTAAAATCACGAATATCTGCCAGCATTACTGTTGCTGCTGTTTCCTGGCCTTCCAAACGCAAGTTGCCACTGGAGAAGGTTTGCCGCAATTGCTCCCGCACCTCCGGAGAAACAGAGCGGCCAAGCAGATCCCTATAAATCGAACCTTCCTGTAAGCCGGCAACCATGGAATTAAAAGCGTGGGTTAAAACCGCCACTTCATCATTGCCTTTTGATTCAACCTTTATGTCCAGATTGCCTTTAGCCACTTCAGTGGAGGCTGCCACCAAACGCAGTAACGGGCGTGTAATCAGATTTGCGACACTAACACCAATAACCACAATTAACAAAATGGCAACCAATGAAAGCACGAATACCTGGATACGCGTCACGCGGCTGGTACTCACCAGATACGCTTGTGGTAAACTGATGCCAATTAACCCCAGATCTATTTGGCCGGAACGGGCCTCCCAAACACTAATCAACTCGGTGTAATTGACACTATCCACCGTAAGTTCACGCGAAATACCGGTTTGACCCTGGCTTGAAAATGCACGAGCAGCCAACTCTGGAGTGAGAGGCTGATTGGGTCCATTGGTAAAAATGGTCGAAACAAAAACCTCGCCCTGTGGATCATAAAGACTGACATTCGCCATTATATCGTTTTGAATCGCATGTATCAGATTCTTAAGTGATTTCCCCACCAGGATCGCCCCGCTCAGGTTACCTTCTGGCGAATAAATCGGCCCGGAGACATACAGATATTTACCATCTGGTAATTGCGCCAGCCCGGCATACTTATCCCCCAGCGTATCATTGATCCCGTTAAGCACTTTGCGTAAGAAAGGCAAAGATTGAAAAAGGGTCGTCCCACTACTAAAAGTGTAACCGCTGGCACTCATGCCTGCTTCTTTTCGCAATGAAAGTTGTGAAACGCCATTTAAGTCAATTATGTCAATGGCATCCTCGTTTGTACTTATCACCAGAGGCAATATCAGACTCTGAAGACGTTCTGCGTCGTTTTGACCCAGCGCTTCGGAAATACCCTGGTTATTGGCAATCAGACGCAGGCTGCTTAATAAGCGATCTTCCTCACGCACCATCCAATCACTGCCTTGTTTGCTGGATGCGACCAATTGGTTGAAATAGCGATCCTGTACTGAATCAAATACAACCTGGCTGATAATGTAGGCAGTTGCCAGGGCAAACAAAATTGCCAGCAGCAGGTAAGGTAATGTAATCTTCAACTGCACCGGGAAACGTACCAGTGGAGGGTTCACCGGCTCTTCTTTCCCCAGTTTTTCCAGGCCGGGTTCAATCTGGTCGGATTGTTCAGCCCGTTTGAGGGCCAAATCCACCCAACGGCGCGAGAATGGTTGCCGTAGAACAATAGTATAGCCCAGTTCCTGCGCCAGCATTTCACGTTGCAAATCAGGATAACTGCTGGTGAGAATAACTCGAATTTGAGGGTAGTTTAATTTAACCTTTTTTAAGAAGAGCTGCCAATCCTGGCTGTCATGCTGCAAATCCAACACAACGAGATTGATATGCTTGTCTACAAGCAAGCTTTCAGCCTCATCTATTTGAGTTGCATACAAGACTTCATAACCGCGACGTTTTAATGAATTCACCAAGGATTGCGCTGATGCCGATTCAGTTTGAACGATAAGCGCCTGTCGCTTCATTCCACCCTGCTCTTTAATTTGAAATGCTCAGGAAAGATATTCGCGCAAATGGCGGCTGCGAGTAGGATGGCGTAATTTTCTCAATGCTTTGGCTTCAATTTGGCGGATCCGTTCACGAGTCACATTGAAATAACGGCTGACCTCTTCGAGGGTATGGTCTTTCCCATCAATCAGGCCAAAACGCAGTTCCAAAACCTGCCGTTCCCGTTCCGATAATGCCCCTAATGCACTTTGAACCTGTTCGCGCAGCATTTCACGGGCAGCAGCATCCATCGGTTCGAGCGCATCATCATCTTCTATGAAATCACCCAGCTGGCTGCTATCTTCATCCCCTACCGGGCGTTCAAGTGAAACCGGCTCCTCAGCGGATTGCAGGATACGCTGGACCTTCATGGTGGCTGTTGTCCAACGTGACTGAACATCACTCGCCAAAGGCAGGCCAAATTCATGTGCGTTCTGAATATCCAGAACGTCTTCCTCATTCAAAAAGCCGCCTTCCAGAGCCAGTTCTTCATGAGTTGGCTCGCGCCCTAATTTTTGGACAAGGGCGCGCTGCACCCTTAATAATCGGGTAATTGCTTCAAATAAATGCACCGGTATGCGAATGGTACGGGCCTGTTCGGCTATATAACGGCTGATAGATTGGCGAATCCACCAGGTGGCATAAGTACTGAATTTGAACCCACGTGCCACATCAAATTTTGCCACCGCGCGCAACAAACCCAAATTTCCCTCCTGGATCAAATCCAAAAAGGAAATGCCCCTGCCCATATAGCGCTTAGCAATACTGACCACCAATCGCAAATTAGCACGAATAAGTGACTGGCTGGCTTCTTCAGAGCGCCAACGCAATTGATCCAGATCTTCAACCAGTATGTTTGCGGGAGGCAAGAATTTATCGAACGAAGAGCGCCTGGGCAAGGCTTTCTTTTCCTGTAAGTAAGGAATTAAGCGTTCTGCTGTATATTCCGGCAGTAAGTAAAAGCACAAAAATGTCTTAAAAGCGTGCTGCACCAGCGCATCCCATTCTTCGTCCTTACCCCACATCCCATTATTAAGGTACGAACGCAAATAAGAAGGTGCATCTGCCTGCCATTTCTTGCGGAGCAGCTGGGATTCCACCAATACCAGGTCCAGATCCGGCGGTTCGCTATGACCAAGCTTGGCTGAGTGGGCCAACAAATTTTTCCAAGCCTCGTAGAGGCTATCGACTACCTGTGAGTAAATATTAAGATAATATTCCGGCTCGCCGCTTTTAATTTTCGAATCAATGATCGCATGCGTAACGATTCGCTCAGCTTCTATTCTCGCAGCCAGGCGAAACTCGCTATCAGCATCCAGTAGATCAATTCTGCCAATCTCTTTCAAATACAATCGTACCGGATCTTCAGCCAGATCGCCACTAAGTGATGCTTCTAAAATTTCAGTAGGGTCATCAGAGCTTTCTTCTTCTTCAGCTTCATCTTCCGCAGCCGTATCATCGCTATCTGAATCACTTTCCAGCCAATTTTCTTTTTGGGTATTATCCGAAACCGGTTGCCGTACTTTCTTTTCCTTTTTGATTGAGTTTGGCTTTTTTTGTAAATCAACCTCCAGCATTTCATCACCATCCAAGCTTTTCGGTTGAATAATCTGCGGCTCTTCGTTTGGGGCTTGTGCCTTTTTATTGGTGATTTTCTTTTTGGGCATACTAATATTTATACCATAAATAAAATTTAATCAAGTTGAATCGGAGAACCCAAAGCCTGGTCCAAGCGGCCGCGCAACAACGTATAACTCAGCCTCATTTCCTGGTAAGGATCAATTTCTGAATCACCTTGTTCCTCTAATTCGTCCATTAAATAACGAATTTGATCCAAATTTTCTTTCACATGTACCATTCGCAACATAAAAACCGATCGCACCAAGTCTTCCTTAAGCTTTTGTTCCAGCTTAATTTCACTGGCAAGCGGATCGTTTCGTAAAATGTGCAATTCCTCGGCCAAATCTTCGGGAACATTTGCGTTCAGGTATGGATCGACTTCCATCAGGTCCTGTTCCAATGATTGGATAATCAGACGGATAAGAATTTGATACTTGGAATTCTCAAAATCGGTGATGTCAATATGGTTTAAGCCGGCTTTTTGCAACGAACGATCAACGATATGCAACCATTCGGGTTCGCGCACCAGCAACCTGATAATATGATGTTCGAGTTCATTAATCAAATGGCGGCTTGAAACAGGCTCAAAACGCCTAACAGGCGCCTTCTCCTGGGCAATACGAATTTTCTTTCTGCTGATCGGTCCCCGTGCAGCACTCATTTCACCAACTAATGCACGTTCATCGACTTTTAAAAGGCGTGCCAGACGCTGGCGGTAAGCATCTCGTTCGACTGGATTGGGGACATCTTCAATTAATGGTAGCACCTGGTTGGCAATATCCCGTTTCACCTTGGGATCATCCAGATCTTTCTGGCTTGCGAGGGTTTCCATTACATGCATCACCACCGGTTTGGCAGCTTGCAGAATCTGCCGCCACTCTTCCGGGTCGCGCAAAACCACTTCGTCCGGGTCCATCCCAGCCGGTATCGTCGTCACACGCACATCCGCCTGTAATCGGCCCTCATTCCGGATTAAACCACGTGGGTCAAATTGGATTTCTGAATCACGATCCAGGGCGTTGCGAGCCACGTTCAACCCCCGCAGGGTGGCTTTTTCGCCAGCCGCATCTGCATCCAGTGCTAAGATCATGGTGCGAGTGTAGCGTTTTAACATGCGCAGATGTTCTTCTGTCAGAGCAGTTCCCATAGGCGATACTGTGTTCGCAAAACCGGCCTGATAGGGAATAATGACATCCATGTAGCCTTCAACAATCACAGCCTGGTCTTCCATGCGAATGGCTTTACGTGCCAGATCGAGACCATAAAGGAGCCTTCCTTTATCAAACAAGCTTGTCTGCGGGGAATTGAGATATTTCGGGTTATCTTCCGGGTTGAGTGCCCGCGCTCCAAAGCCAGCCATGCGCCCGCTGACATCACGAATTGCGAACATCAAACGATTGCGAAAGCGATCGTAATATCCTCCGTTATCTCGTTCAGTGACCATACCGGCTTGCACCAGATCATCGATAGTGTAGCCTTTTCCGAGAAAATATTGGTAAGTCATATCCCACGACGCCGGAGAATACCCCAGGCCGACCGTTTCGATTGTCTCACGCTTGACACCCCGTTTGGTCAAGTAATTAAGCGCATTTTCTCCTTGCGGTGTCTGCAGCAATTGGTGGCGGTAGAAGATTACAACCTCATCCAACAATTGATGCAAACGATTATATTGTTCATCCTTCTCTTTTTGTTCCTCAGTCTGCGGATGCAGCTCGACACCGGCTCTTTCAGCCAGGAACTTAAGCGTCTCTGCAAAATCCCAGCCTTCTTTTTTCATCACAAATTTGAAAATATCACCACCCTCATTACATTGGCCAAAACAGCGCCAGGTACCTGAATCGCTGAATACGACAAAGGCAGGTGTGCGTTTATTATCGTGGAACGGGCAGAAGCCTGTGTAATTTTTTCCAGATCGTCTTAGTTTTACTGTTTGCGATACCAGGTCCACGATATCAATACGACTTTTGATTTCGTCCGTTACTGACATACTTTCCTCTTTTTAATTCTACACCACAAGAATTAATTTAAAAAGCACAAGTAGGCTCCGGTCATGCCCTGCCTGAGGGAAAAATCACTTTTGGGGCAATCCCCTTATTCAAAATTATCATGTCTAACTTACATAAACATTCAAGCCGGCATTCAATTGGCTCGGGGGATTCATCTATAAAATTTCTATCATTTTTTGCAGATTGTAATGGCCTAGACAACTCAATAACCCTGTATCAGGGATTAAAATCCTTCCAACAATGAAAAATCTGCCACATCTTTGGAAAGGAACACGATTTGTTGTAACATACCCAGACGATTGGCGCGTACAGCTAAATCTTCTGCCATCACCAGTACTTCATCAAAGAACTGGTTAATGACCGGCATGAGCGGCATAAAGACCTGAAAAAAGTCGGGGATGGAACCGGGCCGGCGATTGACTGTCATCACAGAGGTAATGCCAGCATACAGTTCACGTTCCGAATCTTCTTTTAACAATGTTGGGTTAATCGGAAAAACCTGCTTAAGATCACGCGTGATACGAGCACAGCGAGCAAAAGTAGGCAGGATTTTATCCCAATCTGAGCGAGCAACCCAATCGGTCAAGCTTTCCACAGCCCGGGCAGCAGCTGCCGGATTGTTGCTTTGTTCAGCCAGAATTGCAGCCACAATATCATAACGGAAGTTTTTCTCTATTAACAAATTTTGCAAACGCCCTTTGATAAAATCAAAACACGCTGTGAGGTGTTCGCTTGAGACAATGATTGGCATATTTTCCGCCGCGATCTCAAGACCTTGACGAAGGTCAAAATCGAGGTCCCAGGCGATTAAAGCCTGTACCAGCCCTAAAGCAGCACGGCGTTGTGCGAAGGGGTCCTTGGTGCCACTCGGTGCCAGCCCGGCTGCAAACAACCCCACCAGACTATCCAACCGGTCAGCAATACCAACGACCATTCCGGCTTTACTGGACGGCACCACATCACCCGCAAAACGCGGTAAATAGTGCTCATAAATGGCTTTGCCAACAGCCTCTTTTTCACCGGAAAGATTGGCATAATAAAGCCCCATCACGCCTTGCAATGATGTCATTTCGACGACCATGTGGGTTACAAGATCCGCTTTGGCAAGGCTGGCCGCACGCACAGCGATTTTTTCTTCAGCCGTATCAAGTCCCAGCAGTTTACTGAAAAGGCTAACAGATTTCACAATTCGTTCGGTTTTATCGAGCATCGAACCTAACTTGCTTTGAAAGGTCAGTGTAGCCAACCGTGGACGATAATCTTCTAATTTAAGTTTGGAATCTTCTGCAATGAAAAAAGCCGCATCAGCAAACCGGGCACGCACTACCTGACTGTTTCCCTCTGCCACCCGATTCAAAAAGCGGTTGCCGCCATTGCGGATTGCAACGAAACGGTTAACCAAATTGCCATTTATATCAAATACCGGAAAATAGCGCTGGTGTTTTTTCATAACGGAAATGAGCACCTCTGATGGCAATTTGAGATATTCCGCCTCAAAGGTGCCGACGAAGGCTGTCGGCGCTTCAACCAGCAGGTTGACTTCATCCAACAATTCCTCATCCATTTTTCTTGAATCAGCCCCCATTTTTTCAATAGCGGATCTAACCATTTCTGCGATTCGCAGTTTACGAGTTTCCAAATCCAGAATGATTCCTTGTTCCGCCATGACGGCAAAATAATGGCTGCTATCTTCAATTGCGATTGTCTCAGTTTTTTGAAAACGTAATCCGCGCGTCAACTTTTGGCTCGATAAACTTGCATAATGAAAAGGAACCGGATGCCTTCCAAATATTGCCATCAGCCAGCGAATTGGGCGCGAAAAACTAACCCCGCTCGCATTCCAGCGCATCGTTTTATCAAATCTTAAGGAAGCAATCAATTCTGGCAGCAACCTGGTTAAAATTGACAGAGTTGGCTGACCTTCTTCATGAAGTTGCACTGTCACATAACTGCCGCCATCCATTTCAGTGATCTGCAAGTCTGCCACCGTGACTCCTTTGCCGCGCGCGAATCCTTCAGCGGCTTTGGTGTGCGTTCCGTCCGGATTAAAGGCTCGTTCAGCCGGTGGCCCTTTCACGATCTGATTGAGATCAGCTTGTTTTTGTGCCAGCCTTTTCACCGCAACAACCAGGCGGCGAGGAGTGCCATACGCTTTCACCTCGGCATATGGCAAACGATTCTGTTGCAAGGTTGCCATGGTATGCTCTTCTAGTTGCTGCACAGCGCTTTTTAGATCCGCTACAGGCAGCTCTTCTGTACCAATTTCGAAGATCAAATCCGCGAATGCGTCACCATCCGTGACCAGATTGTCACCTCCAACCACCGTTTCAACCGTAATATCATCTTGCTTCGCAGTCTCCGTTAGCCAGGGGAACCCCATTTCCTGCCGTTGCCGGTAATAGGCTTCGGCCACCTGACGCGATAGTTCACGCATGCGCGAGAATAGTGTCTGGCGTTCAGTCACTCCAATGGCGCCGCGTGTATCCAACACATTAAAGGTGTGCGAACATTTCAAGACATAATCGTGGGCCGGCAGCACCAGACCATATTTGAGTGCTTCATTCGCTTCCGCCTCAAACAAATTGAACATTTCCCTCAAGCGGTCCACATCAGCCACTTCAAAGTAGTACTTACTATGTTCTATCTCACCTTCCAGGCGGACATCACCATAAGTACGCTCCGGATTCCATTGAATTTCACGGAAATTATTTACTTTCTGCAAGGCCATTGCAATTCGTTCCAACCCATAGGTAATTTCAACCGCCACCGGATCCATTAACATACCTCCGGCCTGTTGAAAATATGTGAATTGGGTAATTTCCTGGCCATCCAGCCACACTTCCCATCCCAGTCCCCAGGCGCCTAACGCGGGTGATTCCCAGTTATCTTCTACAAAGCGAATATCATGCTCGGCCGGGATAATCCCTAACGACTGCAAAGATTTCAAATAAATTTCTTGTGGGTTGCCAGGATCCGGCTTTAAAATCACCTGAAACTGAGTATGTTGCTGCAAGCGGTTTGGATTTTCGCCATAGCGACCATCGTCTGGTCGAATGGAGGGTTCGACATAGGCTACATTCCAGGGCTCGGGTCCCAACACTAGCAGCACGGTGGCCGGATTCATCGTTCCGGCACCAACCTGAGTGTAATACGGCTGCCAAATCAAACAGCCTTGTTCGTTCCAAAATTGTTGTAATTTAAGAATAATCGATTGAAAATCCAAACCTTGAGCCATTATCCCTCCACAGCAGTGTGCAAATTCAAGAAAAGAATTCGCATGTTTCGTAATTATACCAATAGAAGAGGGAGGGGCTGGGTGATTTGGAGCAGGTTGATAGGGTGGTTCGTTGAGTCGTGATTAGTTGATTTGTGATTAGTTGATATGGTGACTTGACAATTGGTTGATTTGGCGATTGGTTGAGAAAGTTGATTGACGGGATAATCTTTTTTACAGGTAACCTTTCAAACTCGGTGACGATTGATCTTGCCGTAGGGACAATGGGTCGAAGACAAATCAGGTCGCGGTTCATCCTGCTGTAGGGGCGATGGGTCGAAGACAAATCAGGTTGCGATTGATCTTGCCGTAGGGGCGAAGGATCGAAGAAATAACTCGCTAATGGAAATTTAGAACATTGTGAGTTCCTGCGCCCTCTTCATGCCCATTTTTTATAATCCCATTATTAAACAAATTTAACATCAACATTGAGAGAAGGTAGATAGGGTTGGCAGAAATTGTTTTCGTAAGATTCTTAAAATCGATCAGCGCTAAGGATCGGACAAATTACTTGTTTTGAAAATTCGGAGACCAATATTCGATATTTTGTCCCTGTGTGTTGTCAGCGTTATTGTAAAGTACTTACGCCGCTACTGGCCATTCGCTTTCTTCTGCACATCTCTCAAAAAAGCCTGCGAATTGATCTTGCGTTCCAGCAGGAAGGTCAGGTACCATTGCATGATACCTTCGACTTCATTCACTATTTGTTCATCCGGGTTGGCAGCCAATGTCTGTTTGTAATTACTGCGCTGAAAATGGCGCAGGTACTTCAGTGCATCCATGCTGATCCGGCGGGCATCTTCACTCATGTGACTGCAACGCGGGCAGATAACGCCACCTTGCAAGGCACTAAAATACTGATCTACTGCCTGAATTTCGTTTTCACAGACCACGCAATTAAAAAGCTGTGGTCGAAATCCCATCAAATCCAGCAGTCGTAATTCATAGAAATGAGCAACAACAAACAATGGATCGCCTGCTTCAAGCTGCTGCAATGTTTCGATTACCAGGCGATATAAAGGGGGATTTGGACCATCTTCATATGTAAATTTATCCATTAACTCAATCACATAGGCCGCTAAACCGGTCTTTTGTAAATCGTCGCGTAGAGTGAAAAAAGCATTGACTGTATCAGCCTGCGTAACAATCCACCAATCCCGGCCTTGTGCCAACATAAGTGCTGTTTGCATAAATGGCTCCAGGTGGCCGGCTTTTCGCGATTGGGTCTTACGTACCCCCTTCGCAACCACGCGTACTTTACCCATTTCGCGGGTGAATACTGTCAGCAATCGATCTGCTTCTCCCCAACGCTGACGCCGTAAAATAATACCTTCGACTTTACGGCTTCTCTCGCGCATGCTCATTTAATGACCTCGATTACTTTTCAGGTAAATCTTTAGGTGTAAATGCCTGCGGTAAAAGCTTTCCAACAGTTGTTTCCAGATGCAGTTTTCCTTCAGTATCTGCAATCAACACAATTGTTTCCAACCCAAACTCCGCCATCACCTGCCGACAGCCGCCACAAGGACTGCCTGCGTTCTCTGTCACTACAGCAATGGCTGTAAAATCACGCTCTCCCTCTGAGACAGCTTTGAAGATTGCCACGCGTTCTGCGCACATGGTGGTTGGGTAGGCAGCGCTTTCAATATTAACGCCATCATAGATTTTGCCGGATGTAGTCAGTACCGCCGCGCCGACCGGATATTTGGAATACGGCACATATGCCCACCTTCGTACCTGGCTGGCTGCTTCAATTAATTGCGAGACCTGATCGGGATTAAGTTTCATTTCCGCTATCACTTTCCGTTTCTGGGATAATTCTTTTGGCCAATATTTTGCGAATCCGCCGTCCGCTAACTTGAGCGACGGTTAGAATCCAACCTTCTATTTTGATCTGCTCCCCTCCTACCGGTACACGTCCGATCTGGCCATAAATATAACCACCGAGGGTATCAGCTGCATCGCTATTCAAATCCACTCCCAGGTTGTCAAAAACATCGTTGAGAGCCAAACGGCCGGAAAATACAAATTCATCATCAGAAAGGCGCTGAACCTGATGTTCTTCGCCCTGGTCATATTCATCGCGGATTTCACCAACGATTTCTTCGACGATATCCTCCAGAGTTACCAGGCCAGCTGTGCCGCCATATTCATCAACGACAATTGCCAGATGAATACCCTGGGCTTGCATTTCCCGCAGCAATTCGTCCACGTTTTTAGATTCAGGGATGAAATATGCTTTACGCAAAAATGGCCGAATATCAGTAATTTCCGAGGGGGGCGTATCCACTTGAAGAAGATCCTTGGCATATAAAAGACCGATGATATTATCAATCGTTTCTTCAAAAACGGGTACACGCGAATGACCGGAGCGCGTAAACAATCGAATAGCTTCCAGGCCATTCGAAGTTACATCCAGGCCGGTAATATCAATACGTGGCACCATGATTTCACGGCTGAGGGTCTCACCAAACTGAAAAATGGAATAGATCATGGCCCGTTCGCCTTGCTCCAGGGTACCTTTTCCCTGCCCGGTTGTTGCCCAGCTTCTAATTTCCTCTTCTGTCACCGGCCCGAGACGCTGTTGCAAGGATTCGGGGGACCCCAACACTGCCATCATGATCACCGAGACCGGTGTGAAAAGAAAAATCATGATATCCGCAATCGGTGCCAGACGCAGTGCCCACATTTCAGGAGAATGCAATGCCAACCCTTCGACAGCAAATTCAAGCACCAATAAAATAAAAGCGGAAAAAATTACCACTAAGAACACAAACCAGGTATACGGGGGTGGAGAAAAACTCAACATGAATAATACAATGGTGATACAGATCAAAAAATGCATCAAAATCAGGGAAATGCGCAGCGAAATACGCATGCGTTTTTTTTCCAACACGGTTAAAGCTCGTTCAACTCCTGCCGGGTTTTCATTGCGCATATTAATCAACTGCAAAGGACGGGAATTCAGGAGGCTGGAGCGGACTGCCGAAAAAACCAAATCGATCAACAACAGACCTGCCAGAATGAGCCAGAAGTAATTATTCACCTATATTTTTCTTTCTTAACGCCTTGGCCGGCACACCAACCACAACTTCTCCCTCACGCACATCATGTGTTACCACCGCGCCGGCACCGGTGCTGGCATTTTTACCAATCGTCAAGGGAGCAACCAGCATTGTGTCACTACCAATAAAAACATTATCACCGATTATGGTTGCATGTTTATGCTGGCCATCATAATTACAGGTAATTGTACCGGCACCAATGTTGACGTTCTTCCCGATGGTAGCATTGCCAATATATGAAAAATGGCCCATTTTGGTGCCTTCGCCTAAATAGGAGTCTTTGACTTCACCAAAATTACCCATGTGCACGTGTTCACCTAAATGAGCCCCCTTACGCAGACGGACAAACGGCCCCATATCAACGCTGTCTTCAACAATCGCTTTTTCCATCACGGCCGCCAGAATTTTACATTGATTGCCAATCTTACAATCCGTGGCAATGGTATTGGGACCAATTTCACAATTTTTCCCTATTTGAGTTTCTCCCCTTAGGAAAGTGTTTGGGTAAATAATGGTATCCTGGCCAATCCGGACACTTGCTTCAATGTAGGTAGATGGTGGGTTAATTATTGTCACTCCAGCTAGCATTAATTGATTCAATATGCGCTGTTGCATGGCTGCTTCCGCCTCTGCCAGGTGAATACGGGTATTGATGCCCATCGATTCCAGCTCATCAGCCACACTCACAGCTGCCACCGGCTTTCCTTGCTCCACAGCTGCGGCAATTGTATCGGTCAGGTAATACTCGCCTTTTGGAGAAAGCGGCAAGTTTTCAAGCGTCTGCCATAGCCAGGCAGCATCAAAACAGTATGCACCGGCGTTTAACTCACGGATTTTCAACTGATCCGGACTGGCCTGGGCTTCTTCTACCACTGCCAACACCTGAGCATCACTTCCACGGATCACCCGTCCAAACCCGCGTGGGTCATCCGCAGTAACCACCAACATAGTCAATGGACCTGAGTTTGTCCGCTGAACGCTCACCAGTTCCTGCAAAGTTTGAGCTGTCAGCAAAGGCATATCGCCGCTGGTCACCAGGATCAAGCCCTCGTCCATTGCGAGCATCTCACGAGCAGCCAGCACGGCATGAGCGGTACCCAATTGCTGCTCTTGAAGCGCGTACAGGACCTGGTCTCCCAGGTAAGCCTGCACTTGTTGTGAACCGTGCCCAACCACAACCACCTGCTCTTGTATGCCAAGAGCGCGGCTGGCTTCACATGCGTAATGGATAAGTGGATAACCGCAAATTTTATGAAGCACTTTCGGCAGATCGGAGCGCATACGTGTTCCTTTACCGGCTGCCAGTATTACCGATGCAACCTTCATGACTTTTTCTGACTCCTCAGTGCTGCAGAATGTGCGGGTTGTACATTAATATTCATATTATATAAAATAATTATACCTGTTACTTTTTCCCACTGCAAAACAAGTCGTTAAATGCCAACAAACTTTCAACCAGCAGTTTCGTTCTGCATTTCAAAAGCTTATTACCGTGATAACTACTATTCGCGATTTTGATATTGATCTCTTTCAAAAATAGGCTGGGGCACCTGGAATCGAACCAAGATCAACAGATCCAAAGTCTGGTGTGCTGCCGATTGCACCATGCCCCAGTGCTTATCGCTAAGCCTTGCTATTTTAACACAAATTACATGATTCAACCAGAAAAAGGGTATTGCAGGAAGCTAGGAAATCACCAGGCGGCTCATAATCAAAAGCTGACAGGGAAGGAAAGAAAATCCTCCTACATTCAGCGTTTATTTACCGAAAGAAACCCACGCACGAAGTATCCCAGGCTCATTAAAGGTGTGGCCATATTTCGGCCTGGGATCAAACGGGTCTTTCGGGATGCGCCCTTAGGTACAAAAAGAATCGTAGGTTGGGCATGCCCATCAAAAAGTGCGGTACGTTTGCAATGTCTTCCCGTAAAGCAAGGATACTGAAAGCACAAGTGCCCAACGTTTCTTGCAAGAACCCAATTTCCGGAACGGTGAATTGATGCCCCTGGAGTTGTTGGGCTACAAAGCCAACCAAAAGTCCAAAGCCAGGTTTCTGCTTGACTTACTTAGTTTTTACCAGCCAGCGGCCTGACTATCCGCCATCTCCCCCCGCTGAGTCTCCCGGCGTCAAACCTAATTTAGAGGCCTGCTCATAGGAAAGGATTTCGGGGTTTTGCAGATCATAGTCTTGATTCGAACTGGCCTTATCCCAAAAGGCATCCACTTTTTTCTTTTCAGGAAGCGTATTAAACAGGCTGTTAAAGCGCTCGAGCTCACTTTCATTGATCTCTTCCAGATTGGCGGCATCAATTTCGAGGGCTGCCGATTCGAGTGGTTCCTGCGACATAACTTTGGCCGGTGAGGAGGGTAAAACACCCATGCGTGTCAACAAGGCCTGCAATTCAAGTTGGTATCCCAAAACAGTATCCAGCACCAATGTCAATCGCATTTGTCCTTTTCCTCGTTTCAATACAAGGATGAGTGTAAAATCGCCAACAGGTACAAGCACTATATCTTTTTGGTCAAAGCGATAAGCATAGAATGATTGTGGACTTAAATGTTCCCGAAAGGAAGCAGCGAATTTCTCACCAGTCGAAAGCAATGGCAGCAAGAGCGGCGCCCATTGATTTTCATCATATCGCAGCTGTTCATCGCTTGATTGTGCCACCAACCGGCCGCTTTCGTTAATTAACCACACAGTCTGTGCGGCGATTTCGCTGCGTAATTGCGAAATAGTCTCGGAGACACTTTCTCTGCCACCTTCTTCGCCAGTGATCACCTGTGGCATACCCTGCACCATATTTTGCAATTTGGAAGACTTGGAAGGAACCATAATACCCAGATACCCGGCAACTGTTTCCAGGAATAAGGCCATCTCGATTGGCTTTTGCAAAAAACAGTTTGCACCCATTGTACGTGCTTTGTCTTCCAGGCTCATATCAGTCAGTCCGGTGATCAGGATGATGTTGACAGATTTATTGCGTGCTCGAATTTTTGGAAGCAGTTCCATTCCAGAGATACCCGGCAGACGAATGTCGCTGATAATTAAATCAAATGTAACCTTGTGAATTAACAGCATTGCTTCTTCGGCGGACGGCACAACTTTGACATCCAGATTCTTATCCAGCGTCAAAATTGCCGAGTGCAAAATGCGCGTCAGCTCGTAGGAATCATCAATGATTAAGATTTGCTTGGAAGCCATTGCCTGGGATCTCCTTCCAGGAATGAAATCGAGATTTTTATTATTATATCAGAAGCAGGTGACTTGTTGATATCAAGACAGGCTAGCGCTTTGGCTAACCTGTCTTTGTTGGTCACTTATTGAAAATTTTGCGTTTTTATGGTTTAACCAGCAGCGTTGGCGCAATAAAAGGGTAATCTTATATTCTAACGAAACCAGATTTGGGTACAAAATAAAATGAAAACTACCCAAGCCACCGAGAATATTGCCACGATTGAAAGCCCAGCCAGGATGGCTGACCATGTAAATTGCCAGGCCTCAGAGCGGGTTAATTGATTACCGGCATGTATTTTATGCGTTTCAGGATCTCTGCGGCGGCTATTTTTATCATACCAACGCATCCCTTCCACGTCCATGTTGCAGATCACTCTGCCATCATCATCAAATTCTTTTTTCAATTTTTTTACCATTAGTTTACCTCCTGCTTAATCGTAAAGGTGGCACGCAACAGTATGTCCAGGTTCCATTTCTTTGGTAATAGGAACAACTCTCGAACAAATATCCATCACTTTGGGGCAGCGAGTGTGGAATTTACATCCGGATGGGGGGTTGGCAGGTGACGGAATACTACCTTCCAGGATAATGCGGTCCATCTTCGCAGACGGATCCGGAATGGGGGCTGCACTCAATAATGCCTGAGTGTATGGATGCAATGGATTGCGGAAAATTGATTTCTTGCTCCCGTATTCCACCAAGTCACCCAGATACATGACGCCTACTTCATCCGAAATATGCTCCACCACCGAAAGATCGTGTGAAATGAAAAGATAGGTTAAGCCCAACTCATTCTGTAAATCCTTCAACAGATTGATAATTTGAGCTTGAATTGAAACATCCAAGGCAGAAACCGGCTCGTCACACACGACAAAATCAGGGTTAAGCGCCAGCGCTCTGGCAATACAAATTCTTTGACGCTGTCCACCGGAAAATTCGTGTGGATAGCGGTCTTTGTGATAAGGTTCCAATCCACAAGATTTCATGATATGGTCAAGATATTCATCATATTCACTGTTCGGAACGATTCCGTGTTCCTTGACTGCTTCTCCGATAATCTCACTGACTGGAAGACGTGGCGAAAGACTCGAAAATGGATCCTGAAACACGATTTGCATCTGAGGCCGAATCGATCTTAGTTCTTTGCGATCCATTGCAAAGATATCTTTCCCATTAAACAGTACTTCACCGCTTGTTTTTTCGTTCAGACGCAATATGGTTTTTCCAACCGTCGTCTTTCCACAACCCGATTCACCAACCAGGCCCATGGTTCTCCCATTTTTAATTTTAAAGCTGACTCCGTCAACCGCCTTGACATACCCTACCACACGCTGCATCAAACCGGCTTTGATGGGAAAATACATCTTAAGATCATTTACCTCGAGAACAGTATTATTAAGCGTTGTTTGAGTGTTGTTCAGCAGCACTTGTGCGTCATTTAGTCTTTCTTGCATTCTCTACCTCTGACTAGTGTTCAATGTAATGGTAACATGTCACCATATGCGTATCTGTAACGTACTCCTCGCGAGGATAGGGACCATCACAAATTGGCATCCGCCGTGCACAGCGGTCTTTGAAATAACAATAATTGGGCATATTAATTGGGTTTGGTACACTGCCCGGAATACTATACAGGCGTTCAACTTCCCGATTAATAACCGGTTTTGAAGCCATCAAACCTACCGTGTAAGGGTGCAGTGGATTATGGAACACTTCCAGAGCTGTACCTTTTTCCACAATTCGGCCTGCATACATGACCACAACGTAATCCGCCATTTCAGCGATAACGCCCAAATCATGCGTGATAAGCATAATACTTGAATTGATCTTATCCTTAAGGTTTCGCAGTAAGTCCAGGATCTGTGCCTGGATGGTCACGTCTAATGCGGTGGTCGGTTCATCTGCTATGATGAGTTTGGGTGTACAGGCAAGTGCCATTGCAATCATGATGCGCTGTCGCATACCACCTGAAAGCTCATGTGGGTACATCATGTAAACACCCGTATGGTTGGCAATCCCAACCAGTTCAATCATCTCAAGTGTAAGAGTTTTGACAGCCTCATCAGACATTCCTGTGTTGTGCAGTTTGACCACTTCATCAATTTGATCACCTACGCGGAATACCGGATTAAGGCTCGTCATTGGTTCCTGAAATATCATCGAAATCTCGCTACCGCGAATAGTCTCCATTACAGATATCGGTGTTTTGGCGATGTTGTAGACCTTTTCGCCTGCGTTAAAGCGAATGGAACCTTCCACAATCTGCCCCTGCGGGCGTTGAACCAATTGCATCAAAGATAGCGCAGTGACCGACTTGCCACAACCCGATTCGCCCACCACGCCGACTGTTTTCCCTTTCGGTATTGAGAATGAAACCCCGTCAACTGCTTTGACAGTCCCTATATCCGTGAAAAAATAAGTATGCAGATCATCAAACTCGACCACATTGGCAGGGTCCTTCATCTTGGTCAGATATTCACCGGCGGGAACATTTCGTCTGTTACGCTGGCGCTCAATCCGATCGGTAGTTCGACGATTTTCCCGTGAAATTCTTGCTAACTCACGCGCCGAAATATGATTGCTATCATTTTTCTTTGCTATTGATTTGAATTTATCAACGAGGGATCTTTTTTTAACATCCATCGTCATCACCTACCTTTTCATCTTCGGGTCATACGCATCGCGCAGACCATCACCGACGAAGTTGAAACCAAGCACAGTCAGGAGAATTAACAACCCGGCTGGAATCCACATAAACCAGAAGTTGGTCATAACGTACGCATCTGAAGACACGTTGATAATACTGCCCCAGGAAGCCAGCGGGTATTTGACACCCAAGCCAAGAAATCCTAACGTGGCTTCCGTAATAATAATACCACCTAAACCGGCTGTTGCGGTTACGATCAGCAAAGGCATAACGTTTGGAACCAAATGCTTAAAGATTCTGCGGCTGGTACGAATTCCCGCCGCTTCGGTTGCAACCATAAAATCCAATTCGCGCAGCGAGAGGATTTGGCCACGCACGATCCTGGCAACTCCTGTCCAGCTCAATAACCCAAGCACCATCATCAAAAGAAAGATTCTCTGGGTAGGGTTAACCTCCAAGGCATCCATGACAGAGCCGAAAATTAAGATCATCGGCCAGAATGGAATGCTGTTGAACAAATCGACAAACCGCATCAGGCTTGTATCTACCCATCCCCCAAAATAACCGGAGATACCGCCAATCACGATACCAATCGCTACTTCAATGAAGATTACCACGAAGCCAACCAACAATGAAACCTGACCACCGTACATCAGCCTGGTTGAAACGTCCATGCCATTATTATCCAGACCCAGGATGTGTTCAGAGGAAGGAGCTTCAAATACGCGAATCAGCTCAGTTGGTGTTTCTTTCTTAATATTAAAGGTATTGTTAACCCGCACAATTGAGTAGGCGACCGATTCGCCATTATCTTCGATGTAATTAAATTTTGATTGGCGGTCATTAATTGCCTCTCGTACGGATGACTTAAAATCGACCGGTAGGAAAATTGATTGGTCAATTGGGTTGACAATGATGGCTGATACCTGAGCAAATTCTGCGCCTTTGCTATCAAAGATGGTCGACTGGCCATCATCATATTGGATTGAATAATTTTGTCCATCAAAAACGAACTTATCTTCATTATTGGAAATTGCCAGGCTACTTACAAGTTTAAACTTATAAGATGAAATCTTATCGATATCAGCTGGATTGTATGCATCGTAAACAGGTATCATGGCCAGTGCTACATCGTGCTCAGTGGAGATCTGTGTCACTTTACCCTTTGTGACAATTCGATAAGTAACTCCGTTCAATTCAAACGCCGTTAGATCCTGTTGAACAGCTGTTTCATAAGCTTTTTGAAGCGCTTTAGGCACATTTTCCCCAGTCATTGGTTTATAAATGCCACGCAGCACTTCAGCAACGGGATCAAGTTGAAGAATGCGGTAGATACCTTCGCTTTCGGACACAAAATAATAGGTGTCATCACCATAACTAAATGTATTCGTGTTTTTTCCAAGCGCAAACAGAAATTGTGCGCGATCACCGCTACTAAAGGTTTCACCATCCGCCACTGTATAGCGCAGCTCATCATTGTAAATCGCCCCGGCGAAATCTTTAGCCATGCTGCCTACGCCTTTGAAAACTTGCGTCTGCCCGTATGAAGAAAATAAAGGACCAAGAAAAGCAAATGCAAACATGAACAACAGGATGCCAAAGCCAACAACTGCCAGCTTGTTGCGTATAAAACGCTTGAAAACGAGCATGCCGGGCGAAAGTACCTTAACCCGTCGGGCATCATCCAGGTTTAGTTCTTCAGGTTCATTACCAGTAATATTAAGTTCCGGTTTTATGTTGTGATTAATATTTCCAAATTCAGACATTTACCACCACCATTAATTTGCTCTAACACGGGGGTCAACCACTGCATACATAATGTCCGCAATGATCAAACTGATTTGTGTCAGAATAATTATGAATGTTGCATAAAACATGGCGAATGGTATGTCGCCGCGCGTAATAGCTTGAAAGGACACATAGCCAATACCGGGTATTTGGAAAAGTGTCTCGGTAATCAGCGCTCCACTAAACATGGCCGGGATCAGATAGCTCATGTAAGAAACAAGCGGGATCAAGGTATTCCGAAAGGCATGCTTGTTAATGACAGCTCTTTCAGAAAGCCCTTTTGCTCGTGCGGTGCGAATATAATCAGAATTAAGCACTTCCAGCATGTTTGTGCGGGTATACCGCATCAGGCCGCCAACTGAAGCCATCATCAGCGTAAAGATTGGCAAGACCATGTGATACCCAATATCCACGATCTGTTCAAAGCGTGTCATGGAATTGTAAAACCTACCGGTCAGGCCATACAGATCAAACCAGCCAAGTTTAATCGAAAATTGATATTTTAAAAGGGTTGCGAGGAAAAAGGTTGGCAGCGAAATACCCATTAATGCAAAAACCGTTATAGCATAATCAGTTTTGCTGTATTGCTTTCTGGCTGCCAGTATCCCCAATGGGATTGATATAAATATTTCCACGATAAACGTGATGATTTGAATGATGACGGAATACCAGATAACCTGATTAAATTTTTGGGTTACCGGGATTCCGAAATGCCAGGATTCGCCAAAATCTCCCCGGACGGCATTCCCAAGCCAACCGATAAAACCGGGCACGACCCCAACATCAAGTTTATAAACCTGATTTAGTTGGTCCAGCCACTCCTGGTAAGTTTTTGTACTTAAAGGATTCGTAGCCCTCTGTCTTGCAATTGTTTCGACATAGGAGGTTGGCAGCGCGCGGATGACTGCATAAATAACCATCGCACCAAAGACGGAAATGATCAAACCAAGGAAGAGTCTCCTTATAATAAAATTACGCATCTTTATCCTTTATTTTGTAACCTTCCAATAAAAAAGGGGTTGAGGAGTGTTTTTCAAAGGGCGGGCGCCCGCCCTTTGAAAAACACTACATTCCTAATTTTTGAAATGATACTTCATTTTTATCAATCACAATGCACCTTGAGAAAATCGTTGAGATAGTAGGTGAGCCCGCCTGGCGGCGGGCTCACCTTTTTTAAAAAAACTTACTTGAAACCGCCAACGATTAGCGCATTTTGACTAATTCAATGTCATTCAACCAGCCCCAGAAAGTAGTAATATCGGGTGTGATCGAATCGATGTCCATTCGAACTGTGCTAAAAATAACGCTGTTTTGTCGTTGATAGGTGGGGACTTCAACCGCCCAGTCAATGATGATGTCCAGAGCTTGTTTGTAAACAGCTTTACGATAGTTCTGGTCTTCGCTCTTGCGGGCATCAACGATCAGTTGATCCAATTCCGCATCACGAATGTGATAATGGTTGGAATCTGAACCGCCTTCGCCGACAACACCTGAGCTATGATAAACCTGATACATGTCCGGGTCAATGGTAGCACCCCAGGCAGCTGTCCACAGTTCCTGTGTACCAGCATCCAAAGCGTCCCAAAGAATATTGGCATCTGCAGGATCATTAATCTTCAATTCAATACCAATGTTTGCCAGGGATTTCTGCGCGCCGGTCAAAATAGCGAAAGCAGGGTGATCACCAGTACCGCCACCAGGAATAATTACTTCGTAGCTCAGCTTGGCACCTTCAGGAGCAGCAGTAACTTTGCCGCCGGCAACTGTGTAACCAGCTGCTTCCAGGTAGGCAAGCGCTGCAGCTTCAGCAGCAGGATATTTTTGTTCCGGTGTCATATCAGCAGTATAGATGGGACTGCCATCTACAGTTGTTGAGAATGCAATCTTGTAATCCTCATCGGTAGGTTGTGGAGCTGCCCAGGAGGTGTTGGAGATCGGGTAATTGATGACAGTAGCGGCCTCACCATAGTAACTATCAATGGCTACATCGCGATAGACTGCTAGAACTGTAGCAAGTGCTTTGCGTAAGTTTTTGGAAGCTTCGGAACCAGGTTCGCCACCGACATTGACTGTATCGGCGTTAATACCTGCATAACCGTAACCAAGATTATCGACTTTGCTGGTGGTGATGACATCACCGGTAATCTCGCCATTCGAGTTGTAGGAAGCAACCTCTTCAAAGCGAGAGCGGGAGCCAGTCATTTCACCTGCATCAGCTGTGCCGGTTTGAACCGCAGAAGCTACTTCAGAGGAAACTGTTTCTTTGAACTGAAGTTCAGCAATTGCAGGGCACCCTCGGTAATAGTTCTCATTCGCCTCAAAGTAGACAACTTTATTGTCGTACTTGATGAATTTGTAAGAGCCACCACCCATCGGGGTAGCGGTCAGGCTTTGTTGCTTGGAAAGATCACCAAAGTCAAAACCGAACTTATTGTTTTCATAGTCATACTTGGCAGGATCACCGTAGTAATGCATCGGTGCAACCTGGATGCCCAGAATGGAATACACGGCGGGGGCAGAAAAACCATTGACGGTAACTTCCACGGTGTAATCGTCAACTTTGACAATACCGGAGATGTTCGGAACGCCTTTACCACCCATGCCTTCATCCAATGGGCCCCAATAGCCAATGAAAGCAGATTTGACACCACCGAGCAGATCGGCAGGTGCATTTACAGGTTCTACTGAGCTATATTTTTCAAAATCACCATCGTACGTAGCGTAAGCTTCTTTATAGAAGTCATCAATGGTGGGGAATGCTGTAACCAAATCCCACTTGGTGCCTGTAGTTGAACCGGTCAGACCAGTATCGTCTTTATCGGCAAAGCCCCACAAGGCCATACCAAAGGCGATTTTAAGTCCTTCATTTGCTTTTATTTCGTCAGGTGTTAATCCCATTATGTCGCCGGCATAAGCATCAAGGTAATTAGCCATGACGTAGTCAACGATACTCTGAACGTCTGTCGTCCATGCACCTTCAAATCTCGACCAGAAATCATCTTGTTGTTCTTTAGTCCACGGATCGGAGGCGGCCCAGACATGATCAGCCCCTGCTGCATAAATTGTGTCAGCAATACCAGCATATTTTGCAAAAACTTCGCTGGTGGTCTGTGTCTGATAGTCCCTCAAGCCAAGAATGTCGTAGGATCCCAGTGTGGTTGAACCAACATAAGATGGATCCAGGAAGGTGTAGTAGGTGAAGATGATATCATCAGCAGTGACAGGTTCTCCATCGGAGAATTTCATGCCAACCCGCAGACGGGCGGTGTACTTGGTGGTATCTGTGGCTTCATCATACTCAACCTTTGTATCTGCAGGACCTTTATACAGATAATCAGTGCCGTTATAGTTGACTGTTTCACCCTCAATTGCATTGAAAATGATACCGCCGACGCGGTCGGTAGTCAGCAATGAGATCTGAGTCATAGAAGCAACATCCATATCATAGCCGGTGTCGGCGAAAAATGGACTGAACTTCTGTGAGAAGTCACTATAGGCCACAACAAGCGGTGTGTCAATCGTCGGCGCGGTTGGCAAATTTTCACCGAAAGGTTGGTCCTCAAAGGTGGGAACCACTTCAGTAGGTACTTCAGTAACTTCCGGACCTTTGGTAGCTTTTGGAACATCGGTAGCTTTTGGAACATCGGTAACTGCCGGTGTAGCAGGGGTTGGCGTACATGCACTCAATGCAAACGCCGCAATCATAAGTATACTTACAAACACAAGTATTTTTTTAGACATTATTTCTCCTCCTATAAGAGTTGTTTTAATGGTAGCCGTTGCCGATGCGGCACACCTTTTTTTCATTATAAATGTATCTTGGAATGCGCGCAAGGAGGTTATGTTTGGATTGGAACGACAAACGTCACTAAATTGCCCGCTGCTTCTCGACCTGTCAGATTGGAACTTGACATTTTAGGCGTAAATCTCAGGTCGTTAATCCCAAGTCTTTGTGGCTATCAAGCTCTTCAATTTTCTTTTATAATTATTTTGGCCTATTAATATACCCGATTAAATTCAACAATGCAAGATTAAAATATCTGAATCAAAACCTGTGAAACCTATTTCCGGGTTGAGAAGATCAGGTTATTTTGATTGATTTTATGTCTGTTCTGCTTCGGTGCATGGTTGTATTTGGATTTTTTTCTGCCGGTAAACCAGAAAAAACGCTGCAACAGCGGCCACCAACTCCAGGGAAAAATAGAGATAATCCATTGGCCACTGGGCATTTTTTGAAAAAAAGATAAGGAAAACAAGCTCCCCCAGCAATGCAACACCAAGTAAGGCGATCAGAAAATAGCCGGAGGACTTCATTCGATCAAAAGAATGGCCAATCTCATCGTGTCGAAATTTGCGCTTCTCGTTTGGCAGGCGCAAAATTCCTTCAGTTAAATATATCAAGGGAAAGAACGCCAGCGTATAGGGAAGCGCCACGTAAAGCTGATACATACCGCCACTGCTGACAAACCCGCCGCCGATATGAAAAACGATAATGATAGCCAATAACAACAAACTGATCCTTTTGTAACGGACCAGTCCTGCCGTATCCAGTTCTACCTGATAATATTTGCCGCGATAGACTAATGTCTCTTTCTCGCGGCCATTTTCATCTTCAATGGTAACTATTTCATAATCGTTGGCATATTTTCGCATCGACATATTCACAATCCTACCATAAACAAATGAGTGACTTTACGGCTGCGATTATCTCACTGCGCGGAACACAAAAGCCCATACCCAAAGCTTTCCAGGCCATACAGAATACTCCGCGCGCTGACATCCAAACTATCCAAGCCGCAAAAATCCGGGCGGCTGGCGGCAATTTTCAGCTGGTAATAGAGCGGCAAAACCGGCAGTTCTTCATTAAATATCGATTGCACCTCAATAACCGCATCGCGCTGGTTACTTGAGTCGTTTAAGACCAGCTGGCAGGCCAGGTCGTAGTCTTCATTCTGATAGCCACTGACATTGGTACCAACCCATAAATTTTCGACAGAAGGTATTTGTTGTTTTGTATAGAGAAAACAGGGTGATTGCCGCCCGGATTGCCAGGTAAATTGCGCCAGATCAAAGTTACGCCCAAACATAACCCCTTCAGGTCCGGCTGCATAAAGTTCAGCCGGGAAGATATGGCGTACATTGACCTGAATGCCACAACCGGCCAGAGAATTACTCATATCAGTGGCTACTTGCACGCGCAAGTCCGATTGGGTGGTGACATAATCCAAAATTAAAGCTGTGCCATCCACTACATTCGGCACACCGACAGCTACCCGTGGAGTAGCCGCGTTCTGGTCGTTATCCTGCCAGCCCAATTCCTGCAATAAAGCTGTCCCTTTCGAAGGGTCATAAGGTAGGGGACTCAGACTGGCATCAAAAGCTGGATGGGTGGGCGGATAAAATGAAACCGGTACGGATGAGCGATTAAAGAAATAACGGTTTGCAATCGTCTCGCGGTCACTGCAATAGGCGAAGGCCTGGCGCATGCGTACATCTCCAAACCAATCCGGACGGTCTATTCCGGGCTGATAACCATCATCATAACTGGCTGGTTGAATACCAAAATCGAGATGCTCCCACTCCGGCCCCTGACCAAAATAGGCTTTAATCCCCCCCAGGTTGCTTTGTTCTACCACATCCAACAGCTGTTCATCCAGTGCAACGGTCGAATCCACCAAATCGCATTCGCCAATTTCCAATCCTTTCAGATTGCTATCGGCATGCTCACTCAGAAACTGAAACGTTAGGGTTTCAAATTTTGGTAAACCCTCCGCAGAACGAAAATAATTGGGGTTACGTGCCAATAGAATGTGATTTCCGGCTACCCAATCCACAATTTGGTAAGGGCCCCATCCCAAAGGTTGGCGTGTTGAAACCGGATCGGTTAGCAAGTCAGCGGCTGATTTTTGACCCCAGACATGTTCAGGCAGCGGCAGCCAAAAAAGATCTTCAAACTGATCTGTTGCAAATCCCGGGATACCGATCCAGGTTAGTGTCTGGCTATCACCGCTGGTATAGGAGGCCGTCCTTTCAACATAAAATCGATTGACGGGTGTAGCGGGATCGCTCGCTAATTTAAAAGAATAGACTGAGTCGGCCATTGTTAAAGGGGTACCGTCTGACCACAAAATGCCATCGATCAAATTAAACGTCACGCTCAGCTGGGGCAACTCAAGATCAGCGGCACCATCCCATTGCAATGCACAGCTCTCATCCCGACAACCGGCAGGAAGAACGACAGTATCCTTTAATAATGGCACCACTTCTCCGCTTGCATTCAAAACTAAATCGCCGGCCTTGACATTCACCGGAGCGGAAACCACACTCCCACTCGCTTCAGAAGGTATTTCTTTGAGTATGACCGGCTGCGGGGTAAAGTCAACCAGGTCAATCGGCCCGTCATAAATAGCTTCCAGAACACTCCACATGGAGCGGTTGTCGCTGCCATACGGGTAAAGGGTCAATGGCTCTTGCGCAGTGCAGATCACCAGGTCGGTGGGAATATCCACTGTAGGGGTTAGTGTGGGTTGCGGTTCAGTAGGCAGCACAAGCGTTGGGCTGGTGACCGGGGTAGATGTTTGCGGTTTACAGGCAGATAGAGACAGGATAAGAACAAAGGAGAACAAAATAACGTGTCGAACGCGTGGCAATTTCAAAAAAACCTCCTCGAAGGTTAGCGTTTGCTGGTGAATGAGCACTTTCTTCACCCCATTATAATCAATAACAGCGCGGAAAGAGGGTGGTTGGTTGATTTGGTGATTTGGTGGTTTGTTGATTGGTTGATTTGGTGTAAGGGCGAAGCATCCGGGGAACCACCCCATCCTTTAAATAACTTACCCATCACGGATGCTTCGCCCACAATTAATCGAAATCCCGAATCGAATGTACAGTTCGTAGCCGAGATTGGGACTGTCACAAGAAATGGAATGGGCAAATTAAGCCCATCTAAAAGCTGTTTCCTAGCTCGGATTCGGGTTAAATGAGTATATTAATTCCCCAATCCGAGCTTGAGGGTTGTGATCCAAAAGAACTTCATGCAAAGATAGGGTCAACTGAAAGCCCCTCAATCTCGGCTAGGAACGATTCGGGTTGAAGAAATATGGTTAGTCCCAATCCGAGCTGCGTGCTTGCAGGCCGGCACGGTTGCCATTAAATCACCCGAGCGAAGGGGCTTCCCTCCGCTCGGTTATGTTCTAGTTAATATTCTGCCAGCTATTGATTACCACGCAGACGTGGGTCAAGCGCATCACGCAGGCCATCTCCCAAAAAGTTGAAGGCAAACATTGTAATCGCCAGCGCCAAAGCCGGGAAGACGGCCTGGTTGGGATACGTACGAATAACTTGTGCCCCATCCGAGATCATCGATCCCCATGAAGGTGTAGGCGGATTAACCCCGATTCCGATAAAGGATAAAAACGCTTCCGTCGAAATGTAACCAGGAATAGCCAGGGTTTCTGCCACGACCAGTGGGCCGACCACGTTCGGTAAAATATGGCGAAACATGATGCGGCCATCTTTAGCACCTAATGTTCGGGCTGCTTCAATAAACTCTTTCTCGCGTACAGAAAGCACCTGTCCACGTGTCAGACGTGCCATGGTTTCCCAGGCAGTCAAGCCAATGCCGATAAATATAAACAATAATCCCCCGCTCGCACTATCCAACTGGCTCATAGTATAAGTAAAGGTCCCCGGCGTTGGGTGTGCAAATGTTGAGCGGAAAAATGCAAGTAAAAGTATGATAAACAACAAACTGGGGAAAGCATATAAAACATCCACCACACGCATCATCAGGTTATCCAACCGACCGCCAAAATAGCCAGAGATACTCCCATATGTTACGCCAATCAGCAAACTTATTAATGGACCAATAAAGGCAACAGTCAGTGAAACACGCGCTCCAAATATAATACGGCTGAAAAGGTCGCGACCGACATAATCTGCACCGATAAAATAATCACTGGAGAGCTGTGCATAAGGCTTCATGGTGGGAAAGAGACTTAAAACCCATTGAGGAAGTTTGTTTTGATCAACAAGCGTCTGTTCGGCATAGGGATACGGTGCAACTACGTTAGCAAACAGAGCCACAAGAATCAAAATGACAATTATGGTCCCGCCAACTACAGCTGCCTTATTACGGGCAAGACGACGAACTGAATCTCTAAATAAACTTTCGCCTTTTACACTGATCGGTCTTCCACCAGCGCCAAATTCATTATTTTCCAGCGATACCGGTTGCGTCATAGGATAAACCTCTTTATTTCTTAATCATATCGAATGCGTGGATCAAGGTAGGCGTACATGATATCCACGAGCAAGTTAGCTACAACTAAAAAGACGGCATATAATAAAATTGTACCCATAATGACCGGATAGTCGCGATTGGTGATGCTGGTTACAAAATATTTACCCATGCCGGGAATTCCAAATGTTAATTCGGTGACAAAAGTTCCGGTAACCAGGCCAGCCATCATTGGGCCTAAAATGGTCACCACTGGTATCAAAGAATTTTTCAACGCATGCCCGACAATCACATTGCGTTCTTTTACACCTTTTGCGCGGGCAGTACGAATATAATCTTCGCGTATAACTTGCAGTAAGCTGGCACGCGTCAACCTTGCCAGAATGGCGGAACTGCCCAGACCCAATGCAACGGAAGGCATGAGGGCATACTTCCAATAATCCCATCCTAAGTTGGTGGGAAGAAAACCAAAAATATATGGTGGTTTTGAACCCCACCCGGTTGGTGGCAGCCATTTAAGGGTCACACCAAAGATCCAAATCATCAGCGGGCCTAAAACAATGACAGGCACGGATACCCCAAAAATGGCAATACTCATCCCTAAATAATCATAAATCGTATTCTGCTTTAACGCAGAGATAATTCCTAAAGGGACACCAATAATAATTGCGATTATTAACGCTAATGTTCCAAGCTGAACCGAGACTGGCAGCTGCTGGCGAAAAATATCATTCACAGAACGGCTGCGAGACGAAAAAGTAGGGCCAAAATTCATCCAACGAATCCAAAATGTATCTGTGATTTTGATATCTATCAAGTAGTCATCTGCGACATCCAGACCTTTTGGTTTCTCATGCGCAATGTGGGGAACAAAGACATCATTTAAATACGAGAGGTATTGTTTCCATAGTGGTTGATCAAGATGATAGCGCTTCTCCAGGTTGGCTATGATCTCAGCCGGTAAACTCTTTTCCTTATCAAAAGGGCCACCAGGTACTGAATGCATCAGTCCAAAGGTAATGAACGATACCACCAAAATAACCACCAGCATATAGAGTATTCGACGGATGATATATCGGCCCACGAAACCTCCAGAAAATTAAAAAAACAAATTCAGGGATAAAGCAGGGGAGAAGAAATTTTCTCCCCTGCTACTTACAAATTAAATAAGGTAAACCTTACGGTTTTGCATCCATATCGATATCCCACTTCTCAATGTATTCGTGTCCACCAGTTGAGAAAGTGCGAGTCACATATGGTTTTGTGAGCGTGTTGCGGGTATACCAGTAGATCGGGATAATCACCGCATCGGTAGAGACCAGGGTTTCTTCCAGGGCAGCGTATTTATCAACACGTACTTTTGGATCCTGTTCGCGGGCAGCATCTAACAAACCAGCGAAGAAATCGGGGTTGTTATACATGGCGCCACCAAAAGGTTTGCCATCCTTCCAGGGATTGGCCGAGCCATTTGGTCCAAAGTTCTCACGGATGAAATTGTTGGCATCGGGGTAATCCAAGCACCAGCCCAAGCGCCAAATTTGAGGAGTGTCTGCACCCTTGATGGTCTTAAGGTAAACAGCCCATTCCTGGTTGACTAATTTGACGTCTACGCCCAGGTTGTCTTTCCACATTTGTTGGATAGCTTCAGCAATTTTGCGGTGACCTTCAGAGGTGTTGAACATGAGGGTCAAATCAAGTTCAGCTGCGGTCTTGCCAACTTCGTCCAGATAGGATTGCAGTTCAGCTTTGGCAGCGGTCACATCATAACCGATACCCAGGTCAGGATGATCTTCCATTGTGGGGGCGCCAGCCAAGCCAGGGCGAGAGAACCAGCGAGCAGGTTCTTGATTGCCCTTGAGGACGTTGTCGATCAAAGATTGGCGATCTACGGCCATGGACAATGCACGCCGAACGCGAACATCATTCACAACTGGAGCTTGTGTATTGAAACCGTAAAAATAGGTACAGAAGTCAGGAGCAACAACATACTGAGCAGAGAGTACCGGGTCGGCCTTGACACGATCCATGTCAGCCAGCGGAATAGCTACGGTATCAATGTTGCCGGCTTCGTATTCTGCCATGGCAGGTGAAGCATCTAACATCGTCCAGGTAACTTCTTCGATTTTTGGCGCTGGAATGTTGTCGGTTGCAACCCAGAAAGGATTCTTAACAAGGGTAATGGTTGAGTCATGCACCCATTCTTTAAGAGTGTAAGGACCATAACCCTGGAAGAAGCCAGTCTCTGTCCATTTGTCACCACGAGCATCAGTACAGTCATCGCCATCGATCAGCCAGGAGGGCTCAGCGTAGGCAATCCACATACCGGCAATCGCGGGGTTGTAAGCGGCCTGCTCAATGAAGGTCAAAGCGATGGTGAAATCATCAATCACTTCTGCACCAACTGTTGAGGGGTCATCCGTCTCGCCACTGTTGTAATCATTGGCGCCAACCATGGACATACCCAAAACGTAAGCATATTGGGAAGCTGTGGCGGGAGCCAGTGTGCGCATGATGCCATAATAGAAATCATTGGCATTGACGATGCGGGGATTGCCATCGCAATCCAAAACCTGTTCCACAGTGCTGCCATTGTAGCGTACCCAGGTCACATCATTGCGCAGATGGAAGGTGATGGTCTCGGTCCCATCTTCATTGACAACGGAATCCCAGGTTGTCGCCATCCCAGGCTCAACCAGATTGGTCACTTCATCCTGACGGGTTAAACCAATAAAGGTTTCTGCCACAATCTGGATTGATGAAGTGTCTGTGCCCAATGAAGGGTCGATGGTGGGGATATCGCCAGGACCCATATTAAGCGTGAGCACTTTCATTTGTTCCGGTTTTACAACCGGCGCCGGGGTGGCGGTCACAACGACTTCTTGAACTTCACCTTCGACGATGATCGTTTGGATAATAGTTTCTGGTGTCGGAACCGCAGCCGGTTGGCAGGCACCAAGGATCATGCTAACAGCAATCAGCAGACCCGCAAGTACAAAAAATTTAGAACGCATTTTCTTCCTCCTCAAAAATTTGGAATGTGTTGAAAAATGTTAACGACAGTATTTGCCTCAAATGGGCATGGATATATTCTTTTGTTTTTAACTCACCTCCTTTCAACGGATAAAAAAATACAAAAACTATACCAGGTGACAGGCGACCCAATGGCCGGGTTTCACCTCACGAAATTCTGGTTTTAATTGGGCACAAATCTCAACTGCTATGGGGCAGCGAGTACGAAAACGGCAGCCTGATGGCGGATTTACCGGTGATGGAACATCACCTTTCAATATCGTTCTGTGGCGCTTTTCCTCCGCTACCGGATCCGGAATCGGTACTGCAGATAATAAGGCTTTCGTATATGGATGAAGCGGATCATTATAGAGATCATAACGAGTTGCCAGTTCCATAATGACGCCCAGATACATTACCGCAACACGATCACTGATATGGCGAACCATTGAAAGGTCATGTGCGATGAATAAGTAAGTCAGGTTAAATTCTTTTTGAAGATCTTCAAGCAGGTTGACGACTTGTGCCTGTATAGACACATCCAGCGCTGAAATTGGTTCGTCACAGATAATTAAATCAGGATTTACGGCCAGTGCGCGTGCAACACCAATGCGCTGGCGTTGACCACCCGAAAATTCATGTGGAAAGCGGTTGTAGAATCTACCACTCAGACCAACCAGTTCCAACAAATCTTCCACCCTGGCTTGTGTCCCTTTCTTGTCTGCCAGGTGGTGGATCACCAAAGGCTCACCAATAATTTCACCGATTGTCATACGCGGGTTCAAACTGGCGTAGGGATCCTGAAAAATCATTTGCATCTTGCGACGCATTTTGCGCAGCTCTTCGCCTTTAATTGTGGAAAGATCAATATCATTATAATAAACATGCCCGGATGTGGGGCGATATAACTGTAATATTGTGCGACCGGTGGTAGATTTTCCACAGCCAGATTCACCTACCAGGCCGAGCGTTTCACCTTTATGAATATTGAAGCTGACGCCATCAACTGCATGGATTGCGCCAATTGTCTTTTGAATAATAATGCCACGTTTAATTGGAAAATGTTTAACAAGGTTATCAACTCTCAGGAGGATTTCAGCGCTTTCAACTTTCATCAACGATAACTCCTAGTTTCCAGGTCTACCCAGCAAGCTGTATAATGATCGGGGCCGGCTTCCAATAGAGGCGGATTTTCCACAAGACATCTTTCTTTAACATATGTACAGCGCGGAGCAAACGGGCAGGAATGTGGAGTTTCCATTAAGATGGGGGGCAAGCCCTCAATCGATTCCAGTCTGCGGTTGATATCCTTGTCCACGCGTGGCAGGCTATTTAATAAGCCGAGGGTATATGGATGGGATGGATTCCCGTATAAGCTCTTAACTGGAGCAGTTTCAATGATAAAGCCGCCATACATGACTGCCATGCGGTCTGCCAGACCTGCTATTACGCCTAAATCGTGCGTAATCCAGATCATTGCCATGCCCAATTTATCACGCAAATCTTTGGCTAATTCCACGATTTGTGCCTGAATGGTCACATCTAATGCTGTAGTGGGTTCATCGGCAATTAATACGGAAGGGTTACAGACCAGCGACATGGCAATCATGACCCGCTGGCGCATACCGCCTGAAAACTGGTGTGGATAGTCACCCAGACGATCTTTTGCTTTGGGAATACCAACCAATTCCAGCATCTCGGTTGCACGATCGTATGCCTGATGGCGATTCATCCCCTGATGAATCTCCAACGGTTCAGCGACCTGGCGTCCAATCGTCAATACAGGATTAAACGAAGTCATCGGATCCTGAAAAATCATACTGATTTGGGCACCGCGAATATGTCGGATTTCCTCGTCCGACATCTTAAGCAGATCCTTGCCCTGGTACAAGGCCTCGCCTGCGACAACCTTTCCAGGTGGAGACGGGATAAGTCGTAACATCGACATAACCGTTACACTTTTGCCGCACCCACTCTCACCGACAATACCCAGAGTTTCACCTTCAACAAGATTGAAGTCAACTCCGTTTACTGCGTGTACAACTCCCTCGCGCGTTCGAAATTGCGTTTCAAGACCGCGTACCTTCAATAATTCGGCCATCTAAGTTTGCCCTCAAGTAGTTTTTTTGTACGGGATAACGATGCACATTGAGTTTAGCGCATTTTACGATATTTTACGATATTAATTGAATTTAAGTATATCCTTAATTAAAAATCATGTCAATTCGATAATCAAAACGATATGTGCTTGATAACCGCCAGTGAAATTTAAGTTGCGGGGCGGTGAGGGCTTAAAAATGACGAAACTGCGGGTATGAAGAAAAAATCTGACTGCCTATGTTCGGCAGTAGAAGTGTGGTTTCGCCTTTGGGTAGACGGGCAAGCTACGAAATGGTGATTTATCTTACCCTCAAAAAAGATTCGCGGAATCAGTGACATGAAATCGAATTTCCTGGATCAAAAGTTTTTCCACAAGCGGCAGCCTACGAAGCAAAGATTACAGGATTAATTAATCATCTTCCCCAAAGCGCATGCGTACATAAGACTCATAGCGATCCGGGTGAATTTCACCGGCTGCCACGGCTTTCTTGACCGCACAATCCGGCTCATTGGTATGAGTGCAATTGCTGAACTGGCAATCAGCCACCTTAGCCCCAATCTCTCGAAAATAAGCGTCCAATTCCTCCGGTTCAATATCCCACAATGAGAGCATGCGAATACCCGGTAAATCAGCCACAAAGCCACCCATGTTTAAAGGAAATAAACGCCGGGTAACCGTGGTATGGCGACCTTTGTCAGTTGATTCGCTGACGTGGCTGACAGCCAAGCCCAACTCAGGCTGAATTGAGTTCAACAGGCTCGATTTTCCCACTCCGGATGGTCCTACCAGCCCGGAAAGTTTATCTTTAAGCGCCTCTCGCAGGGTGTCAATCCCCAGGTTCTGTTTTACCGAGGTGTACAAAACTTCATATCCGATTTCACTGTAAAGCGAAAACATCTCCTGCGCTTGCTCTATTCCTACCAGGTCAACTTTATTGGCTACGATTAAAGCCTGGATTTGCTGGCGTTCACAGATGACCAGAAAGCGATCCAACATACGCAGGTGTGGTTCCGGCTGTGCACAGGCAAAAACAAGCACCACCTGATCGGGATTGGCCAACAGAATTTGTTTGAAATCCCCGCGTGAATCCGGTGCCGAGCGAATCAAAGCGCGCTCACGAGGAAGCACATCTTCGATGGCTGCATTACCATCTTCTTGTTCACTCACCAGTACCAGATCGCCCATGGCCATGACATCTTCACGAAAAGTCTCCGGGCGACGCAGCTTAAGCTTTCCGCGCGCGTGGCATGTAATTTCACGCCCATCCTCCAATAGAACCTGGTAGAACCCGGATTGTATATTCATTATCCGACCTTGTAATAAATTATTATCGCTCACATGACCTCAGGGTTCAGGTGTAACAATTTCTTCCGCCGGTGGGGTTTCTGTTACCAGTGGCGTGGGTGTGCGGGTTACATAATAGGAAGACTCCCACGGGTACAGCCGCTGCGGCTTACCATAGAAATAGAGCTCCACAATACGGCGGAAGATCGGTGCGGCTATGGCCGAGCCATCTCCTGCGTTTTCTGCCAAGACCACGATTGCAATATCCGGCCGGTTTTCATTGCCGTTGCGGGTGTAACCAGCAAACCAGGCGTGCGGATCAAACGGTTCGTTTTGGGCGGTGCCAGTCTTGCCATAAATCGGGATCTGTAACCCCAGCATTGCTTGTCTTCCGGTACCACGGCTGGCATGCACGACATCATACATGGCGTCTTGAATAATTTTCAGATTTTCCGCCGATACCGGCAGCTTTCCTTTAACAATAGGCTCAAATTGATAGGTGGGATCACCTTCTGGCGGAGCAATCTTATCCACTAGTTGCGGCTGATAGAGCGTACCGCCATTTCCTACTGCAGCGATAAAGGCAGCCACTTGCAAAGGCGTCACCTGCATGGCGCCCTGCCCGATCGCCAGTTGAACCGAATCACCCACATTTAGCGGGTTAGGGATGTTACCACTGACTTCCTGCAGTTGACCAATACCGGTCGGCTCACCCAGGCCAAACCCGCGGGCCATATCAGGGATGGCGTTAGGCAGGTTGCGTTCCCACATGGTCAGGCCTATATGATAAAACCAAGGATTGCAAGAGCGCATTAACCCTTCCGGCAGTGTCAACTGGCCACTGGGTGGCAGCTCTTTTTCAACCGTCCAGTCATATAAAGTAACCCCCTCCAGCTCTGTGAAAGTACTGTCACAATAGTAGCTGCTGTTCTTGTCAAAAGTACCGGTTTCAAGTGCAGCTGCCATGGTGATGATTTTGAAGACTGAACCCAATGGGTAAGCGCTTTGGGTGGCGCGATTTAGCAGCCGGTTTTCAACCGGGTTGAGCATATCTTGCAGCAGCCAGCCGCGATTGTAGTTATCGGCATCAAACAGGTTGGGGTCATAAGAAGGCGTAGAAGTGAGAGCCAAGATGCGACCGGTATTCAATTCCACCACCACGGCTGCCCCACGAAACCCCTCCATTGCCAGTTCCACTTCAGATTGAAAATCGCGTTCCACCGTGGTGTAAATTGATTGAGATGGTTTTGAATCGGCTGAACCAATGCGGGTTTCCACTGTGCCGTCCGGTTTAACGACATATAACGAAGCGCCTTTCTTACCGATCAAGTATTCCTCACCCCACGCTTCCAGACCGGTTCGCCCAACTTTTTCGTCACCGCGATATCCGGCGCGTTTGTAATCATCCAGTTCTTCCGGAAAAATGGATTGAACATAACCCGTGATGTGGGCTGCCCCACTACCGGCAAAGTAGTAACGTGAGGTATAAAAATTCATATTCAAACCACCCAGTGTTACCAGGGTGTCATAATAGCGATCCGTATTTGATTTTGCCGTTTCACCCACTGCAACATACCAATCATCTCCGGCATACTGATACAAGGAACGAATATAATCACCATTCAGTCCGGTCAAGCGCGAAAGATAGGAGACAAGCGTGCCTTCCTGGCCTTCTGTGATCAATCCCGGCGTAATGCCCAGCGCGACCACATCTGATTGAGCTGCCAATGCGCTGCCCTGACTATCGTAGATATTACCACGTGCGGGGGCGGTGATATCCATGGAAAGAAAATTACCACCTTTTAACTCCGGTAGAATCATGGCATCTTCCCATTGTACTTTCCAGCTATTTCCTTCGAGAGTCAGGTTCATGATCATATCGCGGCTGATCATCCCCACCAGCGCTGTTTGAAATTCTACTTTGTATCCCAGTTGGGCACTGCGCGGATTGGTCAACGCGGAGGAAATCTGGTAATTAAGTTCAACCATTGTCATAGCAGACATGGCGCTTTGATAACGTTTGGTAAAATCCTCCAGATTAATGGCGTCCTTACTCAATGTGCTCAGACGGTCGTACATGCCCTGATAGTTTTCCAAGCGCCAATCTTCCAAAAAATCTTTGGCGGCTTGTTTTGCGTCGGGTGTCCTGGTCGTTTTAACTTGGGGAGCGGGTAATGTTTTGCTGGCTTCTGGTGTAGCCACAGGCGTATCCACACTCGCTGCCGGAGTGCAGGCACTGACTATAAAAATGGTCAATAAAATGAGACTCACTAACTTTTTCATTGATCCTCCGGGCGCAAAAACCTCCAGATATTTTCCATTTTATCCCAGGTTTTCGCCCTGTAACACGCGTTCATGAATGAGACAATCATAACCCAAATGCTGCTGACAGGCTGTATCAATCGCAGTGGACGGTCTAATCCCGCTCTGCGCCATGGCATAGGCAATATGGCAGAGGGGCATTCCCATTACACTGGCGAAACATCCCCTAAATTGTTCCACCGGGTGGAATTCGTCATTTTGGATGGCATATGCACCGGCTTTATCCAACGGATCACCGCTGTCCACATAAGCGTCAATCTCATCCTCGTTGTAAGCCCGCATGGGGACATCTGTCATACAAAGCACCTCAACCGGTAAATTCATGTCGGGGAGATGCAGTGTAACAGCTGTATAAACCTGGTGAGTTCTGCCTCGCAATGCAAGCAACATTTTTTTAGCGTCGCATCTATCAACGGGTTTCGCAAAAATTTTACCATCCAATGCTACTGTCGTATCGGCTGCTAAAATTAATCCCCCATCCGGCCAGAGCGCTGCCACCCTGGAAGCTTTCTCACGTGCCAGGCGGCAGACATACTCAGCAGGATTTTCCGCTGGCCGCAAATCTTCATCCACATCTGCCGGGTGAACACGAAATGGCTGCCCAAAGAGAGCCATCAGTTCTTTACGGCGGGGCGAGTTTGATGCCAGGATCCAGGGGTTATCTTTCATCATAGCGATTCTATCATAGAGAGTAATGGGAGAGGTGTAAAGGGTAAGGAGGTTGGTTGATTTGTTGACAGGTTGCTTGGTCGATTTGTTTCTTGGTGGATTAGTTGCTTGGTGGATTAGTGAATTGTTAATTGGAGAGCAGTGGGGAATGTCAAATCGATAAATCCATTTTTTGTTAAGTAGATTGCAATCAACTTGGGTTTTTGTTGTGCCAAAGATGGGCTATAATCAAATACATCGCTCTTTCTCATTACTTTTTACCCATTTCTCATTACAATTATGAAACATTTCTTCATCGAAATTACCTACACGGTACCGGCCGAGACAATCGCACATATTACGCCTGCACATCGCCATTTCCTGCAGGGTGGTTATGATCAGGGCCTGCTCTTGATGTCTGGGCCGATGAATTCAAAAACAGGCGGAGTCGTGATTGCCCGGGCAGCAACGCTGGATGATATCCAGGCTTTCTTTTCATTTGATCCCTACCTGGCCAATCAGGCAGCCACCTACCGCTTTGTGGAATTTGATCCACTCAAGCGCCAGCCATTTTTGGAAGATTGGGTCGCATAGCGGTTACCGGTAGCCTATAGCAGGTAGTTTGTGGTGGGGAGTTTGTAGGTTGGGCATGTCGATCAGGAGAGAGCCACTGCTACGAAGATAGCCTATCGAGAGAATCGCTGGTTACCTGAGTGCCCAATACACTTGCGTCTGCCTGGATTTATGTCAAATTAGAATGAAATTAAGTACTAATTTTTTGTGCCTAAATTTTGGCGATTGCCATAGAAAATAAGCAACTCGAGGCGTGAGATCCTAATGGTTGTAGAGTGCTATCCTTTGCACCTTGTGAGCGATTGCCGATCGATATGATCGTGAAAAGGATTAAGCTCCGCAAGACTGATTTCACTTTGCCAGTTACCGTTTTGCATTCCTAACAATTCCGTCAGTTACCTTTTTGTTTCTTATGAAAACCGCTATTCTAGACTCATGTTTCCTTTAAAACCTATTCTTTCGGTTCTTTTTTTCCTGAGCCTGATTCTGCAGCCAAAACCTGTGCCACAGGCAGCCATTTCCGCCCCAATCCTCAAATGGCAAAAAGGGGGCTGTTTTTCCTCCTGGTGTGAAACTGGCTGGTATAGCTCGCCGGCTCTTGTTGATCTGGATGGCGATGGTGATGTTGAAATCATTGGCGGTTTATACTCCCTCTTTCTTCTGGATGGCAGCAGCGGCAGCCAGATCCAGCGCATTGATCCGCCCGGTGACCGCGCCTGGAGCGATATTGCCGTGGCCGACATCGATCATGACGGAGACCTGGAAGTGGTCAGCGTGCATGGAACGTACGTGCATGTCTGGGATCATAACCTGAATCTGATCTGGAGCCGTCAGCCGGTCGATGGCTTTGAGCTACGCTCACTAGCGCTCTATGACCTTGATCATGACGGAGACCTGGAAATCATGGTGGCTTCTACGCGTTCGAATGATCAATGGTTCGTCTATGAACACAACGGCAGCCTGCGCGCAGGCAATTGGCCGCAGCACAGCCCGGATTCGGACACAAATGGCTATGCTGCCGGTTGCTTTAATCAAAACATTGCCGCCGCTGATATGAACAATGACGGGCGGGTGGAGATCATCGGCAGCAACGACACCCATTACACCGCTGCCTTCTATCCTGACGGCAGCCAGGTACCCGCCAGCACCATGTACGGAACTTTGCCCGGCGGCTTGCCCAAGCCCTGGAGCCGGGTGGGCATGCACGTCGATCAGTCGGTTGATTTGCGCGGTTATGCCAACTGCGGCACAGAACACCGCCCCAATTTTGCCCATTCACCACCTCTGCTGGCCGATCTGGATGGAAATAGAGCCCTGGAATTAATCATCGTTGGCAATGTCTATAATTGCGGTACAAATCCCTACACCGATCTGTACGAGATGCCGTTTATCTTCAGGCAAGACCGCACTCGCTGGTCGAATGCCAGCTACAACTGGACCGTCATTCCGACGCCGGATGGATCCGCAGCCCCGCGCAGTGAGAATTACAATGTCATTGAGAGCAATCACCCAGTGCCGGTTGTGGCCGATCTGGATGGCGATGGAATCAAGGAAATTCTATATCCATCCTATGACGGGCGTATGCACGTTTATTGGCTGGATAAAACAGAGCACGGCAATTGGCCTTACGCAGTCACCAAAAATAGCGAAGGCTTTTTACGCTTTGCCTCACCCCCGGTCGTCGCTGACCTTGATAATGACGGCCATGCAGAAGTCATCTTTGCCTCCTGGGTACAAAAAGGCAGCGGTCAAACCGGAAAGCTGCATATCCTCGATTCCCTTGGAAATCCGATCCATGAAATCAATCTGCCGGCCGCGTTTGGTTCACCGGACTGGAACGGCGTGCTGGCCTCTCCCACACTGGCCAATATCGATGGCGACGCTGATCTGGAAGTAGTCCTGACCAGTGCCCATTCCGGCTTCCTGGCCTACGATCTGCCTAACAGCGCCAATGCCCGTATTTTGTGGGCAACCGGGAGCGGCAATTATTTGCGTTCAGGTTCACCGATTATTACAGTGGACCCGGTGGAATATGATTATTTTGTTTATGTACCGTTGATTAGGAAGTAATGGGACATGGGTAATGAGTAACGAGTAATGCGTTCCCCTCATTACTCCTCTCTCATTACTTTTTCCAGTCACTTTACCTTTGCTTGCATCCCTTCCTTTTTTGTCTATACTCGCCATATATTCGAAAGAGGTAACCCAATGTGCAGAGCCATTAAGCCTTTGTTCAATTTCGATCCACCGGCCAGCGCCGAGGATATCCGTGCTGCAGCCATCCAATACGTGCGTAAAATTAGCGGTTATCGGGTACCATCAAAGGCCAACCAACTGGCCTTTAATGCGGCTGTTGAGGCAATCACATACGCTTCCAGCCTGCTTTTGGACAGCCTGGTGACCGATGCTCCCCCAAAAAACCGGGCTGAAGTGATTGCGCGCGCCAAAGAACGCTCAACCCTGCGTTTTGAAAGAAAGGGAGGATAGGTTTAATTATGACAACCTTACCTGTATCCGATTTGACCCAATCAATTGTTGAATTATTAATTGAGGCCTACGACGGCCCACCTACTGCTGACAGCCCGACCTGGTTTAATGATAATGATCCTAATGCCGGGATTTTCGGCCAAATTGCACCTCTGACCGCTGACCAGGTGTCCAAATCCGTGGACGGCAGCGGTGAAGCCGGCACCACGATCGCTTCGCATATTGAACACCTGCGTTGGAGCCTCGCAAATGTCAACGCCACCCTGCACGGCCAGGAATACAAAAGCAACTGGCGTGAAAGCTGGACCGTTTTGACTGTGGATGCAAATGAATGGATCCGGCTGGTTCAACGGTTACGCATGGAACTGGATGAAGTTTGCAAAGCAATCCAGGAGCAACAAACATTGCCCGGTGAATATCTGAACGGCCTGATCGGGCTTGTGCCACACACTGCCTATCACTTAGGTGTTGTTCGGCAAATGATCGAACGAGTGAAGAAAGGGGGAAGTTGATTCGCTTCGCTTGGGCAGGTGGCCGCTTCGCTACGCTTGAGCGGGTGGTTTAAAATTAACCACGGCCGAAAAGCATATACCTGACTAATAATGATATCTCGTCGTAGGGGCGAAGCATCCGGCAACGGACTCGTTTTGTGAAATAGTCGTAATTGCCGGATGCTTCGCCCTTGCCTGATCTGCAGGATTTAACCCTACCCAGTGAATTAATCGATATGTAAATTTTAATTCAAACCATTAAACGTCCATCTATACAAATTAATTTTGATGTATTTTCTCCGGTAAGAAAAATATCAATTTATTTCAGAAAAAAAGCAACCACCCCTACATAATTATCTATCCTTCGCCTCACCGCAGATGTCCAATATCAGGTGCTCTCCAGGGCAATTGCATCTTATGTCTGACAACTTAAAATGAGCTTTTTCACCATTTTTATCCCAGGTTTTATGCTTCTAGAAAATATTGTATCATTTCAAAAATTAGGGGCAGAGTGTTTATAGTAATTTTGCCACGTAAGATCGAACCTCTATAATTCTAATCACAATTTTTAACCAATAAACAAACCACTTGACACAATTATTAGTATATTCTTTTGGCTAAAAACATCTTTATCTATCGAAAAGTAATTTTGATGCGATTGCCCTGAGGTGCTCTCCAATACTATTGGTTGTTCGCTCTCGTGCAGCATCTACTTGTTAATTTTTTTCAAGTAAAATTAAGTATATGCGCCATAACTTTAGAAAAATTCTACTCTATGCTTTAGCTGCAATGGTACTGCCGCTTCCATTCCTCTTTTTTCTAGCCACGCGCAACGCCAGGCAATCTCAACAAATGCAACCCTGCCCGGCCATCGATCCTGCTCTGGCATACCTGACAAGCCAATACAATCCTACCTATCAACTTTTAAGCGAAGTTCCAAATGCTGCCCCAGATATCTACTGGTTAAATAATGATAATTTCCTGGCTGCCCTCGCCTTTCAAAAAGCAGGGATAAATACAGACGCAGAAATAATAGAAGCTTCACTCACGAAACACAATGCCACCCACACAGACCTGGCCAAAATATTGAAACGCACTCCCGTCGAATTTCCACCTGGAGTTTCCGAAGTCGTAGTGAAATGGGAGTCCGCGGACGGAAGTGAGCAAATCCGTGATGAGGTCACTGGCAGTGCAGCATTCTTTGAAGACTGGGATACGTACACCAACCTCTCACTCCTGGCAGCTCTTAACGAAAACAACCAACGTAGCCATGAACGATCCTTGGAAGCCTTCAATCAGGCTTTGAAAGCATTTGATGGAACAGGTTTTCGTGACAAAGCTTTTGATAAAACCTACGAAACCTACAAACTAGCCATGTCTGTTTACATTGGAAAACAAATTGGAAGTGACTTCCCGGAACGAAACCAGATGGTTACAATTTTGCTCTCCATGCAGGCAGAAAATGGGGGTTTTTATACTCACTATGATGCCAATTTTTTACCAGCAGGGGATACCAACACTGAAACCACCTCCTGGGCAATTCTTGCCCTGCAAGCAGCTGGCTGCCACATAGAATAGTAAATTGCAGGAAGACATTCGGTTATCAGGAATCTTAACTCAAACCAACATATGGCATAGGGCAGATTAAATTAGGCCAGCCGCGAAACGCGCAAAGCGCAGGTCTGGCGCTGTCAGCTATAGGCTGTCAGCTGTAAGCTCTTACAAGCGCGGCTACTTCGCTCCTGCGGGTGGATACCACTTAATCGCCCAGACACCCGACCCCGCTTCTTTCTTGTTGGCCAGGTCATAATAAACCTGACTGTCCGGAACTTCATAGTAGGGGGTGAACTGCTGCACAATCTCCACCCAGGTTTGGCCCGGTTTCATCGGGAACGGATTGCCATCGGCATCCATAAAGCGGATTGGGCGCAACTTGCCAGTTGAGCGCTCATAATCCTCACTGATAGTGGTCCAGTAAATCTTATACATCTGGCCATCGCGGAAGAGTAAGGCTGGCATCTTCTTCATATACATCAGGTTAATATCAATAATGGTTGGGCGTACTACCTCGTGCGGGGCAAACAGAACTACCACGTTCTCAAAGGTCAGCGCTTCACCGTTAAGACGATCTGTGATCAAGTCAAAAGTCGTGCCGTCGGCATGGTCCTGGTAGCGATTATAAGCACCACTTTCCTGGTCATATAACCAGTTCACCTGATTAAGATAAGCATATTTAAGCCAGATACGTGTCCCTTTTTGGCCGCCCTCGGGAACAGCCTGGTTGAATGCCAGCCCTTGTAAGGAAAGCTCACCCAAACGCTTTTGATTCTTCTGAGCAATCTGCTCCAATTTGGTGACATCTATCAGAGCACTGTTGATGCTGTCCGCATCCGAGCCATAGACGTTCGTATATTGATTGAGGCTTGGCACTACCGCCGATGAGCCTGAAGCCATTACCAAAAATCCGTTGAATAATTTACGCAACCCTTCGTAAGGCAGCCGCCCGGAACGAATCGGACCAACCATGGCATTATCCGTGACTGCACCGACACTGGTGTCCGTTGTAGTGGCAACCCCTTCTTCTGGCAACTTGGGAAAATCTCCATAGAACATGGCCAGATAGCGTGTCATCCCTTCACCGATGTAAATTTCAAACACAAAGGGTGAGAAAGACAGGCCTGCCTGCGGGCGGGCGCTGACCGGAAAATTGGTGATTGAAACCAAGGCCGGTGGAACGTTCAAATTGGCCGGGTTTTCAACCGGCAAACCAGTCAACGGGTTGAAGCCATCCGGGTAAACCTGGGGACCAATCTGACCGGCCGGTAACGTGGGAACTGGATCTGCGGGTGTTGCTGTCGCAGCCACTGCCGGTGAAACCATAATACTGGACAAGCTCATCACCAGAATTATGAACACCACCAGAGCAGCCCAGCTTGATTTTTTAAGCATAAAACCTCCAAAATTAAGACCTTTTGATCTAATTCCATTTTATGATAGTTTCGGTAAGAAACACTTAACAAATCTGTCAATTAGGCGAGATTAGGCGTCAGGCTGGCTATAAATAGGAGTTTTTCTGCCAGCAGGAACTGCTTGGAAGCAGAGCCAACTAAAATTCAGTATTTACAAACTGAAAACCAATCTAAAAAGGAGGAAAAATGACTAACCTTGTGAATGTTTTTTTGATCACTACCCTCAAACTTGGATTGAAACTTTTTATTTTTTCCAAACCCCTTAACCAAATCGTTCCTGGCCGAGATTGAGGGACTTCCGGTGAATCCGGGTATTTGCAAGAATGTCTTTTTGACCACAACCTTCAAGCTCGGATTGGGGTTTAAAAACCTAACCCGAATCCGAGCTAGGAATTAGCTTTTATTCGGACGTAGTTTTTCCATTCTGGCTCTTATTACCGCCCCAATCTCGGCTTCAAAGGATATCCTGCAATATGTAGGTGGCAGCCGTAAAAGCGATCAAGTTGCTGCGTGCTTGCCAGTATTCCCACCGCTTTCCATTGCGGCATAGGCATTTTCCCCATCAAGCATGAGGGAAGGTTCTACTGGTCTCCTGCGTTTCAAGGCTATAAACTTTAACTATAAGGAAGTTTATAAGGAGGAAAAATGAAAACTCTAAAAAAATCTAATATTTTCCGTTTCGTAACGGTTTTATTGGCACTCAGTTTGACCCTTTTTGCAGTTCCAAACGTACAGGCTGCCAAAACAAATTTACGAATTAACATCCTGGCGGTCGATAAAAATAATAAAATTCTAGTGGAAGCGGTCAACTTTCCTGCCAATCAACTTTGGAATGTGCGTATTGGCACCTACTATGGGTTCTCGAGGGACAATGTAACTGTAGGACAAATTGATGCACCCAACGGTGGTAATTTCCAATTCGTGGTTCAACTCCCCGAGGTTGTGAAAGATGTAGACCTCGTTTCAGTGCGTCTGGACAGTCAAACTGATTACTATGTCTATAATGCCTTCCACAATGTCTCGCGCGGCAAGGTCCCGGAGGTCGGCTCAGGCCAGATCATAATTCCGGTTACCGGCACAACACCATCCGGAAATTCCACGTGTGTTATGAATTCCGTCACACTCACCAGCACGATTATCATGCCCGCCAATAATGACTTCACCACCATATGGGAAGTAAAAAATAATGGCTCGAATAACCTTGAAGAAAGTAATGTGGATTTAAAGTTCATCAATGGTATTTCAATGCATAGAGATGGCAGCCTTTTCGATCTTGCCAGCACAGTGCAACCCGGCCAAACCATCCGCGTAAGCGTCAATATGCGCTCTCCCAGCCAAGCTGGTATCTACACCGCCAATTGGGCTTTGGTTAATGGAAGTACGATATTATGTAATTTACCGGTGACCATTATTGTTCCTTAATACCTAAAATCCGATTTGTGATTAAGATAAGAAATCCACAGCAGCTCCTGGAGTTACCGGGAGCTGCTGCTATTCTTTTGACTTTTCAGAACTAAGCCTGTTCAGCAGTGGGCATTTGGCCTCCGCTTTCTTTTCCTCGCTTTGCGTGCCTCCGGCGCAGCTTTCTCTTCCTATAAGCTCGTGCAAAGCAAGCGGCTATCAGCTATAATCGACAGCATACCGCATCACCTGCGAGGATCCATGCCCGTCAATTACCAACAAATTCGTAAGGCGATTAAAGACGCCGGCCTGGCGATGCCCCAACGCGAACGAGAGTTACTTGCCCGCCGTGATCAGCTTTTCCAGCTCTTTGGACAATTTGCCGGCCAGCCTACGTTGCTGCGTGAACGCGCCAATCAAGCCCTGGCCGCCAATCCTGATTTGCGACTGGCCCTGCCACCCGATCAAGCACTCGATTCCCGAATTTCCGAGGATCTTAACCAGCCTGCTGTCACGATGTGGGCTGCCGACGGCTCGCAAATCATCCCGGATGCCCACCTGGCGGTCCAGTTCGGTGTCATTAACGTTGGTCTGATTCGCCTGGCTGCGCAGGAACCACCCCGTCAGCAGATTGAGAGCAAGCTGTTATATGCTAATGAGCTCTACAGCGCCCAGGGACACCTGCTTGGCGAAGAATCGATCGCCTTGCGACGTGATTCAAGTGAACGCACCGCTCTGCTTAAAGCAGCCCAGGGTGAAACCAGCCCTGTTCTGACCCTGACTGACGGCCCATTGGAGCTTTTCCGTGAGATGGGCAATTCAATGGAATACAAACAGCAGGTCACTGAATACCTCAGCATCCTGAGCCAGATGGCTGAGAAACGGATTGCCACCGCCGGTTATGTCGATAAGCCACGCTCAGACTTGGTCATCCGCCTGCTGGAGTTGCAAAACATCCCGGCGCAGGACCTGGGCAAATCCGACCGCCTGCGCAGCCTGGTGGGTATCCCGGATACAGAGTTGTTTGCCAGCTTTCTGGAGCCCTGTGAGCGGTCAGTTGTGTTCGAATTGAAATCACCATCCGCCCAGTATTTTGGCGGGGATCTGGCCATCCACTTCTTCTATTTAAATGTAGGGCGAACCGCGAAAGCCCATATCGTCCGGGTAGAAATCCCGGCCTGGATGGCAGGCTCTGAAAGCACTCTGGCCACCATCCAGCATGCCCTGCTGGCACAATGCCGCCAGATGGGCAGCAAGGCTTACCCATACATTTTGCACCGCGCGCATGAGACTGCCGTGGTATCGTATGATGAGCGCAATCAACTGCTCAATTTATTACAGGTGGAACTGCTCAATCAGGGTCTCTCTGCCGGGGAAACTTCTCAAAAACAGCAGGCCAAAAACCTGCCGGGAAAAACGAGGTTTGGACAATGAATACCGATCAAATAGGTTATCTTTTACGCGCCAGTACCAGCGGAGCTGTAGCTGGCTGCCGTGTATCCGAATTGGAGTTGCCCCAGCTGGGGTGCATGCTGCGCATCCCGCAGGCACATGGCTACCAGGTCTACGGCATCCTATATGACATGCATATCGATGATGACGGTTTGGTGCGTCAGCTGGTCACCGCGGATAGCATCAGTCCCGAAGTAATCGCCGACAACCGCTTACACCGCACTGTGCCGGTTGAGATCAGCATGATCTTTGCCGGTTACCAGCAGGGAGAGCACATCTTCCACCTGCTGCCGCCCCGCCCGCCTTTGACCCTCGAGGATGTCTACCTGTGTACTCCGGTCGAGATGTGTGCGTTCACCGCCAGCGGCCATTTTGGCTACTTTCGCCATATTCTGCGTGGTACCGATTTCCCGGCCGCGGAAATTCTGGCCAGCCACCTGCGTCAGGCTGCTCTGGCCCAGCTCCGGCAAGACAACCCCGGCTGGGCGAACGCCGCCACCCAGGAAGTGATCACACTGCTGCGTGACGACTACCCCACCTTAATGAACGTGCTAGCGGCTCTTTCGGACGCACAATTAATGAGCGAGGAATAAGAGATGACAGATCAGGAATCCCCTTACATTGGATATGTGGTTGGCGGTGGGTTAAAGAATAATCTGAATGTACGCCTGACCGTGCCGGCCAGCCAGGTGCGTGAAGGCAGTTTTGTGGTGGTTGAATCGGGTGATGATCAATTTTACGGCCTGGTGACCAACCTGCAGCTGGGTGCAACCGATCCGCGCTTTGCAGACGAACAGAGCGAAAATCGCTTTCCGGCCCACCTGGCCAGCTTACTGCACGGCCAAACTCTTTACACCAACCTGGAAGTAATGCCGGCCCTGATGCTCGACCGCGGACCAGACCCCGCTTCCCCCGATTACGAAACCTGGCGTGCGGCCCACCCGGAAGATAAAAGCCATGCCATGCCGGTCAAAACAGTACCTGCCCACCATGCCCAAACGCGCAACGCGCACGCCGGTGATGTCGCTGAGATTTTCGGTAATCCCCTCAAGAAAGGCAACTTTATTGTCGGCAGCACCCGCGAACATGGTCACCCCATCTGCATCAACCTGGATAAATTTGTGCAGCGCTCCTCCGGCATTTTTGGTGCGACCGGCACCGGCAAGTCCTTCCTGACCCGTATCATCCTCTCCGGCCTGATTCACCATGACCGCACCTCACTGCTCATCTTTGACATGCACAACGAATATGGCTTTGACGACCAGGCTACCGATACCAATCAGAAAGTGCCCGGGCTTAAGTCAAAATTTGGCAGCAAGGTGACCCTGATCGGCCTGGGTGCCGGCAGCAAAGTGCGCGGACTCAGCCCCGATTCCAATTTACAACTGGCTGAATCTCAAATCACGCCTGAAGATGTGCTCATGCTGGCCGGTGAACTTAACCTGCGCGAAACCAGCGCCACCACCCTGGATGCCCTGGTGCATTCTTTTGGGCGGGAAAGCTGGTTCCATGAGTTTAAGCTGCTCAAAAATGGCGCTTTGATTGAAGATGAGAAAGGCAAAAAAATACCCGCTCCGGATAGCGTCGCTTACTGGGCTAACCAGAACGGCGTAAACGCCTTCGCCGCTGAAGGGCTGCATTCCAAATTGGGGCGGCTTTTCAACTTGAGCTATATCAGCCAAAAACCACCCAATAACGCCTTGCAGGAAATCATTCTCACCCTCGAAAAAGGCAAACACGTCGTGCTCTCTTTCGGCGATCACGAAACCGACCTGGATTACCTGTTGGTGACCAACACCCTCACCCGCCAGATCCGCGCCGCCTGGGAGAAAAAGACCAACGACTTTCGCGGCAAGAATGCCCAGGAGCCGCGCCCGCTGGTAATTGTGGTGGAGGAAGCCCATAAGTTGCTCAACCGCGAGATGGCCTCACAGACTACCTTCAGCACCATTGCCCGTGAAATGCGCAAGTATTACGTCACCCTGCTGATCATTGACCAGCGTCCCTCACAGATCTATGACGAAGTTATGTCGCAGCTTGGCACGCGCATTAGCGGCTGGCTCGGGGATGATGCCGATATCTCCGCCGTTCTTTCTGGGTTGGCCAGCCGCGAGTCACTGCGCGGAATGCTCTCTCGTCTGCAACCCGCTGAAGAAGTGCTGCTGCTCGGGTGGGGGGTCCCCATGCCCATCCCGATCCGCTCACGCCGCTATGATCAGCAATTTTGGGAAGAGTTGCTGGGTGATGCATCTGCGGGCAATCAGACCAAGTCGATAGATACGATTATGGGTGAACTGGGTTATTGACCGGAGAACAACATAGCTGGATTCTTGTTATCTTCCCAGCTGACGAATAGCCGGCTAACCATTGCACGAGTCGGCAATAAGGGTCGCTCAATTTAGATTGACGAATGACCTTTTTGCTCACTTTAGGCACGATTTCAGAATTTACACGCCATAAACTAGAACCCAAAGTGATCAATGGGTAGTTTCCACATCCTAGCTGACCCTTTTCCTCAGTGCAGTAACCCTTGGTGAAATTCAATTTGGCATTGAGCATCTACCAGATTCTCAACGCAAAAACCAATTGTTGCTTTGGGTAAATAGTGATTTAATGGCTCGCTTTGGTGATCGTATTCTACCAATGGAGAATCTGACTTTGTTGACCTGGGGCTCACTTAAAGCTCGCCTGGAGAAATCTGGCCAACCAATGCCGGTCATGAATTCCTTAATTGCTGCAACTGCTCTACAGCATAATCTGATTTTAGTCACCCGCAATGTGGCGGATTTCCATGCCTGTGGACCTAGCATCTTAAACCCCTGGGAGTAAAGACTGAAAAAGAAAGCACAATTTTAGCTTCCTATATTTGCCTACTGGCTGCATGCCCTTTTTTAATTCTACCCATCCAAAGTAGAAATAATCTCCTTTTACACTCTTGACTTAGTCCTTGACTTAGTTTATATTAGTAAAGAGGTGTCTGATGGCTAAGTTTAATATTCACGAATCAAAAACCCATTTTTCAAGCTTAATTGAACGCGTATTGACAGGTGAAGAAATTATTATTTCAAAAGCGGGTAAACCAGTAGCACGGTTGGTGCCTTATGTAACCAACATTTCTGAACGCGTTCCAGGAATGGACGAGGGAAAGGTAATTATTAACCCTGATTTTGATGATCCTTTACCTGAGTTTGATCAATGAGAGCATTGCTGGATACACATACTTTTCTGTGGTGGAACATGAACGATCCGCAATTATCAACCATGGTAAAGGAAATCATAAGCGATGGAAGCAATGAGATTTATCTTTCCGCTGCCAGCGTCTGGGAAATTGCTATCAAAGTTGGTAAAGGCAGATTGCTCTTACCTGAAGAACCTGGACCCTATATTGCCAGTCGTATGAAATCGAACCATTTTTCAGCACTCCCTATCCAAATCAGTCACACGGTTAAGGTTTATAATTTGCCGCATTATCATGAAGACCCTTTCGACCGCTTGTTAATCGCCCAGTCCCAAATGGAAAAGCTGATCCTATTGACAATCAACCCGGAGATTAGAAAATACCAGATTGAAACCATCTGGTAAGATATCTGCAGAAGATTGCACCATTCGGGCCTGGAATTTGACGCTATCCTAATCCTTATCCTTAACTGAGTGAAATTAATTTTCTCTCACCCTTACACAAACACTTTCTGCAGGGTCAATTCCCGTTACAATCAATAGATACGAGTTCGCTACAAACAGCAAACCCCAGCCAGGAGTTTCCCCATGCGTTTTCCCTACAAATTAATCTTGCCTATTTTAGCCATTGTTCTGGCCAGCCTGGCCTGTTCACTGCCCATCCAAACAACACCCACGCCAATCGATGTCGAAAATGCAGCCCAGACAGCAGTAGCGGCTACACTGACCGCCATGGCCCCGGCAGCCACGCTTGCTGCCACCGATATGCCCACCGGGACGCCTGCCCCAACTGAAACGACTGCCGCCATCCCTACCGCCACCACTGCACCACCGGCGGTTCTGCGCGTCGTATTTACAGATCGTGCAAAAAATCTGTGGGCCTGGCAAGAGGGCTCCGCACCACTTAAGATTATTAATTCCGGAAATGTTCAGGATGTGGCGCTCTCGGACGATGGGCAGTGGGTGAGCTTTTCGCGCACAACCTCCGATTTCAGCGAGACCAGTCTGTGGGCAATCGCCTTTGATGGCAGCAACGAACACCAGCTGGTCAGTTATGCCGACTTCCAGAGCATGCCCCTGCATCCCGATCTTGACCCAGCCGGTGTCGTCTCGATTTTTCCTACCATGGTCCAGTTCGTTCCGCTCAGCCACACGTTGGCATTTATGACCGCACCACAATTTGAAGGTCCAGGCTTTTTTGACAATAAGGATCTCTGGCTGGTGGATGTGGTTACCAGCAGCCGTACTAACTTACTGCCAGCCGGTAGCGGCGGGCAATACACCTACAACCCGGATGGTAGCCAGATTGCTCTGGTGACCCCCACCGATATCAGCCTGATATATGCGGATGGCAGCAACCGCCGCAGCAGTGTACTGACCTATCCATCTGTGCTTACTTACAGCGAGTTTGCCTATCACGCCACGCCGCTCTGGGCGCCGGATAGCAGCTTTTTGCGCGTCAGCATCCCCTATTCTGATTCACTGGGCGACCCCACCCAGCCGGCCACACTCTACCAATTGCCTGTAGATGGCAGCCCGGCGTATATACTCGGCAGTCTGTTGACTGCACCCTTAAATTACGCCAGTTATAGCCCTGACCTGAGCAAAATCGCCTATTCCCAACAGGTTGGCAGCGCCAGCGATAACATCTATTCTGTCCAAATTGCCAACTACGATGGCAGCGCCAGTGGAGAAGTGGCCAATGGAAATTACAATTTTGCGGGCTGGGCCCCTGATTCGAGCCATTATGCCTACTACCGGTGGGACCCGCGCACTCTCTACCTGGCGCAAGGTGGAGTCGCAGGCGTAACCCTGGTCGATAGCAGCCCGGCTGATAACTGGCAATGGATTTCCAGCGAACGCCTTATCTTTATTTACCGTAGCGCCCCTGAGTGGCAATTACGCCTGACCGGATTGGATGGCACCAGCAGCCTGATCAGCGGCTTGGGTGCCGGAGATGGCTACGTCAGCTTCGCTTTCGCCGGAGAGTAAAAGGAGCTGGAGCACAGGCTGCTTATTTTTTCCACTGTATCGATTCAGAAATTAATTTGCAGAAGATTGATATGTAGGAGTTCCCGGGAGAGCACTGCTCGTTGCCGTTCACCGCTCTTCCGGCTTAGGCGCGTCATTTCCCACCTGCTCTTTCAGCTTCTACCCCATAATCCCCTTGACCACAAACGCCACGATCAGCCCCAGCACAACCCCGCCGACCACCTGGGGGGGAGTGTGGCCCAACACTTCTTTTAACTTGTCGATCTCAATCGGTTCGCCACGCAGAAACTCTTCAAAGATGATGTTAATCTTTTGAGCATGAATGCCCGCCTGTCGACGTACACCGGTAGCGTCATAGACTACGATCATCGAGACGGCAAAGGCCAGGGCAAAGAGTGGTGAGCTGAAGCCATAGTTGAGGCCAATTGAGAGCGTCACCGAAGTCATCAGCGAGGAGTGTGAGCTGGGCATGCCGCCGCTGCTAAACCACAAGCCCCAATTCATGCGACGGTGCATTAAGTACTCAAATGGCACCTTTAAAAACTGTCCCAAAAACCAACCTAATAAACCAGCCATTAAAACCTGGTTCTGAATAAGTTCTTGAATCATGAATTATTGATCCGTGTCTTCTGCTGGGTCACTTTTGATCTGTACTTGCTGCATGCGCAACTGCGCTTTTTCGAGCAGATCGGTACAGTATTGGGTTAACTTTTGACCGCGTTCAAATAATGCCAGAGATTGCTCCAAATCAAGAGTCTCCTGCTCCATACGGGTTAAGATCTGCTCCAGTTCCGCAAAAGCCTGCTCGTATGAAAGGTTTTCAATATCATTTTCGGTTGTCATTTTGAACGCTCCTTGATGGCTATCCTATTATAAATGGCTTTGGTTTTTATGATTTCTTTCTTATCTGCGTAACCTGTGCGCTAAACTCTCCTCGCGCCAGCCGTACATCAACATTTTCTCCACCGGTCAGCCCATCAACTGAGCGTAAAATGGTTCCGTCAGCACTGCGGACAACTGCGAAACCACGCTGTAAAACCTGTAAGGGGTTGAGTGATTGCAGCTGCTGCTTGCTGCCGGTCAATTTGGATTGCAGCAAAGCCAGGCGATGCAGGCTGATGCGTTCCAGCCGCTGAGCCATTTCATCCAACCGCTGACTGTCATTACGGATGCGCCCCAGGGGTGAGAGCACGGCCAGACGCTGTTCTATCTGGTGCAAGATTCGCTCCTTTTCATCCAGCTGATCTTCCAGCGCGTTAACCAGGCTGGCGTTCAGCGAAAATAGCTGCCGTAACAAATCCGCCCGATCGGGAGTGGCCAATACAGCCGCACCGGTCGGAGTAGGAGCACGCAGGTCAGCCGCGAAATCAGCCAGGGTAAAATCAGTCTCATGGCCAATGCCGGTCACAACCGGTACGCGCGAGGCAACGATTGCGCGCACCACACGCTCATCATTAAATGCCCACAAATCCTCCAGCGAACCACCCCCGCGCGCTACCAGGATGACATCAACATTTTGCATTGCATTGAGGGTATGCAAAGCCTGAACAATTTTCAGGGGAGCTTCTTCACCCTGTACCATGGTAGCTGCCAATAGTACCTCTGCCAGCGGAAAGCGATTCTGGAGGGTGTTAAGCATGTCTTGCAAGGCGGCCCCGCTTGCAGAGGTGACGATGCCGATGCGGGCTGGGAAAGCAGGCAGTGGACGCTTTCGTTCTTCATCAAAAAGGCCTTCCGCTTCCAGGCGTGCTTTCAGGCGTAAAAACTCCTGATATAGAAATCCTTCACCGGCCAGTCGCACCGCATCAACGTACAATTGATATTGGCCGCCGGCTTCATAGATACTGAAAGCACCATGTACTTCCACCGCAGCACCGCTTTGCAATTGTGCACGCATCCGCATGGCCTGAGCACGCCAGATCACGCAGCGCAGGGAAGCACCACTGTCTTTCAGCGTAAAGTAGATATGACCCGAGCTGGGCGTGGAAAGAGTTGAGATTTCCCCGGAGATCCAGACATCCCGCAAAATCTCATCAGCTTCCAGCAAGGCCCGCAGATATTGCGTGACACCTGAGACGGTTAATATACGCGGTCCGAATAAGTTGCCCTGTGTAAACATCAATTAAGCATACCGCGCCTGTTTAAGGGTGTCAACCGAATAGGTGCTCTATCTCACATATTTGACCTTCTCCAATCATACTTGCCTGCCGAATTTTTTTAGTACAATAACCATATGGATTATCTCTGGTCACCCTGGCGCATGCAATACATCAATGATAAAGAAAACGAGCCGCAGTGCCCTTTTTGCCATGCCCTCAGCCAAAACGCAGACAAGCAATTCCTGATTTTGGCACGCGCTACAAATGCGTTTGTGATGCTTAACCGCTACCCTTATACCAGCGGGCATTTAATGGTGCTGCCTTACCAGCATGTCCCTTCATATGAAAATCTGAGCGTGGAATGCCGCTCTGAGATTATGGAGCTGCTGACCAGGGCGACTAAGGTAATTCGGGAAGTATACCGGCCAAATGGCTTTAACATCGGTGTTAATATCGGGGAAGATGCCGGAGCCGGAATTGCTGAGCACCTTCATTTTCACATCGTCCCGCGATGGCGTGGTGACAGTAATTTCATGTCCGTCACAGCCCAAACTCGTGTATTACCCGAAGATTTACAGAAGAGCTACCAGCGCTTGAAAGAAGCTTGGGATAGGGAGTAGCCGTTTGCTTGCTGTGCGTGCCTTCGGCAGCACTCTTTGCGAGCTCGTAGCAAGAATTATAAGTTGCTTTATTCTGGAAATCAGCCAACCTTAATCTTATCCAACCAGTTTTGAATAACCCTTTTCAGTTAACTACTACTCACCAATTACCAAACAACTAATTACCCAATCAACTAATCACCAAATCAACTAACTCCCCAAAATCTCCTTTAAAATCTCCTGTGCCAGCTTGGGATCAGCTTTACCGCGCATTTCGCGCATGACCTGGCCGGTGAACCAGCCAATCAGGCTTTCTTTGCCGGCTCGATAGGCTTCAACTTCTTTCGGGTTACCAGCAATTACTTTCTCAACCACCGCGCGGATGGCTGCATCATCGCGGACCTGTCCCAGCCCTTCGGCTGCCACAATCTCATTCGGTGCCTGTCCGCTTGCTTCCACTTTTACTAAGAGATTCTTGGCAGTCGAGGCGTTGATTTTACCCGCATCGGCCATTTTTACAATATCTGCCAGGTATTGGGGGGTCAGGCGGGTGTCAGCCGCGCTCTTGCCACTCTCATTCAGCATGCGCAGGACATCATTCATCAGATAATTGGCGATCTTTTTAGGGTCGCCGCCATAGACTTTCACGGCGCTTTCAAAGTATTCCGAAAGCTGGCGATCGGTGGTGAGCAGGTCAGCGTCATATTCCGTAAGGTGATAATCTGTTAAGAAGCGCTGCTTGCGGTGCAGAGGCAATTCAGGGAAATCAGCCAGCACAGCCTGAATCCACTCATCGCTCAGACGCACCGGTAGCAAATCCGGCTCACGAAAGTAGCGGTAGTCGGCTTCGGTTTCCTTGGAACGCATCTTCTTCAATTCATTCTTTTCGTCATCCCAATCCAGTGTCCATGCCTGGATTCGGTTGCCCGCTTCGACTTCGCGCACCTGGCGTTCATATTCCAATTCAATCGCGCTGCGCACATTTTCAATTGAATTGACATTCTTGATCTCTGTCTTGGTAAACAATTGGGTAGAACCAACCGGCCGAATGGAGACATTGGCATCACAGCGCAAATGTCCTTTTTCCATATCAGCTTCAGATACACCCAGCCAGCGCAATAATTGGCGCAAACGCGTCAGGTATTGGGCAGCCTCGGCAGCCGAACGCAGGTCAGGCCCGGTCACCATTTCGATCAATGGGACGCCGCAGCGGTTGAAGTCAATCAGGCGCTCGCTGCCGGCGTTCTTGGTTTTACCGGCGTCCTCTTCGAGATGAAGCTTGGTGATCGAAACCCGGCGGGTTGCCCCGGCATCTTCTGGGATGAACAGATCCATATATCCGCCATTGCCAAGGGACATGTCATATTGGGTGATCTGGTAACCCTTGGGTAAATCCGGGTAGAAGTAGTTTTTGCGATCAAAAAAAGAAACATTACGAATTTCAGAGTGCATGGCATACGCCAGCAGCACGCCTTTGCGTAGCACCTCTTCATTTAAGACAGGCAGCACACCTGGCAGCCCGGCACAAACCGGGCAAATATTGGTATTGGGTTCCATTTCCCATGAATCGGCTTTACAGGCACAAAAAATCTTGGTAACAGTATTCAACTGGATATGAGTTTCCAGGCCAATTACGAGTTCGTATTCACTCAATGTGAACCTCCTTCATCTTTACGCATATCGCCTACGCCAACCCGCGCAACACTTGCGGCTTTTGCAAGCGCCAGGCTTCTGCCTGAGTGCCTTCTTCAAATACGCGGCCCATCCGCAGCAGAATCGGTTCACTGAAATCCGGCCCCAGTAATTGCACACCTAGCGGCAGACCATCCGCACCCAGACCAGCCGGGAAGGTCATGCCCGGAATACCAGCATGGTTAGCTGTAACAGTAAATTGATCAGCATATTGCATTAAAACTGAGTCACCGTAAACAGCACCCATTTCGAAGGCTGTGGTGGGCGTGGTTGGGGTCAGCAGCGCATCCAGATGGTAGGAACTACCGGGATCGAAAACATTCTCGAAATCACGCCGGATCAAGGTACGAACTTTGAGTGCGCGGCTATAGTACTGTTCCGAATATTGGGCAGCACTGACATACATACCCATCAAAATACGCAGCTTGGGTTGTAAACCAAAGGCTTCGTTTCTGGTAGCCTGATACATTTCGCGCAGATCTCTTTTTGGCTGAGCTGTTCGATAGCCGTATTTGGCACCATCAAAACGGTGCAAATTGGAGGCTGCCTCCACACGGCTGATCACAAAAAAGGCCGGGATAGCGTAACGTGTGTTGGGCATGGGCACATCTTCGATAATTTCAGCGCCTTGCGCCTTTAGGATTTCGGCCGCGTGGTAAACCGCCGCCCGTACTTCGTCCGGTACAGGTTTTTGCAGCATCTCACCTGTCTCTGCGTCCATATAGACAATCTTAAAGTAATCTTCCGAAAGCCCAATACGCAAGCCCTTAACCCCCTGATCCAAAACGCCCACATAATCGGGTACTGCTTTGGTGACGGCAGTGGCGTCTTGCCGATCCGGCCCGGCAATCGCCTTAAGCAGCATGGCTGCATCGGTCACATTACGAGCCAGCGGACCGGGGCAATCAAGCGAGGAAGCAAAGGCAATCAAGCCGTAACGAGATACGCGCCCGTAGGTGGGTTTGATCCCGACCACACCACAAAAAGCGGCTGGCTGCCGAATGGAACCGGCCGTATCGGTTCCCAGCGAAATGGCAGCCTCACCGGCAGCTACACTGGCAGCCGATCCACCCGAGGATCCACCCGGCACCCGGTTAGTATCCCACGGGTTACGCGGGGCGGGTTGGAACGCAGTCGATTCATTGGAAGAACCAAAGGTGTATTCATCCAGGTTGACCTTGCCAATCATCAGACCATCTTGCGCCAGCATACGTTCGACAGTTGTGGCGGTGTATGGTGCTCGGAAGTTGGCCAGCATGCGCGAGGCGGCTGTAGTAAGTGTATCCTTGACGCAAAAGATATCTTTGACAGTAAAGGGCACACCCGCCAGGCTGCCGAGCGGCTCACCACGCGCAACCTTATCATCCAAACCTTTCGCCTGTGCCAGTGCTTTTTCAGCCGTCAGGGTGATCATGGCATGCACGCTCTGGTTGTCTTGCGAGCTGTTCTCGCCTGGGTCAAGGCTGCCTGGGCGACCATCCACGGCAGCTACACGCTCCAGACAGGATTCAACAATCTCTTTGGCCGAAATCTTTTTCTTACGCAGCAAAATACTCAGTTCGTGTGCGGGGGTATCACATAATTGCATGGTCATCAATCCAATTTCTCGTGCGGGATGTTCGGCACAACCACAAAGCGATCACGCAGCTCGGGTACCTGAGAGAGGATCGCTTCAACATCTTCATAGGGAATCCATTCATCTGCTCGCAGTTGCGGGGTAATGGAGGCTTCGTACTTAACTCCATGGGCATTGATTTTTAAGTCCTCCTCCAGAGGAATGGCTTCCAACTCGTGGATGACCTGCAGTTGCAAGTTAAGCTCACGGCGCAGGTAGGTGGCCTGTTCCGCATCCAGTTCCAACGCCGCCAGGCCGACCAGGTGGTTGAATACCTCAACGCTGATTTCTTCTTTCATAATTTATTCCTATCTGTGTGCCGGTTTGAAATAAGGGCAGAAAAAATTAAAACTTGACCCATTTCAATTTGACAAGCATGTAATGACCTGCAAGCAATTATACCTGAAGGTGCTTATGGGTTGGGGTAAGCCTCAGAAGTATCAGTGGGTGGCACGTCGGTGGCGGTAGGTGTGTCAGGCGGTGAGGTCGTAAGAGTTGCGGTAAATGTGAATGTCGCTGAAGGTGTCAATGTAAGAGTAGAGGTCTTTGTTTGTGAAGCAGTGACTGTAAAGGTAGCCGTATCCGTGGCGGTTGGAGTGAGTGTAAATGTGGAGGTGGCTGTCGGCAGGCGAAACCCGGTTGAAGAGGGCAAAGGGGTGGAAGAAGGGCGTTTGGTGCTTGTCAGATCGAATGTAGGTCCAACCCCATCGCCCAGCGTCGGTGTCCAGACACCCGGTAGCTGTTTCAAGGTGGCAGTCGCTGTCGGCAATACCTGTAATGGTGGCAACTCAGCCGGAGGCAGCGGGTTCAGAAAGGAATACGGGTTGGCAAACAGAATCAGCATAAAAATAGCTGCCAGGCCTGCCAGTAACAGCATGATGATGCTTAATAAATCCCAAATGGTATCTTTCATAGCCACTCCTCTCCCTTCAATTTTAGCACCGCTACCTTATTTTGGTTATGGATTTTAACACACGAATTTTGATTAAATTAGAATCGACATTTCCAATCGATCAAATCGATCTATGACAAAGTGAATACCAATCCCAGAAGACTAAATCTTACTCAACACCAATTTTCGTAAATACTATGGTTGACTACCCTTGAAAATGAGTTTTATACTTGGTTCATAATACTTTCAACTCTGATATCTACTTGTAAAGACCTACGCTGTGATACCTTCAAGTCTCTCTTCACGCGCAGAATAGAATTACAGTGCTCACACCGGGAATATGGGAACGCTGAGGGTCGAACTTCAGTTATTTTTCAACTTTTAAGTTATGAGATTAACAAGATCCCGCGCTGTCATTTCGTAAAGCATGGCTTCCCTGGTCAATTGAGGTAGTTGAATTAAGAAGGCTGAAATTTTTCGTCTTCCAGCAAGAATTCATTATTAGCGGTTATTCAACCAAAGAGGAGCAGTTAAGCGAGCTCATCACGCTTGTGTAGGCAATGTTTTTCTCTTGAGAGGCAGGTGTGCTGCCCATAATCCTCTCCCAATTTGCACACAAAAATGGTTCCATTTTTTCCGTGGTTGCCATTGCTATTTCGGTTAATTTCACAGCATCGTTCCACTGATTCAGACGGGCATTGGCTTCAAGAAAAGGCAGGTATTCCGGTCCATAAGTTGCTTTAAAACCTGCCAAATTGGCAATATCCCAGTTTTTAATGACATCCGGCCAATCTTCATTTGATCTGGCAAGCTCGGCTGATTGGTAGTAATAGCACCAGGTTCGGTCTGGTTCGGGGCCAAATATATCCAATGGAACAGGTGTCTGGTCATTCAGAATCAATCCGCTATTTAATACGGGAAATAATTGTTGTTCTTCTGTGCGTAATAGAGGTTCTTTTAAATAAGCCGTGTCCAGAACCTGTAGACATCCTCTGGAAGGCTTATAGAGAACTCCGAGCGCATGCTGCATATCCGATTGAAATGATATATTTCTGAACTTGTGATCAATCTCCATCTGATCTGGATACTCCCCTTCTGAAATATTCAACAGATCATCCGGCCCATCGAACCACCAATAGGAGACATTTACATTTGAATTACCCTCATCGTAAAACACATTGGTTGTAAAAGCAATTTCGTAATCCGCACTGAATTGGTATGGGGTATACGGTGACAATATGAACGTGCCGGGTACTAACGAAGGCGCCCGCCATTTCAATTGCCAGAAGTAATCCTTTGTGTAATGCCATGTCAGCGCGAATGTTTTTCCCGTCCGGAATTGGAAAGCAACCGAACACATTAACAATAGGCTTAAGGCGATCGAAAGATTTTTTTGGCGTTGTTTGCTTGTGCCCCAGGACAGAGCGAGAACCACCAAAGGAACAGCTCCCATCACGATACCAAACAAATAACGGCTTGCCCACAACCCTTTAATCGCCTCGCGACCAACAGCCCAAATTGGCAACCCACCCAAAAGTATTGCGATGACACACAGCATAAAGACGAAGAACGGATAAGGTTCTTCTGTTTCATCGGCTCCTACTTTCTGTTGCCAGATATAGATCGGGATGACAGCGAGCAAAGCAGCTATCGCTCCAACTAGCCAAGATACCAAAGTTGCCTTAGCCTGCAAGTCGATTTGCTCAGGTACAATGGTTTGCGACCATACATATAGCACGGCATAGACAACATCTTTAAGAATCACTTCCACCTGGTGGATTAAAGTTTGGATTGGATTTGAAATCAACGCAGTTAAAATCCCGGGTGTATTTTTTGACACCAAACCTTCCGGTTGGATACCTGGTAGAATGGACAATCGAAAAAAGATGAATATTCCAAAGATGAATAAATAGGGAATCCAAAAATAAAAGGCATCTTTCAATGCCTTCCCGATAGTCTTTCCGTCTTTCCTAAAAATATAAAATAAAATAAGACCTCGTATCAGCTCCAGGCCAGCGAAGTATTCAATTATCAGCATTTGCAGCAAAGATAAGGCCAGTGATACAGCCAATAATACCCAGCGATGCTCTCGTTCCTGTACAGCTTTAATCATTAACCAGATTGAAATACTGAATAAAAGCATGCTTATATAATGCACCATACTGGTCCGGATAACGAATTGGCGGGTAATGCCCGGATAAACCGCCAACAGCAGTCCAATCCAGCCAATTTCCATAATCCGTTTTGGCCAAATGCGTAACAAAGATTTTACAATAAATAAAATGGCTGCCCAATTAATCAGCATGCCTGCAATGCGCCAGCTTGCAGGTTTTGCACCCAGGAGCGGGTTAAGTACAAAGTGAACCAGAGCAGAAAAAGGACGGTCGATCAAAAAATAATTCCAGATCTGTGAAAAGGAATAATTCTGTTTTTGTAGTAAAACACCCTCCCAATCATCATAATAATAGCCAATATTCTTGATCATAAGATTGTAAGCAGCAAACATAACCAGGAACAAAACAAGCGCATAAACAACAAAACTGTCTACTGGTGCGATAACTGTATATATTTTTTGATACACTTTTTGGGAAAACTTGCTAATACGCTGCATTTCCACTCCGAAAACAGTAATAAAGAAGATTGTATCCTTTCAAAAATTAAGGTCAGAGTGTTTTTGGGCGGGCGATCGCCTGCCCAAAAACACTCCTCAACCCCGTTTTATTGAAAAGATATAGAAAATTATAGCATTGAAGGTCAGCGACAATATAATGCCGACCTCCCAAATATTAATTAGGAAGAATTAGGTCGTTGTATGGCCACGGAATTTTGAACGTAATGCTGAATAGTATGTAAACTCTGGCCAAAAGATACTTAACTGCATCTCTTAGGCAAGACTTCAAACCTGGAGCAAAAAAAACCCACTGGAACACCTGCCTCTCCCCGACAAAAATGGGTAGAATCAAGCTATGCATGCACGCACTCTACCCAAAATCTCCACCCTCCTTTTTCTGCTGGCCTTGTTGGTTTACCTGGCGGTGCGTTTGATTGCACTGGATCAATTCCCGATCTATTTCTTCAGCGATGAGGCGGTCCAGGCAGTGCGTGCAGCCGATTTTGTACGCGATGGGCTGCGCAGCGAGACCGGTGAATTCTTGCCCACTTACTTCAAGAATAGCTACCAATACAACCTGGGACCGTCAGTTTATATTCAAATTCTGCCAACGCTGTTATTTGGCAAGCAGATTGTCGTAACCCGCGCTGTCGCAGCCATCTTTAGCGTGCTGGCAGCTCTGGCAGCCGGCTTAACATTTGAGTGGGTCTTTCCACGCAAAAGCGGTTGGTTGGCCATTTTGCTGCTTTCAGTCATGCCCGCCTGGTTTCTACATAGCCGCACAGCTTTCGAAACCGCACTGGCGGTCAGTTTTTACAGCGCTTTTTGGCTGGCCTACGCACTCTACCGTTTCCGCTCGCGTGGATATATCTATTTGGCAATCCTTTTTGCAGCCCTGGCATTCTACAGTTATTCCCCGGCTCAGGTGGTGGTCAGCCTGACATTGGCAGCTTTCTTCCTTAATGATCTCCATTATCACTGGCAGAATCGCAAACTTATGCTTAAGGTCGCGCTGCTATCCTTGCTGCTGCTGACCCCCTACCTGCGCTTCATCTGGCTGCACCCCGGTGAAGTCCAGTATCACCTGCAAATCGTTGGCTCTGTCTGGACTTCTGACGTGGGTTTTTTGCAAAAATTAACGGCTAGCGGGTTGGAATATGTGCGTGCCTTGAACCCCTATTACTGGTTCTTCACCAACCCAGTCGATTTGCCACGCCATGTCATGAAAGGTTACGGGCATCTCTGGCTGCCGGCCTTACCCGTGATTGCAATCGGGCTGGGTAATTGCCTGGCAAATTTGCGCTCTAGTCGTCATCGATTGATCCTGATTGCACTGCTGGCTGCCCCGGCTGGTGCTGCTTTGGCTCAGCTGGGCATCACACGCGCACTTTTTATGGTCTTCCCCGCTACATTGCTGGCCGTTCAGGGGTTATTGACCGTGGCTGATTGGGTGGCCAGGACTCGTTGGGCTGCCACCTTTCAGAATAAGCGTGCACGTATGCTTTTGCCGCTGGTAGTGTTCACTGGATTGCTGGCTGCCAATACCAGTATGCTGGTGGATGCTTTGCGAAACGGGCCGCTCTGGTTCACAGATTATGGCCTCTATGGCATGCAATATGGCGCCCGGCAGGTCTTTGGCAAGATCAAAAAAGATCTGGCAGCCGACCCGCACATAAAATTCGTGCTCAGCCCGGCCTGGGCTAACGGCACCGATATCCTGGAGCGTTACTTTTTTGCCGATCCTGTGCCTTTTGAACTGGCCAGCATCGATAGTTACACCCGTGACTACCGCCCATTGGATAAAGACACCGTGTTGATTTTGCCGCCCAATGAGCATGATGACATGCTCGCCAGCGGTAAGTTCCAGAACATTACTACCCGCAAGGAACTCCGCAACCCGGATGGCAGTCCCGCTTTTTATTTCGTGCAATTGGAATATGTGGATGACATCGCTGAAATCTTTGCCGGAGAGCAGGCCGCCCGTCGCAACCTGGTCAGAACGGATGCGCTTCTGCAAGATGGATCTCTGGCAATAGTGCATTACTCCACACTCGATATGGGCAGCATAACCGATCTCTTCGACGGAGATGCGCTTACAGTAGCACGCACCTGGGAAAGCAATCCATTTACGCTGGTGTTCGAGTTCCCAAAACCGCGTACTGTCAATCAATTGCTGGTGCGCGTTGGTGGCGAGCCGACCCGGATTGAACTGGAACTCTACCCCGATATGAATGACGTCCCAATGCATCTTGGGGTTAGTACACAGGAAAACCCGAACCCACGTGATGTAACCATTGATCTCAACCTGACACAGCCTCTCAAAAAAGCCATCGTACGGGTCTATAATGAGAATGAGCCGGAACCTGCTCACGTACATTTGTTTGAAATCCGCTTCTTGCCCGACCTGGAATAAGCATGCCATCCAAGCACATCTCACCCAAAAAACGCCCCTTTCTCTTCAAGCTTCTCAGCCTGATCTTGCTCTTGATGGCCACCTATGGATGGTTGCGCTTCGGACAGAGCATCTACCAATGGCAGTACCTCCTGGAATTACAAGTTTCACCGGGGCCGTTGTATACGCTCGTAAGCGGATTACTAATCGGAATTGGGATGACAATTGCGCTGGTGGTCTTCTGGTTGCGTCTGGATTGGGCCAAGCGCTATGTGCAGATCAGCGTTGGCGCGGCTGTCCTTTATTGGTGGTTTGATTACCTGGCCTTTACCCGCAACCAGGCCGCCTTCAGTACCTGGCTATTCCGTCTGGTGGCCAGTTTGGTTTTACTTGGATTCATGTATGGTTATCTGTACCTGTACACCGCCCCAAAGAGAATAGGAAACAATGAAAAATCAAAGTGATCAGGAAATTGAAGCAAAATTCTATGTACTCAATTTGCCGGCTATTCAAGAAAGCCTGCTGGCGCAAGGCGCCAAACTGATACAGGATCGTGTTTTCGAGGTTAATCTGCGTTTCGATGAAGCCGACGGTAAATTGCGAGACCTGCGCAATGTCTTACGCCTGCGAAGGGATACTCAAAATATTCTTACCTTCAAAGGAGCAGCCGAAGCGGGTAAGGATGTCAGCGTCCGTCAGGAGATTGAAGTTGTGGTTGACGATTTTGATACCACCCGCCGCCTGTTGGAAGCACTCGGGTATGAGGTGATTATGCAATATGAAAAATTCCGCACCACATACAGTTTCATGAAGACCCTGGTCGTGCTGGATGAGCTCCCTTATGGCCATTTTGTTGAAATCGAAGGTCCAAACGGGTCTGCCATTAAGAAAGCTGCCATTGCAATCGGGCTCGAATGGCGAACTCGCGCTAGCAACAGTTATGTCTATATGTTTGAAAACTTGCAGTCCCACCACCCTGAATTTGCTGATCGTAACCTGACTTTTTCCGATCTGCACGGTCTACGTGTCTCAGCCGATGAACTGGGAATCCACCCGGCGGATCTGCAGGAAAGACACCGGTAAGTCGACTTCAAATTATAAAAAGGGGGAACTGCTCATTCATACCATTGCAAGCCGCCATTCTTGTGCTTTGGGTAGCTTGGAAATCTCCTTCAAATTGAAAGCTGGTGTCAAAAGAGAGTGCTTCGCACTGCGATCGTTTTTATAAAGATTGGGTAGCTACATAAAGAAAATTGATCAGACCAGTTTTATTACTTTGCTGAATAGTAGCCAGTCCGAAAAGGGTTCGGAAGAAGCCGAAAAGATGCGGCTATTCAACTCGATGAGCACTAGTAACTCCTTCGTTGCTGACTTAAAGGCAGAGCAGGAAATTGCCGATTGCATGATTTAACCTGGCCGTCAATACTTTCTTAAAGTAAAAAGCGCTCCATTTTTAGGAGCGCCAGGGATTCTGCGTAGAAGGCGATCACTCTACCTGGAATTCAACCGTTTTTACAGTGGTTCCATTCAATTGAATATCAACTTTATATTTCCCCGAAGGCCACAAATTGTCGTTGGTCAAGGAAAAAGTCAATGTGTCCGACCCACTAACCAGTTCTTTCTCTAGAATTACCGTGTTGGCATCCACTCCTTCCGCATCAATGGCTGTCCAGACAGCGTTTACTTTGGTATCATCTGGCGCATTCGCCAGATTGACGATACAGTAAAAATCATCTGTTGGCCCGTATACAGATGTCTGATTCTGGCCCTGTTCGTCCGATGTCATGACCGCATCGGTGACCTTGGCGGTTGATGCACTGAAACTGCACGCCAATGTTGCAAAAATAACTGTCAGGATAACAAACCAAAAACCAATTTTACTTTTCTTCATCGTCTTGCTCCCTCTCTGACTAATAATAATTAAAAACCAAACTAAATATTTTTTAGCAACGTTCTCGCATATATAAGATTGAAAATATGCTGGAATTCACATAAATTTATCATAATTCGATCTATTTACATAATGTTTGTCAAGGATTTTAAAAAGCAAGTTTTGTATCTTTTTTATTGTGTGGCTTTAACAGAAATATCAAACCAATCAGCCATTCATCAAGTATCAAATGCTTTTTTCTCAATATCATTCGTTTGCCCCAACAAGACAATTAATAGCCACAGGTCTTTGCTTATTTGACCCATTAATTGAAACCAATGAAGACTGATCGAATACTGTCATTGCGAGACCATCCAATGACACGGAGCGTCATTAAGAACAGAAATAACAAACTCGTAATTGGGTAGGACAGCACCTAGTCGAAAAGCCCAAAGTGAATCGGAGCGAGAGAGCCCATTTGCGAGAGTGGTTGAATTGCGACGTTTGAGTTTTGTTATGAGCAGCAGCAGTTGGCTGATGGGCGAGATCTCATGTGAAAAAATTATCATCCCCTCGAGAGGAAGGATTTTTGCAATTCTGTTTCTCAAGTTATTCGTAACGCCCCAATGCTATGAGTAGGAGGGTATCTAACGCCCGACGAAGCAATCCTGCTTTATGTGAGAAAGATTGCTTCGCTGCGTCCGCTTTGACAACCCAATTAGCAAAGGTCTGAAAGAAAGGAGAATGCTTGAATGTTTTAATGTGGGAAAATGGTTTTATAAAATCAGAATGATCGGCGGAAAATCATCGTCATTCATTCATTGACCACTTTGCTGGGCTCGCAATGGCACGACTGGCTTATATCCAACGCATTAGCCGAGTCAATGCCTTAAGATATGATATTTAAATTCATCCAGGGAGAGCAAAAAACAGCCAGATCACCGTCCACTAATTATCTAACCATCAAATTGACTAATCACTAATCATCTAACCACTAATCACAAATTAACTAATCATCTAATCACAAGCCTATTGAACGGTCTTAGTCCCGCACTCTCCGCAAAACTTAGCACCAGGTTCCAGCTTTGCGCCGCATTCGGTGCAGTGAGCACTCGTCTTCAATTTGGCACCGCATTCCGGACAGAATTTGGCATTGGTCGCCAGCGGGGCGTTACACTGCGGGCAGGAGGCGCGGATCGTTTCACGCCAGTTTTCTGTTGCCAATTTTTTATCTTCCTCAGCCATGGCAGCGTGTGCCCAGACTTCTTCCACAGAGCGTGAACTCTGCGCAGCGCTCATTTCAACGCCCAGATCAGGTGCACATTCTTTGCAAAGGCCTTTTTTGTGATTCCAACAGCTTTGTTTGCATACCCAATTGCTGCAGCGCGGGCATTGCATAAATTGGGGGCGAAGTTCCGTGGTAGCTTCAATAAAAGCCTGATCATGCGCCCTTTCACGGCTGGCCGAGCTGACCCGGTCAGTAACATCGGCTGCCCGCCCGAGGATTCCTCCAAACAGGCTGTTAGCCACATCAACCGCACCCGTGATAGCGCTCATCCCAAAGCTTTTAAACTGGGTTCGGAAACCGTTTCCGCAGCGATCACAAAAGAATTCAAATTGAAACCCGCGTTCAGTGCTTAAATCACTGTAATTACGGCTGAATTGGACAGAATTTTCCATAACTGCCTCCAATAGGGGGATTATTGCCTATATTGTAATGCATAAGTCAAGAAAGCCTAGGGCCTTTAGTTATACGTTTTCTTGGGGGAACTGGTGATTTGTTGGCTTGTTGATTTGTTGTTTGTTGTTTGTTGTTTGTTGTTTGTTGATTTGTTCGAGCAAATGGAAAAATAATGTGACTTCACTACAGATTTTTACGTCAACAACTAACCAACTAATTGAACATTTTAATACACGACCAATCAACTAATCAACCAAGCGACTAAGCGTCTATTCAACTAAGCGCCCAATCAACTATTCAACTAAGCAGCCAATTCACTAACCATCAATCTTCCATAATCTCAAATGACGTGCTGATGGCTGCCACGCCGCGCACGGTAGCTGAGACCGAGCAGTACTTTTCTTCGGAAAGTTCAATCGCCATCTGTACTGATTTTGGGGTCAGATGCTTGCCCCACAGGCGGTAAAAAATATGAATTTTTTGATAAACCCAGGGCGGTTCAGGGTGCTGCTCTCCGCTGACCTCGATCTCAAGCCCGCTCAATGGCGTGCGACGCTTCTCGAGGATGTTTATCACATCCACGGCTGTACAGGAAGCGACTGCCACCAGTAATAGTTCTGATGGTTTCATCCCTTTATTATCGGCCGGCGTCGAAAGCACCACCGAGTGATTGGTCGAATCGGTGCCGATGAAAGTCATCCCACCCGGCAGCCATTGTACTTTTACCGTACCCATTTCATTGCCCTTTCATGCAGCTTTGCTGATCATTCTTAACATATCATCCAGCAAAGCCTGGCGTTCCTGATCATTTTTCTCTTCCAGGTTCAGGAAACAATCGGACATGTAGTTCTCCATCAACAGCGTACTGACACCCAGCACTGCTGAACGGATCGCGGTTAATTGCTGCAAAATCTCACGGCACTGACGCTCATTCTCCAGCATGCTTTGTACACCGCGCACCTGCCCCTCAATGCGCTTTAAACGGTTAACAAGATTTTCTTTTATTGCCTGATCATTGATATTCATTTCTAATCCATTTTCCACCTGGCACGCAGGTGCTCACCTTATCCCCCTCAACGAAAGCGTCCGCCGCCAGTACCACAGGAGGCACTACCGCCGGTAAGCATACTGGCGCTGGAGCTGCCGGAGCTGGCAAAGAGAGAGATCTGTTTTTTAGTGTTCGTACTGGAACAGGTTGGGCAGTTGGGCTGCTGATTTAATTCGCTGAAGCGCATCATTTTCTCAAATGGCTGGCCACAGTCGGCACAAACGTATTCGTATAATGGCATTCTGTGTACCTTGTTATTCGTTGTTAGCGGGAGTGATTGGTGATTGGTGATTGGTGAAAAGTAATAAGTAAAGAGTAAAGAGTAAAGAGTAAAGAGTAAAGAGTAAAGAGTAAAGAGTGAGATTGATGAGAGATGTGAAAAAATCTTTGACCATTGAATTCAGACTTATTACTTATTACTTTTTTCTCCTCACTTAACCCATACTCTACCGGAGTATTGTATGTAAATTATAGAGGTGAGCGGCTTTCCTGTCAAGTCAGGAACAGATCATAGTATTTATGAAAGTACTAGTGGTCAGTCATACTGGATAAGATGGAACAATCCTTTCAACCAAAGTGAGCAAGGAGACATTCAAAATGCCAAAGAAACTGTATCTTATCAATCTAAATGACGAAGAACAGCAATCATTGCTGGAAATGACAAGGAGAGGCAAAATCAAAGCACGCCAGATGAAACGGGCGATGATCTTGCTAAAAGCTAACGAAGGATTTTCTGACCCACAGATTATGTCAGCCCTGAATGTTAGTCCTCCCTGCGTGGAACGTATCCGAAAACGGTTTGTACTGGGCGGTATGGAGAAAGCATTGAATGAGGATCCGCGGCCCGGTCAGAAACGCAAATTGGATGGTAGAGCAGAAGCGGCCTTACTTGCGACAGCTTGCAGCCAGGTTCCGGAAGGACACGAGCATTGGACTCTGCGATTATTGGCTGGAAAGATGGTGGAATTAGATGTGGTGGAGTCGATTTCGTACGAAACCATTCGTCGAACACTTAAAAAAACGCAATAAAGCCCTGGCAGAAGGAAATGTGGTGCATTCCAGAAGCGAGTGCGGAATATGTGGCTTGCATGGAAGATGTTCTAGACCAGTATGAGCGTCCCTATGATCCCAAATATCCGCAGGTTTGTTTTGATGAAGGATTGAAACAACTGATTGAAGAGACGCGCACAGGATACCCAGGCAAACCAGGACGCAAGGAACGCTATGATTATGAATATAAGCGCAATGGTGTGCGCAATTTGCTAATGGTGTATGAACCATTGGCGGGAAAGCGTTATGTGCAAATTACTGAACGGCAAACCAAGCTCGATTTTGCGGAATGTATGAAATGGTTGGTAGATGTCTTGTATCCGGATGCAATCTTGATCCGCATTGTTTTGGATAACCTCCGAAGCGTTCCCGCCCCAAGAAGCTCGCCGGATTCTCAAGAAGCTGGAATTTCATTACACGCCCAAACATGGTAGTTGGCTGGACATGGCAGAAATTGAGTTGAGCGCTTTTAGCCGAAAGCTGAAACAACATATACCCGATGAAACCCTTCTCAAAAAGGAGACCCAAGCCATAGTGAATGAACGAAACAGTGTCCATGTGATCATTAATTGGCAATTCCGTACAGAGGATGCTCGCATTAAGTTGAAGCAACTTTATCCATCCATTTCAGCTTGACTGACCACTAGATTGTAAGATATGTGTAAGTTATCGGCGTTTGATTTTATATGTGAAAAAATGTACACTTTTATTTAAATCAAACGATTTATTCATTGCGAGCAGGATGGATAGATGAAATCGTTACTGAATCTGTTTGTTATAACCAGTTTGGCTGTGCAAAGCGTTTCCAGTGCCTTTTTCACACAGCGGTCGAATGTAAATGTACCCATGGATGCGGCAGTATCCGAGTCGGCTCCGCTTTTTTCAGAGCAGGTGCAGCAGGAAGCTGAGGCAATCACCCGCCCACCGCACCTGCGGTTGAAAGCCAACCCACAGCTTCTCATTCCAGGCATTCCCTTCGATATCGCATGGGAGATCGAACAGTTCGAGACCATACAGTCCCGCGCGGACCTGCAAGCTGTTCTCGAATTCCCCAGCCAGTTGACCAGCAAAGAAGCTGCCAGCCTCAATCAGGATGGCGATTTCAGCAGGCTTTCCCTGCCGGTGGAGCAGATGCAGGACTCCCTGGAACTCACCTCACCCGTGGAACTTGATAAAGCACTAGAGGAAGGCTTTCTGGTGGACGTTTTCATTCAAAGCGGAGAAGAAGAATTGCTTTCCAATTCAGTCCTGATGACCTCCCCTTCCTTTGAAGTCGCTTCCGATCAGGATGCAGAAGTCGTCTCACATGACGGCCGCGTAGAACTGAATTTCCCGGCCAAGTCCCTGCCAGAACCACTTTACATGGACATCCGCTCCCCCAGTCCCTCCAGTGTGGATGGCTACTCGATGAGCGGCAACCCGGTCGAGATCGTAGCTGTGGGGATGAAGAGCCTGCAAAACGTGACCGAATTTCAACAGGATTTCACCATCAGCCTGCATTACGACCCGGAGAAAATCTACGGCTGGGCAGAAGAAGACCTCACAATTTTCTATTATAA